>NZ_JOEV01000053.1 GCF_000721105.1 Streptomyces cellulosae
GACGGGGGGTGTGGCGGGGGCGTTGTCCTTGCCTCCGTACAGCTCCGCGGCCGTGGCCAGGACACGGAGGCAGGCGGGGCCGTCCAGGGCGGTGTGGTTGATGGTGAGGAACAGGACGGTGCCTTCGGGGCGCCGGCCGGTGCCGCCGGCGGGTGGGGTCGCCTGGTCGAGCGGGGGGACCCCCACCGCCCCGGCGGCACGACTGCCCGCGGCCAGGGCACGCACGCCCACCACATCACTCGCCTCGCTCCCCTGCACCGGCCCCGCCCCCTCCACCACCTCCAGCCGGATCGGCGGGGACAGCGACAGCGGTGGTGCCTCCACCAGGGCCCGTGTCCGTGCGTCCCGTAGGGCGTCCCGCCCCGGGGCCGGGAAGCTCACCACCTCCACGTCCGGTTCCGCTGTCAGCTCCCACTCGTACCGGCGTCGGTACCACCGCCCCGGCGCCTGGCGCATCAGGATGCGCGGGTGCCGGTGCAGCGCCTCCGTGAAGGCCTTCCGCAGGCGTGCCGGGTCCAGCCGGCCCGGCAGGTGGACCTCGATGTGGACGGTTTCCGGTTCCTCGTCCTGGTGGCAGTGGCGGGCCACCTCGTCCACCACCGGGAACGGGATGCGGGTGGTCGGCGTACGGGTCGTCATACGGGTTCGGGCCTCCCCTTCTCGGCCTCGACCGGGGGCAGTTGCTCGGTCGGCGCCTCTGATGCGGGTGGTGACGCGGCGGCGGGGTCACCCGCGCGCTCGTGGTCCCGGTCACTGGGCTCCGCCACGCTCACCAGTGCCGCGAACAGTGCGATCAGCGCCAGCAGTTGGGCCGCGTGCCCGAACGCCCCCTGCTGAGCGCCCACCGGTTCGCCCGCGCCCGTCGCCGCCGCGACGCCGGCCCCCACGAGGGCGACGAACGCGATCGGGACGAGGAGGGCGTGGCGGCGGTACGCGAGCAGGGCCAGGGCCGGCACCAGCAGGGCGAACCAGCCGGCGATCACCACGCCCACCAGGGTGAGCGCCACCGTGCCGAGCCACAGGCCGGGCGCGGGCGGCAGGGGCTGCGGGTCGGCGGCGCCGTCAGGGTTGGGGGCGTTGCGACGCCACAGGGCGAGGCCCAGCAGGGCGGCGAGGGCGACCGCGCTGCCGATCAGTCCGGCGTCGTAGGTGGTCGCGGGTTCGTAGGACAGCTTGACGGTGCCGCCCGCGCCTGCCGGGATCCGCCAGCCCTGCTGCCAGCCGTCCAGCCGTACCGGTGTCAGTTCCTTGCCGTCGAGAGTGGCTCGCCAGCCGTCGTTGTAGTTCTCGTAGGTCGTCATGTAGGAGGCCGCGCCGGAGCCGACGGTGGCTTCGCGGCGGTCGCCGAGCCAGTCCCGTACCCGCAGTTCACGGCCGGCGGGTGACGCCTCGGGCACCGTGCCGCGGGTCAGTGTGACGTCGGTCAGGGTCAGGGGGCCGGCGTCGCCGCCCTCGACCCGGTGCGAACCCGCCGACAGCTCCAACCCCGCTGCAGACGTCCCCGATTGACACAGCGTCACCTCCACCGGGCGACGCTCGGTCAGGTCGCGTATCCGTCCCCGCACGCTCGTCCGGTAGAGCTCGCCGTCCACCGCGAGCACCGGGCCCTGCCCGCACGGCAGGGAGAAGGTGCGGGTGGGCTTCGGCTGGGGTGTGCGGTAGCTGTCGAGGGCCGGGATGTACGCCTCGGTGAGGCCGACCGGGAGTTGCAGGTCCTCGTCGGCGACCGGGTTGTGCAGGGTGATCGGAGCGGTCTCGGTGATCGTGATGTCGAGGCGGTCCGTGGTGATCGCCGGGAAGCGGGCCGCCCCGTTCTCGTCGACGCCGGCGATCGCCGCGCCGTCGGGTGAGCTGATGTCCACCTGGGTGGGCCGGGACGACAGACCACCCGCGGCGGCCAGCACGATCTCGCCGACCGGCTGCTTGCCGGTCCAGCGCAGATGGATGGTCGGCCGGTCACCCGCGACCCACGCCGTGGTCAGGTCGCCGTCGGTGAGGTTGCGTGCCGACAGGCCGGCGCCCAGCATCGCCGTGGAGTCCGCGGTCGCCGTGATGCGGTTCTGCTGGTCGGGCGCGACCCGGTACAGCATCCGGTCGAGTTCCTCGCCGGTCACCGGGACCGCGCTCGCCTTGATCCGGTACGTCCCCGCGGTGGCCGTCGTGAAGGTGCGGTGCAGGCCCGCTTCGGTGCCCGTCGGGGAGAAGCCGGACGGGTCGGCGGTGCGGTGCAGGGAGACGATCTCGTTCGAGGCGTCGGTGGCGCGGGCGTCCGTGGGCAGCCGGAGCAGCCGGGTCACCTGGACGTCCGGCAGGTCGATCTCCGAGAAGCCCGCGCCCGCCAGACCGGTGCGCCGGGCCTCCGAGTCGGTGATCGTCAGTTTCATCCAGCTCGTCCCGCCCGGGGGCGCCTTGATGGTCTGCGTGGAGCCGTCCGGGCGCAGGAGGCTGCTGCGCGACCCCTTCGCCGTCTCCACCCGCACCCGGGTCGCCGCCGACCGTACGCTCTCCTGCGGCAACGGCGTGACCTTGAAGGACGCGGGCATGTCGTAGGCGTCGTCGGTGAAGGCGATCCGCAGCCACTGGCCGTCCGGGGAGCCCGCCACGCCCTCCGCCCATGCGGTGTCCGGGTTGCCGTCGAAGGCGTTCACCGGATCGAACTGGGGCAGGTGGAACAGCCAATTGCCGTACGAGGACGCCGTGACCGAGCGGGCGCCGCGCAGTTCGGCGACCGTCTGGTGGTCCAGGCCCTCGGTCGGCAGGATCTGGTGCGGTTTCTCACCGGCGTCCTGGGCGGCGCCGGACGCGTTGCGTTCGTCGCGGGTGTACGTGTACGAGGTGTTCGCGTTGACCAGGCCGAAGCGGGTGTCCGCGCGGCGCAGCCCGTCGCCGACGATCTGCAGCGCGGGAGTGCCGAGACCGGGGTGGTTGTCGCCGGTCAGGACGGTCGACCGGCCCCGCAGGTCGGTGGCCACGGGGAGGAGGGCCTCCGGGCCGCCGGAGACCACCGCCGTGTCGGCGACCGGGGTCAGTCCGGCCTGGCCGGGACGCGGTACGTCCTCGCTCGCCGGACGGTAGATCTCCACCGCCCGCTGCCTCGGGTACAGGCCCTCCACCTGGAGCGGGGTGTCCTCGGCGATCCGGCCGCCGGTCATCAGCGGGCCGAGACCCGTCACCCGCTGGTAGCCGGACTGTTCCAGGGTCCGCTTCACCGTCGAGGTCGGCACGTTGCCGATCTGGTCGGGGTCCAGGTCGTTGCGGACGACGACGTAGTAGACGCCGGCGCGGCTCAAGTAGTCGGCCAGGCCCGGGACTTCGCCGCCCGTCAGCAGGGCCTCCTCCACCGCGTCCATGGCGCGCCGGTTGCCGGGGGTGCCGAAGGGCACGTAGTCGCGTTGCGCCCACCGGGAGTCGGCGAGCACGTCGAGGGGCTGGTCGATGGGGGAGCCCCAGCTGTAGATGCCGTGCGCGGTCGCCGGGACGACCAGGGCACGGGAGTCGGGGGAGTACTTGTGCAGCCAGTCGGCCGTGGCCTGCCAGTACTTGGGGAGCTCCTGGAAGGAACCCGGGTTCAGGATCGAGCCGTTGAGGTACGGCCACAGGAGGCCGGGCAGGATCAGGACCGCCGCGACCAGCGGGGCGAACCGGCGGCCCCGGATGCGGCGGGCGCCGCGCTGCTCACCGGCCACGCCCACCACATGGGCCAGGCCCAGCACCAGGGCGAGGGCGAGCCCCACCTGGAACTTGTAGATGTTGCGGAAGGGAGCCAGGCCGCCGTCCAGCCAGCCCTGCACCGCCCCGTGGAAGGGGGCGCCGAACGCGCCGCCGTATCCGGCGAGCAGGACCAGCGAGGCCGTCAGCGCCGTCAGCACCAGCCAGCGGCGTTCCGGCAGGTCCCGGCGGGCGAGACCGGCGAGGCCCAGTCCGGCCGTGAGGGCCGAGCAGAGGATGACGATCACCGAGGAGGCGACCGTCCAGCCCGCCGGCAGCCACGCCTCGCCGAGGTGCAGATAGGCGACCCAGTTCCCGCCGCCGCGCAGCGCCTCCGTCGCCGACATGGTCTCGGTGGTGGTCCGCGCGCTCTCGACGTACGGCAGGAAGTTCTCGCCGTAGAAGCCGAGCAGCAGCAGCGGGATCCACCACCAGGCCGTCGCCAGCAGCACGCCCGGCACCCACCAGGCGATCAGCTTGCGCTGTCTGGGGCCGGGCGGACGGGACAGGAGGTAGAGACCGGCCGGGAGCAGGGCCGCCAGCGTCGAGGACGCGTTGACGCCGCCCATGAAGGGGACGATCAGCGCCGAGCGCAGGGCGGCGATCCGGGCGCTGTAACGCTCATCGGCCAGCGGCAGCAGCACCCAGGGCAGGAACGCGCCGGGCAGCGCGGCGGCCGAGGTGGAGCCGATGACGATGGTGAACACCGGCCACAGGGCGTACGCCACCGCTGCGAGCAGGCGCGAGGCCCCGCTGCCCACGCGCAGCCGCTCGGCCAGCCGCAGCGCGCCCCAGAACGCCACCGACACGATCAGTGACAGCCACAGCCGCTCGATCAGCCACACCGGCAACTGCACGGCATGGCCCAGCCAGTAGAACGGCAGCATGGGCCACAGGTAGCCGACGTACTGGTCCTGGATCCCGCCGAAGGAACCCTGGTCGTGCCACAACTGGCCCAGATCAGCGAGGAATTGCCCCGGGTCACTGGTGACGCCGAGCTTGGTGTCGAAGGTCTGGCGGCCCGGCCGCACCGCCAGGAACAGCACGAAGACCACGGCCCAGAACCCCAGCAGCCAGCGCCGGGACCTGGGGCCCTGAGGAGGGCCCGACATGATCGCGGTGGTGGGGACCGCAGCCGGAGGAGGGGCCTGGACCGTGGACGTCGTCATGGTGGACACCGCCGGAGGATGAGGAGGAGGTTCCAGGTGGCGACCTCGCGGATCCCGGGGGCTCTGACGACGGTCTCCGCGAGGAAGGGCCAGTAGCGGGAGCGCGCCGAGACGACCCGGACGTCGTCTCTGGCGCGCACCTGCCGCAGGGTCGGGCCGATGTGCACGGCGAACAGGTTCTCGCCGAGGGTGTGCTTGGCTGCCCGGCCGGTACGGCGCCGGTAGCGGGCACGGGCCCGCTCGGCACCCAGGTAGTGCCAGGGCGCCCACTCGTGACCGCCCCACGGGGACAGCCAGTTGGTGAACGACACGTAGATCAGGCCGCCCGGCCGGGTCACCCGGATCAGCTCGCTGAGGAAGGTCTGCGGGTCGGCCACGTGCTCCAGCACGTTGGAGGAGAACGTGACGTCCGCGACCCCGTCGGAGAGCGGCAGCAGGTACCCGTCGGCGATCACGGTGCCCTCGGGCGGCTTCTCGCCCAGCTCCCGGACGTCCGGTTCGAAGAGGTGGGCGTGGGCGCCGCGGCTGCGGAACTCCTTGGTGAAGTGGCCGCTGCCGCCGCCGACGTCCACGACCGTACGGCCGGCGACCGGACCGTCGTAGGCCTCCACCTGGTCGGCCGCGTCCCGGGCGAGCAGGGAGTAGCAGGCCTCAGGGTCGTCCTGCTCACGCAGGAAGGCACGGAAGAGGGCGAGGGAGCGCCTGAGGGAGGGGTCCTTCATATCTCGCTCCACTGGGGCGCCCCCAAAGGGGCGCGGGGCAGTGACATCTGCGGCTCCGCCGCGTGAGCGCGACCAGCCACCGACAACCGGCACCCGCGAGACGGCCTTCCCCGTACGGCGAGTGGGCGTCACGGCACCCAACCCCGCACCGCTTCCGCGGTCACCGCCCGGAACTGCCGAACCGTACGGTCCCACCGATACCGCGCCGCCCGGTCACGGGCAGCCTTGCCCATCGACTCCCGCCGATGCCCGGACAGGGCTAGCGTGCACCAGGCCGCCGCGAACGAGGACTCGCCGGCCGCGAGAACGCCGGTCACACCGTCCACGACCGAGTCGCGCAGGCCGGGAACGTCGAAGGCGATCGACGGGGTCTCGCGCGCGGCGGCCTCGGTGACCACCAGACCCCACCCCTCCACCGCGGAGGGATGCAGCAGCAGCCAGGCCGCGCACAGCAGACGGTGCTTCTCCGCCTCGGAGACATGACCGGTGAACTCCACACCGGGACCGGCCAGTTGCTCGAGACGTTCCCGCTCGGGACCGTCACCGACGATCACCAGCCGGCCGCCGGTGACCGGCCGCACCCGCTCCCAGAGCCGGAGCAGCAGATCGATCCGTTTGTACTCGACGAGGCGGCCCACCGCGACGAACAGGGGCTCGGGGGAGCGTTCGGCCCGCGGGTCCGGTTCCTCCACGCCGTTGTGCACGACCCGGATGCGGTCGCGTTCGACACCGATCGCGCGCAGCGCGTGGGCCGTGGACGGGGAGACGGCGACCAGCAGGCCGCGTTGCTGGGCGGCCCCGGCCAGGGCCCAGTGTTCGAGTCTTCGGCCGATCCGGGCGGCCGGGGTCAGCGGCCCGCCGAAGCGCATCTTCCACAGATCGGTGTGGACGTGGTTGACCAGGCACAGCGTGGGGCCGCGGTGCCACAGGGGCGCCAGGTACGGCATCCCGTTGCAGACCTCGACCAGCAGGTCGGTCTCGCCGACCTGACGGGCGAAGGCGGAACGGGCGCGTAGGTAGTGGCCGAACTCGCCGCCAGCGGACACGACCCGGTAGTCGCGGGTGGGGGCACCTCCCGCTCGAGCGGAGCCGAGAGTGGGGGAGGCGGGCCCGCCGCACAGCAGGGTCACCTGGTGACCGAGCCGGGTCAGTCCGTCGGCGAGCTTGTCGACCAGCAGCTCGGAGCCGCCGGCGGCCGGGTTGTCCAGATCCCGATGGGCGAGGAAGACGATGCGGCGTGGCGGTGGGGGGAGCGCCGAGGGATGCTGCGCCGCCCGGGGGACCGGGGTGCGCAGGGAGGACGGCACGTGCTGGGGCATGGGTGCTCCAACTCGTCAGGGTGCGGAACTCAGCGTGGGGGATGAGTGCGTGTTCCTGTGGGGGGTTTCAGAGGTTTCTGCGTGGTGGGTGTGGACGGTCTGTGCTCGGGTGGGGTGGACAGTTTTCGCCCACCCGTTCCTCACGGCTACTCACGCAGGTGACAATTTCCGGCTTTATTGGAGCTGACGTCACGTCACATCGTGACCGGGACTCGGTGCACATCGGGAGTTTCCGGGGAATCAGGGCGCTTACGTCCCCGTACCACCAAAACGCCTCCGGCGGCCGCCAGGACGAATCCGGTCACAGCAGCACCGATCGGCAAGGTCGTGCCCACCGCGCGCAGTTGGCCGCTGTCCCGCTCGGCCTGCGCCACCGCGTCCTTCTGGGTGTCGGTGGTGAAGGCGATCTTCCGGCTGTCCAGCAGTACCACCGCGTCCTTCTTCGCGCCGGGCGCCCGCAGCGTGCGCTTCGGGCCGACCTGCGCGTAGATGACCCGGCCGGTGGTCTGATCGACGACCAGCTCGATGCCGTGGTTGGAGTACCACTCCTCCGCCAGCACCTGCGGCCGGTTCGGCTGGCCGACGATGCTGCCCGGCACCAGCCGGGTGCCGACCTTCGCCGGCGCGACCGTCCCGGTGAACCGGTAACCCTTGTACCCCTGAATCCTCTTGGCACCCCCGTAGTGCAAGGTGACCGTGGATCCCAGGGAGTTGTCCCACCACTGGTACGAGCGTTTGTGCACGTCGAAGGGGAACTTCAGATAGGCCTCGCCCTCGATGTAGGGCTTCTCCCCGCAGCAGTGCACGGGCTTGGTGGTCTCGCGGTCCATGACCCAGCGGTGCGGGACGAACTCCAGCGCGTCGTGCGGGTCGGCGGCCGGCAGCGACTTGTCGGTGTCGACCGTGGTCGTCACGTCCCACACGGCGGCCCCGCCGCGGCGCTCGCTTTCGGCCACATTGCCGCGCACCCGCTGGGTGACGGTGATCCGCTGGTCGGACACGGTCTCCAGTTCCTCGGTGTCGAAGACGCTGCCGGTGCCCTTGTAGACGGCGGTGGTGTCGATGTCGATGGGGTTCACGGCCGCGCGTGGCTCGACGTACCAGGCGAGCAGGGGCGCCAGTACCAGCAGAAACGTACCGAGGCCGAGCAGGATCAGGGAAAGTGGTGAGGCATTACGGCGCATCCGGCTACTCCAGGGGCGTGGGATGAGGAGTTCGGGCCGCTCTATGGGCCGAGGACCGTAGGCGCCTCTTGACGGAGTGTCAATCTCCTGTCGACACTGGGGCCGACAGGCAGGGTGGGACGCCGGGTGGGTACGACGTCCGGATTTTTGCCGGACAGAGAGGCTGACCCTGCGATGTCCAGACTGTTCGCCGCCGCACTGACCGTCGTGCTCGCCGCCGCCCTCGCCGTCGGCGCCGCGTTCGGCATCGTCGCGCTGCTCGAGGCCACGCCCGACCAGCCCAACACACCCATGATCACGTACGAGCAAGCAGGCCAGGGGAGTTGACCCGTGCCCGCCCGCCCGGCAACCCTCAGCACCCGCTCGGCCTGGCACGACGTCCCCCGTCTCCAGGTGCGCCAGTTCGCGGCGACCGCCATGGCCGAGGCACCCGAGCTCGCCGAGGAGATCCTCCGGGAGATCCGCCGCGAGTACCCTCATCTGCCCGTCGTCCTCGACGAGTCGGGTGAACCCATGGCCCTGGTCGGCATCCGCCGTGCCATCGAGGTCTTCGTCCAGCACCTGGAGAACTCCGACTACTCGTCGGGCCGCCCGACCGTACCGCCGGGCGTCTTCCAGGAGTTCGGCCGTGGCGAGGGCCTGGGCGGCCGCAGCCTCGACTCGCTCCAGGCGATCTACCGCATGGGCGTACGGCTGGCCTGGCGCCGTTTCGCCGACATCGGCCAGCGCGTCGAGATCCCGCCGCCCGCGATGTACGAGCTGGTGGACGCGGGCTACGAGTACCTGGACGGCCTCGTCGACCAGTCCGTACGCGGTTACGCGGAGGCGGCGGCCAGACAGGCCGGGGAACGCTTACGGCTCCAGCGCCGCCTGATGGAACTCATCTTCGCCGAGCACCACCGGGGCGACCCGGCCGACGCCCTCACCGAACGGGCCGCCCGGATCGGCTGGCCCCTGCCCGAGAAGGTCGCGGTCGGTGTCCTGCTGCGCCCGGCACGGGAGGCGGTGGCGCCCGCGGTCGGGCAGGGCGTCCTGCTCGACATGGAGTACGAGCAGCCGCGGATGGTCGTGCCCGAGCCGGACGCCGCCGGCCGCCCCGAACTGCTGCACCGCGCCCTGGCCGGCTGGGCCGGGGCGATCGGCCCGCCGGTCCCGCTCGCCGACGCCGGCAAGTCGCTGCGCTGGGCCGAGGCGGCCGTGGGGCTGATGGAGCGGGGACTGCTTCCTGCGGGCGAGGTCCTCCACTGCACCGAGCACACCGAGGCGCTCGTCCTGCTCCAGCCGGAGGAACTCATCGACGACCTCGCCCTGCGCTGCCTGGCCCCCCTGACCCACTGCGGCCCCACCCACGGCCGGCGCCTCGCGGAGACGTTGCTGGCCTGGCTGGAGACCAGGGGCGGCGCGCCCGAGGTGGCGGCCCGGCTGGGCGTCCACCCGCAGACCGTCCGCTACCGGCTCCGGCAGATCCGCGAGCTGTGGGGCGCCGAGATCGACGACCCGGACCGCCGCTTCGAACTCGAACTGGTGCTGCGCGCACAGCGGTTGCGGGGAACTCTGGGGCAGACCCGGGGGCGGGGAGGAACGTAGGCGGCCGGTGTGCGAGGCGTTGGTACGCGCCCCGCACACCGGCCGCCGTAAGACCGCCCGGCTCAGATGATCACCGGTGGTTCTGGAACCTCATCCGCAGCCGCGGCGAGAAACGGACCGCCGCGACACCCAGCGCCGCGAGGGCCGCCGCCGCGCCCAGCATCAGGCCGATGCCGCCCGCGCCGGTGCTCGCCAGGCCGCCCGAGAGCGGCGAGGTGTTGTCGCTGCCGGAGCCGCCGGTACCGGAGCCGCCGGTACCGGAGCCGCCGGTACCGGAGCCGCCCCTGTCGGTGCCGCCGGAACCGTTGCCGTCTCCCGTGCCGCCCGTGACGCCGTCGGCGGAGCCGGACGGGCTGGGGGTGGGGCTGGGGGACGCGGACGGGTCGGTCTCGACCTTCTCGACGACCTCGACGGTGAAGGAGGCGGACGCGCCGCCGTCGACCGACGCGGTGACCGTGTACGTGCCGAGCTCGTCACCGGCGACCAGTTCCAGCGAGCTGACCTTGCCCTCGGCGTCGGTCGTCTCCCGGGAGCCCGCGTACTTGCCCTCGAACTCGGGGGAGCCCCAGCCGCCGCCCCGGACGAGGAAGTTCACGTTCACGCCGGCGGCCGGCTTGCCCTCGTCGGTCACCAGGGCCTTGAGCACCTCGGGGAAGGGCTGGCCGGGCTCGGCCTGCTGCTTGTCGCCCGCGAGGACCTCCACCCCGTTCGCCAGGTTCCTCACGTGCACGATGAAGTCCGTCGACAGGCCGCCCGGAGCTGTCGCGTGGACGGTGAAGTCGCCCTTCTTGGAGGTGAGGAGGTCGATGGCCGGCGTCTGCACGCGGCCCTGGGCGTCACTCGCCAGCACGACGGACGTCGTGTTCTCGTGGTTGCCGAAGTTCAGGCCCAGTTTCGCCGGGTCGTCGAACGCGAACTTCACCGAGACACCCTCGACCGGCTTGCCGGCCTTGTCCCGGACCACCGCGGCCATCGGCGGGACCTCGCCACTGGGCTCGTGGGACTGCTCCACGGGTGAGGCCGGGCTCAGTTCCGCGGGTGCGACGGCACCCTTCCACTGGATCACCACGCGGCCGTTGCCGCCGATCAGGTTGGTGCCGCCCTCGGCCACCCCCGCGGTCTCCGGCCACGGTGACTTCGACCAGAACGGGTCGTCCTTCACGGGCGGCGTATAGCGGACACCGCTCGCCATCCGCGCGTCACTCACCCGGTCCGGGTTCGTGTAGCCGGTGCCGCCTCCGCCGCTGCCGCTGGCCCTCTCGTCCTCGGCGCCGGCACCACCGCCGCCGCCCGCGTAGCCGGCGCCGCCGCCACCACCGCCGTAACCGGCCTTGCCGCCGTCGCCGCCGCGGCCACCCGCGGTGGCGTCGGCGCCCGCGGCGCCGTTGCCGGCCCCCGCGCCACCGGTGCCCTTGTCGGCACCCTTGCCGGCGAAGCCCGACTCGGAGCCGTCCTGCCCCTTGTCGCCGCCGGCGACACCGCCGTAACCCGGGCCCGGCAGCGTGCTGCCGGAGCCGCCTCCGCCGCCGGCGATGACCAGCGCCTCGCCGCCGTCGGCGCGGATGGCGCTGCTGTTGCCGCCGGGCTTGGCGTCGCCGCCGCCGGGGGCACCGCCGAACGCGTCGCCGAACGACTTTCCGGACTCGTATCCACCGACCGCGACCGACAGCGACTCACCGGGCGTGACCTTCAGCGTGCCCGCGGTGTACCCGCCCGCGCCGCCGTACACGCTGTGGCCGCCCCAGCCGCCCTGCCCCCACGCCCGCACGTCCAGCGTGTTCACGCCGGACGGGACCTGGAAGGCGGCCTTGGCCCCGGTGAAGTCGAACAGCCGGCAGCCCGTGAAGCCCGCCGTCGGCGCGCACGGGCTGCCCGCCGCCGCTGTACCGGCCGCCGCCGCGGGCACCGCCGCCCAGCTGCCCCCGGCGCCCAGCGCCACCAGGGCGACCGTCGCCGCACCACGTCTGAGACGGACACGCCGTAACTCAAGAAGATCCCGCATCATCAACCACTCCACAGCTCGACAGCTCGGGCCAGCTCCCCCAAGGAGCTCAGAAAGGTGAGCAAAGAACGTCACCATTTCTCCACAGGTAGGACCCCGGAGCGGAGAAAAGGTTGTACCTGTGAGGCGGAAGTGACAGCGCACGCCCATTGCCCGGGCAAACGCTCTATGACTAGCCTGTGTTCGTCATGCCGATCGTCTGTTGAAATTTCGAACGCAGACGCCTTAGCCGCAAAGGGAGGGGGCCGGTCGTGGGACGCTTGGTACCTGCCGTGACCCGGGCTCTCGACATTCTCGAGCTCTTTCTCGACGGGGACGGAACGCTGTCCGCCCCCGACATCGTGCGCCGGCTGCAGCTGCCGCGCACCACCGTGCACGAGCTGGTCACCACGCTCGCCGCCCGGTCGTACATCGTGCAGGTGCCCGGCCAGCCCGGCCGCTACCGGCTCGGGGTGCGCCCCTATCAGCTGGGCAGCCGGTACTCCGAGCAGCTCGACCTCGCCGCCGAGGGCCAGCACGTCGCCCGCTCCGTCGCCGAGACCTGCGACGAGACCGTGCACGTGGCGATCCTGGAGGGCACCGACGTCATCTACATCGCCAAGGTCGACTCCACACACGCCGTACGGATGGTCTCCGCGGCCGGGCGCCGGCTGCCCGCCCACTGCACCTCCGTCGGCAAGATGCTGCTGGCATCCCTTCCCGATCACGAACTCACCGCGCGCATGCCGGACGCCGCCGACCTGATCGCGATGACACCCAACAGCATCACCGACCCGGACGCCCTGCGCGAGGCCCTGGCCGAGATCCGGCGGCGCGGGATCGCGGTGGAGAACCGTGAGTCCAACCCGGACGTCTCCTGCGTGGCCGCGCCGGTGCAGGACCGCACCGGCCGGGTCGTCGCCGCGCTGTCCATCTCGGTGCCCATGATCCGCTGGAGCGACGAGCGCCGCGTCGAGCTGGAGCAGCTCGCCGCCAAGGGTGCCGCCGAACTGTCGGAGCGTCTCGGATACCGGAGCGTGGCATGACGTACACCTACGAGGTGGCGGTACGGGCGGAGGCGACCCTCGGCGAGGGCCCCACCTGGGACGCGGCGGCCGGACGGCTGCTCTGGATCGACATCCTCGGCTCGCGGATCCACACGTACGACCCGGTCTCCGGCCGTCGGACGACCCGCACCACCGAGCAGCACGTCGGCGCGGTCAAGCCGCGCGCGGGCGGCGGCCTGGTCCTCAACCTCCGGGACGGTGTCGGCCTGCTCGACCCCGACGACACCTTCCGCTGGCTGCGCCACGAGCCGGTCCCCGGCCGCCGCGCCAACGACGCCGCGGTCGCCCCCGACGGCTCCCTGTGGGCCGGCACCATGCGCTACGACGAGGCACCCGGCGGCGGCACGCTGTCCCGGATCACCGGCGACGGCACGGCCGACGTCGTCCTCGACGACGTGGCGGTCAGCAACGGCACGGGCTGGAGCCCCGACGGCCGCCTCATGTACTACATCGACTCCCCGACCCGCCGCGTCGACGTCTTCGACTTCGAGAACGGCCGGGCCCTGGGCCGCCGCCCGCTGGTCGAGATCGAGGACGGGGCCGGCTTCCCCGACGGTCTCACCGTCGACGCCGACGGCTGTGTGTGGGTGGCGCTGTGGGACGGGGCGGCGGTGCGCCGCTACACGCCCGGCGGCGAGCTGGACAGGGTCGTCGGGCTACCGACACCCCGGGTGACCGCGTGCGCGTTCGCAGGCGCGGATCTGACGGACCTGTACATCACGACGGCCCGGGTGGGCCTTCCCTCGCCGGATCCGGTGGCGGGGTCGTTGCTGGTGGTGCGGGGGGCCGGGAAGGGGCTGACGCAGCCCGCGTTCGCCGGTTAGCGGCACCCCCGCAAGCGCGGGCGAGCGCCCCCGCCCCGGTCCCGGTCCAGGTTCTACACGCTCGCCCGCTCCAGCCCCCGCAGAACCCCCCGCTCCTCCGCGGTCAACGGCGGCCCCTCCAACGGAGGCAGCAGCGCCCCGTTCAGCACCGCCAGCAACGTCGCCGGATGCAGCAACCGCTCCGGACCCGCCGTAAGACTCGTCACGTCCCACAGCGCCGAAGCCGCCCGGTACGACCCCGTCGCCGCCTTCGTCAGTCGCCGCGAGTACCGCGTCACCAGCCGGTCCGCCGCGTTCGGCCGCCCGCCCCGCGTCTGCGGGTACCAGACGTCCTGCCCCACAGCCATGGCCCACGCCGCGTCCACCGACCGCGCCGCCCCCCGCTGCACCCGCCGTGCCAGCCCGGGCGCCCCCAGCCCGCTCCGGCGGACCTCCTCGCCCAGGAACCGGGCCCCGAGCGCGGCCACCGACATGCCCTGCCCGTACGCCGGGTTGTACGTGGCCAGCGCGTCACCCAGGACGACGAGACCCTCGGGCCAGTCGCCTGCCTTCTCCAGGTACCGCCGGGCGTTGTGCGTGCTGCGGCTGATGTGTACGTCGGTCAGTGGCTCCGCGCCGGAGATGAGCTGCCCGACGATCGGGTGCGGCAGGTCGAGGATGTACCGCAGGAAGCCCTCCGGGTCGGCCGGTGGCTCACCGCCCCGGGTGCCGGCGAGGCTGACCATCCACCGGCCGCCCTCGATGGGCATCACCATCCCGCTGCGTCCCGGGCGGTTCGCGTACGGATCGGCCTGCACGACGGTCAGGGGGAACCGCTCGGCGCCCTCGGGCACCCGGTAGACGCGGGTCGCGTTGACGAGCCCGGAGTCCACGGTCCGCTCGTGGATGCCGGTGACGCCGAGGCGCTCCAGCCAGTGCGCGACCCGTGAGCCGCGGCCACTGGCGTCGACGACGAAATCGGCGTGAAGCTCCGTGTCCTCACCGCCAGTTGACAGTCGTACGCCGGTGACCCGCCCGTCCCGTCCGGTCAGTTCGAGGACCTGTGCCTGGCGCAGCTCGACCTGCGTGTGGTCCAGCACGGCCGTGCGGACCGTCCAGTCCAGCAACGCCCGGCTGCACGCGAGCATATGGGGACCGTCGTGCCGCCAGCGGCGGAACCAGCCCTCCGGGGTGAGCGCCACCATGCCGGAGCCGAGGGGTATGTCGTGGGCGCCGGCGGCGAGCAGATGCCGGCGCATGCTCACACCGGGCACCACGTTTTCCATGGCGGCGAGACCGCCCGCCATCAGCAGATGCGCGTGCCGGCCCTGGGGGAGGCCCTTGCGGTGGTCGGGTCCGTCGGGCAGGTCGTCGCGGTCCAGGACGATCACTTCGTCCGCGGCACCGGACAGCGCCGCCGCGGCCAGCATGCCGGCCAGGCCGGCACCGATGACGACAGCTCTCCGCGTCATGGAGCTCCTCCAGTTCAGCCAGGGGTCTTCAACTGCTGGTTCTCGAAGTGAGGTAGTGAGCCTAACCATGGATGGGCGGAAGCTCGCCGTCCGGTGGCCGGCCGGAGCGGGTACAGACGCGTCGGCGTCGGCACCGCGCACGCGGTGCGGCACGGACGCCGGCGCTCGTCACGGTGGCCGCACGCGGCCTGCCAGCCTGCGGCCCCAAGCCTGGCCGGGCGCTTCGACGCAACGGTGGGTCAGCAGGCACAGAGGCAACAGCACGGCGAAGAAGGCCACTTCGAGCGCGGGATCGTCCTGCCGCCGTCGGCCGATCGTGCTGTCGATCACCGCCAGCAGCACCGGATGCACCAGATAGATCGAGTAGCTGATGGTTCCCAGTCCGGTCCATATCCGAGGTATGCGCCGGTGGCGCGACAACAGTGCGGCACCGAAGGTGAGTACGGCCAGCAGGAACGCGGCGATCCAGCCGCGCCGTGTGAAGTGGTCGCCGTCGCCGTACCAGTACGCACTCCCCACGGCACAGGCGACCACCATGACGGCAGTGCCGGCCGCACGGAGCCAGGTGCTCTGACCGTTCTCGGCACGGTGGACGGCGGTGCCGAGGAACATCACGGCGAGGATCACCAGGCCCTCCCACAGCGGGACCGTGCCGTTGAACGAGACCAGGACGAGCGCCAGCACCCCGCCCAACACACCGCCGAGCCGCCGGAGTACAGGTGACCTGGCGCTCGCACAGCAGATGGCGACCCCCATGGCGATCGAGGCAGACACGATCAGCGGGACGGTGCCGACCAGACCGGACAAGGCAGAGGCCGGCAGCACCACTCCTGCCGTCACGCTCACGGCGGCGAGGGCGGCCGAGCCGACCGCGACCGTCGCGGACCGCTGGTGCAGGCGGACCGTGAACAGAGCGACGACCAGCAGGTAGAAGGCCATCTCGTAGGAGAGCGTCCACAGGACGAGAAGGAGACTGGGTGTCCCCAGCAACTCCTGGAGCATGGTGGCGTGGGCGACAGCCACACTGGCAGCGCCCTGCTGACCGAAGTCACGCAACTCCACCACGCCCAAGAGATGGGCGGCAAGGAGCACAGCGACGACAGCCGCCCACAGCGGGTACACACGGAAGACCCGTCCGATCCAGAACGTCCGGACGCAGCCCCGGCGCTCCAGCGACGCCGGGATGATGTAGCCGCTCACCAGGAAGAACACCATGATGCCGTAGCGGCTGGTGTTGAACTGCGGCATCACCTCCCGCCGGAAGTCCGCCATGAAGGTGTACGACGAGTGGTCGAACACCACGACGAGTGCGGCGATGCCCCGCAACGCGTCCAGCCAGCCCACCCGCGCCGGACCGGCCGACGCGAGGGCGGTCAGTAATCGCGACAGGGCGGAGCGCGGATGCGCCGGTGAAGCAGGGCCGAGGGGTGGCGATTTCATGCGGAGGCAGAGTCCCCTTCGATGAGGTGTCCGTTGGCTGTCGAGAGGCGGGTGCCGACGCGGCCCGCCAAGGGCGACGCGGACCGGCCGGGTGCGCTCGCGGGCCGCCCTGCCGACCGCCGACGACCAGCAGGGCGTTCCCCGCAGAGCGGCCCCCCGGCGCCGCTCACCTCACCGAGTTCAGCGGCTGCGGCATTGTTCGGCAGTACCGTTCTGGCGGCCGAACAATGAAACGGTCGTGCGACCCTTTCGGCTGTCATCGAGGTGCGTGCGCGGATCGGCCGCGCGCTCTGATCCAGGGCGGCTGGAGGGGGAAGGTGTGGCGGGGCGTCGTGAGGTGCCGGTGGATCCGGCGGCGGGTCCGGTGCAGCGGTTCGCGTTCGAGTTACGCAAGCTGAGAGCGGAGGCGGACGGGATCACCTACCGTTCGCTGTCCCAGCGGGCGGGCTACTCGGTGACCACGCTGTCGCAGGCGGCGGCGGGCGAGCAGTTGCCGACCCTGCCGGTGGCCCTGGCCTATGCGGGGGCGTGCGGTGGAGACCTGGCGCAATGGGAGGCCCGGTGGAAGGAGGCGGTGGAGGAGTCCGCCGGTGACGGCTCTCGGGACGACGACGGACCACTCACGCCGTACCGGGGCCTGGCACGGTTCGAGGCCGGGGACAGCGGCCTGTTCTTCGGCCGGGAACAACTCACCGCCGACCTGGTCGACCTGCTGCGCCGTCGGCGGTTCGCCGCGGTCTTCGGTCCCTCCGGCAGCGGCAAGTCCTCCCTGCTGCGGGCCGGCCTGATACCCGTCCTCCGGCAGGCTCAGGAGCCTGGCCTGCGGCCGGCCGCGATCCGGATCCTGACCCCGGGCGAACGCCCCGCCCACAGCCACGCGTCCCTGCTCACCCCCGCATCTCCCGGTGACGGCGGCGCCGGGGCGGACACGGTCGTGATCGTCGACCAGTTCGAGGAGGTCTTCACCCTCTGCCACGATGCCGCCGAGCGCGCTCGCTTCATCGGTCTGTTGCTGACGGCCCGGCGGCCCGAGAGCCGCCTGCGGGTGCTGCTGGCGGTACGCGGTGACTTCTACGGCCGCTGCGCCGAGCACCGCGACCTGGCCGACGCACTGCGCGACGCCAACCTCCTGGCCGGAGCGATGAGCCCGGCGGAACTGCGCGACGCCGTCGTCAAGCCGGCCACGGCCGCCGGACTGTCCGTGGAACGCGCCCTCACCGCCCGGCTGGTCAAGGAGGTCGCCGACGCGCCGGGCGGGCTGCCCCTGCTGTCCCACGCGTTGCTGGAGACCTGGCGCCGCCGCCGCGGCAAGACACTGACCATGGCGGGGTACGAGGCTGCCGGACGCCTGGACGGCGCGATCGCCAAGACCGCCGAGAAGGTCTACGCCGGGTTCACCGAAGGCCAGGCGGCCGCCGCCCGCCGGGTGTTGCTGCGCATGGTCGCCCCCGGATGGGGGTCCCCCCGCTCGAGCGAAGTCGAGAGTGGGGGAGGCACCCCCGACACCCGCCGTCCCGTCGAGCGCGCGGAACTGCCCGGCCTCGGCCGGGACGACACCGCCCAGGTGGTGGAGGCACTCGCCGGGGCGCGGCTGCTCACCCTGGACGGCGACACGGTCGAGATGGCCCACGAGGCCCTGATCACGGCCTGGCCCCGGCTGCGCGGCTGGATCGAGGAGGACCGCGAACGCCTGCGGGTACACCGGAACCTGACCGAAGCGGCCCACACCTGGCAGGAACTGGGCCGCGAGGAGGGAGCCTTGTTCCGGGGAAGCCGGCTCGCCGCCGCCCGGGAACACTTCGGCGGCGCACCGCGCGAGGACCTGACCGAAGTGGAGCACGCCTTCCTCGACGCCGGCCGCCACCACGAGCAGAAGCGCCGTCGCCGGTACCGGCTGGTGCTCACCGCGGTCACCACCGCCCTGTGCCTCGCCCTCGCCGCCGCCGGCCTCGCCGTAGGACAGTGGCAGAGCGCCGTCACCGCCCAGCACCTGGCCCAGTCCCGGCAACTGGCCGCCCAGTCCGGTGCGTTGCTGGACTCCGAACCCGACCTCGCCTCACTGCTCGCCGTGCACGCCTACCGGACCAGTCCGACCCGCGAGGCCGCCGCCGCCCTGTTCGCCGCCGCGGCGCTGCCGCTGCGCAAGCGCCTGACCGGCGGCACCGAACCCGTGGACTCCCTCACTCTCAGCGCGGACGGGCACACCGTCGCAGCCCAGAGTCGGGACGGCAAAGTGCGGATCTGGGATCTGCCCGGGGGCCGGCTCCGACACACGTTCACCGGCCACGACACCGGCGAAGTCGCGGCGTTCAGCCCCGACGGGCGCACCCTCGCTGTCGCCACCGGCGGAGTCGTACGCATGTGGGATCCGGTCACCGGCAGGAAACTCGGAAACCTCACCATCCCCGGCGGTGCGATACGCGGGATCGCCTTCAGCCCTGACGGTCGTACCGTGGCCGCCGTCTCCGCGACGACGGTCCGGGTGTGGGACGTGACCACCGGCCGCAGGCGGCACGGTTTCACCGGCCATTACACCCCGGAATCGGTTGCCTTCGGCCCTGACGGACGTACCGTCGCCGCGGTGAGCCTCGGGGGACTGGTGCGCGTGTGGGACGTGGCCACCGGCCGCACCCGGACCACCCAGGACAGCCACATCGAGGGCTACGCGGTGGCGTTCAGCCCTGACGGGCGCACCTACGCGGTTGTCCGCACCGACGGTTCGGTGCAACTGCGGGAGGTGGTCACCGGCATGGTCCGGCGCACCATCAGGGACGGTGCCGTCGGGTCGAACGAACTGGCCTTCGCCCCGGACGGGCGGACCCTCGCCATTCCGGGCCGTGGGGACACGGTGCGACTGTGGGACACCGCCTCCGGCGCGGCGCGGGGCACCGTGACCGCCGGACACCACGGACGAGGACTCACGAGCGTGGCCCTCAGCGCGGACGGCAGCACCCTGGTCACCAGCAGCAACTCGGACCCCACCATTCGCGTCCACCGCCTGACTGCCTCTCGCCCGCGTACCACCCTGCGAGGCCACGAGGGCGCGTACATCACGGACATGGCATTCGGTCCAGTCGGTCGCACGGTGGCTGCGGTCCGCCAAGGGGCGCCCGGCCGCGGCTCGGTACAGCTCTGGGATGCCAGTACCGGCGATCGCGACGGCACACTGGCTCTGGACACCGACCCGGCACTCCGGGAAGAGGAACTGCGCGTCACTGTTCTCCGCTTCGGAGCTGTGGGGTTCAGCCCGACGGGTCGCGCCCTGGCTGCCAGGGCCACCGAGAACGGCGTGATCGAGGTCCGGGAGGTCGCCACGGGCCGCCTTCGCCAAAGCCGCGCCACAGGCGACATCGACACGGCGGTGTTCAGTCCCGACGGGACACGGCTGGCCCTCGTCGGCCATGACGGATCGGTTCGGATCTGGCACCTTTCGACCGGTGTCCTGCGCACCGCCTACCCGGGCCACGGCGGATCCGTCAGGGCCATGGCGTTCGCCCCGGACGGCCGCACACTCGCCGTCGCGCAGGTCGGGGCGGGTGACGAACAGGTCAGGCTGCTCGACGCGGCGACCGGCCGGACCCAGCGCACCATCAAGCCGAGCGCCGGGATGCTGCTGGCCCTCGCGTTCAGCCCTAACGGGCACACCCTGGCCACCGCGAGCAGCGCCAAGGGAGCCATGAAGACGTGGGACGCACGCACCGGTCAGCTTCAGGACAGCTTCAGTCTCAGCGGTGAGGTGGAGGCGCTGGCCTTCAGCTCCGATGGGCGCACCCTGGCCGCGAGCAACGAACGAGGAGTCCACCTGTGGGACCTCGCCACCAGCCAGATCAGACGCACCCTGCCGGCCCGCTCGCCCGCAGAAGCGGTGGCGTTCAGCCCGGACGGACGGACCCTGGCCATCGGCACGGGCAGCTCCGTCGAGCTGTGGAACGTCGACCTGCCCGACCCGGCCCGCGCGATCCGCGACATCTGCGCGGCCGTCGACACCACGCTCACCTCTCTGGAACAGTCCCGCTACCTGCACGACCAGTCCACCGGAACCGGCTGCCGGCCGGCCGCGCGGTAGGACGTCAGGAACCGCGCTCCCCAGGCACGGCGGCCCTCACCGTACCTGCGGACGAGGCGGCGACGTGGGGCGAACGCGCGAGCGTCTGCGCCAGTTCCACCAGCCCGCCGGTGCCGGGGACTTCGGTCGCGTACAGCCGGTACGCGCTTGGCGTGGACAGGGGCGGCCGGCGGGCGGCGGCGCGGTGCGCGGCGTCGTTCACCATCGCCGCCTCGGCCGCGAGGCGGGCCTCGTGCGGGTCGCGGCCCGCACGCAGGGCGGCGTCCAGGGCCTGTTCGCGGATCCGGTCGTCGAAGTACGGGGCGAGCGCCAACAGGGCGTCGTGGATGGAGACTTCACGCCAGCGCAGCCGGTCCCTGGGCGACTGCCACCAGGTGCTCGGCGGCTTCGGCGCGGTGGAGGCGAAGCGCACCCGGGACCACAGCGGGTGCAGGCTGCGGTAGTCCTCGACACTGTGCCAGTGGGCGAGCACCGTCGGCAGCAGCCTCGGCAGCACGAACCCGGCGGAGAACAGCAGCGCCGCCAGCGCGGCCATCGGCGGGGCCACCTCGGTGGACAGCACGTCGAGGTCGTGGCCGGTCCAACGCGCCACGACGGCCGTGTACTTGGCCAGCTGGAAACCCACCAGGTCCAGCAGCGCGCCCGCCAGGATCAGCCACAGCCCGGCCCGCAGCAGCCCGGTGACCTCGCGCCCCCACTTGACGCACACCACGCACACCGCTCCCATCGCCGCGCTGTGCCCCAGCAGGTAGAGCACGGTCATCTCGCGCATGTACGGCGTGTTCGCGTAGTAGGTGTCGAGGTCGGTGAGCCGCTCGACGTGCGCGTCCGCCAGCGTGAACAGCGCGACGAGGGCGGCGATCAGCGCGCCGTACGCGGCGACGGCCCGCAGCGCCAGGCGCCGGATCCGCTCCGGGGCACCGCCCCGCCAGTTGATCAGGAGGATGAGCAGGGAGCAGCTGTACGCCGAGAGCATGCCGTAGGTGAGCGGGGCGCCGAAGTTGGGGATGCCGGTGAGGTCGTTGACGGCGGCCAGGGTGACCGGCGCGGCGCAGACGAGGACGAGGGAGCCGAGCACGATGGCCGCGCAGGTGGACAGGGTCAGCGGGTCGCGCAGGGCGCTGGGCGACCGCCGGCGGAAGAGGACCGCGCAGGTCAGTCCGAAGACCGCGGCCGCCAGATACACGACGAGGCTCATGCCCGGGAACTCCGTTCGGACGATCGTGCGGCGGTGGGGGGACGGTGCGCCGCGGGCACCTGGTTCATGCGGTACCTGTCCGGATTTTCACGCCGTACGCGTCCGGCTGTGGACGCCGCACCCGTTCGGACGTCCAGGACGTCCATGCCGGATCCATCCGGACACTCAGGCCGTACGCAAACGGACACTCATGCCGCGCTCCTACGGCTCCTCACGCCGTACCCGTCCGGGTCGTTCCGGCGCGCACGCGGGCGGCGGCGACGAGGGGGGAGGCGGTCAGCGCGTCGGCGACGGCCACGAGGGTGTCGGGCGCGGGGGCCCGGTCCTGGAAGCGTTCCGTCCCGTCCGGCGGTACGAGGGGATCCCGGTCCGGGCCGTGCCGGTCACGTTCCTCCACGGTCGCCGCGGCGATGACCGCGGCCCACGCGGTCGCCTCGGCCCGCTCCGGGTCGCCGCTCTCCCGGGCCGCGGCCTCCAGGGTCCGCTCGTACAGGTCCGGGTCGAAGAAGGCGTCCAGGCTGCCGAGGGCGTTGTGGATGCTGGTCTGCCGCCACACCAGCCGGGTGGCGGGGGAGGCCCAGCGGGGCCGGGGCAGCCGCAGCGAGCGCCGGGTGAGGAGCTCGTCCAGTTCCCGTTCCAGCGGCTCCAGCCGGGCGAAGTCCCGCCGTGCCCGTCGCCAGTGGGTCGTCCGGGGCCCGACGAGCGGGATCAGGATGCCCGTGACCGTCATCAGGGCGGCCAGTCCGGCGGCGGCCGGCGAGACCGTCGTACTCAGTCCCGACCAGTCGCGGCCGGACCAACGGGCCGTCACCGCCGCGAGTTTGGAGATGCTGTACCCGGCGTTGCACAGCGTCCCGAGACCCAGCACCACCAGGCCCGCCCGGAGCCAGCCGCGTACCTCGCGGGCCCAGCGCAGCGAGGACACCGTGGTGACGCTGACGGCGGCGAGGTGACCGGCCAGGTACAGCACGATCATCTCGGCGATGAACGGGGTGGTGGCGTAGTAGGTGTCCAGGTCGGTGCGGCGTTCCACGGGCGCGTCGCCCAGGGCGAAGGTGACGGCGATGCCGAGCAGTACGAAGACGTACGCCACGATCCAGCGGCGTGAGGTGCGGTGCACGTGCGGTCCGCCCCGCCAGTAGACGACCAGTACCTGGGAGGCGGCGCTGTACGCGGTGATCGACGCGTACGTCAGCGGGGCGGCCAGGTTGGGGATGTCGCTGAGGTGGTTGACCGCGGCGACCGTCGGCTCGGCCCCGAGGAAGAAGCAGACTCCGGCCAGGCCCAGGACGGCACAGATCGCCCGTAGATAGGGGTCGCCGCGGTGCCGTACCAGGTCGGGGGCCTTCGCCACGAGGCCGAGCCACAGCAGGCCACAACTCACGTAGTTGACCAGGCCGTTCATCTTCGGGGCCCGCGGTAGTCGAGCGCGGCGCCGATGCGTCCGGCGATGTCGTCCTGGGCGCCCTCGCCCGACGCCGGGTCGTCGCCGTCCGCCGCGGCCTCCAGCCAGGGCCGCAGCCGGCCGCTCATCAGCATGCCGAACCGGTCGGCCTCCTGCTCGTCGTCCAGGCTGAAGTCGGTTCGCGCGGCGACGGGCCGCAGGGGACTTCCGACGCTGGTAGGAGGACGGTCCGCGCCCTGCTGATGCATGTGCCACACCTCATGACAGAAGATGACGATCTGATGCCATACCGCGGCCCGCCGGTCGACGACGACGATGTCCTGGGTGTCGCCCTCCAGCCACAGGCCGCTCGCGGTGTGCGGCGGGAACACCTCCCGGCGCACCACGACCTCCCGGCCCCGCCACCGGCTGACGGAGGCCACGAGCGCGTCGAACAGGGCCTCCGGGTCCGCGGGAACCGGGGCCCGCAGGGGTCCGATGAGCACGGCGGCCAGCCGGCGCATCTCCTTCCTGCCGCGCACCGTCGCCAGGTGCCGGGCCATGCGTCCCTTCAGTTACCTCACCTCCGGCGCGACGGCGGCCGGACCGGCCACCGGGGCCGCCACGGCCGCGACCGCCGCGTCGGCCGCCCGGGCCCGCACCGCGTCGATCACCTCGGTCCACCGCAGCGCCCGCGAGACGGCCCCGATCTCCCGGAGCAGGTCGGTGGTGTCGGGGTCGCCCATCCCTCCGCTCCGTGGCGCGGTGCTCCCGGGGACCCCGTCGGGCTGACGGCCGCCGGCCCGCTCTCGTCCGGAGGGGGCACCCACGGCCGCGCGGTCGTCGACCGTCTCGTCCACCACGGCCGTACGCCCGCGCGGGGCGGGGCCCTCATCACTCAGGGACACTCCCGTTCCCCGCGGCGGGACGCGGTCCGCCACTCGTACGGGCTCCTGTGCCCGCGCGTCCACGGACCCGTTCACCGGCGGCGCCGTCGGGTCGTCGGCCGCTGACTCCACCACGGCCGCCCGTCCGCGCGGGGCGGGACCCTCTTCCCGCAGCGGTCCTCGCGCGCCCGGCGGCGGGAGGCTGCCCGCCCCTCGGACGGCCTCGCGCGGCCGCGACCTTGCGGACACGTCCGCCGACCCGCTCACCCGTCCCGACGAGTGCCGCCGGCCGACGCCGGCCCGGTCCGCCCGGTCCGCCAGGTCCTCCCCGTCCGCCCCCGATGGACCCGCCACCCCCGTCGGGCCCGTCCCCGCCTCCACCAGTTCCAGGACCGCCACCGCCGCCGCCACGGCCTTCGCCCGGTCCGGGGTGAGGCCGAGG
The DNA here is from genome assembly GCF_000721105.1 of Streptomyces cellulosae. Taxonomy (GTDB): domain Bacteria; phylum Actinomycetota; class Actinomycetes; order Streptomycetales; family Streptomycetaceae; genus Streptomyces; species Streptomyces cellulosae_A. The sequence goes on from NZ_JOEV01000053.1 coordinate 24,430, forward strand.
GCGAGGGCGGCGTCGTAGGAGCGGGCGCGCAGGTCCTCGTCGAGGTGGCCGGCCAGCGGGAGCAACGTGTCGCGGATGAAGGTCTCGCGGCGGGTCAGGCGCAGTTCCGGGGTGGCGCGCAGCAGAAAGGGCAGCCCGTGGCCGTTGACGCGGCGGGTGAGCAGGTACAGCGGACGCAGTTCGTGGTGGGCCAGCCGGAGGCGCCGGCGCTCGTGCAGGTACTGGCCGGCGTGCGGCAGGATGAAGCCGACGGCGATCAGGACGGCCGACAGACAGGCCACCGGCGGGGCGACGACGGTGCTCAGCCAGTCCAGGTCGTGCCCGGTCCAACGGGCCGTGACGGCGGTGAGTTTGGCGGCGTCGAACACCAACTGGCTGGCGTAGCCGAGGCCGAGGAACTTCAGTCCCCAGCGCAGCCAGGCGTCGAGGCCGTGGGTGCGTACCCAGTTCCAGATCAGGCGGGAGGTGATCACGGTGGCCACGGTGTGCGCGAGCAGGTAGAGCAGGATCTCCTCGCGCATGAACGGGGTGTTGGCGTAGTAGGTGTCCAGGTCCCGCAGCCGCTCCACGGGTGCGTCCGCGAGCGCGAACAGCACCCACAGGGCCACGATCACCCCGGAGTAGACCGCTATCACCCAGCGCATCGCGCGCCGGGTGCCGTCCGAGCGGTCGGACAGCCCGTTGCGCCAGGCGATGATCAGCAGCAGACAGGACCCGCAGAACGCGGTGAGCAGCGAATAGACCAGGGGTGCCGAGATGTTGGGCACCCCGGTGACCCGGTTCGTCCAGACGATCGTCGAGGGCGTGACGAACACGAACACACAGCAGGCGAGCAGCAGCAGCCCGCCGACCGCGCGCAGCAGCGGGTCCTTCCACAGCCGGATGATCGTGGGCAGTTTGATCGCCAGCGCGGTGGCGAGCACCGCGGTGGGAATCCAGAAGGAGATGGCGTACATGCTGAGTTCGAGGTCGTAGCGCGCACCGAGGCCGAGGGCGTACGCCACACGCCTCCCCTCCTCCTTCTCCTCCTCCTTGGTTTTTCGAGGTTACGCGCCCTGACGTGTCGCCGTCAGGCGAGTCGTGTCCAAAGCATTGACGTGGAAGCGCTTTCTATCTACCGTCGCCGTTCGAAGTTACGGGCGTGATTCGGCATACCGAACAGTTAGGGCAGGGCATGGGACGACCTGACCTGAATCGCAGGCAACTCCTGGGCGGGCTCGGAGGGTTGCTCGTCGCAGGCAGCTTCGGCTTCGCCGCACTCGGCACCGGCGCCGACGCGCTCGCGGCCGGCGCACAGACCCGCGTGCGGTACTGGAACCTCTTCAGCGGCGGCGACGGCTACAACATGATCGCGATGCTGGACTCCTTCCGTGAGGAGAATCCGGGCATCGACGTGAAGGACTCCACCCTCCAGTGGGGCAGCCCCTTCTACACCAAGCTGGCCATGGCGGCGGCGGGCAACCGCGCACCTGACCTCGGCGTCATGCACCTGGGCCGGGTCACCGGCTTCGCGCCCGGCCGTCTCCTGGACCCGTGGGACGTCGAACTGCTCGCCAAGTACGGCGTGCGGGAAGCGGACTTCAACCCGGTGCTGTGGAAACGCGCCGTCATCGACGGCAAGCTCTACGCCCTCCCGCTCGACATCCACGTCCAGCTCTGCTTCTACCGCAAGGACGTGCTGAAGAAGGCGGGACTGCTCGGCGACGACGGCCGGATCGTCCCGGTCACGTCGACCGACGAGTGGTTCGACGTGCTCAAGGAGGCCAAGAAGGCCACGAAGAAGGGGCTGCAGACCCTCGGGCTGCACGCCAACGACCAGAATTTCATGTGGTGGTTCTTCGTCGCCTTCTACACCCAGCTCGGCGGCACCTTCTTCAACGCCGCCGACACCGAGGTCACCTTCGACACCGACAAGGCCGTCCAGGTCCTCCAGTTCCTGCGCCGGCACGTCACCGACGGGTACTCCACCGCGGGCGCGGCCGACGGCGAGCAGTTCATCAACGGGGCGCCCTTCACCTGGGAGGGCAACTGGTCGGTGCCCGTCTTCTCCGGCGCGAAGCTCGACTACGGCGCGACCCCGCTGCCGCCCGTCTTCGGCAGACAGGCCACGCACGCCGAGTCGCACTCCTTCGTCCTGCCGCACCAGTCGGACCGGGGCGGCGCCACCAACGAGGGCGCCCACCGGCTCGCCGCCTACGTCGTCAAGCACGCCCGGCAGTGGGCGGCCGGCGGACACATCCCCGCCTACACGCCGACCCTGTCCACGGCCGCGTACAAGAAGCTGAGCCCGCAGAACGAGTACGTCTCGGCGATGGACCACCAGGCCACCGAGCCCAAGGTGTGGTTCGCGGGCTCCACCGGCATCCTCGCCCAGCGCGTCGGCCCGGTCGTCGTCTCCGCGTCGATGGGCTCCGCCAAGCCGGAGAGCGCCGCCCGCCGGATGAAGAGCACGCTCGCCCAACTGCTCGCCATGAAGAACCCGATGGACGGCCACACCGCCGCGCAGGGAGGTGCGCTCGCATGACGACCAGTGCGCAGACCGTACGCGCCCCGGCCCGCGCGAGGACCGCCGCGGCCGGCGCCACCGTCCGCCGCAAGCAGGGCTTCCAGCACGGCGGCTGGTTCGTCGCCCCGTTCCTGGCGCTGTTCGCGCTGTTCGTGATCTGGCCGCTGCTGCGCGGCCTCTACCTCAGTCTCACGGACGCCAACATCTCCGGCGACGCCGCCCACTTCATCGGCCTCGACAACTACCGCGAGGCCCTGAACGACCCGCTGATGTGGGACTCGCTCGGCCACAGCGCGTACTTCACGCTCCTGGTCGTGCCCTGCATCACCGTCCTCGCCTTCCTCCTCGCGATGCTGGCCCACCACATCGAGCGCGCCAAGTGGCTGTGGCGGCTGTGCTTCTTCGCCCCGTTCCTGCTGCCCTCCACCGTCACCGGCAACCTCTGGCAGTGGCTGTTCAACCCCGGTACGGGCATGGTCAACCACGTCTTCGGCATCGAGACGCCCTGGCTGACCGACAAGTCGTACGCCATGCTCGCCGTCGTCATCTGCACCCTGTGGTGGACGGTCGGCTTCAGCTTCCTGCTCTACCTCGCCGCCCTCCAGGGCATCCCCGCCCACCTGTACGAGGCCGCCAAGCTGGACGGCGCGAACGCCTGGCACCGCATGGTCCACATCACCCTGCCGATGCTGCGCAACATCACCGGCCTCGTCGTCGCCCTCCAGATCCTCGCCTCCCTCCAGGTCTTCGACCAGGCCGTCGTGATGATGGACTTCGGCCCCGGGCCGGAGGACTCGACCCGCACCTTCGTGCAGTACACCCTCGAACAGGGCTTCACCAGCTACCGCGTGGGCTACGCCTCCGCGATCTCCATCATCTTCTTCGTGATCATCGCGGCCGTCGCCCTCGCCCGGATGTGGCTGCTGCGCAACCGTGAGGAGGGCGGCCGATGACCACCGCCGCACCGGTACACGTCAAGCCACGCAAGGCCTGGACGCCCAGCCAGATCATCCTCACCCTCCTCGGCGCCGCCGTCTCCGCGGTGTTCCTCGCGCCGCTGGCCTGGGCCCTGTTCACCTCCCTCAAGTCGGAGACCGAAGCCGTCGAGGTGCCGCCGCACTGGCTGCCGAAGGTGTGGACGGGCCAGGCCTGGAAGGCGATCTTCGAGAACGGCAACATCACCAACTGGTTCGTGAACTCGCTGGTGGTCTCGGTCTGCGTGACGACCGTCGTGCTGTTCGTGAGCGCGCTCGCCGGATACGGCTTCGCCCGCACCGAGTTCCGCGGCAAGGGCGCCCTGATGGGCCTGGTCATGACCGGCCTGATGGTCTCGCCCGCCGTGCTCGGCGTGCCCCTGTTCACGACCGTCCAGCAGATGGGCATGGTCGACACGTACTGGGGCATGATCCTGCCGCAGTGCGCGCCCGCCGCGATGGTCTACATCCTGTACAAGTTCTTCCAGGGCATCCCGCGCGAGCTGGAGGAGGCCGCGTTCATCGACGGGGCGGGCCGCTGGCGGGTCTTCTTCACCATCGTCCTCCCGCTGTCCCGTCCCTCCCTCGCGGCGGTCGGCATCTTCACCTTCATCGCCTCGTGGAACAACTTCCTTTGGCCGTACATGGTGACCAACAACCCCGACCTGATGACCATGCCGAACGGCATCGCGACCGTGATGAACTCGTACGGCATCCAGTGGGCCCAGCTCATGGCCGGCGGCCTGATGGCGGGCCTGCCGCTGATCATCGTCTTCGTCTTCTTCCAGCGCCAGATCGTGGCGGGTGTCGCGCACACCGGCCTCGCGGGCCAGTAACGACCCCCGAAAGGACCCCATGCACACCGCCCGCTTCACCCTCGACCCCGCCTTCACCGTCGGCGAGGTCAACCCGCGCATATTCGGCTCGTTCGTGGAACACCTCGGCCGCTGCGTCTACACCGGCATCTTCGAGCCGGGGCACCCGGCGGCGGACGAGGCCGGCCTTCGCACGGACGTCCTGGAACTGGTCCGCGAACTCGGCGTCACCGCGGTCCGCTACCCCGGCGGCAACTTCGTCTCGGGCTACAAGTGGGAGGACTCCGTCGGCCCCGCCGAATCCCGCCCCCGCCGACTGGACCTCGCCTGGCACTCCACCGAGACCAACCGCTTCGGGCTCTCCGAGTACATCGACTTCCTCCGCAAGGTCGGCCCGCAGGCCGAGCCCATGATGGCCGTCAACCTGGGCACCCGCGGTGTCGCCGAGGCCCTCGAACTCCAGGAGTACGCCAACCACGCCGAGGGCACCGCCCTGTCCGACCTCCGGGCCGCCCACGGTGACAAGGACCCCTTCGGCATCCGGCTGTGGTGCCTCGGCAACGAGATGGACGGCCCCTGGCAGACCGGCCACAAGACGGCGGAGGAGTACGGCCGCGTCGCCGCCGAGACCGCCCGCGCCATGCGCCAGATCGACCCGAAGGTCGAACTCGTCGCCTGCGGCTCCTCCAGCCAGTCCATGCCGACCTTCGCCGAGTGGGAGGCGACGGTCCTCAAGGAGACGTACGACCTCGTCGACTACATCTCCCTGCACGCCTACTACTGGCCCGAGAACGGCGACCTCGACTCCTTCCTCGCCTCCGCCGTCGACATGGAGTCCTTCATCGAGAACGTGGTCGCGACCGCCGACCACGTGGGCGCGCGGCTGAAGTCGAAGAAGAAGATCAACCTCTCCTTCGACGAGTGGAACGTCTGGTACCTGCCCGAGTGGGAGGAGCACGCCAAGACGTTCCAGCAGGACGACTGGCCCGAGGCCCCCCGCCTCCTGGAGGACAACTACAGCGTCACCGACGCCGTCGTCTTCGGCTCGCTGCTCATCGCCCTGCTGAGGCACGCCGACCGGGTCACCGTCGCCTGCCTCGCCCAGCTGGTCAACGTCATCGCCCCGATCATGACGGAGCCGGGCGGCCCCGCCTGGCGCCAGACCACCTTCTTCCCCTTCGCCCAGGCCGCCCAGCACGGCCGAGGCCAGGTCCTCGACGTCCGGGTGGACTCACCGACGTACGAGACGAAGAAGTACGGCGAGGCCGACCTCCTGCACGCCACCGCCGTACGCGCCGACGACGGCACGGTCACCGTCTTCGCCGTCAACCGCGGCCGCACCGACGCCCTCCCGCTGGAGGTCGCCCTGAACGGCCTCGACCTGACCTCGGTCGTCGAGCACAGCGCCCTCGCGGACGCCGACCCGGACGCCCGCAACACCCTCGACGACCCGGAGCGGGTCGCTCCGCACCCGGTCGAGGGCACCGCCCTGACGGACGGCACCCTGACCGCCGTACTGGAGCCGCTGTCCTGGAACGTGATCCGGCTGGCGTGAGCGTGTCGTCCCCGCGCGGGCGCGTCAGCGTTCGATACGCACCTGCGCGGGCGGATACGGTGAGGAGGACGTCGTCCCGGCCGCCCAGTAGCCGCCGTCCGAACCGGGCACCGCGGCAAGGGAGTTCATCACGACGGGCGTGGTGGACACCGGCCCCCGCTCGCTCACCCAGGCCGTGCCGTCCCACCGCAGGTAGTGGGCGCGGGTCTGGTCCCAGAAGTCACACCCGGCGATACGGTCGGGCCGCCCCTGTGCGTCGGCGACGATGCCGTTGAGCATGCCGACGGTGAACGGCGAGGTGGCGCTGTTCCAGGTGCTGCCGTCCCCGTGCAGCAGGAGGACGCCCGGAGGTTTGCCGGGCGGCCCGCCGACGCCGTAGTCGAAGCCGACGAGCCACAGGTCGTCGTCGGCCACCGGCAGCAGCCCGGTGAAGTAGGCGCGGATGCCCTGGTAGCCGGGCAGCTCGGTCCACGCGGAGCCGTCCCAGCGGGCGACGATCCCGACGCCGTACACCCACACGTCACCGCCGGGCGACAGCTGGACCCCCGACGGGGTGACGGTGGTCGCGCTCGGGGGCGCCGGCAGCCATCGCCAGCCGCCCTGACCGTCCCGGTGCAGCAGCACCGAGCCGCCCGCGCCACGTCCGGAGAACCAGGCGTCCCCCGCGGAGTCCACCGTGACCCCGGTGAGGGATGTCCCGGCCTGCCCCTGGCCGGGGAAGGACCTCTCGCGCCAGGTCTGCCCGTCCCACGCGAGGAGACGGGTGGCGCCGGCGGTGTCCGTGCCGATCGCCCAGGCGGAGGCGGCGCCGGTACCGGCGACCGAGTGCAGGTGGCCGCGGAACCCCAGGTGGCCGAGGCCGGTCCGGGTCCACGACCCGCCGTCCCACGCGAGGGCCAGCGGGGTCCCGAGGGCGGAGCCGCTGCGGCCCTCCTCGCCCACGGCCCACGCGAGACCGGCGTCCGCGGCGGCCACGTCCCTCACCTGGGCGGCCGGTGTGCCCTCCGGCGTGGGGACGGCCTGCCACTCGTGTGGTTCCCCGGCGAGCGCGGGTCGGCCCGCCCCGGCCGCCCCGGCCGTACCGCCACTCGCCGAGACGAGCCCCAACCCCGCCCCGGCCCCGACCAGTCCGCCGATGAAACGCCGTCTTCGCACGAGGTTCCCCTCCCTCTTCGCGGTTCCGGACCCAACACCGTGGACCAGTCCGCCGAAGAAGGCAATGCACCGGAGGACGAGCTTTCGGCGGTCACCGCCCGGGCGAGTCGACCGGCTTCACCGGCACCCCGCCCGCCGCCGCGCCCAGCAGACTCAGCCGCACCTCACCCGGCCCTGCCGGTGTGGTCCCGTCGGACAACACCGCCAGCGCCAGTGTGTTCGCGCCACGTGTGCGCAGGATCCCGTTCGGCAGGACGAAGGTGTGCTGCGGGCCCACGTCGTTGATGTACTGGCCCATGTTCCAGCCGTTGAGGAAGATCTGGACGCGGTAGGCGCGGGCCGGGTCGTCGTGGAGGGTGAGACCGATCGAGGCGTCGGTCCCGGGATCCACGGCGAGCCTGAACTCCCTCCGGTACCAGGTCACTCCCTGCCGTCGGTCCGCCCGCGGCAGCTCGGCCGGCTCCCAGTCGCCGTCCTCGAACCCCGGCAGGTGCCAGCCCTCCCGCTCGCCGTGCAGCCCGCCGTTGTTCTGCGGCCCGCGCACCCGGTCGGGCGCAGCCTCGCCCTGCAACCGCCACCTCACCTTCGGGGCAGCCCCCTTGAAGGTGACCGCGGTCAGTCCGCGCGCGACCTTGTGCGTGTCGAGCGCCTCGCCGTCCTGGTCGTGCTGCATCCGCCGCACGAGGACGGACAGGACGTGCGCGGCACCGGCACCGTCCTCGGCCGCTTCCCCGCTCAGCTTCTCGCGCAGCTTCCCGGGCACCTTGAACGTGGCCGTGGCAGCCCAACTTCCCTTGCGCACCGTGCTCTTGTCCGGCACCGGCATCCGGTGCGTGCCCAGCGGCTCACCGTCCAGCCAGGCCATCAGCAGGCCCTGGGTGCCCGTGCTGTACGCGAGGGAGACGGACTCCAGGTCCTCGGGGTCGGCGGTGAAGCGACCCCGGTACCAGACGTCTCCGTAGTGGAAGCCGTAGTCGTCCGCGAAGAGCACGGGCTGCCCCTCGGGCACGGGCGTGACGCTGTACGACGTCGTCCGGTCGGCGGCCTTCCACGCCGAGTCGTCGAAGTCCGGCGCCGCCTCCGGGTTCTCCGTCCGCCGGCGCCAGCCGCCGGCCAGGGACGGCAGCGAGACCGGGCGCACTCCGGGCAGGAACCGCTCCGCCAGCAGGCTTTCGGTGCCGCTGAGCCGCGTCTGCACCGGGCCCTTGTTCCAGGTGACCTGGGCGATACCGCGCGGTCCCCACACCTCCAGGCCGGTCTCCCCGATCGTGTCACCGGTCAGCTGGACGGTGTCGCCGCTCAGTGTCACGTCCCGCACCAGCGCGGGCCCGTACACCAGCACCGAGCCCGACGGGGTCTCGTACGGCCACAGCCTCAGCGAGGTGGCGTCGTCGGTGAAGAACAGCAGCAGGGTCCGGTCGTGCCCGCCGCCCTCGACCCGCACCCGGGTCAGTCCGCCGACGCCGAGCGGAGCGGTCACCCGCAGCAGACCGCGGTCGTAGACCCACGCGCCCTCGGCGTCCAGCCGGGTCGTCTCCGGTTCCTCGGGGCAGTCCAGCACGACCTGCGCGATCTCCCCGTACGGTCCGGCGAACACGGCGATGTCCTGCCGGCCGGCGGTGAGGCAGAACATGGGCTGGACCGTGGAGAACCTCAGCTTGCGCTGCCCCAGGGCCATCCCGGTCGCCAGCAGCCGGGCGTCCCGGGCCGGGACGGAGACCGGCACGTCGAAGTCGGTGTCCGGCAGGGTCGTGGTGACGCGTTCGTCGCTGTCGTTGCGCAGGACGTACACGTGGGCGCCGGTGTCCGGGTTGGTCAGGTGGTACGCCTTGAGCCGGTCGTCCGCGGGCTCGACCGCCGCCGCCGGGTCCAGCTTGGCGAGGTCGGGCTGGCGCGCGAGCAGCTGTCCGATCTGGTGCATCGGGGCGAGCTTGGGGGTGGCGTTGCGCCCCTCGTCGAAGGCCGCCCCGTAGTCGTACGACGTGTAGACGACCGGCGCGGGCAGCCAGCCCCAGGAGGTGCCGCCGAAGGTCATGTAGACGTTGTGCAGGGTGATGCCGTTGGCGAGGTTGGTCAGGTAGAAGCGCCGCTCGTACGCCGCGTCCCGGGTGCGCCGGGCCTCCGCGTACCCCTTCCCCTCGAACTCGGCCCCGCCCCACGGGTCGAACCAGCCACCACCGAACTCGGGGACAAACCCGGGCGTTCTGGGACTCGCCGTAGCTCCACCCCTCGCCCCGCCGACCCCGAAGTGCCCCCAGTCGGGCGGCACCTGCGCGGGCTCGGGATAGCCGTCGAAGCCGTACAGCCAGCGCCCCTTCTCCCCGCCGGTGTCGAACGAGCCGGGGGTCCAGTGGCCGTTCCTGCCGTTGTCGTTGTGGAACAGCGGTACCTCGATGCCGTCGGCCCGCACTTTTCGGTACAGGTGGGACATGTAGTCGCGGCCGGCGGGCTCGTCGACGTACGCGTCGTACTCGTTCTCGATCTGGTAGAGCAGGATCGTGCCCGTGCCGCTGGTGAACTGGTACCGGGCGGCGATCTGGTTCACCCGGGACAGCCACTCGTCGGCGTGCCTCAGATAGGCCGGGTCAAAGGTACGGGCGCGGCCCTCGGTGGCCGTGAGCCAGCCGGGGAAGCCGCCGCCGTCGATCTCCGCGTTGATGTACGGCCCGGGGCGCAGGATCACGTACAGGCCGGTCTCGGCGGCCGTCCGCAGGAACAGCTCCAGATCGCGGACGCCCGTGAAGTCGTACCGGCCGGGCGCGGGGGAGTGGTAGTTCCAGGACACGTAGACGCTGACCGCGTTGTACCCGTGGGCCCGCATCTTCTCCAGCACGTCCCGCCACAGCGACGGACTCGGCAGCCGGAAGGGATGCATCTCGCCCGACCACAGCACCAGCCGCCGGCCGTCGACCAGCAGCGAGTACCGGTCGAAGCCGACCGTGTGCCCGCGCCCGTCGGCACTGGGCGGCCCCGGCGCGGGACCGGTGGGCACACTGCGGGACGCGGAGGCGTTCGTCGTCGTGCCGATACTGCCGCCCAGCGTGAAGCCGAGCGCCGTGGTACCGGCGAGAATGCTGAAAGTCCTTCTGCTGAGCCCCAAGGGAGCGCCTCCTGTTGTGCCTGTTCCGTCCGCGACCGTGGGTGCTTGGGTGGGTTGTGGGGTCATTCTCCACGGTCCGACGACGCACAATTGTCGTATGAGGATCTCTGCGCGGGCGGACTACGCGGTACGGGCGGTGCTGGAGCTCGCCCTGCGGCAGCATGACGGACCGGTGAAGGCCGAGGCCGTGGCCGCCGTCCAGGACATCCCGCACAAGTTCCTGGAAGGCATTCTCGGTGATCTGCGGCGTGCCGGCGTCGTCGACAGCCGGCGCGGCGGCGGAGGCGGCTACCGGCTGGCGCGCCCCGCGACGGAGATCACAGTCGCGGACGTCATCCGGGCCGTCGACGGCCCCATCGTGTCGGTACGCGGCGAGCGGCCGACGGGGCTCGAGTACACCGGCTCCGCCCAGCCCCTGCTCCCCCTGTGGATCGCCCTGCGCGCCAACGTCCGCCGCATCCTGGAGGGCGTCACGATCGCCGACATCGCGACGGGCACACTGCCGGAGCCGGTACGGCAGCTGGCGGCGGAGCCGGGGGCTTGGGAGAATCCCTGAGCTTCCGGGCTTCGGTGTGTGCCGGAGTCGGACGCGCCGCACCGCGACACTCGGCCTGCCCGTTCGGCACAGTCGAGCATTCCGCGCCGAACAGGCAGACCGGTGGTACCGAAGGCCGGATGTCAGCGGGCGTAGACCTCGAACTCTCTGAGGGCCCAGCCGTACCCGTCGGCCGGTGCGCCCGTCTTGGCGGAGGCCCAGCTGTTGACGCTCAGCTGTACATGGCGGGCCTTCGTCGGCGTGAAGGTGTACGAGTGCACCTGACCGCACACCGTGACGCCGTAGGCAGAGCAGGTGGCTGTGCCGCCGGCGGAGGTGTCCGTGGCCACGGTGGTCCACGTGGCGCCGTCGTCGGAGACCTTGATGTCGTAGTCCACGGGGTAGTTCTCCCAGTCGGGGTTGACCACCACGCGTCCCACGGTGGTGGCGGTGCCGAGGTCCACCCGTAGGCTCCACGGCGCGCCGCTGGTCGACTGCGCCTCGGTCGAGGGGTCGCCGTCGACGCCGTTCTCGGTGGGCTTGCCCCAGTCGACCGCCGGGGTTCCGTCGGTCATCTCGACCGGCTTGGACCGGGCGAGGTTCGTCGCCGGCGGAGGAGGTGTCGTCGAAGCGCTCCAGGCCTGCGGTGCGGCGTTCATGGTGAAGTCGAGGCGGCCGCCGCCCGTCAGGTCCGCCTGGCTGAGGAAGGGCTTGGTGATGCGCTTGCCGTTCAGGCTGAGCGCCTGCACGTACGGGCGGGACGCCGCGCGCGGCGCCGAGATGACGAGCGGACCGTCCGTCCCCGGGAGTCTCAGGGTGACCTTGTCGAAGAAGGGACTGCCCACGGTGTACTGGCCCGAGGCCGGGTTCACCGGATAGAAGCCCATGGCGGAGAACAGGTACCAGGCCGACATCTGGCCGGCGTCCTCGTTGCCGGAAAGACCGTCGGGGGTGTTGTGGTAGTTGGCGTCGGCGATCTGCCGTACCAGTTGCTGGGTCCGCCACGGCCGGCCGGCGTAGTCGTACAGGTAGGGGATGTGGTGGCTGGGCTCGTTGGTCTGGTTGTTGTGTCCCCCGGTGAAGTAGGTGTCGAGCCAGGCGGCGAAGGCGCTGTCCCCTCCCTTGAGGGCGATCAGGCCGGGGACGTCGTGGAGGACGTCGTTCGTGTAGACCCACTGGTCACCCTCGGTCCAGGCGCCGTCGGCCCAGGTGCCGTCGAGGTTGCGGGCCTGCATGAAACCGGTCGCGGCGTTGTACTGGTTCCGGTAGTTCTTGCTGCGCTCGAGGAAGTACGCGGCGTCGGAGGTCTTGCCCGCCGCTCTGGCGACCTGTGCGACGGCCCAGTCCTCGTAGGCGAAGTCCAGGGTGCGCGCGCCCGCTTCAGCTGTCCGGTCCGCCGCGACCCAGCCGTTCTTCAGGTAGGTCGTCAGGCCCGCCCGGGCCTCCACCGGCGTGCCTTCCTGACGGTCGCCGTACCAGAGCGTGGTGTCGTCGTCCGGCGGTGTCATCGCGTCCTTGCGCACGGCCTGGTAGGCGAGGTCCAGATCGAAGCCGTGGAAGCCCTTGGCGATGTCCTCGGCGATCACCGAGTCGGCGTTCGTGCCCTCCATGATGTTGGTCTCGGTGAGGTTCTTCCACAACGGCAGCCAGCCGCCCTGCTGGTAGTCCTGCAGCATGGAGGTCACCATGCCGTTGACGCGCTCCGGCGCGAACAGGGTGAGGAAGGCGTTCTGTGCGCGGAAGGTGTCCCACAGCGAGTACCCGGTGTAACTGACCCCCTTGTGCACCTTGTCGTCGTACGCGCTGTAGTAGCGGCCGTACTCGGACATCTCCGAGGGGTACTGCAGGGCGTGGTACATCGCGGTGTAGAAGACGGCCCGCTGGTCGGGCGTCGCGCCGTCGATGTCGACCCGGTCGAGCTTGTCGGCCCAGGCGGCCCTGGTCCTGGCCACCGTGGCGCCGAAGGTCTGCCGGTCGGGCACCTCCTTGTCGAGGCTGGCCCGCGCCTGGTCGACCGAGATGAACGAGGTCGCGATCCGTACGGTGACGTTCGCGGTGCCGGCCGGGAACCGCACGTAGCCCGAGACGTCCTGATCCGTGCGGTCGCTCTGCCGGTCGTACTGGGTGGCGCCGGTCGCGGTGCCGTAGCCGGCGAAGGAGGTGTCGAAGCGCGCTACGAAGTAGCCCTTGAAGCCGGACGCCTTGAAGGGACCGAGGTTGCTGTCCTGGCGGTCGGGGTTGTCACCGCTGATCTCCCGCCGGGCCGGGTCGATGTGCACGCCGCCGGTGACACCGGAGCGTGTCGCCTGCACCACGTAGTTCGCCGCCGTGCCCTGGGGGTAGGTCAGTCGCTGGACGCCGACCCGGGAGGTCGCGGTGAGTTCGGCGCGCAGCGTCTGTCCGGCCGCGGGGTGCATGTTCACGGTGTACAACTCGGGCGAGGCCGTCTCGTCGCTGTGGCTGTAGGGCAGTCCGCGGTCCGCTTCATCGGTCTTGACGGCGCCGACCCCGGGCATGCCGACCACGTAGCCGGAGTCGCCCATCCAGATCGCCGGCTGATGGGTGCCGATGAAGCCCGTGATCTTCGGGTCGCCGAGGTGGTACGGCAGGCGGCTGACGTAGTTCTCGCGCGTCATCGGCGACCACCGCGTCATCCCGAACGGCGGTGCGGTACTGGGGATCATGCCTCCGTACTCGGTACTGCTGCTGCCGGTCGTCCCTATGAACGGGTTGACCTGGTCCACGTTCGACCCGGCGAAGGTGTCGGCCGCGGCCGCCGCCGCCGGGTTCGCGGTGCCGAGCGGCGTAACGAGCGCGGCCAACAGGGCGACGAGCAGGAGGACGACCCGGGTCGGCGGCGTGGGGCGCGGCCGTGTCCGGTGCGACGACAAGACCTGTGCTCTGGACCGGGCAGGGCTCGTTCTGCCGTGCATGGCATCTCCAAGGAGGGCGTGGGGAGAGGCGTGACAACGTTGCCATGCCCTTGAGGCACATCTTGCTCGGGGTTGAAGCGAGGCGAAAGAGGCGGCGGGGGACCTTCCCAAAAGGCGAGACGCCGGTCGCCGCGGAACGGAACGGCCCAGGTTCGAGGGGCCGTTGCCGCACAGCTTCTCCGCGGCGCGAGAGGTGCACCGCGGAACCGGCAGGAGATCGGGCCTCGCCGACCGCCTTCGCGCCCTCGTGCCCCTGCAACAGCCGGTCGCGCAGGGGGAGTCGTCCGGCCGCCACCCTCCGCGCGTGCCCGGGCTGTGAAATCCGTCAATGTGAATGGCCTGAGTTCGCACTGCCCTTGTCGTCCGCGTCTCCCTACGATGCGATCGCCCCCGGCCTTCACAGGAACCTCACGGTTCCTCCACAGGCCGGTGGCGTCGCCACCCCCCAACCCGTAGGAGAGACCATGACCGGTGGATTCCTGCTGAGCGGGGCGATAGCCGCCCTGCTCACCACCGCACTGCCCGCACAGGCATCGACCGGCGGGTTCGAGGACCCGCCCCCGGACAAGATCGTCATCAAGGTCGCCACCGTGAACGGCTCCGGCTGCCCGCAGGGCACGGCCGCGGTTGTCGTCTCCGAGGACAACACCGCCTTCACCGTGACCTACAGCGACTACCTCGCCCAGGCCGGCGGCAATTCCGACCCCACCGCGTTCCGCAAGAACTGCCAGCTCAGCCTGATCGTCCATGTCCCGGGCGGCTTCACCTACGCCATCGCCAGCGCGGACTACCGCGGCTTCGCCGCGCTCCAGCCCGGGGCGAGCGGTACGCAGAGAGCGTCGTACTACTTCCAGGGCTCGTCGAGCACCGTCTTCAAGAACCACCCCTTCTCCGGCCCCTACAACGACAACTGGCAGGCCACCGACACCACGGACTGGCCCCAACTGGTCTATGCGCCCTGCGGAGTCCAGCGCAACTTCAACATCAACACCGAACTCCGCGTGGCCGCCGGTACGCAGTCGCCCGGCAAGGTCAGCTTCATGACGATGGACTCGACGGACGGGGACATCAGCACGGTGTACCACCTGGCGTGGAAGGAGTGCCCGCAGTCCTAGCCGGGGAGGGTCCGCGACACGAACTCGCCCCAGACCGTGGGGGAGAGGGCGAGTCGCGGGCCCTGCCGGTTGCCCCGCACATCCTGTCCGGCACGTGAGCAGCCGCCTGATCCGGGACGCGGTTACCGGCGGCCGTCCTGACCGACGCCGGTCCGGAGGGGCCTTCAGGCCGACTGCCCCGCCCACCTGGCAAGCGTGCGCCGGGTCGTCCTGGAGAACCTCGGTAAGGATGAAGGACGTGGACTCGAAGGCCTCTGAGGGACTGGCGACTTGGCGTCGCGAGTACGGCGTCTCACCGGGGCGGTTCCGGCACCCGAACCAGGCCGTGTCTCCTGACGTCAACGTCGGCGCGGGACACTCACGTTGAAGCTCGTAGACTCGTGATGTGGCATTCATGAGCACCCCGCACTGCTGCTTCCTGTGACCCGGAGGCGTTGAGGGCGATGCCGGACGGCGTCGCCCTCCTCGGTGTGCCTGCTGCGTGAAACCTCGCTCCCGGCGCCGCCCGTACCCGGGGCGGCCGGGCGCCGGGCCCGTTCCCTCCTGGAGCGGCGGCTTCCCGAGTGCGTGCAGGCACGGTCCCTTCCCGTCACCGTTGCCAGGAGTGCCTCGTGCCCGTGTTACTTCCCCCTGCCCTCGAACCGTTCCTCGACCTGCTGTGCTGCCCGACGTGCCGCACCCGTCTCCACCACGACCGCGGCACCCTGCGCTGCCCGGTGGGCCACACCTTCGACATCGCCCGCCACGGCTACGTCAGTCTCCTGACCGGGACCCGCCCCACAAGCGGCGACGACGCGGCCATGGTCCGGGCCCGGGACCGTTTCCTGTCCACGGGCAGATACGCCCCCGTCCGCCAGGTCGTGGCCCGCCTGTCGTCCGACGCCGCGCCCGAACGGGGCACGGTCGTGGACGTCGGATGCGGCACGGGCTACTACCTGGCAGGCGTACTCGACCAGCTGCCCGGAGCCCGTGGTCTGGGCCTGGACACCTCGGCGCGCGCGCTTCGCTCAGCGGCCCGAGCCCATGAGCGAGCCGCCGCGGCGACCTGGGACGTCTTCCGTCCCTTCCCGCTCGCCGACCAGGTGGCCGACGTCGTGCTGGACGTGTTCGCCCCGCGCAACCCGTCCGAGTTCCGCCGGGTGTTGCGCCCGACCGGCCGGTTGGTCGTGGTGCGTCCTACCGGGCGGCACCTGGCCGAGCTGCGCGGCCAGGTGTCCGCGATGGTCACGATCGACCCGGCCAAAGAGCGGCGCCTGCACCACGCGCTGGCCCCCTTCTTCGAGGCCGCCGAGACCGAGCGGATCGAGTACGCCACGTCCCTGACGAGGGCGGAGGCCCTCGACCTGGTGGGGATGACGCCGAGCGCACGCCACCTGAACGGTGCGGACCTGGACGATGACGGCCTCCTGCCCGACCGGGTCACCGTCTCCTTGCTGGCCACCGCCTACCGGCCTCGGTGACCACGAGCGGGCGCGCGCGCCCGCTGACCGACGAGCAGTGGACCCGCCTGGCGCCCCGCCTTCCCCAGGACACGGGGAAGGCGGGGCGCCCCGTGCGGCCCGTGATCAGGGTGGGCCGTCGACACCCGACTTCGCCGACGAAGTGGCAGTCCTCCGGCTGGCAAGCCACAGCTTCGCGGTCGAGGTGGACGGGCTGCACGCGAACCCTCGGAGATCATTTCCAGACCACGTCGGGATCGAGGCTCAGCCGGGGGGTGCCGCGTGTCCGGCCCGGGTGCGTGTGGTCGTCAGGTCGAGCTCGTCGCCAACTTCGTGATCTTGTCCAGGACGGCGACGAGGGGGTCCAAGGCGTCGAATATCTCGTCGAGGGCCTGGTTGAAGACCCGTGCCCGGTCAGCTTCCGTCCTGTACGGGTCGGCGTCGCCGGGGGTCATCGCGTCCTGGCAGATCCGGCCCTGCCGGGCGATCCCCTTCAAGGTTACGGACCAGGTCTTCTGCAGGTTCTTGTCCGGCACGGGGAAGTAGGCCAGCGCGTCGTCGGCTCGCTTCGCCAAGGCCCCGCAGAGCCGGCTGAACTTCTTGGTCTCCAGCATGGTCTCTCCGTTGTCGCGCGGCTTCTGCACGGCGGCGGCGAACGCGTCGCTGATGTCTGTCGCGGCGTCGACGATCCGCTTGGAGTGCGTCAAGCCGCCGTGGCCGAGCCAGGCCCGCGCCTGCCACTCACGGATCTTCGCCGTCCTCGCCGTCGGCGGTGCGTCGACCAGATCGTCGACCGTGTCGCCCGGGGTGTCGGCCGGCACCGATGCACTGGCCGGCTTCGCACCGGGCGAGGACTCGTGCGCCGCCACCGTGAGCAGTGACGCGGAGACGGCCAGCACGAGGACCAGGCCCGACGAGAGCAGCCTCAGCCCTCGCTGCGCGGGGACGACGGGAGGCGGGGGTGGTGTCTGCGCGCGGCCCGGTGTCTCGTCCGGGTGATCGGCCGGAGCCGGCCGTACGTGCGACCCGCGCCGCACCCGTCGTACGCCCCACCCCACCCCGGCACCGACCAGCCCCGCGCACCCCGCGAAGAGGATCGTCGGGGCCAGGATGGTCCGGGTGAGCATGTCGATTTGGGACAGGCCGACGGCCGGCACCCACTGGCACCGGTCGGTCAGGAAGCTGTACCGGCCGAGGCAGCCGTCGGCCGAGAAGAGGACGAACCACCCGGCCATGCCGAGGAGTTGGGCCACCGCGGCCGCCAGCAGGGCGCGGGGGAGCCAGAAGTGCCGGGAGACGGCTGCCACGGCGGCGGCCGTGAGCAGGCTCGAGGCGAGGATGGCGCCCATCACCAGCCAGGTGTGGAAGAAGCTGTACGCGCCGGTGCGTTCCGCCCAGGAGCCGGGGCGGCGGCCGTGCTGGACGTAGCCGGCCGCGAGCAGCCCCGCCCAGCACAGCGCACCGCCCGCCAGGCCGGCCAGGAGTGTCCGGCGGACCCGCAGACCCGGGGCGCCCGTGCACGCCCAGACCACGAGCGGGAGGAGCCACAGAGCGAGGGCAGCGGCCTCGACCGGGATGCTCGTCGTGAAGTCCACGAGGTTGGGCAGCAGCATGGCGACCGCAGACAGTTCCCAGGAGTAGGCCTGCCACGTGCCCGGGTACATCGACGTCATCTGGTGGCGGAGCAGGTCGGTCCGGTCGTGCAGGCCGACCGCGAGGTACTGGCCCGACCAGTACCACCAGCGCAACCCGGCCCCCAGCACCGCCGCGACGACCAGCAGGTTCAGCAGGCCCGCCGCCCACCGCGCCCATCTGCGCGGCAGGGCGAGCGCCAGCCGTGTGCACTGTGCCGACCACACCGCAGCGACCGTCGCGGCGAGCAGCAGGCCGAGCAGGAACCAGGGCTCGGGGGCGAGCCACTCGTTGCCGTGCCTGCCGCGCGCGAACTCGCCCAGGATCAGGCCGCAGCCGAGCCACATCCCCGACCGCACGCCGGACTCGCCCCGCCCCGTGCCCTGGGATGCGGCCACCGAACGCGCCAACGGGAACCAGAGCATCGGCGCCATGAAGGCAGCCGTGCACCATGCGGCGCCGCTGTCCGCGGACAGCCCCGGCACCACCTGCAGCTCGTTGACCAGCAGCGTGGCGCTCACTCCGACAAGGAACATGGACAGTGCGCCCACCCCCGACAGCCGGGTGTGGTCGGCGAGCGCGCGGCGCCGCTCGGCCCATGTCGGGTGCGTCCGCAGCAGCGCGGTGACGCGGCGCATCGAGGCCGCCACCGTGCCGGGCGGATCCCGGTGCTGCCATGCGGCGGGCGGCGCGCCGCAGTCGACGGCCCCGGCGTCGGCGTGCAGTTCACGGCGGCGCAGCAGATCGGCGCGGGCCAGGGGCACCAGGCCCACCAGGACGAGACCGGCCAGCAGGGAGTACGCCAGAATTGACGCGGCCCCGGGCCAGAACGGTGAGTCTGTCAGGCCGAACAGGCCCCTCAAGAGCAGGCGGCCCTCGTGGTACAGGTAGGGCAGCAGCGCGAGCACCACGAACACCCGCCACAGGGCTGTACTGGCGGAGGCGAAGTCCACGTCGCGGTTACGGATGTGGGCGAACTCGTGCAGGACGACCGCGCGGAAGCCCTCCGGGTCCGTGCTGCGCCGCACCAGCAGGCCGGCGTGCAGGCATACCGTGTACTGCCCGAACCGTCCGTACACCACGGCACCGGCGGTGGTCCGGGCCGGATCCACGCGGAACGCCAGGCCGTAGGTGATGCCGGCGCGGGCGCGCAGCTCGGCGAGTTCGGCGGCCAGCGTGCCGTCGCGGTCCACGTCCCCGACCGGGACCGTGCGGTGCCTGAGCTCGCGCAGCCGTGGCGTCCACCAGTACACCGCCGCCGCGACCGCCAACAGCAGCAGCGTCGCGACCATGCCCTTCCAGTGCTCGACCGTCGGTACCCCGGACATGCACTTCGACAGCGCCTCGGAGCTGCGCTCGGTGCTCAGCACGTTGTCCACGTTGCGGCCGTCGGGGTCCAGCCCGGCCGCGAGCAGACAGCCCAGCGGGTCGCCAGGGGTGTCGTTGGGCTTCGGAGCCAGGACGGTGTCCAGCATGCTCACGCTGGACACCGTCACGACGGTCATCAGCAGCGCGAAACGGGGCCCGGTGTCGGCGATGCCGCGCCGCCGGGGTCTGTCCGGTACGAGGGCCGCCCCGTCGACGGGCGCGTTCACCGCCTTCACGAATCGGTGCCGGAGACCGACCGGTTGACCTCGCCGCCCGTGTCAGGGCTGCCGGACGCCCCGTCCGCCCCCGGATCCGCCGTCGCCAGGTGGACCACCACCGCGTCCGCCAGCGAGGCGGCCTCGTCCGTGTCGATACCGCGCTCGGTCGCGAGCCGCAGGATCTGTGTGCGTACGAGGGTGAGCTGGGCGCGGTCCAGCTCGGGCAGCGTGCGCGGAGGAGCGGCGTCGCCCCGGCGCAGGACCCGCCGCAGTCCGGAGCGGCACCGTGCGACCAGACCGTCGGCGGCGGCGTCGAGGGCGCGCCGGGCCACCTGGTCGAGGACCAGCCACACCACGGCGGTGACCAGGGCGGTGGCCTCGGCCAGACCGAAGCCGAGCGGTTCCCTGCGTGGTCCCCGCCCGGCGAGGACGCGGACGGCCTCCTCGTCGTCGAACCGGAACAGCCCCTCGACGAGGGGCAGCTCGTGCGGCGCGCGCTCGGTCACCACCGCACGCACCACGTCCCGTACCTTCGTCGTTCCGACCTCGTCGGTCACCGTGAACTCCCGTGCGCCGGACACCCGTTGGGGTCCATCGCAGCACAGGAGACCGCCGGTCGCCACCCTCTCGCCGTACAGCACTCCAGCCGTAGATCGTGATCTCGCCTTGTCAGCCGTGCGGAAGAGTCCGCGCGGCCGGCTGCCCGGGTGGGGAGCCGGTGCCTGAGGTGTGCGAGGCCCAGTACTTCCAGCCGGTGTCGGTCGGGGGCGGCGTAGTCGATCGGGTTGCGGCCGCCGACGCCCCGTCAGTCGCTGTCGGAACCACGCCGACTTGGAGCCCGAGATGACACGGAGGTGCCTCAGGCCTCCACACCCTGACGCCCAGTCAGGGTAACGTGGTGTGACAAAAGGGTCGGAACAGGGCGAAAAGGAGTGCGAATGGGGCTGACCGTGCGCGTCGAGAAGCGCATCGCCAAGGACTTTCCCGGCCGGGACGGCCAGATCGTGGGGGAGCTTCTCGCCGAGCTCGTGCACCACCTGACCGAGCGGGGCGACCGGGAGGACAAGGAGCGCATCGCCGCCGCGACGCTGCTGTGCGGCCGGGGGCGGGTGGACCGCCTGCTGGACGCCGTACAGCTGGCCAAGGAGGACTGGAGGGACGTACTGGCGGGAGCGGGTCTGGCGGACCAGGGCTGGCGCGAACGGCTGGAGGCGGACTTCGGCCCCGCCGTGTGAGGTTCCACCGTGTGACGCTGTGCCGCGCCCGTTCGCCAGGCGGGCGCCGGCTCACAGGTGGGGCTGCGCGGACCATTGACGCGCAAGGGGTTCGATTCTACGGTCCGTCCGAAGTTCTGCTCGGTGATCGACATACCGAACGAGTCGGGCAGGTCGAACAGCCGAACGGGCCGTACTCCCCCCACACAAGGAGACCCGCGTGAGCCGCACCCCCCGCACCCCCCGCACCC
>NZ_JOEV01000054.1 GCF_000721105.1 Streptomyces cellulosae
GTGTAGGACGTGGGCGGGGGCGTGGTCGGGTGCGTGGCGGGGGTCGGGTGGGCGACGGCGCCGGTGGTGGAGCATCCGGCGGCGAGCGCGCTTCCGGCGAGCAGGCCGGTGCCCGCACGCAGCGCCGTACGGCGGTCTGTCGTGGTCACCCGCACCATTTAAGGGGGGTTACGGGGGAAAGTCGCCGATTCGCCCGAACGGCGGCCGGTGCGGGTGTTGCCGTCCGGCGGCGGGGAAAGTCGCCGATTCGCCCGAACGGCGGCCGGTGCGGGTGTTGCCGTCCGGCGGCGGGGGCCGTCAGCGGTCCGCCACGTCCGACGGGAAGGGCCGTCAGCGGTGCCACGTCCGACGGGAAGGGCCGTCAGCGGTCCGCCACCCTCATCTCGAACCATGTCGTCTTGCCGCGCGGCAGCAGGTCGACCCCCCAGCGGTCGGACAGCTTGTCCACGAGAAACAGGCCCCGGCCGCTGATGTCCGTCTCCTGGACCGGCATCAGACAGGGCAGGCCCCGGGAGGGGTCGCGGACCTCGACGCGGATCCAGCCGCGGCGGCGGCGCATACGGAGGCCGAAGACGCGGGCGCCGGTGTGACGGACGGCGTTGCCGACCAGTTCGGAGACGAGCAGGACGGTTTCCTCGGTCATCCTGGGGGTCAGGCCCCACTCGCGCAGGACCACCACTTGGGCCAGTCTGCGGGCGGTGGCCGCCGACTCGGGGCGGGACGGCAGCGGAACCTCCGCCTCCGTGGGGTTGCCGAACAGTTCGAGTGCCTTGAGCGCGTGTTCGTCCTCGACCGTCGGAGACCAGCGCGCCGCGGTCGCACGGCTCTCTCCCCGCGGCTGTTCGATGCCCTCCAGCCCCGCCATGCCCCCATCATGGCCGTCCGGAGCACCCTCCGGGGCCGTTCCCGGGGAATGCCCACCCCGGAACCACTCGTTCCGCCGGAGTCGATCGGCATGTGCCAAGGACATGCCGGTGGTCCGCGTACCCCCTCCGACCTGCACCGGAGGCTCGACAGAAGGCGATCCACGGGCTCCCGCGACCAGGCAGCCTCAGGGGTGCCTGACCTCCCGTGAACCGCCCCATCGAGGGACCCGGACCAGGCAGCCTGTCAACTGCAAGGGCTTCATGAGAATTTCGCCTTTCCGGGTCCCTCCTCGACGAAGCTCTTCATACCGCGTGCACGGTCCTCCGTGGCGAACAGGCCCGCGAACCAGGTGCGTTCGACGGCCAGGCCCGTCTCGATGTCCGTCTCCAGACCCGTGTCGATCGACTCCTTGGCCGCGCGCAGCGCGAGCGCCGGTCCCTGCGCCAGCTTCGCCGCCCAGGCGTGCGCCTCGGTGTACACGTCGGCGGCGGGCACGACCCGGTCCACCAGACCCAGGCTCAGCGCCTCGTCCGCCTTCACCATCCGGCCGGTGAAGACCAGGTCCTTCGCCTTGGAGGGGCCGATCAGCCGGGCCAGCCGCTGGGTGCCGCCGGCCCCCGGGATCAGGCCGAGCAGGATCTCCGGCTGGCCCAGCTTGGCGTTGTCCGCGGCGATCCGGAAGTCCGCGCAGAGGGCGAGTTCACAGCCGCCGCCCAGTGCGTAGCCCGTGACGGCCGCGACCACCGGCTTGGGGATGCGGGCCACCGCGGTGAACGAGTCCTGCAGGGTGCGCGAGCGCAGGACCATCGCCGTGTGGTCCATGGTCTGCATCTCCTTGATGTCCGCGCCGGCCGCGAACACCTTCTCCCCGCCGTAGAGCACCACGGCCCGCACGTCGTCGCGCCGCGTGGCCTCCTCGGCGAGTTCCTTCAGCCGGTCCTGGGTGGCCACGTCCAGCGCGTTCATGGGCGGGCGGTCGAGGCGGATGGTGCCGACGCCCTCGGCGACTTCGAGATTCACGGTCATGGGGGCAGGTTAACGGGGACTAACGGATCTGGGCCGATGCGGTGGGTCACAGTCGGCCGAGGCTCTGATGGTTGGACTCCCGGCAGCCACAGCGCGGAGGGCCATGGGACGGGCCCGGCGCCGTCCGTCACGGCACCGGGCCCGTACGTCAGCGAAGGTTCACGCCTTCCACTTCGCCCACGACATGTTCCAGCCGTTGAGCCCGTTGTCCGGGGCGACCGTCGCGTCGTCGGAGTTCTTCACGACGACCACGTCGCCGATCATCGAGTGGTTGAAGAACCAGGCCGCCGGGGCGCCGCCGTCGTAGCCGCCCTTGACGTCGCGCAGGCCGACGCAGCCGTGGCTGGCCCGGTAGTTGCCGAAGGCGTCGCCGCCCCAGTAGTTGCCGTGGATGAAGGTGCCGGAGGTGGTGAGGCGGATGGCGTGCGGGACGTCCTTGATGTCGTACTCGCCGCCGTAGCCGACGGTGTCGCCGTTCATCCGGGTCACGGTGAGCTTCTCGCTCATGACCATCTGGCCGTTCCACGTGTCGTAGCCGGCCTTGCCGGTGGTGACGCGGAGGGTGTTGACGACCTTGCCGTCCTGCGTGACCTTCATCGTGAGCTTCTTGGCGTCCACGACGGAGACCTGGTTGCGGCCGATGGTGAAGGAGACGGTCTTGTCCTGCTTGCCGTAGACGCCGTCCCGGCCCTCGACGCCGTCGAGGTTCAGCTTGACCGTGACCTTGGTGCCGGACGCCCAGTACTTCTCGGGACGGAAGTCGAGGCGGTCGTTGCCGAACCAGTGACCCGCGACCTCGACGGCCGGTTCGGTCTTGATGCTGATGGCCTTCTCGACGTCCTCCGGGTTGGTGATGCCCCGGCTGAAACGGACCGAGAACGGCATTCCCACGCCGACCTTCGACCCGTCCTCGGGGGTGAAGGTGCCGATGAAGGTGTTCTTCGGTGTGAGGGTCGTGAAGCTGGAGTCCTCGGCGGCCGTACGGCCCTCGGAGTCCTTGGCGATCGCGTGCACCGAGTACCTGGTGCCGGCCGCGAGGTGGGTGGACGGCGTCCAGGAGGCGCCGCCGTCGGTTATCTTCCCGGTTATCGCGGTGCCCTTGGCGTCCTTGACCCGCACCTCGGTCAGCTTGCCCCCGGTGGCGCCGACCTTGAGGGCGCCGCTGGTGTCGACGGCCTTGGCGCCGTCCTTCGGGGCTATGGAGACGACCGCCTGCGACTGCTTCGTCTCCGTCGCCCCGGCGTCCTCGCCCTTGCCCTCACCCGCCGCCCCCGCGGCGGAGCCGCCACCCCCGCCGCACGCGGTGACGGCCAGCAGCAGGACGCCGAGTATCAGCGCCAACAGCCCGGTTCCGCCCCGTCCCCGCGCGTCAACCGACGCCCCCGATATCGGTCGCACGTTCAACTCTGCTCCCCTCGCCGGGCCTGGTCAGGCCCGCACCCCAGTGCGCTTCACTCGCGCGTCGGCGCATATTAACCGCCGGGTTTTGAGCATCGTGTGAGGCAAAGGTCACCGTTCCGTCCCAACATCATCAGAAAGTCGGTCCGCCCCTCCCCCTGTCGGGTTATTTCACCGCGCTGCCCGCCTTCCACTCCTCCCAGCCCATGTTCCATCCGCCGAGGCCGTTGTCGGGAGCGACCTTCTTGTCATTGCTGTGGACGACCTCGACCACGTCCCCGACGAGGCTGCGGTCGAAGAACCAGCCCGCGGGCGTGTCCGAACCGCCGCCCTTCACATCCCTCAGGCCCACACAGCCGTGGCTGACATTGACCCGGCCGAAGACGTCCGGCGCCCAGTAGTTGCCGTGCAGGAAGGTGCCGGAGTCGGTCAGGCGCATGGCGTGCGGGACGTCCGGGATGTCGTACTCGCCATTGCCGTTCTTCTTCTTGAAGCCGACGGTGGCGCCGTTCATCCGGGTCACCTCGAGCATCTCGGTGACGACCATCCGGCCGTTGTACGTGGTCGTCTTCGGGGCGCCCGCCGTGATCGGCACCGTGGTCAGCAGTTCGCCGTCCCGCCGGACCTCCATGGTGTGCCGGGCCGCGTCGACCACGGAGACCTGGCTGCGGCCGACGGTGAAGGAGAACGTCCGGTGCTGCAGGCCGTAGACGCCGGGCGCCCCTTCGATGTCGCGCAGCCCGAGCGAGACGGTGACCTGGGTGCCGGGCTTCCAGTACCGCTCGGGGCGGAAGTCGAGGCGGCCCCCGCCGAACCAGTGCGGGCGGATCTGAACGGGCGGCTTCGCGGTGACGTGGACGGCCCGTTCGACGGCGGCGCGGTTGCCGATCTCCCGGTTGAACTCCAGGGAGACGATCATTCCGGTGCCGACGACCGCGCGGTTCTCCGGGGTGACGTATCCGATGAAGCGCTCCTCGGGGACGTACGTCGTGAACGTGGTGTGCCGGGCGGAGCGGCGGCCCTGGCCGTCCAGGGCGACCGCGTCGACGGTGTACCTCGCGGCCAGCGCCAGTTTCTCCGCGTCGGGCTCCCAGGTCAGACGGTCGTCGGAGAGCTGCCCGGGGACCGGGGACTCCTGCGCGTCCTGGTACTTGACCACCTTCACCGACTCCAGGCGCCCGCTGGGCACCCGGACCCGGAGCTTCCCGTCGGGTCGTACGTCCTTGTCGCCGTCGTCCGGGGTGATCCGGATGACCTCCTCGGGTGCGGGGGGCTTGCCGAGCCCTCCGACGTCGATGCCGCCCATGCCGGTGCCGCCGGTGCCGTCCGCGGTGCAGCCGGCGGCTCCGGCGAGCAGTCCTGCCCATGTCAGTACGGCGGTCAGTGCGACCCTCGCGCGCCGTGCGCGCCCAGTTACGTGCCTCACGACGACCCCAACGACCGGGCACGCTTCGGGGAAACGTGAGTGCGAGCCAAGCGCTGGGCAGAACAGTGGGGAGAACGACGCGAGAGGGCGCCGCGACCGGGACGCCGTACGCTCTCTTCCCCGTCGTTCCATGAGCCGTGGGAGGCTGAACGGTGTCCAGCGCAGCCGAGCAGGAGGCGGTGGCCGGGGAACGCGCCGCCGAGGACGGGCGCCCCGCCGCCGTGAACGGCACGCACCCGCGCAGGGCGCCCGGCGTCCCGGTGTGGCCGGGGGCGCCGATGCCGTTGGGGGCCCGTTTCCGCGTCGGCCCGGACGGGGTGGCGGGCACCAACTTCGCGCTGTGGGCGGGCGGTGCGGAGGCGGTGGAGCTGTGCCTGTTCGACGAGGCCGGCAAGGAGACCCGCGCCCGGCTCGGCGAGCTCACGCACGAGATCTGGCACGGCTTCGTCCCCGGAGTGATGCCGGGCCAGCGCTACGGCTACCGGGTGCACGGCCGCTGGGACCCGTGGACGGGCGGCCGGTGGAACCCGGCGAAGCTGCTCCTCGACCCGTACGCGCGCGCGGTGGACGGCGATTTCAGTCTGCCGCCGGAGGTGTACGGGCACGTCCGGGACTGGCCGCAGCAGCAGGTCGCGGACACCGTGCGCGACGAACGGGACTCGGCGCCGTACGTCCCCAAGGGCGTCGTGGTCCACGACGACCACGCCGACGACGAGTGGCTGGACGACCGCCGCCCGAAGACGCCGTGGGCGGACTCGGTGATCTACGAGGTCCATGTGCGGGGCTTCACCCGACTGCACCCGGGGATACCGGAGGAACTGCGCGGGACGTACGCCGGCCTCGCCCACCCCGCGGCGATCGAGCACCTGGTGAAGCTGGGCGTGACGGCGGTCGAACTGCTGCCCGTCCACCAGTTCGCCCACGAGGACCATCTGCTGCGCAGGGGCCTGAAGAACTACTGGGGCTACAACTCCATCGGCTACTTCGCCCCGCACGCGGCCTACGCGGCCTCCGGTACGACGGGTCAGCAGGTCGGCGAGTTCCGGCGGATGGTGCGGGCGCTGCACGCGGCCGGGATCGAGGTCATCCTCGACGTGGTCTACAACCACACGGCGGAGGCGGGCGAACTGGGCCCGACGCTGTCCCTGAAGGGCATCGACAACCGCGGCTACTACCGCCTCCAGGCGGACGCCCGCCGGTACACCGACTACACGGGCTGCGGCAACACCCTGCACGTGGTCCAGCCGCACGTGCTCAGGCTCATCACCGACTCGCTGCGTTACTGGGTGACGGAGATGGGCGTGGACGGCTTCCGCTTCGACCTGGCGGCGGCGCTGGCCCGCTCCATGCACGACGTCGACATGCTGTCCCCGTTCCTCGCCGTCATCGCCCAGGACCCGGTGCTGCGGCGGGTGAAGCTGATCGCCGAGCCGTGGGACGTGGGGTCGGGCGGCTACCAGGTCGGCGCCTTCCCTCCCCTGTGGACGGAGTGGAACGACCGCTACCGCAACGCGGTCCGGGACTTCTGGCGCGGCGCCCTGCCGGACGTACGGGACCTGGGCTACCGCCTCTCCGGCTCCAGCGACCTGTACGCGTGGGGTGGCCGCCGCCCGTACGCCTCGGTCAACTTCATCACCGCGCACGACGGTTTCACCCTGCGCGACCTCGTGTCGTACGAGCGCAAGCACAACGAGGCGAACGGCGAGGGCAACCGGGACGGCACGGACGACAACCGGTCCTGGAACTGCGGCACGGAGGGAGAGACGGACGACGAGCGCGTACGGGCGCTCAGGCGCCGCCAGTTGCGGAACCTGCTCACCACCCTGCTCCTGTCGACGGGTGTGCCGATGCTGGTCGCGGGCGACGAACTGGGGCGCACGCAGCGCGGCAGCAACAACGCCTACTGCCAGGACAACGAGATCAGCTGGGTCGACTGGAGCCTGCTGGAGGACCCCGCCTGGAAGGCTCTGTTCGACCTGACCTCCCGCCTGATCGACCTGCGTCACCGCCACCCGGTCCTGCGCCGCCGGGCCTTCTTCTCCGGCCGGGCGCACTCCGCGGACGGCCTGCGCGACCTCGCCTGGTTCACCGCCCGGGGCTCCGAGATGACCGAACAGGACTGGTACGCGCCCGCCGCCACGCTCGGCATGTACCTCTCCGGCCGGGACATCCCCGGCCGCGACGAACGCGGCGCCCCGATCGTCGACGACAGCTTCCTCGCGGTCCTGCACGCCGGTGACCGCCCGGCGGACTTCGTCCTGCCGGGCCCGCCGTGGGCACAGCGCTACGAGGTGGTCGTCGACACGTCGAGGGAGGAGCAGGGGGAGTCGCCCGGGGTGGTGCACCGGGCGGGTGTGGCGATCACGGTGCCGGCGCGAGCGGTGCTGTTGCTGAGGGTGGTCGACTGAGGCCACGTTTCAGGCTCATGAACTCCCCTCGGGATCCCTGGCCCTGAGGTCGGTCGGCTGATCACATGGAAGCAGCCGCGCGCCGCGCGCTCTCCCTTTTCACGCCCCCCGCCCCCCACCGCCCCTAGCCCCTTCACGTTCCGCACCAAGGACTCCGCATGCCCGAAATATCCCGTCGCGCCTTCGGTGGGCTCGTCGGTGGCGGGGCGGTGACCGCCGTCGCCGGTACGGCCACTGCCGCCGAGGCCGCCGACGTCACCCCCGCCGAACGTCCCTTCACGGCCCGCCCCGCCTCCGCCTCCGGCAAGCGCCCCAACCTGCTGGTCATCCTCGGGGACGACCTCGGCTGGGCCGATCTCTCCTCGTACGGCGCCCCGCACATCAAGACGCCCCACCTGGACCGGCTGGCCCGGCAGGGAGTGCGGTTCACCGACGCGTACTCGGGATCCGCGACCTGCTCCCCGACCCGGTTCAGCCTGTACACCGGGCGCTACCCGGGCCGTACGCCCGGCGGCCTCGCCGAGCCCGTCGCCCACAGGACGCAGGGGCTGGACCCGAACCACCCCACCCTGGCCTCCCTGCTGAAGCAGGCCGGGTACGCGACCGCGCTGATCGGCAAGTGGCACTGCGGCTGGTTGCCCGACTACAGCCCCACCAAGTCCGGCTGGGACGAGTTCTTCGGCAACCACGGGGGCGTGCTGGAGTACTTCTCCAAGCTCGGTCAGCTGGGCGACTACGACCTCTACGAGGGCGACGCGACCTACCAGGACCTGCGGTACTACACGGAGGTCCTGACCGAGCGGGCCGTCGAGTACGTCGGCCGGGACCACGACAAGCCCTGGCTGCTCAACCTCAACTTCACCACTCCGCACTGGCCGTGGCTCGCCGAGGGCGACGAGGAGACAGGTGCCGAGATCGCGGCGAAGATCAGGGCCGCCAAGAGCCAGGCGGAGGTCTCGGCCGCGCTCAACCACTACGACGGCGGGTCGGTCGCCAAGTACACCGAGATGGTGCAGAGTCTCGACGCGGCCGTCGGCGAGGTGCTCGCCGCGCTGCGGCGCTCGGGGCAGGAGCAGAACACCCTGGTGCTGTTCGCCAGCGACAACGGGGGCGAGCGCTGGTCGTACCAGTGGCCGCTCAGCGGCGAGAAGTTCGTCCTCCAGGAGGGCGGTATCCGGGTGCCGACGATCGTGCGCTGGCCCGCCCGGATCGACGGCCACCAGGTCAGCCACGAGCCGAACTTCTCCCCCGACTGGACGGGGACCCTGCTGGAGCTGGGCGGCGCCCGGCCCGACCCGGCGTACCCGCTGGACGGCACCAGCCTGGCCGGATACCTGCTGCGGGGCGAGGAACTGCCGGAGCGGGACCTGTTCTGGCGGGTGCGGGCCAACCGGGCGCTGCGGCGCGGAGACTGGAAGTACTACCAGGACGACGCCGGCAAGGACCACCTCTACAACCTGGCCGCCGACCTGCGCGAGCAGGCCGATCTCGCGCCGGACAGGCCCGAGTTGCTGGCCGAGCTCAAGACCGCCTGGGAGAGGACCGCGGCCGGGCTGCTGCCGTACCCGGCCTCCTGATCAGCCCGGGATCCCGCGGTCGTACGCCGTCGCCACCGCCGCGGCGCGGTCCTTGACGCCCAGCTTGGCGTACAGGTGGGTGAGATGGGTCTTCACGGTCGCCTCGCTGAGGAACAGTTCGCGGGCGATCTCACGGTTGGACGTGCCCCTGGCGACCAGGGCGAGGACCTCGCGCTCGCGGGCGGAGAGAGGTTCGTTGCCGGGGACGCGGGGGGTGCGGACCGCGGAGACCAGGCGGGAGGCGACGGCCGGGGATTCGACGTCGAGAGTGAACTGAGACAGAAACGAGGACCGTGCGGCCGTCGGCGGCCGCGCGGACGGCCGCGCAGAGTTCCTGGCGCGGCGCGTCCTTGAGCAGGAAGCCGGTCGCGCCCGCCTCGATGGCGGGGAGGGTGTCGGAGTCGGTGTCGTACGTGGTCAGCACGAGGACCTTGGCGCGGGCCGTCCCGGCCCGGGACGGGGTCCGGCCGCGGTTCCCCGCGGGTCCTGCCGTACGGAACGCGACACCCCCGTTCGTACGGACGCGACACCCCCGTTCGCACGGCTCGCACGCCCCGTCACACAGCCCTCACCTCTTCACCGCACGACCCACTCAGCTTCACCCGACGACCCTCGAACCCGCAGGTCGTAGGTCCAGCGGCCGATCCGGGTCCGGCCAAAACCCGGTGGGCGATGTCAGTGCCGGTCCGTAGGCTCGCTGCTGATGTCCACGACACGTGCAACCGACCGCTCTGCCGTCCGAACCCTGCTGCGCCTGTGGCCGTACGTCCGCCCGGTGCGGGCGCGGCTGTCCGGCGCCGCGGTCGTCGCTGTGCTCGCCTCCTGTACGGGGCTGGTGATCCCGCTCGTCCTGAAGTGGATGGTGGACGGGCCGGTCGCCGACCGGGACCCGGCGGGGGTGTGGCTCGGGGCGCTGTACCTGCTGCTGCTCGGGCTCGCGGAGGCGCTGCTGTTCGGGCTGCGGCGGTGGCTGGTGGCGCGGCCGCTGTCGCATGTCGAGGCGGAGATGCGGGCGGATCTGTACCGGCATCTGCAGCGGCTGCCGGTGGCCTTCCACGACCGGTGGGCGTCGGGGCAGTTGCTGTCCCGGGGGACCACGGATCTGATGCTGCTGCGGATGTTCCTCGCCTTTCCGCTGACATTCCTGCTGGTCAACACTGTGACGATCGTCATCGGTGTGATGATCATGCTGGTGCAGGACTGGTCGCTGGGCCTGGTGATCCTGGTTCCGGCCATCCCCGTGATGGTGACCTGCGTGATCTTCGAGAAGCGGTACTCCCTGGTGGCGCGGCGCGCGCAGGACCAAGTGGGCGACCTGACGACGGTCGTCGAGGAGGGCGTGCTCGGCATCCGCATCATCAAGGGGTTCGGGCGGCACCGCAGCCAGGCCCGGGCGTTCCGTGAGCTCTCCCGCACTCTGCGCGGCACCGAGCTGCGCAAGGCGGGCCTTCTGGCGACCATCTGGGGCGTCATCGTGACGCTGCCCGAGGTGGCGATCGGGGCGGCTCTGGTGCTGGGCGCCGTACAGGTGGCGGACGGGGAGCTGTCGGCGGGCACGCTGGTCGCCTTCCTGTCCACGGCTCTCGCGCTGCGGTGGCCGGTGGACTCGATCGGGTTCCTGCTGGCGATGAGCCAGGATGCGGCGTCGGCGACCGAGCGGTACTTCGAGGTGATGGACGAGGAGCCGGAGTCGCGTGCCAGTACCGCCGCGACGCGCGCCGAGGACAGCGGACTGCGCTTCCACCACGTCCGCTTCCGCTACCCCGACGCTCCCGAGGACTCCCCGCCCCTCCTCGACGGCATCGACCTCCATATCCGCCCCGGCGAGTCCATGGCCCTCGTGGGCGCGACCGGAAGCGGCAAGACCACCCTCACCGCCCTGGTGCCCCGCCTCCACGAGGCGACGTCGGGCCGGATCACGCTGGACGGGCAGGACATCACGGCCATGTCCAGGGAGGAGCTCCGCTCCAGGGTCGCCGTCGCCTTCGAGGAACCGACCCTCTTCTCCGCCGCCGTGAGCGAGAACGTCCTCATGGGCGCCGGCGGCGGCGCGGGAACCGTCGAGCTGGAGCGTGCCCTCGCCGTGGCCCAGGCCGACTTCGTGCACAGCCTCCCCCAGGGCACCGACACCCAGGTCGGCGAGCAGGGCCACAGCCTCTCCGGCGGCCAGCGGCAGCGCCTCGCGCTCGCCCGGGCGGTGGTCGGCAAGCCCCCGTTCCTCGTGCTCGACGATCCGCTGTCCGCCCTCGACGTGCACACCGAGGCCGCCGTGGAGGCCGCCCTGCGGGATGTCCTCGCGGACACCACCGCGTTGATCGTGGCCCACCGCCCGTCCACCGTGCTGCTCGCCGACCGGGTCGCGCTGCTGTCCGGCGGCCGGATAACCGCCGTCGGCACCCATCACGAACTGCTGCGCACCAACGCCGAGTACGCCCACCTGATGGCCGGCACCGACGAGGAGGACGGCCGATGACGGCGACCACGACCACCGCACCGGACAAGGACAAGGACAGGGACGAGGGCAAGGGCAAGGGCAAGGGCAAGAAGCAGCCGGCCGGGGAACTCCACGCGTCGGGTGACCCCTTCGACCGGGACGTCCTGCCCACTCCCCCGGGCGCCACCGCCGCTCTCCTGCGTTCCCTGCTCGCCCCGATGCGGGCCCGGGTCGCGTTCACCTCGTTCCTGCTGCTGCTCCAGCAGGCGGCGGTGCAGGCGGGCCCGCTGCTGGTGGCGTACGCCATCGACCGCGCGGTGCCGGCGTTCCGGGACCACGACAACGGCCCGCTGATCGCCGTGGCCGCCGGCTACCTGCTGTGCGCGCTGACCTCCGGCGGGCTCCAGTACGCGTTCATCATCGCCTCCGCCCGCGTCAACCAGGACGTACTGCTGGACCTGCGCGGCCGGATCTTCCGGCACGCGCAGGCGCTGAGCATCGACTTCCACGAGCGGTACACGTCCGGCCGGCTGATCTCCCGCTCCACCACCGACGTGGAGTCGCTGCGCGAGCTGCTCAGCGAGGGCCTGCAGGAACTGGTCACGGTCATCCTGTCCTTCGTCTACATCTCGGTGCTGCTGCTCTGGCTCGACCTGGGGCTGGGCACGGTCGCGGTGGCGTCCTTCGTGCCGCTGTACCTCCTCGTGCGGTCGTACCGGCGGCGGGCGGCGCGGGTGTACGCGAAGCGGTCCACGACGATCGCCGCCGTGATCGTGAAGTTCGTCGAGACGATGAACGGCATCCGCCCGGTGCGCGCGTTCCGCCGCGAGGCCGCCAACGACGCCGACTTCGCCGTCCTCAACAAGCGGCACGAGCGGGTCAACGGGGACGCGCTGCTGGAGATGGCCCGCTATGTCGTCAGCTCCCGGCTGGTCGCCAACACGGCGGTCGCGCTGATCGTGCTGTGGGGCGCCTACCGCGTGGCGGGCGGCTCGCTGGACCTGGGTGTGCTGGCCGCGGCGGTGCTGTATCTGCGGCGGCTGTACGACCCGATCGACCGGCTCGGGATGTTCCTGAACTCGTACCAGTCGGCGGCGGCCTCGCTGGAGAAGATCGCCGGGCTGCTGGCGCAGACGCCGTCCGTGCCGGAGCCGGAGTCCCCCCGGGAACTGCCTCCTCCGGAGTCGGAGTTCCCCGGCCGCGAGGTGGTCTTCGACGGGGTCCGGTTCGCCTACCGCACCGGCGGCGAGGTGCTGCCCCGCTTCGATCTGACGCTGCCGGCCGGACAGACGGTCGCGGTCGTCGGCTCGACCGGCGCCGGCAAGTCGACCCTGGCCAAGCTGCTGGCCCGGTTCTACGACCCCACCGAGGGCCGGGTCCTGCTCGACGGCGTCGACCTGCGCGAGCTGTCCGTGCGGGAACTGCGGCGCGGGGTGGTCATGGTGACGCAGGAGGCGTTCCTGTTCTCCGGCACGGTCGCCGAGAACATCGCGATCGGACGGCCGGACGCCACCCGTGAGGACATCGAGCGGGCCGCGAAGGCGATCGGCGCGCACGAGTTCATCAGCTCCCTGCCCGACGGCTACGACACGGACGTCCGCAAGCGCGGCGGCCGTATCTCCGCCGGTCAGCGCCAACTCGTGGCCTTCGCGCGGGCCTTGCTCGCCGATCCGGCGGTGCTGATCCTGGACGAGGCGACCAGTTCGCTCGACATCCCGGGCGAACGGGCCGTGCAGCGGGCGATGGCGACGGTCCTCCACGGCCGTACGGCGGTGGTGATCGCGCACCGGCTGTCGACCGTGGAGATCGCCGACCGGGTGCTGGTGATGGAGCACGGCCGCATCGTGGAGGACGGCACCCCGGCCGAACTCATCGCGGAGACGGGCCGGTTCGCGGACCTGCACCGGGCGTGGCGGGACAGTCTGGCGTGACGACGGACCGTATGGGACCCGCGAGGCGATGCGCGATGCCGGCCCAGCTTCCGGGGCGGCTGCGGAAGGTCGACAGCCCGGACCGCATCCGGCCCCCGCGCTCCACCCCGCCCGGCGGCTGCGAGGCCGGCGCGTGGCCGTACGGCCACGACGGCGTCCACCTCGGCGGACCGCACACGGCCTGACCCGTCGTCCCGCTCGCCCCACCGACTGCCGTGCGTACGGCCGCCTCGCGCGGGCAGCGCGCCGACCGCGATGAGCAGAGCTGAGCGGTCATGAGCAGCCGCATGGCGGCCGAAGGAGCAGGTGTCACCTGCATGATGAGACACAGAGTCCGGAACCGGCCGTACGGCCCGTGACCGACCTGTCAGGGCGCTGCCGCACCGTTCGCCGCAACGGTGCTCCGGCCAGTCGCCCCCTGTCTCCTCTGCTGAAGGTGTTCCATGCACATCCTGTTCTCCGGCACGCCGGCCTACGGCCACCTGCTGCCGCTCCTCCCCTTGGAGAGGGCGGCCCGCCGGGCCGGTCACACCACCGCGTTCCTCACCCACTCCTCGCTCGACGGCCTGGTGGCTCCCGCTCCCGTCCGCTCGGCCGGCGCGACGCTCGAGGACACGCTGGGCGCGTTCCAGCGGCGGACCGGGACGAACGCCGCCACCGACATGAGCCCGGC
Source organism: Streptomyces cellulosae (assembly GCF_000721105.1). GTDB lineage: Bacteria > Actinomycetota > Actinomycetes > Streptomycetales > Streptomycetaceae > Streptomyces > Streptomyces cellulosae_A. Next base: position 13,741 of record NZ_JOEV01000054.1, read on the forward strand.
CACCGCGGGCGAGTTCTTCGGCGGCACGCGCGTGGACCTGGGCGCCGACGAAGCCCTGGTGGCGGCCGGTGACTTCGGGCCCGATCTGGTGATCGCCGAGACGGCCGACTTCCTCGGCCCGCTGGCGGCCTCCCGGCTCGGCGTGCCGTGGGCGTCCCACGGCGTCGGTATCGCCCTGGACGCGCCCCTGGCCGAGGCCATGTGGGCGACGGCTGCCGCCCGTGCCACGGAACGGGGCATCACCCTGGCCCGCCCGTTCGCGTCGGTCGATCCCTGGCCCGAGTGCCTCCAGCGCGACGACTGGCAGCCGCCGGCGGACCGCGTCACCATCCGGCCCGAGGCGCACGGGTCCGAGGACGGCACCGACTGGCAGGCACCGGTCTTCACCGGCCGTGAGCACCTGCCCCGGGTCCTGGTGACGCTGGGCACGATCATCGACGACAACGAGACTCTGACGGACATCGTCGCCTCGCTCACCGAGCACGACGTGAACGTGGTGGTCGCTCTGCCGCCGTCGTCGTCGTCGGGGCCGCTGCCCGTGGCGGGCGACGGCGTGCACGTGACCGGGTTCGTCCCCATGGCGCTCCTGCTCCAGGGGGTGGACGCGGTCGTCTCCTCCGGCGGTGCCGGCACCGTGCTGTCGGTGCTCGGCGCGGGGATCCCGATGGTGATCTATCCCCTGGGACTGGACAAGCCGCTCAACGCCGAACGCACGGCAGCGCTCGGTGCCGCCGAGGTCATCGGCGGCGCCCACGAAGCCGGAAAGGCCGTCATGCGGGTGCTGGAGCAGCCGTCCTACCGGGCTGCCGCAGGCTCCGCGGCGCGGCACATCGACGCGATGAACCCGGCCGAGAAGGTCCTGTCCCTCCTGACCGACCGCCGGGACTGAGCCCTGTGCACGGCGGACAGGACGCCGACCCCGCTCGGGGGCGGCGACAGAACGAGGAAAAGACCATGTACGCAGTACGGCAGTACGTCTTCGGACCGCCGGACCGGCTGGTGTACGAGAAGGTGGACTGTCCGCTGCCCGGCCCCGGCGAGGTCCGTATCGCCGTCACGGCCGCGGGCGTCCACCTCATGGACACCGTGCTGCGCGCCGGGCGGGATCTGGGCATGGCGTTGCCGCGGCTTCCGATGACGCCCGGCCGGGAGGTCGCGGGCGTGGTGGACGCCGTCGGTCCCGGCGTCGACGAGAGCTGGCTCGGCGTTCGGGCGGTCGCCTATCTGGGACACGAACGCAACGGCGGCTACGCCGAGTTCGCCGTGGCACCGGCCGAGGCGCTGCACTCGGTCCCCGACGAGGTCGACGATGCCACGGCGGTCGCCATGATCGGGACCGGGCGGACCACGACAGGCGTCCTGGAACAGGCCGCCCTGACCGCCGGGGACGTCGTCGTGGTCACGGCGGCGGCCGGAGGGATGGGCGCCCTCCTCGTCCAGGCGGCGCGACGGGCCGGTGCCCTGGTCGTCGGGCTGGCCGGCGGCGCGCACAAGACCGCCGTGGTGCTCGAACAGGGCGCGAACGGCGCCGTGGACTACACCGTGCCCGGCTGGGAGGCACGGTTGGCCGAGGCGCTGGGCGACGCGTCGTCGACGGTCGTCTTCGACGGCGTGGGCGGCCGGCTCGGCCGGGCCGCCGCCGAGTCGCTCGGCGCGGGCGGACGGCACCTGTATTTCGGCTGGGCGTCCGACGAAGGACGGTTCGCCACGTTCACCCCCGAGGAGCTGGCCAAGTCCGGCATCACCTCCCGACTCGCGGTGGGTCCCACCCTCTTCGCCCTGCCGGGCGGCATCCGCCGTCTTGAGGAGACGGCACTCGGCTGGGCGGCGGCCGATCTGATGCGTCCCCTGGTGCACGCCTTCCCTCTGTCCCGTGCGGCACAGGCCCACCAGGCACTGGAGACCCGGGCCACCGTGGGGAAGGTGGTGCTGCGGCCGGAGACCGACACCGGGCGGTGACCGTGCCCGTGCTGTCCCCGTCGACCGTCCCCGTCAGCCGTCGGCGCCGGCCGTCCGGAGCGGGTCCGGCGGACCGGTCCCGGGATCACGGCGGGAGCAGCGGAAGGCGGGCCTCCTCATGACGCCACATGACCTCCTCGATGCGCGAGACGGCAGTGGCCAGATGACGGCGGTATGTGCTGTAGGGCATCCCGAGCCGTCGCGCGGCCGCTTCCTGCGTCGGTGCGCCCTCCAGGAAGCCGAGCGTGGCGGCCCGGTGCATCTTGTCGCCGCCGCGCTCGGTCACGAGGCTGGCGACAGCGTTGAGCAGCACCTCTCGCAGGGACATGCCGTGGTCGGTGACGAGGCGGCTGCGGCGCAGCGGGTTCACCTCCAGGGCCCGCGGCCGCCGCAGATCCCGCAGTGCGGAGCGGACGGCGGCGGCGAACTCCGCCCGGCTCAGCGCGGGCGGCCGTACGGCGGGCACCGGTGCAGCGGCCGCGGCCAGGTCGTGCTGCGGGCCGGCCGACACGGCCTCTTGCTTGTCGGACAGCCACGCCAGGGGCCGCAACGCGCGCCAGTCGTGTGCGAAGAGCCGGTACGCGTATCCGCCGACGGTGACGGGCCTCGGCACCGGTGCCATGTCGCAGAACTCCATGTGCGCGTCCCAGAAGCCGTCGTCGCGCAGCACGATGAACGACCATGCCAGGCCGGAGTCCCGCAGGAGTTCGCCCAGCATCCGCCAGAGCATCAGGTCCATCACCGGCGAAGGTCGCTGGTAGTGCTGTGGGTGGACGTGGAACCGGCCCAGGGCGATGTGCTCCGCCGGCCGGAGCGGCCCGTGCAACGCGACGTGCTCCCAGGCAGCGGCGGCGACGGGGTCGTGCGCGCGCCCCTGGTGGGACTCCGGCCGCAGCCAGGCGGAGAAGGCCGTGGCACGTGCCCCGCCGCGCGGGCGCTGCACCCGGAAGTCCTGCGGCCGGGTCCGCAGCCAGTAACGGACCACCGCGGCGGAGTCGGGTCCTTCGCTCCGCTCGGCGAGGGCGAGCACGTCGGCCGCCGCCGACGGGTCGTACGGGTGGTCCTCCACCAGGCCCGGGGTGTACCACGCGTGACTCTGGGCCATGTAGCCCTCACCCCGGTAGAGGAACTGGAGGGATCCGACGGCCCGCAGCAGGCGGTCGGGAGGGGCGGCGGCGACCCGGTCCAGCAGGTGAGCGTGCATACGCCGGTGGAGCTGGTCGAATCCCTCCGTGTCACGCCACCGCAGATCGGCCGCGAGTGCCTCCCGCAGGACGTCGTGCGGGAAGATCCCCTCGGCACAGTGGTCGACGTACGGCTGCTCCCGCAGCCACGCGAACAGTTCCGGCGCGTCGTCGCCGACCACAGCACGCAGGAGCGCCTCGGTCGTCAGGTGGGCCTGGGCGCAGACCTCGAGGACGAGACGGTGCCGGGGGCCGGGCAGGGGCCCCAGAACCTGCCGCAGCAGTGCCCCGATCGTGTCGGGGTCCGGCGTCCAGCGCCCTGACGGCGGCAGGCCGGTGTCCTGTCGCTTCGCCACGTGGGCGGCCAGGACGAGGGCGAGCGGATGGCCCGCGGCGAAGGCCAGCAGCGGCCCGCGGAGGGCGGGGGCGATGCCCCGTTGCTCCAGGAAGGTCTCCGCCTCGCTCGTGTTCAGGTCGCCGAGCGCCACCACGCCGAGCACGTCCGCCCAGCCGGGATCCGCCGCCCAGCTCACGTCCGGCGCGTGCCGGCCCGCCACGACGACCAGCACATCGCCCGGCAGCCCCGGCAGGAACTCCTCGCGCAGCCACGGCTCCAGGCTCTGGCAGTACTCGAAGGTGTCGATCAGCAGCACTGCTCCCGGCTCGCGCACAGCAGTCGCCGCCTCCTCGAACGCCTCGGGCGTCACGGGCACGTTCCGGCCGTCGACGTGGACGACCAGCCGGCCGGCGGCGCGGGCCTCGCGGGCGTACCGCCGCATCAACGCCGACTTGCCGATGCCGCCGGGGCCGTGCACGTACAGGACAGAGGGTGCTCCCGGGCGTCCTGCCAACGCATCTCGCAGCAGGGCGAGTTCGGCGCTCCGGCCGACGAACGCGTCGTCCATGGCCGCGTGCACGCTGTCGGCGATCGTGCCGCGTGGCGATGCTTGCATCTCTTGCCTTCCCAGTCGGCGTCCTGTGCGTGGCAGCTCACTCGCGAGGGCACGTCAGGGCATCCCGGCCGTCAAGCAAGCCTAACCAAAGCCGAGTTCGCCGCCCGGCGGAGGGCAGGCCGCTCCGCCAGGCGGCCGATGTGCCGTCCGGTGGGCCGTCGCCATGGGTGCAGATCTTCGAGCTGGGCGTCCCGTCAGGAATCGGCCGGAGAGCCCCGTCTGCCGGCAGGACCGGGCTGCTCCCGACGGAGCAGAGAGCCAGGCGCGGCTTGTCGTCGCCGACGCCGCCGCCCGCCCTGACGCAGCCCGAGGGACCCCGGTTCCTGGCGCCGGGTTCGGGGTGTCCGTCAGGCGGCCATGGCTCGTTGCGTGTCCTCGGTGACGAGGTCGAGGTTCAGCCCGGCCGCGGCCCTCAGTCCAGCCGCCGCGGAGCCGATCACCGTCTCGGTGACACTGGTGACATTGCCCGCCGCGAACACTCCGGCCACACTGGTCGCACCCTGCGGGTTCGCCGCCACGTAACTGCCGGCGACCTGCCCGAACATCTCCCAGTCCGTGACCTCGAGGCCCAGACCGGCCAGCCCCGCAACGCGGGCGGTGAAGCGCGGTGCGACCACGAGATGGGTGAGCTCCACACGCCGCCCCTGTGCGAGCAGCACCGCCGCCAGCCGGTCGTCCACGACATCCAGCTCGGACACCCTTTCCTCCACGACCTGCACCGAACGAGCCTCCAGGCGGGCCCGTGCCGTGTCGTCGAGGGGCGGCGCGGTGTGCCTGAACAGGGTGACCTCGTCGCTCCACTGGCTCCACAGCAGCGCCTGTTCCACGCCCACCGCGCTCGTGGCCAGGACGCCGATGGGCTGATCTTGTACCTCCCATCCGTGGCAGTAGGGGCAGTGCAGCACGTCGCGTGCCCAGCGCTCGGCCACGCCGGGCACGTCGGGAAGTTCGTCCACCAGCCCGGTGGCCAGGAGCAGCCGTCGCGCTCGTACGGTGTCGCCGTTGTCGAGGTCGACGCGAAAGTGTGCGTCCGTCTCGCGCGCCGCGGCAACCACCGAGGCCGTCGCACTCTCCACTGAGAAGCGAGCGACCTCGCGCCGTGCGAGGTCCAGGAAACCGGCAGGGGCGATGCCCTCATGCCCCAGGTAGTTGTGGATGGCCCGCGCGGGGGCGTTGCGCTGCTGCCCGGCATCGACGACCAGTACGGAGCGGCGGGCGCGCCCGAGGGTGAGCGCCGCGTTGAGACCGGCCGCGCCCGCGCCGATGACGACGGCGTCGTACAGGGGGTGTTCGTTTGTCATGGTGGTGCCTCCCTTTCGCCGGTGATCCTGCGGCCGTCCGCCGGGCCCGGCCAAGGCCGCTTGCCAACCCGGCAAGATGAGGGTGTGAACCGCGATGAGACAAACGGTGTTCTGCGTTCGGTCGGCGGCCGTCTGCGGGCGCTTCGTCAGGAGCGCAACGCCACCCTGGACGACATCAGCGCCCTCAGCGGCATCTCCCCGAGCACGCTGTCCCGGCTGGAGTCCGGACAGCGCAAGTACACCCTGGATCTGCTGCTGCCGCTCGCGGCCGCGTACAACCTGCCACTGGACGAGCTGGTCGGCGCCCCGCAGACGGGCGACCCCCGTGTCCACCTGCGCCCGGTCGCCGCACCCCGGCAGGGCCGAACGGTGATCCCTCTGGTGCGCCACTACGGCGGGCCGCATGCCCACAAACAGATTCTGTCTCCGGAGCCGGCAGCCGCTGACGGGCCCGAGCTGAACACTCACCAGGGTTTCAACTGGATCTACGTCCTGTTCGGACGACTGCGCATCACGGCAGGCGGGGCGGAACTCGTGGTCCAGGCGGGAGAGGCCGCCGAGTTCGACACGCGCCTGCCGCATGCCTTCAGCAACGCGGGTGACCAGCCTGTCGAGTTCCTCAGTCTGTTCGGTGCCCAGGGTGAGCGCATGCGCCTCAAGGCGTGGGAGTAGCACGGCGGAGGATCCGGGGCCTGCTGCCGGCGGGCCGGGACACAGCGGTCGCGCGCCGGTGGGCGCGGACACCGGCATCCGTCTTGCAAAGGTGGCAAGAAGGCTTCGTGCTCCGCCCGCGCACGGGACATGATCGCCCTTCCCGGCCCGCCTCCCCAGAACTCAGGGAGCACACATGTCCGCCGTAACGCCGCCCATCGACGCCGAACTCGCCGCAGCAGTCGACCTCGACACCCTGCGCATCAGCCTGACACACGAGTTCATCACGGAGTGCCGCGCCGCGGCCGCGCCGTCTCCGACGCTCGACGACCTGCGCGCGGACGGTGCCTTCACCATCGAGGAGCACCTGGCCCCGGTGTCGGAGGGCACGGCCGACGTGCCCCTGCTGGTATGCCGGCCGGCCGGGGCCGTCGGCCGCCTGCCCGTGCTGTACTACCTGCACGGCGGCGGCATGGTGATGGGCCACGCGCGTCAGAACCTGGACTACGTCCTGCAGTTGGCCAAGGCCGTCCATGTCGCCGTGGTCTCCGTCGAGTACCGGCTGGCTCCCGAACATCCTCATCCGGCCGCGCTGGAGGACTGCCTGACGGGTCTGACGTGGATCACGACCCACGTCCTGGACCTCGGCGTCGACCCGGAGCGGATCGTCCTGCTCGGGCTGAGCGGCGGCGGCGCGCTGGCCGGCGGCCTCTCCCTTCTCCTGCGCGATCGCCTCCACCCCCGGCCGCTGGGACAGATGCTGGTCTGCCCCATGCTCGACGACCGCAACAACACGCCGTCCGCGGCCCAGCTCGCCCACCTGGGGGGCTGGAACCCGGCGACGAACGCGGCCGCCTGGAACCACGTCCTCGGCGACCGCCGCGGCACACCGGCCGTACCCTCCTACGCCGCGCCGGCCCGCGCCGAGGACGTGTCCGGGCTGCCGCCGACCTATCTGGAGGTCGGCGCCGTCGAGATGCTCCGCGACGAGGTGGTCACCTTCGCCACCCGGATCTGGTCGGCCGGTGGCGATGCCGAACTCCACGTGTTCCCGGGCGGCTTCCACGGCTTCGACTTCTTCGTCCCCGCTGCCGTCCTGTCCCGCGACGCCCGTGCCGCCCGGCTGAACTGGCTGCGGCGGACGCTGGCGACGCGGCGTTGACCCCAGGCAGTCGTCCTCCCGCAGTCAGTACCCCAGACAGTTCCTGTCCTGACCCTCTACCCTGTTCGCCCGTCCGGTGGCACACGAACCATCATGAACGCGTCTTCCGGCGCACCCGGAATCCCAAGGACTCGTCCAAGCGAACAGCTGTCGCGTCCTCGGCCGTCACGTGCAGGAAAGCTCTCTCACCACGGTCCTGGATCTCGGCCGCGGCGGCGAGGACGAGACGGGCGGCCAGCCCCTGGCGGCGGTGGGCGACGGCTGTGCAGACTGCACTGATCTCCGCCCAGCCGGGCGGGCGCATCCGTTCGCCGGCCATGGCGACCAGAGTTCCGCTCCGACGGATCCCGACGTACGAGCCGAGCTCGATGGTGCGGTGATGAAAGGGGGCCGGGCCGAGTGCTCCAGAATCGCCAACGTTCCAGGGCCGGCGAGCGCGGCGGGATCTGCCCAGTCCTCCGGGCCTGCCTCGTCCGGCATGGTCACGAACTGCGAGACCTCCTCGGGATAGCGGAGCACTCTGCCGTGTCGTTCCGCGAAGCGGGCATGGGGGCCGGTGAATGACGCATGAGCGGGGTTCGAGACGTGCTGTTCTGTGAACTGTGGCACGGAGTCCTCGTTGTGCTCTCGACACGTTGTGCTCTCGGTGGGGTCAGCCCCTGCCGATGGCGACAGAAGAGGGCTCATGGGCACATGAGTCTCGGATGCGTGTGCTCCGGCCGACCAGACCGCGCAGCTCACAGTGTGCTCACTTCTGTTCGGGGCCGGGCGACGGTCGCCGGTCGGACGCGCGTTCCCCCTGGTACGCGACGACAGGCAGGACGGGTTCGAACGACGTGGCGACCCTGTGATGGACCACGCGTCCGACCCGCCTTGCAGGACCCTTCAGGTCGTGGGCATCTGGCGCTACTCCTTCATGCCGATGGCCTCCACCGGCCGTACCCGCAGCATCAGGCGCGTGGTCAGCATCGTTCCCGCCACCGCCAGGACAGCCGTGGAGCCGAAGACGGCAAGCCAGCCCAGTGCCGGGACATCCGGCATCGGCCGGTCCGTCAGGGCCATCGCGACGAGCACCAGCGGTGGTACGGACAGCAGGCTGCCCACGACGGCGCCGACCGTCGCCACGGTGAGGCTTTCGCGCCGCATCATCCCCAGGAGCTGGGAGCGGCCGGTACCGGCGAGCCTCAGCAGTGCGAACTCCCGGCGCCGGGCGGCGGTGTTCATCGCCTGGGTGTTGACCACGGTGATCAGGGTGTAGGCGATGATCACGCCGACCACGACGTAGTTCACCCATGCGGTCGCCCGCTGCTCCCTGATCTCGGCGTCGGACGCCAGGGTGTCGCCGAGCACGGTTCCCGGGTAGTCCCGCGCGAGGGCGGTCAGGTCCCGGGCGGTGTCCGGGCTGTCGGGCGCCGAGCGCACCAGAACCGACTGGTCGACTCCCGTGGCGGAGTGGGACAGCAACAGGTCGTGGTCGAAGGTGAGATCGGCGAAGCCGAATCCGCGGCCGTAGACGGCGATGACCTCGCCCGTGAAAGGCGTGCCGTCCCCGAGGTGGAGTTCCGCACGGTCGCCGACACCCAGCCCCAGCCACGAGGCCGCCGTCCGGCTGATGGCGACGGTGTCCGGCTTCAGAGCGGAGAGACTGCCCTGGCGTTCGTCCAGATCCAGCGTCGCCGCCAGAGCCTGGGGCTCGACGCCCTGGGCGGTCAGCGACACGGTCTCCTCGGTGCCGAGCAGGGAGCCGACGCCGATCGCCTTGGACCGTACGACGCCGGTCGCGGCGATGACTCCGGGCAGTTCGGCGGCCCGTTCCGCCAGTTGCGGGGACATTCCCGCCGGGGCGCTCAGCACGTGGTTCGCGACGGTGCCGGAGCGCATCTCGTCGGCGGACTCGCGCAGTTGCGTGGTCTGGGTGAAGACCACGGTGGCGGCGAAGGCGACGGCCAGGACGAGAGGCGTGACGGCCGCCGCCATCCGTGCGGCCCCGCTACGGGAGTTGGCGGCCGCCAGCCACCCGGCGACGCCGGTCCGGTTCAGCAGGGGCGCGAGGAGCCCGATCGCCGTGCGGGTCAGCAGCGGACCGCCCACCGCGGCGGTGATGACGAGGAGCAGGACCAGGGAGTTGGCCAGTCCGACGAGGGTGAGGAAGTCGGTCCGGTAGCCCAGGCCCAGACCGAACACGGACACGGACAGGGCGAGGAGCACACCACCCGTGACGACGCGCCCACGGCCGAGCCGCGCGGGTTCGGCGGCCGCCTCCCCCAAGGCTTCGGTGGGACGGATGCGGGCCGCCCGCCTGGACGAGACGTAGGCTGCTGTGACGGCAGTCACGATGGTTGCGGCCACGGCGGCGAGGAACGGCAGCGGCCCCATGGTCGGCTCGAAGTCCGGGGGGACGATGCCCCGCCCGGCGAACTGCGCGCTGAGCCAGTACACGACGCCGACGCCGAGCGGGCAGCCGAGGACACCCGCGACCAGTCCCGCCGTGGCTGACTCGGCCGCGATCATGCGGTGCAGTTGGCCCGGAGTGGTGCCGATCGCGCGCAGCAGGGCCAGTTCGCGCCGACGGTGGTACACCGCGAGCGAGGTGGTGGCGCACAGCACGAACACGGCGACCAGCAGCACGTTGCCGCCGATGGCGGTGGCGAGTTCGACGACGTTGGCGGCTCCGGCGGCGACGTCGGTGAACTCGGCCTTGCCGCGGTCGTCGCCGGTGTACGCCGCCACACCCCGGCCGGCCAGGACGGGCTCGAGGTCCGACGCCACCTGCGACGGCGAGGTGCCGGGCGTGGTCGTCACGCCGAAGGCGTACACATCACGTGAGGAGTCGGAGGTCAGCCGGTCGAGGACGGCGTCGGCCGCGAAGATCACCGACTGGCGTGGAGTGCGACCCCCGTCTAGGGTCACCAGCCCCGCCACCTCGAAGGTCAGCGGCTTCGCCGCCGTCATGAGCCGGGCGGTGTCACCGACCCGCAGACCGCTGCGGGAGGCGAGATCGGCGTCCAGCACGACCTCGCCGGCGCCTCTCGGCGCGTCGCCCTCGGTGAGCCGGAAGCCGCCCAGGGAGAGGCTCTGCCAGGTGTGCAGCTGGAGGGAGGCGCTGTTGCGGCCGGTCACCGTGCGTTCGCCGTCGAGCAGCCGTACGGAGGTGCCACGGTCCGCAACCACGGCGGCGACCCCGTCGACCGCCGCGATGTCGCCGGCCAGGGAGTCGGCGAGCCGCGACTGTTCGGGCAGGGGCTGGGAGCTCTTGTACGTCGAGCCGTCGGCGGACTTGACGTCGAGTTCCAGCGCCTGGCGGCCGGCGACGATCAGGGGCGCCTTCTCATAGCGTTCGGCGGGGACGGCGGAGCGCAGTCCGGACTCGAGCAGGACTCCGCAGGCACTGATCACCGCGGCGCCGAGGAGCAGCGCGACGAAGGTCGCGGCGAACGCCCCTGCGCGGGCCCGCAGTGTCGCCAGGGCGATGCTCAGCATCAGCGGGGCCTCCGCAGCTCTGACATCACGCGCTTCACCTGGTCCGCGGAGGGCTCGTCCACGCACCGCTCCACCCGCCCGTCCCGCAGGAATACCACCATGTCGGTGTGCTGGGCCGCCACCGGGTCGTGAGTGACCATCACGACCGTCTGGTGCAGGTCCGTCACCGCCTGCCGCAGCAGGCCCAGGATCTCCTGGGCCGTGTCGGGATCGAGGGCGCCGGTCGGCTCGTCCGCGAAAATCACTTCGGGACGGGTGATCAGGGCGCGCGCGATCGCCACGCGCTGCTGCTGGCCGCCGGAGAGTTCGGCGGGCCGGCGCTTGAGCAGGCCGGTCAGACCGACGCCGGCCGTGACGCCCTGGACCGAGCCGCTGTCCGCGTGCGAGCCGGCGAGCCGCAGCGGAAGGACGATGTTCTGCTCCACCGTCAGCGACGGCAGCAGGTTGAAGGCCTGGAAGACGAATCCGACGCGGGTTCGGCGATATCGCGTGAGCTGTGTCTCGCTGAGCTCGGCCAGGTCCTGGCCGCCCAGTTGCACGATGCCGGAGGTGGGCCGGTCCAGTCCGGCGGCGCACTGCAGGAAGGTGCTCTTGCCGGAGCCCGACGGGCCCATCACGGCGGTGAAGGTGCCGGAGGTGATGCCGATGCTGACACGGTCGAGAGCGACGACCGCCTGTGGGCCGCGACCGTAGTGCTTGGTGACGTGGGTCATGCGGACGGCGGTGCGTGTCGGGACGTGGCCGATGGGAACGTCGTCCGGTGCGGCCCGGTGCCGTGCTGTGAACATGGGGAACCTCGTGCAGTCCGAGTGGCGGGTGGTTCCTCAAGTCCATCGGCGCCGGACAGCCGCAGCCTCCGCCCTCATGTCGAATCGTGTGGTCCGCCTGGCGAGGGAGGTCTCCCGGGAGGGTCCGCCGCCGGGACGAGCCGCGCGACAGTCCGGCCCCGGCGTCCCTGTCGCGTCTCCTCCTCAGGGAGGGGGCTTCAAGGAGGAAGCGCGCCCAGCGGTTCCGCCCTGGGGACCCGTCGACGGAGCGAGCGGGCCGCTTACCGTGGGCTTCATGAAAGCTACGGGATCGCTGGCCGGACGTCAGGTCCCCGCCGCCCTGACGGACCTGGGGCTGGCGGTCCTGGCCGCCGCGGGGTGCCTGGCTCTCCCTGGGGCGATCCCTACGGGCCTCAATGACCTGCGTGCGCCCGACGAGTGGTGGATCGCGCTGGTGCTGCTGTCCACCCTGCCGCTCGCGGTCCACCGGCGGATGCCGCTGGGCAGCCTGCTCGTGATGGCGGTCGCGGCGAGCACGCTGCAGGGGCTGTCCTACATCCCCCAGCTCTCGGGCCCTGAGGGGACGTCGATCGGTCCGACCTACCTCAGCGTGGCCACCGCGGTGTTCCTCACCGCCGTGCGCCGGACGCCCTGGGTCACGACCTTCGTCGTCGCCGTCTTCATTCCGATGAGCGCCCTGACGGAGGCACTGCTGGCGCCACCGGGGCACCGGGCCGCCGCCTTCTTGACCCAGACCGCACTTCTGCTCGCCGCCTGGGCTCTCGGCCGTCTCTCCCGTGCGCGCGCAGCCGTCCGGGACGAGGCCATGGAACGCGCGGCCGCACTGGAACGCGAACAGGCCGCCAACGCGCGGGCGGCCGTGATGCAGGAGCGGGCACGGATCGCGCGTGAACTGCACGACATCGTCGCCCACAACGTGAGTCTCATGGTGGTGCAGACCATCGCCGCGGACCGGGTCCAGGACCGCTCACCGGCGAAGGCGCACGAACTCCATGCGACGGTCGAGCAGACCGGCCGGGACACCGTCACCGAACTGCGCCGGCTGCTGGACGTGCTGCGGACCGAAGAGGACACCGAAGCCGGGCTCAGCAAGGAACCCCCGCAGCCGACCATCGACGCCCTGCCCGCGCTGATCGAGGCGGTGCGCGCCACGGGTCTGGACATCGACTACGAGGTGACGGGCGCGCCCGTCCCGCTGCCGGCGGGCTTTCACCTGACGGTCTACCGCGTGGTGCAGGAGGCGCTGACCAACACGGTGAAGCATGCGGGGCAGACCCGTACGCGGGTAAGTCTTGCCTGGCAGGATGGGCCGGGACGGCTGACCGTCCGTATCTGCGACGACGGCCCGGCAGGCGGCGTGGCGGGCCGGCCCGCCATCCACGCCGAGGGCGGCAGCGGGCACGGTCTGCTGGGAATGCGTGAGCGGGTCGCCGCGACGGGCGGAACCCTGCACACCGGTCCGAGACCCGGCGGCGGGTACTGCGTTCACGCCGTGTTGCGCCTGACCGAATCCGACAACCCCCCGCACCACGGAGGAAGCGAACAGCATGCCGCCCATCAGCGTCCTACTGGCTGACGACCAGCCCATGATCCGGACCGGTTTCCGCCTCATCCTGGAGGCCGAGCCGGACATCGTGGTCGTGGGCGAGGCCTCCGACGGCCAGGAAGCCGTCACGGAGACCGGGCGTCTGTCACCCGATGTCGTCCTCATGGACATCCGCATGCCCACCATGGACGGCGTCGAGGCCACCCGCCTCATCGCCGAGCAGGGACTGCCCAGCCGGGTCATCATCCTCACCACGTTCGATCTCGACGCGTACGTGCTGGACGCGCTGAGGTCCGGGGCGAGCAGCTTCCTGGTCAAGGACGGACCGGCCGATTCCCTGATCGGGGCGATCCGTACGGTGGCGGCGGGCGACGCCGTTCTCGCGCCCCGCGTCACCCGTCGGCTCCTGGAGCGGTTCGCCGGCATGCCGTCGCCGACCGTGCCTGCCGTGCCGCCGCGGCTCAACGTCCTGACGTCACGCGAGCTGGATGTCCTGAGAGCGCTGGCGCGCGGGTTGTCGAACGCGGAGATCGGCCGCGAGCTTGGCATCGGTGAGACGACCGTCAAGACGCACGTCGCCCACATCCTCGGCAAGTTCCATCTGCGCGACCGTGTGCAGGCGGTGATCCTCGCGTACGACTCCGGGCTGGTGACCCCGGCAGGGGGACACGAGGCCGGGTCCGGCTGAGGGGACGCCCCGCGAGACGGCTGGGGCCCGCCGCCGCGAGGGCGGGCAGGCTCCTCGCTCCCGGCCGGGCGCGGAGCGAACCTCAGGACGGCTGTGTCCGGTGATGCGGTCGCCGATCGCACGACTGCCTTCTGTGGCGAACGACTTCACCCGGTTCCCAGGGAAGAGCATTTTTCGAGCGGTGAGCGAGCAGGAATCGGGCACATGTTGGCGACGTCCCGCGCCCATGGCCGTCCCCTCCCTCCCGATAGGCTCTCGAACCGCCCGCCCGCGTCCCGTCTCGGCGCGGGGCGCGATTCTCGGCGACCATGCACAACCGATCGAACGGAAAATCTGTGGACATCCTCACTCCTCTCGTCGTTTTCCTGATCGGCATAACGACGATCGTGACCGTGGAGAGCAGGGCCCGCCGACTCGACAAGCGAGTGCGCGGTCTGGAATACAAGATCGACGCGCTGCTCAAGCACTGGGAGCTGGAGGTGGAGCTTCCCGAACTGGCTGACGTGGTTGCCCTGGCCCGGGCAGGCGACGATGTCGCCGCGGTCAAGAAGTTCCGGGAGGCCACCGGCGCCGGTCTCCTCGAGGCCAAGGAAGCCGTCGACCGGATCACGCGTGACCGGTGACCCACGGGTTCGAGCGGGCGGAGGCCGGCAGGTGCGGGGGCGGCGGAGGAAGACCGGGATCCCCAATGGGTGGGTTCCGGCCGAAACCGCGCCACAAACATGCCGCTTGGTAAGACCCCGTACCGCTCTTCTCCATTGCCGGCGGTGCGCATTCATTTGACGCACGCGCATTTTGCATGCGCACTTTGCACACGCATTTCGAAGCCGCATTTCGAAGCCGCACTGAAAGCCCTCAGGGATAAGGGGCCGCATGGCTTCACGGCCACCGCGCGGCCTTACGAAACCGGCTTCCGGTGCCACCCGTTCTCCCCTGCTCTACCCGACCTGATCGCCGACTGCCCGCGTCACCGGAATGCCCGCGGCCCGGTGTCCCGGACCGACCGCGGCGAGCACACCGATCACCCCCGCCGCGAGAAAGCACGCCAGCAAGGTCGCCCACGGCACGGACAGCACCGCCCCCTCCTGCCCCGCCACCGCCGCCGCGCCCGCCGCGCCACCCGCGAAAACCCCCAGCCCGGCGCCCAGCAGCGAGACCAGGACCGACTCCGCTCGCAGCATCAAGCGCACGCCGGAGCGGTCGAGACCCACGGCGCGCAGCAGCCCGATCTCCCTCATCCGCTCGAACACGGCCATGCCCATGGTGTTGGCGACTCCCAGGGCACCGATGGCGACGGTGACACTGAGCATCGCGTACAGCACCGCCGACAGCGACCTGTACGCCTCAGCCGCCTCCCGGCCGGCGTCCGACGGATCCTGGACCAGCAGGGAGGGGTTGTCCAGTGCCCGGCGGATCCGCCCCTTGAGCATGTCCGCCCGGCCGGGCTCGGCCCGCACCAGGACCGAGTCCACCGCGCCGGACCGGACGGTGCCGGATCCGGCCAGGGCGTTGTCGGGCAGCAGGGCGGGGCCCAGGGCCTGGGGCCCGTCGTAGACCGCCACGATCGGCCGGTGCAAGGCCGGGCCGTCCTCGAAGCCCGTTCCCGAGATGCGGTCACCGACCTGCCACCCGTGGCGCGCGGCGAGCGCGGAGGTCACGGCGACGCCGCGGGACAGGTCGTCCAAGGAGCCCGCGCGCACGGTGAAGTCGGCGAGGCGGCCGACGGCCCGCGGGTCGACGGTCGTGGCCCACAGCGGCGACCCGTCATCGAGCCGGAACCCGACGTCGCGCGTCGCGCTGACGGCCGCCACGTGGGGCAGACGCGCGATCCTCGCCGCCGTGTCGGTGGTGACCTCGGCGTAGTCGACCGCGATGACCCGCAGGTCCGTCGGCACGTCCGCCTCGGCTTCACCTCGGGCGGTGGCACTCAGCGAGGACACCGCGACCGTGACCGCGCTGACGAGTGCCACGCACACGGTGAGGGCCCCCGCGGTCGCCGCGGTACGCCGGGGATTACGGCTGACGTTGGCCAACGCCAAGACCCCCCGTACCCCGGCCAGACGGGCCACCGAGGCGCGCAGCACACCTGTGCAGGTCTGTGCGAGCTGGGGAATGACCAACACCAGTCCGGCCAGGAGCAGCGGAAGGACCAGCGCCAGCAGACCGAGCTCCCCGCCGCCGGTGACCAGGAGCAGCGCAGCGGCCGCCGTGGCGGCGGAACCGAGGCGGTTGCGGCGCCGCAGTGAGAGGGCAGGAGCCGGCAGGTCGGTCCGCAGTGCCGCCACGGGGGCCACCCTTGAGGCGCGCAGCGCCGGTACATATGCGGAGGCGGCCGTGACGGCCACGCCGACGCCGAGGGCGGTGAGTACCGGGGTGAACGAGAACGGCTCCAGCGGAGCCACCTCGCCCTGCGCGCCGCCCGCCGCCTGGAACAGGTCGCCCAGTACCGCGGCGACGCCGACACCGGCCAGGTGTCCGGCCACGGCCGCGAGGGTTCCGACCAGGGCCGCCTCGCCCAGCACCATGCGCAGCACCCTTGCGCGACTCGCTCCCACGGCGCGCAGCAGGGCGTGTTCGCGGGCCCGGGCGGCGCTGAGCATCGTGAAGGTGTTGCCCACCAGGAAGGCGGAGACGAACAAGGCGACGCCGGCGAAGATCAGCAGCAGCGTGGTCAGTTTCTCGCGGTCCGGTGCGGCAGCCGCCTCCGCCTCCAGGTCCGCGCGGGTCACTGCCTCGAAGCCGGCCGGCAGCACGCGTGCCGCGCGATCGGCCAGGATCCGATCTGTCGCGCCGGGCCGGGCCGTGAGGGTCACGCTCTGGTAGGTGCCCGGGACCGATGCGAACAGGGCGCGGGCGGTGGCCTTATCGAACGCGGTGACCGTGCCGCCGCCGGCCGTGCGGGGGTCGTGCACGGTGAAGACACCGGCCAGGCGGACGGAGCGGACCTCGCCGGCCACCACGATCCGCAGACGGTCCCCGACCCGGTATCCGCCGCGTTGGGCCGACCACCGGTCCACGGCGACTTCCCCGGGCCCGCGCGGGCCGCTGCCCCGGAGCATCGGGTAGCGGGGATCCGCTCCGCGCTCGCCGGGTACGAAGTTCACACCGAGGGCCGCGGACCGCGGTCCCACCAGCCGGCCGTCGCGCGCCACGAGGAACGCCGGGCCCTCCAGGGTGCCGCGAGCCGCAGCCGCCCCGGGCAGCGCCGACAACCGCCGCCGCAACGCCTCGTCCGGCAGTTTCGTGTCGGCCACCGACCCGGAGGCGGGACGCACTTCCACGGAGACGTCCGGGCGGAAGGCGCGCTGGAGCCGCAAGGCACCTTGTTGCAGGGACTGGCTGTACAGCAGGGAGCCGCTGACACAGGCGACACCGATCAGCACGGCCAGAGCGGGCAGAACGAAGCGGCGCCGGTCACGGTGCACGCTGCGCAGAACGGTTCGGAGCATGGATCCTTCCAGGGGGCACGACGCCGCGTTGTCGGCGAGTGGACCGATCCTGGTCCGGCGCGGGCGGCCGGCGGATCAGCCGTACGACCGGCCCCGTCACCGGCATCGGCCGATCGGCTGAGGCGCACCCACCGGCAAAGCCCTACGGTGCGGGACATGAAACGACTCCTCGGCACTCCGTGGCACGGCCGACAGGTCGCGAAGGTCTGCCTGGCCGTCCTGCTCCTCGCCGTCGTGGCGGCGGAGGGAGCGGACACCCGGTCGCTCCTGCCCGCGCTGGCCTGGGTGGTCTCGGGCGGTCTGGCCCTGGCCGCCCTCGGCGTGCCGCGGAAACACTTCGACGCGGTGGCCGTCGCCGCGCTCGCCACCTCCGCTCTGGTGACGCTGCTGACCAGCCGGCTCACCATCCGCCCGGAACACACCTTCGGCATCATCGAGTCGTGCGCGCTTCTGCTGCTCATCACCCGCGCGCTGCGCCTGCGTCCCCTGCTGCGGGCCACGGCCCTGGCCGGGGGAGCGCTGCTGGCCCTCACGGTGATGTTCCTGCGGCTCCCGGCATACGAGTACCACCGGATGTCGGAACTGGCCGTACCGGCGATCTGGTGCGCCGCGGCCCTGATGACGGCGCTGGGACTGTACCTGCGGTTGCTCGACCGCTACCGGGACCGGGAGCGCGATGCCGGCACGCAGGCCCAACGCCTGGAATACGCACGCGAGTTGCATGACTTCGTGGGCCATCACGTCACCGCGATCATCGCCCAGACCAGAGCCGTACGCTTCACCTCGGCCGCCGGACGTCCGCCCAGCCCCGAAGACCTCGACAGCATGCTCGCGGCCATCGAGGAGGCCGGCTCCCAGGCCATGCAGTCGATGCGCAGCATGGTGACCGTCCTGCGGGATCCCGGCGCGTCGGCATCGGACGGCACCGGCACCACCCTCGCCGACCTGCGCACCCTGACGACAGGGTTCTCCCGGACCGGAACCGGCACCACCCTCGCACTCGACCCCCGCCTGGCCGTAGGGGAGCTGCCGCCGGGCGTCGCCACCACCGTGCACCACATCGTCCGCGAGGCACTGACGAACGTCCGCAAACACGCCCAGGCTGCCACGAGGGTCACCGTCGACGTACGGCTGGCCGGAGGCACGGCCGCACCGAGCGTGCGAGTGTCGGTGGTGGACGACGGGCCGGCCGGATCCGGCGGACCGGGGCCTCGCAGCGCATCCGCACGCTCCTTCGGCCAGCGCCCCCGCTACGGCCTGGTCGGACTGTCCGAACGCGTCACCATGGTGGGCGGGACCCTCACCGCCGGCCCACGCGCCGACGCCGGCTGGATCGTCGAGGCCGATATCCCGCTTCCTGCCCCGTTGGCCCTGGACACGGACGATCGGTCGACTGCCACCCTGGACGCATGACGATCAAGATTCTCATCGCCGATGACCAGGAGATGATCCGCTCGGCGTACGGCATGATCCTGCGCTCGCAGCCCGACATGGAGATCGTCGCCTCGGTGGCCGACGGGACCGCCGCCCTCCGGGAGGCCAGAAGCCTGCGCCCCGACGTATGCCTGCTCGACATCAGGATGCCCGGCCTCGACGGCCTGGAGGTGACCCGCCTGCTCGCGGGCCCCGGTGTGCGCGACCCGCTGAACGTGCTCATCGCCACCACCTTCGACCTGGACGAATACGTGTACCGGGCGTTGCGCAACGGCGCGTGCGGTTTCCTCCTGAAAGACGGTTCGCCCGCCCTCCTCGTCGAGGCCGTCCGAGCCGTCGCCGCCGACAGCGCCCTCATCTCCCCCTCGATCACGGTCCGGCTGCTGCGGCACATGACGGAGACCACGCCCCAGGTCGTGCCGCCTCGCGCGGACGAAGGACACGCGAGGCGGGCGGATGTCAGCCGGCCGATACAACTGCCACTGACGGAACGGGAGATCGAGGTGGTGCGTCTGGTCGCACGCGGCCGCACCAACGAAGAACTGGCCGCCGAGCTCCACATCACCCTCTCCACCGTCAAGACGCACCTCAGCAACGTGCAGCGCAAGCTCGCCGCCCGCAACCGCGTCGAAGTGGCCGCCTGGGCCTGGGAGAACGGCATCTGCGGCGCGCGGCGGGAACCGGACCGGCCGTAGGGGGTTGATAACTGCTCGCCAGGGAGTGTGTACGAGGTCGAGTTAGCTCGATCGGGTGATCGCCTGCTGGCGGGCTTGCGGAGTCCTGGGCCGATCGGGCTAACGTGATTGTGCGGCCTGGGACACCGGGTACGGCGTCAGCGTGCGGGGCCCCTGCTCCACCACAGGATGGGTCAGGGCCTCCCTGCCGCCTCTGGCCGTGCTTGTTTGGCCAGGTCGTGAGGGCTGTGTCCATCAGCGGCCTCCGGCCGCGGGGGCCTCCCGGGCCCGGACCACGCACAGGATGCGTGTCGCCACCCGGGGTGGAGTACGCCGGGGACCAGCTCGCCCAAGACCGTTCGGGGCGCGCGGCTGAACGGGCTCACTCCCGCTCAGTCCACAGGAACGGTGTTGCACCACGGCACGGCGGGACGGACCACTCGACGTCGAGTGGTCACGACCCCGAGGCCGCGCCCCGTGACGTCTCCCGGCACCCCCGGGCCTCGCGGAACCGTTCGTGGAGCACGGCGAAGGCGGTGTGGACGACGGGAATGGTCAGCGCCGCGGTGAGCAGGAGGGCGGCGGCCACGGGAGCGAGCAGCCCCGCCGCGTACGCGACGTACGGATTGTCCGTGGCGAAGGCCAGGACGGCCGACCGGACTGCGCGGCGCAACGGCCCGGCCGCGCCGAGCAGGACCGCGTACACCGCGACCGTGAGGACGCCCGCCGGCAACGCGACAGCGAGGGTCTTCAGCCAGGCCCTCCGGCGCCAGACCAGCGTCCACGAGCGCCGCAGTGCGGCGAGGGGACCCAGGCCGGCCGCCGCGGCGGCTGGGGCCAGTGTCAGGCCGAGCCGCAGGAACAGCGCCACGAGCGTGGGGGGCCCGGTCAGGGCGGCGAACAGCGGGCTGCGCGGGAACGTGTAGGGCTCGAGATACACCCCCAGCAGGAACCCCGCCGTCGGCAGAACCCACACGATCACGCTCCGCAGGCCGAACACGGCGACAACGCGCCCGAGCCGCCACGGGGTCTCACGCACCGGTTCCACCGTCCGGGCCACGGCGCGGGCGGACACCGTCTGCAACGCGGCACAGCCGAGCCACAGGATGCCCACCAGGAACGGGATCCCGGCGGCGACGAGGAGCGGAAGCAGGTGGCTGTCGGGCGAGTACGAGTCCTCCGCGATGCGGGCCTCCCGTCCGTCGCTCCACATCTGTCTGAACGCGTTCCGCGCGACGGTGAACGCCACCGCGGTCACGAGCAGGCCGCCCAGCCCTGCCAGGCCGACGACGGACACCGTCCACCGCAGCAGAAGACGACGGTGGGCCCCGACGACACGGAGGGCAGCCAGAGCGGCCCACCTCGCCTCGGATTCCGTCCCGTCCCCGGCATCGCCACGAACCCGCCCCACCCTCACCACCGCCTCATGCTGTGTACTCCAGACCGCCCGGCCCCGGCTTCCGGCAGGACGCGGACGGGTCAGCTCCTGCCATGGGAGGGGCCGAAGAACTCGATCTCGGCGATCGCCGGTTGTTTGTCGTCCGCCACGCCGTACGACGACTGCAGGACGAAGCGTACGGACGTGACGGACCCGACCGTGAAGGTCCTGCGCTGCCCGCCGGATCCCTGGTCGAGGACGATCGGGCGGGTGACCTTCTTCCCGTCCGCGGTGGTGATGAGGGCTTCGATGCGGTGCGGCTGGGCTGACTTGGAAAGCTGGTCGGGGCGGGTCGAGACACCCGGGGTGATGACGACGTCGAGGAGCCGGGTCGGTTCCTGGAACCGGGCCTCGACCCATTGGCCCTGCCCCGACTGGGAGACCCCCGGACCCCACCACGTGTTGTTCAGCTTGTCGAAGGCGAGCCGGACACCGTGCCCGGCGTAGGACCGGGAGGCCCGCACACTGTCCGGGGCGACCGGGGCCCGCTTGGCGAAGTGGTCGCGGACGGCGCCGGCGGCGGTGTCCGCGTGGACGACGGCGGTGACGACCAACGCCAGCACGACACCTCCCGCCAGCCAGTTGCCGATGCGTCCGAACCCGCGCCGCAACCGGGGCCGGTCGCCCGCCCAGGGGGCGGGCCGGTCTCGCCGGTTCAGCAGGCGGCGCCACCACGGCGACCGTGCGGCGTTCTGCCGGTCACCGGTCATCGGCATGGCGCAGCGCGCGCAGAAGTGCCGCTCGGGCCGGTTCCGGGTGGAGCACCACGGGCAGGGGACGCCTCCGTCGGCGCCCTGTTCCTGTCCGGGCGCGCGTACCGGCGCGGGCCGGGCCACGGGACGGCCCGGCAGGACGGGCGCCACAGTCGGTGTCACCGTTGGCCGCGGCTCGGCGTCCGCCACCGGCACCAGGAGGGATCTGGCCCGGGCGGCGGCGTCCGCGGTGGACGACCGGGACTCCCCGGGAACGGCCGGTACCCGTGGCGTCGGTGTGCCGGCGTCCGCTGCGGGCGGCGCGGCGGTGGGGGGTGCCGCGGCACCGGAGTCACGTGGACGGCCCTCCCCTGCCGGGTCGTGGTCGTCGCCCCGCGGCCCGGTAGCGGAGCCGGCGTCCGACGCACCGCCGGAGCCGGAGTCCAGGCCGGAATCGGAGTCCGGGCTCGAGCCGACGGCTGCGGTATCGCGTGCGTGCGGCTCACCGCCGGAGCCAGGGACCGCGTCCGGGCTCGAGCCGGCAGCCGGCCCACGCTGCTCCCCGGTGGAGTCCGTCGCACCGTGGCCGCCGCCTGTGGAAGAAGTCGCGGCCGGCTGCGCGGGCAGTGCGTGCGTCGCCCCGGCGCTCCCGCCTGTGGTGCCGGTGGGGGCTGCCGGGCGCCCGCCCGGTTCGCCGGCGACCGCTGGGCGGCTCCGGTCCGTGCCCGGGGCACCGTTGGCCGCCGCCCAGCTGAGGACGGCGCCGCAGGCTTCGCAGAACGGTTCGCCGGGTTGTACCCGGCTGCCGCACTCGGCGCACGTGCCGACCCGCTCCGGGGAGGCCCCAACTTGGGTGGTCATGAGGAAGGTTCCCTTTCTATGGTGATCACCTGGGTGGTGTACGGCATGTGTGCGGGGCGGGCTGCGGCCACCAGGGTCTCCAGCCGGTGACGGTCGAAGGGGGTGGGTTCGGGCAGGCGGAGGGTGACCGACAGGTACGGCCGGGGATCGCCGGGCACCGGGCCGAGCGGACGGGCGTCCCAGGCGGCAGCGCCGCTCTCGGTGATCTCCGGCTCCACGCCGAAGGCGAGGCGGACGGTCTCGGCCAGTCCGTGCCGGGTGCCGCGGATGCGGTGCAGATGGGAGGCGGCGGCGACCGCCGCGCGCAACCGTGCCTCCGGTTCACCGCCGTCCGTCTCGGCACCGACCCAACTGCCCAGCCAGCGTGTGTGGTCCACGGGCGCGAGGGCCGGTGTGAAGTACGAGTCCAGGCAGTCCAGGACGTTGAGGACCGGCGCGAGCGTCTCGTCGAGGCCGGCGACGAAACGCTGCGCCAGATCGTCGTCGGCGAACACGGCGGGCAGCAGGCGACTGATGGGCAGGGACGACTCCAGGCCGTCGATCGCCCCCCTCACGCGGCGCCCCCGATGACACGCACCCGGTGGTCGAAGGAGAACACCAGGGCCGGCCGGTCCAGGTCGATACGGTCGGTGGCCTCGCCCCGTTTGCCGGTGAGCGGATCGGCGGGGTGCAGCTTCACCTCGTCGACCAGTTCGACGCCCGGCACGCGCTGCAGCACGGCGAAGATCTCCCCGGCCTGCACCGGCCGGCCGAAGGGCCAGCCCGTGCCGTCGGCCCCGCCGGTCAGCGGATCCAGGTGCCGGTAGAGGGCATCGTGGGCCTGACGGCGCACCCGGTCGGTGTCCGTGCCGCGGAAGGCGTGCAGCGTCGCCACCACGGTGACGCCCTGGTAGAACGGCGGCCCCACGGCGAGCCGGGTGCCGATCAGGCGCCGCTCGTCGAGGTGGCGGGTGATGCGCCGCAGCAGGGCGTCGCCGGGCACGAGCTGCTCGAAGCGCAGCCGGCCGCCACGGTCCGGGACGGCTTGCGGCACCACGAGCACGCGCACGGCGTAGGCCCCGTGTTCGCTCTCCTCGCCCTCCAGGCAGGTGATGCGGGCGGTGTCGGGGGCCGCCCGCCGGGCGAGTTCCTCGTAGTCGCGCAGGGTGACGGCGCGTTCCTGGGCGCGCAGGGTGATGGGCGCGCGCACCTTGGCCTCTCGCACCGTCTCGCCGTCGACGCCGCCGCGAGCGGCCTCCCGGTTGACGACCTCGGCGACGTACGGGAGGGAACTGCGCAGCACCCGGACCGCGCCCCGCGCGACGTTGCCCGCCCGGCCGCCGCCCGTGCGGTAGCGGCGGGCCCTGATGACGGCTCCCTTGGACGGGACCGCCCCGTACTGCCGCAGCCGGCCGTCGGGTTCGCGTACGGCGGGGCCGAACGCGATCTCGCCGGTGGTGGCATCCAGGGTGAGGTGGCGGTCGGCGGGGCCCGACGCGGCGAAGTGCGGCACCACCTCCCAGTCCCGCCAGCCGTCGTGCTCGGCGACCTGGAGCAGCACAGGGGGCTGGTCGCCCACGACCGGGGCGTGCGCCAGCCGCAGCCGCTGCCCGGGCAGCCCGCTCGACTCGCCCAGAGTCTCGTCGCGGACGGTCTCGGCGTGCACGGCCGTCGTGGTGCCGCCGATGGTGAACGCCTCGCCCGACCGTACGGTGGGCGAGAGGGTGTAGAAGGGCTGGCCCGCCTTCGGCTCGGTGACCCGGCAGCGCAGCCAGCCCGCCTCGTGGCCGGCCGCCCGGGACAGCGCGTGGCCACCGGGCACGTGCAGGACCACTTCACCGGGCCGGTTGAGGCCGCCGGTGCCGTCCCGGTCGAGCTCGCAGGGCTCCCAGCCGTCCTCGGTCCACGCCTCCCAGACAAGAGGGGGCTGGCGCGGGTCCACTCCCACGCCGTCCACCTGGCTGTCCAGGTTCAGCGCCACAGCGCAGTGCGGGACGGCCGCGGTCAGGCCCAGCAGCATGCAGTCGCCGGGCCGCGGCGACTCGGCGAAGCAGTGCACGTCCTTGCCCGCGGTGAGGTCGTCGGTGACGTCGGTCATCGCCTCCCCCGTGCGGTGCACCAGCAGACGGCCCAACGCGCTGGGCACCACGTTCAGTTCACGTTCGGTGGCGAAGACGACCGCTTCCTCGCTCTCGGTGCGCACGGTCGCCGCCTCGGTGCCGACCGGCACCAGCAACGTGTCGTCCTGCGGTGCGGACAGCCAGAACGTGAGGTCCGTACGCGCCGCGCTCGGCGGGAACAAGGTGATGCCGACGAGATCGAGGAAGGCGAGGTGGTTCTTCTCCGGCACCCGGTTGAGCCGGTAGACGATCTGGTCCGCGATGTGCGCGAACGTCTCCACGAGAGTGATCCCCGGATCGGAGACGTTGTGGTCGGTCCATTCCGGGGCGCGCTGCTGGATGTAGCGCTTGGCGTCGTCGACGAACTGCTGGAAACGGCGGTCGTCGAGGTTGGGCGTGGGCAGGGCCATCTACAGGTCGCTTTCGCCGGCCGGGCCGCGCGGGCCGTCACCCGCGGGGCCGGAGTCCGAGTCGTCGTGGGAGGGGATGACGTAGAAGGGGAAGACCAGGCTTCGTGGGTTGTTGGTGCCGCGGATCGTGTAGCGCACGTCGATGAAGAGCACGCCCTGCTCGAAGCCCGCGGTCACCTCCACGTCGGTGACCTCGATGCGCGGCTCCCATCGGTCGAGGCAGGTGTACACCTCGTGCTGGATGCGACCGGCGGTGGCCTCGTTGACCGGGGCGAAGACCAGGTCGTGGATGGCGCAGCCGAACTCCGGGCGCATGGGACGCTCACCCGGCGCGGTGGCGAGGACCAGCCGGATGGCCTCCTCGATCTCGCGCTCCCCGCCGACCAGGGCGATGCCTCCGGTGGGACCGATGCGCAGCGGGAACGCCCAGCCGGCACCGACGAACTGTTCGGCCATTACAGGGGTACCGGCTTTCCGTTGATCGTGACGAGACCCGTCAGCGGGACGGTGACGGCGCGGATGCCGACGTTGGCGACGGAGTTGACCTGGACGCTCCCGGTCGCCGAGAGGGACGCCGTGCCCAGGGCCTTGAGGCTCAGCGCGCCCTTGGCGTCGACGTTGACGGCGCCGGTCACGGAGGAGACGTTGACCAGTCCACGGCCCTCGATCCGCAGGGGGCCGCCGCTCTTGATGGTCAACGACCGGCGTGCGGACAGGGTGAGGTCCGTGCCGGCCTCGATGGACACCGCCCGGCTGCCCTTGATGCTGATCGTCCCCCGGCTGTCGATGCTGATCTCGGTCCTCGTACGGTCCAGGTGGATGGTGAGCCGGTCGTCGCCGCTGGCCAGCCGCACGCCCTGGCGACGGGCGCCGGTCTGCTGGCTCAGCAGGTCCATGCGGTTTCCCTGCCGGTCGGAGACGGTGTGCCGGACCGCCGACTGTTTGAGTCCGTCGTGCAGCGGAACGTCCCCGACGACGGTCGGCCTGTCCTTGCCGTTGTAGAGACCGCCGATGACGAAGGGGTGGTCGAGGGCGCCCCGGTCGAAGGCGACCAGGACCTCGTCCCCGACATCCATCGGGAAGACGCCACCGCCGCCCTTGCCGCCCAGCTGCATGGTCCGCGTCCAGTCGCTCACATAGGCGTCGTCCAGCCACGGGAACTGGAGTTTCACCCGCCCCTGCCGCAGGGGGTCCTGAACGTCCGTCACCAGGGCGTTGGCGACGCCGGGCAACTGCGGTGAGCGGGCGGTGCCCCCCGAACCGGAGGTCAGCCCGTACAGGGAGCGCCACTGCCGGCCGCTGACCGTCAGCCAGGTCTCGTAGTGCCTGCCGTCGCCGAAGACGTGCCGG
This sequence comes from Streptomyces cellulosae, assembly GCF_000721105.1. Classification (GTDB taxonomy): domain Bacteria; phylum Actinomycetota; class Actinomycetes; order Streptomycetales; family Streptomycetaceae; genus Streptomyces; species Streptomyces cellulosae_A. The sequence goes on from NZ_JOEV01000054.1 coordinate 39,860, forward strand.
ACCGAGGTCACCGTGTACTTGCCCTCGAAGGGCTTGCCGACGTCGGTGAGGGCGACGGGAACGCCCGGCCGCAGCCGGGGGTTGCCGCGCACGGTCACCTCCAGCTCCGCGAACGAGGAGGTCACGTCGTCCGCGAGCGCGTCGGCGGCGTGCTTGACCTCCGCCTGGCGGTCGTAGGGCACGTGGGTCTCCACGAGCGTGGCCGCCTTGAAGGCGCCGCCGGTCTTCCCCGGCGTCGTGCCGATGCTGATGGCGGGGTTCGACCGCGCGGGCGCCGTGGCGGTGAGCTTCTTCTTGGCCAGCACGTCCCAGCCCCGGGACTCGACCTTGGTGACCTGGTCGGCCGAGGTGACCGCGGCCCGGCAGCGCAGGATGTCCGTGCCCGCCTGGAGGACGAAGGGACTCTTGTCGCCGGAGGTGCTCAGCGCGGGCGCGCCGGAGGCCGGGTCGGGCCGCAGCAGTTGGAACGTCCCCTTGGAGCTGAGGGACATCACCCTCTCGTTCTCGTCGGCGAGCCGGGCCAGGAAGTCCCAGTCGGTGACGTTGGCCTGGCTGATGAACTCGTAGACCGTTGTGGTCGCGGTGATCGTGCCGACGGGGATGCCGCTGGCCGCGGCCAGTTTCCGGGCGATGTCGGACGCGGACTGGTTGCGGTACGCCGCCACGCGCCGCTGCCGCAGCAGACGGTGGCCCGGGTCGTACCCGCGCACGATGGTGAAGGTGCCCGTGCCGTCGTAGTCCGTCTCCAGGCCGGTGACCTCCCCGGTCAGCAGGGGATCCGTGGTTCCCTGGCCGTCGGCGACGGGGGCGAGAACCACCTTGGCGCCGATGTCGATGCCGAGCTGCCCGAGCACCTTGCGGCGCGGGTCGCGGAAGGTCAGCCGGAAGGCGCCGGGCACCCCGGCACCGAGGTCGACCCAGCCGCCCACCAGCAGCGGGGCGATCGCCGGGGGCAGGGGGCTGCCGCCCACCCGCACGTCCATGACGCTGGAGAACGCCGCCTGCACCATCAGCCGCTCACCTCCTCGCCCGCGGGCATCACCAGTTCGGTCCCCGGGGCCAGCCGGGAGGGATCGTCGATGCCGTTCGCCTCGGCGATGGCCCGCCAGGCGGTGGCGTCCCCGTACTCGCGCCAGGCGAGCGACTGCAGGGAGTCGCCCGCCACCACCCGGTGCACCCGTTGCGCGGTGAGCGCGCCGGAGGTCGGGTTCTGCCCCTTGGCCTTGGAGGGGATCTCGTGCAACCGCACCTGGCAGGTGGCGCGAAGGGGCACCCCCGTGGTGCCGAACAGGTTGTAGGTGACCTGGACGGACTCCACGTAGGAGGTGAAGCGCGCGGTGGAGAAGGAGCCCCACTGGAACACCACCCATGGCGTGGAGGGCTGCTTGGCCGCGATGCTCTTCTGCGTCACCTCGCAGCACGAGAACAGCGCCTCCACCTTCTTCAGCACCGAGTTGCCACCGGGCTGATCGGAGGAGTCCAGCAGGATGTCCACGGTCAGCTCCCGCGGTTGCGGCCCCATGAACTCCGGCAGCGCTCCGTCCCGCACGGCCGCGGTCGGCGTGGTCTTCCACTGCGCACGGCGGCTCAGTGCCAGCTGCGAGGGATTGAAGTCGAAGTCGAACGTCTTGATCAACGCACCGGGCGTGGTGCTGTAGCCGATCGGTGGTTCGTGGATCGCCAGTGCCGCTCGCACCAGGCTCTTGCCCGCGCCGCCCTTGCTCGTCTTGCCTGCCATGTGCGGGCCTCAGTCCGTGAAGCCGTGGTGGATGATCTCCAGGACCTCCGTGGCCACGCCCGGGTTGGCCGGATCCAGATGCGGGCCCTGCCAGCGCACCGGCAGGACGTCGACCAACCCCCAGCGGGCCACCACGGAACCGTCGGCGCGCAGGGCGGCGATCTGCGCCGTCGGGCGGGTGATGCCGGTGGCCACGGACGAGATCCAGGCCGCCGTCCTGGCCGTGTCGGGGGTCAGCGGCCGGGTGAGACGGATGCTGGAGAAGGTGACCCGGGAGGGCAACTGCCACACGAACCCGTTGTTGCCGCCTTCCTGGTGCTGCTCGGTCTCCACCTCCGACGACAAGCCCTCGCACCCGTTGAAGTACCCGAGGCTCTCGCCGTCGATGGTCAGGGTGAAGTAGATGGTGGAACCGGGGTCGAGATCGCTGGGCATCGGAGGTCGGCTTTCCTTCTGCGTTGCTGCGGTTGGTGCGGTTGCTGCGTTGCGGCGGTCACTGCGGTTGCTGCGGTTGCTTTGCCGCGCAGGGCGGCGGGGGGCGGTGGTGAGGTCCGGTCGGCGGTTTCCGGTCGTGGTCAGCGGCGCGGATCGCGCAACTGACCGATCCGCTCACGGTCCAGCCGCAACTCGGCACGGAGCAGCCGGGTCAGGGGGCCGATCAACCGGTGGGTCAGCTCATCGAGTTGGCCGTCCGTGAGGGAGCGAGCGTCGAAGCCTGCCGCGGCGGCGGGGGCCTGCTCCGAGGACCGCGCAGGCGGGTGCGCCGACCGGGCCGGGACCGAGCTCACCGAGGTGGGGGGTGCCGCCGGCACGGGGCGGGGTGCCGGTCCGGGAGGAGGACCGACAGGCACGGACGTGACCGGCGCCGTCGGCCCCGGCGGGGACGACCGGTGCGGGTCCGCCGCGGAGCGCTGGACCGCGGGCGGCGCGAACCCCGCCGTGCCCCGCACCGGACGGTGCACCCCTGGGGGCTCGGGCTCGGGTCGACCGGGCCGTGGCGGGAGGACGTCCGGTGCGGCGACCGGGTCGTCCGCGGTGCGGGCCCGCTGGGCGGAGCCGAGAGCAGGGGCGACTGTTCCGGTGCCGCCCGTCCCCCGGACACCCGCGGCTACGGGAGCTCCGAGGCCGACGGCGACGGGGTGCCCGGGGCCGGAGGCGCCGACGGCTCGCGCGGCGGGGGCCACGGGACCCGGTGCGGTACGCGACGCCGCGACGGGCGCGCCCGGCCGGGAAAGCCGCTGCACCGCCCGGCTGTCGGGGTCGGCGGCCACGCCCGCGCGGGCAGTGGGCCCTCCGGACATCTCCGCGCCTCCCACCGGGCGACCGGGGACCGCGGACGGACCTGGAAGAGGCACGAGGTGCGGCTGGGAGGCAGGGATGCCGGCCGTGGGCGAGGGCATCACGGGTCCGGACGGCCCACCGTGCTGCGAAGAGCGCTGAAGGGGGGTCAGGCGTACCGGGGCAGATGCCTTCGTGCCGTGGCCGGGCGTGGTTGCCGCGTGATCGGGCGTGGTTCCCGCGAGGCCCGGCGGCGCGGACGGCGTCGTACGCGAACCGGTCGCTCCCGGTGTGCTCGGCAACGGCCGCGCCCCCGGGAGGGAGACGCCCGCGGGCTCGGAGGAAGCACCGGCCGAAGGCATGACCGCAGAACGCTGGACCCGGGCGCCTCGGACACCGGTGGCAGCCTCATGCTTCACCGGCCGGACGGGCAGCGGGGCCGGGGCGGCGCGGGTTGCCCCGCGCACCGACGGCCCGTGCCCGTCCTCGCTCGCGGGGTCGGGCACGCGGGAGCTCTCGGAGGCGGCCGACACGTCAGGAACTGTCGCGCCGCGCCCGGTCGGCACGGGCCGGGAACCCGTGAGGGACGTCTGGACGGTTGCCGCGTGAGCCCGCGGGGCACGGCGGTTCGCGGCCTCCGGGCCTGCGTATACGTGCGGGGGGACGTGTGGGGCCCGGTCTGCGGCCCCCTGTCCCACGAGACCGCGCGGCGCCTGGGCCGGGGATCGCTGTGCGGACACCTCCGGGCCCGGTGCCGCTGCGGATGCGGAGGGCGGCGCGCTGACGGATGCGGCCGTGCGGACGAAGACGGCGTCGGCCGCACGCGCCAGGCGTGTGGCCTTCGGTAGCCCGGCGGTCTCACCGGTGACGCGCCGGCGCTGCACCGGTGCGGGGCCGTCGGGGAGACCGGTACCGCCGGCCGCGGCAGCGGCGATCCGGCGGATGGGGGGTTGCTCGGCGCGCGGAACGGCACGAGAGGGCGCCGACGGACCGACCTCCACCCCGGGGCCGGGACCGGGGCCGGGGCCGGGACCAGGACCGGGCCCCGGCGCCCGGCGTGGCTGGACGGTGGCTCGTACCGCTGAGGGCACGTCTGCCGTACGCGACACCACGGTGTCCCCCGCGCTCGCGGGCGCACCCGCCCGCCACGGTCGGACGGCGTCCCACCGACTTGGAGGCATGCCTGTCCGCCGGGACCGGAGGGTGTCCCCCGCGACCGACGGCGCGACCGCCCCCTCGGACCCGCGGCCACGCCGCAGGACACGGTCCACGGCTTCGGACATGGACGACTTGGAGGACCTGGACAATGCGGTCGCGGCAGACCCCTGCCGTCCGGCCTCCCCGGACGTCGTGACGTTCACGGCGGAAGCGCGCTGCGCCGGCGGAGCCGCGGATGCGGCGAGCACCGGACCTGACTGCGCGGGAGTGGATGTTCCGGCAGGCCGAAGGGCTCGCAGTGGTACGGCGACGGCGCCACCGTCGGCGTGCGGCGCGGGTGACGGGGCGGCCCCTCGTGGGGTCAGGGGCAGCGCCGTGGCGAGCGGACGGAAGGAACTGAGCGCCCGTGCCACCGGACGCGCGGCCTCGAGTACGCCGTTCCGGCCGGTCCGCGTCGTCCGTACGGGATCGTCCGCGGGTGGGGGGCTGTGCTGTGGGCCAGCGGCGCGGGTGGCCGGGGCAGAGGCCTGCGGAGGGAGAGGCGCGCGCTGCACGGCAGCAGCCGACGTGGAGGTCTGCGCTTGCGGTGAACGCCGGGCCGAAGTGGACGCGGTGGAGCCCACGGCACCGGACGGCGGGAGGGAGGAAGGGCGGGAAGGCGGGCGAGAGGAAGGGGAAGGCTCAGCCGGCGGTGACGGTTCGGGCACGGGCGTGGGTGTCGGCCCGGTCCCCGGCACCGGAACGTGCGGCCCGGACCCCGTGCTCGTCGTCGCCGGGAGCGGGCGTACTCCCTGCGCGCTGGTGTCACTTGCCGGCTCCGGCCTCGCGTCCTTCGTGGAACGCGAAACCGGGACCGGAGCCGTACGTCGGTCCGTACCCGCCGGGAGAGGCGTGCTCACGCCTTGCACGGCCCGCGCCCCGGAGTCAGGAGCGGAGGGCCGGGCAGAGGAGGTGAGCTGCCGGGACACAGCGGTGGCCGTGCGGTGCACCGAGGGGGCACCGGTGGGCGCGCCGGAGTCGGATGTGGCTGCTCGGCCGCGCGTCAGGGGCAGGGTGCCGGCCGGCGGTGCGGGTATCGGGGCGCCGAGCCTCGGAAGCCGGCGGGGACGGTCCGGTGCCGTCGGCCCGCCCTGCCGCGACGGTCCCGCGGCGGGAACGCCGAGAACCTGCCGGTTCTCCGCGCCTGCCGTTGCCCGCGGTGAGCTCGACATTCCGGAGGTGTCCGCCGGAGTCGGTGGCGCGGGCGCCGGTTCGGACGTCCGCCGCACGTACGCGCCCCCGGCCCGACCGGCCGGCCCGGAAACCGGACCGCCTCCTCCGACCGGAACGACGGGGGGCGGGGCGCCCGGCCCCACGGGGACCGGGGCCGGGGAGACCGGGGCCGGGCGGTCGTCCCGCGTCCCCTCGGCGGTGATGCCCGGCTCGACGGTCCGGGGCGCCGGCGTCGCCATGGCCGCGGGCGCGGGTTCGTCGGCGCGCGGGGCGGCCGGAAGCGCCGCGGACAGCACGCGCGTCGGTCCCGTGGACCGTCGCGCGGAGGTCAGCGTCGGCCGCCGCGCGGGCCGGTCGGCCACCGGCGCGACCTGCACCCCGGTGGGCGCCGCGGCCCGCTGGACCAGCCGCACCGGGCCGGCCGCTTCGACCGGCTCCTCGGGGGCCGCCACCGGCAGGACCGCCGAGGGCAGTTCGAGCCCGGTGACCGGCGTTGCGGCAGCCGTCAGCACGTTCCTGACCAGCCCGCTGGGGGCTGCGTCGGCCACGGCGTGGGACAGCGTTCGTGCAAAGGACGGATCGCGCCACGTGCTCAGTCGGCTGCCGAAGCCGCTGTCGGAGACCGCTCCGCCGCGCGCCGCGCCGCCCGTCACGCGCTGGACGGGTGGCCCGGTCCGCCAGGCGGGCCCGCGCGGAGCGGCGGCCGGATTGCCGCCCTCCACGCCCGCGTCGGCCGCGCCCTCCACCGCCGACCGCGCTCCCCCGGCCAAGCGCGGGCTGCCGCCCGCGCCGGGGGCCTCATCGAAGACGGCCTCGTCGAAGGTGACCGCGCCGCCGGCCGGGCGCTGCCGCAGGCGGTTCAGAAGTCCCCGGCGTCCCATGCGGCTCATCCCTGGTTCCCGGCGCCCGTGACGAGGGCGGCGATGCGCTCGGCGTACTGACGACGGTCGGCGTGTTCGAGATCCAGGATGTCGTCCAGGCTCCAGTGGAAGTGGTAAGCGATGTACGCGATCTCTTCGTTGATACGTTCGGTCGCGTACGTCACGATTCCCCCAGGCGGCTCCCGCCGAGTTCTACCTCGAACGGTTTCTCACAATGCGGACAGGTCACTGAGGCGCGGGTGTGCCCCTCGGCGTTGACCTGCCGGTAGAAGTCCTGCAGGAACGCCAGATCCGAGGCGAACAGGTTCTCCACCACCCCGTCATGGACCATGGGCAGCGTGCCCAGCCGGGTGATGACCCGGCCCAGCAGCACCACGGACAGGTAGGCGGGGTTCTCCTGCACCCGCACGTCCCGCAGCGGCACGAGTTCGTCACGGGCCGTGGCCAGGCGCATCACGCCGTGGCGGTGCACCGTGCCGGAGTCGTCCACGTAGCCGCGCGGCAGCTCGAACTCGAACTCGGTGAGCAGCCGTTGCCGTGGTGCGTGGCCGGTGGGCCCGGCTCCTGCCTGCTGTTCTTCGAGCGGTGCGGGCCCGGGGCCACCTACCGGCGCAGCGCCGGCGGGCGGCTGAGGAGCCGTCCGGCGCATTATTCGATGACCAGTTCTTCGAAGGTAATGGTCACCGACTCGGTCAGCGCGGAGGCCTCACCGGCCTTGACCGTGCTGGCGTCGATCTTGCTGCACCACGCGTTGCGCATGTTGTACCGCTTGACCGGGGTGTTCTGGTAGTCCATCACGATGATGCTGGCGTTCTTGCGGGCGGTGGCCATCTGGCCGGACACCGACTGGGTGATCCACTCGTCGAACGCCTTGGACTGGGTCATGCCGCGCACCACGGTGCAGGTGCCGGCCTTCTTCACGCCCGGCATCTTCTTCGTGACGGGCTTGCCCTGCGCCGAGACCTGCTGGTACTCGATGACGTCCTGCTCCTGGCTCAGGCCGCTGACCTCCTGGAGGTACTCGACCATGACGCCGTCGATCTGCAGACCGAAATTGTGTGAGGTGAGGGCGTCACCCGGCTGGAGACTCATGTCGTTCTCTGTTTCCTTCTGCTTGTCGCTCGGCTACTGGCGTCGGGCGGGCCGCGTCGGCGTCCGCTCCGGTTCCCGCATCCGCGCCGTACGGGCACGGGTGCGGGGCCCTGCTCACTCCTCCAGTTCTCCGCTGCCGCTGGAGAACTGGGCGAGCCGGAAGATGACGAACTCGGCGGGCTTGACCGGCGCGATGCCGATCTCGCAGATGACCCGGCCGAGATCCACGGACTCCGGCGGATTGGTCTCGGCGTCGCACTTGACGTAGAACGCCTCCTCCGGGCGGGAGCCGAACAGGGCCCCGCCGCGCCACTCGTTGACGAGGAACGCCGACACGTTGCGCCGGATGCGGGCCCACAGCGCCTCGTCGTTCGGCTCGAACACCACCCACTGGGTGCCGATCAGGATCGACTCCTCCAGGTAGTTGAAGTAGCGCCGGATGTTCAGGTAGCGCCAGGCCGGGTCGGAGGCGAGGGTGCGGGCGCCCCAGACGCGGATGCCGCGGCCGGGGAAGGGCCGGATGCAGTTGACGCCGATCGGGTTGAGCAGGTCCTGCTCACCACGGGTGATCTTCATCTCCACGTCGATCGCGCCGCGGACCACCTCGTTGGCGGGCGCCTTGTGCACACCGCGCTCGAAGTCGTTGCGGGCCCAGATACCGGCGACGTGCCCGCTCGGGGGCACCAGCCGTGACTGGCCACCGGCCGGGTCGAAGATCTTGATCCACGGGTAGTACAGGGCGGCGTACTTGGAGTCGTAACCGGCCGTCTCCTGACGCCAGACACGGATGTCGCGGGCGTTGAGACCGGGCGGCGGGTCGATCAGGGCCACCCGGTCGCCCATGAGCTCGCAGTGCGCGATGAGCCCCGACTGGACCGCTCGCAGGGCCTCTGCGTCGATCGCACCGCGCTGGTAGGAGGCCATCAGGTCGGGGACGGCGACCATCGAGATCTCGTCCACGGCCTCCAGACCGCCGAAGCCGGTGCGGTCGGCGGAGTCGCCCAGGTACTCCACCGGGCCGGACTGCGGCACCGCGGGGGCGCCGGAGCGGGCAGGCCCGGCCAGGGTGACCGTCTGGTTCTCGGGACGGGCCAACTGCGCGGCGGGAGCGGCCTCCTGCACGGTGATCAGCTTCGAGCGCTCTTTGACCTGGGCGACGACGTAGTTGCGGCTGTTCTTCTTCACCGACACGTCGAAGGTCTCGGCGACCTTGTCGCCCTCCTTCACGATGAGCTTGAACCGGTCCGCCGGTCCCTCGCCCTCGGGGTCGGCGACCTCGACGCTGACCGGCCCGCCGGAGCCGGACCCGACGGTGCTGACGGTGAAGGTGCCCAGCGGCCTCGGTTCGCCCGCGGGCAGCGCGGCCGGGACCTGCGCGGTCGCGACCTCACCGGCGACGCCGTCGGCCACCCCGCCCACGCGGACGACGTAGGCGGCGCTGCCGCCGTTGTTGAAGAAGCCGTAGACCGAGTGGGCCAGGTAGTAGCCGTCGGTGAAGTCACCGAACGCGGCGACGTACTGGGACCAGTTGGTCACCAGCGTCGGCTCGTTCAGCGGGCCGCTCGGCGCGAGCCCCACGAAGGCGGCCACGGAGGTGCCCACGCCCTCGATCGGACGCGAGCCACTGGCGACCTCCTCGACGTAGACGCCGGGTGACAGGTACGACGACATGCTCTGCTCTCCTCGGGGTACACGAACCGACTCCTCACACTTTCCGGCCGGCCCGCCGTCTCCGTGAAGGTCATTACGTGCTTGCCCGGGGGCAGGGCCGCTGCCCTTGGGGGCAGTGCGGCCTGCCTGGGACAGACTCCTCGCGCGGCGGCGAGCGCACGCACCATGCGAAGACCCCTGTGCCGGTCACCACCGCGAGGGCTCATCCGGGGAGGGGTCAACGGCGGGCCCGCCCGGTGCCGGCCGTCCCCGCGGGGCAACCGCTGCGTACCCGTTCCACCGGTGACTGCGGCCGGTGCCGGTGTGCCGTGCGGACGGGCGGCCGAAGCGGCTCCGGCCTCCGAGGTGACCCAGCGTCCGCTGATGTGCCCTTCCGTCCCTGTACAGCCACGACCGCCGTTGCTGTGATGACAGCTCGGGTCGTCTCACACGGGAAGAACGGGCATGCACGCACACACGGATCACGCGCGGACTCGCCGGCACGCACGACAGGGCGGCGCCGTACAGCGCCCGAACCCGGTCGTCCTCCCACCCGCGGAAACGGCGGCGGGCACGGACCTCGCTCTGCAGCGGGCCCTCGGCAACGCCGCCCTCGCGCGGGCCCTGGCCGGCGACCGGCACGTACACGGTGCCGACTGCGGACACCAGCAGCCGGCCCCCGTACAGCGCTCGGCCGTCCATGACGTACTGCGCGGCGTCGGCCGGCCCCTGGACGCGACGGTACGCGAGGACATGGAGGCCCGCTTCCAGACCGACTTCTCCGACGTACGCCTCCACACCGATGCAGCCGCCCGGCGCTCCGCCGCCGAACTGGGGGCCCGGGCCTACACCTCGGGGCACCACGTCGTCATCGGGGAGGGAGGCGCCGACCGCCACACGCTGGCACATGAACTGACCCATGTGATCCAGCAGCGCAAGGGCCCGGTGGCGGGCACGGCCACCGCCGACGGGCTGAGCGTCAGCGATCCGTCCGACGCCTTCGAGAGGGAGGCCGAGGCCCGGGCCACCCAGGTGCTGCGGGGGCCGTCCCCGGCCCACGCGGGTGAAGCCGCGTCCTCCGGCGCCCCGAGCGGGCAGGTGCAACGCGCTCCCGGCCCCAGGGACACCGCGCTGCAACGCGCCACCATCGACGAGGCCCCCACGACCTGGCAGGCCCAACCGGTACGGCGCTCCGAGCACGGGGCCGACGGCGTCTATTTCGTGGGCCCGCCCGGTCGGCAGGTCGTGGTGAAACCGCTGATGGCCACCGGCAACGTCGCCTACGCTGATCGCTTCCTGGCGGAGATGGGTATCTCCGCACCACGGAGCGTCACCCACGCGGTGGCTTCTCCCGAGGGGCAGGCACTCAGCCGGCTTCTCCACGGCCACGCGTCCGGCGGAGGCAACCGCGAGGAGATCACCCAGCAGTTGGACCGGGCCACCGGCTTCCTGGTCATGGAGATGGTCAGCGGCACCGCGCTGCACGTCCTGCCGGACGACGATGCCCAGAAGTACCTCCATGACACATCCGCACTGCACCAGACAGGTCGGCTGATGGCGTTCGACACCTTCCTGGGCAACGGGGACCGCTTCCTGACAAAAATCAACCTGGGAAACCTCCTCTACCAGTCCCCCGGGGAAGACACGCCCGGCGGGATCCATGCGATCGACAACGACTCGAAGTTCCCCGCCCCCGCCGTGGGGGAGCGCCGCGACGGCACGAAGCAGTTGGACAACGACTTGCAGGGCAAGGTCGAGTACTTCGACATGCTGAGCGCGCTGGACAAGGAGAAGCATTTCATCGTCGACCGGTTCCTCGGTCGCTTCGGCACGGCCCACCACAAGCATCCCCAGGTCAGCGCGACACTGAAGGACAGCGAACAGCACGAAAACATCAGGTCCGCTCTCAAGCGGGGCATCGCGTCGGGCCTGTCCGACCTGGCCACGACGTTCAAGGAGCGCACGGACCTGATCAAGGCCATGGGCGCGGGTTACGACAGGGCGAGTGCCCACAACCGGAGTGTGTCCAGCGGCAAGGCCGCGGCGAAGTACGTGTACGACACCCAGCAGGGGGTTACCCCGGAGCAGGCTCGGCAGCAACTGATCGCCTACGTCGAACACCGCGTGAAGAAGGAGAAGATACCCAGCGGGTTCCAGTGGGTGAGCAAGTTCATCTGACCTGCCCGTCGCCCGGCCGGCGGCCTGCCGGCCGGACAGGTCCGCCCCGCGTCACCTCCAGGGGCGCGGCGAGGCCCTTCGGCAGTCCGCCTACCGCCTGTGCCGGTGATCTGTCTGCCCGGCCTGCTCATGGTCGGCCGGCGCTGCCCCAGAGCCGGCCGCACATCCTTCGCCTACGAGGGATGTGCGGCCTCCATGACCAGGCGGCCCGCCTTGCGGTACTCGCGCCGGGCCCCTTCGACCAGGTCGGCCGTGCTGACCGCGGCTCCCCGGCCGGCGGCGGCGTAGGCGGCCGTCACCACCGCGCTGCGGATCGAGCCGCCGGCCAGCTCGAACTCCCGGGCGCAGGCGCCCGGATCGGCGTCGTCCTCGCACGGCACGTGCTTCAGGCTGTGCCGCCACAGCGCCAGCCGCTGCTCCTGGTCCGGGAACGGGAAGTCCACCACCATGTCGAGGCGACGGGTGAACGCGTCGTCGATGTTGGCCCGCAGATTGGTCGTCAGCAGAGCGACGCCGTCGAACGCCTCCAGCCGCTGCAGCAGGTAGGCGCTCTCCAGGTTGGCGTACCGGTCGTGGGAGTCCTTGACCTCGGACCGCTTGCCGAACATGGCGTCGGCCTCGTCGAAGAGGAGCACCGCGTCGGTACGGTCGGCCTCGGTGAAGATCCGCTCGAGGTTCTTCTCGGTCTCACCGACGTATTTGTCGACGACCGACGAGAGCTGCACGACGTACAGGTCCAGGCCCAGTTCCGCCGCGACGACCTCGGCCGACAGGGTCTTTCCGGTCCCGGACTCGCCTGCGAACAAACCCAGCACGCCGCGGCCCCGGCCACCGCCGGCGCTCAGCCGCCAGTCCCCGAGCACCCGGTCGCGGACCCGCGCGCGCAGCGCGAGTTCACGCAACTGCGCAAGGCGCTCCTCCGGCAGGACGAGGTCCTCCCACCCCACGGCCGGCCTGATGCGGCGCGCGTACCGCTCCAGTCCCGATGCTCCCTGCTGACGGGCGGCGAGTCGTATGTGGGAAGCGGTGAGCACACCGCCGTCGAACGCGGCGAGGCGAAGCGCGGCCCGCGCCGCCCGGGTGGCCGGGGCCGCCCCGAGCCGGTACGGCGCCAGCGTCGTCGCGAGGTCCAGGCCCGCCTCGACGGGGACGTCGCCGAGTGTGGCCTGCCAGGTCTCCACTCCACCCGGGGCCGGCCGGGGTGCGTCGAGAACCAGCGGGTCGCGGTCGGCCCAGGCCGGGTCGTAGGGTTGCCGGCCGACGAGGAGCACGGTCACGTCCTCGGCCGTGAGTTCCTGTATCAGCGGCCCCGGAACGTCGGGCAGCGGTGACACCACGAGGGCGCAGTCACGCAGCCGGGCTTCCCGGAGCAGTTCCCGCCAGGGTTCCGGCGCGGGGGCCGCCGTCGCTGTCGCGGCGGCCGGCTGCGGAACGCCGTCCGGCCGGTAGTGGAGCGCCTCCAGGCCGGACGCCGCGAGAGCGACCGCCGCCCAGGCCAGTCCGTCGCCCTCCCGCTGCTCACGCACGTACGCGGTCAGCGGCCCGGCGGCAAGCCGGGCAGCGAACCTCTGGTGCGTGCTCTCGTCGGGCCGTACGGCCCCGGGGGCGGGCAGCGGTCGCAGCCGGGCGGCCAGCAGGGCGTCGGGGCTGTCGTCGCCGAGCAGGTGGGACACCAGCCGGTCGGGCACGCGGAGCGACCGGCTCAGGAACGGGCGCTCGGGTTCCTCGACCGTCAGCAGGCCGAGTGCGCTCAGCGGGGCCGTCGGCTGGAAGCGGCTGCGGGCGTGCGGGTCGGACGCGGGCAGCGCGCACAGTTCCAGGACCATGCCGACCGTGGCCCGGCGTCTGCTGAGGTCGTCGTTGAGGTAGCCGTACAGCGCCTCGAAGCCGCGCTCGACCTCCGGCGCGAGGGCGATGAGCAGGATGTACACGTCGAGTGCGCCGAGTCCGAGCCGGCGGGCCAGGGCGCGCAGACGGCTCGGGTCGCCGGCCCCGTCCGTCCCCGCCGGGACGGCGTCCTCGTCCGCCGCGTCGGCGGCGTCGTCCGTGGGGGATGAAGCGGGCGGCCCGTCGCCGCCCGTGCCGTCGGCGAGCCCTCCGAGGCCGCGGGCACCGCCGTCGGAGGTTCCGGCCGGAGGCGGGAGCGGGGCCGAAGCCGGTTCCCCGCCCGCGGCGGGACCGCTTGAGGCACCTGGGCCGTCCGGCGGTCCTGGCGCGCGGTCGGCCGGCCGGTGGTGCACGGCGTCATCGGAGAGGAAGTGACCACGCAGCGGGTCGGTGGGGACGTGGGCGCTGCGCCGCTCCACCAATCCGGCCACCTGCGCGTGCAGTCGGTCGAGCAGGACGAGGAGGGTCTCGGCCGGAGCCGGTGGGCCGGCCGGCGGCTGCGGGGTCCGCCCTCCTGCCCGGCCCCGCCCGGCCTCGGGGTCGCGCCGGTCCCATTGCGGCGTGGTCGTCACCGTCGCGCCTCACCCGTCGCGCGGGTGTCGCCGGGCGCACCCCCGGCGCCGGCGTTCGCCGGGGGTGGCGACGACAGGTGCCCGGCCCGGTGCCGCCGATCCGGCGAGTCCGCCAGGGTGCCGTCCGTGCCGCGGACCCGTACGACCGCGCCCTCGGTGACCGGCGGTCCGGCGTCGTACTCGGGGTAGGAGGGGAACGGCACCGTGATCACCAGGTCCACCGACGGCTTGAGTTCGCCGCCGAGAGCGGACCATATCTCCGCGAAGGACCGTGCCTCGCTCTGCACGCCGGCCACCGTCAGCGGCACGGACAGGCCCAGCGCCCGCAGGGCGGGCGGCAGTTCGTCCGGCCCCAGGATCTCATGGGGCAGCAGCGTCGCCAGGACGGCGGACAGCAGCCGGTGTTCGTCCTCCGCCCTCTTTGTCCACGCGGTCACCAGGTACGACAGCCGGAACCAGCGCGGTGGCTGGCGGCGTTTCAGCACCACTCCCCGGGAGTCCCGCACGGCCGTCGCGCCGCGTTCCCGGCGGCGCGTGTCCTCGCGGATGTCGTACAGGTAGGCGTCGATCGTCGGCGCGTTGCGGCGCGCCGCCCAGTCGCGGGTGGGCGCGTCGAAGTGGACCTCCACACCGCTGGAGGCCAGGGCGCCCCCGCTCAGCAGCCGTTTGACCATTTCGTCCACTTCGTGGATCACCGGGTGCTCCGTCCGTGCAAGTGCGTGTCCGCTCATCGTGCCGGATCCGGGCCGGCGGCCCCAGAAACCACGGGGCGGACGTGAGGGCAGTTCGTGGTGCCCTCACGGACCATGCTGTGAACCGCCTGTCAGATGTAGCCTTCCCGCATCGCGTAGGCGACGGCGTGGGCGCGGTTGCGCAGGTGCAGGCGGGTGGTGAGCCCGTGCATGATGTTCTTGATGGTCCGTTCGGAGTAGGACAGTTCGGCCGCTATCTCCTTGGTGTCCAGTCCGTCGGCGACCAGGCGCAGCACATCGGTCTCGCGAGCGGACAGACCCCCGGCGGGCAGGGCGGCGTCGCCCTGGGCGGCCCGGGTCAGCGAACTCACCCGGGCCATGAGCCGTCCGAGCAGATCGGTGGGCAGGTCGCTGTCGCCGCGTGATGCCGCCAGGACCGCCTGGAAGAGCCGGGGGGCGGTGACCTCGTGCCGCCACACGACGACCCCGACGCCGGACGCGATGACCTCCATGAGTTCCGGCTCCCGGATCTGGTGGACGACGAGGACCACGCGCGCCCCCTTGCCGCGCACCAGTTTGCGCAACTGGGCCAAGGTGATGTCGTCCAGGGCGTCGGCGATGAGCACGGTGACCGTGTCGGGGCCGGGGGCGTCCGAGTCGACCAGTTCGATCGCTGTATGGGGACTCAGGTAGTGGACGACACCCGCCCGGGAGACGGGGTCGGCGGCGTGGATGGCGACCTGGACGCGGGCGCGGGTCATGGACGTCGGCGCGTCGAGCACGGAGCTGAGCAAGATGGGGGCCTTCCGTTGTTCGGCCTGGAGCGGTGCGTGGTGTGCCGCGGAACGTTCTCACCGCCTTCCGGGAGAGACGGCGAGTGCGGCCCGGCATGCCGGAACAGGGAGAAGTCCACGTGACGACCACCGATCGGACGATCCGGTCGGCGGGGCGGGGCAGCGAGCATCAGGCAGGCGCGAGTTTCTGCCTCGCGCCGTTCGGTATGCGACGACCGCGATGACCGCGTCCGTGGGACGGGCCTCGTTGCCCGTCGGCCCCGTCGACGCCGCGCCCGGCCGCGGCCTCCGCGGACCCGCTCACGCGGTGTCGGAATCGAGGATTCTGTCCTGTTCGACATGCCGGCAGAGCGGGCGTCAGCACGCGGTGGGACCGCGCACCGAACCGACGCTCTGCCTGAGCCCATTCTCGGCGTCCGAGGTGCTCACCTCCAGGACCATGTACTGCTCAGCCCTGCCCCTTTCGCGGCGCCCGAGGTACTCATCACCAAGCCATGTACTGCCCAGCACTGCTCACAGGGCCGCGGGTGACCTCCGGTGTCCGCGGAGCCGGCGTACCGTCGGCGACGCGGCGCGGCCTTCCGCCGCAGGGACCGTCTACTTGCACTCCTGCAGCCCCGGAGCGGGGTCCTGCTCGGTGTTCAGCTTGTCCGAAGGCACATTGCCCCACTCCTCGTTGTCCAGCCTGGTCCAGTACCAGATGTCATTGCCGCCCTCGGTCTGCTCACCGTGGCCCCAGCACTCGAACCAGCTGAAGGTCGTCACCAACGGTCCGCGCACCTCGGAGTCGTACGAGCGCTCCTGGTAGCCGATCGCGTCATCCGCGTTGGCGCACCACAGACGTCCGTCGTCGCGGACGTCGCACTCCGTCTGCGCCTCCGGCTCTTCTTGTCCCTCACCGCCGGAGCCGGCACCGGACTCGGGCGCAGCCGACGGCTCCTGCGGCGGCTCGGGCTCCAGCGGAGGCGGCGTCGGAGTCGCTGACTTCTCCGCCGGCAGGGCACTGGCGGCGGGGGATTCCGGCTTCTCCTGGGCGAGACTGCGGACCTGCGGCCGATAGGCGAACCACAGCATCAGGAACGTGATGGCGAGGGCGAGGAGCAGACTGAGCAAGGTGGCCAGCCACCGCGGCAGGAAGCTCTGCTGGACGTACGTACCGTCGACGTCCAGGCTGGGACTGCCGGAGCGCCTGATGCCGAGGGTGTAGGGGCGGTCCTCCTTGGACCCGAACCAGATGATGTCGCGCGGCCGAAGGACGGCCTTGACGAACGCGGCACGTCCCGGCTCGATCTGGACGTTGGCGGGTGTCAGGTCGTAGGCGAGCTGGTCACCGTTGTCGCTGCCGGTGATGGAGGCGGTCACCTTGACGTTGCCCAGGTTGTCCACGGCGAGCCGGGGCCGTCCGCGCCACCGCCCCCGGACAGTGGGCGGCACGAGTTCGGCCCGGATCTCGGAGAACGGGGTGATGGTGACGTTGCCCTCGGGGACGGTGATGGCCTCTGGATGCTCGGTCGGCGTGATCTTCACGCCGTACGGGTTCGGGCCGGCGGTCGCGTCCGGAGTGCGTGGCGGCGCGAAGGTCAGGGTGACGGTTCCCGTGGTGCCCGGGTACAGCCGCAGGGTCGGCGGCTCGACCGTGGTCCATGGCGCGACCTCGCCGACCGGGGTGAAGCGGTATTCGTCGACCACGTCACCGGTATTGCGCAGCCGCAGCCGCACCGCTGTCGTGCTACCGGGATCGACGGTGGTCGAGGCGGGTTCCAGGGAAGTCCAAAGGCTCACAGCGCCGACGGTACGACCAGGCCGTGGCCGGGTCAGGAAGCCGCCGGGCAGGACGCACTGCCCGAACGGGCCCTCCGGGTGCCCCCGCCGTTCCTGCCACGGACCGGTGGGTACAGCGTCCGGCCCCGTCGAACGGCGCCGGACGGCGGGCTCCGGGCGACGGCCGAACCCGCAACGCCCTGCGGCGGCAGCTCGACTCCGCCCTCGGGGTGGCCGGGGTGGGCAGCGCGCGGCGACGGGCGGCCGGAAACGAGCGAATCGCCTCATCTCCGAAGCGTATGGCCCTCGTTCTCCCGAAGCCGGCCGGGAAGTGAGCACAACCGAGCAGCAAATGGCCACGTTCATGACTGTCTGAAGTGGACCGCGTTGCCGATGCTTTTCCTGAATCACCACGAGCACTCACATCAGACATCCGCGTCAGAGACATTGCCATGCCCCTCACTGAACTCAGCGAAGGAATCATTCACTCCGCCCTCGAGGAGGAGGCGATCGCCTATCCCGTAAACGTCGTTCTCTCACTCCAGCGCGAGCGGACGGCCGCATTGCTCCGCGCCATGCGCAGCCAGCACGTGCTGCCTGCCCTGAGTCATGCCTGGGGCTCCGAACGGGCCTACAGCACACTGCTGCGCGAGGCCGGCGCCTCCCTCACCGTTCTGGACGTTCCTGGCCCGCAGTGGAGCGAGGGCCTGGGAAAACGCGTTCGCGCGCTCAGCAACATCTCGTCCGTGGTGGTGCTGGTACCCGAACGGACGGACTCCGTGGCCCTGTTCCTGGCCGGTGCCGCCAACGTCATCCCCCGGGACACTCCCCCCAGGGAGCTCGCCGGCAGAATCCTCGCGGAGCGGCGGTGGCTGGACTCGATGTCCTCACCGCGATGGCTGTCGGCGGATTCCTCGCCGTACCGATCGCTTCGTCAGTGCACCCAGCAGGTGCTGTTCGACATTCTCCGCTCGAGTGCACGGCCTTGGTGTTGTCATGATCTGTGTCTGCTGCTCGGCACCGCCGAGGAATCGATGAGTCGACGGGCCCTGCAGGCGCGGATCGTGCGGCTCAACGAGCGCCTCATGCCGGAGGGGATATCGGTCGACTGTACGACCCAGCGGGGACGCATGACCTTCAAGGGGCTCGTCGCCGAATCCGGAGGAGTGTGAGCGTCCGCGGCAGCCGTCCCACGCGGGTTCCCACCGGACACCGGCGGCCGCCGCGGCCACGGTCCGGCCACGGCGGGCCGCCGGGCTCCGGCCCGGCTTCGTGAATGCCGGGACGACGCCCCCACCCGCTTTCATCTCCGAGAACAATCACACGGTTTGTGCCCTCCGGTCGGACGGGCCGTGGCCGGCGTCGGCCCGGGTGGAGTCCCTTCGGGGTGGAACCTGCTCGAGTCTGACCGTGAGGCGGACAAGCTGCTGATCAAAGCCGACGGGCGGCAGGCAGACGCCCGCGTCCGGCGGCCGTGTCGGGGGACGGCAGCCCCTGCCGGGGCTGCCGTCGTGCGCGAGTCATGCCGGATCACGAGCGACGGGCCCTGGACGCGCCCCCGCGCAGTGCGCGGAAGGCATGTCGGGGATGCGTGGGACCGCTCCTCAACAGCCGGGGAAAGGCGTCCAGTGCCCCGGCCCCGCTCCTCGGCGGGCAGCCGTGGCCTGCCACGGCACTAGTCGGGAACGTATCCCTGGGTCTCCCACAGCCACACCCGGTCCCGTATTTCGTCGACGGCCCGGGCGAGGTAACGCCGGTAGGTGCTGAACGCCATGTTGAGCCGCCGCGCCACCGTCTCCTGGGTGAACGAGGACTGATACGTCATGATCAGCACCGGATGCAGATGCCGGGTGCGGGGGTTGGTCTCCAGCCGCTGCACGGCTTTGTTCAGCAGTTCCTGCAGGGCTGCGACAGGGTCCTGGGAACGGTGCTCCTCGATCAGCCGGCACCGCAGGAGCGGGTTGACGGCGAGCCCGTCCGGATCGAGCCAGTTGCGCAGCGCGTCACGCACCGCGGCGTCGGACTCCTCACGCGTGAGGGCCGAGCCGGCCGGCCTCGGCTCGTCGGCCGGCTTGCCTGGAGGCCCGCTCAGCAGACGGGTGTCGATGCCGTCGGCCCACTCGTCCACACGCACGGTGCGCCAGTCGTGGCAGAACAGCCCGTACCCTGACGTCGCCCTCTCCTCACGGCCGGAGAGCTGGAACATGTCCATGTAGGTCATCAGCGGTTCCCAGAACCCGGGTTCCGCGATGACCACGCAGGACCAGGCGCAGTGCTTCGCCCTCAGCAACTCGAAGATGATCCGCATGTGGACCAGGTCCCAGGCCCGTGACGGGTGGTGATAGGAGCCCGGGTGGATCATGAAACGGGCGACGCCCAGGTGCTCGCCGTGGCGCGGGGGCGCCATCGCGCAGACGGCGTCCCATGCCTCCGCCACCACGGGGTCGGCCTGGCGCATGACCGGGTCCAGTTCGTCCACACGCAGCCAGGCCATGAAGCCGAGCAGCTCTCCCGTGCTGAAGCGGCGGTGCACACGGAAGGCCTCGGGCTGCCGCTGCAGCCAGAACTCGACGATCCTCGCGCTCTGCTCCCCCTCGGTCGCGCGCGTCATCTCGACGAGTGCCGCCAGGTCGTCCGGGCGCACGCTGTCCTCGTAGACACCGCCCTCGTCGCGGCTGCCGCGGTACTTCCAGGTCCACGGGGCCCTGGAGACGATGAAGTTGTACGCGCCCGTGGCCCTCAGGGCCTCGTCGTCGGGTGCGTTGCGGATGCGCTCCACGAGATGTCGGCGCACCGCTCGGTGCATGGCCTTGTACTGTTCCGGATCCCGCCAGCGGAAGTCGCTGTCCAGGGAGTCGCGGATGACGTCGTGGGGGTAGACCCCGAACCTGCCCGACCTCACGAAGGGCAGCTGTCGCAACCAGGCGAAGAGGGCCGTCGCGTTCTCGTCCGGCAGCACCGCCCTGAGAAGGTCCTCAGTGGTGTCCAGAGCGTGGCCGCAGACCTCCAGTGCGCGACGGTGGGCGGGGGAAGGCAGTTCCCCGACCAGATGGGACAGAAGCTGTTCGATGACGGCACGCGAGGGTGCCCATACGACGCTGTCGGTGCTGTCGTGGTGTGCGACCTCCGCTGCCAGCCGGAGCGCCAGCGGGTTGCCCCCCGCGAAAGAGAGCAACTCCGGGTGAGCACCGGGGTCGGCGCCCTGGGCCGCCAGAAGCGCCGCCGCCTCGTCCGACCCCAGTTCCTTGAGATCGACGACCTGCATCAGGTCGCTCCAGCCGAGGTCGGCACGCCACAGCGGATCTGGGGCCAGCCGTCCGGCGAGGACGACGAGCACCCCGGCGGGAAGCCGGGGCAGGAAGCGGTTGCGCACCCATTCCTCGATGTCCCGGCAGCGCTCGAAGCTGTCGACGAGCAGGACAGCGTTGTCGTGGAGGAGAACTCCCGCCGCCGCTTCCTCGAACGCGGACGGCGACGGGTAGGTGGTCCGTGCGTCGACGGCGACGACGGGTCGGCCGGCGGCGCGGGCCTCAGCGGCGTACCGCTGAAGGAGAGCACTCTTGCCGATTCCACCCGGTCCATGGATGACGAGGACCATGGGCGCGCCGGAGTCTCCGTCGAGTGCGCGGCGCAAAAGGAGAATCTCCTCCTGCCGACCCACGAAGTTCTGCATTCTCGCCGAGGCGAGTTTGTCGGCGAACCGGCCACCCTGCACCGGGGTGCCCGCTTGGTTCTCCTCGCCCGTGGAGCGGGAGGCGGAATCTCTCGTCGCCATTCCGTTCCTTTCTTTCCTCAAGATGCACCGCACTGGTCTGAGTTCGTTTGGGTCGCCGAGGTGAGCCGCGAGCGCCGCGTGATGGTCGTCGACTGAGGTTTCGGGATCGGAACAGTGCGTTCACACCCCCGCGATACGACCGCACGCCCATTACGCACAGTTATCAGAACTGCACGCAATGCACTTCACCATTCAACCAAAGTGTCAGACCGCGCCCCCGTGGGGGCTTGCGCCGCAGACCGCCAGGAAGGCAGGCGCGACAGCACCGATACGCCTCCCCGCGACCAGCTGAGCTGCACTTACGGCACCTCGCCCTCTTCTTGCACATGCCCGTGCCCTGCACGCCAATCACTTTATAGGAGCAGGCGCACCCTCAATTCCAGTCGGCGTACGGGGAGTCGAGGCGTACCGAAACCCCAGCGAGCGGCCCCATGGGGCAGACATGCTGGTCACACAGCGTGCAACAGCGGGGATGACCGCCGCGACACGTCACGGCCGCCTCGAGGAGAACACCGAGCACGGACGGCGCCGATGCGAGACGCGGACCGGACCAGCAGCCGCCCGGCGACCTGCCTCGAAGAACCCTGACCGGAGCCCTGCCACCCGCCCTCTGTGCCTTACGCGAGCCAACTGCTCAGTCGGCATGCCAACTTCTGCTCAGCTTCCGTCAATTATCCGCCACATCCGCTCAGCAGACGCTGACACCCCCTGACCACAGCAGGGGGGAAGGCCGCAATGAGAACAGAACTCACCGACAGCGAGACGACCTTCTGCCGAAGCGGCCACAAGGCGGCACAACGGGATGATTGTCGCCTTCTTGCTCAACAAGTGGCCATCCGGTGCTCACACAACGCTCGGGAAGGTCGACCACTTATAGCATCGAGAAATGCAGCGACTTAAGGAATGCGATCAGTTTGATTTCGAGGTGGCCACGTCCGTCGCCAAAAGGTCGAACGCGCCGGGAATTTATGACAGTCACCTTCCGGAAGAATGGAGAACCGGCGGCGGTATCAAAGGCGGCATTTTGATGGCGACGGCTGCCAGAGCCACTGCCGCCGCGATGGACATAGGCGTGGAGAAGTTCTTTCCGAGCTCCTTCAGCGCGTCGTTCCTGACCGCCTCCCAGGCGGGTCCGGTCAGCCTGCGCACGGACATCATCAGGCGCGGCAGCCGGTTCTGCACCGGCCAGGTCTCGATGTCGCAGAGGGCGGTGGACGGCGCAGAGGTCGAGCGGCTGCGAGCACTCGTCTCACACGGCAATCTCACCTCTCACCCGATCGGTGACCCATCGGCTCCGCCCAGCATCACCCCGCCCGAGGACTGCGTGAGGAGTCATGAGGTCCCAGCCGAGATCATGGATCGCCTGGACATTCTGGACGGCGTCGACATCCGGCTGACGCCGCGCTGTGCGGGCTGGGTCTTCGACGCACCCTCCCGGACGGGGTGCTTCGACGGCTGGTTCCGCTTCTCCAACGGCCGGGAGCCCGACCCGCTGGCCCTGCTCGTGGCCGTTGACGTGCTGCCCCCCATCTCCTTCGACTTCGGACACGTGGGATGGCTGCCGACCGTGCAGCTCACGGCTCACATACGTGATTACCCGGCACCCGGATGGCTGCAGGTACGGACGAGCACCAAAGCGCTGGGGGACGAGTACGTCATCGAGGACGCCGAGGTCTGGGACTCGGCCGGAGCACTCGTCATTCAGTCCCGCCGGTTCGCGGCCTTCGTATGATCCTCCAAGAACCGGCCTCCTGCCTCGCCGTCTGGGAAGCGTCCAGCAGCCGCGAGGTATCCGCGTGGCAGCTGTCCGAGGCCGGCTGGGACGAACTGCGGTTCATGTGCCGCGGTTGCCCCGGCCGTCGCCGACGCACAGCAGGAAACGGGCCTCACGGGTGCTGGGACGCATACGGAGTGTGGGCGGGCACGGCTTCTCGGGTCGCCGGGGACGGCGTGGAGGGCGCGGAGGGTGCGGAGGGCGCCACCGGGTGACGCCGGCGGCGAGCGGCTCACACGAGCATCGCTCGCCGGCTTCCCGTCGTGAGGCGGGCCGTTCGTTCACGGAGCGGCCCGCTGGGCAGGACGGGCACAGTGCCTGTCCGCGGCGACCGGATCCTGCCGGGACAACAGCCGTGAAGCTCCGTGTCACCTCTCCACTCCCCCACCGTATGAGCCACGGAACCGGTAGCCGCCGCCTCTCACCGTTTCGATGAATCCCGGCGCACCGCGCGACTCGCCCAGTTTCAGTCGCAAGCGCTTGACGCAGGAGTCGACGTTGCGGGGATTCACCTCAGCCGCCGTCTCTGCGATGACGTTCAGGAGTTCCTTGCGGCTGAACACCCGGTCCGGCGCCGCGGACAGGGCGAACAGCAGCAGACGCTCCGACGGGGCGAGGCGCACCGATCGTCCGTGCAAGGACACCTCCGCCGCGAGGCGGTCGATGACCAGGCCCCCGTAGCGCTGCGCCGGAACGCGTTCCCCCCGAGCCCGGCCGAGGTGTCGCAGGGCGGTTCCCACACGGGACTGCAGCACGCGACGGGCCACCGGTTTGACCAGATATCCGTCGGCTCCCGCGTCCAGACCCGCTATGACGTCACTGTCACCGCCCAGCGAGGAGACGAACAGAACCGGCAGCGGACTCGACGAGCGGATGCTGCGGCACACGTCCACTCCGCTGATGTCCGGCAGATCCGCGTCCAGCAGCACCAGGTCGGGACGGCATTGCCGAAAGCTGTCCAGTCCCCGCTCGCCCGTCGTCGCCGCGAACGCCTCGACGCCCAGCGGCAGCAGGGCTTCCCGTACATCGTCGTACAGAGCGGGGTCCTTGTCGATCAGCAGAACACGGGCCATCCGGTCAGTGTGTGCGGGCCGCGCCGACGTCCTGCGCCGTCGGCGCGGCCCGGGCGGAAACCGTTATGACCGCACGGCAGCCGTCTCACTGGTCGTCGACGGCCGGCCCCTCGTCGGGGGCGGGGCGCTCGGTGATCCTGGTGGCCACGCCCTGCTTCACGACCACGTCCGCGGCGACGGATCCACTCTTGGTGTTCTTCTCCAGATCGCCGAGGGAGCACCGCGTGGTCGCCCGCGTGGTGTACTTGCCACACAGCGTGCCCGCCCCGTAGACGGCGGTGCTGTCGGACACGAAGAACTGCTGCTCCTTGCCGGAGACGCTGACGGTGTACTTGCCCGGGGCCAAGTAGGCGATCGTGCCGTTGGCGAAGGTTCCGCTGACGCCGCCGCTCACTCCGGAGTTGCTGTCGTCGGCCGCGGAGTCGTCGTCGGCCGCGCTGTCGTCGGCCGCGGAATCGTCGTCGGCCGAATTCCCGTCGGCCGCGTCGTCTGCGGCGGAGTCGTCGTCGGCCGAGTTCCCGTCGTCCTGGGAGGACTTCGCGGCCACCTCGTCCTTCCCGGCCGTATTCTCGCCGCCACCCGCGGATACGGAGGACGAGGCAGGTGCCGAGGCGGCGTCCTTGTCGGAATCACCCTGACAAGCCGTGAGCAGCGACGCACCAGCGACCATGACGACCGCCAGCAGACGCGCGCGGGGAAGGCGGTTGGAAGGCATGAGATCTCCTTGTGGGAAGCAGAGGACCACTGTTGTGGGGCGCCCTCGTTCTGAACTGTGTGATCACCATGCACCGGGCCGGGAGCTCGAAGCCCTGAAGTCCGCGACCCATGACCGCGTTGTCATCTCCTTCGAACACTTGCTACCTGTTGGCCTTAGTGATCGTTTCAGAATGGCGGTTGCGCCGGTCGCGGCCTCACGCCGGCGGGCCCTCCCCGAGCAGTTCTGCGACCCGCTGAGCGACCTCGTCT
>NZ_JOEV01000055.1 GCF_000721105.1 Streptomyces cellulosae
CTCCGGGCGCTTCCCTTCGGTCTTGCGTTTCCGACTCTATCAGACTGTTTCCGGTCCGATTTTCCTCGGTGCTTTCCAGGTTCCCGCTCTCGCGTTTCCCTTTCCGGCGGTTCCGACTTTATCAGAAGTTCTGAGTCGGAATTCCCGCCCCGTCGGGAACCGGTCCGGAGCACGAGGCTGCCGGGGTTCCCCCTTGGGCGGAGCCGTAAACCTACTGGAGCGGGGCGCCTCGATGCAAATCGAGGCGCCCCGCTCCAGGTTGACGCGGCTGAGTGTCCGACGGACCGTCAGACCTCCACGACCACTGGGAGGATCATCGGCCTGCGCCGGTACTTGTCCGAGACCCACTTGCCCAGGGTCCGCCGCACCAGCTGCTGGAGCTGGTGGGGTTCGACCACGCCGTCCTGCGCGGAGCGCTCGAGCACCTCGGTGACCCTCGGGAGGACGTCCGCGAAGGCGGAGTCCTCGATGCCCGAGCCACGGGCCTGGACATGCGGTCCGCCCGTGATCTTCCCCGTCGAGGAGTCGATGACCACGAAGACCGAGATGATGCCCTCGTCGCCGAGGATCCTGCGGTCCTTCAACGCCGGCTCGCCCACGTCGCCGACCGAGAGGCCGTCGACGTACACGTAACCGGCCTGGACCTTGCCGGAGATCTTCGCCTTGCCCCCGACGAGGTCGACGACCACGCCGTCCTCGGCGATGACGATCCGGTCGTGCGGAACGCCGGTCAAGGCGCCCAGTTCGGCGTTGGCCCGTAGGTGGCGCCATTCGCCGTGGACCGGCATCAGGTTCTTCGGGCGGCAGATGTTGTAGAAGTACAGCAGCTCGCCGGCCGAGGCGTGCCCCGAGACGTGGACCTTGGCGTTGCCCTTGTGGACGACGTGGGCACCCCAGCGGGTCAGGCCGTTGATCACGCGGTAGACCGCGTTCTCGTTGCCGGGGATCAGCGACGAGGCCAGGATCACCGTGTCGCCGTTGACGATGCGGATCTGATGGTCGCGGTTGGCCATGCGGGACAGGGCCGCCATCGGTTCGCCCTGGGAGCCCGTGCAGACCAGGACGATCTCGTGGTCCGGGAGGTCGTCGAGGGTCTTGACGTCGACGACCAGGCCCGGCGGGACCTTCAGGTAGCCCAGGTCCCGGGCGATGCCCATGTTGCGGACCATCGAGCGGCCGACGAAGGCGACCCGGCGGCCGTACTCGTGGGCCGCGTCCAGGATCTGCTGGATGCGGTGGACGTGGCTGGCGAAGCTCGCCACGATGATCCGCTTGCGGGCGTTGGCGAAGACCGTGCGCAGGACGTTGGAGATCTCCCGCTCGGGCGGAACGAAGCCCGGGACCTCGGCGTTCGTCGAGTCGGCGAGGAGGAGGTCGATGCCCTCCTCGCTGAGACGCGCGAACGCGTGCAGGTCCGTCAGACGATTGTCCAGCGGGAGCTGGTCCATCTTGAAGTCGCCCGTGTGGACGACCATGCCCGCCGGCGTACGGATGGCGACGGCCAGGGCGTCCGGGATGGAGTGGTTGACCGCGACGAACTCGCAGTCGAAGGGGCCGATGCGCTCGCGGTGTCCCTCGGCGACTTCCAGGGTGTACGGACGGATCCGGTGCTCCTGGAGCTTCGCCTCGATCAGGGCGAGGGTCAGCTTGGAACCGATCAGCGGGATGTCCGGCTTCTCGCGCAGGAGGTAGGGGACGCCGCCGATGTGGTCCTCGTGGCCGTGGGTGAGGACGATGCCCTCGATGTCGTCGAGGCGGTCCCTGACGGACGAGAAGTCCGGCAGGATCAGGTCGATTCCCGGCTGCTCCTCCTCGGGGAAGAGCACTCCGCAGTCGACGATCAGCAGACGGCCTCCGTACTCGAAGACCGTCATGTTTCGGCCGATCTCGCCGAGACCGCCGAGTGGGGTGACCCGCAGACCGCCTTCGGCAAGCGGCGGGGGCGGGGCGAGTTCAGGATGCGGATGACTCAAAAGACTCTCCTCACCACACGCGCCACGTACCGGTGGGGCACGTGGCGCGCGTGACGTTCGTGCAGAAGCAGTTGTCGTGTGGACGCAGGCACCGGTGGCCTGCTTATTCAGTTGTGGAGTCTGCCTACGCGTCGAGACGCGCGAAGTCTGATGTCAGAGCTGTACCCCGCCGGCGGCAAGATCGATCTTGAGCTGCTCGATCTCTTCGGGCGTGAGCTCCACCATGGGGGCGCGCAGAGGCCCGGCGGGCAGGCCCTGGAGGGCGAGCGCGGCCTTCGTCGTCATGACGCCCTGGGTGCGGAACATGCCCGTGTAGACGGGAAGCAGCTTCTGGTGGATCTCGGTCGCCTTCTGGACGTCGCCCGCGATGTACGCCTCGACCAGCGCGCGCAGCTCCGGGGTGACCACGTGGCCGACGACCGAGACGAAGCCGACCGCGCCCACGGAGAGCAGCGGCAGGTTCAGCATGTCGTCGCCGGAGTACCAGGCGAGGCCGGAGCGTGCGATGGCCCAGCTGGCGCGGCCGAGGTCGCCCTTGGCGTCCTTGTTGGCGACGATGCGTGGGTGCTCGGCGAGGCGGACGAGCGTCTCGGTGTTGATCGGGACGCCGCTGCGGCCTGGGATGTCGTAGAGCATGACCGGCAGCTGGGTCGCGTCGGCGATGGCCGTGAAGTTTCGGTACAGGCCCTCTTGCGGGGGCTTGTTGTAGTACGGGGTGACGGTCAGGAGTCCGTCGGCGCCGGCCTTCTCGGCGTCCCGGGCGAGCTCGATGCTGTGGCGCGTGTCGTTGGTGCCGACGCCGGCGACGATGTGCGCGCGCTCGCCGACCGCCTCCACAACGGCTCGTACGAGCTGGGCTTTCTCCGCGTTGCTCGTGGTCGGGGACTCACCGGTGGTCCCGTTGATGATCAGGCCGTCGTTGCCTGCGTCCACCAGGTGGGTGGCGAGCCGCTGTGCGCCGTCGAGGTCGAGTGCGCCGTCCGCCGTGAAGGGCGTGACCATGGCGGTGAGGACCCGCCCGAAGGGGGTCTGCGGAGTGGAGGTCGGAGCCATGGGTAACACGCTACTCGTTGCTCAAGGTGGGGTCTGCCCTCGGGGGAGGCGGCAAGTCGTGACAAATGCGGAGCCCGGCACTGCCTGCTCGGGGGTTCAAGCAGTGCCGGGTCCGTTTGATCAGGCTAGATGAACTTCTCCAAATGCCGCAATACGGACACTTCGCGCGGCTGACCCGTACATCTGTGCTCTGCGCGGGAAAGAGGCCGCGTTACGGCGCCACACGGCCGTTCGTATTGAAGGCGGCGTGCGTGAGCGGCATGAGCTTGGCCCACTCGGTCTCCATCTTCTCCCCGACCATCTCGATCTCCCGCTGCGGGAAGGAGGGGACCTTCGCCAGCTCGTGCTGAGTGCGCAGCCCGAGGAAGTGCATCAGCGAGCGGGCGTTGCAGGTGGCGTACATCGAGGAGAACAGGCCGACCGGGAGGACGGCGCGGGCGACCTCGCGGGCGACGCCGGCGGCGAGCATCTCCTGGTACCGCTCGTAGGCCTGGATGTACGACTCCTGCATCGAGCGTTCCACGATCGCCTGCTGCGCCTCGGTGCCCGGCACGAACTCGTACTTGCCCGGGCGTCCCTGCTGGACGAGCTTGCGGTCCTCTCCAGGCACGTAGAAGACCGGTTGCAGTTCCCGGTAGCGGCCCGACTCCTCGTTGTAGGAGTTGTGGACGACGACACCGTTGGCCAGGAAGTTGTGCCAGGGGCCTTCCACGGTGAGGTCGTACGTCATCTCCTCACCGTCCTCCTCGATGGACACGATCGGGTCGGGCACGGCCACGGCGTTCTTCCCGCCGCCGTGTGCGAGCTTCTGCTCCTCGGCGCTCCTGGACGCATGGCAGGGCTCACAGGCGGGTGCCAGGTTCCGCTCGTCGAGCGCGCGGGTGAGGTCCTCTGCCATGGGAACCACGTGATCGAGCGCGAGCTGCTGCCGTGGGAAGGACTCTCCGCAGAGGTGGCAGGTGTCGGTCTCGGCGATCAGGCGGTCGCGCTGCATCGAGGTCCACACGCCGACCCCCCGGCGAAGGCCCGGGGGGACCAGCCGCTCCGAGGGGCGAGGCGCGGTGCCCTCGGCCATCACGGCGTCCCCCACCACGAGCTCACCGGCCTTGCGCCAGCCCTCCGGGGTGAGAACGGCATGGTCGACCGTGCAGCGCAGGACCTTGCCATCAGCGGTGGTGATCTTGATGAGCGGTTTGACGCCGGACTGGATGACGTCGAGGAGCTGGGCCCCGCGGGCCGTCAGCGTCTCCTCGTCGTAGCAGCGGACCTGGTTGCGCCGGACTGATTCCAGCTTGCGCAGCCTGGTCTCGGGGTGCTGCTCCCTGAACTCCGCGACGGCGGAGTCGGCCGCCTCTCGGTTGTCGTACAGCCCGAGGTAGTGGTCGGTCTCCTCCTGGCGGACCTGCGCCATCCACTTCTGCGCGCGGGCGTGCCAGGTCACCCCACCCGCCGAATGCGGCAACCGGTCCTCGACGCCCAGGTGCCAGAGCTCGTAGAGATCCTCGATCGAGCGGCGCCGGAGGGTGCCCGCCTCGCTGACCAGCGTGATCTCCGTGTCGCCGGCGAGGCACCAGCCCACCCGGTGTCGCATGAACTCGCGGAAGACGAAGATCGGGGCGCTGACGAAGAAGGTCATCGAGTTGTGCTCGAAGGGGCTGCCGTGCCGATCCCGCATGAGGTAGTTGATCAGGCCCTTGGAGCGCTCGGGGTCCTTGCCCAGCTCGTCCAGGGACTGCTCGCCGATGGTCGAGACGCGGGCGGCGAAGAGCACGTCGGCGTCGGACGCGGTGTGCTTGACCAGCTCGACGGTGACGTCGCTGCGGAAGCTGGGCTTCAGGTCGTCGGCGGGGGTGTCGGTCACGGCGGGGAGGGTCCTTCCATCACTTCTCTCGGGCGGCGCCCACTCTACGGCCCGGCACTGACATCGGGGCGTTCGGTGCCGGGACGCGACAACTTCTGTGAATTCGGGGCAAGCGGGCACCATTTGTGGCACCCGATCGTCTGTATGGACGACAGTCGTCCGTTCGATCCCGGAAGGGAGAAGCGACCCCGATGTTCCGTCGGCGCGAACCCGTACCGTTCGCCTTCCTCGCCGAATCCGACAGGTTCCGCAGCAATGTCACTCCCCCACCCCGTGAGCGGGCCTCCGCCGGGCAGATAGCCGGGCGCTGGCTCCTGGGGCTGACGATCATCGCCGGGCTGGTGGGCTCCCTGGTGATCGGGATGCCGGCGCTGTCCCAGAACCAGACGCCGGCGCAGACGCAACAGTCCCAGGCGTCCCAGGGGCACTGAGCCGGAACTGGCTCCATCCGGACCCCCGGAGGTGGTGAGCGGGGACACAGGTGGATAACCTCACCGGGCACAGCCCACATGGATCAAGTGAGGACCAGCCGTGCCCCTGCCCTTCCTGACAGCCGACCGCGCGTTCGAGGCGGCGGAGGATGTCGCGCTGCCCTTCGACGACCGCGACCGCTGGCGGCGCCCCTACCGGCCCGGCCCGTGGCGCGTGGGCACGGCCGCGATCCTGCTGCTGCTCGCCTCGTACGTGCTGTTCGCGGCGGTCATCATCGCCCTGACCGGCTCGGTGTCGGAAGCCGGGGTCGTCCTCGGTGTCGCCGGGGTCGTCATCGCCGGCGCGCTGCGGCTGCTGCGCGTGGGGGTCTGGGTGAGCGCCCAGGGGCTTCGCCAGGTGGGTTTCCTGCGCACACGCACTGTTCCGTGGGAACGGATCGTCGCAGTGCGGACGGTGCAGCAGCCGGTGCGCTGGCTCGGGTTGCCGCGCGCCGTGCAGGGGCAGGCCCTGACGCTCGTACGACGGGATCGTGGAGCGGAGGACGCGCCGGCGCTGCTGACCACGCACAGCGCGGACTTCCTGGCGCGGCCCGGTTCGTTCGACCGGGCCGCGGACGCGGTGGAGGCCTGGGCGGACGAGTACCGGCCGGGCTGACCGTCCCGGCAGCGACAGCGAGAACACCGAAGGGGTCGATCCGCATGTGCGTGCGGATCGACCCCTTCGGTGCGCGGCTGAGCGGGCGGGCTCAGGTCTGGACCGGCTTGCCGTCGTGCAGGGCTATCGCCCGTTGCATCGCCTTGCGGGCGCGGGGGGTGTCACGGGCGTCGTGGTAGGCGACGGCGAGGCGAAACCAGCTGCGCCAGTCGTCCGGGGCCGCCTCCGTCTCGGCCTTGCGCTTGGCGAAGACCTCGTCGGCCGAGTCGCGGTCGATCCGGCCGCCGGGGGTGCGCTTGAGCTCGTCGACGGGCAGTCCGCCCTCGGCGTCGAGTGCGGCGGCGAGTTCCCCCGCCTTGCGGGCGAACTGGGTGTTCTTCCAGAGGAACCACAGGCCGATGACCGGCAGGATCAGCACCGCCACCCCGAAGGTGACGGTCAGGAGCGTGCCGGACTGGATGAGCATGACGCCACGGCTGCCGACCAGGACGAAGTAGAAGACCAGGACGGCGGCCGTGACGGCGTAGGAGAGCTTGGCTCGCATCAGCCGAGATCCAGGAAGTGTTCCAGGCCGAAGGTGAGGCCAGGGGTCGTCACCACGCGGCGGGCGCCGAGCAGGATGCCCGGCATGAAGCTGCTGTGGTGCAGGGAGTCGTGGCGGACGGTGAGGGTCTCACCCTCGCCGCCCAGCAGGACCTCCTGATGGGCGAGCAGGCCGCGCAGGCGGATGGCGTGCACGGGGACGCCGTCCACGCTGGCTCCGCGTGCGCCGTCCAGGGCGGTGACCGTGGCGTCCGGCGCCGGTGCGGAGCCGGCCGTTCGACGGGCCTCGGCGATGAGCTGGGCGGTGCGGGTGGCGGTGCCGGACGGGGCGTCCACCTTGTTCGGGTGGTGCAGTTCGACGACCTCGACGGACTCGAAGTACGGCGCGGCGATCTGCGCGAACTTCATGGTCAGGACGGCCCCGATGGAGAAGTTGGGCGCGATGAGCACGCCCGTCTCCGGGGACCGGGCGAGCCAGTCCCCCAGCTGTGCGAGGCGTTCGTCGGTCCAGCCCGTCGTACCGACGACCGCGTGGATGCCGTGCCGCACGCAGAAGTCGAGGTTGTCCATCACCGAGGCCGGCGTGGTCAGCTCGACGGCGACCTGGGCGCCGGTCTCGGCCAGCGTCTCCAGCTTGTCGCCCCTGCCCAGGGCGGCGACCAGTTCCATGTCCTCGGCGGCCTCGACCGCCCGTACCGCCTCGGAACCGATGCGGCCCCCCGCACCGAGGACCGCCACGCGCAGCTTGCTCATCTTCTTGCTTCCTTACCGAGGGGGTTAGGCGACGGCCTCGTGCAGACGGGCCGCCTGCTTGTCCTTCAGCGGGCCGATGACCGACAGCGAGGGCCGGCGTCCCAGGATCTCGTGGGCGACCGAGCGGACGTCGTCCGGGGTGACCGACGCGATCCGGGCCAGCATGTCGTCGACCGACATCTGATCGCCCCAGCACAGCTCGCTCTTGCCGATGCGGTTCATCAGCGCGCCGGTGTCCTCCAGCCCGAGGACCGTCGAGCCCCGGAGCTGGCCGATGGCGCGGTCGATCTCGTCGTCCGAGAGGCCGTGTTCGGCGACCTGGTCGAGTTCGTCGCGGCAGATCTTCAGCACGTCGTGCACCTGGCTCGGACGGCAGCCCGCGTACACGCCGAAGAGGCCGCAGTCGGCGAAGCCGGAGGTGTACGAGTACACGCTGTAGGCCAGCCCGCGCTTCTCGCGGACCTCCTGGAACAGCCTCGACGACATTCCGCCGCCGAGGGCCGTGTTGAGCACGCCCAGCGCCCAGCGGCGGTCGTCCGTGCGGGGCAGACCCGGCATGCCGAGGACGACATGGGCCTGTTCGGTCTTGCGGCCGATCAGCTCGACACGGCCGGCGGTGCGCAGGGCGCGGCGTCCGTCGCGGGGGGCGATGGGCGCGGCGTCGGGGTTCTTGAGGGCGCCCGCCTTCTCGAAGGCCGCGCGGACCTGTCGTACGACCGTGTTGTGGTCGACGTTGCCGGCGCAGGCCACCACGAGGTGGGTGGGATCGTAGTGCTTCTTGTAGAAGCGGCGGATGCGGTCGGCGGTGAGAGCGTTGACGGTGTCGACCGTGCCGAGGACCGGGCGGCCGAGGGGGTTGTCGCCGAACATGGTGTGCGCGAACAGGTCGTGCACGCAGTCGCCCGGGTCGTCCTCGGTCATGGCGATCTCTTCGAGGATCGCGCCCCGCTCGACGTTGACGTCCTCTTCGAGGATCAGCGAGCCCGTGAGCATGTCGCAGACGACGTCGATGGCCAGCGGCAGGTCGGTGTCGAGCACGCGCGCGTAGTAGCACGTGTACTCCTTGGCCGTGAACGCGTTCATCTCGCCGCCGACCGCGTCGAGTGCGGAGGAGATGTCCAGAGCGCTGCGCTTGGAGGTGCCCTTGAAGAGCAGGTGCTCCAGGTAGTGCGTGGCGCCGTTCAGGGCCGGCGTCTCGTCACGGGAGCCCACGTGCGCCCAGATGCCGAAGGTCGCCGAGCGGACCGACGGCAGGGTTTCGGTGACGATGCGCAGGCCCCCGGGAAGGGTGGTCTTGCGGACGACGCCGATGCCGTTGGTGCCCTTGATCAGGGTTTGGGTACGGGCGACGGCCCGCGCCTCCGAGGAGGTGCGGGCCGTCGCCGTGGAGCTCGATGTCACTGGTCGCCCGCAGCGGAGCTGCTGTCGGACGCAGCGTCCTTCTTCTCGTCGTCGCCTTCGCCCTCGATCACGGGGATCAGGGAGAGCTTGCCGCGGGAGTCGATCTCGGCGATCTCGACCTGGACCTTGGAGCCCACACCGAGCACGTCCTCGACGTTCTCCACGCGCTTGCCGCCGGCGAGCTTGCGGATCTGCGAGATGTGCAGCAGACCGTCCTTGCCCGGGAGCAGCGACACGAACGCGCCGAAGGTGGTCGTCTTCACGACCGTACCCAGGTAGCGCTCGCCGACCTCCGGCATCGTCGGGTTGGCGATGCCGTTGATCGTCGTACGGGCGGCCTCGGCGGAGGGGCCGTCGACGGCGCCGATGTAGATGGTGCCGTCGTCCTCGATGGTGATGTCCGCGCCGGTGTCCTCCTGGATCTGGTTGATCATCTTGCCCTTCGGGCCGATGACCTCGCCGATCTTGTCCACGGGGATCTTGACGGTGATGATCCGCGGGGCGTTGGGGGACATCTCGTCCGGCGTGTCGATCGCTTCCATCATCACGTCGAGGATGTGGAGGCGGGCGTCACGGGCCTGCTTGAGGGCGGCGGCCAGGACGGAGGCCGGGATGCCGTCCAGCTTGGTGTCGAGCTGGAGGGCGGTGACGAACTCCTTGGTGCCGGCGACCTTGAAGTCCATGTCGCCGAAGGCGTCCTCCGCACCGAGGATGTCGGTGAGGGTGACGTAGTGCGTCTCGCCCTCGATCTCCTGGGAGATCAGGCCCATGGCGATACCGGCGACGGGGGCCTTGAGCGGCACACCGGCGTTCAGCAGCGACATGGTGGAGGCGCAGACCGAGCCCATGGAGGTCGAGCCGTTCGAGCTGAGCGCCTCGGACACCTGGCGGATCGCGTAGGGGAACTCCTCGCGGGTCGGCAGGACCGGCACCAGGGCGCGCTCGGCGAGGGCGCCGTGGCCGATCTCGCGGCGCTTCGGGGAGCCGACGCGGCCGGTCTCGCCGGTGGAGTACGGCGGGAAGTTGTAGTTGTGCATGTAGCGCTTGCGGGTCACCGGGGAGAGGGTGTCCAGCTGCTGCTCCATGCGGAGCATGTTCAGGGTCGTGACACCCAGGATCTGGGTCTCGCCACGCTCGAACACGGCGGAGCCGTGGACGCGCGGGATGGCCTCGACCTCGGCGGCGAGCGTACGGATGTCCGTCACGCCACGGCCGTCGATGCGCTTCTTCTCCTTGATCACGCGCTCGCGGACCAGCTGCTTGGTGAGCGAGCGGTACGCGGCGGAGATCTCCTTCTCGCGGCCCTCGAACTCCGGCAGGAGCTTCTCGGCGGCGAGCGCCTTGACGCGGTCCAGCTCGGCCTCGCGCTCCTGCTTGCCCGCGATGGTCAGCGCGGAGGCGAGCTCCGGGCGGACGGCGGCGGAGAGCGCCTCCAGGATGTCGTCCTGGTAGTCGAGGAAGATCGGGAACTCGCCGGTGGGCTTGGCGGCCTTCGACGCGAGGTCGGCCTGGGCCCTGCAGAGCACCTTGATGAAGGGCTTGGCGGCTTCCAGACCGGCGGCGACGACCTCCTCGGTCGGCGCCTCGGCACCGCCCTTGACCAGCTGGATGGTCTTCTCGGTGGCCTCGGCCTCGACCATCATGATCGCGACGTCGCCGTCCTCCAGGGTGCGGCCCGCGACGACCATGTCGAAGACGGCGTCCTCGAGCTCGGTGTGCGTCGGGAACGCGACCCACTGGCCGTTGATCAGCGCGACGCGGACGCCGCCGATCGGGCCGGAGAAGGGCAGACCGGCCAGCTGCGTGGACGCGGACGCGGCGTTGATCGCCACGACGTCGTACAGGTGGTCGGGGTTGAGCGCCATGATCGTGGCGACGACCTGGATCTCGTTGCGCAGGCCCTTCTTGAAGGACGGGCGCAGCGGGCGGTCGATGAGGCGGCAGGTGAGGATCGCGTCCTCGGAGGGACGGCCCTCACGGCGGAAGAAGCTGCCGGGGATCTTGCCGGCGGCGTACATCCGCTCCTCGACGTCCACCGTGAGGGGGAAGAAGTCGAGCTGGTCCTTGGGGTTCTTGGAGGCGGTGGTGGCCGACAGCACCATGGTGTCGTCGTCCAGGTACGCCACGGCGGAGCCGGCGGCCTGCTTGGCCAGGCGGCCCGTCTCGAAACGGATGGTGCGGGTGCCGAAGGAACCGTTGTCGATGACGGCCTCGGCGTAGTGGGTCTCGTTCTCCACTAGCGTTTTCTCCTCGTCTTCGTCCCTCTCCGCCCGTGTGGCAGGGGGACGGTTGCGGAGAAGCGCTCCGTCTGGTGCGGGCCGGTCTTCGATCGAAGCCCTCGGGGCTCACTTCCCCCGGGGGCCACTACCGAGGACCGGCGGCGGCGAGGTGCGCTTCTCCTCGTTCTGTCTGGTACGGGGTTCCGTGTCGTACGGAACCCGCGTCATGCGGAGTCCGCGTCGTACGGAGTCCGTGTCCTACGGAGTTGTGCGTCGTGCGGATTGCCTTGTGCTAACACACTACAAAGCGTGAGTGACACTCCGCACGTTCCGCACGTACGGCAAAGGGAGCGGCCCCCGATCGTTTCGGGAACCGCTCCCCTCACGGCGTCCTACTTGGCGCCCGCCGCACCGCGGCGGATGCCGAGGCGGTCGACCAGCGCACGGAAGCGCTGGATGTCCTTCTTGGCGAGGTACTGCAGCAGCCGGCGGCGCTGACCGACCAGGATCAGCAGACCACGACGGGAGTGGTGGTCGTGCTTGTGGGTCTTGAGGTGCTCGGTCAGGTCCGAGATCCGGCGCGACAGCATGGCGACCTGGACCTCGGGGGAGCCGGTGTCGCCCTCCTTCTGGCCGAACTCGGTGATGATCTGCTTCTTCGTAGCGGCGTCGAGCGGCACGCGTACTCCTCGTAGTCTGTGAATGGCCACCGAGTGCCCCCGGTCTGTGTCTCGGGGGAGCTTCCGTTACTCGGGAGGCGGGGATCCGCTGGGCGCGTCCTCCAGAGCGGGGCTCCGGGGGTGCGTACACAAACGGCCGTCACCAGGGTACCAGCCACGGGTGGGCCCCTTCGCCCAGGTCGCCGAAGCCCCTGGGCGGGACGGACAGCGCCACTAGGGTGAACCGTCGGAGTCGTTGGTACGGACGTCGGGAAGGGGTCGCTGCGGCATGGCGGAGACGGCAGAGGAGATCAAGGCGCGCAAGGAGCGGGAGAGGGACGAGCTGTACGCCCTGGACATCTCCGGCGTCGAGTGGCAGAGCGCGCCGGGAACCGAGGAGCACGAGGAGCGGGTCGAGATCGCGTACCTCCCCGCTGGAGCTGTGGCCATGCGTTCCTCACTCGACCCGGACACCGTGCTTCGGTACACGGAGGCGGAGTGGCGGGCGTTCGTGCTGGGGGCGCGGGACGGGGAGTTCGATCTGGAGCCGGCGCCCGAGCCCGCGGACGCCGCGGAGCGCGCGGCGGAGTGACGGGCGGGCGGGGCGGGGAAGCGGTGGGTTTCCGGTTCCCCGCCCCGCCCGGCTCTGTCGGCCTGCGGTCGGTCCGTCTGCGGCCGGTCCTTCTGCGTTACCGCCCCGCGAACGCCGTCCGCTCCGCGGCGCTCTCGATTCCCAGAGCCAGCCAGATCCAGGCCTTGCCGTCCTTCGTGGAGGGACCGACCGCCTCCTTGGCGCCGAAGAAGAGCCGTCCGTCGTGGACGAGGATGTCGTTCGATTCCGTCAGCGTGAACGTTTCGGCTTCCGGTGGCAGGCCGAAGTAGAGGTACGGGGTCTCCGTACCGGTCCGCGGGTCGAGGCCGACCAGGGCCGTGGGTGAGATGCGGTCGCTGCTCTCACGGAGCGCCAGCAGCCGGCCGCCGCTCATCTGCACCGGGTGGAGCAGCTGATTGGGACCCGAGTCGAACTTCTTGACGGTTTTCCCGGTCGCCAGGTCGAAGCCGATGATCCAGTTGCTGGAGTGGCCGCCTTCGTCGTACTCCTTGCTCCGGAGGAAGGCCTGGCCGGCCCCGACCGGGATCGTGGGGCAGTCGTCGACGAGGCGGTAGTCGAGTGCGTCGGTGCACTCACCGAGGTACTGGCCGCTTTCGAGCCGGATCGTGGCGCGGTTCTTTCCGTGGTCGTCCAGGGAGAGCAGCTCGGTGAAGCCTGTCTCGCCGGCCGCGACGGCGAGAACGGCCGGTTCGCTGGAGGGCACCTTGACCTCGCGGACACCGGAGGCGACGGCGTAGGTCCACAGGGTCCGGCCGGTGCGTGGCGCCACCTTGCGGACCTGGTAGGTCGTGCCTTCCCACGAGGTGGCGGACGCTTCCTTGCGGAAGCAGGAGACCAGGACCAGCAGCGCACGCACGCCCGCGGCGCCGTAGTCCTGGCAGGTGCCGGCGGCCTCGGTGGCCCCGGCGGCCTCGGTGCGCCACAGTCGTCGGCCCGCGTCCATGTCGTACGCCTGGGAGCCGCCGCCCCAGGTCACGGCGACCGTCGCGCGGGTGAGGGTGACGCTCGGGGTGGCACCGCCGGTCGGCGTGAACGGGTGCTCCCAGACCTTCCGGCCGTCGTCGAGGTCGACGAAGGCGACGTGGTCGCAGGGATCGTTGTCGTCGTTGCCCGCCCGGAAGAGGACGGCCGTACGGTTCTCGACGGTCGTGTGCCGGGTGTAGCCGCAGATCGGGCCGGCGAACTGGAGCTTCCACCTCTCGTCGCCGGGGGCGGCGTCCGCGCCGATCCGGAAGCCGACGAGCGTTCTGTTGATGCCCTTGGCCAGGATCCTGTCCGTGGCCCACATGCCGGGCATCGCGCGCCGCTCGCCGGGGCTCATGTCGTCGAGCGAGAACCGGAACGCCATGGCGCCGGTGGTGTTCCGGGGCTGCTTCTCGACCGTCTCCCGGACGTCGAGGCGGCTCGGTGCCGCGGCGGCCGACGCTCTGCCCTGCGGCGCCGGATCCCGGTCCCACAGCAGCCACGCGCCCCCCGACACCACAACCGCGAGGACGGCGGCCAGCGCGGCGAACAGTGTCCTACGGCGCTTCCTGCGCTGCTGGTCCGCCGCCAGTGTGGACTGGGTGTACACGGAAGGAGGCGGGCCGAAGCTCACGCTCAGAGATCCCTTCGTTCGGTGCCGGTGGCGCCCCGGTGGCTCCCGTGACGTCGGTGGCCCCCCGGTGGAGATCCTTCCGTGCCGGGGCCACCGGTGGTGCGCCGCTGCTGGTGCCGGGTCAGCTGGTCATCGCGCGGGCCGTCGCGTAGACGTCGAAGACAGCCAGGGCGAGCGGCACGAGGGTGAGCAGCACGAAGCCCTCGGCGATCTCCAGGAAGCGGCCCCAGAACGGGGTGAGGCCGCCGCGGGAGAGGGTGAGCCCGACGGCGGTGACGAGCGCGGCCGCCACCGCGATCGCCGCGACGAGCCAGACGGTCCGGACGTCGAGGCCGGTGCTGTCGCCCTGGAGGGCCTCGTGGATCAGCGTGCGCGGCGGGTCGAGTGCCAGCCCGAGGCCGAGCAGTACGAGCGAGGCGAGGCCGGCGGCCAGCACGGGGGCCACCTGGGCGGTGTAGCGGAAGAGGTGGGCGCGCATCACCAGGGCCACGCCGGTCGCGAGGGCGAGCAGCTGGGCCCAGACGTCGGAGGAGAACCCGAGGACCGCCGAGGCGCCGACCGCGATCACGGCGCAGCCGCCGACCAGACCGACCAGGAGTTCGTGGCCCCGGCGGGCCTTGGCGGCGACGCGTTCGGCGTCGACCGGCTCGTGGGGCGCGGGATCGGTGGCGTACGCGCTGCGCGGGGCGGTGTCCGGGGTCTCGAAGCCGATCGGGAGCCGGGCGAAGCGCATCGACAGACCCGGCAGGAAGGCCAGGCCACCGACGGCGATCGGGGCGCAGAGGGCGCCGATCTCGGACGGCGTCCACTCGGCGAGGATCGCCACGAACACCGCCAGCAGGCCGATCGTGGAGGCGACGACGAAGGCGACGAACGGCCCGTCGCCGCTCGGTGCGCACAGGGCGAGCAGGACCGCCGCCAACAGCACCGCCGCGCAGGCGAGGAGGAACTGGAGTTTGCCGATGCCCTGTCCGTCGGTGAGTGGGAGCAGCCCGGAGCCGGCCACCCCGATGTTGGGCAGTGCGCCCAGTCCCAGGGCGATGGCCGAGGCCCGGTCGTCGTAGATACGGGCTCGTACGCACGCGAGGACGACGAGGAGGACGCCGGCGACCGCGGCGAGGATGCCGGGCAGGCTGTGCATGTCGTGGCGCGGGTCGCCCATCCATGTCACGAAGGCGAGCAGGACCGGCAGGACACCGCCCCCTACGAGGCCCGCGGCGCGCGTCAACTCGCCGCTCCACAGGGTGCGTTCGCTCGTCACGGCCGCGGCGACCGCTTCGGAGACGTCGTCGAAGACGGCGGGCGGCAGCGACTCGGAGAAGGGCCGCAGTGCGAGGAGTTCGCCGTCGAGGATGCGCTGGGCGGCGAACGAACGGGAGCTGTCGAGGACGGTGCCGTCCCGGCGGACCAGGTGGTATCCGACGGGGGCGCCCTCGACGGGGCTCTGCTGGGAGAGCCTGAGGATCTCCGGATAGACGTCGGCGACCGGGATGTCGTCGGGCAGCGCCACGTCGATCCGGCTGTCGGGTGCCACGATCGTGACGCGGCAGAAACCGAGTCCCGTGCCCGCACCTGATGGAGACCCCGTCCCGGGCGCTCCTCCGGTGGCTGCCGCGGAGGCCGTCATGCTCACCTGCTGCTCCCCCTCAGTGATGATCCTGCGTCTGCGGTGTGAAGTTCCTGCGCCGCTTTCCCCGTCGTCCGCGACCGGCACTGCCGAGCGGGGGCGCGGAGGGGGCCGTCGTACCGTCAACGGGATTCCGTACCTCGTCAGATGGCACGGAATGCCCTGATCGTCCGGCCCAACTCGCGTGTGCTCACGCGAATATCCGGCACCCTATCGCCCCCTCGTCGGTGGCGAAGTCAGTAGGATCACGCGGCGGCCTGCGTCCGCCTGACACGGGGCGGCGGACGGGACTTACGGGCCGGCCAAGAGAATGGGTGAGCAGTGAGCCACATCGTCGTGAAGCGCCCGCCTCGGGCGCTGCCGTCCGAGGTGCCCACGCAGGAGATCGTCCTGCAGCCTCCGCCCGAACTGCCGCGGGGCAACCAGGAGAGCGTGCTGATGCAGCTCCTGCCGACGCTCGGCATGGGTGGTTCGGTCGTCTTCTTCTTCACCAGCGGACAGCCGTTCATGAGGATCATGGGCATGGTGATGATCGCCTCGACGATCGCCATGTCCATCGCGATGGTGGTGCGCTTCCGACGCGGCTCCCAGGGGCAGTTGGCGGACATGCGCCGTGACTACCTGAGTTACCTGGCGCAGACCCGGCGCGCGGCCGTCGACACGGCGAAGGCGCAGCGGGACGCCCAGTACTTCCTCCATCCTTCCCCGGAGCAGTTGTGGGCGCTGGTCGCCGAGGGCAGCCGGGTGTGGGAACGGCGTACCGGCGACGAGGACTTCGCCCAGGTCCGCATCGGGCTGGGCGCCCAGGCGCTCGCCACCGCGGTGGTCGCCCCGGAGACCGCCCCGGTGGAGCAGCTGGAGCCGCTGACGGCGGGCGCGATGCAGCGCTTCCTCGCCGTCCACGGCACCCTGGACGACCTGCCGATGGCGATCTCGCTGCGCGCCTTCTACCACGTCACGATCAGCGGCGACCCGCAGTCCGTACGGTCCTCCGCCCGGGCCGTGACCGGTTCGCTCGCCGCCCTGCACTCCCCCGAGGACCTGCTCCTCGTGATCGCCGCGGGCCGTGAGGCGCTGCCGCACTGGGAATGGGCCAAGTGGCTGCCGCACGTCCAGGCGTCCGGTGCCGTGGACGGCGCGGGCAGCCGCCGGCTGATCGACAGCGACACCCGGGAGCTGGAGAACCTGCTCGCGTCCCGGCTGACCGGCCGCCCGCGTTTCCATCCGAACGCGGCGCCCCTGCCGGAGGAACCGCACATCGTCGTCGTACTCGACGGTCTCTCCCTGCCGCCGGACTCGGTGCTGGCCAATCCGGAAGGGCTGCAGGGCGTCACCGTCCTGGAGGTCGTTCCCGGCGAGCTGACCACGGGGGGCGGCGAACTCTCCATCGTCGTACAACCGGACGCGCTGCACCTGGAGTCGGGGCACGGCGTCGTCTACGAGGGGACACCCGACACCTTCTCCTACGAGTCCGCCGAGGCCCTCGCCCGGCAGTTGGCCCCGCTGCGGATGGCTTCCGGCGGCGATGACGGCGAACCGCTCCTCGCCAACCTGGAGTTCACCGATCTGCTGAACCTGGGTGATGCGGCGTCCGTCGACACCAAGCGCACTTGGCGGCCCCGTTCGCTCGCCGAGCGGCTGCGGGTGCCGATCGGTCTCGGTGAGGACGGCCGGCCCGTGATGCTGGACCTCAAGGAGGCCGCGCAGGAGGGCATGGGCCCGCACGGGCTGTGTGTGGGTGCCACCGGTTCCGGCAAGTCGGAGCTGCTGCGCACGCTGGTGCTGGGTCTGGCGGTGACGCACTCCTCGGAGACGCTGAACTTCGTCCTGGCGGACTTCAAGGGCGGCGCCACCTTCGCGGGCATGGCGCAGATGCCGCACGTGGCGGCCGTCATCACCAACCTCGCCGACGACCTCACCCTCGTCGACCGCATGGGCGACTCCATCCGCGGCGAGCTCAACCGCCGCCAGGAGATGCTGCGCGACGCGGGCAACTACGCCAACATCCACGACTACGAGAAGGCGCGCGCGGCCGGCGCCCCGCTGCAGCCGATCCCGTCGCTGATCCTGGTGATCGACGAGTTCAGCGAACTGCTCACCGCGAAGCCGGATTTCATCGAGATGTTCGTGCAGATCGGCCGTATCGGCCGCTCGCTCGGCGTGCATCTGCTGCTGGCCTCGCAGCGGCTGGAGGAGGGCCGCCTGCGCGGCCTGGAGACGTACCTGTCGTACCGGATCGGTCTGCGGACGTTCTCCGCCGCGGAGTCGCGTGCAGCGCTGGGCGTGCCCGACGCCTACGAACTGCCGAACGTGCCCGGTTCCGGAATCCTGAAGTTCGGCACGGACGAGATGGTGCGGTTCAAGGCGGCGTACGTCTCCGGCGTGTACCGCTCGGGCACCCAACGAGGGGCTACGGGCGAGGGACCGCTGCCCGTCGACCGGCGGCCGGTGCTGTTCACGGCGACCGAGGTCCCGGTGCAGTACGCGCCGGTGCCGCAGCAGCGTTCGGCGGCGGAACCCGAGGTCGACGAGGCGCTCGCGGACACCGTGCTGGACGTGATCGTGCGGCGCCTGGAGGCACAGGGCCCGTCGGCGCACCAGGTGTGGCTGCCGCCCCTGGACAGCCCGCCCTCGCTGGACAGCCTCCTGCCCGGCCTGGCAGCCGTGCAGGGCCGCGGCCTCACCCAGCCCGGTTACGAGGGCGCCGGCCGCCTGGTCGTCCCCGTCGGCCTGGTGGACAAGCCGTACGAGCAGCGTCGCGACCCCCTCTGGCTCGACTTCTCCGGCGCCGCCGGCCACATGCAGGTCGTCGGCGGCCCGCAGTCCGGCAAGTCGACGCTGCTGCGCACGATCATCTCGTCGTTCGCGCTCACCCACACGCCGCACGAGGTCCAGTTCTACGGCCTCGACTTCGGCGGCGGCGGCATGTCCGCGGTGGCCGGGCTGCCGCACGTGGGCGGGGTGGCCTCGCGGCTGGACCCGGAGAAGGTGCGGCGCACGGTCGCCGAGGTGTACGGCGTGCTCACCCGCCGCGAGGAGTACTTCCGTTCGGCCGGCATCCCGTCGATCGCGGACTTCCGCACCCGCAGGGCGCGCGGTGACATCTCGGTCACCGACCAGCCCTGGGGCGACGTCTTCCTCGTCATCGACGGCTGGGGCAACTTCCGC
This sequence comes from Streptomyces cellulosae, assembly GCF_000721105.1. Taxonomy (GTDB): domain Bacteria; phylum Actinomycetota; class Actinomycetes; order Streptomycetales; family Streptomycetaceae; genus Streptomyces; species Streptomyces cellulosae_A. The sequence continues at coordinate 18,554 of NZ_JOEV01000055.1, forward strand.
ACCGAGTACGAGTCACTGGACCCGGTCGTCCTCGACATCGCCGCGCGCGGCCTGGGCTACGGCATCCACGTGATTCTCACCGCGTCCCGGTCGATGGAGGTCCGCGCCAGCCTCAAGGACCACCTGATGAATCGCCTGGAGCTGCGGCTCGGCGACACCATGGACTCCGAACTGGACCGCAAGGTCGCCGCGAACGTCCCCACGGGGGTGCCGGGCCGAGGTCAGTCCCCGCAGAAGCTGCACTTCATGGGCGCCGTACCGCGCATCGACGGCCTCACCTCCGACACGGACCTCTCCGACGCCACCCAGGCACTGGCCACCGAGGTGGCCCGCCACTGGCAGGCACCTCCGGCGCCCGAAGTCCGGCTCCTGCCACGCGAGTTCCCGGCACACGAGCTGCCTCCGGGCGACCGCTTCCCGCACCGGGGTGTCGCCTTCGCGCTCGACGAGGACAACCTCGAACCGGTCTTCGTCGACTTCGAGCAGGACCCGTTCTTCCTCGTCTTCGGCGAGAGCGAGTCCGGCAAGTCCAACCTGCTGCGACTGCTGGTGAAACAGCTGACGCAGCGGTACGCGGGCAACGAGGCCAAGCTGTTCGTCATCGACAACCGGCGCTCCCTGCTGGACGCGACACCCGCGTCACACCTCGCCGAGTACATCCCCATGTCCAACTCCATGGACCACCACATGGCCGCCCTGGCCGACCTGATGCAACGCCGGACACCGACGGCGGACGTGACAGCACAGCAGCTGCGCGACCGCAGTTGGTGGCGCGGTCCGACGGTGTACGTGGTCATCGACGACTACGACCTCGTGTCGACCTCCAGCGGGAATCCGCTGGCTGGTCTGACGGAGCTGTTGCCGTTCGCACGGGACGTAGGCGTCCGGTTCATCATCGCGCGGTCGACGGCCGGCGCGGGCCGCGCCTCCTACGAGCCCTTCATGCAGCGCATGAAGGAACTCGGCGCCCAGGGCGTGGTCCTCGCCGGCGACCCCAGCGAGGGCGACCTGCTCGGCGGGGTCCGGCCGCGGGCGATGCCTGCGGGGCGGGGGGTCTTTGTGTCTCGGCGGCGGGGGAAGCCGTTGGTGCAGGTGGGGCTGGCGGAGGAGAAGGTGTACTGAGGTGTTGTGCCGGGGGGCGTTGCGCGTTGATCGTGGTGTCAAGGCAGCCGAAGTCGAGCTCGGAGTGGGGCGGGGGCTGGTGATGGGCAGACTCTGGGACCGGTACGGAGTATCCCGACAGCCGAGTCCCACCGCTTCCGGCATTCGACGTCCGGGCCGCGTTGCTTGCCCTCAACGGTCCGGACGTTCCGTACCGCGTGCGCAACGCTCCTGCTGCCGCGAAGGCCGATCTGGTCGCGGAGTGTCGAGTTCCGAGGGTGGGCGTGACCCTCAAAACGCGTATGCGACTGATCCCGGAGAAGCACGAGGTACGGTTCCTCGCGGAGCGGCGGGAGAACCGTTCGTCCGACAACGCCGATGCACGGTACGGACGTGGACACGCACCCGCCTTGTACCGACAGTGGGAGACCGAGCACGGCCCTGACGGCCGTCGGCACAAGGTCGAGACGTTCCGCTTCGACACGCGGGAGATGACTGATCCCTTGCGGAATGTGGTCCTCGGGGCGGGATGGGTCTGGCGGGGAGTGCTGACGCTCTGATCCACTGGTGGTGAGCGGGGCGGACCTGCGGTGACCATGGCCATGAGGCATTCGGCCTTGCGACAGTTGAGCGCCGGTCCGTCGAATGTGCGCCTTCCGTGTACGCGGGGCAATTCGCCGGATTCGATTTCCGGTGCCCTGTAGGTCCCGGACGTAGCCAGGAGATCGTACTCGCGGTGGAAATCCGGGGCTGGCGAAGGAGTTGGACTGCTTCCGCGAGAGCGGGATTCCGGAGGCGCTGGGCACGCTCAAAAAGCCCCTTCAACGGGCTGGCGGGTATCCAGTCAGCCCGCCGGCACGGAGGTACGCCGGAGCGGTAGCTGACGGTGGCGTCCTGAGCGGTCGTCATGGCGCAATGCGAGGGCCGTACGAACGTTCCCGAGCCGGAACCAACGAAGAGCTGATAGAGGCTTTCAGGCGGAACCGCCGGTACCCATCACCGTGAAGTCAAGCCGCAGGGCGATGACTTGTGCAAAGTATGGTGAGATCCGTGACATCGCTTGAAGCGAGGGCCACGCATCTGATCAATTGGTGGCTTGGCGGAACCGTCTGTCGGGACGGGCTTCACGGGGACACGGGGAAGGGGACCGCGCATGGCGTGGGACGAGTGGGAGCAGTTGAAGTCACAGGCGGCTCACGGGGAGTCGGCCCGGATGCAGCTGAACCAGTTGGAACCAGGTGGCGGCGGTGGCCACACCTCGGATCCCGGCTCCTACGGCGACCTCAAAGTCAGTCAGAGCGGTCTGTCGAACATCGGCAAGAAGGCGTTCGACCTCTACGACGACCTGTGGAACAAGGGACGCAGGGCCGTACCGACCAGCGAGACAGCCGCAGGGACCCTGTCCAAGGACGGCTTCGCGCTGGGCGGCGGGCTCAAGCATGTGGCGACGCGCTGGGACGAGCAGCTGGCATCCCTCAGGGACGCGTGCGCGCACATCTCCAACCACATGACCGTCACCAAGAAGCTGCACGCGGACGACGACCATTACATCCGCCGGCAGATGAGCAGTATCGACCTGCTGGACGCGGGCTTTGACGAGAGGGTCGGCAAACCGGGCGAGAAGAACTCCATCTACGGCGACCACGACGAGAAATCCGGTGAGAAGAAGGACAAGAACTGATGGATCTCGACGCCCTTCGTTTCGCCAACTTCAGCCAGCTCGACACAGCCATCGACGACTGGTCGACCATGGTCGACGACCTCTCCACCCTCAAGGACGACGCCGAGAAGGGTCTCCGGGGCGCCGCCAACAAGGCCGAGTGGGCGGGCTACAACGCCACCGTGTCGAAGGAGTTCATCGGCAAGACGGCCGGCGAGTTCGCCGACGCCCACACACAGGCGACGTCGATCCGGAACATCCTCCGGGACACGCGGAACGAGCTGAAGGACTACCAGGAGAAGCTGAAGGACGCGATCGACCGGGGACTGAAGAAGAACCTTACGGTGGTGTCCACCGGTAACGGCGGATTCACCGTCACCATGAACATCCACCCCGATCGCGCCGCGCAGGGCACGACGGTTCCCGAGCACCAGGAGAGCGACGTCACCGCCCTGCGTGACGAGGTGCAGAAGATCCTCAACGGGGCTACGGAGAGCGACACCTCGGCCGATACCGTCCTGAGGGCCATCGTCGACCAGAGCGCAGTCGGCTTCTCTGACGCCAACTACAAGGATCGGGACTCCGCGGACAAGGCTGTCAAGCAGGCCGACGAGCTGGCCAGGCTGGCGAAGAAGAACCCCGAGGACATGACGGTCGAGGAGTTCGACCGACTCAACAAGGGCCTGAAGGACTACGCAAACGACGATCTGTTCGCGGAACGCTTCGCCACATCACTCGGCCCGAGCGGAACCCTTAACTTCTGGACCGGAATTAACGACCCACACAGTGCCTGGGAACTTGGGCAGAAGCGGGTCGGCCAGTACGACGACCTGCAAAAGAACCTCAGCCTCACGCTCGCCACGGCTTCACAGAGCGACAGCGCTGGCATGTCCGACTGGAAGACCAGGATGATCGACCTGGCCGACAAGCCGGTGGGCCGCAATGGCGGTTTCCCCCTCGGGGGCCAGGTCATGACCAACCTCATGCGGTGGGGCGATTTCGACGACCGATTCCTCGTCGACTACGGCGACAAGCTGATCGAGACAGAGAAGAAGTTCACGAACAACGGCCGCCATGGCGCTTGGACACGCACCGGCGGCGACCCGCTCCTCAACCGCACGGGCAGCGACGCCGGCTGGGACCCCATGACGGGCTACCTCAAGGGGCTGTCCAATAGCCCGGACGCGGCAACCGAGTTCTTCAACGGCACCTTTGTCACCAAAGACGAGGACCACGATTTCACGCACGACACTGACGGTGACGGCAAGAAGGAAAAGAGGACTCTCAGTAACTTTGATTATCTGTTCGAGGAGCGTGACTGGCCGCAGGACAGGGACGCAAAGGGCGACGAGAGCATCGCCGGGCGAAACAATCTGGCTCTGGCGTTGGAGGCGGCGACCACTGGGCATCCGGCGGGAGAGATTCCGACGGCAGACACGCCTCCGCACAACGCCGAGCAGGCCAAGCTCACGCAGAGCCTCGTATCATCCATCTCGGAAGATCCGACCCGCCTCACTAAACACGGTTACATGTCCGACAGCGTGGGTCAGATTGCAGCAGAATACATGCCGGACATTCATCGCGGACTTCATGCCGGAGCTGAGGGCGAGGCGCAGCTTTTCCCCATTGCTGGCACAGCTGCAGAGTTGAGCGAACGGGACACGACACGTTTCCTCTACACGCTCGGCCGCAATCCCGATGGGTACGCGGCTGTGAATCTGGGACAGACCAGCTATACGACGCATTTGATGCAGTACCACTTCGAGCATCCCGAAGTATACGCCAACGACCCGGCATTTGATCAGAAAGATCGCCTCAAGCAAGGAATCGACGACATCGCCCGAACCGCAGGGCAGATTGAGGGCGTGATCGGCGCAGGCCGCGCCTACGAGGGTGAACTCGAAGGCGGCGCCAAGGATGCCGACTACAACGCCAAGATCGAGAGTATCGGGACATGGGGTGGCACAGCTGTCGGTATTGGGGTCGGCATGGCAACGGCACCGCTCACTGGCCCAGGCGGAGCCGTTATTGGCGACTTGGCCGGCACGGCCGCTGACGAAATTATCAGTGGTATCACCGAGGGCTCCATGAAGGATAGTTCCGGAGAGGTCGTTTACCGCAACGGCGAAAAGATTGAGGATACTAAGTCCTCGACCTACGCGTCAGTTGAAGCGGCGGCCCAAAAAGCAGGAAAGAATTCTGGTCACAGCTATCCACTCATCGAGGCTTCCGTAGGAACCTCCGCAGAGAGCGGATTCGACAGCGCTCGCACGAAGATTCACGACTACTTCGATGGCGAGGGAATTCCCAGGCAACTCGAAACGGAAGATTGACAGTTGAAACTCACCCACCCCAAAGCTCTTCTCGCTGTCGGAGCCGTAGTCGCACTGGCCATCTTCGCGGGAGTTACATATAGTTTCAAACTTCCACCATTCAAGGAGAAAGGTGAGATCGAAGCAGGGGAAGTATGCTCTTCTTTGGGCTCTCCGTCCACCGCCGCCAATGCACTGAAAAAGGTACTGCCCGAGGAAACCTCCTACTCTTTCGACGACGATGTGGATCTTCGGACTGATGTTACAGACACGAACTACGAGTCATCATGCTTCGTCACTGGAGGCGGGAAACAGCTGCTGGTTTCAAAGGCACGCTTGATGGAGGATGAGGCGGCAACAAGCTGGACGAATTGGGTCAAGGGAACAGCTTCGAACGAGGCCTCCACTCAATCACTCACACCCTTTATGGCCGGGGATACAGCGGTCGCATCCAGTAGGTTCGTGGCCATCTTTGTTCCTTGCACTTCCGCCGGGAAGGTCCCAGGCGGGCAATACAATCTCAGTGTTTCTGCTGAGTTGAAGCAGGCGGGAGACTCCAACGATGCCGCAGCGCGCGATGCGTTGATCAAACTGGCAAAGAATGCCGCATCGTACGCCTACGCCAAGGCCAAGTGCGATATGTCGCCCAAGCTTGGCGGGTAACGTAATGACGACGGCCTCTCCGACGAACGAAGCCGTCGCCTGCCCACAGGCCCCCCTTCCGCTGCGCCGGGCGCCTGGGTACGGGCGGCAGTGCCGAGCACGGCGGTGCTGACCTACCGGCTGCCCCGTCAGAGCCGCTGGGTGAGTACGAGGGCGATCAGCGCGGCGGCTACGCAGAGCCCGCCGCGGTGCCCGGCATGAACGGATAACCCACGTTCGAGACGGCCCAGGCACCACGGTGAGACGCATGCTGCCTTCACCACGCCGATCCCTTGCCATTCCGGCGGAGCACCAAGTCCGTCCCCCTTCTGGATACGTTTGGTCCGCTCGCCATGCCGATGCCCGAGTTCAAAGAGCGACGCCGACCCTGCGATCTTCCATGTCTGAGCATCAGCGGGTGACGTTCCTGTGTCTGGACACTCACTCAAGACCGAAACCTGACATCAAGTGAGAGGAGCTCTTCATGTTCCGCACCCAACTCGACCAACCTGCGCGAATGCCCCGCTGATCATACCTGGCCACCATTGAGAGACATTCATGAAACTTCACCGGACGGTAGCGGGAAATTCCAGTCTGGCTTCCCTCGCGGCCCTTGCTCTCTTGACCACAGGGTGTAGCAATGAAGAGCAGAAACGCGAGTATTCAATTCCTGGCACTCTGTGCGGAACGGCTGTCGACATGGAAGCTCTGACCCCGTTCCTTCCAGCCGGTCACAAAATCACCGTGAAAGACAACTCTTATTCAGGGACCAAGGGCTGCCAGGTCATTGTCGACAACAAGCTAATTCTGACCACCTCTCAGATGTGGCGGGCAGAGGGAAAGACGACTGCCTACACCGCAGCCAGAGAGTCCCTTGAGGCCCTCGATCATTCGGCGGATGGCGGAAGGTTTCGGTACTCGGACTACGAGGCGTTCGGCAAGACCCGCAACTGCGTTGACACCAAGTACAAGCAAGAGTTGTACACCACGATCCAAGCAGAAGGATCAAAATACCGGGACACTGAAGCCATGAAGCGTCTCATTGTTTCCTTCACCAAGGAGGTCGAGGGGTCCGTCGAGTGCACGGCAAGTGCATTGTAGCCAAGTAACCCTTTCTGCAGGGTACTAATTCCTCAACGCTCAGCAGGAACGGCAGTCCAAAAAACAGGAACACCGTCACCCACTCATTTCGACGGCGAGGGATTTCCGAGGTAACTCGAGACGAAGGGTTGAGAGTTGAAATTCTTCTCCTACGAACCAAGCGTGGGACCAAGCGGTGTGACGTGATCGTTGATGGCCGTCTAGCCGTCCGGCATATCCAGACTTACTGGAGCGGCGGGGAGAGCGCGTCCAGTGTGGCCGCTGCATACGACAAGATGGACGATAGTCAACTGACCGATGACGGTCGCTTTCTCTACTCCGGCACTGGCGCCGTGGGAAAGACCGCAACATCTTGCAAGTCCTCGGATCACCCGGATCAGAGCCTGTACGGCGTGGTCCAGGTATTCACACCTGATCGATCCGACGCCGACGCGATGAAGAACTTCATTATGGCTTACAGCAAGGCACTTGCGGACTCCAACGAGTGCCAGTGATTGCCATCTCCTGACCGGCGTCACCCCGCCCAGCCGGGTGCCCATTCGCAGGCTGACTCGCCGCTTCTACCTGGCGCGGTACCCCTCTGAAAGGACACCGGGGGTGGGCACCTCCCGTGCGTGCCCACCCCCGGTGTCGTGTTCTCAGCAGCTCACTGGAAGTAGCTTGCCGCCTTGAGGTCGCCGCCTCGGTAGTCACCGCTGGCCAGGGTGACCTTCTGGCCGATGCTCACCAGCGCCGCGTGGATGGCGGCGGCGTCGGTGTCCCATTCCTTCATCTTCTGGCCGAACGCGTTCGCGGCCTCACCCTCGAAGCCGGCGGCGGCACGGACTACCGCGGACTTCAGCGCCTGAATGTCCTCTTCGAGCTTCTTGGCCTGGTTACCGAGTTCGGTGGTGATCGCGTCGAGACCGCCGTACTTCACAGCGAGTTCGTCGTTGTGCACGTTGACCATGGTTCCTCATCTCTTCATGGGTTTGTCGCGGGCCTCGACGGCCCGGGGCATGCAGTGCGTGGGATCGCTCAGTAGCTGTTGAGGGCCGACTGCGAGCCGCCGTACTGGACATCGATGCCCTGCATGGTGGAGCGCACGGCGTCCTCGTTCTTGTTCTTGATCTTGCGGGTCTCGTTCAGGTTGTCCAGGAACCACGTGAGCAGCCCGCCGATGTGCTTGACGCGCTCGTTGATCTCGACCTGCTTGCTGTTGAAGGCGCTGGCGCCGATGCCGCGCCAGTTCGCCTCCATCGTGTCCAGGGTTCCCTGGAGGCGCGTGAGCTGGCCTCGGATCGACTCGTACCGCTGAACCATTTCCTGTTCGAGCTTGATTACTTCGCCGTCGCTGAGCTTCTGCCCATCTGCCATTTGCCGGACTTCCCTTCGTGGAATTCGCTGTCGCTTACAGGGTGGTTATCGAGCCGCTTGCTGAGTCGCGCGTCACCGAGGTGACGCGCTGGTACGGGAAGCGGTCAGGCAGTTCGCCTCTTGCGTGCCACGGCGAAGGCTCCGCCGACGATGGCTACGACGAGGACTGCGCCGAGGATGACGTACAACTGGGTGTTGCCGTCAGAGGAGTTCGAGGTTGACACTGCCGCCGCGTCGGCCCCGCCGGAAGGGTTTTTCGGCGCTTGTGACGAGGCTGGGGCGGAAGGGGAGGCGGACGAGACCAGGGCGCCCGGGCCGTTCTCCGAGCTGAGGGGATCAGTGTTGGGCGGGCCCGGATTGATGCTGCTGTTCGTGACCACCCTCTTGGGGCGGATCAGGCCGTAACCGAGGTAGTTGCTCGGCCGATCCTTCGGCCAGTCCCTGCCCGCGGTGTCGATCAGGGTGCGGAGGACCTGGTTGGCCGTCCAGTTGGGGTGGGCGGACCAGATGAGGGCGGCGGAGGCGGAGGTGATGGCTGAAGCCATACTCGTTCCTTCTCCGTCGCAGTACGAGCGGAATTTCGTATCACACCACGTCGGCACGTCGAGGCCTGGCGATGCCAGGTCGATGTAGTTGCCGTGCTGTGAGAACTTTCCGACCTTTCCATTCTCGTCCGCAGCGGCCACCCCGACGACATAAGGGTAAGCAGCCGGATAGCTGATGGGGTTCTTCTTCTCCCCCTCATTGCCTACAGCGGCAACCAACAATTTACCTTTCGAGTAAGCGTACTTGATCGCTTCCTCTTCACCAGGGTAGGTGTAAGGGCTACCCAAAGACATATTGATGATTTTGACGTCTGTGTCTGCAGCTGCTCTGACGGCCTGGGCAACCGACGCGGATTTTGTCAGTTCCTCGCCCTTCATGCCCTCACCCTGGACTCGGTAAGGCACGATCTTGGCCCCCGGGGCGAGGCCCTTCAAACCTCCGCCGGCTCCTGTACCAGCGATCAACTCGGCCATGCTCGTTCCATGGGAGTTGAAATCCCTGGTGGCGTGGTACGCGACAGCCTTCGGCACCTCGTTGACGAGCACCTGCCCCTTCAACGAAGGCGTCGCGGGATTGACTCCCGAGTCGATGACGGCCACCTTGACACCTTCGCCGGTGCTCAGCTTCCACATCCCGGAGGCGTCCATCGCGTCCAAGTACCACTGCTTCGATTGCACGTCGGCGGCAACCGCGCTCGGAGCCAGCCCGGAGAACGTAATGGCGAAGGCACCGAATGCGGCGCACATGGTGGACACGCGTCTTCCGGCCCGTCCTGCGGCATACGCAGTCAGTCGGCCTCGCGGGCTGGTCCCTGTCATGCCTCTGCTGTTCCTCGCTCGTGTTCAGTCGGTCGCCGGTGGCGCTTCGCGCCGCTGCGTCTTGGGCTGACGTTCGCCCTCGCGGTCGTCGCGCTTGGTGTTCCGTCGATTTCCGGTCGGACCGTGGGGGACGCCGCCGCGGCTACCGGGGACTCCACCGGTCGTGCCTTCGGGGGTTCGCCCCTTGGGGGTACCGACAACTCCGTTGGAATTGGCCGCAGTGGGGCGGGCAGGCTGCCCCGGACGAGCGCCGGAAGTGGAGTTGGGTGCCCCGATGACGCCCCGCTGTCCGATATTGCCGACAGGTGTCCGGGAGCCGGTGTTGCCCTCAGCGCCGACGACCGTACCGCGGGGCACCCTGGAGCCAGTCGATCCCGGGGTGGCACCGGCGGTGGGTCTTCCTCCGACGACACCATTGCCGCGTGCCGCGCCTGTGGAACCCACGCCACCGGCGCGGCCAATCGCCGGTCCCCCAGCGGTGCGGGGTGTGCCGCCTGAGACGCCCCGGCCCATAGGGGAACTGCCGGCGGTTGTGCCGCCACCTCGGGTGCCAGGCTGCCCCGTAGCGGTGGAACGTCCCATCGGCCCCGTGATGCCGCGCCCACTGGCGTTAGCGCTGGGAGTGCCTATGCGCCCCTGGGCCGACACAGGGGTCCTGTTACCGGTGGCTCCGCCAAACCCGGAGGTGCGGCCAGTCTTTCCGCCCAGGGAAGGTGGCACCGTGCCGGTGGCAAAGTGAGGAACCGCCCCCGCAGTGGTTGCGTTCGGCCCCGCCGGAGACGGCGGCGTCACAGCGACAGGCTTCGCGACGTCCTGAGGCGGCAGCGTGCCAACACTGTCGATCGCCGTGCCGACATCGCGGCCGGGCTGCGTGATGGAATCATCCAGGCTCTTGGAGGGCGCCAGGACTTCGTGCGCAGGTGACCGCTCTTCAGTCGCATGCACGGGGCCATGGCTGACGCTTGCGGAACCGCCCCTGTCCGACCTGGACTCCGCTGTCTCGCCGGGACCCACTCCATAGCGAGCAGTGGGCTTCGGTACCCCCACATCCGGCATGGCCTCGAACGTCGGCGGCTCCTGCTTCGCCAGCGTCTCCTCCGACACCGCGTAGAAGGACGCCAGACGGTTCATCTGGTTGATCGCCTCTTGGCGGTCCTTCTCGGCCTTGACGGCAGCCGCGTAGTCCTTGTTGCCCTCGACCTGCATGGGCGTCGGGATCTCGTCGACCGTCTTGGGGTCGAGCCGGGTGTCGCGAGGCGGCATGGCCTTCTTGACGGAGGCGAGGCCCGTGGCGGCGCTCATGATCTGCGTGCCGGCAGTGTCCGCGAACGCCGCGAGGTCGAGAGCGTGCTGAACAAGATTGCCACCCCAGATGTGGAAGGCCGAAGCGGCTTCACCCTCCCACTCGACCCTGGTGATGTGGTCCTCGAGTTCCTTGGCGGCATCGTGGATGGCGTCCTTGGCGTTCCAGAGCGCCTGACCAGCGGTTTCCAGGTGCTCCGGGTTGGCGGACTCGACAAGGTCGATCATGTCGTTGAGGGCATGGCCCTCGAAGTCCGTCTTGCTGAACAAGCGGATGTTGCCGCCGAAGACGCCCTCGACCATGTCCGTCATGCGGCTGGCCGTGTCGATGACCCCGGCCTGCAGGGTGACCTTCTCCTGTTCCGCCGCGTGCGGATCCGGCTGCTTCTGCTCGCCGCTCACTGGTACTGGCCCCCTTCCTCCGTGGTCACCTGCTTGTCGTCGGAGCGCCGCTCAGAGTGAGACGGAGTACTCTTCTCCGTTCCCTCTGTGGCCTTCTCCCGCCGCGCCTCCCGCCACTGACGCTCGATACCGGTCTGGATCTCCCAGAACCTCTGCCGCTGCTCCTCCTCCAGATCGCTGAAGTCGCCCCGAGCGCCGTTGACGGCGATCTGGAGCGCCTCTATCTGCAGGCCCAGGTTCTTGGAGAGCGCGGTCAGGCGCTCGTGGACGCGTTCGTACTGCCGGTGGAGCCCCTTCGCCTCGCCGAAGCCGCCCGCGCCGCTGAACGACGCTTCGGAGAGCCGGTGTGCTCCGACCTTCTGCGGGCTGCCCGGCGAGTCCTCGAACTTGGCGAGGGCGGCGTCCACGCGCTTCTTGAAGTCTTCGAGTGACTCGAGACTGGCTTTGAGAGCCCGGCCCTGCGCAGCAGGCACGATGCCTTCCTTCCCCGTTCCCCGTTGTCATGCAGGCGCGTGCTGTACAGGTTGGATCCTGATCGACACACGCGGTTACCACTGTAGTCACTGTGCAAATCGCGGCCAACTGAACTTCATGTGGGCCCAGTTACGAAGTTGTCGAGACACCGTCAGCTGCCGGGACCCAAAGTCCCTTGAAGCAGCTGAAATGTGGACCTGGAGTCGCACCGGTGATGCCCGGCCTTGTCCGTAATGATCAGGACGAGTGTTCCTGCAGCCACCGTCGTGCCCCCACCTCGCTCGGGTACTCGCGCACGGTGAGCATGGCTGCCGACCAACCAACGCACCACGCGGCGATCGGCGGCAGGACAGGGGCCGCGATGAGCAGGGGGAGGACACCGACACGGGCGAGTCCCGGTGCGCGCGAGGTCTGGCCGCGCCGGGACTCCCACATCTGCTTGGGGTTCGGAGGGTCGAGGAGCCTCTTGTGGTGGTCCCGCCGCTGCTTCACCCACCCCCACACGAGAGCCACGACGGACGCGACGGCCTGCGCCCAGTCCCACACGGTGCGCACCGCCGGCGGCAGGTCGCTGCGGGGGACGCCCAAGTAGAGCCTGAGTGCGATGTAGCAGAAGAAGGCCAGGAGAAGAAGCATGATGACCGCCGTGCGGACCCGACGTGCCCAGTAGCCCGCTCCTCGGGCGTACCAACTCGTGCCGAGTCCCGGCAGTTTCGGGATCTGGACGGGGGCTTCGGAAGCGGGAACGTCAGAAGATGCTCTTGATGCCATGCCAGACGTCATCCTTCAGTCGTACGACGTCGTCCCCGGTCTCGGAGAGGACGTTGCCGGTGCCGTGCAGCACACCGCCCACAACCCCGTGGTCGTGGATGTCTTCGCTCCAGTGTTCGTGGAAGGAATGGTCAAGGACGTCGGTGGCCAGGACCGCTGCGCCGACTCCGACCGCGGCGACCGCGACCGCGCCTTCGACGGGCAGCAGGGCCGTGGCCGCCGCTCCGATGGCCACACCGCCGAGGGCGGCGCCGCCGTCCACGACGACGGAGTGCTGCCAGGACCAGCCCTTGTCGTGGTCGTCCTTCGCCTCGACCAGCCCGCAGGCGGCGGCAGCCGCGACGTCCAGGACTGGGATTTCCCTGAGGAATTCCGGCACTTCGGCCAGGCCCTTGCCGAGGCGCAAGGCGTCCGCCGCGTCGGCCAGCTTGACGTTCAGCGCCCGGTCGTACGGCAGCGCCGTGCTGCCCCGGTCGGCGCGGGCGATGGCCTCCTCCAGCGAGTCGACCTTGGTGGTCGCATCGGCGTAGGCGCCCTTGGCCGGAAGCTCCTTGGGCAGCGCGCGGCCCGCCTTCTGGAACGCCTTGCGCTCCGCGCGGAGTTCCTTCTTGGCTGCCTGCTCCTCCGCCTTGGCTCCGTCGATCAGCTTCCGTGCCTCCTTGCCGCCGGCCCGGGCGTCTTCGGCGTCGTAGGCGTACAAGCCACGCAGTGCGTCGGCGATGGTGACCTTGTCCCCCGTCGACACCGGCGCCGTGACCTGCGCGTACAACCCCCGCAACTGGTCCGCGGCCACCAGCCGTGCGTGCTGGGCGGTGTGCAGGATCTCCTCGCGCGCCGTGCCGTACTCGCCCATCGCCGCGATCGTCTTCTGGTCCTCCGGGCTGGGCGGATTGGCGGTGGCGATCGCCAGCGGGGCGCCCTTGTCGCCCATCGGTACGCCTTTGCGGGTGGCTGTGTGCTCGGCGTTGTGGAGGGCCGTCTCGCAGGCGGAGAGTGCGTCGACGAGGGTGGAGAGGATGTCGCCCGCGCTGTGGACGAGGCTCGCGAAGGCGCCGGCCGCCAGCGCGTCCTCGCTCCAGGTGGCGCGGAAGGTCTCGGCCGCCTCGCCCTTCCAGTCGGCGTCGCCCGCCAGAGCCTCGACGGCACGGCTCAGCGGCTGGACCACCCCGTCCAGCTTCGCCTTGGCGTTCTTGTACGTCTCGGCCATCGTGCGCAGTCCGCCGATGTCGCCGCCGACCCAGCTGTCGGCCATCAGCCGTCCCCCACCATCAGGTCCTCGAACAGACCGTGTAGGTCGATGTCGTGCCGTTGGAAGGAGTCGTGGGCGTACGTCACCTTGTCGCCGTGGTCGTCCAGGCGGTCGGCGAAGCCGATGTGCAGGGCGACGATGAGGTCGGCGACTTCCTTGAGGGCGTGGTCGAGCCCCGCGTCACCGCCGTCGGCCACGGGCGGGGCCACGTCGGCGTGCAGCTTGCGGTAGTTGACGGCCTCGTCGTGGAAGGTCTTCGCCATCGAGGTGAGGTCGCCGAGTATCGCTTTGAAGTCGGCCGGCATCAGCGCACCGCCAGGGCGTAGGCGGCCAGGTCGGCCGGTTGCCAGTTGGGCGGTCCTGGCGCGAGGCGCGGGTCGAGGCGGACGGTGACTCCGTGTTCGCTCACGCCCTCGGCCAACGGGCCGATCGAGGTGGCGACCCACGGCTGGGCCTCGCCGAGCGCGGCCACGAGCCGGTCGAGGGTGGTGAAGGCGAGGGCCACGGTTCCGTCGGTGGGGTGCTCGAAGAGTTCGTACTCGATGAAGGGGACGCGGGTGAGGGCCCCGGACAGGTCCGTGGTGTCGACGTAGCGGGGGTGGGCCGGTACGAACACGGGGGTGTGGTAAGCCGGAACTCCGGGCTTCGGGCCCGGCGGATGCTCCGCGGACGGCCCCGCCTCGGCGCGGGGCGGATGCTCCGCGGACGGCCCCGCCTCGGCGCGCTCCAGGGGGCCGACGTGATCGACGTAATCGAGAAGGCGTGATCTGCGGGGCTCCGGGGCCGATGGGCCAGGCGGATGCGCCTCTGCGGACGGCTCCGCCTCGGCATAGTCGAGAAGGCGTGAACGGATCGGTATGCCCACCGCCGGTCCTCTTCCCCGTGGATGATGTGGCGGCATCACCGTAGCCAGCGAACAATCGGGCAATTCCCGTTATTTCAGGTTGGCTTGATGTGAGTATGCGGAACCCATACGTCGGTTTGGCCACGACCAGGCCGGCGCTTGACCGCCGGATGACCGGGGTGGCACGCCGAGTTCGCCATTTTCGCAACCAGTCGCTTCACAACCAGCCGCTTCCCAGCATGCCCTCCCGCGACCTCAGCAGGCTTCCTGACGGGTCGTCACCGTGAAGTCGTACGACGGAATGGTCAGCGTTCCCTCGCCGCCCCCGATGCCGGGTGGTTTGTAGTCGCCGTCCTTCGACCGGGTGCGCGTGACGGTCAGGCAGTAGGCGGTGCCCGCGCCGGAGGCCGTGACCCGGTAGCGCGCCTTCGAGGCGGTGTTGTAGTCGGCGGGCGTGGCGTCCACGCCGGACTGCGGGGCGTCTGAGCCACCGTGCTCGACGACCTCGTCCTCGATCTTCGTCGCGTATTCGTCGATCCAGCCGGTGTCGGAGTCGGGGTCGTCGGCGTACATGTCGCCGTGGCCCGAGCCGCCGTCGAGGGCGTCCGTGGCCCCCTGCACCGCGCTGGTCAGTTCGCTGTCGTCCCATGACGCGTCGTCGGAGACGCCGAAGGCCTGCACGCCCAGGTAGACGCCGACGCCGGCCGTGGCGACGAGCGCGACGCGCGCGACGACGAAAGCGGCGTCGGGCAGTTCCTCGGCCGACGGATTGACGCGGGCGCGCCAGGCCCGTACGCGGTCCGCCTTGACGCAGGCCATGGCCAGCAGCCCGGCCGACAGGACGAGGCCCAGAACGCTCAGTTTCGTCAGCGCGTCCACGGTCCACCGTCCAGTCGGCGCCCCCGCTTGCGACGTGCGTCCCGTATCGCGACCGCCGTCCCGCCCAGTCCGGCCACCAGGACGAGACCGCCGACCACGACGTACGTGGCCAGCCGGGCGTTGCGTTCGGCGGGGGTCTCGCCGAACTGGAACGTGGCGGGGGCCGGGGCTTCCTGCCGGGCGAGGCCGTCCCGGGGGTCGGGGGACTCCAGCGGCTTGTCGTCCTCCGTGAGGGCGCGTACGGGGTCCACGACACCCCAGCCGACCAGCCGGTCGTGGCCGGCGATCGTGCGCTCGGCGGTCTGCTCGATCTGGGCGACGACCTCGCGTGCGGTCCAGTTCGGGTGCTTCGCCTTGATCAGCGCCGCGACGCCCGCGACGTACGGCGCCGAGAAACTCGTACCGTTGTCGGAGCAGTGACCGCCCTTGGGGACCGTGGAGATCATGTCGACGCCCGGAGCCGCCACCCCGACGAAGTCGCCGGACTGGGAGAAGGCGGCGCGTTCGTTGTTGCGGTCCGAGGCCGCGACCGCGAGGACGCCCTTGAAGGAGGCGGGGTAGGTCTTCTTGACGTTGCCGCCGAGGCCGTCGTTGCCCGCGGAGGCCACGACCACGATGCGCTGGGCCAGGGCCGTGTCGATCGCCTGTTCCAGCCGGGGGGTCGGCCTCACCGCGTTCGAGGTGTCCTGGGAGATGTTGATGACGCCGGCCCTGGCCTGGATGGCGTAGAGGATCGCGTCGGCCAGGCTGTCGGTGGTGCCGTGGCCCTCCGCGTCGTTCTGCTGGATCGGGATGATCGTCGCCTCGGGGGCCAGGCCCACGAAGCCGGTGCCCGCGGCGGGGCGGGCCGCGATGATTCCGGCGACCTTGGTGCCGTGGCCGACGGTGTCCGTGGTGCCGTTCTCGTTGCCCCGCTCGATGGGGTTGCCCTGGTCGTCCTTGAGGTTTTTATCCAGGAAGTTGCGACCGCTCTTCACGTCGACCGCGCCGGCGAGTTGCGGGTTCTTCACGTCCACGCCGGTGTCGATCACCGCGACCCGGACGCCCTTGCCCTTGGACTGACTCCACAGCTCGTCCAGGAGCACCCGCTGCAGGGACCAAGGGCGGCCGGGGTACTTGCCGTTGGGGAACGCGCACTGGTCCGAGTACGGGAGGTCGGCCGCCGCCGCGGGGGGTGCGAGGGCGACGGGGGCCGTCACCGTGACGAGCAGGGTGGCGGCCGCCACCGTCTTGGTACGGAGGAGGCGCAGGCGGGAGAAGGACGTCGATGCCATGTCCGACTCTCCTCAGGAGCCCTGCGGCTGGCGGGCCGCGGTCGTCGACAGGCGGGGGCCCGTGGGCAGGAACTCCGACCAGGGTGCGGGGATCGGTGTCGGGTCCACGTCCGCGTAGCCCAGGCGGCTCTGGGCCTGCTGGGCCTCCTGTTGGGCCTGTTCGCGCTCCTTGGCCGTGGTACCGATGCCCGCGTCATCGGTGGCGCTGTCGGCGTTGGACTGCAGGACGTACCGCAGGCCCGTGTCGGTGACCAGGAAGACGGGGCCGACCTTGGTCTCCTTGCCCTGGAACTGGCGGTAGAGCTGGCCGGAGCCGGGCGTGACGTAGGCGCTGGAGGAGCCGGTGGGGAGCTTGGCCGGGAAGTCCGCGCCCGCCCAGGTGCTCAGGGTCGTGGCGCCCGAGTCGCCGTTCACGCCGCGCAGGACGTTGCAGACGGTGCTGCGGTCGCCGGCCGTCCCGGAGGTCTCGTTGACGGGCTCGGGGTCCTCGGTCGGCCAGCGGTACTCGGTGCCGAAGGGCTTGCCCGGGACGATCGCGCCGGGGCTCAGCTCCTTGGCGCGACCGGCCTGGCCCAGCGGGGCCAGGTCCTCGCTGAACATCAGGAGTTGGGCGACGAACGCGGAGATGGGGGCGACCCGGCCGGGCAGCACCACGTAGTACTGGTCCGAGTTGAGGTCGGAGGCCTTGAGCACCATGCCGACCTTGTCGGTCGCCTCGTCCAGCTGACCGGGGGCGCCGGCCGCGACGCCCACCTGGCCGGGGATCTTTGGGAAGGAGATCGGGTCGCCCTCGTGGAGGGTCGCCAGCCACTCCCTGGACACCTTCTGGGGCTCGCGGCCGGAGCCGACGACGGCGCGCAGCAGCAGTTCGTCACTCTTGTCGACGGGGTACGCCCTGCCGGTCGCGTCCACGACATAGCGCTTGCCGTCCGGGCCTTCGACGTAGAGCAGTTGACCGCCCGTCAGCTTCTGTCCCTTGCCCTCGGTCGCGTCCATGTCGCGGGAGGCCAGGACCAGGGCGGCCTTCTGGATGGACTCGCCGCCCGCGCTGGGCCGTTCGCACACCGCCCAGCGTTTCGCGCTGCCCGCCTCCGACGCCGAGGGGAGACGGTCGGGCGCGTACGGGATGCCGATGGTGACGCCGTGCGGGATCCTGCCGCTGTCCAGGACGGACTCGGCGACGGTCACGACCTCGCCCTGGTTCGCGTTGAGCAGCAGCTTCGCGGACGCCATGTTGAGCACGGGGTGCAACTGGACCTGTCCGTCGGTCTTCAGGACCACGTAACGCGTGGTCGAGTCGCTGGCGATGATCACCTTGGCGTTCGGCGTGTTCCAGCCTTTCGGCGCGGTGGGCTTGAACATGCCGATCGCACCGAACACGGCCAGGATGACCACGCCCACGATGGTGCCGGGAAGGATCGCGCGCAGCGGCCGGGGTGCCCCTTCCTCGGAACCGTCGGAGGACGACTGCAGGAAGGCCGCGAGCATACGGCGCTTCGCGAAGGTGTAGGCATTGAGCTGGTCCCGCCGAGATGCCATCTGTGCCTGTCTCTCCCCGTGTGTCACCTGGGCCGCTCGGGCGGGCGCGACACAGTTCCCGCCGCCGATGTCAGACCGGCCCCCTACTATGCCTGGTATCCGGAGGCACTGCCGGAGCGGGTAGGGTACCCGGACCCTCAAGGGGCCTGTGTGGTGCTGGGATACAGCGAGTTGTGAGCAAAGCGGGGGGATGATGTGATGGCTACCGGAACGCGCGCGCGGTCCCGCGGCCGATCGCGGACGCAGGGCGGCGCAGCGCCTCAACAGCCGCCACGGCAGCGGCCCGCCGCGGCGGGCTCGCTCCATCTCAGAGCGCGTTCCGGCCAGGTGGGGACATCCCGGTTGCAACGCGTCGTCCTGCTGGAACTCGCCGCGGCCGCCCTGGTTGTCGGCTGGGTGATCGGCCCCGTGGCACTCGTGGTGGCCGCCGTGATCGCCGTCTGCCTGGTGGTTCTGTCCTTCGTTCGCCGCCGCGGCCGTTCCCTGCCCGAATGGCTCGCCACCGCAAGGGCGTTGCGGGCGCGACAGCGGCAGGCCGCGAACACACCGATACCGGCGGGCACCGAGCCGGGACTCGCGCCGGCCGTGGAATGCGACCCCAGCCTGCGCACGTACACGTACAGCGGCCGCGACCGGCGCCCGGTCGGCATCGTCGGGGACGGCACGTTCGTCACCGCCGTCCTGCAGGTGGAGGCCGACGCCACCGCGCTGCGGGCCGAGCGCAACCGGCACCCGCTGCCGCTGGCCCTGGTGTACGACGCCCTGGAGGTGGACGGCATCCGGCTGGAGTCGGCACAGGTCGTGCTGCACACCCAGCCCGCGCCCGCGCTCCACCTGCCCCAGCAGTCCGTGGCCGTCGCCAACTACGCGCCACTGCAGGAGCAGACGGGTGCGCCGGCCGTGCGCATCACCTGGATCGCGTTGAAGCTCGACCCGGAGCTGTGCCCCGAGGCCGTGGCGGTGCGCGGCGGTGGTCTCGTCGGCGCCCAGAAGTGTGTCGTACGGGCCGCCGACCAGCTCGCCAGCCGGCTGACCGGTGCCGGGTTCCGGGTGACCCTCCTCGACGAGGAGGAGCTGACCGGTGCCGTCGCCACCTCGGCCTGTGCCAACCCGCTGGTGACGGCGGAGGCGGGGCGGACGGACACGCGGGAACGGCGTACCGAGGAGTCCGGCCGGAGCTGGCGCTGCGACAACCGCAGACACACCACCTACTGGATCCGCCGCTGGCCCTCGCTGGGCGGCGAGAGAGCCCCGTCACTGCCCCAGCTCGTCGCTCTGGTCACGGCCGTCCCCGCCCTCGCCACCACCTTCAGCCTCACGCTCACGCGCGGGGAGCGGCAGGAGGTCTCCGTGTGCGGACATCTGCGGGTGACCGGGCGCAGCGACGACGAACTCGTCGCGGCCCGGCGCGCCGTGCAGTCCGCGGCCCGCCACACGGGCACGGGTCTGGCCCGCCTCGACCGCGAACAGGTGCCCGGCATGCTCGCCACCCTGCCCCTCGGAGGTGCCCGGTGACGGCGATGACCACCCGCCCGGGACAATCGCCCACAGGCCACGGCGAGCCCGGGCCCTCCACCCCCGCACGGGCGCGGGAACTGCTCCGCAACGGCTTCGGACTGATCGGCCCGCGGCACAGCCGGCACTCCGTGTCCGCCGACCAACTGGACGCGCTCGCGCTGCCCATCGGGGACGACGGCGTCGTGATCGGGGTGAACGCGGAGGGCGGTCCCGCGGTGCTGGGGCTCAACCGGCCCACTCCGTACGACGTCGTCCTCATCGGCGGTCTGTGGACCGTGCAGGTCATCGCGCTCAGAGCGGCGGCCACGGGGGCACGGGTCGCTGTGGAGACGGGACGTCCGCAGGCCTGGATGCAGATGGTGCACGCCATGGGCGGCGGCCAGAACGGCCTGGCGGTGTACGACGTCGGACGGGTTCCCCCGCAGGGCACCTCGGCCGGTACGCCGGTGCTGGTGGTGCGGGACTGCGGTATGCGTCCGCCGCGCGGCCGGGTCACCTCCGGGCCCTGGCAGGCGGTGCTGACGCTGCTGCCGTACCTCAGCCCGGTCGCGCCGCGCCTCGTCAGACAGGCCCGGCTCGTCGGCGTCCAGCGCGTCTCGCCGGACGAAGCCGCGGAACTGGGCCGGACCATGGCGCTGCCCCGGGCCGAGATGGACGCTCTGCCCGGGCTCTCCGACGGACTCACGCTGTGGTGCAGCCACCGCGACCGGCAGTATGTGATGACCCATCCGACGGACGCCGAGATCGGATTGTTGGGTATGCCACGAAGGATGGACTGAATCAGCCGCCGCCTGACGGGAAAGGTGCGGTTGGCGACGTCCAGCGTCACGAAGAGGGCACTCAGGGGCGGTTGTTCCGGTTTTCGCCCCACTCTCGTGCCCGCTATCAGCCGATTTGTTCACCGAAGAGCGGTGACGGGGACGACGCTTTCGGGCCGGATGTGACGCCATGGGCAGGCCGTGAGGAGTGGACGGGCCTGCCGAGGTGGGGTGCGTGGTGATTAGGCTGGTACCGGGCGCGACGCCAGAACCCGTGGACCGGGCGTCCCGGCCCAGGGGGAGAGCCGGTGGATCGGACGACCTCGAACGACTCAGGACGACAAGTAACGGTCGCCCCGGCACGGCATGTCCGGCACGGCATGAGGGTGCTCGACCACACCAGGAGGAACTGTGAGCAGCGATCGGGACGGGATCCGCGGGGGCTGGGACACACCCGGCGATGACCAGACCGACGCGGAGTCCGCCATTGAGATGACGGGCGAGTTCACCATCGACTACGCGCCGCCGGCCTGGTACACGCAGAACTCGGGCGGCGGTGCCTCAGGGGCGCCCGCGGCCGTGCCACCGCCGGATCCTGCGTTTCCGGCGGCTCCGGGCCCGCCGACGGCTCCGGTTCCGCCTCCGGCCGCGCCTCCGCCGCCCGGACCTCCGGCGAGCGGCGGCTTCGAGCCGCAGCAGCCACAGCCGCAGGGGCACGGGAACGGGAACGGGCAGCCCGAGGGACATGGCCAGGTCCAGGCCCAGGGGCAGCAGTGGGCGCAGGCCGCGCCCGAGGCTCCCCTTGCACCTCCGGCACCGCCGGCCACGCCGGTCGCTCCCCCTCCGCCGGGCCCTTCCTCCTCCGCGTCCTCCCCCTTCCCGGCGTTCGGTGAGGAGGAGGAGTCCGCCACCGGCGACCTGGAGAGCGGCGACACCATGCGGTTCTCCGCCGCCTCCTTGAAGCGGGAGATCTCGGAGCTGGCCACCGCCGCCGAGGCGCGGCCCGCCCCGGACAACGGGGCAGCGCAGCCGCCTGCCCGTGAAGACGAGGGCGAGGCCACGGCCGACGGTCGTCCCGTGGAAGGGGTTTCGGCCGGCGACACGTCGGTACCGTCCGGCGACGGCGGCCGTGATGGTGACTCCGAGGCCACGGCCGTGGACTCGGCCGGTACCGCTGACGGCGAGACCACCTCGGACGGCGCCTCCTCCGAAGCCGAGGACAGCGGCGACGGCGAAGAGGCTTCCGCTGCCGTGTCCGACGACGGCGAGTTCACCGAGGGCACCACGGACGGCGAAGCCGGCAACGCCTCCGCACAGGACGCCGGCGTCGCCGCCGAGCCCGCCCCCGGCGCCGCGCGCGTCGACGCCGCTGGAACTGCGCCTACCGCCGCGGCTGCCGCTGCTGATGCCGCTGCGCAGGGCGCCCCGTCCGCCTGGACTCCCCCGCCCGCGCCGCAGGGTGAGGTGCCGCCGCTGCCGCCGTCGTACCAGCCCGCCGCTCCGGCGGCCGCGCCGCAGTGGCCCGTGCAGCCGCAGCCGGCGGACCCCAGGGAACCAGCGCAGGGCCGGCCGCCCGTGCCCGCCGAGCAGCCGCACTTCCAGCCGCAGGCGCCGCAGCCCGCGCCGACCGGCTGGAACCCGACCGCCCCGCCGACGCCGCCGACGGCGCCGGGCCAGGACACCCCGCCGGCCCCGCCTCAGCCCGGCTACGGCTTCCCGCCCCCGGGCACTCCGGCGCAGCAGCCGCCCGCCGCACCGGGCGGATACGGCTTCCCCCCGCCTCCGACGCCCAACGCCCAGGGCGGTTACGGCTTCCCGCATCCCCCCGCGCCCAACGCCCAGGGGGGCTACGGCTTCCCCCAGCCCGGCGCCCCGGCCGCCCCGGCGCCGAACGCCCAGCCCGGCGGCCCCAACGCTCCTGCCCAGCCGGGTGGTTACGGCTTCCCGCCACCCCCGGCACAGCAGGGCGGGCCGGTGAACCCAGGTGTGCCGCAGCAGCCCGACGGCCAGGCGCCGCGGAGCCCGCAGACGCCGCCGCCCACGCAGAACCCGCCGTTCCCCCACCAGCCCCATCAAGGCCAGCACCCCCAACCGCCCCAGCCCCAGCCACACCCCCAGTCGCCCCATCCGCAGGCCGTCGACCCCCGCAGCGGTGCCGCCTGGCCGCAGCCCATCCAGCACGACCAGCGGCAGCCGACGCACAACGGTGCCGCGCCCCTCGGGTACACGGCGGCCGTGGAGCTGTCGTCCGACCGGCTGCTCAACAGCAAGAAGCAGAAGGCGAAGAGCAGCCGTCCGGTGCCCAGCGCAGGCCGGTTCAAGCTGGGCGGGAAGAAGGAGGAGGCCGAGCGGCAGCGGAAGTTGGAGCTGATCCGCACCCCGGTGCTGTCCTGCTACCGGATCGCCGTGATCAGCCTCAAGGGTGGTGTCGGCAAGACCACGACGACCACCGCCCTCGGCGCCACCCTCGCCACCGAGCGCCAGGACAAGATCCTCGCGATCGACGCCAACCCGGACGCCGGTACGCTCGGCCGCCGGGTGCGCCGGGAGACCGGGGCCACC
This sequence comes from Streptomyces cellulosae, assembly GCF_000721105.1. Classification (GTDB taxonomy): domain Bacteria; phylum Actinomycetota; class Actinomycetes; order Streptomycetales; family Streptomycetaceae; genus Streptomyces; species Streptomyces cellulosae_A. Next base: position 41,662 of record NZ_JOEV01000055.1, read on the forward strand.
ATCCGTGACCTCGTCCAGGCGATCCCGTACCTCAACTCGTACATGGACATCCGGCGGTTCACCTCCCAGGCCCCCTCCGGCCTGGAGATCATCGCCAACGACGTCGACCCGGCCGTGTCGACCACGTTCAACGACGAGGACTACCGGCGCGCGATCGAGGTGCTGGGCAACCAGTACCCCGTCATCCTCACCGACTCCGGCACCGGTCTGCTCTACAGCGCCATGCGCGGTGTGCTGGACCTCGCCGACCAGCTCATCATCATCTCGACGCCCTCCGTGGACGGTGCGAGCAGCGCCAGTACGACGCTGGACTGGCTGTCCGCGCACGGGTACGCCGACCTGGTCTCCCGGTCCCTCACCGTCATCTCCGGTGTCCGCGAGACCGGAAAGATGATCAAGGTCGAGGACATCGTCAGCCACTTCGAGACCCGGTGCCGGGGCGTGATCGTGGTGCCGTTCGACGAGCACCTCGCCGCCGGTGCGGAAGTCGACCTCGACATGATGCGGCCCAAGGTGCGGGAGGCGTACTTCAACCTCGCCGCCATGGTCGCCGAGGACTTGGTCCGGCACCAGCAGGCGCACGGTCTGTGGACGAGCGACGGCAATCCGCCCCCGGTCGCCGCCCCGCCCATGCCGGGCTACCCGACGCAGGGACAGCCGTACCCGGGACAGCCCGCTCCCGGTCAGCCGGTTCCGGGTCAGCAGTTCCCCGGTCAGCCGGGCCCCTACCCACCGCAGCAGCCGCAGCCCGGCCACCCCGGCCAGGGCCCGTACGCCCCCGGCCAGCCCTACCCCCAACCGGGGCAGCAGGGACAGCCAGGACAGCAGGGACACCCGCAGCAGCCGCCCGCCCAACCCGGACCGGGACAGCCGTACCCGCAGGCGGCCCCCCAGCCCTACCCGCAGCAGCCCGGTCAGGGGCAGGCCTACGGCTATCCGCAGCAGCCCGGACAGACCCCGCCCCCACCTCC
>NZ_JOEV01000056.1 GCF_000721105.1 Streptomyces cellulosae
CCCGAAACGGGCAGTGACCCGGACGCGCGTCGTGCCGCTTCTCCCGCTGCCCCAACTGCCCCGCCGCAGCAGACCGGTTACCGGCCGGCCGTCGGCGAGCGCATTGTCCGGCTGAGTCTCGTAGCCGGTGAGCGCCATCCACGTCGAGCCGCTTCCGGTCTCGACGACCAGGCCCGTGACGTCGCCGATGTCGTCGACCAGCAACAGGTCGCCGTCGTCCCGATACGCGACCCGTCCAGCCGGACGGAACACGCGCTGTACGGGCGCCTCGTCGAGCCAGAACCGGCGGCCGGTCGCCTTGTCGATCCCGCGAGAGGCCGCGGCCAGTGCGGAGGTCAACTCGTCGTCGCGGCTGGTGTCGCCGGTCTCCGCCCCGACCCGCTTGCGCAGCGCGGCCAAGGTGCCGTACTCGTGGGCCACAGAGCATCACTCAGCCGCAGGCGCGGGCGGAGCAGCGGCGGCCTTCTTCGCGGCCGTCTTCTTCGCCGTGGGCGTGCCCTGGTCGGCGGTCTGCTGCGGTGACGCCGTGCGCCCCTTCGGTTCGTCCGGCTCGGGGCTGTAGCCGTAGTGCTCCAGCTGCTCGTCGACCTGGCGCACGCGGTCCTTCTTGCCCTGCCGCTCGTAGCCGTCGCGCTCGCGCAGCAGCGCGGCGATCATGTTGGCGTGCTTGGCCATGAGGCCTCCTCAGAAGACAGTCACGTCCGCAGTGTTCGTGACGTTGGTGTTCGCGGAGTACGTCAGCCGCAGGTAGCGCCACGGCTGGCCAGGCCGCAGGACCTTGACGGTCGTTCCTGCGGCGGTGAGGGCGAACGTGGCGACGCTGCCCGTGTCGGGGGTGGCAACGTCCGCGTAGGAGACAGGCCACCACGTGGTGCCGTCCGCGCTCCCCTCGATCGCGTAGGTGCACGTCGGGGTGGCGCCGACGGCCGTGGTGATGGCCAGGAGCGCGGGCCGCTCGACGGCCGCCCCCCTGTCGACGATGTTCGTCGAGACGCCGCTGCCGGTCTGCGCCTGCGACAGCCGTGCAGCGTTCGGCAGCCGGTCGCCGCCGAGAGCCTGAAGTGTCGGCATGTGGACCTCCCGTCCCTGGTGCCATGGCGGGGCGCGCGGCCCGGGGAGTCGGCCGGGCCGCGCGAGGGACGGTCAGAACGCGGGCGTGACCAGGCCGGTACCGCCGACCTTCTGCATGCCGTTCGCGTAGCGGCCGAAGGTGTACGCGAAGTACGAGTACGCCACCAGCAGCACGCCGAGGGACGCGGCGGCCGGCTGCTCAGCTCGGATGAACAGCGGCGCGTTCGGGTCCTCCCACAGGTGGCACTCCGAGGCGGGCACGACGTACAGCTCGTCCTCGTTGGTGCCGGCGCCGAGGTTCGTGACGATGTTGTTGTCGACGACGACCTGCATGCCGTTCGGCAGCACGCCGCGCGGGCCGGAGGCGTAGGAGCTGTTCGGGTCGAGCGTCCCCGCCGCCTGCACCGGCAGGTTCACCGAGTTGATCATCGGCCACGTGTTGGACATCTGGCTGGACAGCCAGTACCAGCGGCGCGAGTGCATGACCGCGTGGGTCGGTGCCCCCATGGCCAGCAGGTTGGTTTCCACACCGGCCGCCGCGCCGAGGATCTTCGGGTACAGCTCGGCGCCGGTCGGGGTGCCATCGGTGTAGGCGTTCGCCTGGGACACGGCGCTCAGGCCGGTGGTGGCCTGGTTGAGGAGCGTCGAGTCCAGGCGGGTCGCGACCCGGTTGAACAGGTCCTGGAAGGCCACGTCCTCGATGCCCGTGCCGCGGTCGATCGCCTGCCGCGAGATGGTCTGCTGTCCGGCCGCAGTCTGGACGGGGACGCTGAGCTGCGTGTCGTCCATGTTCTGCTCGGTCACGGCCGCGTTCTGCGACGCCTGCAGACCAGCGTCGGACGAGGTCGTGATGCGAGAGATCTCGATCGACATGCCGCTGTCGGGCAGGGGGTGCCGGTTGCAGATGTCGGCGAACGGACGCAGCGCCGCAGTGGCCGGGGCGTACATGTCGGTCAGGTACTGCGGCACGGTCAGGCCCGAGAACGCGCTGGTGCCGACGGCCCGCTCGAGGTACTCGGCCCGCTCGACGCGCTCCTCCTGCATGTGCCGGGCCAGACGCGAGGCGGCCTCGACGTCCTGGTAGGAGTACTGGCGGGCGATGTCCATCAGGAAGCCCTTGCCCAGGGGGTCCTGGTCCTTGCGGTAGGTGCGCTCTTCCTTGCCGACGCGGGCGACCTTGTCGTAGGCGGGCTTGCGGGTCTCGGTCGCCCGGGTCTCGCTCTGCTTCGCCTCCCGCTCCATCTCCTCGGTCTTGATCTTGTTGGCGTTGGCGAGCTTGTTCTCGATGCCGGTGATGTCGCCGCGGGCCTGGTCGCGCGCGGCGAACAGCTCGGCGACGCGCTCGTCCTCCTCGACGGTCAGCGCCGAGCGGCCGTCCTGCTGTGCCTTGTCGAGGATCAGCTGAACCTCGGCGCCGCACTTCTTCAGCCGCTTCTGGGCGGCCTCCAGCTCGACCTCGATGGAAGCGATCAGGTCGTCGATGGTTCCAGGCATGGGTGTGTGTCCCTCCGTACAGATGGGTTGAGGTGGGTGCAGCAACAGCGAGGGCCACGGCCCACCCGGGACATCTGCCGGGCGGCACAGGGCGGAGGCTTCCGGGCGTCTGCCGGACAGCGCGCTGTGTCTGGGAGCTCAGTCCTCGTCGCTCTCGACGAGCAGCTGAGTGCGGAGCATGGAAATCGACCGCCCCTGGGCGGCCGGTGCCGCCGAGCGTGCGGGCGCCGGCGTCTGCGGCGCGGGCACGGGAGCGGTGGTCAGGTCGGAGCGCTGTGAGAGGCGGGTGAACGCCTCACGCGCCACGAGCGCGGGAAGGTTGGGGATCAGGTCGAGGAACTCGCCGGAGCGGGCGGCGACGCTGGTGTGCGGGTTGGCGCCGTAGGTGACGGGGCCGACGTCGCCGCGCTCCAGGTCGAAGGCGTTGATGCGGTACTCGGTGTAGTCCGGGGACCACTGGCCTGAGGTGATGCGGAACATGAACGACTGCTCGCGCACGTCGGCGTCCTCGATGGCCTGCACGAGCAGCTGCACGTCGGCCCGCTTCGGGTTGAGGTAGGCACGCTGCCCCAGCCCTGCAGAGTCGGCCCACAGCTCCAGCCGCCCGTTGCGCGTCGACGCCATCGGCGTCCCGGCGTGGTTGAAGCGGAACACCACCTCGGGGTCGGCCGCCAGCGTGGCGTCAGCCGCCCCAGCGCTGACGACCTCCGTGTAGGGCCCGAACATGTCCCACATCTCGTAGCCCTGCTCGAACGCCGAGGCGTAGCCCTCGACCTGGTACCAGTCCATGCCGTCCTCGCGCGTGACCTTCTTCGCGCGCAGCTGCGACATGAACCGGATCTCCGGGGACTCGGGCCGGTCGCGCGGGACGGCCATCGCTGTCGAGCCCGCCGCGCCGGCGCGGGACTGGGCAGCCTGCTGCCGCAGGGTCGCCATGTCGGTCATGAGGATGCTCCTCCTGCTTGCGGGGTCGCGGTGGTGGGCGCCTGCTGGGTGCCCTTGCCGAAGAGCCGGTCGAACTCGGCCTTCTGCTCTTCGGACAGCGGCGGCTGGTCGTAGAAGGCGCGGGCCTCGGACGGCGTCAACGTCCGGGAGTCGATGCGCGTCTTGAGCACACTGGCCTGCGTCTGCGGGTCCATCGCCAGCAGCGCGTTCCGGTTGAGCTTCACGAACCGCGGCCTCGACGACAGGCGGCTCAGAGCGTTCTCCCGGCGAGACACTGCCGGGCCCAAGGACATCACCAGGAACTGAAGGTTGCGCTGGGTCATGTTGGCGTAGGTCACCGAGCTGCCCGAGACCGCGGCATCGATCAGGTCGGAGGGGCAGTCGAAGAAGCGGGCGATGTCGCCGATGCCGAACTGCTTGGCGGCGATCCAGTCCGCGCCCGCCTGCTCGGCCTGGATCATCTCGTAGTCCCAGTCGTTGCCGGTGACGAACAGATCGCGGCTCATGACGGCCGCCTTGAAGCGCTGCTTCGCCCCGTCGGCCTGTTCCGGACTGAGGGTCTTCGCCGTGTTCTTCAGGTGCGCCGAGGGGATGGCCCCGTTGCGGAACCAGTCCATGGCGAACTGCTGGATGGACAGGTACTCCGAGATGGACCAGGCCGCATACGCGACCGGGGACAGGCCCACCGGAAGGCCCGCGACGGTGTACTGCTTCTCGTGCCAGACCTCGTGCGGCTCGTAGTCGACGCCCGCGATCCGGTACTTCTTCTTGCCCTTGCGCATCCGCACGGTGACATCGCCGACCGGCACCAACTCGATGCGGGCCGGCAGCCCGAGGCCGTCGCGGGCGGTGATCAGCCCCACGGTGTTCCCGGCCCGGTCGAGGTCGAACTGGCTGGAGTACATCCACTCCGGCATCTCCACCTCGTCCCCGCCCGGGGTGACGAGGACGGCAGGCTTGGGCACCTCGACCTGGATCCCGTTCACCTTGCGATACAGGTCCACCGGCATCGTGCTGATGAGGTTGGCCCGCAGTCGCAGGCAGGCCCACACCGCGCTGTGGCGCAGGGCCGTTTCGTTCGTGACCGCTGCCGCCCCGCTCCCGGTTCCGGGACGGGGAGGGATCAACTGATCCGCGGTCTGCCCGGGGGCGTCGCGGCGTCGGAACAGGCTCACGTCTTCCCGCCCTTCCGGCCGGCGCCCGCGGCGAGCCAGGACCCGGCGAGGACCACGAGTCCGCTGACGGCGATCGCCGCCCATCCCAGCCACCTGTACGCTCCGGCGCCCGCACCGGCCGCCACGAGCAGCAGGCCAGCGGCGTCGAGCGCGGTCGTCATCCGCTCGCGCACTACGCCCCCTCCTTCAGTAGATCGAATCGAGTGGGTCGTAGTCCTCAAGGACGTGGGGACCACGGATGAGCAGAGCCCAGCGGGCGAACGTCGCCGCGCACAACGGGCTGATGTCCACCAGCGAGTTGGTGCGGTCCAGCGTCCAGGCGTCGCCCTGGCGGCGCGTGCGGGCCCCGTTCACGGCGGCCGTGAGCGCAGCCTGGTCGAGGTGGCGCACGGCGCCTTGGTTCATGGCGTCGGCCAGCTGCCCGCACGCCTCTGTGATGTCTCCGTTCCGCATGACCGCGAGGTCGCCGCGCAGCGGGTGTTCCTTGTCCTCGGGCACGTTGATGCCCGCCGCGATCAGGTCGTCGATGAGCGAACCGGCCGGCGCCCCTGCGGAAGCGACCGCGACGGCCACCGGCTTCCACAGTGCGTGCAGCTTCACCATGGCGGGCACCACCCAGTCCGTACCGGGCCGGTGGGCGACGACCTCCAGGTGCACCTTGCCATCCGGCCGCAGGGAGGCCGCGGCGATCGCCGCCCGCTTCCGGTCCTGCGATACGTCCAGGGCCAGGGCGACGCTGACCGCCTCCGGACGACTGGCCTGGTCGACCAGGCCGGGCCAGGCCGCCTTCGGCACATTCGGGTCCGACGGCGGCGTCGGCTTGCGCGTGCGGTTGAGGTAGGCCCGGTCGAACTCGGCCGGGTCCATCTTCTCCAGCTCGGCGGCGATGGTCTCCTCGGTCACCGTGTAGCCGAGCGCGGGCAGCGTCGCTCGCCACGTCGCCGGGTCCGCCCGGTCCATGTCCTCCGGGGCGAACCACTCGAAGTAGGCCGCGCGCGGCCGGACCGCGGCCGGGTCCTCGGCGAGCGCGGCGAACAGGGCCTCGATCAGCTCGCGGCCCTTCTCCCGCTTCTTGTTCAGCCACACGCTCTTGGTGGTGCCGCCGGCGGACGCCCACCACAGCTGAGCCATGGCCCGGGTCAGCATCGCCGGGCTGAACGCCTGCTCCAGGCGGTCGTCTTCGTGCGCGAACGCCTCGTCGATGAACCCCAGGTCCAGGGGCGGACCGTGGCCGGCCTTCTCCGTGTTCGCGGTGATCCCCATCCGCGACCGCTTGCCCGGGAACAGGATCGCCTCGTTGCCGTTGCTCTTGCGGATGCGCGCCAGCTTGGCCAGGTCCGAGCCGGAGATCTTCTCCCAGAACTCGTCTTCCCAGCGCTGCCGCGCCATGCCCCGGGTCTGCGCCGCGTACACGATGTTCTGCCGGGGCCACGCCAGCGCGCGGTGCACCTGGGCGCCCAGGGTCAGTTCGGTCTTGCCCTGCTGCCGGGAAACCGACAGGCCAACCTCGCGGTGCGCGAACCGCCCGGTGTCCGGGTCGATCTCCAGAGCGACGTCGGACACGTACTTCTGCCATGGCATCGGCGGGGCGCCGAGCTTGGTCATGACCTTCCACAGCTTCGGCCCGAGCGACGGCCGGTCAGGGTGCCGAGGCGTCCCCCACCGCGGCGGGCAGGTCAGCCCGTACCGCTCGTACAGATCCTCGGCGAACTCAGTCGGGGGAGCCCAGGTCTCCGAGGTCGTCGTCATCGTCCGGCGCCCGTCCCTCCAAGATCTGGGCGAGCGTCTGCCGGAGCTCGCGGGCCAGTTGAGGAAGCAGCCGGTCGTCCTGGGCGATCGGCTCGCCGCACGTCTCGCACTCAGCGGTCCGTGCGGCATCGACGCGGCCGGCCAGAGCGAACGCCAGCTCCGTCAGTGAGGGCTCGACGCCGACGAGGTCGCCGAGCTGCTCGATGTCGCTGCGCACGGCTTCCTCGACGGGCCCCATGCCGGCCCCCCTTCCATGATCATCCGGGGTCATCGGCCCGGGGGGAGAAAAATAAAAGCTGGGCGTGGGGTTGCGATATGTCCGATTTCTAAAAAACCGGGGAGATCCCGAGCTGACCGATCCGATCAGACGTTTGACCTGCATGTTTGCGTCAGGACAGGATGGATCGGAAGGGCTCGCCGTGGTCGGCAGTCAGCTGCTCGCGGCTGGGCATCTGGTCGCGCGGGATCCAGCCGGTGCTGTAGCCGCAGTTGCAGAGCGCATGGAGCAGGCCCGTGCCGTTGATGAGTCGCCATCCGCTGGCGTCGATGGACTGCTCGGTCTGCTTGAAGACGTGCAGCTCGTGCTGCTTGACCCAGGGCTGCTCAGCGGTGGTGGTCATGGCGTCCTCTCTGCGGTTCTGCGTCAGCCGACGTCCGGTTCACAGGTGAGCAGTGAGTGGATGGCCGTGTTGAGGTCGGCCATAGCTTCGCTGAGTTCAGCCTCTCGCTGGGATAGATCGGCGCGGGCCTGGGCGAAGTCGGCGTGCCGCGCGTACACGCGCGTCTGCGCTACCTGGAGTTCCGCGACGACATGATCTGGCAGGCGCCACGAGAGCTTGGGGTCTGTGGGCTCGGGCATGGCGTCCTCTCTACGGTCCCGCGAACCAGTCGACCGAGGTCACGAGTTGCACGACCTCGGCGAGCGGCCGATTGCCCTTCTCGCTGTTGCACTTGCGGAGGCAGACGGGGCATCCGTTTACGCCGTGGATGGGTGCGAGGTTGTCGGGGTCGACCTTGGCTCCGCCCTTGCTGACGGGGTGGATGTGGTCGACGGCGTCGGCGGCGCCGTGGCCGCAGACGATGCAGACGTCGGATGCGGCGAGGATGCGGGCGCGCACCTGACGGAACTCGTAACTGGTGAGCTCGCTGCGGTTGGTGGCCACGCTCACCCCCTGACATGGCGAGGCCCGGCCACGCGTCGACGTAGCCGGGCTCGGGCGTCCGTTGTCAGGACGTGCAGAGGCTCGCCTTCAGCGCGGCGTTGATGGCCTTGGCCTCAGCGTCGGTCACCTCATGGTTGGAGGTGGAGAACCGGGCCTTGGCGGTCTGGTCTGCGTTGCCGCCGCCGGTGATGGTGGAGCACTGGTTGCGGGCGTTGTCGATGGCCTTGTCCTCGTCGGTGACGAGCGCGGGGTTGACGGCCTTGAGGACTTCGATGAGCGCGGTGCGGGTGGCGGCGTCCGGCTTCGGCGGGATGCCGGCGGCCTTCTCTGCGTCGCTGTTGTCCACGGTCTTGGTCGCCTTCGGCGTGCTGGCTTTGGCGTCGCTGCTGTCGTCGCTGCTGCTGCAGCCGACGAGGGCGACGGCGAGCGCGGCGGTGATGGCCGCGATGGTGATGCGGATACGCATGTTCCCCCCTGGTGCGTGGTGCTGAGGGGACATCATGCACCAACCACACACATGGCGAAGTCCCAGCCGGGGGGATTGGCTGGGACTTCGTATGCGTCTGTGGTGCCGGTTGAGGGCACAGTTGTACACCCGGATCGTCACACAGCGTCTGACCTGCGGTCAAGCGGACTGGCGTTCCTGCCGTTTGGCGGCGAGCGCGGCGACGTCGGGGACGGCGTAGTAGGGGTGCCGGTCGGTGCCACCGGATCGCTTCAGCTGGTCTCGGTAGACGAGGTTGCGGAGGGCGCCCAGGGTGATGCCGAGCATGCGCGCGGTCTGGTGGGCGGTGAGGTGGCCGGGCCTGAGGTTCTGCGACTCCATGCCCCCATGATGTGGCTACGGCTGCTGTTTCTCGCGGTAGTCCGGGGCGGTGAACTCGTCGACTTCGCCGTGCCAGTTCGTGCCTTGGCAGCGGGAGCACGGCGGCACGATCATCAACAGCGTGCACTCCTCGGCGCTGAAGAGGCGCTGCGCGCCGCAGGTACCGCACCAGTGCGGGTGAGTCGGGCGTGGGTCGCCGCACCCGTCGCCTGGTCGTCCAGCCATCATTCCTCCAGTCTCTGCGACTCCATGGCCCCATGATGCGGCAGTGGTGTCGGGCACGGGGCGTCTCGGCGAGGCCCGTTTCGGCGCTCTACACGCCCCTGAGGGTGGGGCCCGAAACTCGAAACTTGGCAGCTCAGGCCCGATATCGGGGGCGAAACCGGTTTCAGATCAAGGTGAAACCACAGGCTTGATCCGAAACCGGCTTCGGGCCTCTATTCGCCGTCCTCGGCGGCCGGGAGATCCGCGTAGCGCAGGCCCTTGGCGCCGCCGCAGCAATCGCGGATGGTCAGCTGCTTCGTGGCGACCTTGAAGGGCTTCAGGGCCGTGCTGAGCGCCGTGGACGCGGCGGCGGCGTCCATCTCCAGCCACGGCTTGTACAGGTCGGGCCGATAGGCGGCGAGGGCCTCGACGAGCCGGTGCGAGTGCACAGCCTCGGTTCCGTCCGGCCAGATCGCGCGGACGTGGTCGACGACCGTCTCGACGTCCAGCTCCTCGACCTGGGCGCCGACGGCTTGCCCGGTGAGGGTGCCGGCCGCCGTGCGCAGTGCGAGGGCCCGCTTGCCGATGTCCTCTGCCTCCGTCTGCTTGATGAACGCGGCGCGGACAGTGATGCCTTCGCGGCCGCGGGCGAGGATGCCGGTGCCCTGCTCGTCGATGCTGATGTCGGTGGCGCGCAGCCCGCGGTCGTAGGCGCCCGTACCGAGGACGTTGTTGTTGGCCCGCCAGTCCATGACGGCCAGGCACAGGCGGGTACCGACGCTGCTGGAGACGGAGGACGGCAGGGACGGAGCGTCGGGGTTCTGGGTGAGCAGGATGAGGATGATGCCGTAGGCGCGGCCCTTCTTGATCAGACGGGTGGCAAGGGCTGCGGCCTCTTCCTTGTAGTCGGCGTGGGTGAACAGCTCCTGGACCTCGTCGATGACGATGACGCGCGGGCCGAGGTTCTGCTCGGGGTACTTCTCGGCGAGGGCGCGGGTGACGCGGCGCCCGTCGGGGACCTCGCTGGCGGGCAGGCCTTTGATGAACTTGGCACGTCGCTGGTACTCGGCGATCCCGGACCGCATCCCGGCGAGGCCGGCCTCCAGGTCCTCGTCTTCGTCGCCGGATACGTAGCGGTGGCAGATCGGCTTGACCGAGTCGAGGTCGCCGGATCCCTTGAGTTCGTAGATCCACAGTTCGGCGGTGGGATCGAGCGCGACGCCGAGGACGATGGCGAGCGCGCACGAGGTCTTGCCGGAGCCGGGGATGCCTCCGACCAGCAGGTTCGAGTACATGAGGGTGATGTCGATGAGGTTGCCGCGCGGGTCGAAGCCGTAGGGCAGGGGCTCGTACACGTCGGCTTGGCCGTCCTTCATGAGCGGCCACAGTCGGCGGGCGGCCTTGGCGGGGTCGCGCTGGGCGACCCACAGGACCAGGCGGCCGGGGTGGGCGGTGCGGTCGGCCTCGGGCCACACCGTGCTGATGGGCCGGCGCATGGCGGCAGCGAGCGCGGAACGCTTCTCCAGGACGGCGGTCGCCTCGACGCCCGGGGGAAGGTCGACCTCCGCGCGCCAGCCGGGCCCGTCGCGCATGACCTCGGAGGCGAACTCGACGCCACGGCGCCCCTTCTTGCCCTCGATGCCGATCGCGGCGAGCGCCTCGAACACTTCGGTCGAGTCGAGGCGGCGCAAGACGTTGGTGGCGACGTAGCGGGTGATGAGGGGCTTGTCGCCCTTCTTACCGGCCAGACCGGCGAGCGCGGCCGCCGTGACAACCCCGGTGATGGTCCAGCCGGGGACGAGGAACGAGCTGACCAGGGTGGTGATGCCGGTGGCCGTGGCGACCGCCAGGGAGGCGATACGGCGCGGGCGGACGCGGCGGGAGTGCTCGCGCGAGAGGGAGAGCCAGGCCTCGATGTCGGCGGAGGCGGCGGCCTTGGCCTCGACGGGCCGGGCCTCGGTGTCGGCAACCCACTTGCCCCAGCGCACGACCAGCCGGCCTGTGCCGCGAGGGGCGCGCAGCAGCAGACGGGCGAGGTAGACGGGCGCCCGGACGGTGTGGAAGGCGGCGACGTGTGCGTAGTAGGAGACCGTCCAGCGGGTGGCGTCGATGAACTCGGCGGCGTTGCGCAGGAACGTCGGGATGACGGGCGGCGCCTCGGCGAGGTACGCCTGCTTCTCGGCGATCCACGTCCCGGCGGGCGCGGCCTGCTCGGGCGGGTCGACGGGCCGGGGCTCAGCGTTGGCGACGACGTCGATGATGGTCTCGGTCAGGGTGTCGGCGGCGTCCTCGATGGGCGCCAGGGGCGTGGGCTTGTGGAGCTGTACGACGTTGTCGGTCATCCTGGGCTCTCCGGTCGTTCTGTTGGGCGGTCCGGGCCCGGGGACGGCGGGCTGCTTGGCGGTAGGACGCCGTCCCCGGGGTGTAGCTACTGGTAGCGGCGCAACTCCCGCTCGACGCGGCGGGCGGCGGCCTCCTGGTCGTGCATCTCCCGGCGGGCGTTGCTGCGTTCCTTGCCGCTGCTGGTGCGCATGGCCGTCTTCGCGGTCGCGGCGGCGTTGCGGGCCTCACTGAGCCTCTTCTGCAGGGCCTGGACCTCGCGGGCGCCCCGGTCGGCGGCCCGCTCCTCGATCCGGTCCATCTCCCGCTTGACATTGGGGTCGATGGTGTCGGCGTTGCGGTCACCGGCCAGCGACTGCTTGCCGGCCTTGATGGCGAGCCAGGCGATGCGGCGCTTTTCGGCTCCGGTGTACGAGCTGGGCATGGGTCAGTCCTCCGTGGGGTCGCCGAGGTTGGACTCGGGCAGGGCTTCGGCGATGGCGGTGTAGCTGCGGGCGACGTCGGCCCACAGGGCGCCGGCCGCGGCGAGCGGGGCGGCCTGGTTCCTGCGGTCGTCGCTGTGGGCGGCGTCCTCGGCGTCCTCGGCGAGGCTGGCGGCCCTGCTGACGGCGTTGAAGGCCAAGCGGATGTACTGGTCGTGAGTGTTCACGGGTGTCCTCTCTGGGACGGTCGGGCTGGTCAGCGGCCCTTGAGGTACTCGCGCCACATGGAGCGCAGGACGAGCAGGCAGGCCGTCGCGCAGGTGCCGCCGATCGCGACGGCGACCGAGGCCAGGGCGAACGCGATGGCGAGGACGCTGGCCGCGCCGGCGCCGACGATGGCGAGACCACCGATCGTGAGCCACTTCTTCGCGTCGAACTGGGGCTGCGCCTGGTGCTGGCAGCCCTGCTGCTGCGGCTGCTGCTGCGCCGTCTTGGCCAGCTCGACGGCGGCGAGCGCGATCTGTACGACGGCCGAGTTCACCGCAGCCTCCTGGGCAGCGGCCTCCGCCTTGGCGAGGGCGTCGCTCATGATGCCCACCCCCGGACACGGCGGCTGATGCGCGGCCACAGGGTGACGCCGGCGGCGAAAGCGAGGACGGCGGGCTGCGACACGAGCGGGGCGACGACGGCCAGGACGACGGTGAGGAGAGCCGGGTAGGCGACGAGCAGACCGAGGACGGCTCCGAAGATGAGGCGCATCATGCGTATCCGCCCTCCATCGGTGTGGCCGGGGTTTCCGGCTGGGGCTTCTTCGCGGCCCTCGACAGGGCGGTGCGGATGTACGGCTCGTCGACGACCAGGCGCCGGTGGGCCTCCAGGTGCTCGGCGATCGCGCGGGGTGATGCGTCCTCGCCGAGGACTGATGCGGCTTCCTCGACAGCGCCCTGCAGATTCACGGCTGGCAGGGCGTTGACCTGCTGATGCGCGGGCGCATCAGGTCGGTCGACCTCGTACTCCGGGGCCCGCTGCCCGAGGACCAGGGCGACGGCGACTGCGTCCACGGGCAGGCCATAGGTGCCGAGCAGGGCGGCGAGTTCCGCGGGCGGCGCATCAGGTCGCGCATCGTGTGCGAGGCGAATCGCATCCGCCGGGTCCATCTCGGCGAACCGCTCCCGCAGCACCTCCGTGGCCGTGGCCGTCCGGGGCCGCTCGGCAGGACTGAGTGACGGCTTGTCACTCTGTCCGCCGTACATCCCGGCGAGGGCCGCATCAGCCCCTTCGCGGACGCGGACACGCTGGACGTCGACCAGGCCGGCGCCGAGCTCCGCATCCCCTACACCGACGTACCGGGCGAGGCGCCAGTAGCGGCGGACCGCGGCCTTCTGCTTCCGCTTGTCGGGGTGGCCGTCGGCGACGGCCCGGTTGAACGCCAGCTGTCGGGCGGCGTCCGCGTTGCGGCGCATCACCTCGGCATCCACACCGGTGCGGTAGACGACGATGCTGCGCGCGATCAGCCCCAACCCTTCGGCTGCACCGGACATGGCCAGCGGCGTGACCGCGTACACGGCCGCCTCACGGCTGTTGTTGGCGATGGAGACGCCGATGCAGCTGGCGGACACGGGTGCCACCCACATGCCGGCCCGGACGATGCCGGGCGAGGCCTGGTTGAGCATCGTCCGTCCCAGCATGATCAGGGCCAGGATCAGGGTGAGGCCCTCACCGGCGGCGACGACGCCGGCCGCGGTTGCCTGCCGGTGGAACTCCGAGACGGCGTTGGAGTAGGTGCCCCATGCTCCGAAGCCGCCGACGACGACCATGGCGACGGCCGCAGCGCCGAGGACGATGCCCTGCCCCCAGGTGATGGGGTTGCCGGACGGGAGTTTCGTTTCGGTGCTCATGACGGCTGCTCCCCACTGGAGAGCGACTCGGCGCACTTCGGGCAGTCGGGCGGGCACTCCTGCTCGTCGGCGGCCTGCGGACCGAGAGCCCAGCGGACGGCGATGACCGCGAAGGCCAGCAGGGCGAAGACAGTGGTCCATTCCTGGTCGTGCAGCACGAACTGCGCGACGCACTCGGCGACCAGGAGCGGGAGGACCAGGGCGAGGAACAGGGGGCGAGTCACGACAGCTCACCCCGCTCGTACCAGGCGAAGGGGCGGATGCTGCCAGCGACCTTGAAGACGCGGATGGCCGCGCCAGCCGGGGCGTCGGGCAGGGCGTACACGCGGCCGCCGGTGAGGGAAGCGAGGAGGCGAGCACCGTGGTGCTCGCAGCCGTCCGCGCCCGCGTTCTGCGCGTCGAGGACGGTGACGGCGACCGGACCGGCGCACGGTGTGGGGTCGTCGGGGTGGGCGGCCGGGCAGCGGGGCGCCGGAGGCTGGGGGTGGTGCTGCGGTGTGGTGGGCTCGGCGCCGTGGGCGCGGAGCAGGATGCGCAGGGCTTCGGCGAGGCCGCCGTGGGCCTGGGCGTAGTCGAAGATGTCGCCGCTGTCGACGGTGCCGTAGGTGGCGAGCATCTGCTGGGCGACGCCGAGGGCGACGTCGAGGTCGCTCGGCTCAACCACGTGGTCGCGGGCGGCGAGGCTGATGGCGCTGTAGGACGGGGAGAACTTCGCGGCGGCCCGCTCGCGCTGGCCCTTGGCGTAGTCCTCGCGGGCCAGGCGGTGCAGCTCGTCCAGGGACGAGGAACTTGCGGGCGCGTTCGGGCCCGAGACATGATCGGTCATGCCGACTCCTGCTCTGATCAGGATGTTCGGTAGAGGGTCGGGTGGTGCGATCGCCCTGGGTGCTCCAACACCCGGGAGCTGCTGCCCGGCCCTCGTGGTCTATTCGGTTGTGGAGGCGCCCGGCTTGGGTGCCTTCTTTCGTTTGCGCTCGTCTCGCTTGAGGGCCTGGTCGACGGCCTGCCAGCTGCGCCCGAGTTCACGAGCGACGTCGGCGACCGTGCCGAGTTCCGCTACGCCTTCACGCAGGGCCTCGGCTCGTCGTGTGGCGGCATCGGATACGAGTCCGTTCAGCTGCTCCAACAGCGTCTCTTCATCGCGGACCCGGTCCCGCCAGGACTTCGGTTCCATCTCCTAGACGGTATCCAACACCGGGGTTGGATGCAAGCGGTCACGCCGACCCGGCGGGCTGGTAGTGCAGAAGCAGCAGCAGGTCCTGCTCACCGGCGTACACGGTGCGGCAGCTGCGGCACTCCAGGCGGGACTCGCCCGCAAGGTGTGTGATGTCGGCGCCGCACACGGTGCCCTGGTCGTCCGTGACGGCGATGCACTGGCCGACGGTCTTGCGCCGGGGCACCGGGTCGCCGACGACGTCCCGGGCCCGGGACTCCAGCGCACGCACCTCCCGCGCCAGGTCGCCGGCGGCCGGGTAGTGCTCGGCGATCCAGTCGAGTTCCATCGCCAGCCAGCGGCAGTCGGCGGCCAGCCCGTCCGGGGGCGGAGCCGAGTGGTGCGGCCAGCGCACCCGCTGCACGTCCACCCGCCAGGAGTGGACGACGGCCGCCATGCCACCGCTGCTCATCTCGTCGAGCACGTCTTCGTCGAGGGGCGACTGCGGGCCGGCCGCGCCCTTCGTCGAGACGATCTCGCCCCAGCCGTACCGCCGTGGCACCAGGCACTGGACCAACTCGTCGTGCAACGTCGGCAGGTCGGTCAGGCGCTCGGCGAGCTTGACCGTGTCCCTGTGGCACAGCTGTCTGCCGCCCGCCTCGTTGCCGCACAGTCCGCAGGTCACTGGTTCATGCCTCCGTGGTGGGCTGCTCGTCGCCGTCGAGGGCGGCGAGGATGAGCGCGGTGTCGATGCCGGCGGGGTGTTCCTCGGCGAGGGCATTGATGCGGGCGAGGGCGGCCTCGGCGCGGGCGCGGCGCTGCTGTTCGTACTTCCACGCCTTCCGGTAACTGTCCCGCTCGCAGGCCACCGTGAGCGTGTTGCGGGCGTGCTGCTCGGCCGTGGCTTCGAGTTGTTCGACGCGCTGGTCGTAGTCGGTGAGTTCGGCGGTGAGGCGGTCGATCTCGGGGATGAGCTGCTGCACGTGCCGCTTGTTTCCGGACGCGATCGAGCGCGCGGTGTCGGCCTCCCGGATCTCCGTCTCGACGTGCTGCCGGAGCGCGTCTGCTTCGGTACCGCTGAGGGTGCGGCCGCGCTGGAGGCGGGTGAGGAGGACCAGGAGGGACTCACGGCGCAGCAGGCGAAGGGTCTGCTCCTCCTCGGCTGAGCGACGCGCGACCTTGTCGGCGGCACGATCGTGCTCCGGGATGGACAGGTCCCGGGTGCCCCGAGTGAGCCAATCACCGGGTTCCGCGGCGGCCGGCAGCACGCCACCCATGTACGCGGCGACACGGACCAAGATTGTCGCGGCGAGCGCCGTACCCCAGTCGTCCGTGCCGAGCCGGATAGGCGTATCGGTGATCGCGCCCTCGATGGCGGCGGCGAGCGGGCGCAACTCTTCCAGCTGCTGCTCGCTGAGGGTGGGGTTCATCAGAGCAGGGCTCCTGTCGGTACGTCGGTGATCGGTCTGGTGCGGGCGGGCTCGTCGTCCTCGTCCCAGATCTCGAAGGCGAGTTGGCTGGTGATCCGGACAGGTACGGCCTGGGGGTGCGCTGCGGCGGTG
Organism: Streptomyces cellulosae; assembly: GCF_000721105.1. Classification (GTDB taxonomy): domain Bacteria; phylum Actinomycetota; class Actinomycetes; order Streptomycetales; family Streptomycetaceae; genus Streptomyces; species Streptomyces cellulosae_A. Next base: position 16,003 of record NZ_JOEV01000056.1, read on the forward strand.
TACGTGCCGATGCGGCGGGGGCGGGGCGCCAGGGCGGCCTGTAGGCGCTTGAGGCATTGCGGCCCGAGGCGGAGCCGCTTGGACTCCTCATTGCTCAGGAGACGGCCACAGGCCATGCATGTGACGGCCTCTCCGGTCGCACCGTCCCCGCCCGTCACGCTGCTGCCTCGCTGCCCTCGTCGCGCGAACGCTTCCGCGGCGGGTGCTTGCGGTGGTTGGGAGCGCCGACCGCACGGCACAGGTCGTCCCAGTGGCGGTCCTGCTCCTGCTCTGTCCACAGACTGTGCGTTCCGTCGGAGCGTTCGGGCTTGACGGGGATGGCCTCCTGCATGAGGCGTTCGAACGGCGTCATGCGAGGGTCACCATCGCTTCCTGGATACGGCGGTCGTGGACAGCGGGCAGGGGCGTGCCGTTGTGGTGGCACGGGATGCCGGGCTCGACGACGCACTCGATGCAGCAGGCGACGGTCTGTGCCCACAGGCTGATGCGAGAGGCGTGCGGCTTGTCCAGCACACGGCCGTTGACTCGGACGATGCACGACTGGTGAGCGCGGGCCCGGCAGTGCTCGTGCGGGCAGGGCACGGATCGGGCGGGGTGTGCGCGGGCGCGGAAGGCGTGGCGCAGACTCGCGGGCATCGGTGCCCCCTGGTGACGACCCACGACTCATGCCCCCTCGCTGACAGCGGGGCGGCTGTCGAGGTCGTTGATCCATGCAGCGCAGACGGCGGCGACCTGGATCAACTCGGTTCGGAGCCTGGCCTGGTCAGCCTCGGCGATGGCCTCGAAGACCTCTTCCAGGAGGACGTGGCCCCATGTGCCCTCGCCGTCGGCGAACGCGTCCTGGCAGCGCTGGCGCCAGAAGCCGGCGTGCCGGTCACTGCCGTCGTAGCCGGTGCCGTCGGGGTGGTGCTGGTCGCCGAACTTGGCGAGCTGTCGCTGGCGCTCGGCGTCGATCTCCTCGGCGATGGACCGGAGGCCGGGGGTGGTGAAGAGGGTCGGGTAGTTCATGCGCTGTGCCTTTCGTGGTTGGTGGCGTACTGCTGGCATCCGGCGCACAGGCCGGTGGCGCCGTAGGGCAGCTGGATGCCGCAGTCGGGGTCGGTGCAGCGGGCGAGCGGGGCGCGGGCGCGGACCACCTCGAGCGCGGTGTCCCGCGGCTTGGCCGCCGGCCTTTCCCCCGTCGATGACTCGTCTTTCGCGGCCTCGCCCGCGCGCGGCTGTGGTTGAGGTGAAAGGCCAGCCAGAGTGTGGTCGGGGAGGGGGTCCCTACCGGAGGTAGGGATGTACTGGTAGGCCCCCGCTGCGGACGCTGTCCGGAAGGCGTCCACGGACGCTGTCCGGGGGCGTCCATGGACGCTGTCCGGATCCGTTCTGGGCGGCTCGGAACTCCCGCTGTGGACGCTGTCCGGACCGCGTCCACGGACGCTGTCCGACGGGTTTTCCACAGCGTCCGTGGACGCGGTCCGGGTGACTTCGGCGATCCGCTCGGCCTTCTTCTTCGCGTGGGCCTTGCGCTGCCGGGTGTCGGTCATGTGGTGGATGTGCGCCGCCCAGTCGAGCCCGCCGCCGAGCGGCATGAGCAGCTGGTACATCGCGGACGCGTTCGGCCGGCGCTTGCGGGCGAGGACGCCGACCCCCATCAGCACTTTGACGGCGCGTGTGACGGTCTCCTGTGAGCAGCCGGACAGGGTGGCGAGGGTGTCCCGCCCGGGGAATGCGTTGCTGCCGTCGGCGTCCGCGTAGGTCGCGATCCACATGCCGACCGTGACGACGCGCGCTACCTCGGGGATGCGGCGGCCGACGCGCAGGACCTCCGCCCGAAGGGCGTTGGTCCACGCGTTGCGGACGCTCTGCACGCGGTCGTCAGTACTCAAGGCGGTTCTCTTTCAGGCGTGGCGGGTGGACAGGGCGCGGCGTTCGTGAGCTGCGTTGCGCAGGCGGCGCCGGTAAAGGGCGGCCTGGCACGGAGGGCACAGAGGGATGCCGTGCCGCTCGTGCAGGTCGACGCCGCGGGCGGTGCCGCAGTGGCCGGTCCAGTTCGGGATGGCGGCGGGGTCGTCGATGGTGTCGTCGTCCCACGCGCCATGCGGCGCCCAGCCCGCAGCAGTTGCGCGGGCGCGGGCCGCGCGGGCGTGTACCAGGGCCACCCCGTGCACTCCCGGGCTGGCCAGGCTGTACCGGTCGTAGACGGCAGCCACAGCGCGCGCTGTGGCAGCGGGCACGGTGGCCGCCGTCATGAGCCGGGCCAGGCTGTTGGGTGAAAGGCCCGCCTCGCGGGCCACGCGCGACAGCGGCCAGCCCGCCACGGCAAGGGCCTGCAAACGGCGGATCGTTCCCACTGCCGGGACGGTCTCTGCGGGGCGCTCCGTCATGCCGACTCGCCCTCTTGCGGCTCGTCGCACCCGGCGTCAAGGTCGGCCGGTCCGAGCCGCTGGTAGAGGTTCGCGAGCTGGGCGAACTGCTGGTCGAGATGAGCGTCGAGATCGGCGAGGAGGCGAAGGGCATCGGGACCTACGTCGTGCTCGTCCTCGCCGGTGAGGCCTGGCCCGGTAAGGGGCAGCCCGACGCGTGCGCGTGCGGCTTCCGCGCGCTCGGCCTCGGTCGGCTTGGGTTCCCAGCAGAGCCAGACGAGGGTGCCGCCGAGAACCGCGAGGAGTGCCGCGGCGGCGAGGCTCGCGATGGTGTTGCCGTTCATGCCGCGCTCCTGCGGTACGCGATGGTGCCCTGCCAGGTGCGGCACAGGGACCGGTGCACGGTCGTCCTCTTGGACTGGGCGATGCCCGCGGCCTCGATGACGCCGGCACGGGAGGCGCGCAGGAAGGCGGGCCCCCACCGGTTCGGACTGTCCGGCTCATCGACCAGGCCCTCGGTGATGAGGTCGGCGGCCTGGAACTCGGTGCCGCGGCGGGCCATCAGCTCGATCGCGGCGGCGCACGCGTCAGCCCATTCGACGGACGTGTTCCTCTGGGCGAGGGCCATGCCGTCGGCTTTCGCGGCCTCACCCGCGGCTGGGTTGACGGTGCCCTCGACGGGCTCGGCGAACTGCAGTTGTTCCGTCATCGGGAGCCTCCCATCGGGAACAGCGGAGCGGCCTGGCGCGGCATGGCTACCGGGTGACGGGCGAGGACCTCGACGACTTCGGCACACGAGCAGGTGAAGGAGCCGCGGGCGTCCAGGTCGGGAAGCGGGCGGCCCACCGGCCGGACCTCGTACACATCGCCACGGCAGCCGTTCGCGAACAGCTCGGCGTACCAGCGCAGGCGGGTGATGTAGACACGGCGTGGGCTGTAGCGCGGCTGGTTCGGCGTGCGCACCTTCGTGATGCCGAGGCTGATGGCCGGGCGGATCAGGTCGCCGACGGCCAGTCCCGGGGCGCCACCATGGAAGTACGTCACAGTTGACCCCCGTACAGGCGCGACAGTGCGTCGCCGGCCATCTGCGCCAGTTGCTCGTCGGAGGCAGCGAAGAAAGCGTCGGGCACGGTGACGGAGTCCCACACGGTGCGCGCCCAGCGGGCGTCACCCAGCGCGGTGTGCCGTATGTCCGCGGTGGGGGGCTCAACCTGAACCAGGCGGGAGACGTCGTGCGACTTCCACGGCCAGCCGACCGCGCGGGCGACCTTGCCGTACCAGCTGGCGTCGCAGTCGTTGCGGGTCCGCTCGCTGGCCCGCCCGTACAGGGAGCCCACGGTGAGGGTGACGACGTCGACGGTCCGGTAGTGCCAGGGGCGGGGCTGGCTGTAGTAGCGACCCAGCAGGTTCGACAGCATCTCGGCGTCGAACGCCACGTTGGAGCCGACCATGACGGCCCCGTCCAGGACCGACTGCAGGCGGGTGGCCGCCAGGTGCGGATCGTCCCACGTCCAATCCGGGTGGCTGGTCCGCTCGTGGTACCGGTTGATCTCCAGCGCCTGCGGGTCGGCGGTCGCCAGGTCCGGCTTGATTCTGAAGATGTGCTCTTCGTCCTCGCCGTCGGCGCGCAGGATGACGGCGATCTCCCACGCGTCGTGCAGAAGCGGGTCGAGTCCGGTGGTCTCGGTGTCGACGAACGCCAGGAGCGTGGGCTGCCTGGTGGGTCGGTTGGTGCTCATGAGTCTCGCTTTCTGGTGTGAGGTGCCGGGGCCCCACCCCTTGGGGGAAGGCGGGCGGGGCCCCGGCTTGGCCGCAGAGCCCGGAACGGGGGAAGGCTCGATGCGACCTGTCAGGTGGTCAGGTGCAGGTCACTCGGCCGCTTCGTCGGAACCCCACGCCTCGCATGCGGCGTCCAACTCGCCAGCGCGCTCCCACGAGTCGCCGATGATTCCGCCGTCCCACTTGGCCAGGCCAGAGCCGTAGAAGCTGCCGGCGCCGATCTCGCGGGCGATGACCTTGCGGGCGGCCTCGACGATGGCGGCCGGACTGGCGTAGCCGTACACGGGCAGGCCAGTCGGGTACTCGTTGGAGCCGTCGTCCTTCAGCTCGGCGAACTGCCAGGCGGGGCCGCGGTCCGGCTCGCCGTGCTCCGCCTCGATGCCGGTGTGCCACTCCCAGACCAGCAGCAGGCCATGCGGCCAGGTGGCGTCGGCCGGGATGTCGTCGTGGTCCAGGTCGTTGGTGCCGGACGGGTCGAGGGTGATGACGGCGTTGAGGTAGCAGTACGTGCCGCGGGTCTCGCAGTCGTCCGTCCGACAGTGGTCGGTGAGCTCCAGGCCAGCCTCGGTGAGGGCGTCGCAGACGGCGGTGATGTACGGGTCGTGGGGCAGGGTGCGGTCGGTCATGAGCTGCTGTCCTTCATGGTCTGGGAGTCGAGGCCAAGCGCCGCGAGCAGCTGCTCGCGGTCGTCGGCGCTGCGGGCCCGGCGGGTGACGAGGCGGGTAGCGGCGGTGCGCTCGGCGGCGGTGGTTTCACGGCCTGCGGTGGCGAAGCGGTCAGAGCCGCGGTTGCGGCCCGCGCTCACCGCTCGCACCCCCGCACCACGGCCACGCAGCCGAGGAGCCACAGGAGCAGCAGGGCCAGCTCGATCAGGAGGACGATCACTCGTCGGCCTCCTCGTCGTACTCGGAGGCGACCTCTAGGGCGGTCACGACGTAGCCCGTTGTGCACTCCTCACCGCCGACCCACGCTGTCAGCTCGGCGACGCCGTCCTCCTCGTCCTCGATCCAGTCGAAGGAGGGGTTCTCAGACTTGGCCCACGAGCGGCGCTCCTCGGCCTCGCAGTGCTCGCGGGCGGCGGCGGCCGTGGTGTACAGGCCCATGACGATCGAGTCGTGCGCCGCCCGGAACACCGTGACGGGGCCGGCCTCCAGCTCGGCGACCCGAGCCCGCAGCTCACGCCGCCCACGCTTCGCAGACGCCAACGCCAGGCGCAGACGAGCGTTCTCCTGCTCTTCCTCCCACCTTGCAAGGCAGGCGCCGGTGATGTCGTTCCGCAACTGCTCGTACTCGGCGGCGGTCTGCGGCGTCATCAGCAGCTGCGCCGAGTCGAGCGCGAGGGCGATGCTGGCGGCGGTGCGGTTCTGGGTGAGAGCGGCGAGGATGACGCCCGCGGCCGAGTTCACAAGCTTCGTGTTCATGCGGCCACCGCCTCGCGGACGCCGCCGACCGGGGTCGCCTGGAACTTGCGCTGCCACCGGTAGCGGGGGTTCGGGGCCCTGGTCTCGGTCCACTGGATCGGGCCGTGGCACTTGCGCAGCGGGTTGTGGTACCAGGAGCGCGTCATGGCCAGGTCGCCGCACTCCGGGCAGGCAACGACCGGGCCAAGCGGGGCGCTACGCAGCTCACTGCGCTCGAACTCCTCCAGGCGCCGGAAGTCCAGTTCGCCCGCGATCACGCGCGTGCCGTCCAGGTCGATGTCGCTGTAGTCGTCCACCCAGCGGGCCAGCGCGTCGTCTTCGTTCTCGGCGCCGACCCACATCACCCGGGTCACGGTCTCGACGACGACGATCGGGAAGCGCCGCTCGTCCAGCCCCCAGGACCGCGCGCCTCGTGTGCGCTCCAGCAGTGACTCGACGTCCGGGTTCGGCTCGTTCGGTACGGGCCGGGGCCACGACTCGTTGAGGTAGCAGTGGGAACCCTTGTGGTTGAGCTTCTGGTCGCACTCGCGCCAGCTGTCACCGGGCTTCGGCTCGCCGCACTTCATGCCGCCACCTCGCTGGTCTCGCGGGGGGCGTTGAATTCGGCAGCGGACAGGCTGAGGCCGAAGCCGCAGAGGTGGACGCGGATGCCCTTGTGGCTCGTGTCGGCGGAGAGCCAAGCGTTGGAGACGGTGACGTGCAGTTCAACGTCGGCCGGCGGGATCTCGAGTTCGGTGCGCCAGGCCTCGAACTCCTGCCACCCCTCGAACTGCATGTCGACCTTGGAGAGTGAGCCACCCGCGTAGTGATCGTGGATCGTGATGTACGCGGCGGGCAACGTCTCGTGCTGGGCCATCAGGTCGGCGATCGCGTGGACGGCGGCGCGCTGGTCCCTGATCGTCGGGGCGGTGCGGGCGGTAGTCTCAGTGGTCACGGTGACCTCTGCTTTCTGTGGTTGGTAGGGGCGCCGGTCGGGGGGTCGCCAGGCCGGGCAAGTCGGGCGGCCCTTCGGCGCGTTCAGGGGGTCAGGCGCTGCTGGCCGCCGCCAAGCTGAGCGGCTCGACGGCGCCGAGCTCGTTCTGGCGGCGCAGGTCGTCGGCGGTGAAGGTGATTCGGCCGCCGTCGCGGTGGTGGAACACCTCGCGCCGGTAGCAGCGGTCCTTGAGGACGCGGACGCTGCGGTACGGCAGCAGCTGCAGCGCGACGACCTCTTCGGGGGTCCAGCGGCGAAATTCGGCCTCGCCCCGCTGTTCGGTGACGGTGGGGGTGCGCTTCTTCGTGGCCTTGGCGGTCACGGCGTCGTCTCCTCTGTGACGATCAGGTCCTCCGGGACGCGGAGGGCGTCAGCAACCTTCCGGACCTGCTCAGAGCCGACGTCGCCGACCTGCTCACGTTCCAGGCGGGACAGGTATCCGCGATTCAGGCCGGTCTGAGCTTCAAGCTCACGAAGGCTCAGCCTTCGGCCTGCACGGATGCCTCTGATCATTGGTCCATTGGGCTTCACGCAGAGAATCTGAGCACACCCTGACCACGGAAGCAAGCACTCTGCCTACATTCTGAGCACAGAATCTGAGCTGACTGCTTGGTTTGAACAGAGTGACGCCGCGAGTCGTATGCAACCGGTGGGATGAAATTGCCGGATACTGCCCAGGTCTAAGCGCTGAATCTGAGCTATGTGCCTGCAACCGCATGTGTCAGGATGTGGATTTATGGATGAAGCAACCCGCCGACTGGGCACTGCGCTTCAAGCTGCGCGCGAAGGTCGCAGGCCAAAGCTCACTCAGCCCAAGGCGGCTGAGCTGCTCGGCGTCAGCCGCACCACGGTTCAGAACATCGAGGCCGGGAAGTTCAACAAGGTCAACAGCACGATCCGTGAGTACGCCACCAGGCTCCTGAACTGGGACGACCAGGCGGTTGACCGCGTGATGGCGGGCGGCTCACCCGAACCTCCGGAAGAAGCAGTCGGCTCAAGCGCCGGCCCCGAGGTCGGCGTGGCGCCGAGCCCGACGGGCCTCGGCCTGTCGCCTGCCATTGAGTACGAGCTGCGAACCTCGGAGACGCTCGACTCGGCGGTCATCAACCTGGGGCCCGACGAGGACGACGGCCACGTCATCGTCGTCCTCCAGGGCCGCAAGGGCGCCACGCCGGAAGAGGTCGCACGGATCGCCGCGAGATACCGGAAGGCCAGGCGTGTTCTGCAAGGGCTTGCTGCTGATGCAGATGATGAGGTTGCAGACTCCTGATTGATCCATTCCAGCTACGTGCATTACAGCCGAACGTGTGGTTGCATGCACAGACCGTCACCGAGAGGGGGGCACCACTCGGCGGAACGGAGCAGTCATGCTCACGATTGAGGTGAAGCGCCACGCCCAGGGCGAGGACTACTTCGCGCCTTGGATCGAGGACTTCGAAGACGGGACCGGCTGCCGGTTTCACTTCCACCACGACGACATCTCGGACGAGGGTGTCCCAGTGTTTGCCGAGCTGTTCACCCAGCAGGCGCTCCGCTGGCGCCCCCGGCCGCCGGGCGCCCAGCCCGGCCCGCGCATCCCCATCACGATGGAGCGGCGGGCCATCATGGAAGACGACGCCGTCGTAGCGGTCGACGATCACGCGGAGTACATCGCGTACACAGTGCGCGCCGACCTCATCAGTGAGCGCGGCGCCGCCCACATCACGCGCCATCAGTCCGAGCGATCGCCGTACTGGGTGCGCACCCCGGCCCGCTACCGGTTCCAGCAGCAGTCCGTGTAGCCCGGGAGGGCAGAGAGCAGGGGAGGCCTCATGGCCTACGCGGAGAAGGTCTACAAGGTCCGCAACGGACAGAAGACCAAGCAGTTCACTTGGCGCGTGAAGTACAAAGCGCCGCCGGGGCACACCCCGGAGGTGCTGTCGGAGTCGGGTTTCCCGACGAAGAAGACGGCCGAAGAGTGGGGGAACGAGCAGGAGCGGCTGATCCGGGAGGGGACCTGGATCGATCCCTCGAAGGCCACGGTGACGTTCGGGGAGTTCGCGCGCACCTTCATGGCCTCGCGAAAGAAGCGTGGCCGGACGGTCGGCACGCGGTGGGACAAGCTGGAGAACCACATCCTGCCGCGCTGGGACGGCGTTCCCCTGCGAAAGATCTCGTGGTTCGACGTGGACACCTGGCAGCAGACGATGGGCATCGAGGACGTCAGCCGCGGGCACTGCGTCAGCCTGATGTCGACCATCATGACGGCGGCCGTGGACGCCGGGTATGTGACGGTGAACCCGCTCTTCGGCCGGCGGCGCACGAAGGAGACGTCCGGGGATGCGGCCAAGCTGAAGCCGCCGAAGGTGCGGCGGGATGGTGGCGCACGGCCGGAGGATGCCGTCCTCCTGGCGGAGCGGCTCGGGCCGGCGGTCGGCGTGCACGTGCTCACGACCGCGTTCTGCGGGCCCCGGTGGGGCGAGGGCCTCGGACTGCACCGCGACAACACGCTGCTGACGCGACGCCAGCCGTGGGGCGCCGGCGAGTTCGTGTGCCCGATCCTCCGCATCACGGAGGAGTACGCGGAGTACCAGGAGCGCGACGAGGACGGGAACAAGAAGGGCTACGTGCTCCAGCTGGAGCCGACGAAGAACGACGGCTCGACGAGGGACGTGGACGTGCCGCCCTTCCTTGCGACGCTGCTGCGGTACCACCTCCAGGACTGGCCACACCCGCGCATCTTCTGCACGCCGTCCGGGACGCCCTGGCGCCGCGGCAACTGGTCGCGCACCTTCCGGCCGGCGGCCGACGGGCGCGAGGAACGGGAGAAGCGGCAAGGGGTGGCGTACCGGGCGGCGTGGGAGCCGATCCTTCCCGGCCTGGACATGCGGGCCCTGCGAGCGCTGCACGACACGCTCCAGTCGGAGATCGGTGTAAAGGAGCCGCTCGCCTTCGAGGCGGCTGGCCACCGTCGGCCGGGCATCAAGCGGCACTACCAGAAGCCCACCCCGGCGATGCGGGCGGAACGCCTCGACGGGCTGGAGGAGACTTTCTGGCGGGCCATGCGTAACGTTGGCCTGAGCACGTTGTGGGGACGGGTCGACCTCCGGAAGCACTCGCGGAGTTGACCTCCTAAATTCCTCCTAAACGATCACTGGACGTGCAACCGGATCGGTGCTCATCAGGGCGGATGCAGGTTTCCAGTGCCCCTCTCCTAAAGCGGGTGTCGCAGGTTCGAATCCTGCCGGGGGCACGCTGTTGATCAGGGTCAAGGCCCCGGAACTCCCAGGTCAGGGAGGGTCCGGGGCCTTCGTCGTGGCGTGGGCACCCACTCTGACTACACCCTCGCTACATCCTCGATACACCCTCACTACGAGAGTTGACCTCCTAAATTCCCCCTAAACGATCATGACGTTTCCGCAGGTGGGCGCGGACGCCAGCAACCCCCGCACTCCCATAGGGGGGCGGGGGTTGCCTGTGCCGGGGCGCCAGCGAGAGGGGGGCACCTTCTCTGCCGCACCCGGCACGATTTGGAGCGACGTAGGAGCACTACGACGACTTGATTACATGTCTAACACAGCAGGTCACGGCGGGTAATCACCCATTCGAGTGAAAACACGTTCGATTCCCGGACCATACCCATAGCCCTGCGGCATATGCCAGACCGCAGGGCTGTAGCCGCTGACGTGGCGACTGTCACGAGGGGGGTGATCTTCTAGTGCCCCGGACTTTCAAGATCACACAAATTAGGGTCTACCCTAATCCGTTTTGATCATGCACTGGGGAACGTGGACCCGTGCCGCGTCCCACCCAACCCAGCGAGCGGGTCCTCGCCCGGCGCCGCGAGGTGGGCGAGCAGATCCGCCGCGTGCGTGAGCGGCAGAACTTGACGCAGTCGGACGTCTGCGGTCGATCCGGGATCGACGTCGCTACGTACAGCCGGATCGAGCAAGGCCACTCCTCACCCAAGTTGGACACGCTGATCCGGATCGCCGACGCGATGGACGTCGACTTGGCCGAGCTCGCTCGCTGAGCGGCCGCCCCCGACGGGGGGCGGGGACGGCCGCGCGCTCGCCACCGGCGCCCGCCGCCGGGCTTCCGGGAGCGAGGCCTGGTGCCCTGTCAGATGCGTGTGCCGACCGCGAGGGTGTCGCTTTCCGCGAGCTGCAGGATGGCTTGCATGATGATCCGGAGACGGCGCTCGTCGAGGCCACGCACGGCCGCGATGGTGATCCCTCCGATACCCACCAGCGACAGGACGAGGCTGAGGAACCTCCGCTGGTTCTCGTCCAGGCCGAGCGTGTACAGGTGCCCGGACAGTCCCTCCCACCAAGCCATCGCGCCGTTCGGGCCGTCGGTGATGAGCGCGCGACGCACGTTCCGCTGGGCGAAGATGCTGCCCTCTGCGACGAGGGCCACGGCTGCAGCGCGGCCGCCGACCGTCTCCGACGCTCGGATGATCTGCTTGCCGAGCCTGTCCAAGTCAGGGTCGTCGGCGGTGATGAGTCGGGGCTCGGTCTTCGTCGTCATCCTCGGTCCTCCGCTGAACGTCGGTACCCGCCAGGGCCGAACGCGGCGGCGAGCACAGCAGGGTCGGTGAGATGGCCCGTACCGTCCGGATTCCACAGCCAGTGCATCCGCTCCATCTCCCGTCCAGTCGGCGGGCAGCGCAGCACCCAGCCGGGATGCCGCACCTGCACCTGTCGCACGTCGGCCAGTTCCTCCGTGGCGTCGAGAGGCACCAGCCACCAGGCGCGGTCTCCATACGGGTCGATGAGGACGGGGCCGCGCTGGTCCTCGCGGATGCGGGCGGCGGCCGGGAGGCCGTGAGCCACGGTGGTCTGCGCCACGAGCCAGTGCGCCCCGGAGACGACCGGGGCGAGGGCGCCGGCGTGCCACGCTCTCCACACCTCGGCCGGCCGGGCGTGACAGCTGGCAAGCCACACGTCCCCGGCTCCGTACTCCGTGCTGATGCTCATCGGGTGGGCCATGGAAGGACCGTAGGGAGAACGGAGAATCAGCGTGCAGCGCGATTCTCGAATATTCGCCCGTAGGGTTCGGGGATTCGCGGTGATGCTCAGGCGAGGTCGGTGAAGTGGGCGCGGGCCCGGCCGATCAGTCGCCGAGCGTTGGTGCCGTACACCGCCGACTTGTCGAGCGTCTCCCACACCCGCCGGTACAGGGCCACGCTGTCGGCGTCGTTCAGCCACAGCTCGGCGTGCCACTCCTCGACGATCGTCAGTCGGTCGTCGTAGAGCCAGAAGCCGTTGCCCGGCGGGACGCTGAGGTGCGCGCTGAGGGGGATGATGCCGAGGCGCACGGTGTCCAGGCCGATGATGCTGGCGAGCCGGTCCAGTTGGGCCGCGAGGACGTCCGGCGGGGCCAGGCCGGCGAGTAGGGCGGCCTCCCACATGATGATGCGGAACTCCCGGCCGGGCTGGTACAGGAGTTCCTGCCGATGCACACGGGCCCGCACGGCGTCCTCGATGTCTCGGGGCGACTGCTGCAGCTCAGCCATCCGAGTGAACACGTGCCGGGCGTAGTCGGGGGTCTGCAGGATCCCGACGACCATGGCGCCCTGCCACGCCCGCAGCACGGTCGACTGCTCGTACTCGATGGTGAGGACGTCCTGCACCGGGCGGTGGCCGGCGCGCAGCTGGCGGCGCCAAGAGCGGACGTGGGTCTCCAAGCCTTGGCGCCGGGCGAGCAGCTCCTCGGTGGTCGCGGGCTGCTCGGTGGCTTGGGCCCACGCCATGAGGTCTTCGGGGGTGGCCGTCTGGCGCCCGGTCTCCAGCTTGCTGACCTTGGCCTGCGGCCACCCCAGTACGGCCGCCAGTTCCCGCTGGGTCTTCCCTTCGCGCAGCTCACGGAGCCGTCGGCCGAGGGCCTCGCGGGCCTGCTGGAAGTCCGTGGTCACATAGGGAAGTTACCGCTCGGCCTGGTCGTAGGGGACCGCATGGTGCCATGCGGCCTCGCGGGCCTGCGCGTAGCGGAGGACGTCGACAGGGTTCGTGATCAGCTCGACGCTGGTCATCTCGTCGGCGTCGTTGAAGTGGAGCAGGGCGACCACGCGGGCGTCGACCAGCCAGAAGTCCTCGCGCGGCAGTCGGAGTTCGTCGGCCTTGCTGCGAGACAGGACGCGGATGTCCTCGCCGACCTGGCTGTTACGGCGGGCGTTGTCGAGTAGGTACCGCTGGCCGAGGGTGGGCGGCTCGTCGAGGATCCGTACCCGCTCGAACCGCTTGCCCATCGCCGTCTGTTCGCGGCGGTTGGTGCACCACGGATCGTCGAGATCCCACGCCACCGGATCGCCCGCGGCGAACTGCCGGAAGGTGTCGGTGGCCTCGTCCTCGGCGTAGCGGCGGCGCGTCTCCAGCCTCCAGGCCGAGTGCCGGAGCTTGGTGAACATGCCGCCGAAGTCCTCGAAGGAGATGTGCTGTGGCACGTGCATGGGCTCCTTCGGGCTGAAGTTGGCGAGCAGTTCGCGCGGGACGACGACGGCGTCTTCCTCGGCGGTGAGGTTCTCGAGCTGGCCGAGCTCGCCGGAGTCGGTGACGCGGTCGCCCTGCACGACGTACTGGTCCGTGCCGGGGATCTCGTACAGGGTGGGGCAACCGTCGTTGCCGCTGTTGGTGCCGACCTTCCAGAAGCGTCGGGTCATGGTCTTCCCCCTTCGGTAGATGTGGGGCGCACGGTAGCCCGCAGCGCACCGCTGGCAACAGGGCGCCCAGGAACGACGAAGACGGCCCCGCCCTCCCGGAGGAGAGCGGGGCCGCTGAGAATCGTTTCGTCATGGGTACTGGCGGCGAGGGTCGAGGCCCATCGAGAGCGGGCCGCCGCCGCTGCTCGGCTCCGGGTCGGGAGCGCCGTCTCTCCGGCAGACGAGCGCGTCAGGGTCGTAGCTCGGAGCCTGCAGGCTGTAGCCGTCGGGGCAGGTCTGCCCATCCGTGCCGTCCACGCCGTCCTGACCGTTCTCGCCCGGCGGCCCTTGAGGCCCTGCCGGGCCGGGGTCACCCTGGGGACCCGCAGGACCGGCAGGTCCAGCCGGGCCGGTGGCGCCCGGCTCGCCGGGCTCGCCGGCGCTGCCGTCCTGCCCGCTGCTTCCGTCTTCACCGTTCGCGCCTGGCGACCCTGACGGGCCGGGCGCCCCTGGTTCACCTTCGGGGCCGGGTGGCCCGGGGATGGGGACCGGTACCCGGGTGCGGTCCTCCAGGTCCTCGACGGCCTTGCTCGGGTCCGGTGCCTTCGGGGTTTCGCCCGCCGCCTGGACCTGCGCGCGCAGGACGCGCACGTCCCCGGCGAGCGTGCTCACCGCGGTGCCCCGCTTGTCGGCCTCGTCGGCGAGCTGCGTGTACCAGGACCAGCCGATGACGGCCACGCCGGACAGCGCCAACAGCCAGCAGCACACGAGGATCCACCGCCAGCGCCCGGCGAGGGCCTGCTGTGCACGGGTCACGGGTCTCCTCCCAAGTTGACGACTTTCACGCGGAGGCGTGCGATTTCGACCTGGTCGGCGACGCGCTGTTCGAGGAGTCCCTCGATTTTTTGGTCCCGGGCGGCGAGCTGCTCGCGCAGCTTGTCGCGCTCCTCCTGGATTTGGTCGAGTTCCGAGTTCATGCGGGTGGTTGTGTTCTCGCCCCGCTTGCCGAGGTACGCCACCACGCTGCCGGACAGGACCCCAGCGAGCGCGAGTACCGCGCCGATGGTGGTGGCGTCCAAGGTGGCTCCCTACCGGATACGCGGCGTGTGCTGGGCCTGCCAGCCGCTGAGGAACGTCACCACCGCCGGCGCGACCGCGATGAGGAGCGCCTGCAGCCAGGCGGGCAGCGGCTGCAGCAGGCTGTCGTCGGCGACGACAGCGTTGAGGACGGCGATGAGCAGGGAGACGACGAAGGTTGCGGACGTGGCCGCCTTCACCTTCGCCTCAATGGGCGCGTTGGCCATGGGGTTCTCCGTTCTCGTAGGTCAGGCGGTGACGGTGAAGCCGTGCTTGGCGGCGAGGCGGCGCAGGGATGCGGCACCGGGAATGCCGTCGGCGTCGGAGCCGACGTAGCCGCCACCGGCCGGGGAGCGCTGCCAGCGGGCATACGCCTCCAGCGTCTTGGTGCCGAACGATCCGTCGACGTACTGGGAAGCGAGCAGGCCCTCGGCCTTGAGCGCCCGCTCGACGGTGAGGACCTCGGCTTTGTGCGTGGTGTGGCCCTGTGCGGCGGCCGGGTCGTGGCGGGCCGAGTAGACGACGTGCGCCAGGGACACCTTCGGCTTGGCCTCGGTGCCCGTCTGCGGCGCCGTGGGGAAGGCTGGCCACGACAGCGGGTCGTCGTGGTTGTTCTCGGGGACGGCCTTGTGCGGGTACCAGCCGGCCTTCGTCTCCCACGTGCTCTCGCTGCGGGTGCAGTTCTCCGGTCGGCCGTTGGGCCAGGCATCGGGGACGCCCCAGGACTTCACCCAAGCGTGCAGCTCGTCCCAGCCCTTGCACGGGGTGTCGACCAGCCGGGGGTAGATCTTTGTCCCGACGCGGCAGTACGGGAAGAAGAGCGCCTCGATCTGCAGGACGACGCTGCCCGCGCGGTTGGTGCGCGTCCCGCCGGCCTGGTCGGCGAGGGACTTGGAGCGGGAGTTCGCCGGGAGGAACTGCGTGACCCTGCCCGTGAACGGGTCCCACAGGATGTGCGGGGCGACGCCCCGGCCGCTGCCGGAGAAGTACGACCGGAGGATCTCGTAGGGCACGAGGTCGACCGGCTTGGCGGCGCTGGCGTTCTTGTCCCACGTGATGTGGGGGATCGCTTTCGCGGGGCCGCCGTCGGTGGGGGCGTGGTCGCCGATGTCGAGCCGGGTCGCGCCCGGCATCCACAGATCAGGCATGGTGCTCCAGACATGAGAAAGGCCCCGGCCAGCGGCTCGGGGCAGTAGGTGGGGGGTGGGGTCAGAAGGTGCCGAGGCCCGGCATGTCGCTGGCCGGTCCGACATCCCAGACGGTGAGCAGCGCCGGCGTACTCGACGTCGCCGCAACCGTGAACGTCGCCGTGGACCCGGTATCCCAGGACGCCGTGAGGATCACCGTGTCCGTGATCGTCGTCGCCGGTGTGCAGGTGACCGACAGAGTGACGCCGATGTTCCTGCTCGCCGTGGCCCGGTTGGCGACGACCACGGACCGGATGTCCCTGATGGAGGCGTTGTTGCTGCCTCGGCGCAGGCGCAGGTAGCACAGGTCCACGAGGGACGCCGTCGCGTGCTGGATCAGGCCCGTGAACTCGAACCGGTACGCCCGGCCAGCGGTGAGGGTCGCGCTTGACGTGGTGATGACCGTGACCTCGGTCGAGCTCGTGATCGGGGACGAGTTGCTGGTCAGGGTTCCGTGCGCGACCACGACCGGCGGACGGTAGGTGATCAGTTGGCTGGTGATGACACGGCCAGGCGGCACTACATCAGGCACAGCATCCTCCTACAGGGCGACGTGGGCGGGGTTGGCGAGCGAGACGGCAGTGCCCGCGGTCTGGGCTTTCACGATGCCGTTGACGGAACGCGTGACGGTGAGCACCTGCGGACTGTCGACGGTGAACGAGCCGATCCGCATCGTCACCGGCGGCGTATTGGTGTTGTTGACCTGGAGGTTTGCGCGGATACCGACCCGTCCGGCGGCGGTGAGGCTGGTGTCGCTGGTGGAGGCGTGCCAGATCGTGGGCTCGGTGGTGCCGTAGGCCCAGCCGCGGGCGTACAGGTTGCTGCCCTGGGTGCGGAACCGCAGCCAGTAGGTGGAGCCGGCGCTGTACGTGCCGGGCAGGAGATTGCTGATGGACAGGGTGGTGAACACCCCGGCGACGTTCTCCCTGATCCTGACGTCCACGGTGGAGTCGTTGTGGAAGTGCAGGGTGCCCAGGTAGTACGTGCCGGAGTCGGCGTAGCGGGACATGATGCCGGGGTCGATGGAGTCGGTGGCGGCGACGATCGGCACGGTGAACGCAGCCAGCAGATCAGTGTCGGCCCATGACGGGCCGGTCACCACGCGGCGGCTGCTGTTCACGGTGGTGAGTTCGATGTAGCCCTCGCCCTTGATGGTGTCGACGAAGTACTCCGAGGCGCTCCCGCCGCTGGTGGTCCAGGCGTCGCCTGAGCTGCTCGTTCCCCAGCCCTGGGCTACGGCCGTGACGCGGACGTTGTCCCACGACACGACGACGGGCAGCGTGTTCGTGTTGCCGGTGCTGAGGAGTGCTCGGGTGCCGACCGGTGCGGCCGCGGTCAGGCTGGTGGTGACCGCCTCCACGTCCCACACGTCCGGCTCGCTGGTGGAGGTTTTCCACAGCTTGGCCTGCAGTACCGAGCCCACCACGCGGGCCCGTACCGTCCACGTGTCGCTGGCCGCATAGGTGCCCTTGGAGACCGGTCCGGCGATCGTCGTGGATACCGCGGCGACCCGGGAGACGAGTTGCACGCTGATGGTGCCGCCGGTGCCCCAGATCATCTCGATGTAGTAGTAGTTGGAGGTGTCCGGCGAGCGGAGCCGCAGGCCGGTGCTGATGCTGGCGCCGGTGGCGACGACGGGCACGGTGACGTCGGCCTGCATGTCCAGGTCCGCCAGGCTGACCGCCAGCGCGGTGAAGCGGCTGGAGTTGACGACGCCGACCGAGGCGGTGCCCTTCGTGCCGGTGGTGGCGTAGTCGGCCGCCGTGCCGCCCGAGATGGACCAGGCCTGCCCGGTGTCCGCGTTGCCCCACCCGTTGGACGTGGTGCGGGTGAACGCGTCCGTCGCCATGGCGGCCACGCTGCGGCTGAAGTCCTCCTTCAAGGCGGCCTTGATCCCTGTTCCCCCCGCGATCAACTTCACATTGTCGGCGTACAGCAGGTATCCAGCCCCCGGTGTGTTCGTCACCGTGAACAGGATGGATCCGTAGGCGGCGCCCACAGGCGCGGTGAACTGGGCATTGAACGCAGTCCAGGTGCCCGGCGTGAGCGACGCCGTGTTCGACGACGTGGACAGGTACGTCTGCGACGCGTTGTACCAGTTGACGTTGACGCCCACGAGCTGCGGAAGCGCCACCGGTGCATACAGCCAGCCCAGCGCCGTGTAGGTGCTGGACGCCGTCACTGCCCGCAGGGCGTCGGCGGCCCGCGGGTTCGAGCCCGAGCCCGTCGTCAGCAGTGCCGACCAGGCGCCGACCCGGTGAATTCTGCTGGATCGGTCGAGGGTCGCGCTCGTTGCTGTCCAGCCGCTCGTGTCCGTCTCGAAGGTGGGGTTGGCCGTCAGCACGGTGCCTGCCGGTTCGACCTGCATCACCTCCCCGCCGACGCGGATGTCGAACGGCAGATCGGCGACGGACGTTGTCCAGGGCGTGCCGTTCGTCGTCATCACCGTCAGGGAGGTGGCGGTGCTGGTGGCTGCGGCTGCCAGCTCGCTGCCGTCGGTGTTGGCCCGCCCCAGGATCCCGTCTCCGACGACCCCGACGTACCAGGGGCCGGCGGGGGTGCACGTGAACTGGATGTCCCACGCGTACTGGTCGAAACTCTCGGTGTAGCCCTGCACGATCAGGTCGCAGTCACCGGGCGGCAGCCAGGCGGGCAGGTCCGTCAGGCGGATCATGTCGCCCTGGTCGAGACCGAGGACGGCGTCGATCAGGTGCGGGGCGCGGGCGAGATTGACATGGACGACCGGGTAGCGGGGCGCGTCCCAGGTGCCCAGGTGCAGGCGCCAGTTGGCGATCGGCTCGGTCTGCTCGTCACGGTCGAGCGACAGCTGGACGCTGGTGTCGTAGCCGGTGCCGATCCCGTCCGGCGGCGCCTGGACCGACAGGGCTCCCTCCTCGAGGACCGCGTGCCCGGACGATCCGTCGATGCGCTGCACGGTGACGTCGTTGACGACGTCCGCGTCATCATCGAGGGGCTCCAGGGGTGGGGAGATCTCCCCGTTGGTCGTGTAGCTGAGGGTCAGGGCAGGCTGCTGGTTGTAGAGGGTGGCGCGGCCCCGGTAGCGCAGGGCGGGCCGGCCGCGGTGCTCCATCAGGATGCCGCCGTCGGAGTCCGCGCACTGCTCCAGGAGCTCCAGCAGCTCCGTCCGCGTCTGGGCGCCCACGGCCTCTTGTTCGGCGATGAGCCCCCACACGCCCAGCGGAATCTGTTCCTCGGACGCCAGGCGCATCAGGCGCTCCCCGGTCTGCTCGCCCTGCCACGCGGTGATGGCGCCCAGGTAGGCGTCCGTGGTCGTGGTGGAGAACACGCCGATGTGCCCGATGGCCATGCCGTCGAGGTCGGAGGTGAAGCCGGAGTCCGGCGAGGCGACCGCGGTCACCCGTCCCGCACTGCCGGAGTAGGTGCTGCTGAACTGGCCCGCGTCGCCGCCGACGTCCTGCCAGACGATGGTCCAGGTGACGGTGCCCCCGGATTCCGAGGTGCGCAGCGAGGTGGACGTCCACTGGCCGAACAGGTCCGCGCCGGTGGCGATCGTCGAGTCGACGACCGTGTTGCCGTCCGCGTCCACGCCGATCACGCGTGACTGGGTGCTGCGGGCCTGCACCGTCCACTCCCGCACGGTGCCCGTGCCCAGGACCCGCAGGAACGTGCGCAGCGTGGTGGGCGCGGTGTCGAGGCGGTAGACCCAGGTGACGTTCCATCCGGTCGTCGTCCCCACCGGGGCGGGCACGGAGCCCCTGAGGGTGGCCAGGGCGCCACCGGCCGAGGCGAGGACGGGCAGCGCGGCGGAGGACGGCAGGCTGTCGGCGCTCGCCCAGTTGACCCGCGTCAGCTTCAGCGGCTGCACTCCGGCGATGGGCGAGGATGCCTGGGTGGCCTGGTTGCTCTCTTCCAGTGGCCAGTACGCCAGCGGGCTGTAGCTGGGCACGCGCCGGCGCAGCGAGGACTGCAGCACGGTGCCGCCCTGGCCGTAGCGGCGCAGCACACCGGCCGCCTCGACCGGTACCCACACGTCTTTGCCGGAGACGTCCCAGCGGGCCGGCCAGGAGGAGATCTCTCCGTTGAAGCGGTCGACCCGCTTACGCACGCGGGCGGTGCCGTTGACGGTCCAGGTGCGGCCGACGCTGTCCGTGAAGGCGGTCGCCCCGTCGGCCAGCGGCCGGAAATCCGCGTCCGCGACCAGAGTCCCGTCGATGCCGGAACGCACCTGGAAACGGGTACCGGTGCCCAGGAACGGGTTGCGGGGCGGGGTGGTGGTGGAGTCGTTCGGCCCGATCCGCAGGTCGCTGCTGGTGGCCTGGATCGACGTGGTGGCCGCGCCGACCAGGGGGTCACCGATGGCCGTCCACGGGCCATCGATCGAGTCGGCCTGGTAGAACTGCGCGGTCAGTCCGCCGGCGCCGTTGTTGACGTCGAGGGTGAAGCGCAGCGCCTTGCCGCCGTAGAGCGTAATCGGCTGGAACGCCTGGTTGGAGGCGCCGGTACCGTCGTACCACAGGAAGTACATCAGCCCGTTGATGAACCGCACCATCCACGACCGGTCGGCGTTGACGGTGCCCCACTTGCCGATGACGGTCTGGTTCAGCGCGGTCAGGGTGATGTCGGCGTCGAACTCCATCCGGACGTCGATGTCGCCGGTGATGTCGAGGATGGCCGTGTCCGGGGTGGAGACGTAGCCGGACGGATCGCCGTCGAGCTCCAGGTGCGCGGTGGACGCGGGCAGGTGCACGCGAACGGGGGTATTGCGGCCGATCGCCCCGTACAGGTCGCTGTTCGGGTTGCCGGGGCTGTACCGGCCGCTGACCGTCGGCGCCACCTTGGAGAGGCCGTTATTGAAGGTCAGCGTGGTCTTGCCGGGGTCGGTACGGGCGCCCTCGTCGGGGCGCCCGCGGGTGATGGTCATCAGGTCGCGGGTGAAGACGTCCGCGGTCACGTCCGTCCACACGCCGTTGATCTTCAGGTCGGCCTTGATGTCCAGCGTCGACAGCGGGAACGCCATGCCAGTCCCTTCTAGTTGGACCGCCCGAAAGCGGTCTGTGCGCTGCCGCGGCCGTCGATCCGGACGAGCTTGCGGAACAGCTTCTTCAGGTCCTCGTCCGCGCCTCGCACGTCGAGGACGACCCGGGTGACGCCAGTCCCGAACTGCGCCCCGACGAGGGGCGCCATGGTGGGCCTGGGCGAGGCCGCGGGCGGGGCGGCCAGTTCGGGGCGGACCAGGGAGCGCATGGCGGCGTCGAGCTGCGGTGCGGTGCGCTGCATGCCCTGCACCACGCCGGGCGGGATGAACCGGCCGACCTCGTCGGCCATCAGCGTCGACGGCGACCTGATCCCCAACGCCTTCTTGATTGCCGACTGCATTCCCTTGGCGATCCGCAGCATCTGCTTCTCGATCGCCTTCTCTTGCGACTTCAGGCCCTTGACGAGGCCCTGCGCGGCCTGGATCCCGGAGCCGTACATGGCGTTCCCTGCGACCGCTCCGGCCTGGCCGGCCGCCGTGACCAGCTGCGCCTGCGTGCTGTTGATGGCGCCGATGGTCCGCTTGTCGGCCGTGGCGAGCGCGGCCGCCGCCCCGGATCCCTGATCGACCCCGGCCTGCGCGATCTGCGCGATCAGGTCACCGCGCACGCCTTTCTTCCGCAGCTGCGCCAGGTCGGCGGCGAACTGGCGGGCCTTGGCGAGCTTGTCTTGCAGGCTGGTCAGGATGGTGTCGGCGCCGACTGCTCCCTCGCCCGCGATGGTGGTCACGTTCGCGGAGTCGAGGACGCCTTTCTTCACGTCGGCAGCGAGTTTGTCGCGGCTCTTGATGAGGTCGGACAGCCGCTTGTTCGCCGTCTTCAGCCGGGTCGCCAGGGCGGCTTCCCGGTTGGCGAGGGCGACCAGCTGGCTGGTCCCGGTGCTGACCTTCGACAGGGCCCGGGTGCGCCTTGATCCGGCCGCCATCGCGTCGCGGACGATGTCCGCCAGCTTCGTCGAGGCGGCGCGGACCTGCTTCGACGAGCCGGTCATACCGTCGATGAGACCGCGGGCGATCCAACGACCCTGCGCCCGCGTGACCTTCGACGGCGACGCGATGCCGAGGGCCTTGGCGATCGGTCCGGGGATCATGCTCTTCGCCCAGCCGATCAGCTTGGACCTGATCCAGCCGCCCATCGACTGAATGCCGGACCACAGGCCCTGAACGACCGCGTGGCCCTTGGACACCAGCAGCTGGTTCAGGGAGCCGATCGCGCCGGCGATGCGGCCCGGGAAGCCTCGTACCCAGCCGACGAAGGCGACGGCCTTGGCGGCGGCCGCGTTCCGCATCGCCTGGAAGGCAGTCGAGGCGCGCGAGCGCAGGACACCCAGCAGGCCGGCCAGTGCGGAGCTGATCCGCCCGGGCAGGCCGACCACCCATGCGACCAGCGCCACCAGCTTGGCGACGGCCCAGGCCTTGGCCGCGCCGAACCAGCCGGCGAACTTCCCCGGCAGGCTGCCGAACCAGCCGAGCACGGCGCCGACCCGGGCCACGGCTGCGCTCGTGAACGAGGTGATGGCGCCCCACACGGTGGACCAGATGGTCTGAAACCACGTGGTCTTCATCGCGATGATCACGATGACGGCAATCAGGGCGACGATGGCGACGACGATCCACGTCATCGGGTTGGCGAGCAGAGCCGCCGTGCTGGCCCAGATCTCCGCATTCCAGATGGTCTGTGCGGCGGACGCGATCGCGGTGTACGTGGCGTACACCTTCTGCGCGACCGAGACGGCAAGGATCGCGGCGGCGACCCCGCCCAGGATTCCGGCCAGCGGCCCGAACAGAGTCTGGTTGTCCATGGCGAACTGGACGAACGTGCCGCCGACCTCGGCGAGCTTGACGGTGGCCTGCCGCTTGAAGGTCTCCAGGGCGGCGGACGGGCTGTCACTGACCGTCTTGGCCATCTTGTCCGCGGCCCCGCCGACCTTGCCGAGCGCAGACACGGCCGTGGACGGGTCCAGGCTGTACAACGCGGCGCCCAAGTCCTCGCTCTGCGTTCCGAACAGCTGCACGGCAGCCGCGGACTGCTTGACCGGGTCCTTGATGCCACGCAGCCGGTCCAGGGTGAGATCGAGGGCACCGGTAGCCGAATCGCCGCCCTTGGCGATCTTCGCGGCCATCGTGCCCGCGTCCAGGCCGATCGCCTTGAAACCGGCCGCCGTGGTCTTCGAGCCGTCGATCGCCCTGATGCTGAACTCTTTGATGGAGTCGGCGACCAGGTCGGCGTCACGGGCGCCGCCCTTGAGGCCCTGCGAGAGCAGGCCCATGGCGGTCTGCCCGTCCAGGCCGAATTTCCGCCACTGGGTGCCGTACTCGTTGACGGTGTCCAGCAGGTCATCCGCCTTGTTGGCGCCGGTCTGGAAACCGCGGGTGAGGATGTCGAACGCCTCGTTGGCGTTCTGCGCCAGGCCCGTCTTGAGCATCTGCCCGACCGCGGCCGTGGTCGGCCCGACCTCCTGGTCGAACGTCTGCGCCAGGGCGAGTGCCGTGCTGGTGACGCCCTCCAGGCCGCCCTTGGCCTTGGAGACGTCGCCGATGTTCTGGTAGACGCCCTTGATGGCCTCGTTGACCTGCGCGGTGGACTCGCCCCAGTTGTTGGCGTAGACGTCCGCTGAGACCTTGGACAGCTTCGCGGCCTCGGCCGGACCGACGCCGAGTTGCGCGGCCAACTTGGAGTTCGCCGCCGACATGTCGAGGGCGGACGCGACGCCCATCCCGAGGGCGGCCGCCACGCCTGTGCCGATGCCGGCCGCTGCCGTGTCGAACCGTTCGCGCGCACGGGCCAGGCCCTCTCCGGTGCGGTCCCGGGCGACCAGGTTGAACACCAGCGACGTGTCGCTCATCGCTGACCACCCCCTCTTGGGTCGGGGCAGTCAGCGCCCTTGTTCGAGTTCTTCCTGTGCCTTGCGAGTGGCTTCCTCGTAGGCGTCCAGCCAGTCCAGCAGCGCGTCCGTCTCATCGACGGTGCACGCGTCCCAGTCGCGCGGCCGCATGCCGAGCAGGTGGGCCGCGTCGCCCAGCCGCCTCAGTCGGCGACGGGCAGCTGGGCTTTTCCCTCGTCGTCCGGATCCTCGAACGCGGCGGCGATCTCCTCGTCGAGCTTGGCCAGGACCGCTTCACGCTGGTCACCGGAGGCAGCATCGGCGGCCGATTCCCTGATCTGGATCAGCTCGCCCTTGCTGTACTCCA
This sequence comes from Streptomyces cellulosae, assembly GCF_000721105.1. Taxonomy (GTDB): domain Bacteria; phylum Actinomycetota; class Actinomycetes; order Streptomycetales; family Streptomycetaceae; genus Streptomyces; species Streptomyces cellulosae_A. Next base: position 39,616 of record NZ_JOEV01000056.1, read on the forward strand.
GCGTCAGCTCGTCCCACGCGAAGTCGACGTCGTCCCACTTCACGCCGGGATGCTCGCGCTTGAGGAAGGTGTACAGCAGCGCCCGCCGGCACAGAGACGAGCCCTGGACGACTTCCTTGGTGAAGTCGGACCAGTTGCGTTCGGTGCGCCGCTCGATCCACTCCCGCTCGGCGCTCATGATTTTGCGGGGGTTGTACTTCCACCGCTTGGGCTCGTCGCTGCCCTCGGGGCTGTAGACCAGGAACACGGGTGCTCGCTCTCTATCCGGCCCGCGACGCGATGCGCCGGGCCATGTTCTCCATGGCCGCCTCGACGGCCTCTTTGTAGTGGGACTCGCGGCCCTCGAAGCTGCGGTCGAACCACTCGGGCTTTCCGCGCTGCTGCGCCCATACCTCGCGGTTGCCGTACACGGGGTGGCGCCAGCCGCCCGCCCTGTTCAGCCGCTTCGGGGCGTTGGGGAAGTTGCGGATGTTCTTGGTCTTGAAGGCCTTCACCCTGGCCCCGGACCACCGGCCGCCGAGTTTCACCTCGGGCCGGATCTTCTTGGCGACGGAGGCCCGCAGCGCGGGTGCCGTGGGCAGGCCCGCTGAGGCCATCGCCATGATGCTGCTCTTGGCCTCAGCTGCCGCGGGCTTGAGGGCCTCGCGCATGTTCGCGGCCAGCTCCTTGCGCAGCGCCTTGCCGTCCTCCTCGGCGCGGATCGCGCGCGTCAGGGCAGCGAGGCCCTCGTGCGTCTCCACGCCGAGCGAGAACGGCGGCCCACTGGCCATCAGACCGTGGCCCTCACCACGGCCCCCGACGTGGGGAAGGACTGCGACACAGAAGCCTCGTCGCCGACCGAACCGGTGATCGGGCTCCAGCCCTTGATGAGGATGCTGCCGGTGTACTTCGGGTTGGACGTGCTGACCGCGCCCTGGTCGGCGCGCACTTCGAACGGGACGACGGTGCCGAGCAGCGGCCACATGATGGCGTCGAGCTGGGTGGCGGCGAAGTCCTGGAGGAACTCGCAGCCCAGTTCACCGGACTTGAGGCCGCCGATGACTTCCTTCCAGCCGAGGGAGGCGAAGGTGGTGACGTCCTTGTCCTCCACCTCGACGGCGATCTCCGCCTTCTTGGTGAAGGTGTTGAGGACGTTCGCGTTGATGCTGAGGTACTGGGCGAGCAGGACCATCTTGGGCATGACGGGTTTCCCCTTTCAGGGCATGGCGACAGGCCCGACATGGCCGGGCCGCAGGGGTTGGGGTCGGCTACTGGATACCGAGGGATGCGGCGAACAGGAAGCTGGGCGTGGTGCCGGAGATCGTCCAGGCGATCCGCCACCAGGTATCCGTGATCGCCGTGCCGTCGGTGCGCAGGATCTGCCCGCCGGCCGCCGTCGCCGCGGTGAACGTCACCCGTGTGGTGGGCGCCGCGAAAGTGTTGTCCACGCTGGACTCGACGCGGGCCGTCAGGCTCGGCGTGGTGCCGGCCACGGACAGGACATGCAGGGCGGCGTACAGCCGCTTGCCCGCCGCCACGGCGCCCAGATTCAGGCCGGTGCCCGTGCCGGTGGCGGTGCGGGCGGTACCGGGCGGGTGGGCGAACTGCCCGCGCACCAGCGGCCAGCTGCTCTTCGCGGTGCTGGTCCACGGGGCGATCTCGCCGACCGATTCGCCGATCTTGTAGTCGGCGCGCAGCGCGCTGGTGAAGTACGCCAGGTCACCCACGGCGGCGCCGTTGTTGGCGCTGATCGACCAGGGCCCGACGCCTCCGAGTGTCGCCCAGGACGCGTCGTCGACCTTGGTGGCGTCGAGGGCCTCCCACTGTCCCTCGCCAGAGATCTCGGCGGAGGCGAGCCCGCCCATCGTCTCCTTCCAGCCCTGGCTGGCGTAGTTCGTGCTGTCCTTGTCCTCGACCTCGGTCGACAGCTCGATCTTGTTGGATGCGGCGGTCAGGTCGGCGGCGACCGCGAAGCACCTGACGTTGGTCAGGACCGTCTTGGCCACGTCACTCCTCCTCGCGGTCTGCTGCCTTGCGGCGGCGCGGTGCGGTGGTCTTCTCCTCGGCGGGAGCCTCGGCGCCGTCCTGGTCGGCGACCTCCTCGGCGACGCCGGAGGCGACCAGGTGCGCCGCCTCGGCGGTGGGCAGGTCGGCGGTCTCGCCCTTGCCGGGCCAGGGCTCGCCGTTGCGGGCCGCGCCCTCGGGCATGTCGACCGTCATGCGGATCCTCATGCGTTCCCCTCTCCGATGACTTTGATCATCAGCTCGGCGCCCACGTAGGTGGAGCCGGCGTGCTCGTACCAGCGATAGCCCTGCACGCGCATCACGTGCAGGTCGTGGGCCAGGCCGCCCAGCGCGTACTCGCCGGGCGCGCCGCGGGCCAGTTCGATCGTCTGCTTCAGCGAGGCCGGGCCGGAGCCGGACAGCATCGCGTCGAGGGTGCGCTGGGCGAACTGGTCGTCCGGCCGGGCGACCAGGACGCGGGTGGTGAAGGTGAGTTCGTCCAGGCCCCGCGCCATGGCCTTGTCGAAGTCCTGTTCGTACTCGGCGACGAAGAAGTGCGGCGCGATGACGCTGTCCGGCACATAGCTGGTGCACGTCAGCTTGGCCAGGCCGTCGGGCAGGACGACGGCCCGGGCCGCCTCGGCGATCGCCTCACGGACGGCGGAGATCTGCACGCTTGCCTCCTATCCGAATCCGGGGAGGATGTACGGCTCGATCAGCGCCCACACGTCCGGGTCACGGCGCGAGAGGTTGCGCACGCCCCACTCGGCCGAACCGATGATGCCCTCGGGGCTGTCCTTGCGCTTGTAGAGGCGGGTGGCCTGGATCAGGGCCGCCTCGGTGATGTCGTCGGGAACGGCTGGCCACCCGAAACGGGCAGTGACCCGGACGCGCGTCGTGCCGCTTCTCCCGCTGCCCCAACTGCCCCGCCGCAGCAGACCGGTTACCGGCCGGCCGTCGGCGAG
>NZ_JOEV01000057.1 GCF_000721105.1 Streptomyces cellulosae
CCCGTCCCCCACCCGCCTATCCTGGCCGAACACGTTTCCGCCCGCCCGTCCCCCTCCGTCCGCTCAGCCAAGGAGCAGCCCATGGCCACCGCCGCCCCGTCCGCCGCCTCCCGCATCGCCGTCGTCACGGGTGCGAGCAGCGGAATCGGCGCCGCCACGGCCCGACAGCTGGCCACGGCCGGCTACCGCGTCGTCCTCACGGCCCGCCGCAAGGACCGCATCGAGGCCCTGGCCGAGGAGATCACCGCGGCGGGCCACCAGGCGACGGCCTACCAACTGGACGTCACCGACCGGGCAGCGGTGGACGAGTTCGCCTCCGCCTTCAAGACGGTCGGCGTGCTGGTCAACAACGCCGGCGGAGCCCTCGGCGCCGACCCGGTGGCCACCGGCGACCCCGCCGACTGGCGCACGATGTACGAGACCAACGTCATCGGCACCCTCAACCTCACCCAGGCCCTGCTGCCCAAGCTGGACGCGAGCGGCGACGGCACGGTCGTGGTCGTCTCCTCGACGGCCGGCCACGGCACCTATGAGGGCGGCGCGGGCTACGTCGCCGCCAAGCACGGCGCCCACGTCCTGGCGGAGACCCTGCGCCTGGAGATCGTCGGCCGCCCGGTCCGCGTCATCGAGATCGCCCCCGGCATGGTCAGGACGGACGAGTTCGCCCTCACCCGCTTCGGCGGCGACCAGAAGAAGGCCGAGAAGGTCTACGAGGGCGTCGCCGAGCCCCTCACGGCGCAGGACGTGGCGGACACCATCACCTGGGCGGTCACCCGCCCCAGCCACGTCAACGTCGACCTTCTCGTCCTCCGCCCCCGCGCCCAGGCCTCCAACACGAAGGTCCACCGGGAGGTGTGATGGCCGACGCCGAGCGGGAGCAGCAGCGCCTGAAGGAGGAGACGCGGAACGAACGCAAGATGTGGTGGTGGCTCGGCTACTTCCTCTTCGGCATCCACATCGTGGCCTTCGTCATGATCTACGCGGTGACGCACGCCCCGAAGTAGCGAGCCGTCACCCCTTCACGCACACCACCTGCTTCAGCTTCGCCACGACCTCCACCAGGTCCCGCTGCTGGTCGATGACCTTCTCGATCGGCTTGTAGGCGCCCGGGATCTCGTCCACGACACCGGAGTCCTTACGGCACTCCACGCCCCGCGTCTGCTCCTCCAGGTCCTTCGTCGAGAACCGGCGCTTCGCCGCGGTACGGCTCATGCGCCGACCCGCGCCGTGGGAGGCCGAGTTGAAGGACTTCGCGTTCCCGAGGCCTTTCACGATGTACGAGCCCGTGCCCATGGAGCCGGGGATGATCCCGTACTCGCCGGAACCGGCCCGGATCGCGCCCTTGCGGGTCACGAGCAGGTCCATGCCGTCGTAGCGCTCCTCGGCCACGTAGTTGTGGTGCGCGCTGATCTCCGGCTCGAAGGTCGGCTTGGCCTTCTTGAACTCCTTGCGGATCACGTCCTTGAGGAGCGCCATCATGATCGTGCGGTTGTACTTCGCGTACTCCTGCGCCCAGAACAGGTCGTTGCGGTACGCCGCCATCTGCGGGGTGTCCGCGATGAACACGGCGAGGTCGCGGTCGACCAGGCCCTGGTTGTGCGGGAGCTTCTGCGCCACGCCGATGTGGAACTCGGCCAGCTCCTTGCCGATGTTCCGGGAGCCGGAGTGAAGCATCAGCCAGACCGAACCAGTCGTATCCGTACAGATTTCGACAAAGTGGTTGCCGGATCCGAGCGTTCCCATCTGCTTTCCCGCACGTTCGTGACGGAATTTCACCGCATCGGCGATCCCGTCGAACCGCCCCCAGAAGTCGTCCCACCCGGCGGTCGCGAACCCGTGCATCCGCCCCGGATCAACGGGATCGTCATGCATACCCCGCCCCACCGGAATCGCCTGCTCGACCTTCGACCGCAGCCGCGACAGATCCCCGGGGAGGTCGTTGGCCGTCAGCGACGTCTTCACCGCCGACATCCCGCACCCGATGTCCACCCCCACCGCCGCCGGACACACCGCCCCGCGCATCGCGATGACGGACCCGACGGTCGCGCCCTTGCCGTAGTGGACGTCCGGCATGACCGCCAGGCCCTTGATCCACGGCAGGGTCGCCACGTTGCGCAGTTGCTGGAGGGCGCCCTCCTCGACCGTCGCCGGGTCGGTCCACATGCGGATCGGGACCTTCGCGCCCGGCATTTCCACGTACGACATATCGTCCTCATTCCCCCGGTGACCAACAGAAGTCTTGAATCGCAAAACCGGCGCCAAGGTCGACGAAAGGGACAACGGACCGGCGTCCACGGCCATGCGTGCGATACACATTGTCTCCAGGGGTCGCCCTCGCGCGGCAAGCGAATAACCAGCGGGGACACTGGGACGCTCCCGGGAAAACCGGGAAGCCACACCGTCGAGAGGAGCCTGACCGTGCAGCGGAAGGCGTACGTACCCGGCGTCGCCGCGCTCCTCGCGGCCCTGCTCGCCACGCTCGCCGGCTGCACCGGCGGTTCCGGCGACGGCGGCACGATGGACAGCGCCAACCCCGGCGACGTCGGTACCACCTCCCCGGCCGCCCAGCCCGGCCGGTACCGCACTCTTCCCGAACCCTGCGGCGCGGCCGGCCAGAGCACCCTCGACTCGCTGCTGCCCGGCATCCGGCAGATCACCGACGAGGACCAGCGGGAGAAGGCGTACGCGGGCGAGGCGACCCTCACCTACGACACGGACCGCAAGGTCGGCTGCCGTTGGAAGGTGGAGTCCACGGACGCCACCGACCATCTGCTCATCGACTTCGAGCGGGTGGTGTCGTACGACAACTCCGTGAGCGACGACAGCCAGGCGCAGCAGCTGTTCGCGAAGATGGAGGAGGCGGCCGACCTGCCCGAGGCGGCGAACGCCGGCGACCCGTCGGACGTCGCCACCGGCGACCCGAGCACCGGCGCCACCGGAAGCGGTGACAGTCCCTCAGCCGGCCCCACCCCCACCGGCTCCGCCTCGCCCTCGGCACCTTCCACGTCCGCCTCCGCGTCCTCCTCGCCCTCGTCGTCCCCCACCGAGATCCAGCCCCGGCTCCTCGACGGTCTCGGTGACGCGGCGTTCCTGGACGACGCGTTGAACACCTCCGGTTCGACGGTCCAGCAGCGCACGGTGACTGTGGCGTTCCGCACGTCGAACGTGATCGTGACGATCGAGTACGCGGAGCAGCCGGCGGCCCTCGGAGTGGTTCCGGACAGCGAGGAAATGCAGGACAAGGCCCAGAAACTGGCCGCGCGACTGGCCGAGGTCCTGGCCGGCTAGGGCCCCTTCACAGAGCTCTCACCCCTCCACACAAAGCAGCCCAAGCAAAGCCGCACCGCTTCCTCACCGCGTACCGTGGCCCCTCGGACCCGATCCGACGGCAGGAACCACGAGCGTCATGAGTGAAGGAACCATGCAGCGACCAGCACAGCGAGACCGGCAGGACGAGCGAGAGCGGCGCGATCGGCGGGCGAAGAGCCTCAGTCGTGTCCTTGTCTGCGCGGCAGCGGTCCCGGTGATGCTGATCGTCGCCGGCTGCTCCTCGGACTCCGGCTCCGACGACGCCGGCAGCAACAGCAACAGTGGCAGTAGCAGCAGCAGCAGTTCGGGCGGTGCGTCGCCCTCGGCGAGCCCGTCGCCGACGGTGCAGGCGGCGGCGTACAAGGCGCTTCCCAAGCCGTGTGCGGTGCTGTCGAAGAAGTCCCTGGGCGAACTCGTTCCGGAGGGGACGAAGTCCGGCAAGGAGGGCACGACCGACGACACGGCGGCGCGGGCCAGTTGCTCCTGGAGCAGCCTCGACAACAACGGCGTCAAGGGCTCCCAGTTCCGCTGGCTGAACGTGTCGTTGCTGCGTTTCGAGTCGGACACCTCGCGCGGCTCGGGCGACAAGCAGGCGCAGGCGTACTACGCGAAGCAGATCCAGGACGCACAGTCGGCGGAGGGCGCGAAGAACGCCAAGTCGTCACCGCTCGCCGGGACGGGCGACGAGGCGACGACGGTGACGTACGACCTGAAGAAGAAGGAAGGCGCCTTCAAGCAGCAGACGGTCGTCGCGCGCGTCGAGAACGTCGTCGTGACCGTCGACTACAACGGCGCCGGCCTCGCCGGTGAGAAGACGCCGAGCACCCAGAGCCTGAAGAAGCTCGCGGAGAAGGCGGCCAAGGAGTCGGTGGCCGCGGTGTCGGCGGCGAACGGCGAGGGCACGGGGAACGGCGAGGGCACGGCGAAGGGCGGGGGGACGCCGAGCAGCTCACCGTCGGCGTCGAAGAGCGCGTCCCCGTCGAAGTCGGCGGCGAAGGCTCCCTCGCGGAGCGCCTCCCCGTCCTCCTCAGCGGCCAAGAAGAGCTGACTGTCACACCTGGCGCCAACGCGCAGCTCAGCAGGGACATTTGATGGAGCCCGGTGCCCCGCGGGTGCCGGGCTCGTGACAGACCGACAACGCGTCCGACGCACACATGTGCCACTCTGTTGCGCGCAACAACACGCAAGGGGAGGGGAGTACGGGTGACCGCGCCACTGAAGCTGACTCGGATGCACCGGATTCTCATCGGCGTGGTCGTGGCCGGCGCCGTGGTCATCGCCGGCATCGGCTTCGCCGGTTCGTACGCGGCCGTCCGTGAGCTGGCGCTCCAGAAGGGCTTCGGGAACTTCTCCTACGTCTTCCCGATCGGCATCGACGCGGGCATCTGTGTCCTGCTGGCCCTGGACCTGCTGCTGACCTGGATCCGCATCCCCTTCCCCCTGCTGCGTCAGACGGCCTGGCTGCTGACGGCGGCCACGATCGCCTTCAACGGCGCGGCGGCCTGGCCGGACCCGCTGGGCGTGGGCATGCACGCGGTGATCCCGGTGCTGTTCGTGGTCTCGGTCGAGGCGGCCCGGCACGCGATCGGCCGGATCGCCGACATCACGGCCGACAAGCACATGGAGGGCGTCCGCCTCACCCGCTGGCTGCTCTCCCCGCTCCCGACGTTCCTGCTGTGGCGGCGCATGAAGCTGTGGGAGCTGCGCTCCTACGAACAGGTCATCAAGCTGGAGCAGGAACGTCTCGTCTACCAGGCCCGCCTGCGTTCCCGCTTCGGCCGGGCCTGGCGGAGGAAGGCACCGGTGGAGAGCCTGATGCCGCTGCGCCTGGCGCGGTACGGGGTACCGCTCGCGGAAACGGCCCCGTCGGGCCTGGCGGCGGCGGGCATCGAGCCGGCGCTGCTGCCCCCCGCACCGCAACAGCAGCAGCAACAGCGGCAGCACGAGATTCCCGCGGTGGCCGCGGGCAGCCGTGCCGACGTGACGGCTCCCGCCCCGCAGAACCAGTACCCCGAGCCCGAACCGCAACGGGAGCCCGAACCGGAAGTGAACCCGTGGCTGCACGCACGGGATCCGCAGCAGGTCGAGTACCACGGCGGCTACGACCCCACGTACGAGCCGCCGGAGCAGGACGAGCAGTGGTACGCCGAACAGCTCCGGGCCGAGCAGTACCAGGAGCAGCCGCGGCCCTACCAGGAGCAGCAGCGGCCCTACCAGGAGCAGCGACAGCCGTACCGGGGCGGGCAACAGCCGTACGTCGACGAGCCCCCGGCCGACGAGCCCTCCGGCGAGGAGACGGGCAGCTTTCCGATCCCGGCGGGCCCGGGCCGTACCCGGGAGCTCGGCGAGGGCGGCGGCACCCCGGAGCCGGACGAAGAGGCGTACTACCAGGTCTTCAAGCAGTCGCTGAGCAGCGGCAGCGGCTACCCGACTCCGCGCGAGTTCAGCGACAACGTCGAGGCGACGTACGGCGTGCCCGTCCTGGACGCCGAGGCCAAGCGCCTGGTCCTGCGCTTCCAGGGCCGCCACGCCGCGGAACTGGAAGAGGAGCACATCGCATAACCGCTTCCGGTACGAGGAGGGGCGCCCGGTGCTGACACCGGGCGCCCCTCCTCGTAGAGGCCGTAGCGCGGCGTTACTCCCCGAGCAGGGCCCGCACCCGCTCCTGCCCCACCGCCAGCAGCAGCGTGGGCAGCCGCGGCCCGGTGTCCCGGCCGACCAGCAGGTGGTACAGCAGGGCGAAGAACGACCGCTGGGCGGTCTTGATCTCGGGCGGCAGCTCCTTGGGCGTGGCGTCGGCCGGGAAGCCGGCCTGCACCTTGGGCACGCCGTAGACGAGGTGGGTCAGCCCGTCGAGCGACCAGTGGTCGGCGAGTCCGTCGAGCAGCAGCCGCAGGGACTGCTGGGAGGGCTCGTCGAGGGACTTCAGCAGGTCGTGGTCGGGCTCCTCGCGCACGATGGTCCGCTGGTCGGCGGGCACCTGCGTGTTGATCCACGTCTCGGCCTTGTCGAGGCGCGGCCGCACCTCGTCGAGGGAGGCGAGCGGGCGGGCCGGGTCGAGCTCGCTGAGAATGCGCAGCGCCTGGTCCGCGTGGCCGGCGGTGACATCGGCGACGGACGCGAGGGTCCGGTACGGCATCGGGCGGGGCGTGCGGGGAAGCTCACCGGCGGCGGTGCCGACGGCACGGGCGTGCGCGGCGACGTCCCCGGGGAGGGCGGAGCTGTCGGCGACCTTGGCGTCGAGCTTGTCCCACTCGTCGTAGAGGCGCTGGATCTCCTGGTCGAAGGCGATCTTGAAGGACTGGTTGGGCCGGCGGCGGGCGTACAGCCAGCGCAGGATCTGCGGTTCCATGATCTTCAGCGCGTCGGCGGGGGTCGGGACGCCGCCCCGGGACGAGGACATCTTCGCCATCCCGCTGATGCCGACGAACGCGTACATCGGACCGATCGGCTGCTTCCCGCCGAAGATCCCGACGATCTGTCCGCCGACCTGGAACGAGGACCCCGGGGAGGAGTGGTCGACCCCGGACGGCTCGAAGACGACGCCCTCGTACGCCCACCGCATCGGCCAGTCGACCTTCCAGACCAGCTTGCCGCGGTTGAACTCGTTCAGCCGGACGGTCTCGGCGAAGCCGCAGGCCGTGCAGGTGTACGTCAGCTCGGTGGTGTCGTCGTCGTACGCGGTGACCGTGGTGAGGTCCTTCTCGCAGTTGCCGCAGTACGGCTTGTACGGGAAGTAACCGGCGGAGCCCGAGCTGCCGTCGTCCTCGGCGGCCGCACCGGAGCCCTCGGCGGCCTCCAGTTCGGCCTCGTCGAGCGGCTTCTGCTGCTTCTTCGCCGGGGCCTTCTTGGTGCGGTACTGGTCGAGGATCGCGTCGATCTCGCCGCGGTGCCTCATGGCGTGCAGGATCTGCTCGCGGTAGACCCCCGAGGTGTACTGCGCGGTCTGGCTGATCCCGTCGAACTCCACACCCAGCTCGGCCAGCGACTCGATCATCGCGGCCTTGAAGTGCTCGGCCCAGTTGGGGTGGGCGGAGCCCTCGGGGGCGGGCACGGAGGTCAGCGGCTTGCCGATGTGCTGGGAGAAGGAGTCCTCGTCGACGCCGGCGATGCCCTTGGGCACCTTGCGGAAGCGGTCGTAGTCGTCCCAGGAGATCAGGTGACGCACCCGGTGCCCCCGCCGGCGGATCTCGTCGGCGACGAGATGCGGGGTCATGACCTCGCGCAGGTTCCCCAGGTGGATGGGGCCCGAAGGAGACAGTCCGGACGCGACGACGATCACCGGAGCGGTAGCGGGTGATGTCGCTTTGCCCGGGGCCCGACGCTCCGACTCCTCGATGACCTCATCCGCGAAACGGGAGACCCAGTCGGTGGTCTCGGTGCTCTGAGCCACGATCGGCACGTCCTCTTTTTGCTGAAGGCCCTTGGCTGAAGGCTTAAGGCTGCTGAAGGCTTGCTGGTGTCGCCCATTCTCCCAGACCGCACCGCGCCCCGGAAAACCGCTTGGGGCACCGTGGGATACTGGCCGTGCCCATCCATCCCCACGAGGAGAACGGCTCCCACCCCATGGCCTCGGTCACGTCCCTCAGCGCTTCCGTCCAGCAGCACCTCGCGACGGCTCTTACGGCTGCCCTGCCGGAGGCCGGTTCCGCCGACCCGCTGCTGCGCCGAAGCGACCGGGCCGACTACCAGGCCAACGGCATCCTGGCGCTGGCCAAGAAGGCCAAGGCGAACCCGCGGGAGCTGGCGGCACAGGTCGTCTCCCGGGTGGTCACCGGTGAGGTGATCGAGGACATCGAGGTCTCCGGACCCGGCTTCCTGAACATCACGCTCACCGACAAGGCGATCGTCGAGAACCTCGCCGCGCGGTACGCGGACGCCGACCGCCTCGGCGTGCCCTTCGCCGAGAACCCCGGTACGACGGTCGTCGACTACGCCCAGCCGAACGTGGCGAAGGAGATGCACGTCGGTCACCTGCGGTCCGCGGTGATCGGCGACGCGGTCGTCCAACTGCTGGAGTTCACCGGCGAGAGCGTCGTACGGCGCCACCACATCGGCGACTGGGGCACCCAGTTCGGCATGCTCATCCAGTACCTGGACGAGCACCCGCACGAGCTGGACCACAAGAACTCCCGGGTGAGCGGCGAGGAGGCGATGTCCAACCTCGACCGCCTCTACAAGACCGCGCGCAGGCTCTTCGACTCCGACGAGGAGTTCAAGACGCGGGCCCGGCGCCGGGTGGTCGACCTCCAGGCGGGCGACCCGCACACGCTCGCCACCTGGCAGAAGTTCGTCGACGAGTCGAAGATCTACTTCTTCTCCGTCTTCGAGAAGCTGGACATGGAGGTCCGGGACCCGGACATCGTCGGCGAGTCCGGTTACAACGACATGCTCGCGGAGACCTGCCGCCTCCTGGAGGAGTCGGGCGTGGCGGTCCGCTCCGAGGGCGCCCTGTGCGTGTTCTTCGACGACGTGAAGGGCCCGGACGGCAACCCGACCCCGCTGATCGTCCAGAAGTCCGACGGCGGCTACGGCTACGCGGCCACCGACCTGTCCGCGATCCGCGACCGCGTGTTCAACCTCAAGGCGAACACGCTGGTGTACGTGGTCGACGCCCGGCAGTCGCTGCACTTCCGGATGGTGTTCGAGACCGCGCGCCGGGCCGGCTGGCTGGGCGACGACGTCACGGCGCACCAGTTGGCGTTCGGCACCGTGCTCGGCAAGGACGGCAAGCCGTTCAAGACGCGTGAGGGCGGGACGGTGAAGCTGGAGGACCTCCTCGACGAGGCCGTCCAGCGGGCCACGGCCGTGGTCCGGGAGAAGGCCGGGAAGGTGGGCCTGACGGAGCAGGAGATCGAGGAGAACGGCCGGTACGTCGGCGTGGGCGCGGTGAAGTACGCCGACCTGTCCACGTCCGCCGTGCGGGACTACAAGTTCGACCTGGACCAGATGGTCTCGCTGAACGGCGACACGTCCGTGTACCTCCAGTACGCGTACGCCCGTATCCAGTCCATCCTGCGCAAGGCCGGCGAGGCCCGTCCGGCCGCCCACCCGGAGCTGGCACTCGCGCCCGCCGAGCGGATGTTGGGCCTGCACCTGGACCAGTTCGGCGAGACGGTCCTGGAGGTCGCGGCGGCCTACGAGCCGCACAAGCTGGCGTCGTACCTGTACCAGCTGGCCTCGCTGCTGACGACGTTCTACGACCAGTGCCAGGTGCTGTCCCCCGACAACCCGCCCGAGGTCGTCGAGAACCGTCTGTTCCTGGTCGACCTCACGGCCCGCACCCTCCACCGGGGCATGGGCCTGCTGGGGATCCGGACGCCCGAGCGGCTCTGACCGGTACGGCGGACACAGCGGTACGGCGCCCCGCACGGACTCGCGTTCCGTGCGGGGCGCCGCCGCGTGAGGCCGCGTGCCGCGTGAGGCCGCGTGCCGCGTGAGGCAGGTCAGGCGACGGCGAACCGCTTGAACGCGGCCTTGGTGCCCGATCCGGCTATGCCGTCGATGGCGCCGGTGTAGCCAAAGCTCCTCTTGAGCACGCGCTGCAGCGCCTTGATGGTGTTGGGGCCGACGATTCCGTCGATCGAGTCGTTGTAGTCCCCTGCCCCGCGCAGGTAGCGCTGCATCGCCTTCCAGCTGTTGGTGCCCAGCTGCCCGTCGATGTCGTCCCTGTACTCCCAGTAGGTACGCAGCCAGGTCTGGAGCTCCTTGGCCTCCGCGGAGGTCAGGCCCAGGTTGTTCACCGCGGCGGCGACGGCCGGCTGGGCGCTCACCGCCGACTGCGTGGCCGACGCCGAGTCCGCGAAGGCGGCCCCCGCACCCGCCAGACCCCCCGCGGCGATCCCGACGGCGGCGGTGACGCTGACGATCGTCCTCGTCAGAGCTCGCATAAATTCCCCTCCGATGGTTCCGGTGCCTCCGTGCCCCGAGTGGGCCGGTGCTTCCGTGAGGCCGGCCGTGCCGGTCGGCTCGGCAATCAGATTGCGTGCCGGACGGCGGGCCCCGCCACGACCGCCGGGAAAGTGAGGTCATCGTGGGACGTCCCACCCGCTGACCTGCGAGGACACCGTCTCCAGGGACGACCCCGCGGGACGCTTCCCGCGCCCGCGCCGCAGGCGACGGTGGCCGGTTCGGCAGGGAGACGGGAACCGATGTATGGGGCACGTCGTGAAAGGTGATGCAGAATGCGCGGGAAGTGTGGACCACTGACCACGGTTCGCACACGCGAGTGGGGGAAACATGTCGCGTTGGAAAGCGCTGCCCGCAGAACTGGATCCCCGGCTGCGGCAGTTGGTGGTGCGCTTACGCCGGCTGAAGGACCACAGCGGGCTGAGCCTGCGGCAGGTGGCGGCGAAGACGGGCTACAGCGCGTCGTCGTGGGAGCGCTATCTGGGCGGCCGGTCGCTGCCGCCCCGGGAGGCCGTCGAGGCGATGGCCCGGATCGCCGGCGACGACCCGACCCGGCTCCTCGCACTGCACGAGGTCGCCGCCGAAGCCTGGGCGAACGGCCGCTCGGGCACACCGGCACCGCGCGAGGCACCGAAGACGCCGGAGACACTCGAGGCAACCAAGGCCGACGTCACGTCGTACCCGGGACAGACGACCGACCCGAACGAGGAGACGGGCCACGGCCGTTCCCTGCGGATCGCTCTCGTCGCGGGCACCGTGGCACTGGTGCTGGCTCTCTCCTCGGCCGTGCTCCTGGTCGTACGGCTCTCGGACGGCGCAGGCGCGGCATCGGCGGCCCCGCTCTCCCCGTCCGCGTCGCCGTCGGGGCCGCGTGTGTACGAGTGCGCGGCGCGCCGGACCGACGGCCGCTGGTATGCGGGCAACAGCCGTACCCGGGACACCGTCCTGGCGGAGGGCCTCGCCGGACCGGACGTGGCCGAGGCGCAGTGCCTGCTGCGCAGGGCGGGCTTCTCCCCGGGGGCCGTCGACGGGATCTACGGTCCGCACACCAGACAGGCGGTCGAGCAACTGCAGAAACGGGCGGGTCTCGTCGTGGACGGCGTGGTCGGCCCGCACACCTGGGGAGCACTACGGCGATGACGCGGACGACGAAGTCACCGGAAGGCGCACGCCTGGCCGCGGCGCTGCGGGACCTGCGGACACGCACCGGCCTGAGCATGATGGGCCTGGCGCACCGGACGGCGTTCAGCAAGTCGTCCTGGGAGCGCTACCTGAACGGCAAGACGCTGCCCCCACGCGAAGCGGTACGGGAACTGTGCCGGCTCGCCCGCGAACCGGAGGGCCGCTGTCTGGCGCTGTGGGAGATCGCGGAGTCGGAGTGGAGCGGCCGCGCGGCCCAGGTGCCGCAACCGGCCCCGCCACCACAGCCGCAGCACACCCCGCCGAAGCCGGAACCGGGACCGGGACCGGAATCTGTCCCGGTCCCGGCCGAACCCCCCGCTCCCCCGGCGCGGGGCGTCGGGCACGCCGGTCACCGGGGTGCGACCGTGGCGGTGCTCGCGACGGTGTGCGCCGTGGTCGTCGGCGGAGTAACGGTGGCCCTCCTCCTGCTGCCGGGCATGGGCACGGCACGCCCGTCCCCCGCGACGTCCCTGTCCGCCGTCGTGGCCCGCTGCAGGGGAACGGCGTGCGAGGGCAGGAGCCCGATGGACATGAACTGCGGGGCCGGGCCGCAGACCCTGGCGTCGTACCGCACCACATCGGGGGCGATGCTGGAACTGCGCCACAGCGAGGCGTGCGGGAGCAGTTGGGCCCGGATGTGGGACACCCACATCGGCGACCGCCTCCAGATGACCGTGGCGGGCGGCCACCCGCGTTCCGCCGAGGTCGCGAACGCCGTGGACGCGGCGGCGTACGTCTACACGCCGATGAGCGCCACCCGCTCCGGCACGCTCGTACGAGCCTGCTTCCAGCCGGCGAAGGGCGACACACCGGAGTGCTTCGAGGGCCGCGTCCGCGAGGGGCGGGCCGGCGCCGTTGTCAGTGCCACCCCCTAAAGTCACCGGCATGGCGACACTTCCGAACCCGCTGCCGAAGCTGGCGGCCGACCCGAGCGGCCGCTGCCTCGGACTCGAGCTCCCGCCCGGGACACTGATCGACGCGACCGACGAGGGCCCGTGGCACGAGCCACTGCTGTGGTGCGCGGACGAGCGGGCGGTCCCAGGCGGCTGGGCCGCGCTGGAGCCGGCCCGGCGGACGGTGGGCCTGCTCCCCCTCGTCGTGGAGGTCGGCGACGGCCACGGCGGCCCGCGGGACTGGCAGTTGGCGCCGGCGGAGGTTTCGTACCCCGGTGATCACGACCCCGAGGAGGTCATGGCCGACCACTGGGCCGCATACGCGACGGCGGACGCGGCGCCCTGGCCCGGCCTGGCCCCCGAGGCATCCCCCGTCGCCACCGCCGTCCCCGCTGTCGATCCGGACTCCGTGGCATCCGGCGTCGCGAGCTCCCTCCTCGCGGGCGGAGGACCGCTCAAGGAGCCCCGCCCCGCCCTCGTCTTCGCCCGCCGCAGCGCCGACATCCCGGCCGCGATCGGCTGGACGGGCCCGGCCAACCACGAAACCGACGTGGCCCGCCTGTGCGCGGTACTGCGTTCCTGGGAGGACCGCTTCGGCATACGGGTCGTGGCGCTCGGCTTCGACCACCTGCTGGTGTCCGTCGCGTTCCCGCCCACGACCCTCGCCGAAGCGGAGGCCGTCGCCGCCGAGCACGTCGCGTTCTGCCCGGACAACCTGCGGCAGGACGGCGACACCACGCTGCGCGGCTACGCCGAGCGCCGGCTCCTCGACCAGCCCACGTGGCACTTCTGGTGGGACTGACCGGCGTCAGCCCAGCAGCACCGTCCCCTCCGGAGCCGCGATGCCGAACTCCTCGTCCAGGAGCCGGCGCGCCTCCGCCTCGCCGGTCACCTCCCGCTTGCGCACCGAGCCGTCGGCCGGCGTCTCGGTGAGGAGACTGCCGTGCAGCAGGAGATGGCGTTCGGAGCTGACGCTCTGGACGTAGAGCCGCTGGGTGAACGGGGACCGCGGGTTCGTCGCGATGTGCCAGTTGATGACGTCGAAGTCGGGCGTCTCGAACGGCTCCAGCGTGAACGCGTACTGGTTCTCCCAGCCGCCCTCGGCGTACGCCTGGAGCACCCACAGTTCCAGCGGCCCCCGGTGCGGCAGGTGCGCCAGCCGGTGCCGCCGCCCCGCGTCCTGGAACTCGACACCGGCTGTCAGCGGCACCGCCTCCAGCAGTGCCCCGAGGGCTCCGAAGCCGACGTCGGCCAGATACGGCCCGGGCTCGCCGGGCACGTCGACGAGCAGGGCCATGTGCGTGCGCGGACGGCTCTCGACGCGGTCCGCGCCCACGACGACCCGGGCGGCCAGCCGGGTCGGCCGGAAGCCCGGGGCCTCCAGCGCGAGCGAGAACAGCGTGTTGTGCTCGTAGCCGCTCACGCCCCCGTCCGAGGCCTCACGCCTTCTTCCCCACCGCCGCGTACACGTTGATGTCCGCGTCCGTGACGTCGTTGATGTCGGCGTACCGGACCTTCTCGATGGCGTCGAGGGTGGCCAGGTAGGCGGCCTCCGGCTGCGCGGGCACGGGGGCCGCGTTGTCCGCCCGCCAGTGATGGGCCGGGACGACACCTGGCTCGGCGAGTTCCAGGGAGTTCTCGGTGAAGAACCGCTCGACCTCGGCCCGGGACCGCAGCACGAAGGTGAACCCGCGCTCGGTGTAGGTCCGCTGGACCGCGCGGATGTTCTCGGGGTTGAGGTCCTCGGTCAGATGGCTGAGCACGAGCCGGCTGCCGGAGGGCAGCGCGTCGAGGAGGCCGCGCACGATCGGGTACGCCTCCTCGTCCTCGACGAAGTGCAGGATCGCGACCAGGCACAGCGCCACGGGCTGGTCGAAGTCCAGCGTCTTCGCGGCCTGTTCGAGGATATGAGCGGGGTCCTTGAAGTCGGCGTCGATGTAGTCCGTACGCCCCTCGGGCCCGCTGGTGAGCAGGGCGCGCGCGTGGGCGAGCACGACGGGGTCGTTGTCGACGTAGACCACGCGCGCGTCCGGGGCGGTGCGCTGGGCGATCTGGTGGACGTTCTCCGCGGTGGGCAGCCCGGTGCCGATGTCCAGGAACTGCCGGATCCCGTCCTCCTGGGTCAGCCGATTCACGGCCCTGCGCAGGAAGTCACGGTTGTGCCGTACGTCGAGATAGCCGCGCGGATTGGCGGCGAGCGCGGCGGCGGCCGCGTCCCGGTCGACGGGGTAGTTGTCCTTGCCGCCGAGGAAGACGTCGTAGACGCGGGCCGGGTGCGCCTTGGTGGTGTCGATCCTCCTTCTCAGCTCGGCGGGATCTTGGCTGAGGGCGTCACCGGACATCGGCGTCTCCAGTCATTCAACGGACAAGAAAGGACAAGCAGTGGCAACAACCTAACTCTCAGGGCCACTTGATGGTGCCCGGAGCCCGTCCGCACCGTCCCGCATCCCGCGCCGCCCATCCGGGACACGGCATCCCCGCAGGTCACCGCCCGTCCCACCGAGCCGGCGTCCCGAATCCCCCGCCACCACTGGCATCCGGGACACCTCACCCCACAGGCTGTGGATCAATCCGACGCCCCGGCGACTTCCCCGACGCACGCCCACCCCCGCCCCCGCCCCCGGAGAGAGCTCATGCCCGCACACCCCACCCGTCTCAGGCTGCTCACCGCGACCACGGTGGCTTTGGCGGCACTCACGCTCACCGCGTGCGAGGACGGAGAGGGCCTGCGCGACGAAGGCCCGTCATCCACGACCCGGCCCTCCCCCCGGCCCTCCACCCCGCCCTCGACGCACCACACCGCCCCACCCGCTACGACTCCTGCTCCGCCTGTTCCTCCTGCGACTTCACCGTCTGCCCGGCCTTGACCCACGCGTCGCCGCCGAGCGGGAACTCGTAGGCCGGACGCCCGTTGTTGCCGCTCGTACGGAAGGGCCGGCCGCGGTCGTCGATCTGCAGCTTCCCGTGGCGCGAGCCGCTGGACCAGCTCACCTCCAGGACCCAGCTCACGTCGTAGGCGGAGGCGTCGGCCCGGATGTAGAAGACCTCCGGATCCGCCTCGCTCACCTTGTACGGAAAGTCCCGGCTCCCCGCCTCCGGGACGACCGCCGGCCGCTGGGCGTCGAGGGCCACGGTGAACGAACGGGTCGGCACGTCCCCGCCGCAGCCGACCCCGGGATAGCCCATGGCGTAGTCGTTCCAGGCGAGCGGCGTCCCCCGGTCGACGGTCCGCACCTTCAGGCTGTCCACCACCACGGTCTGCGCACCGGCCCCCTGCAGGGTCAGCGTCAGGTACTGCTGCCCCGACGACACGGCCCCCGTGCTCGCCGCCCAGGCCACCGCGTCCTGCTCCAGCGGCGGCGGAGGCACCGTGCCCGGCTCCCGGTCGATCAGATACCGCTGCAAACAGGGACTCTCCCAGCTGTACGGCGCCACGGTGACGTTCAGCGGAACGGCCGCGTCGGCGTCGGCATCCCCGCCACGGCTCGGTGCGGTGGAGGCAGAACGGGAGGCGCCCGCCTGAGGGCCCCCACCCTTGCTCCTGCCGTCGCCCGTGTCCTTGCTTTCGCCCTTGCCCTTGCCCTTGCCCTTGTCCTTGTCGGTCGTCGAGGACGGTGAGGCGTGCGACGACGACGCGGAGACGCGTCCGCCGTCCGTACGCCCACTGCCGACGGACACGGCCCCGCCCGGCCGCCCGCCGTCGTCCCCGTCCGCCCCGCCGAAGGGCAGACTCATGGCCAGGGTCACGGCCCCGAGCACGGCGGCGAGGGAGACCCCGGCCACGAGAGCGACCCGCGTACGACGTCGGCCCGCGTACGACGGCTCATCGACAGTCAGCCCATCGAAGACCTCGTCCGGGGCAGATGCCCCTTCCTCAACGGCGCCTTCCGCAGGCGCCTCCCCACCGGAAGCCCCGGAAGCACCGGAAGCCCCGGAAGCACCCCCCTTGCGCCCCCGCAACGCATCCGCCCGCACCCACCGCCGATGCAGCTCGACGAGTTCCTCGGGAGCCGCCTTGCAGAGGCGGGCCAGGCGCTCGACGGGCGCGTAGTCGGTGGGGACGGCGTCCCCGTTGCAGTACCGGTGCAGGGTGGACGTACTCATGTGCAACCGCTTGGCGAGCACCCCGTAGCTCAGCCCGGAGCGGTCCTTGAGCTCACGCAGCAGCTCGGCGAACTCTTCCGCGGCGGCATCGTCGGACACCGTTCTTCCTCCCCGTACGCATCCCGTGAACGCGCTCCGTATCCCATCCACGCGTTCCAGGGATGATTCGTTCCCCCAGGTCACAGCCCATTTCAGCGTTCCAGCATCCCCAATCACCCGCCAGTGGTGGCGGCCGGGACGGATCACCGCACAAGCTCCGGTCATCCAAGCACGCCGCTCCCGACGACCGGTCGAGCGGTCTGCCGCAACCCACAGTTTTCGGAAGAGGACCTGTCATGCGTGCACGACGTATCCGCCTGATCGCCGCCACCGGCGCCACCCTCGCCGCCCTCGCCCTCACGGCGTGCCAGGACGGGACGGGAACGAAGGACGAGGGCGCCTCCCGACCGACGGCGACCACCAGCACGGGCCGGTCGACGGCAACGCCCACCTCCACCACGGGCACCCCCGACACCGCCCCGGCCACCACCACCCCGGGCAAGCCGGCCACGTCGAACGGCAAGGTCCCCACCTCCGCCAGGAAGCCGGCCCCGGAAGCGGGCCCGCGCAAGACCTCGGACCCGGACCCGAACGCCCCCGAGAACCGCGTCCTGTGCAACGGCTCGAACACCACCGTCACCGCCCAGCCGGTCTCCCGGCCCGTCAACCACATGCTGATCACCGTCAAGAACACCGGCTCGAAGCTCTGCGACCTCACGTACTACCCGGTGCTCCGCTTCGACGAGATGCAGTGGGCGCCGCAGCCCTTCGAGGGCTCCAAGCCGCAGGCGGTGACCACCCTCGCCCCCGGCGAGTCGGGCTACGCGGGCGTCCTGCTGGCGTCAGCCGACGGCAGCGGCGACGGCGGCACCACCGGCCGCCGGCTGACGGTCGCCTTCCAGGGCGCGACCCCGAACAGCAGCGGCGGCGCCTCCGCGACTCCGTCGCTGCCGGGCAAGGGCGTGTACTACGACAGCTCGCTGCAGGTGACCTACTGGCAGCGCGAGATGAGCGACGCGCTCGCCTACTGACCGCTCAGCTGCTGGGCCACCTCGGTGGCCCAGTAGGTGAGGATGTTCTGCGCGCCGGCCCGCTTGATGCCGGTCAGCGTCTCCAGGATCGCCCGGTCGCGGTCGATCCAGCCCTTCTCGGCGGCGGCCTCGATCATCGAGTACTCGCCGGAGATCTGGTAGGCGGCGACCGGCACGTCCACGGCGTCGGCGACGCGCGCGAGAATGTCCAAATAGGGCCCGGCCGGCTTCACCATCACCATGTCGGCCCCCTCCTCCAGGTCCAGGGCCAACTCCCGCAGGGACTCCCGGGCGTTCGCCGGGTCCTGCTGGTACGTCTTGCGGTCTCCCTTCAGGGAGGAGCCGACGGCCTCCCGGAAGGGCCCGTAGAAGGCGGACGCGTACTTCGCGGTGTAGGCGAGGATCGCGACGTCCTGGCGCCCTATCTGGTCGAGGGCGTCGCGGACGACGCCGATCTGCCCGTCCATCATCCCGCTGGGCCCGACGACGTGCGCACCGGCGTCGGCCTGCACCCGGGCCATCTCGGCGTACCGCTCCAGGGTCGCGTCGTTGTCGACACGCCCCTCGGAGTCCAGCACCCCGCAATGCCCGTGGTCGACCGTCTCGTCGAGGCACAGGTCGGACATCACCAACAGGTCGTCCCCGACCTCGGCCCGCACATCACGGAGGGCCACCTGCAGAATCCCGTCCGGATCGGTCCCCGGCGTCCCCACCGCGTCCTTCTTCGACTCCTCCGGCACCCCGAACAGCATGATCCCGGAGATCCCCGCGGCCACGGCCTCGGCGGCTGCCTTCTTCAGACTGTCCCGGGTGTGCTGCACGACACCGGGCATGGCCGCGATCGGCACGGGCTCGGCGGCACCTTCCCGCACGAACGCGGGGAGGATGAAGTCAGCGGGGTGCAGCCGGGTCTCGGCGACCATGCGCCGCATGACAGGAGTGGTCCGCAGCCGCCGCGGGCGCGCACCGGGAAACGATCCGTACTTCGACATACCACCTACGCTACGCCCGCCCCAACCGCGCCTTTGCCGACGGCCCGTCGGCGCCCCGGCAGCACGACGGCGACCGCTTTCGGCGGGGAGAGGACGGGGCGGGAGGCGCGCCGAGGGTGTCCACCCGCGTCCCGCCCCCCGCCCCGGCCCACAGGCTCAGGTAGTCGTACGCCTCCGCCGAGCCCCCGGCCGCCGCTCACTGGGCCGAGTCACGGGGTCCCCGGCCTCCACCGCCGCGGCCCGCCGCCGCAGCCCGAAGTCGGCGAGAGCCTCGGCCAGCTTGTGCACGGACGGCTCCGGAGCCATCACGTCCACCCGCAGCCCGTGCTCCTCCGCGGTCTTCGCCGTAGCGGGCCCGATACACGCGATCACGGTCACGTTGTGCGGCTTCCCGGCGATACCCACCAGGTTCCGCACCGTCGAGGACGACGTGAACAGCACGGCGTCGAACCCACCGCCCTTGATCGCCTCCCGGGTCTCGGCCGGCGGCGGCGAGGCCCGCACGGTCCGATAGGCGGTGACGTCGTCGACCTCCCACCCGAGCTCGATCAGCCCCGCCACCAGCGTCTCGGTGGCGATGTCGGCACGCGGCAGGAACACCCGGTCGATCGGATCGAACACCGGGTCGTACGGAGGCCAGTCCTCCAGCAACCCGGCGGCGGACTGCTCCCCGCTGGGCACCAGGTCCGGCTTCACACCGAAGGCGACCAGCGCCTTGGCGGTCTGCTCCCCCACCGCGGCCACCTTGATCCCGGCGAAGGCGCGCGCGTCGAGCCCGTACTCCTCGAACTTCTCCCGGACGGCCTTGACGGCGTTGACCGACGTGAACGCGATCCACTCGTAGCGCCCCGTCACCAGCCCCTTCACCGCCCGCTCCATCTGCTGCGGCGTCCGCGGCGGCTCGACGGCGATCGTCGGCACCTCGTGCGGCACGGCACCGTAGGACCGCAACTGGTCGGAGAGCGAGGCCGCCTGTTCCTTCGTGCGCGGTACGAGCACCCGCCACCCGAACAGCGGCTTGGACTCGAACCACGAGAGCTGCTCACGCTGAGCCGCGGCGGACCGATCACCGACCACGGCTATCACCGGCCGCCCGCCTTCCGGCGAGGGCAGCACCTTGGCCTGCTTCAGCGTCTGGGCGATGGTGCCCAACGTGGCGGTCCAGGTCCGCTGCCGCGTGGTCGTACCCGCGACCGTCACCGTCAGCGGCGTATCGGGCTTGCGCCCGGCGGACACCAGCTCACCGGCGGCGGCACCGACGGAATCCAGGGTCGTCGACACGACAACCGTCCCGTCGGACGCCCCCACCTCCGTCCAGCACCGGTCGGAAGCGGTCCGCGCGTCCACGAACCGCACGTCCGCGCCCTCCGCGTCCCGCAGCGGAACACCGGCGTACGCGGGCACGCCGACCGCGGCCGCGACCCCGGGAACGACCTCGAAAGGCACCCCCGCGGCGGCGCACGCCAGCATCTCCTCAGCGGCGTACGCGTCGAGCCCGGGGTCCCCGGACACCGCACGTACGACCCGCCTGCCGCCCCGCGCGGCCTCCATGACAAGATGTGCGGCATCCCGCACGGCGGGGACGCCAGCGGTCGTTGACGCGCCGTCAACAACCGTCAGTTGAGGCACGCCTGTGGCCGGCGCCGGACCGGAAGCGAGATCCGCAGAGGGATCCGCGTCCGTGTTCACGACGGCGACACCGGACCTGGCATGCGTACGTACGACGTCGAGCACCTCGCGCTCGGCGACGAGAACGTCCGCGTGGGCCAGGGCCTCGACGGCGCGCAGAGTCAGTAGTCCCGGATCTCCGGGTCCGGCACCCAGGAAGGTGACGTGCCCGTGTTCGGGACCGGCGGGAAGAGTGGTGGGGCTCACTGTGCTTGCTCCCCCATCAGACCGGCCGCGCCCTGGGCAAGCATCTCGGCAGCGAGTTCGCGACCGAGCGCCATTGCCTGGTCGTACGTCTCGGGCACGGGACCGGTGGTGGACAACTGCACCGTGCGCGTGCCGTCGGTCGTGCCGACTATGCCGCGCAGGCGCATTTCCTTGACAATCTGCCGGGCGGCCTGGGGGTCCCCCCGCTCGAGCGGAGCCGAGAGGGGGGGAAGGTCGGCCAGCGCGCCCACAGGTGCGCTGCAACCGGCCTCCAGGGCGGCGAGCAGTGACCGTTCGGCGGTCACGGCGACCCGCGTGAACGGGTCGTCGAGCTCGCCGAGCGCGGCGATCAGGTCCGCGTTGTCCGCGGCACACTCGATCGCGAGTGCTCCCTGGCCGGGAGCGGGCAGAACCGTGTCGACCGACAGGAAGTCGGTCACCTCGTCGATCCGGCCGATCCGGGTCAGTCCGGCGGCGGCCAGGACCACGGCGTCCAGCTCACCGTCCCGGACGTACCCGATGCGGGTGTCGACGTTCCCGCGGATCGGCACCGTCTCAATGTCCAGCCCGTGGCCGCGTGCGTACGCGTTGAGCTGGGCCATCCGTCGCGGTGACCCCGTACCTATGCGGGCGCCGCGCGGCAGGTCGGTGAACTTCAGCGCGTCCCGGGCGACGATGGCGTCCCTCGGGTCCTCGCGCTCGGGGACGGCGGCCAGCGCCAGCACGTCGGGCTGCCCGGTCGGGAGGTCCTTCAGCGAATGAACCGCGAAGTCGATCTCGCCCTTGAGCAGCGCCTCGCGCAGCGCGGTCACGAAGACGCCGGTGCCGCCGATCTGTGCGAGCTGCTCGCGGGAGGTGTCACCGTAGGTGGTGATCTCGACCAGCTCGACGGACCGGCCGGTCACCTGGCTCACGGCGTCCGCCACCTGCCCGGACTGGGCCATGGCGAGCTTGCTCCGCCTGGTCCCGAGCCTCAATGCCTTGCTACTCATGCCGGCCCTCGGTTCTTGCGGTTGTTCTCAGTGCTGTCGTGGGCGCTGTCGGCGCTCTCCGCGGTCCGGTCCTCGGCGCCCTCGTCGGCGCGGGAGACGGAGGCCACCGTCTCGGGGTCGAGGTCGAACAGGGTGCGCAGCGCGTCCGCGTATCCGGTGCCGCCGGGCTCGGCCGCGAGCTGCTTGACCCGTACGGTCGGCGCGTGCAGCAGCTTGTCGACCACACGCTTCACGGTCTGTGTGATCTCGCCGCGCTGCTTGTCGTCCAGCCCGGGCAGCCGCCCGTCGAGCCGGGCGATCTCACCGGCGACGACATCGGCGGCCATGGTGCGCAGGGCGACCACGGTGGGAGTGATGTGCGCGGCCCGCTGTGCCGCTCCGAACGCCGCGACCTCGTCGGCGACGATGCGGCGGACCTGGTCGACGTCGGCGGCCATCGGCGCGTCGGCGGACGCTTCCGCCAGCGACTCGATGTCGACCAGCCGTACTCCGGTCAGCCGGTGCACGGCCGCGTCGATGTCGCGCGGCATGGCGAGGTCGAGCAGGAAGAGCGCGGGCGCCGGACGCGGCATCTCGGCGACCGGTTCGGGCCTGCGCCGCTCGGGCACCCGGCCGACGGCGGCCGAGGCGGCGGCGAGAGCGGCGATGGTGTCCGCCTCCTCGGCGGGGTCGAGCGTCGTGACGAGACCTGCGGGGGCGGAGCCCTGGTGACGCGGAGTGCCGTTGTCCACCCAGGCGGCGTGCTGTTCGAGATCGGCGGCGGCCATCCCGGCCACGGCCGCCTCACCGAGCACGGAGAACCCGGCGGTCGCCTGCACGGCGGCCGGCTCGAGCGGACAGCCCTCCTCGGTGCCGAGGCTGGTGGGCGCCCCCCCGGCCGACGCTGCCGAAGCAGTCGTACGACCGGACCCGCCGGCCGACTCCCCCGCCCCGCCGGAACCGCCACCACCGGGACCACGACCACCGAGGCCGTCCTCGCCCGGCCCATGACCACCGAATCCGTCACCACCAAAGCCGCGCCCCGCCGGAACCGCCACCGCCGCGGCGACCGCCTCGGCCGTCAGCACCAGCCCCGTGGCCCCCGTACAGGAGACGGCGACATCGGCACGTGTCAGCTCGACCGGCACCGATTCCATCGGGACCGCGCGGGCCAGCACGTGCGTGTCGTCGCCCTCGCTCAATATCTGGGCGAGGCGCTCGGCGCGGTCGGGAGTGCGGTTGGCGACGACTATCTCGGCGACCCCGGCCCGCGCGAGCGTGGCCGCGGCCAGCGAGGACATCGACCCGGCGCCGATGACCAGCGCCTTCTTTCCGCGGGCCCAGGCCTCGACCGGCGTACCGGAGGACAGCTGCTCCAGGCCGAAGGTGACCAGGGACTGACCGGCGCGGTCGATGCCGGTCTCGGAGTGGGCGCGCTTGCCGACCCGCAGCGCCTGCTGGAACAGGTCGTTGAGCAGCCGTCCGGCGGTGTGCAGTTCCTGCGCCTTGGCGAGGGAGTCCTTTATCTGGCCGAGGATCTGCCCCTCGCCGACGACCATCGAGTCCAGCCCGCAGGCCACCGAGAAGAGGTGGTGGACGGCCCGGTCCTCGTAATGCACATAGAGATAGGGAGTGAGCTCGTCGAGCCCGACCCCGCTGTGCTGGGCGAGCAGCGTGGACAGCTCGGCGACACCGGCGTGGAACTTGTCCACGTCGGCGTACAGCTCGATGCGGTTGCAGGTGGCGAGGACGGCGGCCTCGGCGGCCGGTTCGGCGGCGACCGTGTCCTGCAGCAGCTTGATCTGGCCGTCCACGGACAGCGTGGCCCGCTCCAGCACGCTGACCGGGGCGCTGCGGTGGCTCAGCCCGACGACGAGGAGACTCATGCCGGCATCACGGCGGGGACGTCCCCGTCGGGCCCCTTGTCGGCGGACTGCTTGCGGACGGCGGCGGCCGGTATCCCGTCCACGGCGGCACCGGCGGCGGCAGCGGCCTCCTCGCCGGCCTTGCGCTGCTCGTGGAAGGCGAGGATCTGCAGCTCGATGGAGAGGTCGACCTTGCGCACGTCGACCCCGTCCGGCACGGACAGCACGGTCGGCGCGAAGTTCAGGATGGAGGTGACCCCGGCGGCCACGAGCCGGTCGCAGACCTGCTGGGCGGCACCGGCGGGGGTGGCGATGACACCGATCGACACGCCGTTGTCCTCGATGATTTTCTCGAGCTCGTCCGTGTGCTGGACGGGGATCCCGGCGACGGGCTTTCCGGCCATCGCGGGATCGGCGTCGATGAGGGCCGCGACCCGGAAACCACGCGAGGCGAACCCGCCGTAGTTGGCCAGGGCGGCACCGAGATTTCCGATACCGACGATCACTACCGGCCAGTCCTGGGTGAGCCCCAGTTCACGGGAGATCTGGTAGACGAGATACTCGACGTCGTAGCCCACACCGCGGGTGCCGTACGAGCCCAGGTACGAGAAGTCCTTGCGCAGCTTCGCGGAGTTGACCCCCGCGGCGGCCGCGAGCTCCTCGGAGGAGACCGTGGGCACCGAGCGCTCCGACAGTGCGGTCAGCGCACGGAGGTACAGCGGAAGCCGGGCGACGGTGGCCTCGGGAATCCCTCGGCTACGGGTCGCCGGTCGGTGAGTTCGGCCAGTTGCCACGGTGCTCCTGCGGGTAGAGCGGGGCTGCAGGCGGTCACACGTCCCCGGACCGCCCCGTCGACAGCAGGCTATGTCTTTGTGAACGCGTGCACAAAGATGGTGTCCGATTTGCCCGGCGAACGTGACCGGGGTCACGCGCCCCCGGCGCACTGGTGTGGAACCGGCGCACAGGCACCACCGTTCCTTCTCTCCTGGGGGCAAAACCACACACTCTCCTCCACGATCGCGCCCCCGAGACCAGTTCGTCGTCGATCCTAAGCCAAGGCTTTGCGGAGGCGATCCTCGTTCACACGCCAGAACGTGTGCTGCTCGCCGTCGACGAGGACGACCGGGATCTGCTCCCAGTACTGGTCATGGAGCTGCGGATCCCGCGTGATGTCCTTCCTTTCCCAGGGAACGCCGAGATCGGCGCACACCTTCTCCACGATCACCTGTGCGTCGTCGCACAAGTGGCAGCCGGGCTTCCGGATAAGCGTCACGAGCCGGTCCTGCGGGGCGGGGCCCTTCCGGGCGAAGAGGGGAGTCATGCCGGCCATTCTCCAACTCGCCCGGTCGGCTGTCCTCCCCCCTGTTTAACGGCAGGGTCGCGGAGAGTTCACAGCCTCCAAACCTCTCCATACCGGAACCAGCGAACTCAATCGCTATGCTCACGCCATGGCCGCTCTCGGATGGCTCACCCCCCGTAGGCGCCCCGCCACGGCGCGCAGCGTGCTCGCCGGCGAGGCCTCGGCGGAGGCAGCACGCAAGTCCACGCAGGACATCACCGGCGACGAGCCGGAATTCCCGGTGCACGGCGACGCGCGCGCCGCCGCCTTCTTCGACCTCGACAACACCGTGATGCAGGGTGCCGCCCTCTTCCACTTCGGGCGGGGCCTGTACAAGCGGAAGTTCTTCGAGACCCGCGAGCTCGCGAGGTTCGCCTGGCAGCAGGCGTGGTTCCGGCTGGCCGGCGTCGAGGACCCGGAGCACATGCAGGAGGCCCGGGACTCCGCGCTGTCGATCGTCAAGGGCCACCGCGTCGCCGAGCTGCAGTCGATCGGCGAGGAGATCTACGACGAGTACATGGCCGAGCGCATCTGGCCGGGCACCCGGGCCCTGGCCCAGGCCCACCTGGACGCGGGCCAGAAGGTCTGGCTGGTCACCGCGGCCCCGGTCGAGATCGCCCAGGTGATCGCCCGCCGC
This sequence comes from Streptomyces cellulosae, assembly GCF_000721105.1. Classification (GTDB taxonomy): domain Bacteria; phylum Actinomycetota; class Actinomycetes; order Streptomycetales; family Streptomycetaceae; genus Streptomyces; species Streptomyces cellulosae_A. The sequence continues at coordinate 25,147 of NZ_JOEV01000057.1, forward strand.
CTCGGCCTGACGGGCGCGCTGGGCACGGTCGCCGAGTCGATCGACGGCGTGTACACCGGCAAGCTCGTCGGCGAGCCGCTGCACGGCCCGGCCAAGGCGGAGGCGGTACGCGCCCTGGCGGCGGCGGAGGGCCTGGACCTGACCCGCTGCGCGGCCTACAGCGACTCGCACAACGACATCCCGATGCTCTCGCTGGTCGGCCACCCCTACGCCATCAACCCCGATTCCAAGCTGCGCAAGCACGCCCGCCGGCTGGAGTGGCGCCTGCGGGACTACCGCACGGGCCGCAAGGCGGCGAAGGTCGGCATCCCCGCGGCGGCCGGCGTGGGCGCGGTGGCGGGCGGCACGGCGGCGGCGATCGCCCTGCACAAGCGTCGCCGCTGACCGACGCCGCTGGCCGACGAACAAAGGGCACGACGGAACAAAGGGCGCCACGGAGCAAAGGGCGCCACGGGACAACCGGCATCAGAACAGGTCGCGGCCGCCGCATCCCTGCCAATCCACGGCCCGGACCCGCATATCGCCGTGTCCAGTCACGTTGGCTGCACACGGCCACAACATGCCCCGGACCGGGACGAAACGTGAACCGTTTCGATCAACAATCGATCACTGTCTGGTGCTCGATGGACCGTCAATCGGCTACAGAAGCGACGTAATCGATGATTTGAGCAACTGCGTGTAGCAGGGCCTGTACTAAGCGTTATTCTCCTCAGACGCAATCCGGATCCCCTTCCGTCGCTACGACGGGTGAACGGATCCGCACTGCACGTGATGGAAGCTCTGCCTCTGGGAGTCCCGTGTACCCACACGTCGGGGTTGACGCCTCGGGCCTGGCTACGCTGCGCGCGACGGTGCAAGACCTGTTCCGCGGCTTCGTCCCCACCGCGTACGCCGTCCCCGCCCTCGCCGTTGCCACCGCCCCCGTCGGCCCGTGCTACGCGCTCGCCGAGGGCAGCGCCGCCGTCGGCAGACGAGGGCGTTCCACCGGTGCCGCCCCCGCCCGCCGTCCCGCCGCGGACAGCGACAGCGCCCGCATGATGGACCTGGTGGAACGCGCCCAGGCCGGCGAGGCCGACGCCTTCGGCCGTCTCTACGACCAGTACAGCGACACCGTGTACCGGTACATCTACTACCGAGTGGGAGGCAAAGCCACCGCCGAGGACCTGACCAGCGAGACCTTCCTGCGCGCCCTGCGCCGCATCGGCACCTTCACCTGGCAGGGCCGCGACTTCGGCGCCTGGCTGGTGACGATCGCCCGCAACCTGGTCGCCGACCACTTCAAGTCGAGCCGCTTCCGGCTCGAAGTGACCACCGGCGAGATGCTCGACGCCAACGAGGTCGAGCGCTCACCCGAGGACTCCGTTCTGGAGTCCCTCTCCAACGCCGCGCTCCTGGACGCCGTACGACGGCTCAATCCCCAGCAGCAGGAGTGCGTGACCCTCCGTTTCCTCCAGGGCCTGTCCGTCGCCGAGACAGCCCGGGTGATGGGCAAGAACGAGGGCGCCATCAAGACCCTCCAGTACCGGGCCGTCCGCACCCTCGCCCGGCTCCTCCCGGATGACGCCCGCTGACAGAACACGTTCGGTAACCCCCAACTCGCAGTCAGTGAAAGTACGTTGACTTCGCGATCCGACCATCCGCCGTCCGTAACCCAAGTGCTGCGCCACTCGTTGTGCGGGATGCAGGCTCCCTGTGGTCACCCCCCTGGCCGACTTCGATCACCCGATCGAGTGCTTGTGGTCAGGTCGTGCGACCCTCAGGACCCCCTGGGGAGCCGACCGTCTTGACGAGAGGAGGTGCCGCCAGTGATCGCGAACGTATCGGCGCACCGGCGGGCGAACGCCTTCGCCCAGGCCCTGGAGGAGCAGTCCGACCAGGGCACGGCGGCCGAGCAGTCCGAAGGACCCCCGCCGTCCCCGGCTGCTGCGGAACAGACCGAACAGGGCCGCCTGACGGCCCTCACGGCAGGCCTCGGCGAGCTGCCGAAGCCACAGCTGGACCCCGAGGTCAAGGTCGTCCAACGGGCCCAGCTGGTGGCCGCGATGGAGGCCATGCTGCTGGAGGGCACCGCACCGTCAGGCGCGGCGAGAGACCCCTCGGTGCCCGAGCAGCGCTCCACCCGGGCGCGGGGCGCCCACAGGGCGAGCCCGCTGGGCAAGCTCCGACCGCGATCCCGCCTGACCAAGTGCCTTGCCGCGGGCGGGCTGAGCGTCGGTGTGGCCGCGGGGGCTTTCGGCGGAGTCGCCGCCGCCAGCTCGGACGCCCTGCCCGGCGACTCGCTCTACGGCCTCAAGCGCGGCATCGAGGACTTCAAGCTCAGTTACCTGTCTGAGGGCGACGACGAGCGGGGTGTCGCCTACCTCGACCAGGCTTCCACCCGCCTGAGCGAGGCCCGACGCCTCATGGAGCGCGGCCGCGACGGCAACCTCGACCACGAGTCCCTCGGTGAGATCCGCCGCACCCTGTCCGGCATGCAGCACGACGCCTTCGAGGGCCACCGCCTGCTCACCGCGGCCTACGAGCGCGACCCGGACTCCCTGGGCCCCATCCAGGCCCTCGACGCCTTCTCGCGCTCGCACCGCGACGCCTGGGGCGCCCTGCGCGACAAGCTGCCGGTACAGCTCGGCGACGTCAGTCAGCAGGTCACCTCGGTCTTCGACGCCATAGACGATGAAGTCGCCCCGCTGCAGTCCCTCCTCCCGGAGCCCCCGGCCCGGGGCAGCGGCGGCGAGAACCACCGACAGGGCTCCGGCCCGGCGTCCTCCGACAGCACCTCCGGCTCCGGCCGCTCCTCGGCGCCCAGCACCGGCAGCGGCAAGTCCTCCGACAGCAGCGGCACCGGCAGCCACTCCCCCAGCCGGCCCGCCGGCTCCGGGAGCGCGGACGACGGCCTGCTCGGAGGCAACACCGGCGGCCTGCTCGACCCGCCGAAGAACACAGTCAGTGCGCCCCCGTCCACCAGCACCCCGCCCACCACCGAACCGGACGTCACCCTCCCGCCTTTGCTCCCGGGCCTCCTGCCGGGCCTGGGCATCGAGAACGAGAAGACGAACTAGGCCGCGCGGTACGACGACGGGGGCACCCCTTCTCAGGAGGGGCGCCCCCGTCGTCGTACGGCCGTACGCGGTGCCGTCCTACGCGGTGCTAGAAGAACACCGACCGCCGCTGCACCAGCAGCTTGTACAGCGTGTGCTGGATCTGCTCCCTGACCTGGTCCGTCAGGTTGAACATCAGCATCGGATCCTCGGCAGCCTCCGGCGGGAAACCGTCCGTCGGGATCGGCTCACCGAACTGGATCGTCCACTTCGTCGGCAGGGGGATCGCACCCAGCGGACCCAGCCACGGAAACGTCGGCGTCAGCGGAAAGTACGGGAAGCCCAGCACCCGCGCCAAGGTCTTGGCGTTGCCGATCATCGGGTAGATCTCCTCGGCCCCGACGATCGAGCAGGGGATGATCGGCGCGCCCTGCCGCAGCGCCGTGGAGACGAAGCCGCCGCGGCCGAAGCGCTGGAGTTTGTAGCGCTCGCTGAAGGGCTTGCCGATGCCCTTGAAGCCCTCCGGCATCACGCCGACCAGCTCGCCCTGCGCCAGCAGCCGTTCGGCGTCCTCGGCGCAGGCCAGGGTGTGCCCGAGCTTGCGGGCCAGTTCGTTGACCACCGGCAGCATGAAGACCAGGTCCGCAGCCAACAGGCGCAGATGCCGGCCGTCGGGGTGCTGGTCGTGGACGGCGACCTGCATCATCAGGCCGTCCATCGGAAGCGTCCCCGAGTGGTTGGCGACGATCAGCGCCCCGCCGTCGGAGGGGATGTTCTCGATGCCCTTCACCTCGACCCGGAAGTACTTCTCGTACACCGGCCGCAGCAGGGACATCAGGACCTGGTCGGTCAGCTCCTCGTCGTAGCCGAAGTCGTCGATGTCGTAGTCCCCGGTGAGGCGGCGGCGAAGAAAGGCGAGACCGCCCGCGATACGCCGCTCCAGCCCACCGTGGTCGCTCTCGTCCCGCGGCTGCTCCGGCGGCTGTTCCTCACCTGTCACAGGAACATCATCCTGCGCCGGCGGCCTGCTGGGCAGCGGTTGGACCTCACGGACCAGCGAAGATTCCGTGCCCTTGCGCCGGCTCCCCGCGCTCCGGCGCCGCGGCGGCCGCTGCACGGCGCTCCCGCGGGACCGGTCGTCGTCGAACGGAATGACCTTGGCGTCCGCCATCGTTGATGCGCTCCTCAGTTGGCGCTCTGCGTCGGGAGGTTGCCGCCGCCCGCCAGGGGCAGCGCGGCGATCCGGTCGACGGCCCCGGCCACGGTCTCGGGCGGCAGGAGCCCGGGTCCGCGGTTGCGCGCGAAGTCCGCGAAGGTCTCCGCCGTCGTGTGCTTCGGCCTGAAGCCCAGCGTCTCCCGCATCTGCGTCGTCGACACCACCCGGCCGTGGGTGAGCAGCCGGATCTGCTCGGGCGAGAAGTCCGTCATACCCAGCGTACGCACCAGGGAGCCCGCCCAGGTGACGGCAGGCAGCAGCAGGGGCACGGTGGGCCGGCCGAGCCGCCGCGAACACTGGGAGAGCAGGAGTACGCCGTCGCCCGCGATGTTGAAGGTGCCGCTGTTGAGCGTGCCCCGCTCCGGTTCGTGGGAGGCGATCCGCAGCACCTCGATCACGTCGTCCTCGTGCACGAACTGCAGCCGCGGGTCGTAGCCGAACACGGTCGGCAGCACCGGCAGCGAGAAGTACGAGGCGAGCGGGGTCTCCACGGTCGGGCCGAGGATGTTGGCGAAGCGCAGCACGCACACGGCGACATCGGGGCGCCGCCGGGCGAACCCGCGCACATACCCCTCGACCTCGACGGTGTCCTTGGCGAAGCCACCGCTGGGCAGGGACTTGGGCGGGGTGGTCTCGGTGAACACGGCGGGATCCCGGGGCGCGGACCCGTAGACGTTCGTACTGGACTTCACCACGAGCCGCTTGACGTTCGGCGACTTCTGGCAGGCGCCGAGCAGCTGCATGGTGCCGATGACGTTGGTCTCCTTGACCGACGTCCGGCTGCCGCTGCCGAGCGCGGTCGCGGTCACGTCCAGGTGGACGACCGTGTCGGCGGCCGTCTCCGCGAGCACCCGCGCGATGGTGGGCTGCCGCAGATCGGCCTGGATGAAGTCGGCACCACCCAGATGGTGTTCGGGCGGCACCGCGTCCACCGCGATGACCCGCTCCACCTGTGGGTCACGCTGGATCCGTCGTACGAACCGGCCCCCCAGTTGACGGGCCACTCCGGTCACGAGCACGACCTTGCCCAAGATCAGCGCCTTCCTTCCAGCCCTCGTACGCCCCGCACCACCGTGCCGCGTTCCCCGTGTACGGCCAACCTAGCGGGTCGATGTTGCGCTGTGATGACCGCCCACTGCGCGAAGTGACGGCATCCACAGACGTACGAACAGACCGAGCCACGTGGACGGCATGCATACGCACAACGCACGCTCGCGTGTCCGGACACGCAGGTGGCCCCCCACCGGAGTGATGGGGGGCCACAGGCACGCCAGGCGCGCGGTGCCGCGTACTTCTCGTTGCGGCTGCTTCTCTGCGCCTACTTCTCGTTCGCCTACTTCTTGTTGCGACGCTGAACGCGCGTGCGCTTGAGCAGCTTGCGGTGCTTCTTCTTGGCCATCCGCTTGCGCCGCTTCTTGATAACAGAGCCCACGACTACCCTCGCTCACTTCTCATCACTCGGTGCTGGGCGCCATGGGCCCATACGACCTACGAGGGGCTAGCCTACCCGCCCGAGCGCTGAGGTCGTAATCGAGGGACCGGGGTGATCCTTTGTCTGGCCCTGAGGATCCCCCGGACCGTCGTCGTCAGGCGGTTTCCACCCCCACATAGCTCTCGCGGAGGTACTCGTGAACCGCATTCTCCGGGACACGGAAGGACCGTCCCACCCGGATCGCGGGCAGATGACCGCTGTGCACCAAGCGGTACACGGTCATCTTCGACACTCGCATCACCGAGGCGACTTCCGCCACGGTAAGGAACTGAACCTCGCTCAGAGGCCTCTGCTCAGCAGCCATGACACACCTGAACCTTCCGCACTCGACGGCCACCGGCTTCCCCTTCCGGTGACTCTTCGTCGTTGCGTGCTCACTCCCCAATGTAGGGGCGGGTGATGCAAGTGGGGAAGAGGTGCACCCATCGGCGGCCTACTGTGACAGACACGCTCGATTGAGTACGTAGCGGGTAAGCGGCCTGTAGTAAGCAGACCGCACGGCGTCATCAAGTGGAACGACGAGGGACACGACCCCTTCCGCCTCACCCACGAACAACGCGGGGTCATCCGTGTCGGCCAGCCCGATGGCCTCAAACCCCAGCTGACCTGCTCCGCAGACCCAGCCGTGATCCCCGATGACGAGTTCGGGCACAGGCCCGCCGGCCTCCGCGGCCGCGGCCAGCGCGACCCGAACCGGGAGCGGCGAGTGCGTGTGTGCGCCGGTCGCACGACCGGAGCCCACAGGGCCGGGTTCCCGCACCAGCGCGACTCCTCGTACGTAGTCAAGGTTGTACGTGCGTAGACCGAACCGGGTCGTTATGTCGACACAGAGACCCTGCGCCGGGGTGAGAACAGCACATCCCGCCGCCGACAACGCGTCTGCCAGATCGGCGTAGAAACCAAGCAGCCGATGCGGGTGTCCGGTACCGAGCAGCACGGGCGCCCGACGTCCCGCCACCTCGGCGAGCCGCTCCGCGAAAGCATCCAAAGCGGCCAAAGTCAGCCCCGGATCAATCACATCGTGACCGGATACATGCCCTGGATCAGCCGAAACCCCACACCTCTCTGCCATCAGCCCGATCAACTCCCGCATCCCCCAGCCCCGTTCAGGATCGATGCCGATCAGCACCCGAGGATCACGAGCCGCGAACAGCCGGTAACTCCGAAGACTCTCCTCCCGGGAGGTAGCCACCACCCCCGCCAACCGAGCCGCAAGAAGATGCGCCCGCAACGCCCCAGCACCCCACACCTTCGCGATGCTGCCGCACACCTCCCGCTCCCACCCTCCGAACAGCGAAACACCGCACAGTTGGCGTAATTGGCGTAACGCGGGTGCGGAGCCAGGAGAGACGCGGCTTCGGGGCCCCGCCGAAATCCACGGAACGCACTCCCGCGGGATCCAGGGGCGGAGTCCCTGGTGCGGCCGACATGGCGGAGCCCCTGGGGACGGGGCAGGACGGGCGGCGGGGGCGAGAACCCCGCACTTCAGCCTGCTGAACACCTCAGCCCGCTGAACACCGCAGCCGACCCGACGCCCTCACCCTCACGAAGCCCTCAACCCACCCGACACCCCACCCCCGGCAAGCCCCCGGATCACTTCACCCACCCCGCCCCGCCCACCCAAACCGCAGCCCTAGGCCAAAAGCCCCCGCAACGGAAACACAGCCCGCCGAGCCGCCAGCACCGCCTGATCCAACCGGTCCGCAGGGTCGTACCCCGTCTCCCACCCCGCCCAGGACACCGGCCACCGCCCGTCGGTCATCCGCGCCGGCCCGAGCTGCCGAGTCCGGGCGAAAACCTCCTGCCGCCACTCCTCGGGAATCATCGTCTCCGGCTCCACCGGCCGCCCCGCCGCGATCGCCACCAGATGCGTCCAGGACCGCGGCACCACATCCACCACCGCGTATCCGCCCCCGCCCAGCGCCACCCAACGCCCGTCGGCGTGCTCGTGCGCGAGGTCGTGACAGGCGACCTGCACAGCCCGCTGCGCATCCAGGGACACAGCCAGATGCGCGAGCGGATCCTCGAAGTGCGTATCGGCCCCGTGCTGAGTCACCAACACCTGAGGCCGAAAGTCCGCGATCACCTCGGGCACCACGGCGTGGAACGCCCGCAGCCACCCCGCGTCCCCCGTCCCCGCCGGCAAGGCGACATTCACAGCCGACCCCTCCGCAGACTCCGCCCCGGTCTCTTCCGGCCACCCGGTCTGCGGAAACAGCGTACGAGGATGCTGATGCAGCGAGATCGTCAGAACCCGAGGATCCTCCCAGAACGCCGCCTGCACCCCGTCCCCGTGATGCACGTCGACGTCGACATAGGCGACCCGCGTGGCCCCCAGCTCCAGCAGGCGAGCGATGGCCAACGAAGCGTCGTTGTAGATACAGAACCCCGACGCGCCCCCGGGCATCGCATGATGCAAGCCGCCCGAGAAGTTCACCGCGTGCAGCGCGTCCCCCCGCCACACGGCCTCCGCCGCGCCCACCGACTGCCCCGCGATCAACGCGGACACCTCATGCATCCCGGCGAACGCCGGATCATCAAGAGTCCCCAGCCCGTACGACGAGTCCGCGGCCCCGGGATCCGCGGAAGCCGTCTTCACGGCCTCGACGTAGTCCTCCCGGTGAACCAGCCGCAGCGTCGACTCCCCCGCCGACTTGGCCGCGACGACCTCGACCTCCCGATCAAGCCCGAAGGCCTGAACCAGCCTCCAGGTCAGGGCCAGCCGAACCGGATCCATCGGATGGTCCGGACCGAAGTCATAGCCCGTTACTGCCTCGTCCCACATCAGCTGTGTGCGGCCGCTCATGCCCGCCACCGTATCGGTCCGGTTGAGTGTCGAACGACCGGGCGTACACGAGCGTCACCAGCACCAACACCATCGGCACAAGCATCGCCCCCCGATAGGTCCAGGCATCCCCCAACGCACCCACCAACGGCGAACCGATCAAAAAGCCCACATAGTTGAAAACATTGAGCCGCGCGACCGCCGCATCCGACGCCCCGGGAAACAGCCGCCCAGCCGCCGCGAAGGTCTGCGGCACCAGCACGCACAACCCCAGCCCCAACAAGGTGAACCCGAGCATCCCCACCCACGGTCCCGGCGCCGAGGCCACCACCGCGAACCCCAGGGCAGCCACCACCGCCCCACCGCGCACCACCACCACGGCCCCGAACCGCCGTACCCCGAAGTCCCCGATGGCCCGCCCCAGCAGCGTGGTCACCATGTACACGTTGTACGGCACCGTCGCCAGCTGCTCCGAACTCCCCAGCACGTCCTGCAGATACTTCGCACTCCAGTTGGAGACGGTCGAGTCCCCGATGTACGCGAAGGACATCACCAGACAGAGCGGCAACAACAGCTTGAAGACGATGCCCGCGGCTTCCCCCGTCGCCGCCTCACCCGCCACACCGCCCGCAGCGCCCGTGCCTGCATCCCCGTCGACGTACCACCGACTCCCCACCAGCGCCGCCGGCAACAGCACGATGACCACCGGCAGATACGACACCCACAACGCCAGATGCCAGTGCGCCCCCACCCACGCGAGCGAGGCCCCCAAGATCCCGCCCAGGCTGTACACGGCATGGAAACTCAACATGATGCTGCGCCCGTACGACCGCTGCAGACTCACCCCGAGCATGTTCATCGAGGCGTCCAGCGCCCCCACGGCCAGCCCGAACGCGGCGAGCGAGACACCCAGCACGACCAGGGACTCCCCCGCCCCCACCCCGAGCAGCGCCAGGAGCACCACGGGCTGGGACCACCGCAGCACCCGGCTGGGCGGTATGCGCTTCACCAACTGCTCGGTGCTCACGCTCCCGGCCCCGGCGAGGATCGGCACGGCCGCGAGAAACACGGGCAGCAGTGCGTCGGAGACGCCGTACCGGTCCTGGATGGCGGGGATCCTCGTCACCAGCAGGGCGAAGGCGACACCCTGCGCGAAGAAGCTCAACGCCAGCGAGGCCCTGCCGCGCCGCAGCACATCAGTCATGGCGGCGAGCGTAGGGCCCCGGCGTACTCGTGGGTAGATCCAGCCAAAGATGAATTTCTCTCAGCTTTACCTCGTCACTCGGCGCCGGCGACTCCAACAGCCGCAGAACCGGCACCCCAACGCCCGTGCACCTGTCCCCGCTCCCGCTCCCGCTCCTGGTCGCCGCACTTCAGCTCCGCCTCCAGCATGGCCGCCATCGGCCCGGCCGCAAGCGCCCCGCTGACGAGGAATCCCAGAGCCATGGCGACGATCATGATGACGGTCCCGAGCCAGACCATCGTGTCCACCGGAAGTGTGTACGCCCCCACAACCCGCACCACGCACTCACCGAGCAGCACCACACCCCACACCACGGAGAAGACCCGCTCGAAGCGCCGAAAGGCAGCGGACCCGTCCAGCAGTCGCGCCCACGCGGCCTCCCGCCGTTCGTCCCCCTTCACCAGCCACGGCTTCATACCGGCGGTCATCACCGGCCTGCCCATCGCCACGGACACGAGGATGCCGATCCCCACCACACTGCTGACCCCGCTGTCCTTGGCGAGCATCAGCCGCGGATCCCCGGCGACGAACCCGAGCAGCACCCCCGCCACGTTCACGAACAGAATGAGCGCGGCGAGCCCGTTGACCGTCCGGTCCTTCACCACGCTCCACCCGGTCCGCACGGCCGGCAGGACACTGCTCCACCCGAGCGCGGCGACCGTGCTCATACCGAACCCGTCCCGGAACAGGTAGTACGACCCGACCGGCACGGCCACGTCCATGAGGAGCGGAACCAGGGCGTCTTTCTTCGTCTTCGTCATGCCCTCAGCTTCGCGGGCAGCCCCTGGAGGCCGGTAGAAACGATCGTCCCGACCTCGGCATGACAAATGTCAGACCAGCAGGTCAACCAACTCCCCCATGTCCGAGAAGAGTTGAGTGGCACCCGTAAGCCTGTCGCCAGGTGTCATGGCGGTGAATCCGTACACGTCCATCCCGGCCGCCACAGCCGCCCGCACCCCCAGGGGACTGTCTTCGACCACCACGCACCGCGCCGGATCGACGCCCATCCGCTCGGCGGCGTGCAGGAACAGATCCGGCGCCGGCTTCCCTCGCCCCACGTCCTGCGAGCTGAAGATCCGCCCGTCGTCGAACCACCGGTCCAGCCCGGTCTTGCGATGCCCCACCCGGATCCGCTCATGACTCCCGGAGGACGCCACGCAGTACGGCACCCCGTCCGCGGCCAACTTCTCCAGCACCCCCACGGCCCCCGCCACCGGTTCCAACTCCCGCTCGAACGCGGCGAACACCCGCCGATGGAAAACATCGTCGAAGTCCTCCGGCAACCGCCGCCCGGTGCGCTCCTCCACCAGATCGTGTACGCGGTGCATGGCGGCCCCCATGTAGTCGCGCAGGGAGCCCTCGTACGAGGTCGGATGCCCGAGCTCGGTCAGATAGCCGGCCAGGAGCCTGTTGGAGAGGGGCTCACTGTCGACCAGCACACCGTCGTTGTCGAAGATGACAAGGTCATAGCGCATACCAAGGACCCTAACTTGATCTTTAACCTGTGCGGCGTGGTCGTGGGGTGGTGACGTCTTCGTTCGCTGTTTCGCAGGTTGTGTCTTGCGGGGTGTTTGCACGTCGTGGGGGGGGGGGGTGGGTCGGGTGTTCTCTCTGCCTGGTGGTCGTCCGGGGCCGGGGCGGGAGGGTTTCGGTGCTTGGGCCGGGCAGGTGGCCGTGGGGCGGATGTGCCGGAAGTCGCGGCGGACTCGGGCGGGGGTGAGCCTGTCCGGCGGGGTCGGTCTCTCCCAGGGCCGCCGCAGGTCGGCCGCCAGCGGTCGGGCGAGCCGCAGTTGGTGTAGGCGGCGAGGATCAGCCAGGTCCATCGGTCGGCTGCTTCGGGGGTGCGGATCTTCGGGGAGTTCCAGCCGAGGGTCTGTTTGAAGAGGCGGAAGGTGTGCTCGATGTCGAAGCGTCGCAGGTATGCCTGCCAGAGACGGTCGGCGTCTGCCGCAGTGGCGTCGGTGCCTGACCACCACAGCCAGACCGGCTTGGGTGTTGCTCCGCCGGGCAGGTGGTCGATGTCCAGGCGGATCACCGTCCCTTCGACGATGGGGAGAGTGCCGTCGGCCGCTGCCCAGGAGGAGCGGTGGGTCAGTTTGGGGTGCAGCCGGTCCCAGGAGCGGGCTCTGGAGGTGCCGTAGAGGCGGGTGTCGGTGACGGTCTCGGTGTCGGGGGTGCCCCAGGTGTCGGGCTGTCCGAAGACGAACTTGCCTCCGTGCCGGGGCGGTCGGCCTTGGGTGTGCGGCAGCCGGGGCGGGCCAGCCCTGCGCAGGACGCGGTCGGATCGCATCCTGGCCAGCACCTGGACCGGCAGGTCTTTGAGGAGGAAGCCGAGGCGGGGCGCGTCGTATCCGGCGTCCGCGACGATGAGGATGTCGGGATCACCGGTCTGCCCCTGCCCGGCCGTGATCAGTCGCTGAAGCAGATCGCGCAGTTGGCGGGCGGTGACGGTGGCGGTGTCGTCGCCGGGCGTCAGACGCACGGCGTCCAGGGGCGCGGTCCACGAACTGCGGCCCGGCTCGAGCGCGCAGATGATCGAGTAGGGCCAGCCGGGGACTGGGATGTGCTGGTCCTTGCCTCGGCCGTAGGTGTGGCACAGGATCCGTTCCGGTGAGGTGTGGGCGTCGGGCCGCAGCCAGCAGGTGATGTCGATGGCCAGGACCAGCCGGCCGTCGGCAGCCCGCAGCAGTGGCACTTCGGCCAGTGCCCGCCGTGTGGGACAACCTCAACGTCCACAAGGACCGCCGACTGCGGGAGTTCATCGACACCCACGACTGGATCACCTGCTACTTCCTGCCGGCCTACGCACCGGACCTCAACCCCGTCGAGGGCATCTGGTCCCTGCTGCGGCGCAGCAGCCAGGTCAACACCGCCTTCACCGACCCCGATCACCTCATCAGCACGCTCCGACACGGCCTCCGCCAGATCCAGTACCGCAGCAACCTCATCAACGGATGCCTCGCCGAAACCGGCCTCGCCTTGACGACATCACGGCGACAACGTCAGTAACCTGACCATGCGGCAGATCGGCCCGCTTTTCGGGGTCGCACTCCGCCGCCCACCGGGTCATCGACACCCTCGGACCACTGCTCGCGCTGGCACCAGTGCGCCACCGGCCGAAAGAGCAGGTTGCGATTGTCGACGGCACGCTGATCCCGACCCGGGATCACTGCCTCGCGGCACCGAGCAAGAACTATCGGTATTCGGCGAACCTGCACGTCGCGATCGACGCGAACACCCGCCTGGTCATCGCCCTGGGCGATCCGCAACCCGGCAACCGTAACGACACCATCGTCCACCGCACCAGCGGTATTGACCAGCCGTTGGCCGGCCGCGACGTGATGGCCGACGCTGCCTACCGCAGCAACCGCGAGGTGTTCATCCCATACCGCAAACCCCGCGACGGCAGCGAACTCCCCGCCTGGAAACGGGACTACAACGCCTGGCACCGCAACGTCCGCGCCCGCGTCGAACACTGCTTGGTCCGGCTCAAGACCTACAAAATCCTGCGCGACTGCCGCCGCGCCGGCCGCACCCTCAAGGTCACCGCAGCAGGGATCGCCCATCTGCACAACATCGCTCTGGCCGGATCGACATAGCTGAAGTAGACAGGGTGTGGTCACCATGTAACCAGCCGCTGTTTTCTATGCGCCCTGGCGCAAGCGCTGTGCGCCGCAGCGAAAGGCCGCGCGCGTCCCGACCGCGATCGTTGACCGGGCACGGGTAGGCGCGGATTTCGCAAGGAGTGATTGACTCGTGATCGAGAAGATTCTGTCGGGCAAGGTGGCGCTGGTGACCGGGGGCAGCCGGGGGATCGGCGCGGCGACGGCCCGGCGGCTGGCTACGCTGGGCGCGGACGTGGTCATCACCTATGTCGGGCAGGCGGAGAAGGCAAAGACGGTAGTCGAGGAACTGCGGTCGCAGGGCGTGCGCGCCGAGGACATACAGGCCGACCAGGCCGACCGCGCCCAGGTGACGGCCATGGTGGACGCGGTCGCTGAGAAGTTCGGTCGGATCGACATCCTGGTCAACAGCGCCGGCGTCTTCTGGCCCGGGGAGATCACCGACGCCGTACGCGATCAGCAGCTCGCGATCAACCTGACCGGTGTCGCCGACACGACCTACCGGGCCGTGCGGCACATGCCCGAGGGCAGCCGGATCGTAAACCTGTCGTCCGCCCTCGCCAGCAAGACCTTCGCAGCCGGCATGTCCGACTACGCGGCGACCAAGGCTGCAGTCACGGCATACACCCGCGGGTGGGCCCAGGATTTCGCCGCGCGCGGGATCAACGTGAACGTGATCGAGTGCGGCATCATCGACACCGACATGGCCATGCCGAAGGATTCCGAGGGCGGCCAGTTCATGCTTCAGGCGGTTATCCCGATGCACCGGTACGCCGAGGCCGACGAGGTCGCCGGTGTGGTGGCATTCCTGGCCGGGCCGGACGCTGCGTACATCACCGGCAGCACCCTTCGTGTCGACGGCGGCGCCCTCGCCTGAGGCCTGGCTCAGCACTCACCGCGGCCGTCGCCGCGGGTCTCGCGGGGCGTGACGCCGAACTCGCGGCGGTAGGCGGTGGCGAACGACGCGTGGCTGGCGAACCCGGACGCGTGCGCGATCTGCGCGATCGACCGGTTGTCCCAGGTTGAACTGGCCAAACGGGTCCGGGCCAGCCTCAGACGCTCCGAGCGGATCAGGTCGCGGGAGGTGGTGCCCGCGGCCTGTAGCACGTCTTGCAGATATCGCGACGACCAACCCAGGCCCCGGGCGATGCCGGCGATGGAGAGGTCGGGGTCGGCAGCGTGACGGCGGACGTACTGCCTCACCTGCGCCTCGACCTCTCTTCGCTGGGCGGCCGGCGCCGAGTCGCTGGCGCCTTCAGCAGCCAGGCAGAGCAGGTCGAGCAACTGGTCGCATGCGATGTCGAAGGTTGCCTCGGAAAAGTGTTCCCGCTCCTGTTGGAGGGTGAGCACCGTCTGCCGGATCAGCCGGCCGAGCCCCACGGTGCCGTCGAAGACTTGCGGATCCCGGGCCGCGGCGGGATTACGGCGGTAAATCGCCTCACCAGGGACGATCAGCGCGACCGACTGAAATTCCTCGCCGTGGGTGAAGGTCAACGGGCGGTCCACGTCGCACAGCGCGAGAGTGCCCGGCCGGATCTCGCCCGCGGCCGCGGCCTGCTCCACCTGGGCGCTCCCGGCGGTCGGCACCAGTAGCTCGAACGCTCCGCGCGGGTCTGTCCGAATGTGCCGCCGCTCCCGCACGAACTCCTCGCGGACGTTACCGCAGAGCGCGATGCCGTACGACCGTGACCGCTGCCACTCCAGCCGACCCGCCCACGGGCCGGCATCGGTAAGGGTGACCCGGCTCTCGCCGTGCAAGTCGATGAACGCTTCCTGCCAGGCTCTGGGCGTCGGTATCAGACCATGCTCGTTCCAGCGATACATCCCTGTACAGTATGCCGATCCCGTCGAGACGGGTGAGGAGCGCCGGGTCGAACAGGACTACAACGCCGGACACCACGAAATCCGCGCTCGCGACCACTGCCTGTCCTGGCTCAAGACCTACAAAATCGTGCGCGACTACGATCGTCCATCTGCACAACATCGCTCCGGCCCACTGAACCCCCGAAACGGCCACAGGCAATGCCGACATCGAGTCGCGAGACATCGCTTAGACGACCCGTGAACGCAGAAAACCCCGCACCTATAGGTGCGGGGTTTTCTCCAAAAATTGTTCGGCGGCGTCCTACTCTCCCACAGGGTCCCCCCTGCAGTACCA
>NZ_JOEV01000058.1 GCF_000721105.1 Streptomyces cellulosae
CGCCCCCCACGCCCGGCCCCGCCGAAGGGCGCCCCGGCGTCCTCCGGTCCCTCGAAAGGCCTCAACGGCCTCAGAAGTCTCAAAGGCCCGGATGGTCCCAAGGGCACCAAGGGCCCCAAGGCCGACCTCGCCACCGACATCACCGCCTCCCTCGTCGTCTTCCTCGTCGCGCTGCCGCTGTGCATCGGCGTGGCCGTCGCGTCCGGGGTGCCGGCCGAGCTCGGGATCATCTCCGGGGTGATCGGCGGGCTGGTGGTCGGGGCGGCGCGGGGAAGCACGCTGCAGGTCAGCGGGCCCGCGGCCGGACTCGCCGCGCTGGTCGCGGAGACCGTCGCCGAGCACGGCGTGGCGATGCTCGGGGTGATCGTGCTGTGCTCGGGGATCCTGCAGATCATCCTCGGGGTCGTGAAACTCGGCCGGATGTTCCAGGCGATCTCCCTCGCCGTGGTCCAGGGCATGCTGGCCGGCATCGGACTGCCGCTGATGTTCAGCCAGGTGTATCCGATGGCCGACTCCAAGGCACCCGGAGTCCCGATCGAGAACATGGCCGGCATCCCCGGGCTGGTCGCCGACATCGTCACCGACCGGCAGGCGATGATCGCCACGCTGCTCGGTGTCGTCACCGTCGTGCTGAGCTTCATGTGGAAGAAGGTTCCGGGGCCGGTCAAGAAGGTCCCGGCCGCGCTGGTCGCCGTCGGGATCGGCATCGCGGTGGCCGCGCTGCCCGGCGTGGACGTGAAGACGCTCCAGGTCGGTGACCTGCTGGCCGCGGTGAGCGTGCCGGGCGGGGAGCAGTTCGCGGGGCTCGCCGACGTGGCGATCATCACCTCCATCCTCACCTTCACGGTCATCGCCTCCGCGGAGAGCCTGTTCACGGCGGCCGCGGTGGACCGCATGCACAGCGGTCCGCGCACCCGCTACAACACCGAGCTCATCGCCCAGGGCGCCGGGAACACCGTCGCCGGCATCCTCGGCGCGCTGCCCATCACGGCCGTCGTCGCCCGTAGCTCGGCGAACGTCCAGGCGGGCGCGAAGACCCGGCTCTCCCGCACCCTGCACGGACTGTGGCTGCTCGCCTTCGCCCTCCTGCTTCCACAGGTCCTCGCGCTGATCCCGATCTCGGTGCTCGCCGGGGTCCTGGTGCACAGCGGCTGGAAACTGTTCGGGCCGGAGGAGTTCCCGAAGATGTGGCGGCAGGACCGGGGTGAGTTCGTGGTGATGACCCTCACCACGCTGGTCATCGTGGCGACCGCGCTGCTCGAAGGCGTACTGATCGGACTCGCCGCCGGGATCGTGCTGGCCGCGCTGCGCATGTCGCAGACCGTGATCCGGCAGCACGTCGAGGACGACACCGCGAAGGTCGTCATGGCCGGCAACGCGACCTTCCTGCGGCTGCCGAAGGTCATCGAGGCCCTGGAGGGAGCCGTGGCCTCCGGCAAGGAGCGGATCCGCCTCGACCTGACTGGCGTCACCCACCTGGACCACGCCTGCCGCAACCAGATCGAGGAGTTCACGGCCCAGCAGCGGGGGAGGGGGCTCAGGGTGGAACTGCTGATGCCGGGCCCGGCGGCCCCCGTCAGCCCGGACGAGACCGTGGAACCGCCACCCACGTCGACACCCGCGTCGGCCCCGGCCCCCGCACGGAGTCCCGGCCCGGACGCCGAATGGTTCTATCTGGACACCCGCCCCCTTCCGGACGATTACGCCGGACGCTCCCCGCTCCTAGGCTGAAACCCCACCCGTCAGCCGAGGGAGGCCGCCATGTCCGGCTGGAGCGAGAAGGACATCCCCGATCAGAGCGGCCGTGTCGCCGTCGTCACCGGTGCCAACAGCGGCATCGGGTACGTCACCGCACGGGAGCTGGCGCGGCGGGGTGCCCGGGTGGTGCTCGCCTGCCGGAGCGAGGCGCGGGGTGCGGAGGCGGTGGACCGGCTCGCCTCTCACGTGCCGGGTGCCGAGGTGGAGGTCGTCGGGCTGGACCTCGGGGACCTGGCTTCCGTGCGGCGGTTCGCGGACGGCTTCTCGTACGACCGGCTCGATCTGCTCGTCAACAACGCCGGCGTGATGGCGCTGCCGTACGGGACGACGGCCGACGGATTCGAGACGCAGTTCGGCGTCAACCACCTCGGGCACTTCGCGCTCACCGGGCTGCTGTCGCCGAGGATCCTCGGCACGCCCGGTGCGCGCGTCGTGACGGTGTCCAGCACGGCGCACATGATGGCCAACATCGACATCAACGACCTCAACAGCGAGCGCCGCTACCGTCGTTGGACCGCCTACGCCCGCTCCAAGACCGCCAACCTCCTCTTCACGCACGAGCTGTCACGCCGGCTGGCGGCGCACGGCTCGGACGTGGTCGCGGTGGCCGCCCACCCCGGGTACGCGGCCACCAACCTCCAGACCGCGGGCCCCCTGATGGCGGGCCGCAAGGCCAGCGAACGCTTCATGCGCCTCGGCAACCGCTACGTCGCCCAGTCCGCCGACACCGGCGCCCTCCCCACCCTCTACGCCGCCACCGCGCCCGACGTACTCCCCGACTCGTTCACCGGCCCGTCCTTCGCGATGTGGCGCGGGGCGCCGAGACCCTCCCGGCGGGCCCCGTGGACCCTCGACGACCGTGCGGGGGAACTCCTTTGGGGCGCTTCCGAGCAGCTCACAGGGGTCACGTACGAGGCCCTGAAGGGCTGACGCGAACCTCGCCGACGGCAGCGCCTACGCCGCCGTGGCCGCGGGACGCGGGGGTTCGGCGTGCTCCGCGCAGGCGTCGTGCCTGCTGTGCAGCCGCCGCAGGTCCTGCAACCCCGCCATCGGGAACGGGTGCGCCTGCCACAGCTCGCGGTAACCCTCTTCGCCGTGTCGCTCCAGGACCTCCTCGGCCGCCCGCAGGACCGCGTGGACCAGTTCGGCCCGGGAGTGCGTGGACCGCCACTCCAGCTCACCTGCCCCGTCCGGCAGGCCGAGGCTCACGGCGAGGTCCTGCAGCCGGTGGATCGACAGCACCACGTTCGTCTCGTCCGGGCGTCGCAGGACCCAGCGGATCTCCGTCGTCACGGCGTCGAAGAAGAACCTCTCCGTGCGCCACTGGCCGTACAGGCCCGTCATGCCGAACAGCAGGTCGGCGAGGGCGTCGGTGAGGTAGCCGAACATGAACGACTTCGCCGAGGTTCCGTCGGTCAGCTCACACGAGGCTCCGCCGGATCTCACTGTCCATGCGATGTGCGGTCCCACAGCGGCTGTGCCCCCAGTGCCGGTCCGATGGTTGCCGACCATTGTCGGTCATGCCGTCGCCCCGGGGGAGGCCATCGACGTCGCCACGAAGCCGCGCTGTCAGAACAGCTCGACGGCTGCCTGCAACGCGGCTTCGGGATCGAACTCCTTGGTCCTGACCACGTACCGCGGCCAAGGTCAAACGAGAACGAGCGGTCAGTTGATCTTCAGTTGGACAGGGACTACGACGCCCGCACCTCGTACGTCGCCACCCGCACCACGTCGTCGTCCAGGCACACCCCGGTCTCCAGGTCGAACCGCTGCTTCAGCAGGGGCGAGGCGACGAACGGGCGGCCCTGGTGGGTGCCGGTCAGGCCGCGGGAGAGGACTGCCGCGCCGCCGAACGGGTCGCGGTTGTCGATGGCGTACAGCTTGCCGGAGCGGTCGCGGAAGAGGGCGACCTGGCGGCCGTCGGGCAGCAGCGCCGCCACCCCGCGGCCCGGCAGCAGCGCGCTCAGGTCGCAGACGGTGAACCAGGAGTCCTCACCGTCGTTCAGCTGGAGTTGGACCTTCAGATCGGTGGTCTCGAGTGCCAGGGTCATCGCTGGGCGCTTCCTTCCAGGGGACGGTGGCCGATCGTCAGCAGCGGCAGGTCGGGCTTCATCTGGTCGCGCTCGGGGACGAAGCCGACGACGGGGTCGGGGGTGTCGGGGGCGTTCACGAAGGACACGAACCGGGAGAGCTTCTCGGGGTCGTTGATGGTCTCGGCCCACTCGTCGCGGTAGCCCGCCACGTGCGCCGCCATCAGGGACTCCAGCTCCTCGCAGATGCCGAGGGAGTCCTCGACCACCACGTCGCGGACGTGGTCCAGGCCGCCGGGGATGCGCTCCAGCCAGGTCGAGGTGCGCTCCAGACGGTCCGCCGTGCGGATGTAGAACATCAGGAACCGGTCGATCAGACGGACCAGTTCGGCGTCGGACAGGTCCTGGGCCAGCAGGTCCGCGTGGCGCGGGGTGGCGCCGCCGTTGCCGCCGACGTACAGGTTCCAGCCGTTGGCGGTGGCGATGATGCCGAAGTCCTTGGACTGGGCCTCCGCGCACTCGCGGGCGCAGCCGGAGACCGCCGACTTGAGCTTGTGCGGGGAGCGCAGGCCGCGGTACCGCAGCTCCAGGTCGATCGCCATGCGGACCGAGTCCTGGACGCCGTAGCGGCACCAGGTCTGGCCGACGCAGGACTTCACCGTGCGCAGCGCCTTGCCGTATGCGTGCCCGGACTCGAAGCCGGCGTCCACCAGACGGGCCCAGATGAGGGGGAGCTGCTCGACCCGCGCGCCGAACATGTCGATCCGCTGGCCGCCGGTGATCTTCGTGTAGAGGCCGAAGTCGCGGGCGATCTCGCCGATCACGATCAGCTTCTCCGGGGTGATCTCACCGCCGGGGATGCGCGGGACGACGGAGTACGAGCCGTTCTTCTGCAGGTTGGCCAGGAAGTGGTCGTTGCTGTCCTGCAGGGACGCCTGCTCGCCGTCCAGGACGTAGCCGCTCGCGCCGATCGTCGGGGCGAGGGAGGCGATGATCGAGCCGACGGCGGGCTTGCAGATCTCGCAGCCGTCGCCGCCCCGGGCGTCCTCGCGGCCGTAGCGGTCCAGGAGGTCCTGGTAGGTGTTGATGCGCAGGGCGAGGACGATCTCGTAGAGCTCCTCGCGGGTCTGCGAGAAGCAGCCGCACAGACCCTTGTCGACCTCGACGCCGCTGGCCTCCAGCTCGGCGGTGACCAGCTGGCCGAGGACCTTGACGCAACTGCCGCAGCCCGTACCGGCCTTGGTGCACTTCTTCACCTCGGGCACGGTCGTGCACTGGTGGTCCGTGACCGCGCCGCGGATCGTGCCCTTGGACACGTTGTGGCAGGAGCAGATGATCGCCTCGTCCGGCAGGGCGGACGGACCGAGCTGGACGGACTCCCCGGCACCGGCCGGCAGGACCAGCGACTCGGGGGAGACGGGCGGTACGGACCCCGTGAAAGCGCGCAGGGTGCCGTACGCCTCCGCGTCGCCGACCAGGATGCCGCCGAGCAGCGTGCCGTCGCGGCCGATGACCAGCTTCTTGTACAGACCGGCGCGGGAGTCGGAGTAGACGACGTCCAGGCAGTCCTCGGCGGTGCCGTGCGCGTCGCCGAAGGAGGCCACGTCCACGCCGAGCAGCTTCAGCTTGGTGGAGAGGTCGGCGCCGGTGAACTCCGCGTCGTCCCGGGCAATCGTCGCCGCGGCCGTCTCGGCCTGCTCGTAACCGGGGGCCACCAGGCCGTACACGCGGCCGTCGGAGGCCAGCGCGCACTCGCCGATCGCGAAGACATGCGGGTCGGAGACGGTCCGGCACTGCTCGTCCACCGCGATGCCGCCGCGCTCGCCGACCGTCAGGCCGCTCTCGCGGGCCAGCTGGTCGCGGGGGCGGACACCGGCGGAGAACACCACCATGTCGGTGGCGAGTTCGGAGCCGTCGGACAGCTTCATGCCGGTGACCGCGCCGTCCTCGCCGACCACGATCTCCTGCGTGCCCACGCCCGTGTGCACGGACAGGCCCATGTCGGAGATGGTGCGCAGCAGCGCGGCTCCGCCGCCCTCGTCGACCTGGACGGGCATCAGCCGGGGCGCGAACTCCACGATGTGGGCGGCCAGTCCGAGGCCCTTCAGGGCGCCGGCCGCCTCGAGTCCGAGCAGACCGCCGCCGACCACCGCACCGGTGGTCGCCTTCGACTTGGCGTACTCCTCGATCGCGAGGAGGTCCTCGATCGTGCGGTAGACGAAGCAGCCCTCGGCGTCCTTGTTCGGGACGGGCGGTACGAAGGGGTAGGACCCGGTGGCCAGGACCAGGGTGTCGTAGTCGACGACCATTCCGGAGCGGGCGGTGACCTTCTTCGACTCGCGGTCGATCGTCTCCGCCGGGTCACCGACGTACAGCTCGATGCCGTGGTCCTTGATGAACTCCATGTCCGTCAGGGACAGGTCCTCAGGGGTCTTGCCCGAGAAGTACGAGGTGAGCTGGACGCGGTCGTACGCGGGACGCGGCTCCTCGCACAGCACGACCACGCGGTGCGTGGCGGTCAGGCCGCGCTCGGCGAGCGCTTCGAGGAAGCGTTGGCCGACCATGCCATGGCCGACGAGCACGATCGTGGGGCGGGGGCCGTTCCCCACAAGTGCGGTCGTGGACATCAGGAGCCTCCATCGTTGGTGAGCAGGTGGAGCAGGGGGCCGCCGTCGGAGGGGAGCGGCTCTGCTCCCTCCCAGGCGCGCGCGAGCGCTCCGACAGTGCCGAGTTCGCCGACGAGGACCCCGCCGACCAGGCGGTCGTCGCGGACGACGACCTTGCGGTAGGTGCCTCGAGTGGCGTCGGCGAGCTGGACCACGTCGTCGCCGGGCAGGGCCTCCGTCTCGCCGAACGCGGCGAGGTCGAACGGCCCGTGGGGGGCGGCCTGCCCGGCGAGAGTCAGCCGGGTCAGGGAACGGGTGCCGGTGTAGCGGGCGTCGGTCCGGCCGGACAGCGACTCGGCCAGGACGTCCGCCTGTTCGAGCGCCGGGGTGGCGAGCCCGTACACCGTGCCGTCGTGCTGGACACAGTCGCCGATCGCCCGGATGTTCGGGTCGGAGGTGCGGAGTTCGTCGTCGACGACGATCCCCTTGCGCACCTCTAGACCCGCGACCTGGGCGAGACCCACGCGCGGGTGGACCCCGCAGGCCAGGACCACCAGGTCGGCGTCGAGGGCGTAGCCGTCGGCCATCTCGACCGAGCGGACCGCGCCGCCGACGCAGCGCACGTCGCGCACCCGGCACCCGGTGTGGATCTCCACGCCGAGGTCCAGCAGGTGCCGGCGGACCAGCTTGGAGGCGGCCGGGTCGAGCTGCCGCTCCATGAGCCGCTCGGACTGCTGGGCGAGCATGACCTGGGCGCCGCGCAGGGCGAGCGCCCGGGCCGCCGAGACCCCGAGGAGTCCGCCGCCGATGACGACCGCCTTCACACCCGGCCGTACCGCCTTGGAGAGACCCAGGCAGTCGTCCATCGTGCGGAAGGCGTGGACGCCCTCCGGCAGCACGTGGTCGGGGGTGAACAGGCCACGCAGGGGCGGCAGTACGGGGTTGGACCCGGTGGCCAGGACCAGCGTGTCGTATGCGATCTTCGCACCGTCAGCGCACTCGACGGTCCGGTTGTCCCGGTCGATGCCGGTGACACGGGCGCGGGTCAGCGAGGCGGGCGCCGGGAGGGCGATCACCTCGGGGTTGTAGCGTCCGGCCAGCACCTCGGCCAGGAGGACCCTGTTGTACGGGCGGTGCTCCTCCTCGCCGACGAGTGTCACGGGAGTGCCGAGCTCGCCGAGCCGCCGGGCGAGACGGACGCCCGCGAGGCCGGCGCCGATCACCACCACACGCGTATTCGAGGTCATGTCTAGGAGCGTGCGGTGCCGGTGTTACCCAGTCGCATCACGTCTGTTTCCCGCGGGGAACGCTGCGCTCAGCGGTGGCGCCGGGCGGGTGTGAGGGTTCCGAGAAGGCGGCGCGGGAGCGCTGTGAGGTGCGGATTACCCCGATCCGGCGCGCCGAACCCCGGAAGGGGGTCAAGCTTCCGACCCCCATGGCCACTGCATGTATCTCACGCCCGGAGGCCCGCCAGGGCGCGATCATGTCCGACATGTCACCGACCATGGTCATCGTCGTCCTCTGAGGCCGGTGCCGAATCCGGCGGACGAGCAGTGGGCGGCCGGACGGCCCGACGGCTCGACGGCTCGACGGCTCGACGGCTCGACGGTCCGAGGGTCCGACGGTCCGACGGCTCGACGGCTCGACGGCTCGACGGTCCGAGGGTCCGACGGTCCGACGGCTCGACGGCTCGACGGCTCGACGGTCCGACGGCTCGACGGTCCGACCGCCGGACGGCCCGACCGCCTAACGACCGGTCAGGAGGAGGTCGATCAGTCCCGTGGTGTCCTCGTCGCCGTGGCCCGCCGCCAGGCGACGCTCCATCAGCGCCAGGTAGGGCGTCAGCAGCTCGGCGCTCACGCCCTGTTCCTCCGCCGTGCGCAGGAGGGTCGTGTTGCCGGCGACCTGCATGGCGAGGTTGGAGACGACGTCCGTGCTGTAGTCGCCGCTGTCCAGCCGCTCGGCGGCCTGGTGGGCCATGGGGGCCATTGCGGTGAGCCACGACACGAGCAGCGGCGCGAAGTCCTTCGGGGCGATGTCCTGCCGGCGGATCAGGGCGAAGGCGTGGGTGATGCCCGCGAACATCCCGTTCATCGCGCTCAGCAGCGCCACGTCGTGCAGCGCGGCGAACCCGGGGTCCGCACCGACATAGGTCGCCCCGGCCGGGACGGCGAGCGTGTCCCGGTGCTCCTCGAAGAGCGCGGCGGAGCCGCTGTAGAAGACGTACGCGCCGGAATTCGCGGCCCCGATCATCGGCGGTACGGCCATGATCCCGGCGTCCAGGAAACGCGCCCCGCGCGCCTCGGCCCACGCGGCCCGGTCCCGTCCCTCCTCTGGCGTCCCGGTGGTCAGGTTCACCAGGTCCCGGCCGGTGAGGTCGGCCCCGTCGAGGGTCGCGCCGACGGAGGCGTCGTCGAGGAGACAGGTGATGACGAGCCTGCCCGCGGCCACCGCGTCGGCGGCGCTCACGGCGACCGTGGCGCCCTCCCCGGCCAGGGCCGCGGCGCGGGCGGGGGTGCGGTTCCACACGGTCACGGGGTGACCGGCGGCGAGCCAGGCGCGGGCGAGGGCGGTGCCCATGGCGCCGGTGCCGAGGAGGGTGAGGGGGGTCGGGCGGGAAGGGGCGGGCTGGGCAAATGCGTTGTCAGTCATGGCGATTAGGCTCGCCGCAGGGGAACGACCTGCTCAAGTACGCACTTCGGAGTGGGTGGTTACCGCCGGGTAAGGATCCAGGCAGGGGAGGGGCGGCATGACGACCGTACGACGGCCGGGGGCGTACGTCTGCGGGATCGACGCGGCGATGGACGTGATCGGCGGCAAGTGGAAGGTGCTGATCCTGTGGGCGCTGGACATCCGGCCGCACCGCTTCGGCGAACTGCGCAGAGAGCTGCCCGGGGTGACGGAGAAGGTGCTCGCGGCCCAGCTGCGGGAGCTGGAGGCGGACGGCATCGTGCACCGGGAGGCGTACGACGAGGTCCCGCCGCGGGTGGAGTACTCGCTCACGCCCCGGGGTGCCTCGCTGAACCAGGCGCTCGGACCACTGGGGGCGTGGGGCCGGGTGAACATCCTGGGCGGCTCAGCGGCTGCCCGTGAGGTGCGCGTAGACGACGACGTTCCCCTGATAGCCGGTGCTCCGTGAGTAGCCGCCACCGCAGGTGATCACCCGCAGCTCGGGGCGCGCGGCCGCGCCGTACACCTTCCGGTCGGGGAAGTTCCTCGCCTCGTAGACCTCGACGGCGTCCACGGTGAAGAGGGCGACCGTGCCGTCCCGCCGGTCCACCTCGACGGCGGCGCCCTTCTTCAGCGCGCCCAGGTCGTAGAACACGGCCGGGCCCTCGGCGTTGTCGACATGCCCGGCGACGATCGCGGTGCCCGTCTCTCCGGGCGTGGTGCCTGCCTCGTACCAGCCGGCGAGGTTCTTCCTCTCGGCGGGCGGCACGTCGAGGCTGCCGGCCGGGGTGAGCCCCAGACCCGTCAGGGGCGCGTTCACCCGGATCGAGGGGATACGGATCCGGTCGGGCGGAGAGGGCGGCAGCGCGGCGACCGGCGCCGCGGGACGTGCGGCGCGCCGCCCGGCGGCCGGCCCCGCGCCCAGCGCGGTGTCGGAGTCGTCGGGGGTGCGCGCCTGCGCGGCGGACGGTTGTGGCGGAGGGTGGGTCTCGGCGCCGCTGCGCAGCAGCCAGGCCCCGGTGCACAGGGCGACCGCGGTGACGGCCGCTATCGCGGCGTTGCCGACGCTGGGCACGGCATACCCCCTTTCCATGCGGGCCGGCCTTCTCACGAGGCCGGTCGTCGCCATGAAGGCCGGACCCCTCCCCCTCCGGGCCGCGAGGGGCGTCGGACCCGGAGGAGGAGGGGATACGCGGTACCGGCGGACGGACAGCGGAGGGTGTCCGTCAGATCCCGTCGCCTCTCGCCCGGCGATGCAGGAGCCAGGTACCGCCCGCGGCGGCGACGGCGAGAGCCGCCACACCGGCCGCGGTCTGCACGGGATCGGGGCCCAGGGCGCCACCGACCCCCGTCTTCACACTTCCTCGGGGATACACCTGCTCGCGCGGGGCCGTCAGCGTGACGACCAGGTCCCCGGTCACCCGCCGACCGCTCCTCGCGCAGTTCGCGACGATCTCGTACGTCCCCGGCTGGGCGCTCGGCGGCACCCGGAACCGTCCGGTCGCCTCGCCCTCGCCCGTGGTGGGCGCCAGCGGGAAGGCACCGGCGCCCACCGCGCCGGCGTCACCCGCCGCCGTCCCGCCTTCACCGCAGGCCGCGCTGTTCACGGTGACCTGCCGGCCCGGAACGACCGAGGACGGGTACAGCTCCAGTCCGGTGGCGTCGCCGCCGGACGCGGGTGCGGTGCCGAGCCCCGCGGCGGCCACGGCGAGCGCGGTACCGGTCAGCAGGCGGGCGGTACGTCGCATCGGTGCTCCCTCGAGCGTCTTCGGTGGGTGCTGCCCTTCCGAGGTAAGTGGCAGCGGGCCCGGAGCGCTTCCTGAGGGAACGTCAGAATTGGGGTGAATGGGTGTCAGGCAAAAGCCGCCGAGGGCTGATCCGTCGGTGTTTCACCAGGTCACCGGCGTCTGTGGGCGGCGTACGGAAAGAGGCCCCGAAGGGCGTAGGGCGAGGGGGTGAACGGGTGACGGGCCGTTCGCGCGGCGGCCGACGACGGACCGGCCCTCCTTGACCGGCCGGCCACGCGTGGGGGAGTCGCCCGACCGGGGCGACCCCCCGTTCGCGGCCGTCAGCGCACGCCCACCGCGCTCCAGGCCGCCGCTACCGCGTCGTACTCCGTGCTCCCGGCGCCGTACAGGTCCTTCGCCGCGTTCAGGGTCGCCGTGCGGGCGCCCCCGTAGTTCGTCGACGAGGTCATGTGGACCGTGAGCGCCCGGTACCAGATGGCGCCCAGCTTGTCCCGGCCGATGCCCGCGACCGTGGAGCCGTCGCAGGTCGGCGAGTTGTAGCCGACGCCGTTGACGGTCCGCGCGCCGCTGCCCTCGGCCAGCAGGAAGGCGAAGTGGTTGGCGACGCCCGACGAGTAGTGCACGTCGAGGTCGGCGACCGAACCGCTCCAGCAGTCCGCCGAGTTGCCGTCCTTGGACGGCTTGTCCATGTAACGCAGGGCGTCCCGGCCGAAGCCGGAGCGGACGATCTTCTCGCCGATCAGATAGTCGCCCGGGTCCTGCGCGTTGCCCGCGTGGAACTCCACCAGCGTGCCGAATATGTCGGAGGTCGCCTCGTTCAGGCCGCCCGACTCACCGGAGTACGTCAGCGCCGCGGTCTTCGACGTCACGCCGTGCGACATCTCGTGCCCGGCCACGTCCAGCGACACCAGCGGCCCGAAGGTCGCCCCGTCGCCGTCGCCGTACGTCATGCAGAAGCAACTGTCGTCCCAGAAGGCGTTGTTGTAGGCGGCGCCGTAGTGCACCCGGTTGTACGAGCCCTTGCCGTCGCCCGCGATGCCGTTGCGGCCGTGGACGTCCTTGTAGTAGTCCCAGGTCTGGTCCGTGCCGTACTGCGCGTCCACCGCCGCGCTCGCCCGATCGGCCGCCGTGCCCGTGCCCCAGTGGTTGTCGGCGTCCGTGAAGACCGTCGCCGGCGCCCGGTTGACGCAGATCCCGACCACGCACAGGTCCGTCTTGTTCGCCGCGTCCCCGGTGTACGTGTTCCCGCGCGTCGCGTCCTTGAGCTGGTACGTCGATCCCGACCCCGTGGTCTGCAGCGGCACCGTGCCCCCGTACAGCGACCTGCCGTCACCCGTCGCCGTCTCGATGGCGTCCCAGGCGTCGATCCGGGCGCCGGTGCGGGCGTCGGTCAGCACGGTGCGGGCGACCGGGTTGCCGAGGGAGTCCTGCGCCACGGTGTCGGTCCGCCAGGCGAGCTTCGGAGCTCCGTGCAGGGCGTCGACGACCAGCCGCGACCTGGCCGTCACCTTCTTCAGCGTCCGACCGGCGTTGGCGACTCGCAGCGCGTTCACCGCGAGGCCGGCGGCCTTCGATGCGGACAGCTCCGGGGTGATGCTCGCGAGCGAGATCGCGTCCCTGGTCGCCCGGTCGGCGCCGCGGTAGCTGCCGTCGGAGGCCAGGTGGACGACGAAGTCGCCGCCCAGGACGGGCAGTTGGCGGTAGGTGCGGTCGTAGCGGACGTGCTGGGCGCCGTCCCGGTCGACGACGACATCACGCACCTTCGTCCCCTGAGGGGCGGTCAGCCCCAGAGCGGCGGCCCGCTCCAGGAGCACCGAGGCCGCGTTCTCGATCGCGGTGGCCCGGGTGGGTCGGCCGGCCGCGTCGGCGGCGTCGGCGGTGGGGGAGAGCGCGGCGGTCAGCAGGGTGGCGGTGGTGACGGCCACTGTGGCGGTGGCGAGACGACGGGGACCTGGTGCGTGCTGCCGTATCTGCCGTATCCGACTCATCGGTCTCCTCGTGGGTGCGCCCGGTGGGCGCGTGGGGGGGGCGTGGGGGGCGGCGCGCATTGCGTTGACCAAGATTTAAAGGTCCATGACATGTCATGTCCATAGCGCGTTCGCGGAGGTATGTGAGGGGAGAGAATCGTTTCTGTGACCGCCGCCCATCCCGCCGCCCACCCCGCGCGACCCGCGGACCTCCCCTTCTTCGTCTACGGCACCCTCCGCCCCGGCGAGACCAACCACGACCTCTTCCTGCGCGGCCGCATCCGCTGCGAGGAACCCGCACGGCTACCGGGCGCGGTGCTGTACGACGGCCCGGGCTATCCCTACGCGGTGCCGGAACCCGGGGGAACGGTGAGCGGCGAACTCGTCACCGCGCGACCGGAGGCGTACCGGGAGCTGCTGGCCGGCCTCGACCGCCTGGAGGAGTACGTGCCCGGCTCCCCGCGCAACCTGTACGAGCGCGTCGAGCGCCGGGTCGTCCGCGTCGCCGACGGCAGCGGCGTACCCGCCTGGGTCTACGTCGCCGCCCCCGCGGTCACCGCCCGGCTGCGATCACGGGGCAAGCTGATCGAGGGCGGCGACTGGCTGCGCAGGTGAGCCATCACCGCCCTCGTCCCCCTGACCGACGCCGCTACGGCGTCACCGTCTCCAGCCGCACCGCGCACGCCTTGAACTCCGGCATCCGTGAAGTGGGGTCCAGCGCCGGGTTGGTGAGGGTGTTGGCGCGGCCCTCGCCGGGCCAGTGGAAGGGCATGAAGACGGTGTCCGGGCGGATCGTGGTCGTGATCCGGGCCGGTGCCACGGCCCGCCCCCGCCGGGACACCACGGCCACCGCATCCCCCTCGGCCGCGCCGAGCCGCTCGGCGAGCCGCGGGTGCAGCTCGACGAACGGGCCGGGCGCGGCGGCGTTCAGCTCGTCGACCCGGCGGGTCTGCGCACCGGACTGGTACTGCGCCACGACTCGCCCCGTCGTCAGCAGCACCGGGTACTCCTCGTCGGGCTCCTCGGCGATCGCGCGATGTGCCACGGCCACGAACCGCGCCCGCCCGTCGGGGGTGGCGAAACGGTCCAGGAAGAGGCGGGGGGTGCCGGGGTGGACACCGGGGGCGGTGCCGGACACCGCCTTGCCCGGGGAGTCCGCGTCCGGTGTCGCAGGGCTCGCCGTCACGCCCGGCGCGGTGCCTTCGGCCGGATCAATCGGATCGGTCGGATCGGCCGACGGGAGGCCGGCGGCCGCGCCCTCGGCGGCTTCCCCGGCATTCTCGTCCGCCCCGGCCTTCTCGTCCGCCCCGGCATCCCTGTCCGCCCCGGCATCCCCGTCGGCCCCGGCAGCCCCGTCCGCCACGGCATCCCCGTCCGCCCCGGCTTCGCCGTCGGCAACGGCCTCCACCGCCGGGCACGGCCAGAACACCCCGTTCTCCTCCGCCAGGCGCCGGTACGTGATCCCTGAGTAGTCCGCGGGGCCGCCCGCGCTGGCGCGGCGCAGTTCCTCGAAGACCTCCTCGGGGTCGGTGGGGAAGCCCTTCTCCACGCCGAGGCGGTCGGCCAGTTCGTGCAGGACCTCCAGGTCGCTGCGGACGCCCTCGGGCGGGCTGATCGCCTGCCGGCGCAGCAGCACCCGCCCCTCCAGGTTGGTCGTGGTGCCCGTCTCCTCCGCCCACTGCGTGACCGGGAGCACCACGTCCGCGAGCGCCGCCGTCTCCGAGAGCACGACGTCGCACACCGCCAGGAAGTCCAGCGACTTGACGCGTTCCTCGACATGGGCCGCGCGCGGCGCCGACACCACCGGGTTGGATCCCATCAGCAGCAGCGACTTGATGTCCGTACCCAGCGCGTCGAGCAGCTCGTACGCACTGCGTCCCGGCCCGGGCAGCGTGTCCGGGTCGATGCCCCACACCTCGGCGACATGCCGCCGCGCCGCCGGGTCGTCCAGCTTGCGGTAGCCGGGCAACTGGTCGGCCTTCTGGCCGTGTTCGCGTCCGCCCTGCCCGTTGCCCTGCCCGGTCAGACACCCGTACCCGGACAGCGGGCGGCCCGCGCGGCCGGTCGCCAGGCACAGGTTGATCCACGCGCCGACGGTGTCGGTGCCCTTGGACTGCTGCTCGGGCCCGCGCGCGGTGAGCACCATCGCATCCTCGGGCTCGCAGAACATCCGTACGGCCTGCCGGAGTTGTGGAACGGACACCCCCGTGATCCGTTCCACGTACTCCGGCCAGTGCGACATCGCCACCGCGCGGGCGTCCTCCCAGCCGACCGTGCGCTCGGCGACGTACGCCTCGTCGACCCGCCCCTCGGCGACGATCAGATGCAGCATCCCGAGCGCCAGGGCCAGATCCGTCCCGGGGCGGGGTGCCAGGTGCAGGTCGGCCTGTTCGGCGGTCTTCGTGCGGCGCGGGTCGATGACGATCAGGGTGCCGCCGTTCTCCCGCAGTTCGTTGAAGAAGCGCAGCGACGGCGGCATGGTCTCGGCGAGGTTGGAGCCGACGAGGATCACACAGCCGGACTTGGGGATGTCCTCGAGCGGGAACGGCAGCCCGCGGTCGAGACCGAACGCCTTG
This sequence comes from Streptomyces cellulosae, assembly GCF_000721105.1. Lineage (GTDB taxonomy): Bacteria > Actinomycetota > Actinomycetes > Streptomycetales > Streptomycetaceae > Streptomyces > Streptomyces cellulosae_A. The sequence continues at coordinate 15,356 of NZ_JOEV01000058.1, forward strand.
ATCCCCGCGGCCGCCGCCGACGACATGCAAAAACGCCCGTTGTAGTCGATCTGCGAGGTGCCGAGCACGACCCGCGCGAACTTGCCGAGCGTGTACGCCTTCTCGTTGGTCAGGCCGCCCCCGCCGAAGACCCCGCACGCGTCCGGGCCATGTTCCGTACGCGTGCGGGACAGCCCCTCGGCGATCCGGTCCAGTGCCTCGTCCCAGGACGCGGGCACGAGCGTGCCCCCGGAGCGGACCAGCGGAGAGGTCAGCCGAACGCTCGACCGAAGCACCTCCGGCGCCGTACGGCCCTTGCCGCACAGCGCACCCCGGTTCACCGGGAAGTCCGTACGCTCGCTCACCTCGACGGTCCCGTCCGCAGCGGGCGTCAGGTTCATCCCGCACTGCAGGGCGCAGTACGGGCAGTGCGTGGGCGTCACGGAGTTCGGCATGCTTCTCAGCGTGCTTCGGGCGTGTTACGCGCAGGACGGTTCCGTGTTACGCGGCCGGGACGGTGACCTCCCGATGGCCGCCCCGTCGCCGTGAGGCGCCCCGCACCTCACCGGCCACTGGCCAGCGCCCTGCTCACCCCGGTCTCCTTCGGCCCCAGGAACCGCGGATCCGGCTCGAACACCGCGTCCAGGACGGCCTTGCCCGCCGCGAGGATCTCCCGGCTGCCGCCGTAGTACCAGGTCACGTCGTGCTTGTCGTCGACCCCGACGCCGTACGACGTGACACCCGCCGCCCGGCACAGCGCGAGAGCCCGCCGGATGTGGAAGTCCTGGCTGATCAGCACGGCCTCGTCGACGCCGAAGATCTTCTTCGCGCGGACGCAGGAGTCCCAGGTGTCGAAGCCCGCGTAGTCACTGACGATCCGCCCGTCAGGCACCCCGTGCCGCCTCAGATAGGCGCGCATCGCGTCGGGCTCGTCGTAGTCCTCGCGGCTGTTGTCGCCGGTGACCAGGACGACCCGGACGCGGCCCTCCCGGTACAGCGTCGCCGCCGCGTCCAGCCGGTGGGCGAGGTACGGAGAGGGCTCGCCGTCCCACAGACCGGCGCCGAAGACGACGGCCACCTCGGTGCGCGGCGCGTTCGCCGTCGTACGCAGCAGGCCGTCCGTCGAGACGTACAGCCAGGTCGCCGGCAGCAGCGCCAGCACGCACGCCGCCATGACGGCCTGCACCAGCCGCCGCTGCCCGGTCCGGGTGCGCGGCAGACGAGGTCTGTGCGGCTCAGGCAGTCGCATCGGACGGTCCCTCCCCGGTCGGCCTTCGACAGTCAGAGACGTCCTGTCAGGCCGTCCGGTTCACCGCCCACGACGTGACCAGCCTCACTTCGGTCAATGAAACCGCAGGTCACAATGCCTCACACAGCCCCCACACCCCATCGTGAACCCCCGGAAAAGACCCGTCATTCCTGTGCAATGGGAAGGCAACCTCGTGCCGTCACCATCAGTTCATGACGGCGACGCGCAAGTCGGAAGCTCTTCGCGACGAGTCCACGACCCTCCCCGGCGGCGTCCTGCCGCTCCCTGGGCCTCACCTCGACAGTACGGCGCACATCATGAACCGGATCACCAGCCAGCTCGCCACCCAGCTCAGCCTCGTCTCGCTCGACGGCGGGCGGCGCACCGAGCCGCCCGCGCTCGTCCTCGTGGCGCACGGCAGCCGGGACCCGCGCACGCTGCGCACGGTCCACACGCTCGTCGAGCGGGTCCGCGAGCTGCGCCCCGGTCTGCCGGTGCGTCTCGGCCACATCGAGCTGAACGAGCCCCTGCTCCCCGACACGCTCGCCTCCCTCGGCACCGGCGAGGCGGTCCTCGTCCCGCTCCTCCTCAGCCGCGGCTACCACGTCAAGCGGGACATCCCCGAGATGGCGGCCGCCTGCGCGGCCCGCACCCGCGTGGCCACCCCCCTCGGCCCGCACCCGCTGCTCGTGGAGGCCCTCCACGGCCGTCTCGTCGAGGCCGGCTGGCGCACCACGATGGACGAGGCGACGCGACGCGCGAGCGCCGTGGTCCTCGCCGCGGCCGGCTCCCGCGACCCGGACTCGGCCGTCGACACCGGCCGCACGGCCCACCTCCTGTCGGAACGCCTCGGCGTCCCGGTCGTCCCCGCCTACGCCTCCGCGGCCACCCCCACGGTCGAGACAGCCGTCCGCGCCCTCGCCGCGCGAGGCCGCCACCGCGTGGCCGTCGCCTCCTACTTCACGGCCCCGGGCCTCTTCGCCACCCAGAGCGCCCAGAAGGCCCCGTGGATAGCCTCGGCCCCCCTCGGCACCCACCCGGCGATGGCCCGCCTGCTCCTGCACCGCTACGACCAGTCGTTGGCATCGACGGCCGCTACCGAACCCGCACTGGCGTCGGCATGAAACCAGGGGTGGCTGCAACGCCCTGAGGGGCGCGGGGCTGCATCAAGTTGCGGCTCCTCCCCCACTCTCGGCTTCGCTCGAGCGGGGGCCCCCATCGTGGGCGCGACAAGCCACAACGCACCCGCACCCGCCACACAACAGAACCCCCCAGACGCATACGCGGATTGTCAGCATCTCCCCTTACTGTCGAGACATGGAAGGCAAAAACCACAACTCACCCCCCGGCTACGACCTCACGTCAGTGGCCCGCTGGGCCGCCGAACCCGACAAACGCCCAGGCCGCACCGCCTTCCAACGCGACCGGGCCCGCATCCTGCACTCCTCCGCGCTCAGAAGACTCGCCGGCAAGACCCAAGTGGTCACGCCCGGCACGATGAGCCAGGCCTGGGACGCCAGCCCCCGCACCCGCCTCACCCACTCGCTGGAGTGCGCCCAGGTGGGCAGAGAGCTGGGCGCGGCCCTCGGCTGCGACCCGGACCTCGTCGAAGCCGCCTGCCTCGCCCACGACCTCGGCCACCCCCCGTTCGGCCACAACGGCGAGCAGGCGCTCAACGAGTTCGCCGAGGACTGCGGAGGTTTCGAGGGCAACGCCCAGTCCCTCAGGCTCCTCACCCGCATCGAACCCAAACGCTTCACCGCCGAGGGTTCCGTCGGCCTCAACCTCACCCGGGCGACCCTCGACGCGGCCACCAAATACCCCTGGCGCCGAGGAGCGCACCCCACCGACCCCAAGTCCCCGAAGTTCGGTGTCTACGAGGACGACCGCCCCGTCTTCGACTGGGTCCGCGAGGGCGCCCCGGGGAACCGCACCACCTTCGAGGCCCAGGTCATGGACTGGTCCGACGACGTGGCGTACTCCGTGCACGACGTCGAGGACGGCCTGCACGCCGGCCATGTCGACCCCGCCCGTCTGCACGCCGAACCGGAACGCCAGGCGGTCTTCGCGGTCGCCCGGGGCCGCTATGTGCCCGAGGACACCGACCCGGCGGAGCTCTCCGCCGCCCTGGACCGGCTGCAGGAGCAACCGTGGTGGCCGCACCGCTACGACGGCTCGGCAGTGGCCCAGGGCCGCCTCAAGGACGCCACCAGCCAGCTCATCGGCCGCTTCTGCCTCGCCGCCGAGGCCGCCACCCGCGCCGAGTACGGGACCGGGCGGCTGACGAGATACGGCGCCGAACTCGTCGTACCGCACGAGACGCGACTGGAGTGCGCGGTCCTCAAGGCGGTCGCCGACCGGTACGTCATGCAGCGCGCCGAGCAGGAGCGGCTGCGGGCGGACCAGCGGATCGTGGTGGCCGAACTGGCCGAGGCGCTCACCGCCCGCGCCCCCGACGGCCTCGACCCGCAGTTCCGGGCGCTGTTCGACCGGGCGCCCGACGACCGGGCCCGCAAGCGGGTGATCGTCGATCAGATCGCCTCGCTCACCGACGCGTCCGCGCGTTCGCTTCACGGCCGTCTGATGGGGCATCTGTGATGCTGATGCGGCGGGAGTGAGACGGGAGGGCCCGAATGTGACCCTCCGTGGCCTGATCGGGCCACTCCCTCTTCCCGCATCACGCTCCGTGCGGGACGCTCGCATGTGGCGGTACGTTCACGAGGAGGCATCAAGTGGTCGACGCGGATCAGACATTCGTCATCGTCGGAGGCGGTCTCGCCGGCGCGAAGGCGGCCGAGACGCTCCGAGCGGAGGGCTTCACCGGCCGCGTGATACTGATCTGCGACGAACGCGACCACCCGTACGAGCGCCCGCCGCTGTCCAAGGGCTATCTGCTCGGCAAGGAGGAGCGCGACAGCGTCTTCGTCCACGAACCCGCCTGGTACGCCCGCAACGACATCGAACTGCACCTGGGCGAGACCGTCGACGCCGTCGACCGTACGGCGAAGACCGTCCGGTTCGGCGAGGACGGCACCCTGGTCCGCTACGACAAGCTGCTCCTCGCGACCGGCGCCGAGCCCCGCCGCCTCGACATCCCGGGCACGGACCTCGCCGGCGTCCATCACCTGCGCCGCCTCGCCCACGCCGAACGCCTCAAGGGCGTCCTCGCCGCCCTGGGCAGGGACAACGGCCACATCGTGATCGCGGGAGCCGGCTGGATCGGTCTGGAGGTCGCGGCGGCGGCCCGTGAGTACGGCGCCGAGGTCACCGTCGTCGAGCCGCTGCCGACCCCGCTGCACACGGTCCTCGGCCCGGAGCTCGGCCAGATCTTCGCCGAGCTGCACCGCGAGCACGGTGTCCGCTTCCACTTCGGCGCACGGCTGACCGAGATCGTCGGCCAGGACGGCATGGTCCTCGCCGCCCGCACCGACGACGGCGAGGAACACCCCGCGCACGACGTCCTCGCGGCGGTCGGCGCGGCCCCGCGGACCGCCCTCGCGGAGGCGGCGGGCCTTAAGCTGGCGGACCGCGCCCACGGCGGCGGCATCGCGGTCGACGCCCGGCTGCGCACCTCCGACCCCGACATCTACGCGGCCGGCGACGTGGCCTCCTTCCAGCACTCCCTCTTCGACACCCGGCTGCGCGTCGAACACTGGGCGAACGCCCTCAACGGCGGCCCCGCGGCGGCCCGCGCGATGCTCGGCCGGGACCTCACCTACGACCGCGTGCCCTATTTCTTCTCCGACCAGTACGACGTGGGCATGGAGTACTCCGGCTGGGCGCCCCCGGGCACGTACGACGAAGTGGTGATCCGGGGAGACGCGGGAAAGCGTGAGTTCATCGCGTTCTGGGTGAAGGAGAACCGGGTGCTGGCCGGGATGAACGTGAACGTGTGGGACGTCACAGAGCCCATCCAGCAGCTGATTCGTACCAAGGCCCAGGTGGACACCGAGGCACTCGCGAACCCGCGCGTTCCGCTGGACAGCCTCGTCCCCTGACCTGACCACGGCGATCGACTGTCACACGACCCCCGTAGAATTCACGCGTGGCAGGACGGATCAACGACGAGGACGTGAAGGCGGTACGGGACGCGGTCCCGATCGACGCCGTGGTGTCCGAGTACCTCCAGCTGCGCAACGCGGGCGGCGGCAACCTCAAGGGGCTGTGCCCGTTCCACGACGAGAAGTCGCCGTCCTTCCAGGTCAGCCCGAGCAAGGGATTCTTCCACTGCTTCGGCTGCCAGGAGGGTGGCGACACCATCACGTTCGTGATGAAGATCGACCACCTCACCTTCTCCGAGGCGGTCGAGCGCCTCGCCGCCCAGGCCGGCATCACCCTGCGCTACGAGGAGGGCGGGTACAACCCCTCCCACCAGCGCGGCGAGCGGATCCGCCTGGTCGAGGCCCACAAGATCGCCGCCCAGTGGTACATGGAGCAGCTGGCCACCAGCCCGGAGGCCGACGCCGGCCGTACGTTCCTCGCCGAGCGCGGCTTCGACCAGGCCGCCGCCGAGCACTTCTCCGTCGGCTACAGCCCCCAGGGCTGGGACCACCTCACCCGCTACCTCCGCGGCAAGGGCTTCGCCGACAAGGAACTGATCCTCTCCGGCCTCTCCCAGGAGGGCCGCCGCGGCCCCATCGACCGCTTCCGCGGCCGTCTGATGTGGCCCATCCGCGACATCGGCGGCGAGGTCGTCGGCTTCGGCGCCCGCAAGCTCTACGAGGCGGACACCGGCCCCAAATACCTCAACACGCCCGACACCGCGATCTACCGCAAGTCCCAGGTGCTCTACGGCATCGACCTGGCGAAGAAGGACATCGCCAAGTCCAGCCGCGCGGTCGTGGTCGAGGGCTACACCGACGTCATGGCCTGCCACCTCGCCGGCGTGACGACGGCCATCGCGACCTGCGGCACCGCCTTCGGCACCGACCACATCAAGATCCTCCGCCGTCTGCTCATGGACAACGGCTCGGCCCGCGTGATCTTCACCTTCGATGGCGACGCGGCCGGGCAGAAGGCCGCCCTGCGCGCCTTCGAGGACGACCAGAAGTTCGCCGCCGAGACGTACATCGCGATCGCCCCCGACGGCATGGACCCCTGCGACCTGCGCCTCGCCAAGGGCGATGACGCGGTCGCCGACCTGGTCGAACCCCGCACCCCGCTCTTCGAGTTCGCGCTGCGCCAGATCGTCCTCCGCTACGACCTGGACACCCCCGGCGGCCGGGCCGCCGCGCTGGACGAGGCGGCGCCCGTCGTCGCCCGCATCAAGAACACCGGCGCCCAGCACGAGGTCGCCGTCCAGCTCGCCGGCATGCTCGGCATCCTCGACACCCAGTTCGTGGTCAGACGCGTCGCCCAACTGGCCCGCTGGGCCCGCGACCGCGGAGGCAAGGGCCCGGCGCCGATCGCCCGCAACGGAGAGCGGCAGTACGACGCCACCCCCCGCCCCTCCGCCCCGGGCCCGGCGCTCAACCTCCGCAACCCGGTCTACGCCACCGAACGCGAGCTCCTCAAACTTGCCCTCCAGCGGCCCGAGTTGGTCTCCCCGGCGTTCGACGCGTACGGCGTCGACGAGTTCACCGCCGCCCCGTACGCCGCCGTACGCCAGGCGATCATGGACGCGGGCGGGGCGGAGTACGGCGTCCAGGACCCGCAGGAATACCTGGTCCGGGTCCGCGACGTGGCCCCCGACAACGCCGTCCGCGCCATGGTCACGGAGCTCGCGGTCGAGGCGATCATGCGCAAGACGGTCGACGAGAACTACGCCGGCGACCAGCTCGTCACGGTCCGCCGCCGCGCGGTCGAGCGCCGCATCCGTGACATCCAGTCCAGCCTGACCCGACTCGGCACCCACGGAGACCCGGCCCAGGCGGCCGCCGTACAGAACGAGTTGTGGGTACTCCAGCAGTACGACCAGGCACTACGCGCGCACGGAGCCGCCGCACTCTGAGGGCCGGCCCGGACCGGGTAACCGCGCGGTCACGGACCGGCCTCAAAAAGTCACCGCACGCCCCTCGTGGCGGCGATGTGTCGTACTCCACACTGGGTTCCGGTGCCTGAGTCCTCGGAGCGCGGCCGATCCGTCCCCAACGGGTCCCAGACCCCCGCGACTCCGCACATCGCGTACGGGACGGACAGCGGCGAGGCCGCCGACTCCGTCCGCGAAGTACCGCTGCCGCACACCTCAGCAGCGATCATCCTGGAGGTCGCCCCCGTGCAGACCCAGACCCTGACCCAGACCGACATCAGTACGGACGACACGGAACCGGATACGGAAGCCGGCGTACTGGTCGCGGTCCCCCCGCAGAACCGTGCCGCGCAGCACCCCGAGGGAGAGCCGTCGGCCCCGGCCGACCTGGCGGAACCCCCCGCCGACGAGGTCGAGAACATCGAGGTCGTCGAGCACATCGAGCCCGTCGAACCCCCCGAGCCGACCCGCGCCAGGACCGACACCGGCGCACCCTCCTCCGACCTGTTCCGCCAGTACCTGCGCGAGATCGGCCGGATCCCGCTGCTCACCGCCGCCGAGGAGGTCGAACTCGCCCGCCGGGTCGAGGCCGGCCTGTTCGCCGAGGAGAGGCTCAGCACCGCCCCCGACCTGGACAGCCGGCTCGCCCTCGACCTGGACAGACTGGTCGTCATGGGCCGCATGGCCAAGCGCCGCCTCATCGAGGCGAACCTGCGGCTCGTCGTGTCGGTGGCCAAACGGTACGTAGGCCGCGGCCTGACCATGCTCGACCTGGTCCAGGAGGGCAACCTGGGCCTGATCAGGGCGGTCGAGAAGTTCGACTACGCCCGCGGCTACAAGTTCTCCACGTACGCCACCTGGTGGATCCGGCAGGCCATGTCCCGCGCCCTCGCCGACCAGGCCCGCACCATCCGCGTCCCGGTCCACGTGGTCGAGCTGATCAACCGGGTGGTCCGCGTCCAGCGCCGGATGCTCCAGGAACGGGGCTACGAACCGACGCCGGAAGAGGTCGCCGCGCACCTGGACCTGGCGCCCGAGCGGGTCAGCGAGGTCCTGCGCCTGGCCCAGGAACCGGTCTCCCTGCACGCGCCCGTGGGGGAGGAGGACGACGTGGCCCTCGGCGACCTCATCGAGGACGGCGACGCCGCCAGCCCCGTCGAGTCGGCCGCGTTCATGCTGCTCAGGGAACACCTGGAGGCGGTCCTGTCCACCCTGGGCGAGCGGGAGCGCAAGGTCGTCCAGCTCCGCTACGGCCTGGCCGACGGCCGCCCCCGCACGCTGGAGGAGATAGGCCGCATCTTCGGCGTGACGAGGGAACGGATCCGCCAGATCGAGTCGAAGACCCTCAACAAGCTCCGGGACCACGCCTTCGCGGACCAGTTGAGGGGCTACCTGGACTGACCCGGGGCCGCTCACCGAAGCGAGCGGCCCTCACACCTGGTGCCTCGCCTAGTCCACCTCGGCCACCGCCTGCGCGAACTGCGCCTTGTACAACCGCGCGTACGCCCCGCCGGCCGCCAGCAGATCCGTGTGCGTGCCCTGCTCGACGATCGACCCGTTCTCCATCACCAGGATCGTGTCCGCGTCCCGGATCGTCGACAGCCGGTGCGCGATCACGAACGAGGTCCGCCCGTGCGCGAGTTTCGCCATCGCCTTCTGGATCAGCACCTCGGTCCGCGTGTCCACGGAACTCGTCGCCTCGTCCAGCACCAGGATCACCGGGTCGGACAGGAACGCCCGCGCGATGGTGATCAGCTGCTTCTCGCCGGCGCTGACCCCGCTGCCCTCGTCGTCGATCACCGTGTCGTAGCCGTCGGGCAGCGTCCGGATGAACCGGTCCGCGTGGGCCGCCCGCGCCGCCTCCTCGATCTCGCCCGGCGTGATCTCCCGGGAGGCGCCGTACGCGATGTTCTCCGCGATCGTGCCGCCGAACAGCCAGGTGTCCTGGAGCACCATGCCGATCCCGGCGCGCAGGTCGTCCCGGGACATCGTCGCGATGTCGACGCCGTCGAGGGTGATGCGCCCGCCGGAGACGTCGTAGAACCGCATGAGGAGATTGACCAGGGTCGTCTTGCCGGCTCCGGTCGGGCCGACGATCGCGACCGTGTGTCCCGGCTCCACCGTCAGCGACAGGTCCTCGATGAGCGGCTTCTCCGGGTCGTACCGGAACGACACGTGTTCCAGCGCCACCCGCCCGCGCAACTCCTCGGGCTTCGCGCCCGGCACCGGATCCGCCTCCTGCTCCTCCGCGTCCAGGAGTTCGAAGATCCGCTCTGCCGAGGCGACGCCCGACTGCACCAGGTTCGCCATGGAGGCGACCTGGGTCAGCGGCATCGAGAACTGCCGCGAGTACTGGATGAAGGCCTGCACATCGCCGATGGACAGCGAGCCCGACGCCACCCGCAGCCCGCCGACGACCGCGACCAGCACATAGTTCAGGTTGGACACGAACATCATCAGCGGCTGCATGACCCCGCTGTTGAACTGCGCCTTGAACCCGGCCTCGTACAGCGCCTCGTTCTGCTCGGCGAACCGCTCCGCCGACTCGTCCTGCCGGCCGAACACCTTCACCAGGGCGTGCCCGGTGTACATCTCCTCGACGTGCGCGTTGAGCTTGCCGGTGGTGCGCCACTGCTGCACGAAGTGCGGCTGGGAGCGCTTGCCGACCCGGGTGGCGACGAAGAACGACAGCGGCACGGTGACGAGAGCGACCAGCGCCAGGATCCACGACACCCAGAACATCATCACCAGCACCCCGATGATGGTGAGCACCGAGTTGATCAGCTGGCCCATCGACTGCTGGAGCGTCTGCCCGATGTTGTCGATGTCGTTGGTGGCCCGGCTGAGCACCTCACCGCGCTGCCGCTTGTCGAAGTACGCCAGCGGCAGCCGGGACAGCTTCGTCTGCACGTCCTCGCGCATCCGGAACATGGTCCGGTTGACCGCCCGGTTCACCAGCCGGGTGGCGACCGCCATCAGCAGACCGGCGATCACGAACACGATCAGCGCGATCAGCAGCACCCGGCCCACGGCATCGAAGTCGATGCCCTTGCCCGGGGTGAAGTCCGTGCTGCGGAGCATGTCGGCGACGGAGCCCTCGCCCCGCTCCCGCATGGACCGCAGCACCTCCTCCTTGGTGGCCCCGGCCGGCATCTGCCGTCCGATGATCCCCGCGAAGACCAGGTCGGTGGCCCTGCCGAGGATCTTCGGCCCCACGACCGACAGCCCGACGCTGACCACCACGCAGAACAGCAGCGCGTAGACGGTCAGCCGCTCGGGCTTGAACTGCCCGATGAGCCGTTTCCCCGACCCCTTGAAATCCATCGAACGCTGGTCGGGTCCCGTCCCGGCCATCATCCGCCCCGCCGGCCCCGCCATCAGGCAGCCTCCGCTTCCGTGAGCTGGGAGAGCACGATCTCCCGGTAGGTCTCGTTGTCCGCCATCAGTTCCTGGTGGGTGCCGGTGCCGACGACCCGGCCCTCGTCGAGGACGACGATCCGGTCGGCGTCCCGGATGGTCGACACCCGCTGGGCGACGATCACCACGGTCGCCTCGGCCGTCTCCTGCGACAGCGCCGCCCGCAGGGCCGCGTCGGTGGCGTAGTCGAGCGCGGAGAAGGAATCGTCGAAGAGGTAGATCTCCGGCCGCTGCACGAGCGTACGGGCGATCGCCAGCCGCTGCCGCTGACCGCCGGAGACATTGGTGCCGCCCTGCGCGATCGGCGCGTCGAGCCCGCCCTCCAGCCGCTCCACGAAGCCCTTGGCCTGCGCCACCTCCAGCGCGTGCCAGAGCTCCTCGTCCGTCGCGTCCGGGTTGCCGTAGCGCAGGTTGGTGGCGACCGTGCCCGCGAACAGGTACGGCTTCTGCGGCACCAGCCCGACGGTCCTCGCCAGCAGCCGCGGCTCGATGGCCGCCACGGACACCCCGTCGACGAGCACCTCCCCCTCGGTCGCGTCGACCAGCCGGGGTACCAGCCCCAGCAGCGTGGACTTGCCGCTGCCGGTCGAACCGATCACGGCGGTCGTCTCACCGGGCAGGGCCACGAGGTCGATCGACTTGAGCACCGGCTCCTCGGCACCCGGGTACCGGAACCCGGCGCCGCGGATCTCCAGATGACCGTGCCGGCGCAGTTCCAGGACCGGGGCCTTCGGCGGCACCACGCTCGACGAGGTGTCCAGCACCTCCTCGATGCGCTCGGCGCAGACCTCCGCGCGCGGCACCATCATGAACATGAAGGTGGCCATCATCACGGACATCACGATCTGCATCAGATAGGAGAGGAACGCGGTCAGGTCGCCGATCTGCATCTGTCCGCCGTCGATGCGGTGCGCGCCGAACCACACCACGGCGATCGACGACAGGTTCACCACCGTCATCACCATGGGGAACATCAGCGCCAGCAGGTTGCCGGTGCCCAGGGCCATGGCGGTCAGGTCGGCGTTGGCCTTCCGGAAGCGCTGCTCCTCGTAGTCGTCGCGCACGAAGGCCCGGATGACCCGGTTGCCGGTGATCTGCTCGCGCAGCACCCGGTTCACCGTGTCCAGCCGCACCTGCATGGACCGGAACAGCGGACGCAGCCGACGGATGATCAATGTCACACAGACGGCCATCACGGGTACGACGGCGACCAGCACCCCGGACAGCGGCACGTCCAGTCCGAGCGCCAGGACGATACCGCCCACGCACATGATGGGCGCCGACACCATCAGGGTGAACGTCATCAGGGCCAGCATCTGGACCTGCTGCACGTCATTGGTCGTACGGGTGATCAGCGAGGGCGCGCCGAACTGGCCGACCTCGCGCGCCGAGAAGGACTGCACCCGGTCGAAGACGGCGCCCCGCACGTCCCGGCCGAGCGCCGAGGCGGTCCGGGCGCCGTAGTACACGGCACCGACGTTGCACACGACCTGCACCAGCGAGATGCCGATCATGAGGGCGCCGTTGCTCAGGATGTAGCCGGTGTCCCCGGTCACGACACCGTTGTCGATGATGTGCGCGTTCAGCGTGGGCAGGTAGAGGCTGGCGCAGGTCTGCAGGAACTGCAGCAGCACCAGCACAGTGATCGGTTTCCGGTAGGGCCTGAGATAGGTCCGCAGAAGTCGTATGAGCACGCTCGGTCTCTCGGAGTCGGCGGTGGGGCCGGGGTTGGTTGCCCCTGGCCCCTATCGTCGAACACTCCACCCGTGTTACCTCAACGATTAAGCCGACAGCAGTGCTCCGTACGGCCGCACGGGTACGGCTCCTACCGGACCCTTACCTTCCGCTTTGCCCGGAACCGTCCCGCTCTCCGGGCCGTCAGCGGAACGTCCCCGGATGCGTCTGCTCCCGCACGGACACGAACTGCTGCCGCACCGCCTGCCCCACCGCCAGCTCCTCGCCGGGATCCAGCACCTGAGCCGCCGCGCCCTGCCAGGCCGGCGGGGTGCGCGGGTCGAGCGTGCCCTGCGACACCGCGAGCGCCCAGGCCGCCTGCCGGGCGGCACCGATCGCCGCGTAGTCCGCGGGCTGCGGTACGACGACCTGCGCCCCGAACAGCGAGGGTGCCGCGGCCTGCACGGCGGGCAGCTCGGCGGCCTGCCCGAGCAGGAAGATCCGCCGCACCTCCACCCCCCGCCCGCGCAGCACGTCGAGCGCGTCCGCCAGCCCGCACAGCATCCCCTCGAACGCCGCCCGCGCCAGGTGCTCCGGCTTCATCGACTCCCGCCGCAGCCCGGACAGCGTCCCGGCGGCATGCGGCAGATTCGGCGTCCGCTCACCCTCCAGATAGGGAAGCAGTACGAGCCCGTGGGCCCCCGGCGTCGACTTCACCGCCAGCTCGGACAGGCTTTCCAGGTCGGTCAGCCCGAGCATCTCGGCGGCCCCGCGCAGGGTCCGTACGGCGTTCAGCGTGGTGACGACGGGCAGATGCATACCGGTCGCGTCGGCCAGGGACGTGATCATCCCGGTGTTGTCGACGAGCGCCTCGGGATGCACCGCCATCACCGAACCGGACGCGCCGAGCGAGACCACCGCGTCCCCGAGCCCCAGCCCCAGCCCGAAGGCGGCGGCCATCGTCTCGCCGGTCCCCGCGGAGATCAGCAGTCCCTCCGGGGTCGTCCCCGCGGCGTCGGCGGGACCGATCACCTCGGGCAGCATCGCCTGGTGACCGAGCGCAAGCTCCACCAGGTCGGCCCGGTAGCCGCCGGTGGCCGCCGACCAGTACCCGGTTCCGGAGGCCCCGCCCCGGTCGGTGGTCCTGCGCACCGGCCGGCCCAGCAGCTGCCACACCAGCCAGTCGTGGGCCTGCAGCAGCACGGAGGTGCGCTGGGCGGCCTCGGGTTCGGTCTTCATCAGCCAGCGCAGCTTGGTCACCGGCTGCGCGGCCTGCGGCACACAGCCCACCGCCTGCGCCCACGCCTCACGTCCGCCGAGCGCGTCCACCAGATCGGCCGCGGCGACCTGCGCCCGCCGGTCCCCGCCGACCATCGCCGGCCGCACGGTGTTGCCCTGCGAGTCGAGCGGGACCACCGCGTTCTGCTGCGCGGACACCCCGATGGCCTGCACGCCCTCGAGGAGCCCGCCACCGGCGGCCTCACCGAGGGACAGCAGCCAGGCCTGCGGATCGACATCGGCAGGCCGCGCACCGCTCTCGGCGTTCTCCACCGGATGCGGCGCGTATCCCTGCCTGAGCACGGCACCTGTGTCCGTGTCGCAGACGACGATACGAGTGAAATCGGGCGAACTGTCCAACCCGGCGACTATCCCCATGGCCAAAATTCTGCCGTACTGCCGCGCTTGCTCGGGCCTGGGCGACGTTCTCCGGCGTTGAAAGGCGCCGTCAGGTGTTGCTCGTACCCCAGTCGTCCCCACCCGTTCCATTGACGTTGTGGTCGCGCAGGGAGCGGACTCGCTGGGCGACCGAGTCGGGGACGCGGTCACCGACCTTGTCGCTGACCACGTGGTACGCCTTGCCCGCGAACTGGCGGCCCTGCTGGGCGGCCGTCTCCGCGGTGTTGCGGACGGCGGGGTTCTGCGCGACCTGGCGCGCGGACTTCTTCAACTGCTCGTAGCGCTCGCGGCCGGCCTTCGTGCCCAGCACGTAACCCAGAGCGAGCCCGACAACGAACGTGAGCCGGTAGCGCATGGCGGCCACCCTTCCCTTGCGTAGTTCTAGGCGCGGTGTCGGTGCCGAGGGGAACCGATTGGCGGAGCACCCCCCTGCTTGCGCTAATGTATGTGTCGCAGCGAGCGCCCGCCCTCTGGCGAATACCCAGGCAGGCAGGTTCGATGCAACGAGGCATTCCTCCGTAGCTCAATTGGCAGAGCAGCCGGCTGTTAACCGGCAGGTTACTGGTTCGAGTCCAGTCGGGGGAGCTCGGTCCTCCGTAGCTCAATTGGCAGAGCAGCCGGCTGTTAACCGGCAGGTTACTGGTTCGAGTCCAGTCGGGGGAGCATGTTGAACGAGGGCCCCTTGGGGGTCCTTTTTCATGTCGGGGGAACCGGGCGCGACGGGGCGCAGTCCTCAACATCGGGAACCCCGTGCGTAGTCGACCATCCGAAGCAGGAGATCGTATGACCGGCTATGCTGCGGCAGACGGCGCGCACACGTGTACGCGACACGCCGCTATGGGGCGGTAGCTCAGCCGGTTAGAGCAGCGGACTCATAATCCGCCGGCCGTGGGTTCGAGTCCCACCCGCCCCACCTTTGCAGGCTTCTGACCTGCGGAAACGTTCCTTTTTGGGTGCCGGACCGTCAGCTTTGCCTGAACGGACTGAATCCGCTGCTCGTGGGTTTGGAGCGGCGTGAGGCTCTTGCTCACTCGCCGGGCAGGCATGACGCTGACCTGCGGTAATACTGGCGGCCAGGGCTTGTATCAGCGCGCTGGCAGCATCTCCTCGGTCTTGTTTCGTGGTTCTGGGGACGTATTGGGGACGCAAGGTTTCGGTGGGGTCCGCTGACCGCCGTCCGGGGCTCTCTCCTTGGGGCCGGGTAGAGCTTTCGTGCGCGACCGGTGACCGGGTTCGGCCTCAACTTTCGAGGAGCTCGATCGCGTCGGTGCGGCGCGTGAGGGGCTGGTGCGCTTTGGGCGGAAACTGCCCGAACAGAAGACGGCCCGGTTGTTTCAGCGACTCATTGCCGTGATGTGGTCAGCGCAGGATCTGGGTCGGCGTGGAGCGCGTCGATACCGGTGGCGAGGGTACCGAGCAGGAACCGGAGTGCGGGCTCCGGCAGGAGCGGTTGGAGGCGTTGAAGCGAGGTAGCCGCTGACCAGGTCTCCGAGGTAGCAGGACGTGCCCAGCAGCCAGTTGGGAGCGACGTCACCTGTCGCGGCCAGGGAAGCGGCGCGTAGGTGGCCGCCCCGACGACGGACGTCAGGAACGTGGAGGCCAGAGCGCGTGACGGTTCACACCGGTGCTCCGCGGCCGACAAGGGTTGGGCCGAGCAGGGAGCCGCCCCCCGATCCCGTAGATGCCCTGGGCGCCGACCAGGAGGTGCGGCAGGTCGAACATCCGCGGCCAGCGGACCCCTCGAAGCCGGCTCGGTGGAACCGGACCGGGCGGCCTGGCTCGCGGTGTAGGCAGCGGCCGGGGCGGGTGGACTCAGTCCTCGGTCACTTCAGCTCCAGGGCCTGTCCGGTGTTCACTCCCCGCTTTTCGAACAGGCCCTGGTTCCCGCTTGTATCCCATGCGTGTGCGCTGCGGTGAACCGCCTCGGCCGTCCCGGAAGGTCGAGGACATGCCGCGGCCACGAGTTCGTAACGAGCCATTGACAGCAGCTTCGGCCGGGGGCACTCTCATGGGCACACGGTTGGTGAAACGATTGGCCAACCCGGTATCCACCACTTTGGGCAGGGGTAATGGCGCGCCGGATCGGGATCAAAGACGTGGCTGCGGCGGCAGGTGTGTCGGTCACGACCGTGTCGTACATCCTCAATCGGGTGGAGGGGAAGCGGGCCAGCGCGGAGACTCGTCAGCGCGTCTGGCAGGTCGCCGAGGAACTCGGGTACAAGCTGAACAACCTGGCCCGGGGGCTTCGGACGCAGCGTTCGCAGACCATCGGGTTCATCGGCGACGAGATCGCCACCACCCCGAACTCGGGCCGGATCATCCTCGGCGCGCAGGATGCCGCGGCAGCCCAGGGCATGGTGCTGCTGTTGGTGAACACCGGCGGCGATGAGGAGCTGGAGCGGCGCAGCATCGAGATGCTGCTTCAGCGGCAGGTTGACGGCGTGCTGTATGCGGCGATGTACCACCGAGTGGTGGAGCTCCCCGAGAGTCTGCGCTCGACACCGACCGTGTTGCTGGACGCGCGGTGCGAGGATCCCGCGGTCCCGTTCGTGGTACCGGACGAGGTCCAAGGCGGTCATACGGCGGTGCGCGAGCTGATCGAGCACGGGCACCGCAGGATCGGCATGACGATCGGTGTCGACGACATTCCCGCGCTGCAGGGCCGTATCGAGGGTTACCGCAGGGCGCTGGAAGAGGCGGGGATACGGTACGACCCCTCGTTGGTGGCCGCCGAGAAGGCGGTGCGCATCGGCACGCCCGCCGGTGACGCGGACGCCGGTTACCGCGCCGCGAGGCGCCTGCTGATCATGGAGGAGCGCCCGACCGGGCTGTTCTGCTTCAACGACCGTATGGCGGCCGGCGCCTACCGCGCGGCGGCCGAGCTGGGTCTGTCCATCCCCGGTGATCTGTCGGTGGTGGGCTTCGACAATCAGGAGCTGGTCTCGGAGACGCTGTATCCGGCGCTGAGCACGGTCCAGCTCCCGCACTACGAGATGGGGGCACGGGCTGTCACGCAGCTGCTCGCGCTCACCGGAACGCCGGACTCGCCACCGGGCCCGGTCACGCAGGAGATGCTGCATTGCCCGCTGGTGGCGCGGGCATCGGTCACTTCGCCGCCCCGGCTCTGAACCCGGGACGGCGAAGCACTCGCACCACGACAGGCGACCGCTGCAACCGGTCGTCATCCCTGTCAGTACTTGGAACACAGTGAGGGTACACACATGTCCTCTGGGCTTTTCAAGGCTCCGATGAGCCGCCGCGGTCTGCTGAGAGCCGGCGCCGCCTCCGCCGCGGTGGCGGGAGTGGGCGGGCTGGCCTCCGCCTGCTCGTCGGATTCCGGCAGCTCGTCGGGCTCGAAGGTGCTGAACGTCGCGGTCTTCGCCGACCAGGCGACCGCGAACAAGCTGAACAAGGCTGCCGCGACGTTCGAGGCGGCGCACCCGGGCGTGAAGGTGAAGTTCAACGGCACCACGGGCACCGACTGGAACGACTTCTTCAGCAAGCTGCTCACCCAGATCGCCGGAGGCAACGCGCCCGACATCACCTCCGTCGCCACCGAGGGTCTGCAGCTGTTCGCGGCCAAGGGCCTGGCCCAGCCTCTGGACGACTACGTCAAGCGGGACGCAGCCGAGCTCAAGTCGTACTTCGCCGACGTCCACCCGGCACTGGTCGAGGCGATGATGTACCAGGGCCACCTGTACGAACTGCCGACCGACTTCAACGCCGGCAACATGTTCTACAGCACCTCCCTGCTGGAGGACGTCGGCGTGGGCCGCCCGGCCGACGACTGGACCAGGGACGACTTCTACGACATCGCCAAGAAGGTCTCCGCCAAGGGCGGCAACACGGTCGGCTACGACTGGGTCGTGCGGCTGTGGGGCAGCTGGACGTCCTGGATGTACGCCAACGGCGGCAACCTGCTCACCGAGGGCAAGTGGGACGGCGGCGACTGGCTGTGGAACACCTTCTACCCGAACGACCCCGCCGCGGCCGGCCGCAAGGGCGGCTGGCGCTGGGGTGACCCGACCGCGAACTCCGCCCCGGTCGTCGAGTCCCTCGACTACATGATCCAGTTGCAGAAGGAGGGCGTGGCGCCCAAGCCCGACGTCGGCGGCGGCACCACGCTGCAGGGTCTGTTCGCCGGCAACAAGATCGGCATGTCCATCGGCGGCGGGTTCTGGGCGGGCGGCCTGCACAACGCGGGCATGGCGGACGGTTCCTTCGACGTGCAGTACTTCCCCAAGTGGCGCAGCCAGCGCCACCTGTTCGGATCCGGCGGCTTCGGCATCCTCAAGAAGTCGCCGAACAAGGACCTGGCATGGGAGTTCCTCAAGACCTTGCTGAGTGCGAAGAACCTGAGCCTGCTCGCGCCGGGCAACGTCACCACGCCCGCCCGCAAGTCGATGATGACGGCCGAGAAGTACGCCACCACCGGTCCCAAGCACTGGCAGGTCTTCTACGACACCCTCACCAAGTTCCCCGAGACCGCTCCGATCCCTGCGCCGCCCTACTACCAGGCGATGGCCATCGCACTGAACAAGCGCACCACCGAGGCCATGTCCAACGGCAAGGCCAAGGCGGCCCTCGACGGCCTGCAGAGCGACCTCGAAACCGCCGCGAAGACGGGATGACGCGCTGATGGCACAGCCTGTCCGAAACCGCCGCGCGTCCGCCCCGCCGGGCGCGCGGCCCGGCCGCCCCCCACAGCCCCCGGCGGACGAGGCCACGGCCCTGCGCCGACGCGCCCAGAGCCGACGCGCTCGCCGCGAGGCCCTGTTCGGCTACGCAATGGTGGCATCCGCCCTGGTCGTGGTCGTCGTCTTCACCGTGGCGCCGATCATCGCCTCGTTCGTCCTCGCCCTCTTCAAGTGGGACGCCATCTCCAGCCCCCAGTTCGTGGGCCTGGACAATTTCGACACGCTCCTGAGCGACAAGGCGGTCACCCACTCACTGCTGGTGACGTCCGGCCTCGCCGTGATGATCGTCGTCCTTCAGGTCGCCCTCGGCCTGGGACTGGCGCTCCTGGTCGCCCAGCGGGCGTCGAAGATCGTGCAGAACCTGTTCCGCGCGGCGTTCTTCCTGCCGATGCTGGCCTCCGCCGCGTCGATCTCGATCGTCATGGCGTACGTCTTCAACGACCAGTTCGGCGTCATCAACTACTACCTGAACCTGCTCCACCTGCCCCAGGTCTCCTGGCTGAGTTCCACCGGGGGAGCGACGGCCACCATCGTGCTGGTCGCGGTCTGGCAGCAGCTGGGCTTCACCTTCATCCTCTTCGTCGCCGCCCTCGCCTCCCTGCCGGGCGACGTCCTGGAGGCCGCGCAGATCGACGGCGCCTCCTCCGCCCGCATGTTCTGGCGGATCAAGCTGCCCCTGATCAGCCCAACCGTGCTGTTCGCCTCCACCGTCGGCCTGATCAACACCATGCAGCTGTTCGACCAGCCGTACGTGATGACCAAGGGCGGCCCCGGCGACTCGACCTACACCACCGTGCTGCTCGTCTACCAAACGGCCTTCCAGAACCTCCAGTTCGGCTACGCCTCCGCGATCTCCGTAGTGCTGTTCGCCGTCCTGCTGGTCATCACGGCCCTGCAGTTCACGGCGAGCCGAAAGTGGGTGTTCTACTCGTGACCGCCATCCTCGACCAGCAGCCCGCACCGGCCTCCCGCGCCCCGCACCGACGCCGCCGTATCAGAATCGGACGCCTGCTGTCGCTCGCCGTGCTGATGGTGGCGGCCGTGCTGGTGGTGGCCCCGATCGTGTGGGCCCTGGCCACCTCGCTGCGCACCCCGGCCACCTCCTTCGACCAGCCGCCGCAGTGGATCCCCACCCATCCGATCTGGTCGAACTACCAGGCCGTCTTCGACAGGGTCCCGCTCGCCGGGTTCTTCCTCAACAGCGTGTTCGTCACCGGGCTCATCGTCGTCGGCCAGCTCATCACCTCCACGATGAGCGGCTACGCCTTCGCGATGGTCCGCTTCCGCGGCAACAAGGCGCTGTTCGGCATCATCCTGGCCACCATGATGGTCCCGATCCAGACGACCATCATCCCGGTCTTCCTGATCATCAAGTACCTGGGCCTGACCGACAGCCGCATGGCGCTCGTCCTGCCCGTCGTCGGAGGCGCCTTCGGCACCTTCCTGATGCGGCAGTACTTCCTGCAGATGCCCCGCGAACTCGGCGAGGCGGCACGCGTGGACGGCGCCTCGCACTTCCAGGTCTTCGCCCGCATCTACGCCCCCATGGCGCGCGCTCCCATGGCGACGCTGGCGGTGCTCAGTTTCTCCGCCTACTGGAACGAGTTCTTCCGCCCGCTGATCTTCCTGCAGTCCACCGACAACTTCACCCTGCCCCTGGGCCTGGTGACCCTGCAGGGAACCATGGGCACCGGCAGCATCTCCATCGTGCTCGCCGGAGTGATCATCGCCCTCATCCCCAGCGTGCTCATCTTCCTCGCCGCCCAGCGGTACTTCGTCGAGGGCATCGTGGCCGGCTCCTTCCGCTGAGCCCTGCCCCCCGCCCCCGCTCTTTGCACTCCCTGAAAGGCACGCGTGTGTCCACCGCGCCCTCTGACTCCCGTGACTCCCACCGTCCCGTCGCGCACCTGCGACCGCCCGCCAACTGGATCAACGATCCCAACGGGCTCGTCTTCCACGACGGCACCTATCACGTCTGCTACCAGTACAACCCCTACGGCACCCGGCACGCGAACATGCACTGGGGCCACTTCCGCAGCCCCGACCTGGTCAGCTGGGAACCTCTGCCGATCGCCCTGACCCCCACCCCCGGGGGCGTGGACGAGGACGGCTGCTTCTCCGGCAACGCCGTCTCCGACGGCGAGAGGATCGTCGCCTTCTACTCCGCCTACCGCCGCGACCGCTGGGACCAGCCGGTCACCACCGCAACCTCCCACGACAACGGCCGCACCTTCGCCCCCCGCGGGCAGCTGCTCATACCCGAGCCGCCCAAGGGCACGACCATGTACCGCGACCCCTACGTGTGGCGCGACGGCGGGGGCTGGCGGATGCTGGTCGGCGCCTCCCTCGCCAACGGCCGCGCCGCGGTCCTCCTCTACGACTCGCCCAACCTGGAGACCTGGACCTATCGGGGCCCCTTCCACGCCGGCGCCCCGGAGCCGGTCGGTCCGCCCGGCTCCGGCCTGCTCACCGGAGAGGGCTGGGAGTGCCCCCAGTACCTCCCGGCCGCCGACGGCTCCGCGCGCGGCGCTCTCATCGTCGCCGCGTGGGACGACCACGACGGCCCGCGCTCGGTCCTCGCGCTGGCCGGCCAGGAGCACGACAACGTTCTCCACCCCACCGCGCCCCAACTCCTCGACCACGGCCCCGACTTCTACGCCCCCGCACTCCTGCCCGCGCCCGGCGGCCGATGGCTGCTGTGGGGCTGGTCCTGGGAGGCCCGCCAGGAGGAGTGGTCGGACGCCGACGGCTGGGCAGGCACGCTCACGTTGCCTCGCGAGATCACCCTGACCGAGGACGGCCGCACGCACCAGCAGCCCGCCGAGGAACTCCTCGCCCTGCGCGGCCGGCACACCATCCACGCCACCGGACAGGTACCCGACCCCATTCCGGTGGCACTGGGCCAGGTCGGCCGCAGCTTCGACCTCACGGCACGCCTGGAAGCCACCGGCACAGCAGGCCTGCGCCTGGTCACCGCCCCGGACGGCACCGAATACCTCGACATCCAGCTCGACGCCGACACGGGCCGGCTGGTCGTCAACCGCGACCACTCCTCCCTCGACCCACGCGCCCGCGGTGGCACCTACACGATCCCCTGCCCCAGCAGGCATCCCGTCGACCTGCGCGTCGTCGTCGACCACTCCATCGCCGAGATCTTCCTGTCCACGGGCGAGGCACTCACCGTGCGCTTCTACCCCGTCGGCGAACGCCACTTCTACCCGGTCCACGACCACTGGCGCCTTGAAGCCCGCGCCACGCGGGGGGCACACCTCGACTTCACCGTCGACGTCTGGGAGCTCCAGCCGCTCCAGATCAAGGAATCAGCTGCCGCCGCCCCCGGCCGCAAAGGACGTACCTCATGACCACAATCGTCATCGGCGAGGCCCTGGTGGACCTCACCTGGCACACCGGCACCGCCCACATCGTCCCGCACCCCGGCGGCAGCCCCGCCAACGTCGCCGTCGGCCTGCACCGGCTCGGGCAGCCGGCCAGTCTCATGACCTGCTGGGGCGACGACCCGCCGGGCGACCTGGTCCGCGCACACCTGGACTCCACCGGCGTCCGGGTGCACCGCCTGCCCAGCGCCTCCGGCCGCACCACCATCGCCGTCGCCTACCTCGACGACGCCACCGGCAGCGCCCGCTACGACTTCCTCGCGACCTGGGACCCCCAGGACATCCACCTGCCGGACCAGGCCACCCTCATCCACACCGGCTCACTCGCCGCCGTCGTCGAACCCGGCGCGACCCGAATCGCCGAGACCTGCCACACACACCGCAGCCATCCGGGCCGCGCCGTCTCCCTCGATCTCAATGTGCGTCCCGCAGTCCTGCCCGACCGTGACACCTACCGCACCAGGACCGAACGGCTGGTCGCCGTCGCCGACCTGGTCAAGGCCAGTGACGAGGATCTGGCCTGGCTCTACCCCGACCTCACCCCCGAAGCCGCGGCACAGGCCTTGCTCGGCCTCGGCCCACGCCTGGCCGTCATCACCCGCGGCGCCCAGGGCGCAACAGCCCTCACCGCCGAGCACCAGATCACCGTCCCCGCACCACCGACGCACGTCGTCGACACCATCGGCGCAGGCGACGCCTTCCAAGCCTGCCTCCTCGACACCCTCCTCCAACCCGACGGCACCATCCACATCCCGACCACACCCGCCGAACTGGAAACCGTCCTGCGCCGGTGCGTCACCGCCGGCTCCCTCACCTGCGCCCGCGCGGGCGCACAGCCCCCCACGGGCGAGGAGATCACCGCGGCGCTGGCAGCCGAGGACTCCTCCCTGGCACCCACAACGCGGTGAGCCCCGTACAGCCCCCTCAGTCGAAGGACTCCGCCATGTCCACCACCCCCTGGTGGCGCAGCGCCGTCATCTACCAGGTCTACATCCGCAGCTTCGCCGATGGCAACGGCGACGGCGTCGGCGACATCGCCGGCATCCGCTCCCGCCTGCCCTACCTGAAGTCGCTGGGCGTGGATGCCCTGTGGATCAACCCCTGGTACAAGTCCCCGATGGGGGACGGCGGTTACGACGTCGCCGACTTCCGCGCCATCGACCCGCTGTTCGGCACCCTCGCCGACGCCGAACAGCTCATCGAGGAAGCACACCGGCACGGAATCCGGATCATCCCTGACATCGTGCCCAACCACACCTCCGACCAGCACGTCTGGTTCCAGGCCGCCATGGCTGCCGGACCCGGCAGCCCGGAGCGTGAACGCTTCATCTTCCGCCCCGGCCGAGGCCCCGACGGCGACCTGCCACCCAACAACTGGGTGTCCTGCTTCGGCGGTCCCGCCTGGACCCGCCTGCCCGACGGCGAGTGGTACCTGCACCTCTTCGCCCCCGAGCAGCCCGACCTCAACTGGCAGCACCCCGACGTCCACGCCGAGTTCGAGTCCATTCTGCGCTTCTGGTTCAGCCGGGGCGTCGACGGCTTCCGCATCGACGTCGCCCACGGCCTCACCAAGGACCCCGAACTGCCCGATCTGGCCGGAGACCAGACCCCGCACCCGCACTGGGACCGCGACGAGGTCCACGCCATCTACCGCACCTGGCGCAAGGTCGCCGACGAGTTCGACGACGACCGCGCGTTCGTCGCCGAGGCCTGGGCGGACACCCCCGAACGCCTTGCCGCCTACGTCCGCCCCGGCGGCCTGCACACCGCCTTCAACTTCGACTTTCTCATGGCCAGCTGGGACACCAAGGATCTGCGCAGGGTCATCGATGACTCCCTCGCCATGCTCAGCGGCGTCGGGGCACCGGCCACCTGGGTCCTGTCCAACCACGACGTCATGCGCCACACCAGCCGCTACGCCCGCAAGACAGTCGCGCGCTGGGTCCCGAATCAGCGTTACCAGCCCGAAGGCGACATCGACCTCGAGCTGGGCACCCGGCGTGCCAGGGCCGCCGCCCTGCTGATGCTCGCCCTGCCCGGCGGTGCCTACATCTACCAGGGCGACGAACTCGGTCTCCCCGAGGTCGAGGACCTGCCCGAGACGGTCCTCCAGGACCCCATCTGGGAACGCTCCGGCCACACCGACAAGGGCCGCGACGGCTGCCGCGTACCGATCCCCTGGTCCGGACAGACGGAGCCGTTCGGCTTCAGCTCCGACGACGCCTACGCCGGACCCTGGCTGCCACAGCCCGCCAACTGGGGTCAGCGCAGCGTGGAGGCGCAAACCGGCGACGAGACCTCGATCTTGGAGCTGTACCGCACCGCCCTCCACCTGCGCCGCCACAACCCCGCCCTCGGCGACGGCACCATGACCTGGCTCGACGCCCCCGCCGGTGTCCTCGCCTTCCGCCGCGAACCCGGCTTCACCTGCCTCGTCAACCTCTCGGCCGAGGCGTACCAGCTGCCCGACGACACCGCGATCCTGCTGGCCAGCGGCCCGGTACCGAATGGGCGGCTGGAACCCGAACAGGCGGTCTGGCTCGCCGTGTAGCGGCCCGCAGCCGGGCCCACGGCCCCTCGGTCCGCCAGGGCCTGTCCGGTGTCACTCCCCGCTGACCGGACAGGTCCTGGCACCCCTCGGCACGGCCGGCGTCGTCCAGTCAGTACCACCGCGAGGTGCTCCGCTCGTTTGGACATCACCACCACGTCCAGCTGACCGCGGTTACACGCTGATGCCGCGCGACCAAGCCCCTTCAGCGCGCGCCGCGCGTACAGCGTGCAGCCCAGAGCCTGACCGGCATCGCCGCGACCGAGGGCCCGCGCTGCGACCATTGGTCTGGCGCCGCGTTCCGTCATGAGAGGTACCAGGCCGAAGACGACCGCATATATGGCGAAGCCATTGAGGTTGTCGGCCATGGGGAAGAGGAAGGGCGGCTTCGGGCGACCGAGCCCGTCGTGTTCGGCGCCGACGATTGCGACGCGCGGTCGGTCAGTACATGGGAGGAAAAGCCCTCGGCGGAGGGTTCATCCGCAACCCGCCCGAAGCCGCAACCCGCCCGATCTCTCCAACTCGCTCTGGAAGAAGGCGACTAGTGCTGCGCCGCGGAAGTTCCGCCGATGGCCATCGGCTCGTTGACCGGGCATGGTGCTTGACGCTGATGATCGGCGTGTGCTGGAGGCACGGGTAC
>NZ_JOEV01000059.1 GCF_000721105.1 Streptomyces cellulosae
AGGCGGCCGCGGACCTGGTCGGTGCGCTCGTCCGGTTCGAGGAAGTGGGAGGACTGCGGGCCGAGGCCGTCCTCGATGGTCACGAAGTCGAGCAGACCGCGTTCCGCCTCGGCGACCAGGTCGGCCCAGTAGGCGGCGGTGAACAGCTCACGGGGACGGGCCACCGGCTCACGCCAGGCGGCCGGATGCCAGCCGGCGCCGTCCAGAGCGACGGCGAGACGCAGCACGGAGGAAGAAGAAGGAGAAGTGGCGGACACGAGTGGGTGCCTTCCTGGAGGTCCGTACGAGATCGCCGGCCCGCACACGGGCAGGGCACGGCGGCTGGGGAAACGGCTTCAGGAGCGACAGAGGGCGCCGGCCACGCGCTGCAGATCGATATGGGGCCGGGAGTGGAGGTGGACGGAGCGGAACACGTGTCGCACGGCCGCCACCTCCCTGTGTCTGGCGCCCGATGGCGCCTCGCCGATCTCGTCGTGAGGCACAACACCCTGGTCTCGTGGGATGTTCCTGGGCTGCGTCCGCGCGCACCGGCCCGGCGGCCGCGCCGCGGCCGCGGCGCTCAGGGTCGGTGCACGCCGCGCCGGTCAGGACGTGCGGGTGGCGTGGGCCGCCCAGTCCAGGATCTGCACGGCCGCACCGGCGGCCTCCAGGCCCCGGCAACGGGCGTGGTGCCGGCGGGCGATACCGGCGAGGTCGAGCTGGGAGCCGAAGGCCGGGTGGGCGGTCAGGCGGCGGGCGTAGGCCCACAGAGTGGGGTGGCCGGCGATGCGGTGCACCGCATCGGCGTCCAGGTGGTGCCGGTGCACGGTGTCCAGTTGGACCAGCGTGACCCACAACTCGACGTCGGCAGCGGTGATCTGATCCTGAATCAGGTACTCACGACCGACGAGCCACCGCTCCAGTGAACCGAGGGTCTCCAGGAGCCTGCCGAGCGCGGCGTCCTGCGCCGCCGGCTCCGAGACCGCCGCGCCGGCCTGTTGCGCTGCCTCCTCGATGCCCTGCCGGCACAGCCGTTCGACGGCCTCGATCTCCGACTCCGCCCCGCACGGGTACAGCGCCGGGCGGCCGCTTCCGAAGTGCTGGGCGAGGTCGCGCGTGACGTCGGGGGCGTGGGTGCTGACGATCCGGCCCGACCAGTCGTCGCTGAGCACCGGCCCGGCGGCCGGACCGGCGTAGCGGTGCGCGCTCGCCTCGTACAGCGGGCGCAGGGCGGAATGTCCGCCGTCGGGGCCGTCGGGGACCGCGTCCAGGAACGTGATCGGGCAGACGTCGTCCAGACCGAGCAGGCTGTGCACGACGGCGATGCGCAGGCCGTTGGGACAGGAGGGTGTGAGGTGGAGTCGGTAGCGGCGCGGCACGGCGTAGTGCCCGCTGCGCGCGTCCCGGCCGATCCTTCCCCGGAAGGCGGGGGCCGGCTGGGCGGAGGGGACGGTGGCGAGCGGCGTGACGGACATGGGTCTCCCCGGGGTGTCGGGTGCGCAGACGTACGCGCGGCGGAAGCGTCGTCGGGGGCGGCCGGGCTCAGCCCAGGGGGCTGCTCGCGCTGCAGACCCGCAGCAGATCGATGTGCCGGCGGGAGGTCAGCAGAGGGGACCGCGGCGACGTACGGCTCGCTCGACCGCTGACCGACTCAAGGCGCCCCATACTTCCCTACCTGTTCACTAGGATTCCCCTCTGGAGTGTCGATCCGCCCCGGGCGTGCGTCAAGGGGGCGTCCAGGGAGCGGGCACGACGTCCGCACAGCCCAGCCGCCCGCCGCCCGACCTCGGCGGGCGAGATCGGGCTGCGGGCGGCGGCGACGTGGTTCCGGTCCCCCAGGTCAGGACTGGGCGAGGACCCCGTTCGTGGAGGCGCCGGAGGCGATTCCGTACGTCGGTTCGGGCACCGCCCGCGGTGCGAGCAGCGTGGAGGGGCGGCCGTCCACGCCGACCGGTACGTCGCCGTCGATGGTGATCCGGCGCAGGGTGCGCTCGTGGGCGTCGGAGTCGTCGACGCCGTAGTGCTGGGTGGCGCGGTTGTCCCAGATGGCGACGTCCCCGGCGCGCCACTGCCAGCGGACGGTGTTCTCCGGGCGTTCGACGTGCGACTGGAGGACGCCGATGAGGGCGCGCGAGTCGTGGCCGGTGAAGCCGGTGAGCTTCTGCAGGAAGCTCCCGAGGACCAGGGTGCGTTCGCCGGTCTCGGGGTGCACGCGCACGACCGGGTGCTCGGTCTGGAACTTGACCGCGGTGAAGACCTTGCGGTGCTGTTCCAGTTCCCGGGACGGCGCCTCGGGGCGGGTGGCGGCGTAGTCGTAGTCGTTGGTGTGCACACCGCGCACGCTGTCGGCCAACACCCGCAAGGCCTGGGGCAGTTCGGCGTAGGCGGCGGCCGTGTTGGCCCACAGGGTGTTGCCGCCGTAGGGCGGGACGACCTCGGCGCGCAGGATGGAGAAGGCCGGGTAGGCGGGCACGAAGGTGACGTCGGTGTGCCACTGGTTGGCGCGGCCGCCGTGGTCGTTGTCGATGCCGAGGGCGTAACGGCCGTCCACGGAAGGGACGGTCGGGTGCGCGACGAGTTCCCCGAGCAGCCGCCCGAACGCCTCGTGCCCCTCGGCGTCGAGGTGGTGCTGATCGCGGAAGAAGACGACCTTGTGCTCCAGGAGGGCGGCGCGGATCGCGGCCACGGTGGCCTCGTCCAGGTCACCGCCGAGGCGGACGCCGGAGATCACGGCACCGATACGGCCGCCGACCTTGTCGACGGTGAGGGTGGCGGACGGGGCGGGTGCGGTGCGTGCGGCAGGGGCGGTGGGTGCGGCGGAGGTCATGTCGGGCCCTTTCGGTGGGTGCCTGCTGTTAGTTGCGCTCCGAGCGGAAGGAAATTCGCGCAGGTGACGTGTGTGAACCTGCCAGGAGACCTGTCAGCAGGTCTGCCGGCGGCCTGTCAGGAGATACGGGGCAGCGGCGCTGTGGGTCAGCGACACGCGCAGCGGGCCGGGGCAGGACACCCCAGGCCGGCACGAAGCCGCGGAACGAGGAGATTCATCGCGGTCACACCCACGAGCTTGGGCATCACCCCGCGCCCGGTCAAGGATCCCCGGCCTCACTTCACGCCCCTGCAACAACCACGGCACCCCGACGCCCGGCACGACCTCGTGGTCCCGGTCCCGGCACTCCCCCGTGGCGTCGGTCACCCCGGGTCGCCACACCACGTCCGCACACGGCATGTTGGTCCCCACGCGCTTGGAGCCCACCGCGCACGGAAGGACCCCCATGTCGATCACCGTTCCCCCTGCCGCCCGCCCCTCCGGCGACGGCCGCCGGGAGGCCAACGCCGCGTCGGTGCTGCGGGCCGTGCTCGACCACGGTCCGGTGGCGCGCAGCGGGATCGCACGGCTGTCCGGGCTGAGCCCCGCGGCCGTCTCCCGGCAGTGCACCGACCTGGCACGGCTCGGCCTGGTGCGCGAGGTGCCCGAGCTGATCGCTGCGAGCGGTGTGGGCCGCCCGCAGATCCCGGTGGACCTGCACACCGGTGCCGCGGGCGGCCCGTTGGTCGCGGGGGTGCACATCGGGGTGCCGTCGTCCAGCTTCGGTCTGACGGATCTGCGCGGCACGGTGGTGGCCCGGCAGGACGTCCCGCACGACGGGATCCCCGCCGCCGGACTGCGCGAGCGGGTGGGCCGGGCGCTGGCGGCGTTCCTCGCCGAGCGGACACCCGCCGGCGCCAGGGTCCTCGGGGTGGGTGCGGCCATCGGCGGCTGGGTGGATCCGGCGGCCGGCACCGTCGTACGACATGACGCGCTCGGCTGGCACGGGTATCCGCTCGGAGCGGACCTGCGGCGCCACACCGGGCTGCCCGTCCGGGTGGACAACCACGCCCGTGCCGTCGCCCAGTCCGAGCTGCTCTTCGGCCGGCCCGCCGCCCGGCGTTCCCTGCTGCACCTGTTCGTCGGGAACGTGGTGGACGCGGCGCTGGCCATCGCCGGCGTGGTGCACAGCGGCCCCCGCTCGGGCGCGGGTGACGTGGCGCACCTCCCGGTGCCGGACAGTTCGGCGCCGTGCCCGTGCGGCCGTACGGGCTGTCTGGAGGCGACCGTCTCCGACACCGTCCTCGCCCGCCGCGCGGTCCGGGCGGGGCTGATTCCCGAGCCCGACGCCGGGCTGCTGGTGGACGCGGCGGCGGCCGGGGACCGGCGGGCCGACGCGTTGCTGCGGGAGCGCGCGCGGGCGGTGGGGCGGGCGACCGGGCTCCTTCTCGACGTACTCAACCCCGACCTGCTCGTGATCACCGAGCGGTCGAGCGGGCTCCAGCCCGAGTACCTCGACGAGATCCGGACCTCCGCGATCACCCACGCCCACGTCTGCGACGACCCCGAACGGATCGTGGTCCCCCACGCGGGCCCGGCCGTCCTGCTCGTGGCGGCGGCGACCGTCGTGCTGGGCCCGTTGTTCAGAAGCCCGTTGCAGATCGGCGCCGGGTGACCGAGGAAGTCCGCGGGTTAGAATGCTTCACATCCGCTCACAGGGGGGCCGTGTCGGACATGCTCGTTGCGCAGCGGCATGAGCAACTGGTCAGGGAGCTGCAGGAGTCCGAGGGGCTGAAGGTCACCGAACTCGCCGCCCGCCTGAACGTCTCGCGCGCCACCATCCGGCGGGATCTGCTCGACCTGGAGGCCGAAGGGCGGGTGACCCGGGTCCGCGGGGGTGCCGTACCGGCGATACCCCACCCCACCGGCCGGCCGTCCGGTCCACGGCCGGTGGCCGCACCGTCCGTTTCGCCGCGCCTGGCAGCCGGGTCGGCGTCGGCCCATACGCTCGGCTTGCTGGTCCCCTCGGCGCACTACTACTACCCGCGGATCGTCTCCGGTGTGCAGGCGGTGGCCGCCGAGCGTGACGTCCGCGTGGTCATCGGTCTGAGCGACTACGCCTACCCCAACGACACCCAGCAGCTCCAGGAGTTGGCCGCGTCCGGCGCGACCGGGCTGCTGGTGGCCTCCGCCACGGGACACACCCTGCCTCAGGAACAGCTCGAACAACTGCAGGCCGTCGGACTGCCGTTCGTGCTGTTGGAACGTCAGCCGTACGACCGCTACGCGCCGTGCGAGTTCGTCGCCACCGATCACCGGCAGGGGGCGTTCCGGGCGGTCGGACACTTCCGGGAACTGGGGCACGACCGGGTGGGCCTGTTCACCAACAACAGCCCCACCGCACCCCTGCTGCGCGAGGGGTACGAGGCGGCCGTCCGACACCTGGGCCTCGCCGCCGACGCGCCGGTCCTGGACAGCGGGCGCCCCAGGCTCGGCCCCGAGGAGGCCGGCCGGCTCTACGACCGGTTCGTCAAGGAGTGCCTGGCCTACGGCACCCGGGCCGCGCTGGTGCACTCCGACCACGACGCGATCGAGCTGATGCGCCGGATGCGCGCCCATGGCCTGCGCACCCCGGACGACCTCGCGCTGATCGCCTACGACGACGAGATCGCCTCCCTGGCCGACGTGCCGCTGACCGCGGTGGCGCCGCCCAAGCACCAGATCGGTGCACAGGCCGCGCGGCTGCTCCTGGACCGCCTGGACGCGGCCGACCCGTCGGCCGTGCCCGTCCGCCAGTTGCTCATCCAGCCCCGCCTGATCGTCCGGTCCTCGTGCGGAGCCGCTGCCCGGGACTGAACCCGGCCACCGCTTCCGCGGTTTGTACCTTCGTGGTTCAACTCGACGCTTTCTCTTGACACTTGGTGACCTCGAGTGCAGCATCATGCAGCAATCTGCTGCTCACTGATTCAAATGTGCCGCAATGAATCACTGAGTCATCGAGGTCACCGAGCAGCACCACGAGGCATGTCCGCCAACTACCGGGGAGAGGTGTGGAAGTGGACATGGAACAGGAACCGCGACAACGACCGGCCGCCGGCGTGCGCCGCCGTACGGTACTGCTGGGCGCCGCGGCCGGAGCCGGAGCCGTGGCGCTCGGGGCCGCGAGCGCCCCCGCGCAGGCGCAGGCCGCGACGTTCGTCCGAGGCGCGGACATCAGCTGGATGCCGCAGATGGAGGCGCGGGGCTACTACTGGAACAACAGCGCCGGGGTGCGTCAGGACCTGTTCACGATTCTCAAGGGGTACGGCATCACCGCGGTGAGCCTGCGGACCTGGGTCAACCCCTCCAGTGATCCGGCCAACGGGCACTGCAGCATCGAGGAGACCGCCCAGCTGGCGCAGCGGGCCAAGGACGCCGGTCTGCAGGTCCTCATCGGATTCCACTTCGGCGACACCTGGAACTCGGCCGGTGTGCAGAACCCGCCGGCGGCCTGGGCCGGTCTGAACTACAGCCAGATGCGCGACGCCATGTACGACTACGTCTACCACTCGTGCAACGTGATCAAGTACTACGGCGTGACCCCGGCCTGGGTGAAGATCGGCAACGAGTCCAACTCCGGGATCTGCAAACCGATCGGCAGCCTCAGCCGCCCGGATCAGATGAAGGGCCTGCTGAACGCCGCGTACGACATGTCCAAGCAGGTCTTCCCGAACACCCCGGTGCTGGTGCATCTGGCCCAGCCGCAGAACCTGACCGGCCTCCAGAACTTCCTCGACGCCTACCGGGACAACGGCGGGAAGTGGGACATCACCGGCCTGTCCTCGTACGCGCAGGGCGGCAACGTGCCCGGCGTGCTGGCCAACATGAAGACCGTCCAGTCCGGTTACGGCAAACCGGTCATGCAGGTGGAATACGGCGGTCCGGTGGGCAAACCCACCCAGGTGCGTGACTCGCTGCGGGCGTTCATCACCGGACTGCAGGGATTCGGCGGCCTGGGCACCTTCTTCTGGGAGCCCGAGGGCTACCCCTCGTTCAACAGCTACAACAGCTCGGCCTGGGACGAGAGCACCCGGCGCCCCACGGCGGCCATGGACGGCTTCCTCTGACATGAAACCTGCCCTGCGAGCCATGAAGCCTGCCACGCGTGTGGCATCTACTCTGCTGATCTCGGCCGGCGTGTTCCTTGTGGGCCCCACCGCGACCGTCCGCGGTGCGGCGGCCGAGAGCAGCCCAGCGGCCGGAAAGGTCTATTACGTCGCCCCGAACGGCAGTGACGGCGCCGCGGGGACGCAGGCAGCTCCCTGGGCCTCGATCGCCCACGCGCAGTCCGTCGTCGGTGCGGGTGACACGGTGTACTTCCGGAGCGGCACCTATGCCTACACCCACGGGATCAACAGCTGCACGAGCCAGACGGACAGAGTCGACGCGATCACCCTCGGCAAGAGCGGCAGTTCGGGGAACCCGATCCACTACGTGGCCTACCCCGGAGAAAAACCGGTCTTCGACTTCTCGCGCATGACGGACGACTGCCGCATCAAGGGCTTCGACGTCACCGGCAGCTGGATCCACCTCAAAGGGCTGGAAGTCACCGGCGTACCGCAGAACAACAAGCTGAACCACGAATCCTGGGGAATCTGGATCTCCGGGAGCAACAACACGTTCGAGCAGATCGACTCCCATCATCACATGGGGCCGGGACTGTTCATCCAGAAGGGCGGCGGCAACGCCGTCCTCAATTCGGATTCACATGACAACTACGACCTCAACAGCTCCAGTGGGGCCGGGGAGAACGCCGACGGATTCGGTGCGCACATCCCGGCCGGCAATCCCGGGAACGTGTTCAGGGGCTGCCGGGCGTGGGGGAACTCCGACGACGGTTTCGACCTCATCAGTGCCTACTCGTCCGTGACCATCGAGAACTCCTGGGCGTGGCGGAACGGGTACGTACCGGGAACGACGACGGCAGCCGGCAACGGAAGCGGCTTCAAGGCGGGCGGTTACGGCGGTGACTACGACGCCGGCGCCGTCAAACACACCGTCCGCACCTCGGTGGCCTTCGCCAACAGGGCGGCAGGCTTCTACGCCAACCACCACCCGCTCGCCAACGACTTCTTCAACAACACGGGCTACGGAAACCACCCCGACTTCAACATGCTGGGAGTCGATTCGAGCGGCGCCGCCGTCGGCCGGGGCAACCTCCGGAACAACCTCGCCTACACCGGCACCCTGACGTCGAACATGAGCGGCACCAGCGCCGCGTCCAACTCCTGGAACCTCGGCATCCCCCTGTCGGACGCACAGTTCCGCAGCGTGTCGACCTCCGGCTGGGACGCCCCCCGCCAGGCCGACGGCGCCCTGCCGGCGCTGCCCCACCTCCGCCCGGCGACGAACAGCTCCCTGATCGACAAGGGCGTGGATGTCGGTCTGCCCTACAGCGGGCAGGCACCGGATCTCGGAGCGTTCGAAGCCTCCTGAGCCGACAGTGCCGGCCGGCGGACATTCGACATGGTGCCGCCCGCCCGGCAGAGGGCTCGACCTGGAGGAAACTCACCGAATAGGCCGCCTGCGGAGCGGCGTCCGGACACTTTCTCTCCGATTCCGCGGGCCGCGTGTCACAGGCAGAGCGACTGCCCGGGGTATTCCACTATAGGCACCTGAAAAGCGCCGAAAGGAATTCCCCCATGAAGGTCGTAGTGATCGGTGGAACCGGACTCATCGGCTCGAAGGTGGTCGCCACGCTGGGCGAGCACGGGCACGAGGCCGTCGCGGCCGCGCCCGCCACCGGCGTCAACACGCTGACGGGTGAGGGGCTGGCCGATGTCCTGCAGGGCGCGCCGGTCGTGGTCGACGTGTCCAACTCCCCCTCGTTCGAGGACGAGTCGGTCATGGAGTTCTTCCGCACCTCCACGGCCAACCTCCTGAGGGCCGAGGCCAAGGCCGGCGTGGCGCACCACGTGGCGTTGTCCGTGGTCGGCACCGACCGCCTCCAGGGGAGCGGGTACTTCCGGGCCAAGCAGGTCCAGGAAGAGCTGATCAAGGCGTCCGGCATCCCCTACTCCATCGTCCACGCGACCCAGTTCTTCGAGTTCGCTACGGGGCTCGCCGACGGGGCGACCGAGGGCGACACCGTGCGCCTGCCCGACGCCAGGATCCAGCCCATCGTCTCCGACGACGTGGCCGCGGCGGTCGGCCGCACCGCGGTCGGCGCCCCGCTGGGTGGTGTGGTGGAGGTCGCCGGCCCCGAGGCGTTCCCGCTCGAGGAGTTCATCCGCAGGGGACTCGCCGCCGGCAACGACCCCCGCGAGGTCGTCACGGATCCGAAGGCACGGTACTGGGGTGCCGAGTTGGAGGAGAACACACTCCTGCCGGGTCCGGACGCGCACATCGCGCGAACCAGGTTCGCCGACTGGCTCGCCCGGCAGAAGTAAGCCCTCGGGGTGGCTCTCACCGAAAGGGGAGGGCCACCCCTTTCCTTGTCGGCGAATCCGACGGTCGTCTCGTCGTGGTCGGCGGTTCCGATGAACCTTCAGCGGACAACTGACGTTCCTTCCCTTGTCCGACCCCGCGCATAGTGCCATGCTCACGACATATGTTTACGTAAACATGCGTCGGACCTGATGGCCTCCAAGCACGATCCGGTCCGCGCACGGCACATGACAGAGGGGATCTGACTCAGACATGCCCAGACCTGCAAGGGCGGCGGCAGTGGTGGTGACCGCCGCCGCCTTACTGACCGGCATGCTTCCCGCCGTCGCGGGGGCCTCCCCGTCCGGGAGCGCCACCTCACGTCAGCAGTACGACGCCATCCCGAACGGCCAGACGTACTACGACACGAACGGTGACCCCATCGACGCCCACGGAGGCGGCTTCCTCAAGAGGGGAGACACCTACTACTGGGTGGGGGAGGACAAATCCCTGGGCAACGCCCGGTTCAACGGACTGAATCTGTACAAGTCCAAGGACCTGGAGAACTGGCAGAAGGTCAGGCAGATCCTCACGGTGGACTCCGAGGACACCCGGGGCAACAAGATCCTCACCCACGCGAAGGTGGAGCGCCCGAAGCTGCTCTACAACGAGAAGACGAAGAAGTACGTGCTGTGGGGTCACTGGGAGATGGCCGCGGACTACTCCGCCTCGGAAGTCCTCGTGGCGACCTCCAGCACCATCGACGGCCCCTACACGATCACCTCGAAGGGCCATTTCCGCCCCGGCGCCGGAAACACCGAAGCCGAGGCGATGGGCGACCGCGTCGGGCAGCCGACCGAGGACTTCGACACCTCCGCCAAGGACGCCGCGAACAAGAAGCACGCCTACAAGCCTGTGCAGGCCGACTATCCGGCGAAGATCCTCCAGTACAAGGCCCCGGACGCCCGGACCCCCGAGAAGCTGTCGTACGTCGGGGACGACGACTACGGCACGAGCCAGGCCGGGAACTCGTGGACGTACCAGTTGAACGACATCGCGCACGACACGACGGTGAAGGCGAAGGCGGTCCGGATGACCGGCTTCGACACGTCGGCGTACGACCGGTACGCGAAGGACTACAACGTCTCCACCAGCGGCTACATCGTGCGGTATCCGACGGCGACTGCGTCGGACACGATGACGGCCCGGTACACGATCGGTGACCCGGGGACCTCCCACGATCAGCTAACGGCGCCGGTGGTGTCTCCCACGCTGAAGGAGTCGTCCGATCCGTCGGTGGTGCTGGTCAACAGCCAGGACGTCGCGTTCGTCACCGGTGCGACCGCCGACGCGATCTCGTACTTCACGACGGACGGGTCCGACCCGGCGGCCCCGGACAACACCCAGCGCCGGAGATACACCGACGGGACGCGGATATCCCTGGCGGGCTCCCCGGGCAAACGGACCGTGGTCAAGGCGGTCACCGAGAAGGACGGCAGGACCAGTGAGGTCACGTCGGTGACGTACCAGGTCGCCGAGGACCCGGCCAACGTGCCGGTGTTCACCCCGGTCATCAACCGTGTCCCCGGCACGTACGGCACCTTCGGCTACAAGGAGTTGCGGATCTACTCCCCCTCCTACGGTGCGGAGACGTACTACACCATGGACGGTCAGGACCCGGCACCCGCGCGCAAGGGCGACAACATCGGGTACGGCTCACGTGACTTCACCGTGCACCAGGACGAGAAGACCGGTGAGGCCTACCTCGTCACCGCGCAGGACCACATCTACATGCGGGTGTGGAAGCTGAACGACTCCTTCACGGACGTGGTGCCCGACAAGGAGTACGACATGTATGTCGGCGAGCACCGCGAGGCTCCCGCCCTCGTCCGCAACGGTGGCAAGAACGGCAGATACGTCTACCTCATGACGTCCTACCAGTCCGGCTGGTACCCCAACCAGGCCCAGTACGGGCGCACCGAGGACCTCGACGCGGGCTTCGGCGAGCCGCGCGACGCGTACGGCTACCGCAACGGCCAGAAGGCGTGGAGTTCCCTGCAAGTCGTCGGTGACAACACCACGTACGGTTCCCAGCCCACCAAGATCCTCAACATCGGCACCGACAGCAAGCCGAGTTACGTGTACATCGGTGACCGCTGGCGCCCCGACCTCCTGCTGAAGTCGACCTATGTGGCCATGCCGCTGACCATCAGCGACAGCGGCAACGGCGGCAAGGGTCTGATGAGGCTCCAGCCCACCCCGCGACTGGACCTCGATGCCAAGAACGGCAAGGTCAAGCAGCCGGACTGGAAGCTGCTCTCCCTGAACAAGCCGGTGACCGCCTCTCCCAAGGTCCGTGCCGCCGTCGGCGCGCCCACCGAGAGCCAGAGCGACTGGGAGACCACACCCGAACAGGAGAAGACCGGGATCTACCGGCACTACGACGCCACCGAGGCCAATGACGGCAAGGACGCGGACGTCAGCGTCTACGACGACACGGAGCAGTACTACAAGAGTGCGGCGCTCCCCTTCTCCTGGCAGGTCGACCTCGGCGGGCGCCACAAGCTGGCCTGGATCGGGCTCTCGTTCAAGACGGTCGGCGGTTCGGACAACGTCCACCGCTACACCGTCTCCGCCAGTACCGACGGACAGCGCTGGACGGAACTCGTCGACAACACCCAGAACAACCGGGTGGGCCACCAGAGCCACGAGCTGACCGGCTCGTACCGGTACGTCAAGCTCGACGTGTACAAGTCGTTCGATCTCGCGCACGGCAAGGACGCCGACTGGTCCCGTGGGCTCTACGAGGTCTCCGTCTACGGGAAGTGAGAACGTTCCCCGACCGGTAGCCGGAAAATGATCGAGGGGCCGTTTCAGATCCTCTCTGAAACGGCCCCTGACCTGCTACTTCGTAAAGTCGGGACGACAGGATTTGAACCTGCGACCCCTTGACCCCCAGTCAAGTGCGCTACCAAGCTGCGCCACGTCCCGGTGCGCTCGCACGGTTGCCCGTGTGAGCGCGTGGATCAACCCTACCGCATGCGGGTACGTCAGCCGCGCGGGCCGGGAGACACGGGCTGCTGCTCCGCGCGAGGTGCCCCGGCCGTCGCGAGCGCGGGGCCGGTCGTCCGTCCGCCGCGCCGGTCCGGGACCAGCAGGGCGGCGAGGGCCGCGGCCAGGCAGAGCAGGGCGAGCAGGGTGAAGCCGTGGGTGTAACCGGAGTCGTACGGCAGGCCCGAGGGCTGGAGGCGGCCGGTGACCAGGACGCTGGTGACGGCGGCGCCGATGGATCCGCCGATGGTGCGGATGTTGGCGTTCATGCCGGTGGCGGCGCCGGTCTGGTCGGCGGGGACGCTGCCCACGATCAGGTTGGCCATGGACGCGAAGGCGAGTCCGATGCCGAGACCGAAGACGCCCGCGACCAGGGCGATCTGCCACCGCTCGTCGTGCCAGAGCGCGAGGAAGCCGCAGGCCACCGCGCCGAGCGCCGCGCCCGTGGTCAGGAGCGTCTTGGCGCCGAGCACCGGCTCCAGCCTGCCGCTGAGGACGCCGGAGAGGAACATCGCGACCAGCATCGGCACCATGAGCAGTCCGGCGGCCGTGACGCCCGCGCCGAAGCCGTATCCGGCCGAGGGCGGCGTCTGCACGAAGCCCGGCAGGAAGGACCAGATCGCGTACATGCCCGCGCCGAAGAGGAACGCGGCGGTGTTGGTGGTCCACACGGCCGGCAGCCGCATGACCTTCAGGTCGATCAGCGGGGTGCGGGAGCGGGCCTCGGCGGCGAGCCACAGCGTGAACAGCACGACGGCGGCGGCGAACAGGCCGAGCACCCGGGCCGAGCCCCAGCCCCACACGGCCGCCTGGCTGAGCGGCAGCAGCAGGGCCACGAGCCAGGCCGACAGCAGCGCGGCACCGAGCCAATTGACCTGCCCCTGTGCCCGGCTGGCCGACTCGGGTACATACCGTACGGCGATCAGCGTGGCGAGGGCGACGATGGCGACCGGGATCCAGAACAGCCACCGGTAGTCGAGCGCGGTGACGATGGGCCCGGCGGCGACCATGCCGACGCCGCCGCCGGCCGCGATCACGGCGGACAGGTTGCTGATGCTGCCGCTCACCTCGGACGGGGCGAACTCGTCCCGGATGATGCCGAAGGAGAGCGGGAACAGGGCGCCGCCGACGCCCTGGACGACCCGGGCTGCGATCAGGACGCCGATGCTCGGCGCGAGCGCGGCGAGCAGACAGCCGACCGCCACGGTGACCAGGACGGCGACCAGGGTGCGCTTCTTGCCGATCAGGTCGCCGACGCGGCCGAGGATCGGCGTGAAGATCGAGGCGGACAGCAGATAGGCGGTCATCACCCAGGTCGCGGTGGACTGCGAGGTGTGCAGCGCGTGCTGGACGGTCGGCAGGGCCGGCGCGATCAGCGACTGCAGCATGGAGAACACTCCGGCACCGGTCGCGAGGACCGCGAAGGTGACACGGGTGGACTTGTGGGGCATGAAGAGCCTCTCCGAACACAGGATGCGGCCGAGGCCTCGGACCGCGGCCGTGCGGGGCCCGGTGCGCACTGCGGGCAGCACGGGGCACGCCGACGGCCACGGTGAGCGGTCGCGGAAAGGTGGTGGACGGGGACGGGCGGTGCGCGCTGTGCGGCGCCCGTGGGGTGCGGGGGTGCGGTCCCGTCGGTGATGCGCGCGGCCGCACGCATCCCTGGCGAACACACCCCGCACTGGTAAAGTGGAGGTACGCCTCCACTGTAGCGGAGGCACACCTCCGCTTCAACCTCGCGCCGCCCCAGGAGGCACCGTGACCACCCAGCCGTTCCCCGTCAGCGAGATCGTCGCGTCCCGGCGGCCGCACCGGAAGGACGCGGCCCGCAACTACGACGCCCTGCTGGCCGCCGCCCGCGAGGCGTTCGCGGAACACGGTGCGGAGGCCTCCCTGGAGGACATCGCCCGGCGCGCGGGCGTCGGCATCGGCACGCTGTACCGGAACTTCCCCACTCGCCGCCATCTCTTCGAGAGCGTCTACGCGGACGAGGTGAACACCTTGTGCCGGGTCGCCGAGGAGGTCGCCGACCGGGAACCCTGGGACGCCCTGACCGCCTGGCTGGACCGGTTCGCGGGCTACATCGTGACCAAGCGGGCGGTCCGCGAGGCCCTCAACGACGAGTCGGAGATCTTCGCCGCGTGCCGCGATTCCATGCTCGGGGCCGGCGGCCCGCTCTTCGAGCGCGCCCAGCGGGCCGGCGAGGCGCGCACGGACATGGACTTCGTCGACCTGCTGCGCATGGTCTCGGGCATCACCGCGACGACCTTCGACGACGACGCCCAGCGCGACCGGGTGCTGTCCGTCGCGCTG
Source organism: Streptomyces cellulosae (assembly GCF_000721105.1). Classification (GTDB taxonomy): domain Bacteria; phylum Actinomycetota; class Actinomycetes; order Streptomycetales; family Streptomycetaceae; genus Streptomyces; species Streptomyces cellulosae_A. The sequence goes on from NZ_JOEV01000059.1 coordinate 14,555, forward strand.
GACGGGGTACGCGCCGCCCGCTGACCACCAGAGGCTGGCCTTTTAATATCATATTCAAGTAAGTTCGGCCGCATGTCCCTCCTGGCCAGGCCCGCGGTGGCCGCCCTCACCGCCAAGGCGATGCAACGCGTGACGGAACTCGTCGACCGGCGCTCCGGCGGGCGCGGCTCCGCGGCGGCCTCGCACGCCCGCTTTCCCGAATTCCCGCGCCGTGTGCGGGAGTTGACCATTCCCACCTCGGTCGCTCCGGCCCGGGCGACGGTGTATCTGCCCCCGGCCGACGAGGCCGAGGGTTCCGCGCCGCCGGTGCATGTCAACTTCCACGGCGGCGGATACGTCGTCGCGCTCACCGAGCTGGACGACCCGCTGTGCCGCTTCCTCGCCGCCGAGGCGGGGGTCGTGGTGATCAACGTCGACTACGTGGTCGCCCCGCAGCACCCGTTCCCGGCCCCGCCCCGCCAGGCGTACGAGATCGTCCGCTGGGTGGCCGAGCACGGCGGGGAGCAGGGCTGGGACGGCGGCCGGCTCACCGTGGGCGGGCAGAGCGCCGGCGGCGGACTCGCGGCGGCCGTGGCCCGGCAGGCGCTGGAGGAGGGCGGCCCCTCGATCGCCCTCCAGGTGCTGCACTATCCCCCGCTGGACCTCGCGACCCACGCCAAGGACAAGCGAGCCGCCATCGACAAGCCGGCGCTGCGGCCCTGGATGGCCGACGTCTTCGACACCTCGTACGTCCCGGACGAGCGGCTGCGGACGGACCGGCTGGTGTCGCCCGCCCATCCCTCGGACACCGCAGATCTGACCGGCATCGCCCCGGCCCTCGTCGTCACCGCCGAGTACGACCTGCTGCGGTCGGAGGGCGAGCGCTACGCCGGCCGGCTGCGGAAGGCAGGCTCCCTGGCCGCGCACCACGACGTGGCCGGGGCCGACCACGGGTACGACGGCTCGGACGACGTGAAGGCGCGGGAGACGTACGCGCTGATCGCCCGCCATGTGCGGGAGGCGGGCCGGGGCTGAGACGGCGGCTTCGCAGCCCCGTTCAGGTCCCGGGGCTCGCGGAGGCCGCCTCCAGGACGACGTCGGCGACCCGTGCGGGCTGCTCGACGAGGACGGTGTGACCGGCGTCGGGCACCGTGACCAGGTGGATACGGGGGCACGCCTCCAGCACCTGCCGCTCGCCGTCCGTCAGACCGACCTCGTCGTGGTCGCCGCGCACCACCCAGGCGCTGACGCCGGAGTCGCACAGGCGCTCGACCAGCGACGGGTACCGGTCGAGGTACTCGTAGTAGCGCCGCACGATCCGCCGGCACGTGTCGGGATCGTTGTGCCCCATGTCCGCCGCGAGCGCGTCCGCCCGCCGAGGCGGCAGCTCGCGCTTCATCGCCTTGGGAAGCAGCTTCAGCATTCCCGCCCAGGCGGCGGTGGAGATCCCCGGGACCCGCCCGACGGAGTTCATCACCCCCAGGAACCTCGCCTCGTCCCCGCGTGAGAACGTCGGCGACAACAGGACCAGAGGACCCGGGAACAGTCCCTCCGCCGCCATCTCGATCGCCACGTTCGCCCCGAGGCTGTGGCCCACCACCACGTCACAGGCCGCGTCGGCCGCGAAGTCCGCCATCAGGCGGGCGTAGTTCTCCATGGTGACGTCGTCGGGTGCCGAGGTCCCGCCGAACCCCGGCATCGTCGCGGCCACCAGCCCCAGTCCCGCCACCGCGGGCTCGGCCATCACGTCCGCGTAGAACTCGGTCGTGCACAGACCGCCCGGAATCATCAGCACCCGGTGCGGGGCGGCCTCGACCGGCCCCGCGCGCCGGACATCCCAGCTCTCACTCATGCTCCGAGCGTGACGCCGTACGCCGTCCCGCGCATCCGCAGCAGTGGGCGCCGACGTCCTCGGCGTGCTCAGTCGACCGGCGGTGTGCCGTGCGTGTGGAAGGACTCGATGGTCTTCAGCCCCCACGCCTGCCCCTTCTTCCGCTCCTCCTCGGTCCAGGTGACCAGCGGCCAGTCGGGCGCCAGCACCAGCCGGGCGAGCGGGTTGCACAGTTCGACGCGATTGCCGCCGGGCTCGTAGACGTACAGGAAGAACGTCTGCTGGATGGCGTGCTTGTGCGGGCCCGTCTCGATGAACACGCCCGTGTCGATGGCGAGGTCGGCGGCGCGCAGGATGTCCTCGCGGGTGTCGGTGGCGAAGGCGATGTGGTGCAGCCGTCCGGTGGAGCCCGTCCAGTCCTCGGTGTAGACGACGTCGTACGACTTGTCGGTGAAGGTCAGCCAGCGCGCGGCGATCCTGCCCGTGTCGAGCCGGATCTGCTCGGTGGGCCGGGCGCCCAGCGCCCGTTCCTGGAACAGAGCGTTGCCGAGCACGTCGGCGGCGAGGAAGTTGACGTGGTCCAGCCGCCGCACTCCCACGCCCCGGTCGGGCTTGGCCTGCGGCTGGTTCTTCAACGCCGGTCTCAGTTCCTCGGGGGCCCGGTAGTACTCGCTCTCCCAGTAGAGGGCGTGCTCGTGTCCGTCGGGATCAGTGGTGACGTACAGCTTGCCGAGGCCGGGTTCGTCCTCCGCCCAGCGGCCGGTGCCGCCCGCCTCCTCGACGGCGGTGACACGGCGGTGGAGCGCCTCCTCGCTGGAGCTGCGCAGGGCGAGGCGGCCGAGGCCGGGCTGCTCGCGGGCGGTGAGGACCAGGCTGTGGTGCTCGTAGTCGTCGAAGGTCCGCAGGTAGACGGTGTCGCCGTGCTGCTCGTTGACGGTGAGCCCCAGGTAGTCGGTGAAGAAGGCGACACTGGCGTCCAGGTCCGGGGTGAACAGCTGGGCGTGGCCGATGTGGGCGATGTCGCCGAGCGGCGGGGTCATGGTCGGCCTCCTCGGGTGGGTGGGGGCAGGGGTGCCGTGCCCGCGGGCGCGGGGAAGACGGTGCCGTCGAAGATCTTGCGAGCCGTGCGGACGACTGCGGTGCGGCCGGCGCGGGGCAGGCCGTCGGGGGTGGTCCCGAGGCTGCTCTCGATGTCCATGAATCCCGAGGGGTGCTCGACGCGGACCCGGTCACCGGCGGCATCGAGGACCGCGAGCTCGGCACCGACACTGCCTTCGATGCGCAGGCCGGCGGCGACACCGGCCGCGCCCAGCACCCCGATCGCCGGGTGGCAGCGCACCGGCAGGAAAGTGCGGGTGGTGACCGCGCCGCCCTCGCGGGGCGGGGCGAGCAAGGTCGGCTTGGGCACCGTGGCGTGCGAGACGTCACCGAGGCCCATCAGCCGGCCCGCCGCCAGGCGGATCGAGCGGAGCCGGTCGGCCAGTGCCTGGTCGGCCTCCAGCTCGCCGGGTGACTCGTATCCCGTGATCTTGAGCGCGGCGGCCTCGATGAGGACCGTCGGCATGCCGTTGTCCACGCAGGTCACGGCCACGCCGTCGATCTCGTCCCGGACGTTCCCGGTGGGCAGCAACGGGTTCGCGCTCGGCGGGAACTCGATCACGACCGGCGCGGCGGTCCCCGGCACGCCCGAGATCTCGGTGTCTCCGGTGTAGCGCACCCTGCCGCCGGGGGTCGGGAAGGTCGCCGTGGCGTGGTGACCGGTGTTGACCATGCGGATACGGACGGAGGTCTCCTCCTCCCCTGCCGGGACCAGTCCCCGTTCGACGGCGAACGGGCCGATACCGGCGAGGAGGTTCCCGCAGTTCTGACGGTCACTCACCTCACGCGATCCAATGGCGACTTGGAGAAAGAGGTAGTCGACGTCGCTCCACGGGTCGGCGGACGGCGAGACCACGGCCACCTTGCTGGTGAGCGGGTGGGCGCCGCCCAGGCCGTCGATCTGCCGTTCGTCGGGGCCGCCCATGACGCGCAGCAGCAGTTCGTCGCGGGCGGCCGGGTCGACGGGCAGGTCCTTGGCCAGGAAGTAGGCGCCCTTCGACGTGCCGCCGCGCATCAGCAGACAGGGCACCGCGTCGACCTCGCGGGTCACGAACGCTCCCCCGCGTTCTTTCCGTATCCTGCGTTCTTTCCGTATCCCGCGTTCTTTCCGTATCCCGCGTTCTTTCCGTATCCCGCGTTCTTTCCGTATCCCGCGTTCTTTCCGTATCCCTCGTTCTTTCCGTATCCCTCGTTCTTTCCGTATCCCTCGGACCCCTCGTGCTCCTCGTGCTCCTGGTACGACCGGTACTGGACGCCGAGGCGCTCGAGGGTCTCCCGCAATCCGTAGCGGTCCAGGCCCAGTTGGCCGTCGAGGAAGGCGGCGCGGGCGCCCGCCTCCTTTGCTTCGCGGGCCTCGGACGCCTCGACGGTCTCGCGGGCGCGTTCGCGCGGTACGACCACCACACCGTCGTCGTCGGCCACGATCACGTCTCCCGGGCGAACGACCTGCCCGTCGATGGCGATCGGCACGTTCACCGAACCGCCGGTGGCCTTGACGGTGCCCTGGGCGGAGACGGTGCGCGACCAGGCGGCGAAGCCCATCGCCCGCAGCTGCTGCGTGTCGCGCACACCGGCGTTGATGACGACCCCCCGCACCCCGCGCCGCTGCAGCGCGGTGGCGAACAGCTCGCCGAACATGCCGTCGGTGGACGGCGAGGTGGTGGTGACCACCAGGATGTCGCCCTCGCCGCACTGCTCGACAGCGGCGTGGATCATGAGGTTGTCGCCGGGCCAACCGAGGACGGTGACCGCGGTGCCCGCGACCCGTACACCCTGCTGCACGGGACGAATCCCCGGCCCGAGCAGGCCGGTTCGGCCCATGGCCTCGCTCACCGTCGCCACGCCGTGGCCGGCCAGCGCGTCGACGTCCTTCAGCTCCGCCTTCGGCGGGTTGGTGACGATGACACCGCTCATGCCAGCTCCTTCGCGATCTGCGGGTACGGGCGCATGTACGCCTCGGCCATGGTCGTGTGGGCGAGCCCCAGGTTGGGGCCGGCGTTGCGCCGGAGCTGGACGCCCCGGCGCACGGCGAGATCGGTGTAGTAGTCCCACAGATGCCGCTGGGCGCCGAGGCACTCCATGGCCTCGCGCTTGGTCTCCCACACCTCGGTGATGTCGAGCAGGACCTCGGGCTTGAAGCCGCTCATCTCGGGCTGGTGCGGCTCGAAGTAGAAGACCGGCGGGGCACCGATGATCTGACCCTCGCCCGGGTAGCCGACCGCCTGGGCGAGGATCCGGGCCTGGAGCGCCATGGCGCCCGCGGCCGGGTGGTCGCCGTTGTACGGATCCTCGGTGGGGTGAGTGAGCACGACGTCGGGCTGGGTCTCGCGGTAGACGGCGACGAGCCGGTCGGTCAGCTCGGCGGTGGCCACGAGGGGGTAGTCACCGGCGTCGAAGAACCGGACCTCTGCCCCGAGGGTGGCGGCGGCGCGCTCGGCCTCGTCCCGGCGCAGCGCCTTGATCTCGTCCAGCTTCCGCCCCTCGCGCCAGGCCTTGGCGGACTCGCCCCGCTCGCCGAAGGTCAGACAGGCGACGGTGACCTTCTCCCCGCGGGAGGCAGCCAGGGCGATGGCCCCTCCCGCCCGCCACACGAAGTCCCCGGCGTGCGCGGTGATGACGAGCGTCGAACGTGAGGACGGTCCTGGCGCGGGAGTGCCGTCGAACGGGACGGAGTGGGGCGCGTCGGCCTGGGTCATCGCTGGGATCTCCTTCGTGGGCCCGTGGTCACGTCCGTCCTACGGCTCGCGTGGTCACGTCGGCCCTTCGGCTCGCGTGGGCGGGTGGAAGGCCCAGCCCTCCGTTGGCTCGGCCTGTCAGTGGCGCAACGCCTCGATCACGCCGGCGAAGTGGGCGCGGACGGCCGTCTCGGCCCCCTGCGGGTCCCTGGCCGTGATCGCCTCGATCATCGCCAGATGCTCCTTGAGGGACTGCTGCGGACGCCCCGGCCGCAGCGCCAACTGGAACCGGTGGCGCACCAGTTGCGCGTTGAGCCGCTCCAGCAGCTCCAGGGCCGTCCGCTGGCCTGAGAACTCCCGGACCCTGGTGTGCAGTTCATGGTTGAGGTCGGAGTAGGTCACGGGGTCGCCGTCGGCCACGGCCTTGGTCATCGCCGTGCCCAGATCCGTCAGATCGGCGAGTTGGCCGTCGCTTGCCAGGACGGCCGCCTTGGCCGCGCACAGACCTTCGAGGACCATGCGGCACTCGGTGATGGCGACCGCCTCCTCCACGGTCACCACCCGCACCCGCGAGCCGCGGTTGCGGATCCGCTCGACGAGGCCCTGGGCCTCCAGATCGATCAGTGCCGCCCGGATGCTCGCCCGCGTCACACCGAACTGTTCGGCGAGTTCGTTCTCCACCAGCCGCTGCGCCGGTGCCATGTCGCCGCGCAGAATCGCCTGCCGCAGCCGCGCGAAGGCCAGCTGTTTGGCCTGCTCCCCGGTGCTCGGACGCGCTTGTCCGGACATGTCTCTCCACTTCGAGCGAGTGCCCGTCGAACGTAAATCCGGGCCAGCCGGATTGTCAACAATTTCGTTGCCGATCTCGCGCTGCCGCCCTGACGGCGTGCTGGATCCTCTCCGGCGGTTGCCGTCACACGTCAGCAGGCGGGCGGGGGCTCCAGCGGGTCCTCGGCGTGTGTGACGAAGTCGTCGACGAGCCGGCGGAAGAGGGCGGCGAGTCGCCCGAGGTCCTCGTCGGACCAGTCGACGAGGGCCATCTCCATGCCCTGACGGCTGACTTCCCGGATGCGGTCGACCGCCGCCGCGCCGGCCTCGGTGAGCTGGACGCGCTGGGCCCGCCGGTCGTCCGGGTCGGCGACCCGGACGACGTACCCTCCCCGCTCCAACTGCCGTATCTGCCGGGTGACATGGGAGGCCTCCACGGAGAGCCTGACCGCCAGCACTCCCGGCCGCAGCGGTTCGCTCTCCGAGATGTGCCGCAGGATGGCCACGGCCGCCCGGTCCAGCGTCAGCCCCGCCGCCGCCATCAGACGATCGTGCTGCCGGGAGCGGCCCGCCAGGTAGGCGACCCGTGTGAGGACGCGCTCGATCTCGGCGACGGTCGCGGAGACGGAGGCTGCGGCGGACGACTGAGCGGACATGCGATCACCTTCGACGGAGAGTTCACCTGGACGCGCTGCACTTGCGTAAGTCAATCAACTAGTATTCACTTGAGTAAGTCAAGCAATATGACTCTCCCCTTCTCCCCCTTTGTCTCGTTGGAGGCCCTGCCATGTCCGACGTCCTCGCCCGATCCGCCGGCGTGGGTAAGTCCGCCGAGCCGCGGCCGAACGCCGTGGTGGCGGTGCTGGCCCTGGCCGGCATCGTCGTCTCGTTGATGCAGACGCTGGTCATCCCGATCGTTCCGGAGCTGCCGAAGCTGCTGGGCGCCTCGGCGTCCGACACGGCGTGGGCGGTCACCGCCACCCTGCTGGCCGCGGCTGTCGCCACCCCGGTGGTCGGGCGGCTCGGGGACATGTTCGGCAAGCGCCGGATGCTCCTGGTCAGCATCGTGCTGCTGGTGTCCGGCTCGGTGGTCTGCGCCCTGGCCGACTCGCTGGTCCCGATGATCATCGGGCGGGCGCTGCAGGGGCTCGCGGCCGCTGTCGTCCCGCTGGGCATCAGCGTGATGCGCGATGTCCTGCCCGCCGAGCGGCTCGCGGGCTCCACCGCCCTGATGAGCGCCTCCCTCGGTGTCGGAGGTGCCCTGGGTCTGCCCTCGGCGGCCTTCATCGCCGACAACTTCGACTGGCACGTCCTGTTCTGGACCTCGGCCGTCCTCGGCGTCGTCTCCTTCCTGCTGGTCATGCTGCTCGTGCCCGAGTCCAAGGTGCGCACCGGCGGCCGCTTCGACCTCGTGGGTTCGCTGGGGCTGTCGGCCGGGCTGGTGTCCTTGCTGCTGGCCGTGTCCAAGGGCGGTGACTGGGGCTGGACCAGCGGCACCACCGTGGGTCTGGGCGTCGGCGCGGTCGCGATCCTGCTGGGCTGGGGCTGGTGGGAGCTGCGCGGCTCGCAGCCGCTGGTCGACCTGCGCACCACGGCCCGGCCCCAGGTGCTGTTCACCAACCTCGCCTCGATCGCGCTCGGCGTCTCGATGTTCGCGATGTCCCTGGTACTTCCGCAACTGCTCCAGCTGCCCGAACAGACCGGCTACGGCCTGGGCAAGTCCATGATGACGGTCGGTCTGGTCCTGGCCCCGCAGGGCCTGGTGATGATGGCCATGGCCCCGGTGTCCGCGGCCATCACCAAGGCCAAGGGGCCGAAGCTGACCCTGATGATCGGCGCGCTGATCGTGGCCGCGGGCTACAGCCTCAACATCGTGCTGATGTCGCAGGTCTGGCACCTGATCCTGGTGTCCTGCGTCATCGGCGGCGGTATCGGCTTCACCTACGGCGCGATGCCCGCCCTGATCATGGGTGCCGTGGACCCGTCCCAGACGGGTGCGGCCAACAGCCTGAACACCCTGATGCGGTCCCTGGGCACCTCCTTCGCCAGCGCCATCGCCGGCGTCGTCCTGGCCCAGATGACGACGGACTTCGGCGGCGCGGCCCTGCCCTCCGAGAACGGCTTCAAGGTGGTCATGGCCATCGGAGCCGGCGCCGCGCTGCTGGCCTTCTCGGTCGCCTCCTTCATCCCGAGGCACCGTCCCGCCCAGGCGGCCCCGGCCACGGACGGCCCGGCGGAGCCCGCGGAGGTCACCGCCGCCCAGACCTGACATCGCCACAGCCTGCGCAGCCGAAGCACCATGACGCCGGACGGCCGCTCCCCGAGGGGGCGGCCGCCCGGCGTACCAGTGCGCTCCCCCACCGACGGCCGTACGGCCGGGCGTGCGATCAGTCGGTGTGCCCGGGCGGGGCCGTCGTGCCCCGGGTCTCCAGCGTGGGGGCGGCCAGGTGGATCCTCCCCGGTCCCGCGGCTCCCTCGAAACGGTCGAGGAGGCAACGGGCCGCGCGGCGCCCGACCTCGTGGCCGGCGTTGTCGACGGTGGTGAGCCACAGGTGGCGCAGCCGGGAGATGCTCGTGTTGTCGTAGCCGGTGACGGAGAGGTCCTCGGGGACGCGCAGGCCCAGTTCCTCGGCGGCGGAGAGGGCGCCGACGGCGGCGATGTCGTTGACGGCGACGACGGCGGTGGGCCGCTCGGGCCGGCTGAGCAGCCGGACGGCCGTGCGGAAGCCACCCTCCTCCGTCATGTCGCTGAGTTCGACGGGCGCCCGGTCCGCGAGGCCGTGGACGCGCATCACCGCCTCGACGCTGCGCCGCCGCAGCTCGCCGACGGCTCCGTAGCCCGCGAGGTGCGCGATATGGCGGTGACCGAGGCCGATGAGGTGTTCGGTGACCAGCCGGGCCCCCTGCTCGTCGTCGCCCGCCACCACGTCCACACCGGCCGGAACCGGCTCACGGGCGCCGGCCACGACAACCGGTATGCGGGCGGCGACCGTCTCCAGCGCGGCCGGGTCGGGCAGGGTGCCGACCACGACCAGGCCGTCGACCTGGAGGTCCAGGAAGGGGCGGGCGAGGTCCTGGCCGGTGCGGCGGTTGAGGCGGGCGTCGCCGAGCAGCATGTGCAGGCCGTGGTCGTGCAGCAGCGGGTTGAGGCCGTCGAGGAGGTCGACGAACCAGGGGTTGCGCAGGTCGTTCAGGAGTACGCCGACGGTTCGGGTGCGCTGCTCGCTGAGGCTGCGGGCGGCGGCGTTCGGCCGGTAGCCGAGTTCCCGTACGGCCCGCAGCACGGCCTCCCGTTTCTCCGACCGCACCTGTCCTGAGCCGCGCAGTACCAGGGAGACCAGCGACTTGGACACGCCGGCCCGCTCGGCCACGTCCCGGATCGTCGGCTGTCCCATGAGATGGACCGTTCCATGGGACCCGACGGCTTGTCAAAGGGTTGACACCCAACCGTAAACGCACTCAGGGTGGCCAGAACAGGGTATGGACCGGTCCAAGAAGGGTTTGTCATGGTGGATGCGCTCGGTGTCGCCGTCGTCGGGTTCGGCTGGATGGGCCGGGTGCACAGCCAGGCGTACGCCCGCGTCCGGCACCACTACCCGCAGCTCGGTCTGCGCCCGGAGCTCGTGGTCGTCGCCGAGGAGGTGCCCGGCCGGGCCGAGGAGGCCGCCGCGCAGTTCGGCTTCGCCGCCACGACCCGCGACTGGCGGGAGGTGGCCGCCGATCCCCGGGTGCAGGCCGTCAGCATCACCGCGCCGAACTTCCTGCACCGGGAGATCGGCGTGGGGATGGCCGAGGCCGGCAAGCACATCTGGATCGAGAAGCCGGTCGGCCTCACCCTGGCCGACGCGCGGGCGGTGGCCGAAGCGGTCGCCGAGGCGGGCGTCCAGGGCGCGGTGGGCTTCAACTACCGCAACGCGCCCGCTGTCGAGACGGCCCGCTCGCTGATCGCCTCCGGCGAGATCGGCACGGTCACCCATGTCCGGGTGCGTCTGTTCAGCGACTACGCGGCCCACCCCGAGGGGGCGCTGACCTGGCGGTACGAGCGGGAGCGCGGCGGCAGCGGGGTGCTGGGCGACCTTGCCTCGCACGGCGCGGACCTGGCCCGGTACCTGCTCGGCGACATCGCGTCCCTGACGGCGGACACCGCGGTCTTCGTCCCGCAGCGGGCCCGCCCCACCGGCGCCACCGCCGGTCACAGCCGCGCCTCGGGCGGCGAACTCGGCCCGGTGGAGAACGAGGACTACGTCAACTGTCTGCTGCGGTTCACCTCCGGAGCGCGCGGTGTCCTGGAGGCCTGCCGGGTCTCGGTCGGGGAGCAGAACAACTACGGCTTCGAGGTGCACGGCACCAAGGGCGCGGTGTTCTGGGACTTCCGCCGGATGAACGAGCTCGGCGTCAGCCGCGGTACCACCTACCAGGACCAGCCGGTCAGCACGGTGTACGTCGGCCCGGGCGACGGCGAGTTCGGCGCGTTCCAGCCGGGCGCGGCGAACGCGATGGGCTACGACGACCTGAAGGTCGTGGAGGCCCACCGCTTCCTCCGCTCGGTCGCCGAGGGCGTCCCGTACGGGGCCACGCTCGCGGACGCCGTGCACAGTGCCGCCGTGCTGGAGGCGATGGCGCGGTCCGCCGAGAGCGGGGCCTGGGTGGAGGTGCACCCGGGAGGGTGTCCCTAGAACCACCCCGGATCCGGATCCCAGGGCCCGCGACGGCGGGCCCGGGGGACGGCAGGCTTCGAAGGGCGCCGGCGGCACGCCGGCGCCGGACGAATCCGCCTCACCGACTCCGGGGGAATCCATGAACGACATCCTCGCCAGGCGCCTGACGGGCCTCGCGGGCATCACCGCCGCGCTCGCCCTGATCGTGGAAGTACCGCTGTACTTCGTCTACTCGGGGCCGCCGCCGGACGCGAACGTCCTGTCCCGGCTGCTGCTGGGCATCATCGGGCTGGCGTCCCTTGTGGTGTTCGCGACCGCCTTCCGTGAGCTGGTCAAGCGGGTGAGTCCCGCCCACGAGTGGGTCGGCTCGCTGGCTTTTGCCACGGGCCTGGTGTACGCGACGATCGCCCTGGTCTCCAGCGGTCTGGAGGCGGGCGCGGTGATCGCCGCCGACCGTCCGATCGACCCGACGATCGACGTCAGCGGCACCTACATCCTGTACGGGTCGATCTCCCGGCTGATGCTGGCGCTGTTCCTGACCGCGTTCGGGTACGCCGTCTCCCGCGGCCGGCTGCTGCCGCGCTGGAGCGGCCGGTCGGCGTACGTCCTCGCAGTGGTCAACCTGGCCTTCGTGCCGTCCCTGTTCTTCGGCAACACGCCCGCGAACTTCTACGCGGCGAACGGCTGGGGCACCACCGCGCTGATGGGCGCCGTCCTGAGCTACTGGCTGCTGGCCGTGGGCGTTGCGACGTACCGCAGCGCCGGCCGGGTCGCACCGAGCGGGTCGCCCGCGGTGCGGCACTGACGTTCCTGCTCGCGAAGCCCGCCCCAGGCCGCCGGCGTCAGCCGGTCGTCGCCTGGGGCGGCATGTTGTACGGGGTGACCACCTGGATCGCCGATGGCAGGCTCGGCCCGGCCGGCGGCAGGGCGCCGTGGGCCCGCATGACGATGTGGCAGGCCTCGCGCATGTCCTGGCGCAGGTCGTGGTGGAGCACGGCGGACAGGCGGTGTTCGCGCAGCAGGCGGGTGTTGTCGTGATCGAGGTCGTGCGCGACGAACACCGCGCACTCGCGGCCCAGGTCCTCGAAGGCCCGCAGGGTGGCGATGTTGCCGCCGCCGATCGAGTAGACGGCACGGATGTCCGGGTCCCGCTCCAGCGCGGCCCGGACGAGGTCGTACTGGGTGGCGTCCAGGCCCTGGCCCTCGGCGATCTCGACCACCGTGCGCCCGGGGTGGCGGGCGCGCATGGCGCTGCGGAAGCCCATTTCGCGCTCCTCCTCGTTGCGGAAGAAGCCGCTGCTGAGGCTGGTGAGCACATTGCCGGGGCGGTCGCCGAGCCACTGGCCCATGAGGTAGGCGGCGGTCGCGCCGGCGGCCCGGTTGTCGCTGCCGACGTAGGCCAGACGGGACGTGGAGGGCAGGTCGGTGACCAGCGTGACGACGGGGATGCCGGCCTCGGCGAGCCGGCCGACGGCGGCGGCGACCTCGGGAACGTCCGGCGCCTTGAGGACGACCCCCTGGGAACCGCGCCGGGCGATCCGGTCCAGCGTCCCGGTCAGTTCGCGCACCGGGCCGGTCTCCCGGAAGTGGAAGCGCGAGCGCACGACGGCCGGGTGCAGGGACGGCAGCTCGGCCTCCAGGGCGGCGCGGACGGCGGTGGAGAACCGCTCCGGCGTCTGCATCACGATGTCGATCATGAAGGTACGGCCGACCAGCCGCACCTGGGTGCGCTGTCGGTCCAGGTCGGCGATGGCCTGCCGCACCTCCCGCGCGGTGCTCTCGCGGACCCCTCCCCGGCCGTTGAGGACCCGGTCGACGGTGGCCTCGCTCAGGCCCGCCTGACGTGCGATCTCCCGGATCGGGAAGGGGTGGCCCACCGACGGCTCCTTGAGGGGTTTTTGATGGCTCACTGCTGGTTGTTGGAGGGGTTTGTACTGACAAGAATGGCAGAGCCGCGTCGCCGTCGGGCGACCGGATCCGCGTCGCATTCCGTGACCGAAAGTAGGACGACGATGTCCCTCATCGCCGCTCAGCAGCGGGCCTGGCTGACCGAGCAGGACTGTGACCTCGACGCTTTCCGCGCGCTGATCGACCGTACGACGGACCTCGCCGACTACCCGCACGCCTCGGCGGTCGAGGGGAACGTCCTCGTCTACGACAGTGAACGTCTGCGGACCGCCGAAGCCTCCCGTGAGGTGCGGGCCGAGCTGGTCCGCGCTTTCGCCGACGGTCCCGGTGTCGTGGTCTTCCGGGGCGCCTTCCCGAACCCGGCGGTCGTCGACCGGCTCACCGGTGTCTTCCACGCGCTGATCACCGAGCAGCGCGCCTCAGGCGCGGACGCGGGCGACCACTTCGCCAAGCCAGGCGCCAACGACCGGGTGTGGAACGCGCTGGAGAAGGCCGCGCTCTACGACCCCGAGGCGTTCGCCGACTACTACGCCAACGACATCCTGGCGCTGGTATCGGCGGCCTGGCTGGGTCCCGGCTACCAGGTGACCTCACAGGTCAACGTGGTCAACCCGGGCGGCGCCGCGCAGACCGCGCACCGCGACTACCACCTGGGGTTCCTGTCGGACGAGGCCGCCGCGGCCTACCCGGCACACGTGCACCGCCTCTCCCCCGTGCTCACGCTCCAGGGCGCGGTCGCGCACTGCGACATGCCGGTCGAGTCCGGTCCGACCCTGTACCTGCCGTACTCACACACCTTCGAGCCGGGCTACCTGGCGTGGCGGCTGCCGGAGTTCCAGGCGTACTTCAAGGCGCACCACGTCCAGCTTCCGCTGGCCAAGGGTGACGCCGCCTTCTTCAACCCGGCGCTGTTCCACGCGGCCGGCACCAACCGCACCCTGGACGTGCGGCGCGTCGCCAACCTGCTCCAGGTCTCGTCCGCCTTCGGCCGGGCCATGGAGACGGTGGACCGGGAGGCGGTCGCGAACGCGGTCTACCCGGTGCTGCGCAGACGGCTGGCCGACGGCGTCGGCGATCAGTGGCTGGAGCGTGTGATCGCCGCGAGCGCCGAGGGCTACCCGTTCCCCACCAACCTCGACAGTGACCCGCCCGTCGAAGGTCTGGCCCCGCCCTCTCAGGCGGACGTCGTACGGCGGGCACTGCGCGAGGGATGGACCCCGCGGACTCTACGGGACGAGCTGCGGGCCGGCGCCGTACGGCGCGAGAGCTGAAAGGGCCTGATCTCATGGGACTTCTCGACGACAAGGTCGTCCTCGTCAACGGCGGCAGCCAGGGCGTCGGCGCCGCCATCGCCAGGGCCGCGGTCCGGGAGGGGGCGCAGGTCGCCGTCACCGGGCGGCGCACCGAGCCCGGCGAGGCCCTCGTGGCGGAGCTGGCCGCGGCCGGCGGCAAGGCGATGTTCGTCCGGGCCGACCTCGCGGACGCCGAGCAGGCGAAGGCCTCCGTGGCCGAGGTGGTCGGCGCGTACGGCCGGATCGACTGCCTGGTGAACTCCGCGGGCCTCACCTCCCGGGGCACGTTGCTGGACACCACGCCCGAACTGTTCGACCAGCACATCGCGATCAACCTCAAGGCGCCGTTCTTCGCCATGCAGGCCGCCGTCGCCGACATGGTGGGCCGGGGGGCGCCCGGCACGGTCGTCAACATCATCACGTCCTCCGCGCACGGCGGGCAGCCGTTCCTCGCGCCGTACGTCGCCGCGAAGGCCGGGCTGATCGGCCTGACCCGCAACGCCGCGCACGCACACCGCTTCGACCGGGTCCGGATCAACGGCCTGAACATCGGCTGGACCTCGACCGAGGGCGAGGACGCGACCCAGAAGGCCTTCCACGGCGCCGGGGACGACTGGCGCGAGCAGGCCGCCGCCCGCCTGCCGATGGGCAAGCTGGGCCAGCCGGACGAGATCGCCGACTTCGTCGTCTTCCTGCTGTCGGACCGGTCCGGGGTGGTCACCGGTTCGGTGATCGACTGGGACCAGAACGTGCTCGGCGGCCTGGACTAGCTCTCTGCCCGGCTCTCACCCCCGGCTGTCACCCCAGCTCTCTCCCCGCACAAGAAACTAGGAGCTGCACCACCATGCGCATCGGAATCCTCGGCCTCGGCCGCATCGGCGCGTTCCACGCCGAGACCCTCTCCGGACTCGACGCGGTCGAGTCGCTCGTCCTGGCCGACCCGTTCGCGGACGCCGCCAAGTCCGCCGCCGAGCGGTTCGGCGGCGAGGTCGCGGACTCCCCCGAGGCCGTGCTGGCGGCCGGGGTGGACGGCATCGTCGTGGCCGCCGCCACCGACGCCCACCCGGCGCTGATCCTGGCCGCCGTGCAGGCGGGCGTGCCGGTGTTCTGCGAGAAGCCCGTCGCGAAGACCATGAGCGAGGGCGTCGAGGTACTCAGGGCCGTCCAGGGCGGGGACGTACCGATCCAGATCGGCTACAACCGCCGCTTCGACGCGGGGTTCGTCGCCGCCCGGGCCGCCGTGCTCAGCGGTGAGCTGGGCAAGCTGCACACCGTCCGGTCGACCACGCTGGACCCGGCGCCGCCGCCGGCCGCGTACATCGCCGCCTCGGGTGGCATCTTCCGGGACTGCTCGGTGCACGACTTCGACATCATCCGCTGGGTGACCGGCCGCGAGGTGACCGAGGTGTACGCGGTCGGCGGCAACCGGGGCGCCGACTTCATCAAGGCGGCGGGCGACGCCGACACCACCGGCGCGATCCTCACCCTGGACGACGGCACCATCGCGGTGGTCTCCAACTCCCGTCACAACGCCCGGGGTTACGACGTCCGTATGGAACTCCACGGCTTCACGGACTCCATCGCCGTCGGTCTGGAGGACAAGCTGCCGCTGCGTTCGGTGGAGCCCGGGGTGACCTTCCCGGCGGGTACCCCGCACGACTTCTTCATGGACCGCTTCACCGCCGCCTACCGCGCCGAACTCACCGCGTTCACCGAGGTCGTCGCGGGCACCCGCCCCTCCCCCTGCACGATCGAGGACGCACTGGAGGCCGGCTGGATCGCCGAGGCCTGCACGCTGTCGCTGCACGAGCACCGGCCGGTGACGATCGCCGAGGTCCGCACCGCCTGACGGTCGGCCTCTTCTCGTGTCCGGGCGCAACCGGCTGACGGCGCCCGGAAGTTGCCGACGTTCGTTTACGGTCATGAGATCTTCGCGTACGACCATGTGGCGTACGAGCATGAAGATCCGCGCACGCGCAACGGACCGAGGAGCGACGCCCATGAACGCCGGCCAGCCGCGAAAACCTTCACGAGAAACGCCGCGGGGGGATGCGCGAGAAGAGCCGCGAGAAGAGTTAGGCGACGGCCGCCGCACCCGCGCGGAAGGCCCCCGCAGCGTCGTCGTCATCGGCGCCGGGCCGAGCGGCCTCACGGTCGCCCGGGAACTGGAGCGTGCCGGACACCGGGTGACCGTGCTGGAGGAGCAGAGCACGGTGGCCGGCAAGTGCCAGAGCGTGGACCTCGACGGCCTGGCCTACGACCTCGGCGGACACATCTGCACCCCCCGGTACGAGCGGATCGCGGAGTTGGTGACCGAGCTGAACGTCGAGACGGAGCGCACCAGTCGCTACCGCGTCCTGGACGCCGAGGGGCGCACCCCGAGCCGCCAGGCCATGTCGTTCCTCCACGACGAGGCGTTCCCCCGCTACCGGGCCCTGCGCGCACGTGAGTTCCCGCGCATCGGCGAGCCCGGGCTGGCGCACTCCGCGTGGGCGCTCGCCGCCCCCGTCAGCCAGTGGGTCGCCGAGCACGGCATGGAGTCCATGGCCGCGTCGTTCGGCACCGGATACACGGCGGCGGGGTACGGCTATCTCGACGACGACGTGCCTGCCCTGTACTTCGTCAAGTACGCCGAGATGACGGGCCTGTTGTCGCGACGATCCGAACTGCTCGGCCACCCGGGCGCGTTCACCGTCGTGGGCGGGTTCGCCACGCTGTGGTGCCGGATCGCCGAGGAGTTGAAGGACGTACGGTGCGGGGTGCGCGTGACGTCGGTCGAGCGGCACGGTGACGGGGCCGGGGTGCGGGTGCACACGGACTCCGGCCCGGTGCCGGCCGACGACCTCGTGCTCGCCGTGGCCCTGGACAGCGTCCTGCCGGTCCTCGACGCCGGCGAGGAGGAGCGTGACCTCGCGGGACGGATCCGCAGCAACGCCTACCACACCACCCTCGCCACCGCGTCCGGCCTGCCGGAGGACGCCTTCTACTTCCTCGAGCGCCACACCGCGACCCGCGAGGCGAGCGGACACTGCGTCTCGTACCACCACCGCTACCCGGGCAGCGACGTGCGGACCTTCTACTCCTACGGCCGCTCCGCGGACGTCCCCGCGCTGCTGGCGGACGACGTCGCGGAACTCGGTGGACGGCTGGGGGAGGTGCACCTGCGGCGTGAGTGGGCGTTCATGCCGCACTTCGGCAGCGACGACCTCCGGGACGGTGCCCTGGACCGGCTCGACGCGCTGCAGGGGCGGGACCGCACCTACTACGTGGGCGGCCTGCCCGCCTTCGAACTGATCGAGTGCGCCGTCGCCCACGCCCAGGACCTCGCCCGCCGCCACTTCCCGCCCCCGGGCGGCGCGCGTCCGCAGCCGGCCGCCGCCGGCACACCGTCCCGTCACGACCGACAGAGCGAGAAGGAGCCGCAGGGATGAGCGAACCGAACCGGGAACCGCTGCGCATCGGAGTACTGGGAGCCGCGCGGATCACCGAGCGCGCCCTGATCGACCCGGCCCGGGCGACCGGTCACCGCCTCGTCGCGGTGGCCGCCCGCGACCGTTCCCGCGCCGAGGAGTTCGCCTCCGCGCACGGCGTGGAGCGGGCCGTGGACTCCTACGCGGAGCTGCTCGCGGACCCGGAGGTCGAGGTTGTCTACAACCCGCTCGCCAACGGCCTGCACGGGCCGTGGAACCTCGCCGCCCTCGCAGCGGGCAAGCACGTCCTGACCGAGAAGCCGTCGGCGAGCAACGCCGAGGAGGCCGCTCAGGTGCGGGAGGCGGCCGCGAAGGCGGGGACGGTCTTCATGGAGGCCTTCCACTACCTCTTCCACCCGCTCACCCGGCGGCTGCACGAGATCCTGGCAAGCGGCGAGATCGGTGAACTGCGGCACGTCGAGGCGCTGGTCGCGATCCCCGCGCCGCCGGACACCGACCCGCGCTGGTCACTGCCGCTGGCCGGCGGCGCCCTGATGGACCTCGGCTGCTACGGCCTGCACGCCCTGCGCATGCTGGCCCCCTGGGCGGGCGGCGCGCCCGGGCTCGTCTCCGCCCGCGGCGGGGAGCGGGCGGGCGCGCCGGGCGTCGACGAGTGGCTGGACGCCGACCTGGTCTTCCCGAACGGCGCGACCGGCTCCGCGCGCTGTCACATGGCCTACGACATGCTGGAGATGAGCTGCCGCGTCGTCGGTTCCCTGGGCGAGGCGAGCGCACCCAACTTCGTGCTGCCGCAGTTGGACGACCGGGTCGTGGTCCGGACGGCGCGGGGCGAGCGCACGGAGCGCTTGGGGACGCGGTCCTCGTACACCTACCAGTTGGAGGAGTTCGCGGCGCGGGTCCGCGGGGGCTCTCCCCTGCCGTTGGACGCGGACGACGCGGTGGCGACGATGACGCTGATCGACGCGAGCTACCGGGCGGCCGGTTTCGCGCCCCGGCCACGGACCACGACGGGCGGCTGACATCCGGGGTCACGGATCCCCCGCTCACCGGTACAGCGCAGGCCGCTCCACCAGTTCCACCTCGACCCGGCCGCCCTCCGCCAGTGCCCGTACGCCCGCCTCGCAGACCGCGGCCGCGGCATAGCCGTCCCAGACGCTCGGGCCCGTCACCTCGCCCTGGCGGGTGGCGTCGACCCAGGCCTGGAGTTCCCGGTCGTAGGCGTCGGCGAAGCGGTCGGTGAAGTCCTGGGCGATGGTGCCGCCCCAGCGGCCGGCCATGTTGGTGACCATGGCGTGGCCGTCGCCGATGCGGGCGGTGCCGCGTTCGCAGACGATCTCGGCCTGGACCTGGTAGCCGAAACCGCAGTTGACGAAGATCTCGACGTCGACGACCGCGCCGCCGTCGGTCTCGAACACGACGAACTGGGGGTCCTGGATGCCGTCGGGCGCGTTCGCCGACGGTCGTGGGCGCAGCACCGTGACCGCCGTGATCTCGTGGCCGAGCAGCCAACGGGTCACGTCCGTCTCGTGGGCGACGGAGTCACTGATGAGCATGGCGCTGGTGAACCCGGGCGGACTGGCCACGTTGCGATGCCGGTTGTGCAGCATCAGCGGACGCCCCAACTGGCCTGTCCCCAACAGAGCCTTGAGCTTCAGGTACTCGGCGTCGTAGCGCCGCATGAAGCCGACCTGGACGCGGCGCCGGCCCAGGCCGAGCTCCGCCTCCAGGACGCGCAGCGCGGAGGCGGCGTCCGGGGTGAGGGGCTTCTCGCACAGGACGGGCAGATCGTGCTCGAAGGCCGTCAGCAGAGCCGCCTCGTGAGCGGGGCCCGGGGAGGCGACCAGGACGGCGTCGACGTCGGCCGCGGCCATCGCGGCGGCCGGGTCGCTGTAGGCGGCGCAGCCGGCGACGGGGGCCGCGACGGCCTTCGCGCGCTCCGCGTCGACGTCGACGACGGCGGTCACCCGCGCTCCGCTGATGACCTGTTGGATACGACGGACATGGTCGGCGCCCATCCGTCCGGTGCCGATGACGGCGACACGGAGTTCTTCGCTCGTGCCACGCTGGGTCATGGTTCGTCCCCTTCAGGCGCCGCAGGACCTCAGGAACTTACGGGTGCGTGCCGCGATGGGCAGCGGCCGGTCCGGCTCGCACGGGTACATGTCCTGCTCGACGATCGCGAACAGGTCCACGCCGAGCTTCTGCGCGGCCACCAGGACCGGCTCCAACTCGGGCACCCCGGAGGGTGGTTCGCACATCACGCCGCGCGCGACGGCCGGCCCGAACGGCACCTCGTTCGCCCGCACATCCGCGAGGATCTCCGGGTCGACCTGTTTGAGATGGAGGTAGCCGACGCGTTCGCCGTACGTCTCGATGAGCTTGACGCTGTCGCCGCCGCAGTACGCGTAGTGCCCGGTGTCCAGACACAGCGACACCAGGCCGGAGTCCGTCCCGTCGAGGAACCGCTGGACGTGGTCCTCGGTGTCGATGTGGGTGTCGGCGTGCGGGTGGACGACGATGTCGAGGCCGTAGGTCTCCTTCACCTCGTGGCCCAGCCGTTCCATGCCCCGGGTGAGGTGGGTCCACTGCTCGCCGGTCAGCTCCGGCGGTTCCAGGATCTCGGCGGTCTTGTCGTCCCGCCAGAAGGACGGGATGACGACCAGGTGCCGCGCGCCCATGGCCTGGGTGAGCGCGGCGACCTGGCTGACATGCTCCCAGGTGGCCTCCCAGACGGAGGGACCGCGGTGCAGGCCGGTGAAGACGGTGCCGGCGGAGACCTTCAGGTTCCGCCGGGCCACCTCGTCGGTGAGACGGGCCGGGTCGGTCGGCAGATAGCCGTACGGACCCAGCTCGATCCAGGAGTAGCCCGCCTCGGCGACCTCGTCGAGGAAGCGTTCCCAGGGCACCTGTTCCGGGTCGTCCGGGAACCAGACGCCCCAGGAGTCGGGGGCCGAGCCGACCCGGATGCGGTCGAGCGGAGAGGCCATCTCAGGACGCCCCCTCACCGGTGGCCACGACGGGTGCGGTGAGGTCTTCCTCTTCCGGGAGCTCCTCGACGTCGACGCCGCTGACCTGGGACAACTCATGCTTGAGCGCGGCGAGTTCGGCGCCGCCGGCCATGTGGTTGGTCAGCTCGTCGAGCGTGATCCGGCTGCGCTCGGCGGACAGTTCCATGGTGCCCAGACGCAGCACGCTGAAGTGGTCGCCGACCATGTAGGCGTGGTGCGGGTTGTGGGTGATGAAGATGACGCCGAGGCCGCGGTCGCGGGCGGCGGCGATGTACTTCAGCACCACACCGGACTGCTTGACGCCGAGGGCGGCGGTGGGCTCGTCGAGGATGAGGACGCGGGCGCCGAAGTAGACGGCGCGGGCGATGGCCACACACTGGCGCTGACCGCCGGAGAGGGTGCCGATGGGCTGTTCCAGGTCGTCGAGGACGATGCCCATGTTGCGCAGTTCCTCGTCGGCGGTCTTCTTCATCCGCTCGATGTCCAGACGGCGCACGGGCCAGGGACCCTTGGTCATCTCGGAGCCGAGGAAGAAGTTGCGCCACACCGGCATCAGCGGGACGACGGCCAGGTCCTGGTAGACCGTGGCGATGCCCTTGTCGAGAGCCTCACGCGGGGTGCTGAAGCGGACCGGGGCGCCGTCGACGAGGAAGTCGCCCTCGGTGTGCTGGTGCAGCCCGGAGATGATCTTGATGAGGGTGGACTTGCCGGCGCCGTTGTCACCCAGCACACAGGTCACCTCGCCGGGATGAACCCTCAGGTCCACGCCGTGCAGGGCACGGATGTTGCCGTACGCCTTGCCCGCGCCGCGCAGTTCGACGAGCGGGGCGTCCGTCTCGGGGGCCGTGTCCTCGATGACGGCTCCGTGCGTGCCGGAGTGCGTGTCGGACTGTGGCGAGGTCTTGTCGGTCGTCATTCGGGTCACCTCCGGGTCGCGGTGCGCTGGACCCACAGATTGATGAGGACGGCGCCGAGGAGCATCACGCCGAGGAAGGCCTTGAACCAGTCCGGGTTCCAGTTGGCGTAGACGATGCCCTGCTGCACCATGCCGAACATGAACGCGCCGAAGACCGGGCCGATCGCGGAGCCGTAGCCGCCGGTGAGCAGGCAGCCGCCGATGACCGCGGCGGAGATGTAGATGAGCTCCTGGCCCACGCCCTCACCGGACTGCACGGTGTTGAACGAGAACAGCTGGTGCATGCCGACGAACCAGGCACCGAAGCCGACCAGCATGAACAGGGAGATCTTGGTGAACGTCACCGGGACACCGACGGCCCGCGCCGACTCCTTGTTCCCGCCGACCGCGAAGATCCAGTTGCCGTACTTGGTGCGCAGCAGCACCCAGGTGGCCAGGGCCGCGAAGACCAGCCAGTACACGATGGTGATCTTCACCGCGACGCCGCCGACCTCGAACGAGGAGGCGAAGACCTTCCTCGCCTGGTCGAAGCCGTCCATGGAGCTGATGTCGTCGGTCGCCACGTTCCCGGTGACCAGCTTGGTGACCGCGAGGTTCGCGCCCTGCAGGATCAGGAAGGTGCCCAGGGTGACCAGGAAGCTCGGCAGGCCGGTCCGGACCACCATCCAGCCGTTGAAGAAGCCCACCGCCAGCGACACCAGCAGTGCCACGATCACCCCCATCCACACGTTCAGGGTGAGCTGGTAGGCGAGCATGCTCGCGGTGAGCGCCGAGGTCACCACCGCGACACCCGACGAGAGGTCGAACTCCCCGCCGATCATCAGCAGGGCGACCGGCAGCGCCATGATCCCGATCGTCGACGACTGGTACAGGATGTTCGCCATCGCGCTGCCCTCGCGCACCGGCGGGGCCGCGACCAGGAAGAATATGTACACCGCGACCGCACCGAGGAACACACCGATCTCGGGGCGGGCCAACAGCCGCAGGGGCAGCGGCTGTTGCCTGGTCCGGCCGTCGGTCTCCTTCCGGCCGGGAGCCGGCGGTGCGGGCACCGCCGGCGCAGCCTGCTGGGTCATACCCATCACCTGGTGCCCTTCGCGGCGAACGCGGCGACCCGGTCGACGTTGGACTTGTCGACGAAGGCCGGACCGGTCAGCACCGGCTGCTCACCGCCGCCGCTGTAGTTGCCGTTGTACTTGTAGAGCCACAGGGAGTCCACGGCCAGGTAGCCCTGGAGGTAGGGCTGCTGGTCGACCGCGAACTGGATCGTGCCCTTGTCGATCGCGGTGGTCAGGTCCTTGTTCAGGTCGAAGGTGGCGACCTTGGCCTTGCTGCCGGAGTCGGACGCCGCCTGCGCCGCGGTCAGCGCGAAGGGGGCGCCGAGCGCGACGACGTAGTCGATGGACTTGTCCTGGCTGAGCTTGGCGGTGATCGTCGACTTGACGGACGGCATGTCGGTGCCGTTGACGTTCAGCGTCTGCAGCTTGCCGTTGAAGGTCTTGTCCACGCCGTCACAGCGCTGGGTCAGGCCGATGTTGCCCTGCTCCTGGATGACACAGATGGCGTTCTTGGCGCCGGCCGCGTTCAGCCGCTTGCCGAGTGCCTCGCCCGCCACCGTCTCGTCCTGGCCGAAGAACTCCATGAGACCGAGCTTCTGCCACTCGCTCACACCGGAGTTGAGGCCGACCACGGGTATGTTCGCGTTCTTCGCCTTCTTCACGACGTCCTTGAGGGCGTCGGGCTTGGCCAGCGTGATCGCGATGCCGTCGACCTTCTGGTCGATCGCGTTCTGCACCAGGCCGGCCTGGTTGCCCGCGTTCGGGTCGGCCGAGTAGATGAGCTTGATGTTGTCCTTGGCGGCGGCGGCCTCGGCGCCCTTGCGGACGATGTCCCAGAAGGTGTCGCCCTGGGACTGGTGGGTGACCAGCGCGACGGTCATCCGGGGCGTGGTGGCCTTGCCCGCGGAGGCCCCCGCATTGCTCTCCTCGGCCTTCTTGCCGCCGGAGCTGCTGGAGCAGCCTGCGAGAGTCATGGCTGCCGCTGCGACGACGGCCACCAGGGGGGCCATTCTGCGGGAGCGGTAGCGAGAAGAGCTGTCCATCTTTCCTGCACCTCACTGTACGACGGGGGAACGTCGGGAAAGGGAAGGGGATCACGAGGATCCGAGAGGGCCGGGACCTGGAGAGTTCCGGGTCGAACTCCGCGAAAAAGCGGCTGTTGCGCTGGGACCGGATCCAATCCCTTGCCACGCCCGCTGTCAATACTTTGTTAAGACATCATTTCACGAGCAGGTCCGAATGTAAGTACAAACTATTGACAGTGTCGCCCTTCGAGTCCTACACCTGGGGGCGACGGGCCCGGACGGACCCGCCTCCCCAGCCCGGACCGAGGAGCGTCGCGCATGGACGGATCAGCCCAGCAGTTCGACGTGATCAGTATGGGCCGTATCGGAGTTGATCTCTACCCGCTGCGGCCGGGAGTGCCTGTGGCGCGCGCCGAATCCTTCGGCAAGTTCCTCGGGGGCTCCGCGGCGAACGTGGCGGTCGCCGCCGCCCGCCTCGGCCGCCGCGCCGCCGTGATCACCCGCACCGGCGCCGACCCCTTCGGCACCTATCTTCACGACAGTCTCACCGAGTGCGGCGTGGACGACCGCTGGGTGACCCCGGTGGAAGGACTGCCGACCCCGGTGACGTTCTGCGAGGTCTTCCCCCCGGACGACTCCTCGCTGTACTTCTACCGCCGGCCCAGCGCCCCCGACCTGCAGATCCACACCGACGACCTGGACTACTTCGCCATCCGTGCCGCCCGGATCTTCTGGATCACCGGTACCGGTCTGAGCGAGGAGCCGAGCCGGTCGGCCACGCTCGCCGCGCTCAAGGCCCGGGGCAGGGCGGGCACGACCGTCTTCGACCTGGACTGGCGCGAGACGTTCTGGGCGAACCCCGAGGACGCCCGCCCGTACTACGCGGAGGCCCTGCGGCACGCCACCGTCGCCGTCGGCGACCTCTACGAGTGCGAGATCGCCACCGGCGTCCGCGAACCGCGCGCGTGCGCCGAGGCGTTGCTCGCGGCGGGCGTCGAGCTGGCCGTGGTGAAGCAGGGTCCGGAGGGGGTGCTGGCCATGCGGCGGGACGGCACCACCGCCGAGGTCCCACCGGTGCCGGTCGAGGTGGCGGGCGGCCTCGGCGCCGGCGACGCGTTCGGCGGGGCACTGTGCCACGGGCTGCTGTCCGGCTGGGAACTGGAGCAGGCCGTGCGGTACGCCAACGCGGCGAGCGCACTCGTCGCCTCCCGCCTCGACTGCGCCTCCGCGATGCCGACCGCACCCGAGGTCGAGAACCTGCTCGCGGGCGTACCCGAGCCGCGCACCGCACGGCACACGGACCTCCCGGCGCCGCGCGCGACGGCCTGAGCGGGGCGCCTGGGGGTCGTCCTCGCCATCCTCGGTCCATCGGCGGGGGCCCGGTTTGTGGGGGTGGTCGGCTCTCCCTTGCCCCCTTGCCCCCTTGCCC
>NZ_JOEV01000060.1 GCF_000721105.1 Streptomyces cellulosae
GGCGGGGGGGGAGGGGGCGCGTCCCGGGGGGCGGGCGAGGCCGGGGTCTGCGCCGAGGTGGGGCCGCTCGTCCGCGGCGGGGCGTCCTGGGGGTCCTCCCGCTCGGCGAATCCCGGCGGCTTCGGTCCGGGTGGGAAGGCCGCGGGACCTTGGGGCAGGTCGGATGACGGCGTTTCTGGGCCGGGTTCCGGTGCCGCGGAAGGCGGGGGCTTCGGGGCGCGTTCCGCCGCGTTCCCGGAACCCCCAGGACCACCACCCCCCGCAACCTCTGCGCCGGGCGCAAGCCCCCCGGACCCCGCAGCGCCGGTGTCGGCAGCCCGCGCCGGCCCTCTCCCCTGCGGAGAACTCCGCGCACCGGAAGGCGGCGCCGGAATCACACCCTCCGCGTCCCGTGCCTCCCCCACGTCACCGGGCTCCCGCACCTCCCGCCCCTCCCGCCCGGAGGGGCACCGCCCCTCCACCGTCCGCGCCGCCGAGGCGAAGCGGTCGTCCAGGGAGTCGGGTGTGGGTGTGGGGCCGGTGTCCTCGGTGGAGTCGTCGTACAGGTTCCCCCACCAGTCGTCCTCGTTCCCCGTGGGCTTTCCCCCCTGCTGGCTCATGCCCCTAATTGTCCACCGCGGGGGCCGGATGAAAACGGTGCATCCGGAAAAACCGGCGGCGCCCCCCGCACCGAACGGCGTGTCGTACGAGTCGCCGAACGGTCGTACGGGACAAGCCACCTACCGGCGTACGCCGGGGAGAAGCCCTGCCGAAGGGACCCCGCGAGCCCCTGTGACTGCGCCTCTCGGCGGCCCTCCGGCACCCTGGAAAGAGCGGTGCTGTGGGGATGAGCCGGAGTCCGGCGGGCGTGGGTCGGCGGGCGTAGGCCGACGATCCGATGCGCTCGACGTGGTGGGCGTGCTTGGCTGGCCGCCATGACCGCATTCACTGAGGCCGAACGCGCGTATCTGAAGTCGCAGCGGCTGGGGCGGCTGGCCACCGTCGACGAGCACGGCCAGCCGCAGGCGAACCCGGTCGGCTTCTATCCGCGGGACGACGGCACGATCCTCGTCGGCGGCCACGCGATGGGCCGTACCAAGAAGTGGCGCAACCTCCGGAAGAACCCGAAGGTCGCCCTGGTCGTCGACGACATCGTCAGTGTCGAGCCGTGGAAGGTGCGTGGCATCGACATCCGCGGCGAGGCCGAACTCCTCGTAGGACCGCATGACTTGGGTCCGCACTTCAGTGAGGAGGTGATCCGCCTCCATCCACGGCGGATCCACAGCTGGGGCATCGAGGAGGACGCCGGGTGAACACCGACAAGCCGGTTGAACACCGACAAGACGCCTGGAGCACGCCTTCAAGGGTCAGCAGCGTCGTCTTGCGCTCCAGTCCGCCCGCGTATCCCGTGAGGGAGCCGTCGGAGCCGATCACCCGGTGGCAGGGGCGCAGGATCAGCAGCGGGTTGGCGCCGACGGCCCCGCCGACGGCCCGTACGGCGGCCCGGGGCGCGCCGATCCGCGCGGCGATCTCGCCGTACGTCGTGGTGGCCCCGTAGGGCAGGGTGTCGAGGGCGGTCCAGACCCGCTTGCGGAACTCACTGCCCGCGGTGCTCGACTCCAGCCGGAATTCCTTCAGTTCCCCGGCGAAGTAGGCGGCGAGCTGTTCCTCGGCGGCCCGGAAGAGGTCCGGGGTGTGCCGCCAACCGTCCTGTACCGTACGGCCGTTCCGCTGGCCCGGCACGGACAGCGAGGACAGCGCCCCGGTCGGGTCGGCGGTCAGCAGGAGCGGCCCGAGCGGGCTGTCCAGGGTGGTGTAGTGGGTCTCGGTGACGGTCATGAGTCTTCCAAGTCCCCTGCTGTGCGCAGGTGTCGCAGGGCGTAGGAGCGCCAGGGTCGCCAGCTGTCGGGCACGTCGGGCCCGGGGGGCGCGACGTCGGGGTCGCCGAGTGCGCGGATGCGGATGGCGGCGATCGTACGGGGGTCCAGCCCGGGCACGGCGAGCAGTTCGGCCTGTGCGTCGTCCCGGTCGGCGCCCGGATCCAGTCGTACGGCGCCGTCGGCGAGGGCGGCGGTGAGCGCGCCCAGCGGGCCGTCCGGCTCCGCTCCGGCGAGGACGGCGGGCTCGGGGAAGAGATGGGTGAGGCTGCCGCAGGGCGCGTCCAGCGCCTTGCCGTACCGCGTCACCAGCCGTTCCGCCGCGACCCGCCCCACCAGGGCCCGCACCGCGTACTCCTCCGGATCGGCGGCTCCCGGCGATCGCAGGCCCGGTCGGGCGGCGACCAGTGGAGCGAGCCGGGCGTCGGCGCCGAGCCGTTCGTCGACGGCGTACGGATCGGCGTCGAGGTCGAACAGCCGCCGCAGTCGTTGGACGGCGGTGGTCAGGTCGCGCGGGTCGGTGAGGTTCAGCCGGGCCTCCAGCCAGCCGCCCGGATGAGCGCCGGACGCGGACCTTGGGGCCCCCGCCCGCTCGTCGACGGCGACGATGCCGGTGCCGTGCGGAAGCCGCAGGGTACGGCGGTACGTGCGCCGCCCGCGCACCCCGCTCACCTCCTCGACGCCGGCCACGGCCTCGGCCTCCAGCAGGTCGAACACGGCTGCGGCCTGGTAGGGCCCCCGGTGGGCGAGCCGCAGCGGGATCCCGGCGGTCGGCGTGGCCGTACGCCGGGCGGCCCGGCCACCGCGCGGGGCGGCGGCCCGCAGCTCGCTCGGCGTGGAGGCGTACACCTCCCGCATGGTGTCGTTGAACTGCCGCACGCTGGCGAACCCCGACGCGAACGCGATCTCGGTGATCGGCAGGTCGGTGGTCTGCACCAGTACGCGTGCGGTGTGTGCCCGCTGGGCCCGGGCGAGGGCGACCGGTCCGGCGCCGAGTTCGGCGGTGAGCTGCCGCTGCACCTGACGCGCGCTGTACCCGAGCCGCGCGGCGAGCCCGGCGACGCCCTCCCGGTCGACGACTCCGTCGCCGATCAGGCGCATCGCCCGGCCCACCACGTCCGCCCGGACGTTCCAGTCGGCGGAGCCGGGCACGGCGTCCGGCCGGCACCGCCGGCAGGCCCGGAACCCCGAGCCCTGCGCGGCGGCGGCCGTCGCGAAGAACCGGACGTTGTGCCGCTTCGGCGTCACCGCCGGGCAGCTGGGCCGGCAGTAGATTCCCGTCGTCGCGACGGCGAAGAAGAACTCCCCGTCGAACCGCCCGTCCCGGCTCCGCACCGCTTCGTACCTGGTGTCTTCCTCCATCACGTCATCAAGTGTCGACCGTGCGGACGGGCGGGGCCAGCGGAAATCGGACGTGGAGCTGCGCTCGGGTTCCTACGCCCAGCGCCCGCGCTTCGCCTCCATCGCCGCTTTCCCTTCCGCCCCCTTCCGCTTCCAGTCCCGGCGGATCTCCGCCCGGAGCCGGGCGTCGCTCTTGGCCACGATCCGCTGGTTCTCCCGGATGAGCTTGCGGTAGCTCTCCAGTCGCCGGTGGGGCAGTTCCCCGGAGTCGATGGCGGCGAGCACCGCGCACCCCGGCTCGCGCTCGTGCGCGCAGTCGTGGAACCGGCACCGCCGGCCCAGCTCCTCGATCTCCGAGAAGACCTGTCCGACGCCGCTCTCGGCGTCCCACAGCCCCACTCCCCGCAGCCCTGGTGTGTCGATCAGGACACCGCCGCCGGGCATCACGAGGAGGTTGCGGGTGGTGGTGGTGTGCCGGCCCTTGCCGTCCGCGTCCCGGGTGGCCTGGACGTCCATGACCTCCTCGCCGAGCAGGGCGTTGGCGAGGGTCGACTTGCCCGCGCCGGACTGGCCGAGCAGCACCGAGGTGCCGCCGCCGACGACGGCGCCGAGGACGTCGAGCCCGTCCCCGCCCACGGCGCTGACCGGGAGCACGGGCACGCCGGGCGCGGTGGTCTCCACGTCCTGGACGAGGTGCGCGAGGGTCGCCGCCTCCGGCACCAGGTCGGTCTTGGTCAGCACGACCACGGGCTGCGCCCCGGACTCCCAGGCCAGCGCGAGGAAGCGTTCGACGCGGCCGAGGTCGAGGTCGACGGCCAGCGACACGGCGACGATCGCGTGGTCGACGTTGGCCGCGAGGATCTGTCCCTCGGACCGTTTGGAGGAGGTGGAGCGCACGAAGGCGGTACGGCGCGGCAGCAGCGTCCGTACGTACCGCGGGTCGCCGCCTTCGGGGTCGACGGCGCCCCAGTCCCCCGTGCACACGACCTTCATCGGGTCACGGGGGACGACGAACTCGGTGTCGGCGCGGACGATGCCGTCCGGGGTGACGACGTCGCACTGGCCCCGGTCGACACGGACGACACGGCCGGGCAGGAGGCCCTGCTCGGCATGGGGAGCGAATTCCGCTTCCCATCCCTCGTCCCAGCCGTAGGGGGCCAGAGGGTGCGCCGAAGCGGAAGAAGCCGAAAGAGAAGAGAAATTCAAGGGGTGACCCTTCACAGGGCGGCCCCGGCCGCGCGCACTCGCAGGCGCGAAGAAGACAGGAGAGATCAGCCGGAGACCACGGAGGTGGAGTGGATGAACTTCTGGTTGCGGGCAGCGCCCATCACAGAGACAGCCATCGGTCACACCTCCCGTTTCTCACTCGGCCGGCAGCAGCGGCCAACAGCCGCTGCGGGAACGGATCTCACCCTAGAGGTGCCCGTATGCGGGCGCCACCGATTTTCTGGAACGGTCATGCCGGTCGAGGAGCCGCATCGGGTTCCGCCTGCGACCGGGACCGTGGCGTTTCGTACGCGGCTGCGAGCGCGCCCGCTGCGGACGGCATCGGCCGAACATGACGTCGATGGACTGTGGCTCGGTCCCGCCGCCCCGCGCCGTTCAGGTGCGGCGGTGTCCGCATCATCGGCGCCGGGTCGGCCGGTGCGGCCGTGGAAAGCAGCAAGCAACTACGGGCTCACGTCACTTCTCGTCCAAGGAACGGCTGTTCCTCGCGGCCGTGCCGGGCAATCGCGACCTGGAACGCGTCGGGGCCGGTGACGGCCCGGGCATGGCGGCCTGTCGGGTCACCACGACTCACTTCGCGCAGCTCTGCCCGTTCAGCCTGAAGTCGTACGCCGGGGAGTTCTTGCCCTGCCAGGACGCGAGGAAGCCGAAGTCGAGGGACCCGTCCGCGGGGACCTTCCTGTTGTAGTCGGCGGCGGTGGCGGTGACCTGGGAGCCGTCCTGGACGAAGCTCGCGTCCCACATCTGGCCGACCCGCTGGCCGTCGCGGAAGGACCAGGCGACCCGCCAGGAGTCGAGGGCCTGTTCGGTGGTGACGGTGACGGTGGCCTGGAAGCCGTCGGGCCACTGGTTGACCAGGTCGTACGTGACGCGGCAGGTCGGGGCCGGTGACTCCTTCTCGTCGGAGCCGTCGCCCGGGGCGGTGGAGGAGGCCGTGCCCTGGGGTGTGGTGCGGGGATTCCTGCCTTCCGGCGCCTCGGACTTGGCCGTCGCGGCGGTGTCGGACGGCTTCGGCGAGCTGGTGGAGCGGGCGATGGTGGACGACGGGAGGGAGACGCCGGGGCCGGCCACCGGCTGACGGTCGGCGTCACCGGGCGGCGCGGCGCCGTTGTCGGTGCCGCCCGGCATCATCGACACGGCGAGCGCCAGCAGGGACACCAGGACGGCCGCGACGAGGAGGCCGTTGCGCACGGCGCGTGCCTTGTGGGCGCCGGGGTTCGGGGGTGTGTCGCTGTCGGCCGGGCCGGGGCGCCCGGCACCCAGGCGCACCTCGGCGGCCCGGCGGCGGCGCTCCAGGTAGGCGAGGCCGCCCCAGCCGATCACCCCGCCGGCCAGTGCCCCGGGCAGTCCGCCGCCGTGCAGCCGCAGACAGGCGGCGGCCTCCGCGCACCCCACGCACCGGGCGAGGTGCCGGGAGAGGTCCTTCGGGGTGTCGGCGGCGGGCGAGCGGGTGACCGCGTCGAGCAGCCGGGCGTAGCTGCGGCACTGCGCGTCCATCGGTGTGTCGAGGTGGGCGCGGTGACAGCGGTCCCTGAACAGGTTCCGCACCTGGGCGAGTTCGTCCCCGACGACGGCCGGATCGAGACCGAGCCGGCGGGCCACGACGGACAGCGGCAGCGCCTCCACCTCCGCGAGCCAGAGCAGGGCCGCGTCCGGTTCCTGCAGGTCACGCAGACCGCGCAGCGCGAGCGGGCGGCTGAGCGGGGGGCCGGTGTAGCGGGCGGCCTTGTCGGAGTTGAGCCACAGCCGCAGTTCGGGGTCGAGCTTGTGGCCGTCGCCCTGGACCTCCCAGGCCGCCGCCGTGTTGCGTACGGCGGTCAGCAGCAGGGGGATCCTGGGCAGGCGGGCCGGGCGGCGGCCGGCGCCGCGGGCGGTGGCGGACTCCGCCTCGCGGGCTTCGCGCATGCCGAGGGAGAATGCCTCCGTGGCCAGCTGGGTGGCCGTGGTGGAGCCGGACGTGCACAGGTCGGCGTAGGAGAGCACGGCGTCCCAGCACTCGGAGAGCAGCGCTGCCTCGGCGGCGTCCTGGGGAGTCGGCAGGTCGGGCATGGGTCTCCTGCAGTCACAAGTGAGGTCAACTCGCCACAGTGGCAAAGAAGTTGGGGGGAACCTCACGGCAGGAGGCGAGCTTTTCACGCCTCCTGCACAACTGACAAGCGACCTGTTCGGATGTCATGACAGACAGTACGCCCGACCACCGGCCCGCCCACAACCACGCCCTGTTCCCGGGCTGTAGTACGGAGCGGACCGCCGATCGACTCATCGGCGTCGGCACTTGTCTATACCGTCGCCGATTCCTCCGCGGGAAGACTGTCCATGAACGAACTGACGGAGAAGACCGCGCGCCCCGGTCCGGGCGGGCCGTAGCCGGGGGGCGAGGACAGGCCGAAGTCGTCCATGGTGGCGCGGTAGGCCTCCAGCAGCCGGATGTGGTACTCCAGCGGCGCGCCCTGCGGGTTGGCCTTGCCGAGCGGGGTGGTCGGCTCGGGGCACCAGGTGGTGAAGCGGGGCGTGATGCCGTGCGACATGAAGAAGCGCAGGCCCTCGGTGGTGGACGCGATGGCCTCGTCGACGGTGGTGAAGCCGAAGGGCTCGGCCATCTCCACGCCCGCCACGAAGTTGGGGATGACGTTGCGGGCGCCGAAGACGTCCGCGGAGTCGAGGATCCGCTTGTGCCACTCGTCGCGGCCGACGTAGCGCTCCTTGCCCGGGCAGTACAGCTCGAACAGCCGGCGGTCCCACACCTCGAAGTTGGGGTGGTAGATCTGCACGCCGTAGTCCTTGAACCGCCGCACGTCGTCCTTGGGCAGCGCCTGGGCGACGACCTTGCCGATCCAGCGGCCCGGGAAGCGTTCCTCGATGGCCTTGGCGTAGTGGCCGTAGAAGTCGGCCTCGTCGCGCCCGGCGACCGTCTTGGTGATCGCGCCACCGGTCAGCGTGTAGGCGGTGGACGCCTTCGCGGTGTCGTACCGGTCGATGATCTCCAGGGCCTCGAGGACCTCCTCGACGTCCTTCACGCCCGTGTACGGACGGCCCGCCGCCTTGTGCTGGCGCCAGTTGTGGTTGATGTCGCAGTACTGGCACTCCTCCTTGGCGCCGAAGTACTGGCAGACACGGAAGACGGTGAGGTAGATCAGGTAGCCCCACTGGATGGTCGGGGCGACCTCCATGACCGACTTCCCGTTGGCGAGGGTGTGCCGGTAGTACTCCGGCATGGGCGGCACACCGACGTCGGAGATCCGCCTGCCGTCGAGGTAGAGGCCGAGGACGCCGTCCTCGCCGGCGGCGACCCGGTACGGCGAGGACGGGTTCACGCGCACGGAGACGACGGTGCGCCTCAGGTCGTACGGCCCGCCGGTCAGGATGATCTCCTCCGGCGGGCGCCGCAGCGCGGCCTCGCCGAGTTCGGGCAGGGTGCCGTGGTCGAAGGAGAAGATGAAGTACGACTTCGGCTTCACCTCGCCGCCCTCGTTGTCACTGAGCGCCGAGGGATCGAAGGCCACTCCGCCCCGGAGCAGATCCTCCTTGAAGACGGCTTCCCGCGGAACGTGCGGGAAGCGCTCCATCAGATCCTCGACCAGCGCGGTACGGCTGCCCATCCCGTGCCTCCTTCCGGTGCGGACGTACGACTCCTCACGGTATGCCCTCGCCTCCGCACGAGCCGTGCCGGGGCCCTCGCGTTGGCCGATCTGCCCCGTTACACGGCTTTCGCCGGGTCCGGACACTCGTCCCCGCGACCTCCCGCGCCGACTGTTGGGCACCGCCCGTGGGCGCCGGACCAGCGGCCGAGGTACGTTCCACCAGTGAATCCCTGGTTCTCGACATGCCAGGGTCTCGATACTCCAGGGAGGGGCGGCGGGATGACCGAGACGGTGACCAACTGGGCCGGCAACATCACCTACACGGCCAAGGAGCTGCAGCGCCCGCACTCGGTCGCCGCGCTGGCCGCCCTCGTCGCCGACAGCGCGAAGGTGCGGGTACTGGGCAGCGGGCACTCCTTCAACGAGATCGCCGAGCCGGGCCCCGAGGGAGTCCTGCTGTCGCTGGCCGCGCTGCCGGCCGAGGTGGACGTCGACGCGGCGGCCCGTACGGTACGGGTCGGCGGCGGGGTCCGGTACGCGGAACTGGCCCGCCGGGTGCACGGGCACGGGTTCGCGCTGCCCAACATGGCCTCCCTGCCGCACATCTCGGTGGCCGGGTCGGTGGCGACCGGCACCCACGGTTCGGGCGTGCGCAACGGTTCGCTCGCGTCGGCCGTGCGCGAGGTGGAGATCGTCACGGCGGACGGCTCGACGGTCGTCGTCGGGCGGGGGGACGAGCGGTTCGGCGGCGCGGTCACCTCGCTGGGCGCCCTCGGGGTGGTCACCGCGCTCACTCTCGACCTGGAGCCCGCCTTCGACGTCGAGCAGCATGTGTTCACCGAGCTGCCTCTGGAAGGGCTGGACGTCGAGACGCTGGAGACGGTGATGGCGAGCGCGTACAGCGTCAGCCTGTTCACCGACTGGCGGGAGCCGGGCTTCCGGCAGGTGTGGCTGAAGCGGCGCACCGATCAGCCGCTGCCGGACTTCCCGTGGGCCGCGCCCGCCACCGAGAAGATGCACCCGGTGCCGGGCATGCCCGCGGTCAACGGCACCGAGCAGCTCGGGGTGCCGGGGCCGTGGCACGAGCGGCTGCCGCACTTCAAGGCCGAGTTCACCCCGAGCAGCGGTGCCGAGCTGCAGTCGGAGTACCTGCTGCCCCGCCCGTACGCGCTCGACGCGCTGCGCGCCCTGGACGCGATCCGTACGGCGATCGCCCCCGTCCTGCAGATCTGCGAGGTGCGCACCGTCGCCCCCGACGAGCAGTGGCTGAGCCCGGCGTACGGCCGGGAC
This sequence comes from Streptomyces cellulosae, assembly GCF_000721105.1. GTDB lineage: Bacteria > Actinomycetota > Actinomycetes > Streptomycetales > Streptomycetaceae > Streptomyces > Streptomyces cellulosae_A. The sequence continues at coordinate 9,296 of NZ_JOEV01000060.1, forward strand.
ACGGTGGCGCTGCACTTCACCTGGGTCCCGGACACGGCGGCGGTGCTGCCGGTGGTGCGGCGCCTGGAGGAGGCGCTGGACGCCTTCGACGCCCGGCCGCACTGGGGGAAGGTGTTCACCGCCCCGGCGGCGGTGGTGCGGAGCCGGTACCCCCGGCTGGACGACTTCGTGGCGCTGGCGCGCGAGCTGGACCCGGAGGCGAAATTCGCCAACGAGTTCGTGCGGGACGTCCTGGTCGGCTGACTTTATAAAGCCCCTTTCCTAACCCCTTGTCGAAAGGCGGGAAGTGCCCATAGCCTGGCGCCGCGCCGGTGCCGATGTCGTCCCGGCATGAGCCGAAGGGATGGGGCAGACCCGGTGAAGCGCACCTCACGTGACATCCGCACGGCGAACCGCTACGAGGTGCTCCGCCAGATCATCGCCGCGTCGCCCACCTCCCGGCAGGAACTGGCGGCGGCCACCGGGCTGAGTCTCGCCACGGTCGCCACGCTCGTCGGCGAACTGCTCGATCTCCGGATGATCACGGAGGTCGGGTTCGAGGACTCGGCCGGCGGCCGCCCCCGCGGCCTGGTCGCCGTCAACGGCTCGGGCGGCGCCCTGATCGGCGTCGACATCGCCGAGACGTACGTCCATGTCGAACTGTTCGACCTCGCGCTGAACGTGCTGGCCCGCGCCGACGAGGACGTGCGCCCCGGCGAGAGCCTCCCCGAGCAGGTGGTCGCCCATGTCGCGGCGGCCGTCGGCTCGGTGGTCGCGCAGGCCGGGATCGAGGGCGCCCGGGTTCTCGGCGTCGGCGTGAGCGTGCCGGGGCAGGTGGACCGGGCCACCGGCATCTCGGAGTACGCGCCCAACTGGGACTGGCACAACGTGCCCCTGCTGGACCTGCTCACCGAGCACATCGCCTACCCCCTGTATCTGGACAACCCGCTGCGCGCCAGCGCGGTGGCCGAGCTGTGGTTCGGAGCCGCGCGCGGGCGCGGGAACGCCGTGGTGGTCAACCTCGGGACCGGTGTGGGCGCCGGACTGGTCCTGGGCGGCGGGCTGCACCGGGGCGTGAGCAACAGCGCCGGCGAATGGGGTCACACCACGCTCGTCCTGGACGGGCGGCTGTGCCACTGCGGCAACCACGGCTGCGTGGAGACGTACGTCGGCGCGCCCGGCATCATGCTGAACCTGCGGGAGCTCAGCCCCGGCAGCACGCTGCTGCACCCGGAGGACCAGACGGCCACCATCGACGCACTGGCCCGCGGGGTCGCGGCCCGTGATCCGGTGGCCGTGAAGGTGGTCCGCGACACCGCCCGTTACCTCGGCGCCGGCATCGCCGACCTGATCAACCTGTTCAACCCCGAGGTCGTCGTCCTCAGCAGCTGGGTCGCGGCCACGCTCGGCGAACCCCTGGTGGCCGAGGTGCGCGAGGCCGTCGCCCGGCACGCCCTGCCCCGGCCGCTGGCCGCCACCGAGATCGTCCTCTCCCCCATTCCCACCGACCCGGTGTGCCTGGGCGCCGCGACCTTCGCACTCGAGGGCGCCCTCCAGACGGTGGGCCAGCGCAGCCCCAGGCGCACGGTCCGCGCGAAGGGCCGCATCGCCCCGTCCACCTGACACCGGCGCCTCTGCGCCACCCGGCGACGCCCCGTCCGCGCGACGCGGGCGCCATCGTGCCGCCCGGCGACACCCCGTCCGCGCGACGCGGGCCCCATCGTGCCGCCCGGCGACACCCCGTCCGCGCGACGCGGGCCCGATCGTGCCGCCCGCAACACTCCGTCCGCGTGACGCGGGCGCCTCCGTGCCGCCCGGCGACGCCCCGTCCGCGCGACGCCTACGACGCGGACGCGGCCCCGTCGACGCGCCGTCTCCGCGGCGCGTGCGCGGCCATGGCCCCGGCGAACGCCCTCGTCGTGGCGAGTGGTCATGGTCCACCGTCGCCCCGGCGGCGCGCCTCGTCACCCAGGCATGACCACGGTCGTCCCAGCGACCAGCACCATCACCAGTGCGCCACCGTCACCCCGGCAGCCAGCCCCATCACAAGACACGCGCCACCATCCCCCAGCGGCCAGCCCCATCACAAGACACGCGCCACCGCCGCCCCGGCGACGGCTCCCGCGACGCGCGTATCACCGCGCCCTCCGGCGACGCGCCCTCGCCATGGCGTGCACGCCGCTGGGCCAGGGCGATCACGTGTCCGATCTCCAGGGACGAAGAGCCGTATCCGGGCCGTCCTGGCGATCCCCTGCCCCGCGCCCGGCGATCACGTCCGACATCCCGAACGCCGCACAACGCTTCGAGCAGGCTTCGTCCAACCCCTTGCCGAAGCCTTAGCCGAAGGTTAACGTCCGGCTCCGCACCTCTCTTTTCAGCCACCTCGTGCTGAGCGACTGAGCCGCAGCCGAACTCGAGACAAGGACGTCACATGTCGGCATTGAGCAGCAGCAACTGGGACCGCCGGAACGTTCTGCGGGCCGCCCTGGGCCTGACCGCCGCGGGCGGGCTGGCAGCCTGCGGCAGCAACACCGGGCGGAGCAGTGGTGGTTCGGGCACCGGCCTGGTCCAGTACTTCCACGCGTACGGCGAGGCGGGCACGGAGCAGGCCATCAAGCGGTACGCGAAGGCGTACTCCAAGGCCAACGTGACCACCAGCTGGATCACCGGCAACACCTTCGAGGCCAAGCTGTTCTCCGCCCTGCTCACCAAGCAGGCGCCCGACGTGTTCGAGTTCCACCCGCAACTGCAGATGGTCAAGAGCGGTCAGGTGGCCGACCTGAGCGACCTCATCGACCCGGTCAAGGACGACTTCAACCCGGCCGACATCAAGTCGCACACGGTGGACGGCAAGATCTACGGGATCCGGATGATCGACGACCCGCAGTTCTTCTACTACCGCAAGTCGATGCTGGAGAAGGCCAAGGTCGACGTCCCCACCACCCTCGACGAGCTGCTCGAGGCCGCCGCCAAGCTCACCACCGACAAGGTCAAGGGCGTCTTCCTCGGCAACGACTTCACGGCGGTCCAGAACGCCGTGATCTTCTCGGCCGGTGCCAACACCCTCGACGAGAAGAACCAGATCGCGTACCACACGGACGGGGTGGTCCAGGGCCTCAAGCAGCTCCGTCAGCTGTTCACCAGCGGCAACGTGCTCCTCGACGCCCCGACCGACTTCTGGGACCCGTCCTCGCTCGACCAGGGCCTGTGTGCCATCCAGTGGGGCGGCATGTGGTCCATGCCGGTCATGCAGAAGGCTCTCGGTGACGACCTGGGCATCTTCCCGTTCCCGGCGATCGGGTCCAGTGGCAAGCAGTCGGTCTACAACGGCGGCTGGTCGATGTTCGTCAACGCCAAGGGCAAGAACGTCGACGCGGCCAAGGAATACGTCAAGTGGCTGTGGATCGACCAGAAGAAGTACCAGGAGGACTGGGCGCTGTCCTACGGCTTCCACATCCCGCCGCGCACGTCGATAGCCAACGGGGCCACCAAGCTCAAGTCGGGCCTGCCCGCCGAGGCCGTCAAGCTCTTCACCGACTTCGGCCACTTCGACAACATCGCCTACGACCAGACGATGCAGACCGCCTTCGCCGATGTGATCGCGTCCTCCGTACGCAAGAACGGAAACCCGGAGGCCGCGCTCGACACCTGCGACAAGAAGGTCAACGTCGAACTGAAGAAGCTGTTCGGATAGGCCGGCGGACGGACCACGACATCATGTCTGCCACCACGACGCGCGGTGTCGCCCAGCCCGCCCCGGTCAAGGCCTCCCAGGCCCGGCCGCGGCGGGGCCTGCGGGGCAACGCCACCCTCAACTTCTGGCTCTTCACCGGGCCGTTCCTCATCGGCCTGGTGATCTTCGTCTTCGTCCCCATCGGATGGAGCATCTGGCTCAGCTTCTTCGACGCCCGGTACACCGTCACGCCGAGCCAGTTCATCGGCTTGGACAACTACAAGCAGATCCTGACCAACAGCAATTTCCCCCAATCGCTGCTGACGTTCACGGTGTTCGCGGTCTTCATCGTGCCCACCACCTGGGCGCTGTCGCTGGGTCTCGCCCTGCTGGTGAACCGGCTGCGGTTCATGCGGGCCTTCTTCCGCTCGGTGTTCTTCCTGCCGACCGCCGTCTCCTACGTCGCCGCCGCGCTGGTCTGGAAGATGTCCATCTTCAGCGGGGTCCGCTTCGGCCTGGCGAACACCGTCTTCGGCTGGTTCGGCGTCGACAACATCGCCTATCTCGCCGATCCCAGTCCGCCCTGGTACTGGGTGGTCATCGTGTCCCTGCGGCTGTGGCTGCAGGCCGGCTTCTACATGATCCTTTTCCTGGCGGCGCTGCAGAACATCCCGGCCGAGCTGTACGAGGCCGCCGCCATCGACGGAGCCAAGCCTGGCTGGCAGACCTTCCGGTACATCACGCTGCCCCAGCTGCGGGCCACCTCCACCGCGGTGGTCCTGCTGCTGCTCGTCGCCGCGTACCAGGCGTTCGACGAGTTCTTCAACCTCATCTCGACCAAGGCGACGTGGGCCCAGACACCGCTCATGGAGCTGTACAAGACGGCCCTCGGAAACAGCCAGGACTACGGCGCCGGCAGCGCGGGCGCGGTCATCCTGTCGCTGCTGATCTGCCTGGTCACCCTGGCCCAGGGCAAGATCATGGGCTTCGGAAGGGGGGAGGAGTCCAAGTGACCACCACCACACCGCGGGTGGGCAAGGAGCGCCGGAGGCGCGGGGGTGTCCTCGGCAACACGGGACTGTATGTCGCCGTCAGCGTCGCCGCCCTGCTCTTCCTGCTGCCCTTCTACCTGATCGTCCGCAACTCCCTGTCCACGGACCCGGAGATCACGGGCGAGAACTGGAAGATCCTCCCCTCCTTCCAGTGGAGCAACGTCTCCGAGCTGTTCGACGACCAGACGGTCCAGTTCGGCCGATCCCTGTGGAACTCGACGCTGGTCGCCGTCCTGATGACGGTGGGCACCCTCCTGGTGTGCTCCCTCGCCGGTTACGGCCTGGCCCGCATCCCGTACAAGCACGCCAACAAGGTCTTCTACGCGGTCCTGGCCACCCTGATGGTGCCGACGGCCGTGACCTTCGTGCCGAGCTTCGTGCTGGTTTCGTCGCTCGGCTGGGTGGACACGTACCGGGGTCTGATCATTCCGGGCCTGTTCAGTGGTTTCACCTGCTTCCTGTTCCGGCAGTACTTCTTGGGGTTCCCGAAGGAGCTGGAGGAGGCGGCACGCGTGGACGGGCTCGGTTACTGGGGCGCGTACTGGCGGATCGTCGTACCCAACTCGCTGAACTTCTTCGCGGCGATCGCCACGATCACCTTCATCAGCGGCTGGAACGCCTTCCTGTGGCCTTTGGTCATCGGCCAGGACCCGAGCTCGTGGACCGTGCAGGTGGCGCTGTCCTCCTTCATGACCAACCAGACCGTCAACTTCCATCTGATTTTCATGGCCACGGCCATTTCCATCCTGCCCCTGGTGTTCGTGTTCCTCTTCCTCCAGCGCTGGCTGGTGCAGGGGATCGCACAGACGGGCATCAAGGGCTGAGCAAGGAGACCGATGTCTTTCCGCACCACCCCCGCCGTCGACTACGTCGAGGATGTCTCACCGGGCAGCGGGGCCCTTGCGCCCCGCGCCTGGTACGCGTCCTCGGACGCGAAGTCGCTCTCGCTGAACGGCAGCTGGCGCTTCAGGCTGTCGGCGACCGCGGACGCCGAGGACGACTCGTTCGCCGAGGAGGGGTACGACGCCGGGGGCTGGGCCGAGGTCACGGTGCCCGGGCACTGGGTGCTCCAGGGCGACGGGGCCTTCGGTGCCCCGATCTACACCAACCACCTCTACCCCTTCCCGGTGGACCCGCCGCACGTGCCGACCGAGAACCCGACCGGCGACCACCTGCGGGTCTTCGACCTGCCGTCCGACTGGCCGGCGGACGGCGGGGTGGTACTCCGCTTCGACGGTGTGGAGTCCTGTGCGCGGGTGTGGCTGAACGGCACGGACATCGGTGAGTTCAAGGGCTCGCGGCTGCCGCACGAGTTCGCGGTCGGCCATCTGCTGAAGCCGGCCGGCAACGTGCTCGCGGTCCGCGTGCACCAATGGTCGGCCGGCTCCTACCTGGAGGACCAGGACCAGTGGTGGCTGCCCGGCATCTTCCGTGACGTCACGCTGCTGCACCGCCCGGCGGGCAGCGTGCTCGACTTCTTCGTGCACGCCTCCTACGACCACACCAACGGCGAGGGCACCCTGCGCGTCGACTCCGACGTCGACGGACGGGTGCTCGTGCCCGCCCTGGACATCGACGTCGCCACCGGCGAGCCGGTGACGGTCGGGGTGCTGCCGTGGACGGCGGAGACGCCGAAGCTGTACGACGGCGAGCTGGTCACTCAGGGCGAGCGAGTCCCCCTGCGCATCGGCTTCCGGACCGTCGCCCTTGACGACGGCCTGATCAAGGTCAACGGCGAGCCGGTCCTCTTCAAGGGCGTCAACCGGCACGAGTGGCACCCGGAAAAGGGCCGGGCGCTCGACCTGGAGACGATGCGCGAGGACGTGCTGCTGATGAAGCGGCACAACATCAACGCGGTGCGCACCTCCCACTACCCGCCGCACCCGGCCTTCCTCGACCTGTGCGACGAGCTGGGTCTGTGGGTCATCGACGAGTGCGACCTGGAGACCCACGGTTTCGTCGAGCAGGACTGGCGTGACAACCCCGTCGACGACGACCGCTGGACCCCGGCCCTGCTGGACCGTGCCGCCCGTATGGTCGAGCGGGACAAGAACCATCCCTCGGTCGTCTTCTGGTCCCTGGGCAACGAGGCCGGCACCGGCCGCGGTCTGACCGCGATGGCCGAGTGGATCCGCGGCCGGGACTCCTCGCGGCTCGTGCACTACGAGGGCGACTGGAACTGCCGGGACACCGACGTGTACTCGCGGATGTACGCCTTCCACGACGAGGTCGAGAAGATCGGCCGGCGCCTGGACGGCGGCACCGGGAAGCGGCGCGAACTGCCCTTCATCCAGTGCGAGTACGCGCACGCCATGGGCAACGGCCCCGGCGGGCTCGCCGACTACCAGCAGTTGTTCGAGAAGTACGACCGGCTCCAGGGCGGCTTCGTCTGGGAGTGGATCGACCACGGCGTCAAGCATCCGGAGCTGGGCTACGCCTACGGCGGTGACTTCGGCGAGGAGCTGCACGACGGCAACTTCGTCTGCGACGGGCTGCTGTTCCCCGACCGGCGGCCCTCCCCCGGTCTGGTCGAGTACAAGAAGGTCGTCGAGCCGGTCCGCTTCGAGGGCGACAGCACCAACAGCACTGTCGGCACCGTACGCGTGACCAACCGGCACGACTTCGCCGACCTGTCCGCGCTGGCCTTCGAGTGGTCGTACCAGGTGGACGGCGAGACGATCGAAGCGGGCGCCCTGAACGTGCCGCCGCTCGGCCCGGGTGAGTCCGCCGACGTGAAGCTGCCCGAGCCGTCCTCTCAGGCCCTCGGCGGCGAGTCCGGCTGGACGGTCCGGGCGCTGCTCGCGGCCGACACCGCGTGGGCGGCGAAGGGCCATGTGGTCGCCTGGGGCCAGTTCCCGGTGGCGGCGCGCCCGCTGCCGTCCGTCCCGCCCACCGTCCGGCCCGTGTCCGGCGAGGGGCTGATCACGCTCGGCCCGGCCACGTTCGACGCCCGCACCGGTGCGGTCAACACCATCGGCGGGGTCCTGGTCGAGGGTCTGAAGCTGGACGTGTGGCGGGCGACCACCGACAACGACGACGGTGCCGAGTGGCAGACCGACACCCGCTACGGCGCGCTCTGGCGCAACCTGGGCCTGCACCGCATGCACCACCGGCTGGAGGCGGTGGAGGTGGGCGAGGACGCGCTGACGGTACGGACCCGGGTGGCGCCCGCGGCCCGCGAGGTGGGCCTGAGCACGGTCTACCGCTGGACCTCGGACGGGGACCGGCTGCGGCTCACCGTGTCCGTGGGTCCTGAGGGCGACTGGAAGCTGCCGCTGCCCCGGCTCGGGATCCGCTTCCAACTGGCCGAGGCCGACCGGGTGAAGTGGTTCGGCGGCGGTCCCGGCGAGGCCTACCCCGACACCAAGTGCGCCGCCATGCTGGAGCGTTGGGAGTCCTCGGTCGACGAGCTGCAGACGCCGTACGTGCGCCCGCAGGAGAACGGCGCCCGGGCCGACGTCCGCTGGGTGGAGCTGGGCGGGCTGCGGATCGAGGGCGACCCGGAGTTCTGGTTCACCGCCCGGCGCTGGACGACCGAGCAGCTGGACGCGGCGACCCACCTCACCGACCTCACGCCGGGCGAGACGGTGTGGGTCAACCTCGACCACGGCCAGCACGGCATCGGCTCGCAGTCCTGCGGCCCGGGCCCGCTGCCGCAGTACCACCTGCGGGCGGAGCCGGCCGAGTTCTCGTTCGTGTTCTCGGCGAACGAACAGTCCAACTCATTGATCAATTAATCCATTGACTGATTGATCGACATTCTGCAACCGTCGTGAGGTGTCCGCGGCCGGTCGGCACTCCTGCCGACCGGCCGCAGCGCGTGGACGACAACGGGAGTGATGTCCATTGAGTGCCAGCATCGAGGTCCGCGGCCTGTCCCGGACCTTCCACACCACCGTCCGCCGCCCCGGATTCACGGGCACACTCCGCTCCCTGGTCAACCCGGAACGGGTGGCCAAACACGCCGTCTCCGACATCACCTTCGACGTCTCCCCCGGCGAACTCCTCGCCCTGCTCGGCCCGAACGGCGCGGGCAAGTCCACCACCATCAAGATGCTCACCGGCATCCTCACGCCCACCGCCGGCGAGGCGCGGGTCGCGGGTGTGGTGCCGTACCTGGAGCGGGAGCGCAACGCCCGCAACATCGGCGCGGTGTTCGGGCAGCGCACCCAGCTGTGGTGGGACCTGCCGGTGCGCGAGTCGTTCTCGATCCTCAGGGACATCTACGAGGTGCCGAAGGCCGAACACGCCTCCCGTCTCAAGGAGTTCGACGACATCCTCGACCTCTCCTCCTTCTGGGACACCCGGGTCCGCCACCTGTCCCTGGGCCAGCGCGTGCGCTGCGACCTCGCGGCGGCCCTGCTGCACGACCCTCCGGTGGTCTTCCTCGACGAGCCGACCATCGGCATGGACGTGGTGGTCAAGGAACAGGTGCGGGAGTTCCTCAGGCACCAGGTCGAGCAGCGCGGCCGTACGGTCCTGCTCACCACGCACGACATGACCGAGGTGGAGCGGCTGGCCGAACGGGTCGTGCTGATCAACCACGGCCGGCTGGTCCTGGACGGCAGCCTCGACGAGATCCGCCGCACGTTCGGCTCGACCTGGCAGGTGCGGGCGACCCTCGCCGACGCGCACACCGACGTCGTACCGCCGCCGGGCATCGCGGTGCTGCGGCAGGACGGGCCGCAGGTCGTGTTCGGCCCCGACGGACCGGACGCCCCCACCGTCCACCAGGCGCTGAAGGCGGTCATCGAGCGGTACGAGGTGACGGGCATCGCCATCGACGAGGCCGACCTCGAGGACGTGATGCGGGCCGCCTACGTCCAGGCGGGGGCGGCCTGATGGCCGTGCTCCACGCCTGGCGGGCCGCCCGCGTCACCCCGCTCGGCGAACTGCACACCCCGCCCCGGATGACCGCGGTCCTGCTCCGGCTGACCGTGCAGGTGGTGCTGGTGGCGTCCCTGTGGACGGGCCTGTACGCGCACACCGGCACCACCGCCGGTCTCACCCGCGACCAGGCGGTCACGTACGCCGTCCTGGCCGTACTCGCCTCCAGACTCAGGGAGTTGGACCAGTACGCGGGCCGGGACTCCGTCATCCAGCACATGCACTACGGCACGATCGTCTACTGGTACCTGCGCCCGCTGCCGCCCCAGCGCTACTACGCCCTGCGGGCCCTCGGGGAGCAGTTGTACGGGTTCGCGTGGGCGCTGGGCGGATACGCGGTCGCTCTCGCCGCCGGTGTGGTCGAGCCGCCCAGGTCGGCGGCGGTGGCGGGGGTGTTCGCGCTGAGCCTGCTGCTCGGTCAGTGGGTCCTCTACTACATCATGCTCGTCACCGACCAGTGGTGCTTCTGGGCGCTGCGCAACAACGCGGCGGTGATGATCCTGGTCTTCGCGCAGAACCTGCTGTCGGGGGTCTACGCGCCGCTGTGGTTCTTCCCGGACTGGTTCGTGACCCTGAGCGCGTTCATGCCCTTCCAGGCGACGCTGAGCGTGCCGCTGTCCCTCTACATCGGCCGCATCCCGCTCTCGGACGCGGCCGGGCAGCTGGCGATCCAGGCCGCCTGGGTCGTGATCCTCGCCCTGCTCACCCGGTTCCTCTGGCACCGCGCCGCCCGCCGTGTCATATCCCAGGGAGGCTGATGCCTATGCATGCCGTCCGGATCGTGTGGCGTGTCACGCGTCTCAACTTCCGTGCCCAGCTGGAGTACCGGTCCGAGTTCCTGCTGATGGTCGCGATCGGCGCGATCTGGCAGGTGTCGGTGATCGTGTTCGCGACCGTCCTGCTGACCCGGTTCACCGGGATGGGCGGCTGGGACAGCTCCGAGGTGCTCCTCATCCCGGCGACCCGGATGCTCGCGCACGGGCTGATGGTGCTGTTCCTGGGGCGGATGTTCGGCATCGGCCGGGACATCCAGGAAGGGCGGATCGACGTCTACCTGACCCGCCCCATGCCGGTGCACCGCCAGGTCCAGCTCGCGTACTTCCCCACCAACGCGATCGGCGACCTGACGGTCGCGGCGGGCCTGATGGCGGGCGCCCTCAGCCGCAGCCACCTCGACTGGACGGCGGTCCGGATCTCCTACCTGATCGCCGCCATCATCGGCGGCATGCTCCTGGAGGCGGCCCTCTTCACGGCGCTGGCCAGTGCCTCCCTGCGTTTCCCGGCCGCCGAATACTGGGCCCGCTGGCTGGAGGAACTCCTCGGCACGTTCGGCAGTTACCCGCTCAACGTGCTGCCGAAGGCGGTCGGCGGCTTCCTCACCTACGCCCTCCCGCTCGCCTTCGTCGCCTACTTCCCCGCCGCCGTCCTCACCGGACACGGCCACGACACCGGCGTCCCGTACTGGCTGGCGGCGGCATCCCCGCTGCTGGGTGTGCTGGTGTACCTGGCGTCCCGGCTGCTGTGGCGGCGGAGCCTCGCGCACTATGCCGGGGTGAACGCGTGACGCCCGCGATCCGGGACGTGGCGGGGGCCGGGAGCCGCTGCCCTGACCGTTGAGGGCATGACCCGGGTCCGATACGACGGTCAAGCCGCGCCTGACCGTCGTATCGGCGTGAACAGCGCGGCCACCGCGATCAGGACGCAGCAGGCACCCGCGACCAGGCCCACCGGGGCCGTGCCCTGGTGTTCGGCTGCCCAGGTCAGGACTGCCGCGCCGAGGGGGGCCGCGGCGTAATGGAGGGTCCAGAAGGCGGAGGTGACCCGGCCGAGGAGCGGTTCCGGAGTCACTTCCTGGCGCAGGGACATGGAGCAGGTGCCCGCGATGGCGACGCAGGCGAGGAAGGCGGCGCTGAGGGCGGCGACGACGGGTACCTCCTCGGCCCGGCCGAGGCCGGCGAAGGCGAGTCCGCTCACCGCGACCGCGCCGGTCCACGTCGGGCCGAAGCCGAGGCGGCGACGGAAACGGGCCACCAGCAGGGCGCCGGTGATCGTGCCGAGCGCGCCGACGGCCATCACGGTGCCGACCGTGCCGTCGTCGTGGCCGAGGTCGTGCTTGAGGTGGTAGATGACCAGGTCGTTGAGGCCGAGGGTGAGGAAGCTGAAGACGAACAGCAGGGCGGTCAGTGAGCGCAGCACGGGGTGGCCGTGGAGGAAGGTGATCCCGGCGCGCAGGTCCTGCCACAGGTTCGCCCGCTTCGCCGTGGTGACGTCGTCGTCCTCGGAGCGCGCGGCGAATCGTACGCGCAGCATGCAGGCCGCCGACACACCGAAGCTGGCCGCGTCGACGCCCACCGCGGCCGCCGGGCCGGTCCAGGCGGCCACGATGCCCGCACACAGTGGCCCGAGCACCCCGGCCGCGGCGGCGGTGGCATTCAACCGTCCGTTGGCCTCGGTGAGTTGGGCGGTGCCGACCAGGCTGCGAACGACGGTGACGTAGCCGACGGCGAACAGCACGCCGATGGCCTCGCACAGCGGCAGGACCACGTACAGCAGCCAGACCTGCGGTCCGAACAGCCACACCAGCGGGATCACGCCGTACAGCGCCATGCGCGCCAGGTCGCAGGTGATCAACAGCCGGCGGCGGTCGACCCGGTCCACCAGCGCCCCCGCGAACACGGCCGCCAGTACGGAGGCCGCCCCGCCGACTGCCGTGAGCAGACCCATCCGGGCCAGGGAGCCGGTGGCCTGGAGGACCAGCAGGGGCAGGGCGATCAGGGCGAAGGAGTCACCGAGGACGGAGAGCGTCTGCGCGGCCCAGAAGACACCGAAGTCCCGTTGCGGCCACAGGGATCGCCGACCGTCGGGAGGGCCGGTGCGGGGGTCGTCGGATGTGTGTCTTCCGGGTTCCTCCGCGTTCCGCGCCTCGTGTGTCATGCCCCTCCCCCGGTCCCGATCACGAACCGGGCAACCCTATGAGACCGCGCGGGCGACCCTGAAACGAATTTCCCCGTACGGGCCGAGTGGCCGAAGTTGCCGGTGTGCCGCGTTTGTTCCAGCCGTGTAAAGGCGCACGTGATCACGCTGGTGTGTGCGCGGACGCGGAGCGCAAGACCCGGTTTCCGGACAATGGTCTGATCCACTGCTGACATGTCATACGTTTCGATGCCAGCATCGTCACACCACACGGCCACCTTTCACAGGAACCCCACAACACGGCCAAAGGAGCCTGAGTGACGAGCGACAGACGTCCTCACATAAGCCCCAACTCCCCCTCCACACCCACCTCTTCCCACACCTCAGTACGCCGCTTCGGGCGCCGTCGCGCAGCGGCGGGGGTACTGGTCGTCACCGCCGCCCTGTTCGTCGCGGGACTCCCCGCCTCGGGCGCGAACGCCCAGCCGGCCCCCGGGGATCCCGGCTCGGCGAGCCCCGCGAAGATCGCCGCCAAGCCGAAGCCGGGCGCGACGCCCGTCACGCTGTCTCCGGCCCAGCGCGCCGCACTGCTGAAGTCCGCGAAGAACACCGGTGATTCCACCGCCGACGCCCTGAACCTGGGCACCAGGGAGGAGTTGGTGCCGAAGGACGTCGTCAAGGACGCCGACGGCACCGTGCACACCCGCTACGACCGCACCTTCGCCGGACTCCCGGTCCTGGGCGGCGACCTGATCACCCATCAGCGCGGTGGCAGCCGGACCGTGACCAAGGCGACCGACGCCCCGGTCACCGTGCCCACCACCAAGGCCGCCGTGCCGGCGTCGACGGCCAGGAAGTCCGCCCTGCGGGCCGCCGGCGCCGAGGGCACCCGCAAGGCCGAGTCGGACGCCGCACCGCGGCTCGTCGTCTGGGCCGCCGACGGAACACCGACGCTCGCCTGGGAATCCGTCGTCACCGGTGTCCAGAAGGACGGCACGCCCAGCGAGCTGCACGTCGTCACCGACGCGAAGAGCGGCAAGACGCTGCGCGAGTTCCAGGGCGTCCAGACCGGCACCGGGCACGGGCAGTTCAGCGGCAAGGTCGACATCGCGAGCACCCGCGGCACGGACGGTTTCGAGCTGTACGACGCGCAGCGCAACCACAAGACGTACGACCTGAAGCGGGCCACGGCCGGCACCGGCACGCTCCTGACCGACGCCGACGACACGTGGGGCGACGGAACGGTCGGCGACCCCCAGACCGCGGCCGTGGACGCCGCGTACGGGGCCCAGGCGACCTGGAACTTCTACCACGACCGGTTCGGCCGCAACGGCATAGCCAACGACGGCCGCCAGGCCTACTCCCGCGTCCACTTCGGCAACAACTACAGCAACGCGATGTGGGGCTACCAAGGCTGCTTCTGCATGACCTACGGTGACGGGGCGGGCAACACGAACCCGCTGACCGCCCTCGACGTCGCCGCCCACGAGATGTCCCACGGCGTCACCGAGAGCACCGCGGGCCTCATCTACGGCGGCGAGTCCGGCGGGCTCAACGAGGCGACCAGCGACATCATGGCCGCCGCCGTGGAGTTCTTCGCTAACAACCCCAGCGACACTCCCGACTACGAGGTCGGCGAGCTGATCGACATCAACGGCGACGGTACGCCGCTGCGTTACATGGACGAGCCGTCGAAGGACGCCGGCGTCATCGGCACCTCCCAGGACTGGTGGTCGCCCGAGACCGCCTCGCTCGACGTGCACTTCTCCTCCGGCGTGGCGAACCACTTCTTCTACCTGCTCTCCGAGGGCAGCGGCAGTCGGACCGTCAACGGCGTCGCCTACGACAGCCCGACCTACGACGGTCTCCCCACCGCCGGCATCGGACTGCACAACGCCACCAACGTCTGGTACCGGGCGCTGACCACGTACATGACGTCCAGCACGAACTACGCGGACGCCCGCCAGGCGACCCTCCAGGCCGCCGCCGACCTGTTCGGCCGGTCCAGCGAGGCGTACGAGGCCGTGGGCAACGCCTGGGCGGCCGTGAACGTGGGGCCCAGGTTCGTCGACCACATCGCGTTGACGGTCCCGCGCGACCAGGAGGCCGCCGTCGGCCAGCCGGCCTCGCTGCAGATCTCCGCCACCACCAGCCGGGCCGGAGCCCTGACCTACTCGGCCACCGGGCTGCCCGACGGGCTGTCCGTCGACGCGGCCACCGGGGTCGTCTCGGGCACGCCGACCGCGGCGGGCGACTTCACGCCCACGGTCACGGTCGGCGTCGAGGGCCAGACGGACAAGAGGTCCACGACGTTCCCCTGGACCGTCGTCCCGTCCGGCGGCGACTTCTTCGTCAACCCCGGCGACGTCGACATCCCGGACGCGGGCGATCCGGTGGAGTCCCCGCTCATCGTGACCGGGCGCACCGGCAACGCGCCGAGCGACCTGGAGGTCACCGTGGACATCCTCCACACCTACCGCGGTGACCTGGTGATCGACCTGGTCGCGCCCGACGGCACGGCGTACCGGCTGAAGAACTTCAGCGGCGACTCGGGCAACGACCTCCACACCACGTACACCGTGGACGCGTCCGCCGAACCGGCCGACGGCACGTGGAAGCTCCGCGTCCAGGACGTGTACGCGGCCGACGTCGGCACCGTCGACAGCTGGAAGCTGACGTTCTGAGTCGGTTCCCCGGCTCTTCGGCCTCGGTTCCCTCCGTTCCGCCCCGCCCGGTGTCGCACCGGGCGGGGCGGAACGTCGTCTCCTGCCACCGCGGGCGTACGCGATCCCACGTCACCGGGCGCGTGGTCGGCGAAGGCAGGGGACGTGAGCCGCTCCAGGGCGGTGCGCAGGAGCGGCCACGTCTCGTCGCGGCACCGCCGCGCCGCCCGTGGAGGATCGACGCGGAACCTGAACGCCGCACGGCCGGCGGGTGAGCGGCGGCCGACCCGTGCGCGGCGGATCACCTCGTCCCTCACTGTTTCCCCAACTGCCCTTGCCGGTCACACTGATTGACGCGGAACCTGAGCAGCGTTCACCTTCCCCGTCCCTTAGTGGAGACCCCCCACCATGAGAAGACTCCTCGGCACCCTCGCGGCGGCCGCCCTGGCCCTCACCGGCCTGACGGCCACCGCCGGCGCGACCCCCGCGGCGGCCGCCACCACCGGCTCCTTCAACGTCCTGACGTACAACGTCGCCGGTTTGCCGGAGGGCCTGAGCTCGGGCCACCCGGAGACGAACACCCCGCTGATCTCCCCACGTCTGGCGGCCTACGACATCGTCAACGTCCAGGAGGACTTCAACTACCACGCGGCGCTGTACGCGGGCGACAACCACCCGTACCGCACCGCGACCAGCGGCGGTGTGCCCTTCGGGGACGGCATCAACACCCTCTCGGACCACGCCTTCGACGACTTCGAGCGGGTGAAGTGGAACAACTGCACCGGCACCAACTGCCTCACCCCGAAGGGGTTCTCGCTCGCGCGGGTGCGGCTGGCCGAGGGCGTCTTCGTGGACCTGTACAACGTGCACACCAACGCCGACGACACCGCCGACGCGCTGGCCGCCCGCCGGGCCAACATCGAACAGCTGTCGGACTTCATCCAGGCGAACTCCGCCGGCAACGCGGTGATCGTGATGGGTGACACCAACACGCGCTACACCCGCTCCGGCGACAACATCCGCACCCTGGCCGACGAGAACGGTCTGACCGACGCGTGGGTGAAGCTGGTGAAGGGCGGCATCCGGCCGGCGCAGGGCGCGGACGCGCTGCTGTGCCCGACGACGGCCCCCACCGACGACTGCGAAGTGGTGGACAAGGTCCTCTACCGAGGCAACAAGCTGCTGAGCCTGAACGCCACCCGGTACCACAACGAGTGGGCGTCCTTCCTGGACTTTGCCGACGGCAACCTGTCGGACCACTTCCCGCACACCGTCGACTTCTCCTACACCCTCAACTCCTCCCTGAAGTCGAGCGACTTCTTCGGGGGCCCGCACGGCACGGCGTTCAACGACGCGGACGACCTGCCCGCGTCCCCCTCGCCCCGCACGCTGACCCTGCGCGGCAGCGCCCGCCTCGACGCGCTCACCCTCACGCTCGACGGCGGCACGACCCTGTCCCACGGCGGCGCGGGCGGCACCGCCACCTCCCTCACCCTCACCTCCGGCGAGCACCTCACCTCCGTGAAGCTGACCCAGGGCCAGAAGGACGGCCGCACCCGGCTCTTCTCGGCGTCCTTCACCACGGACCAGGGCCGCACGCTGTCCTCCGGTACACCGACCACGGCCACGAAGACGTTCACAGCGCCCTCGGGCTGGCAGATCACCGGCTTCACAGGCCGCTCGGGCGACGAACTGGACAAGCTCGGCGTGCTGTACGCGCCGATCAGCTGACCCGGTCCCGCCGGAGGAGACGGCCCAGACGCCCACGTGCGTCTGGGCCGCGTGCGGCAGCGCGGTGACGGCGGCGTCACCGCGCTGCCAGGCGCCACAGCGACGTGATCTCCCCGGCACGGGCGGCGTGGAGAGGATCCCCGGTGTCCCTCGCTCGCGGATGGCAGGGCATGGTGTCCGCCCTGTCCACCGCACGCAGGCCCGCCGCCTCGATGACGGCCAACAGCTCGCGGCGCGTACGGAGTCCGAGGCGCTCGGCCAGGTCCGAGAGGATGAGCCACCCTTCACCGCCGGGTGCGAGGCGGGCGGCCAGGCCGTCCAGGAAACTCCGGAGCATGGCGCCACCGGGGTCGTACACACCGTGTTCCAGCGCCGAGTTGGGCCGTGCCGGAACCCAGGGCGGGTTGCAGACGACGAGGTCCGCGCGCCCCTCGGGGAAGAGGGCGGGGCCCAGGACCTCGATGCGTCCGGTGAGGTGCAGCCGACGGGCGTTGTCCCGCGCGCAGGCCAGGGCGCGGGGGCTGATGTCGGTGGCCACGACGTGAGCGAACCCCCGGCGGGCCAGGACGGCGGCGAGGACTCCGGTCCCCGTCCCGACGTCGAACGCGGTACGGCGGCCGCCCGGCACGGGCAGCGTCGCTCGCGCGACCAGGTTGACATACTCGCCCCTGACCGGGGAGAACACGCCGTAGTGCGGATGGATGCGAGCACCGAGGGCCGGTACCTCCACGCCCTTCGTCCGCCACTCGTGCGCTCCGATCACTCCCAGCAGCTCCGTCAGGGAGATCACCGTCGGCCCGGCCGACGGGCCGTACGCCTCGGCGCAGGCCTGGCGTACGTCGGGAGCTCTGCGCAGGTCGAGGGAGTGGTCCCCGTCGAGCAGGACGAGGAGTCTGCCCAGCACACGGGCACGGTGTCCGCGGGCCCGGCGGTACAGACGGAAGGACTCCGCCGGGCCGTCACCTCGACGAGGAGGCTTCCGGTCGATGCGGCGGCCCATCGCCCGCAACAGCTGGCGGGCGTTGTGGAAGTCGCCCCGCCACAGCAGGGCGGTGCCTTCACAGGCAAGCCTGTGGGCGGTGTCGGCCTTGGTCCCGTCGTCCGCGACAGCGACCCTGCTGGGCGGCAGTGCGGCGCTCTCGGAATGCCAACGGGCGGAACGGGGGCTGTTGTTCTCGGTCCAGCGGATCGTGGACACGACGTACTCCTCGTGATCGAACGTGCGGGGGCACGAAGAGCACTTCGACGAGGAGCGGGAGGAGGGTCAGGGCAGGAAGGGCTACCGCTCCCGCGTCGAAGCGCGAGAGGAGGTGTCGCCGAGAACCATGCCGAGCGTCATGACCAGCTCTTTCCGAGAGATACAGACACGAGCGCCAAAGACTAGCATCCAGCCTGTACACCCTAGGTTTCTGTCCGGAGGACCCATGGCCCGCGCAGGCATCACCGCCGACCGTCTCGTCGCGGCCGCCGCCGAACTCGCCGACGACGTGGGGTTCGAGAACGTCACCCTGTCCGCGCTGGCCCGTCATTTCGGCGTGAAGGACGCGAGCCTGTACTCGCACGTGAGGAATCTCCAGGACCTGCGTACCCGCCTCGCACTGCTCGCGGGCGGCGAGCTGATCGACCGGATCGCCACGGTGGTCGCCGGCCGCGCCGGCAAGGACGCGCTGGCCGCGTTCGCCGGCGCCTACCGGGAGTACGCACTCCAGCACCCCGGTCGCTACGCCGCCACCCAGATCCGTGTCGACCAGGACCTGATCGCCGGCTCCCCGGCCATGCGCCGCACCGCCGAGATCACCTACGGAATGCTCCGCGCGTACGGCCTGGAGGAACCCGATCTCACCGATGCCGTACGCCTGTTGCGCAGTACCTTCCACGGCTACTGCGCCCTGGAGTCGAGCGGCGCGTTCGGCGCCCCCAGAGCCGTACAGGTCTCCTGGGACAAGGCGATCGACGCACTGCACGTACTGCTCGAACACTGGCCCCGCGAGGGGACCACGAGCGACGCCTGACCTGCTCACCTGTACGACGACGTCCGTCCCCCGACCTTCCCGAGGTGCCATGCCCGCGCAGATGCAGTTGTCCGCGATCACCCTCGACTGCCCGGACCCACTGGCTCTGGCGGCGTTCTACCAGCAGGCCACCGGCCTCGAACTCCACCCGAAGTCGGACGCCGAGTTCGCCGGTCTCAACGGTGAGAACGGACTCCTCCTGGGCTTCCAACAGGTCGACGGCTACCGGGCTCCGAGCTGGCCCGACCAGACCGTTCCCCAGCAGCTTCACATCTGCTTCAAGATCGATGAGGATCTGGACGAGGCCGAGGCGCGGCTGCTGGAGCTGGGTGCGGGAAAGCCGGATCACCAGCCCCATGACGCCGCCAGGGCGCGGGTCCTCACCGATCCGGACGGACACCCTTTCTGCCTGGTCAGGGACTGATCCAGGCCCCTGATCCAGGCCCACCCCGGCCTCTTCGCACCGCCAGATCTCCGGCCCCCGGGCCCCGGGCCCCCGGGCCCTTCGGCCCTCCGACTCTCCGACGGCGAACCTGAGGCGCCCCGGTTCCGGTCGGGGCGCCCCAGGCGTTCAGTGCGCCCGCACCAGGCCCTTCGGGACCAGGTGCTGGGCGAGGAGTTCGTCGCGGACCAGGCTCGCGTAGACGGTGGCCCCGTGGACGGACGTGTGGGTGTTGTCCCGTTTCTCGTTGTACAGATACAGCGCCTTGGAGCCCTCGACGCCCAGCGACTCCACGACCGCCTTCGTCTTCGCCGTCAGGTCGATCAGCGGGACGTCCTCGGCGGCGGCGACCGAGCGGATCACCTCGGGATGGTTCACGCCGAGACCGTTGACCAGGAGTGCGGTGCCGTTGTTCAGCGTGCCGTCGGTGTTGAACCAGCGGCGCACGATCGGGGTGACCAGGACGGGGCTGCCGCCCTTGTCCCGTACGCCCGCCACCAACGTCTCCAGGTTCGCCCGGTAGGTCACCTCGTCGGTTGTCTTGTCGTTGTGGGCGAGTTGGATCAGGACCAGGTCACCACGGTGGATCTGCGGCTGAACCGTGGCCCACAGTTGGGGGTTCCCCAGATACGTCACCGTACTCTCGCCGGAATCCGCGTAGTTGGCGACGGACAGACCCTGGCTCAGGTACTGCGGCAGCTGCTGGCCCCAGCCGGTGTAGGGGTCGGCGGGCTGGTCGCAGACCGTGGAGTCGCCGACGAGGAAGATCTGGCGGGCGTGCCTGGCGGGGGTCACGCGGATGCCGGCGAGAGCGGGTGCCGAGCCGCCGAGTGCGAGGTCCAGGCCGGGGGTGCCCTCGGCCCCGGTCGGCTCGCCCTCCGGGGTGCGGACGTTCACGGTGAAGCTGCGGGCGGCCCGCTTCCCCGCCGGAACCGATGTCTCGGGAAGCAGCGCGCGCCGGGTCTCCCCGCTGACGCTGGTGCTCGACCCGGTCTCGCCGCCGAGGAGGACCCGCACGTCGTACGTGCCGGGCGGGACGTCGAAGTGGCAGGCGGTGGCGGTGCAGTTCTCGATGCCCAGGGGGCGCTGACCGGCGTGTGCATGGGCCGGTACGGCGATCGCGCCGGCGCTCAATGTCAGCGCCGCCAGCACGGCGAGGTTGAAACGTCTCATACGGCTCCTCCGGCAGTTCCGCGACGGGACGACAGGACCTGGCCGCTGGACCGTACCGCTCCTGGCAAGCGCTTTCTAGACCTCACGCCGATTTCACAAGATTGCCAACCTCCAGCGAGCGAAAGCCCTTTCGCGAAATCGATTCAACTGTCACCCTGCCAATCACCGCACCCCCACACCTCCCGAAGGAGGCACCCCCACATGTCCGGATCCGTGAACAGACCGGTCCGTCGCCGCACCTTCGTCCTCGGCACCGCGGCCGCCGCAGGCACGGCCGCGCTCGCCGGGCCGCTCGCCCAGACCGCGTCCGCGGCGGCCTTCGGTTACCGCGACGACGGCTCGAACTACGTCGTCGACACCGGCGCCAACCTCGTCTTCAAGGTCAGCAAGACCAACGGCGACCTGACCTCGCTGGTCTACCGCGGCACGGAGTACCAGGGTTACGGCGGCAAGAACTCGCACATCGAGTCCGGCCTCGGCACCTCCACCGTGAGCATCAAGCAGTCCGGCACGACGATCCTGATCTCGGTCGCGTACGGCACACTGAAGCACTACTACGCGGCCCGCAGCGGCGAGAACAACGTCTACCTGTGGACCAACAAGGCCGACGACTCGGTCTCGGCGACCCGCTACATCCTGCGCGTCAACGCGGGCAAGTTCCTCAACGACGAGCCCGACTCCTACACCTACGCGCCCACCACCATCGAGGCCTCGGACGTCTTCGCGAAGTCCGACGGCCAGACCCGGTCGAAGCACTACGCGAAGGCCCGGGTCGTCGACTACAACTACGTCGGCTGGACCACCGGCAGCGTCGGCCTGTACATCGTGCGCTCCCACCACGAGAAGGCCTCCGGCGGCCCCTTCTACCGCTCCCTCCTGCGCCACCAGAGCGCGGACGGCGGCGGGCTCTACGAGATCCTGTACTACGGCGAGAACCAGACGGAGGCCCAGCGCTTCGGTCTCCAGGGCCCCTACGTCATCGCCTTCACGGACGGCGGCGCCCCCTCCTCCTCCCTGTACCCGGGCACCCTCACCACCTCGTGGGCGGACTCGCTCGGAATCTCCGGGTACGTCGCCTCGGGCGGCCGGGGCAAGGTCGCCGGCGTCGGCATCACCGGGCGGAACACGGCCTACCCCTACACGGTCGGGCTCGCCAACTCCGCCGCCCAGCACTGGGGTTCGGCCCGGTCCTCGGACGGCTACTTCTCCATCGGCGGTGTCCTTCCGGGGACATACACACTGACCGTCTTCAAGGGTGAACTCGCCGTCTACACCAGCTCGGTGAGCGTCAGCGCGGGCGGGACGACCACCCTCAACTCCATCGCGATCCCGTCCTCGAACGACCCGAGCAACGCGAGCGCGATCTGGCGCATCAACGACTGGAACGGCACGCCCAGCGGTTTCAAGAACGCCGACCTGATGACGTACGCCCATCCGTCCGACGTCCGGGCCGCCTCCTGGACCGGCAACGTCGTCATCGGCAGCGGCACCGAGACCTCGGCCTTCCCCTGCTACCTGTGGAAGGACGTCAACAGCGGCATCATCGTCTACTTCAAGCTGACGGCCGCCCAGGCCGCCGCCGCGCACACCCTGCGCATCGGCGTGACGACGGCCTACGCCAACGGCCGACCGCAGGTCGTCATCAACGACACCTGGACCTCCGCCGTCCCCTCACCGCCCACCCAGCCGAGCACCCGGTCACTGACCGTGGGCTCGTACCGGGGCAACAACAACACGTTCACCTACAGCGTGCCGGCGTCCGCCTGGCTGGCGGACACCAGCGCCTACAACACGCTGAAGATCTACGTGGCGAGCGGTTCGGGGAGCACGTCCTATCTCAGTGCGGGCACGTCGATCGACGCGATCGACCTGCTGGCGTGACCTGATGTGCCGTCATGTCCCGCGCGTCCACTGCTGGTTGGTGCCACCGTTGCAGGTGTACGTGATGACGGCGGCGCCGTTGGCGGTGGACGCGCCGTTCACGTCCAGGCACTTGCCGGTCGCGCGGGACGTGAGGTTGACGTAGGAGCCGGTGGTGGTCAGCGACCACTGCTGGGCGGTGGAGGAGGAGCAGTTCTCCTGGGTGACCGTGCTCGCGTTCTCCTGCACGCACAGGGAGCTGTTCCTGACCGCCAGCTGGTAGTAGCCGCTGCCCACCGACTTGAACCAGTACTTCTGGTTGGCGCCGCCGTTGCAGTCGTACTGCTTGATCTGCGCGCCCTGCCACAGGGACTGGCTGGTCACGTCGGCGCACTTCGAGGAGTGCCGGGCGATCAGCGTGTTGTACGTGGCGCTCGTGCCGCTGATCGTGCCGGCGGCCGTGTCGACGGTGACCTCCGGCGACCAGGACATGGACATCGAGGTGGAGCTCGGGAAGGTCAGCGGCAGCCACACGTACCGCGAGTCGTTGACCGTCCCGCCGAAGGAGTTGCCCCAGCGGTCGCCCAGGTACAGGTAGGAGGTGCCCGAACTGCCCTGCACGGGAAGGACGTACGCGGTCTGGGAGCCGTACGCCGTGGAGTCGCCGACGTTGGTCATCGCCGACCAGGGACCCGCGAGGGAGGTGGCGGTCGCGTACTGCTGCTGGTTGGGGTTCCAGCCGGTCGCTGCCGAGGTGAGCATGAAGTAGACGTTGCCCCGCTTGAACAGCGCCGGGGCCTCGCGGTGGCCGCCGGGCCAGGGGTTGGCCACCAGGCTCGCGATGCCGGTGTAGTCGGCGGTGAGCTTGTAGATCTGCAGGTCGTAGTTGTCGCGGGCGGCGGAGGCCATGTAGCCGGTGCCGTCGGTGTCCACAAAGACCGTGATGTCACGGGACATGTGCTGGCCGAGCGGGCGGAAGCTGCCCTGCCAGGTGTAGGTGCCGTCGACGGTGCTCGACACGGCGACGGCGGCGCGGGCCTCGCTGTAGTCGGTGCCGTTCTCCTTGTGCATCCACATCACGAACGTGCCGGTGGCCGCGTTGTACATGACCTTCGGCCGCTCGATGTTGGCGGTGGCCAGCTCGGAGGAGCTCGACTGGGTCAGGACGTGGTTCCTGAACTCCCAGTTCTTCAGGTCTGTGGAGCGATAGGCGTCCACGTACCGGAAGGTGTTGTCGGCGTTGCGGTTCTCACCGAACCAGTAGTAGTAGGTCCCGACCTTGATGACTCCGCCGCCGTGGGCGTGCACGGGGTTGCCCGACGGGTCGGTGAACTGGGTGCCGTTGGTGATCGTCTGGGGTGCGGCCTGGGCCGGTCCGGCGGTGGCCAGGGCGCCGAGCAGCGCCAGGCAGAGGGCGAGCAGAGCAGCGTAGGCACGTCTCATCTCAGGCACTCTCCTTGACGGTTGCTGTGGCCGTGTCCGCCACGGGGATGCCGAAGTCCGGGGTGCCATCCCGATTCCAGCCCAGCTTCTGGACGCGGGTGTGTCGGTTGGGGTCGTTCAGCGGGTCGCCGACGATCTCCTTGTACTGGCGGGCGTGGTAGACGAGGACGTCGGTGCGGCCGTCCTCGGTGACCGTGAAGCAGTTGTGCCCCGGGCCGTACTGCTTGGTGGTGTCGTTGCTGGTGAAGACGGGCGTCGGGGACTTGGCCCAGCTCGCCGGGTTCATCAGGTCGCTGTCGGCATCGGCGGTCAGCAGGCCCATGCAGTAGTGCCAGTCGGTGGCGCTGGCGGAGTACGACATGAACAGGCGGCCGTTGCGGGCGATGACCGAGGGGCCCTCGTTGACCTTGTAGCCGATGGTCTCCCAGTCGTACTCGGGTGTCGACAGGCGTATTTGAGGGCCCGTCAGGGTCCACGGGTTCGCCATCTTCGACAGCCACAGGGCGGTGTTGTTGCCCATGTCGGGCTCGTGCTGGGCCCAGGCGAGGTAGCGGGTGCCGCGGTGGGTGAACGTGGTGGCGTCGAGGGAGAAGGTCTCCCAGGCCGTCTTGATCTGGCCGCGCTCGGTCCAGGCGCCCTTGAAGGGGTCGCGGTGCGCGTTCTCCAGGACCCAGATGCGGATGTCCCACACGCTCTCGGCGGGCGCGGAGGCGAAGTAGATGTACCACTTGCCGCCGATGCGGTGGATCTCCGGCGCCCAGATGTGGGCGCCCATCGGGCCCGTGGCGTGCTTCGTCCAGATGACGGACTCGGCGGCGGTCGCGAGGCCGTTCAGGGTGCGGGAGCGGCGCAGGACGATGCGGTCGTACTCGGGAACGGTCGCCGTGAAGTAGTAGAAGCCGTCGGCGTGCCGGTGGATGTGCGGGTCGGCGCGGTTGCGGACGAGCGGGTTCACCAAGGGGGGCGCCTTCTGGGTCGGGGCGGCGTGGGCGATGCCCGGCGGCACCGCCGCCAGGGCGCCCGCGGCCAGGGCTCCCTTCAGCAGCAGTCGGCGGTGGGGATCTTCGGGCAGGTCGTTGTCGCGGCTCATACGGCTGCCTCTCGCGGGGGGACGAGATATCTGTCGTCCGGGATGCCGAACGACATCTGTCATTACGAACGCTTACGAACGCCGAAAAGGTATGGGTGTGTTACGCGGAGGTCAACGGGTCGGACGAGACAAAAGAGGCCGGTGTTTTTCCGTTATCGGTCGGCAGGCCCGTCCGTCTCCGGTCCGTGCGCAGCCATACCCACAAGACAGCAGCGGCCGTCGGCGCCCTCGCGGCGGCGGCCTGGATGCTCACCGCTCCCCCGGCCACGGCCGCCGGAGCCCGGGACGTCACCGCCGACGTACTCGCCGACCGGGACGTGACGCTCACCGGCGACACGGTCGTCACCGTGCCGTCGGGGACGACGACGTACGACGGCGTCTTCCGCGGCGAGGGCACCCTGACCGTGCGCGGCGGCGGGACGCTGGTGCTGACCCGGGACAGCGACTTCACGCTGCCGGCGTCCCGGCAACGGCAACGCGTGTCGATACCGGGCGGCAACCACCCGTACGTCACCACGTCCGCCCCGGACCCGCCCGCGATCACGGTCGTGCGGGGCGCGACCCTGCAGTACGGCAACGGCGGTACGACCGGCCTGATCGGCCACTTCCCGTACAACACCCCCGCGTTCCGGCTCAACCAGGACAACATCCGGGTCGACGGCACCCTGCGGCTGTCCCTGAGGAGCGCCTACAACCTCGGCACCGTCAGCGGCTCCGGACTGCTCACCCAGCCCAGGTTCCTCTGGGGCACCTGGGACCTGTCGGGCACCCACCCGTTCTCCGGGGTGATCGACAACGGCACGCAGGTCAACGCCGGACGGCCCGAGTACGCGACCTCGCTGCCGAACGTGCGCAAGGTCCTCAACCAGGGCACCTGGACCGTGGACACCCCACTGGGCCGGACCGTCACCATGGGCATGGACTTCTACCAGCGCGAGTACGGCAGTGACATCAACGTCCAGTCCCGGCCGGGCGGCAAGGTGATCCTGACCGGCCAGTACAGCTGGTCGGACCGGGGCGGCGACACCGATCCCTCGCTCAGCGACCCCGCGCTCAACTGGACGCCCGCCCGGAAGAACGTCAACAAGCGCGGCACCAACATCAAGGGCGCGGACGTCCAGTGGGGCGACGGCACCACCCACCGGATCTTCATGCCGGGCACCGCCGAGACCGTCTACATCAACCTGCTCGCCGCCCGCTCCCGTTCGAGGCTCACCTTCGACTACGACGGCCCGGTCACCCTGGGAGCCCCCATCGGCGGCGGCAAGTACCACGACACGCTGTCCGCGCCCGGCGCCGGCGACATCGTGATCGCCGGGACACGCGGCAACGACGTGACCTTCGCGGCGCGGCAGTACTACGACGGCTCGACCACCGTCGAGAAGGGCGCCGTGCTGCGGCTGGGGTCGGCGCAGGGTGACGGCTCCCTGCTGACGGGCACCGCGCGGCGGCGGGTGGTGAACGACGGGAGGCTCGTCGTGGCCAACGCGCGGACCCCGGTCCTTCTGGCGCAGGTGAGCGGAAGCGGTGCGTTCGCGCAGTCGGGGGCGGCGACCACGACACTGACGGGCAGCGCGGTGACGTACACCGGGACCACGACGGTCACGAAAGGCACGCTCGCGTTGCGGCAGGGCGCGACTCTCGTGCACAGCAAGGCGATTCGGCTCACCTCGTCCGGTGCGCGGCTGGACGCCGGGGCGGCCGGGCTGCGGGTGGCGACCGCGCTGAGCGGCAAGGGCACGGTGAAGGGGGCCGTGACGAACGAGGGGGTCGTCGCGAGCGGGCTCACCGTCGTCGGGGGCTACACGCAGCGGGCCCAGGGCGAACTGGTTCTGCGGGACCGGCCGTTGAAGGTGACGGGTGTGGTGCGGCTGGGCGGGGAGCTGGATCTGGCGGCCGCCGGGGCCGACCCCCCGCGTGAGATCACGGTGCTCGATCACGCGGGGAGCGCGAGGACGACGGGCGTGTTCAAGGGGCTCGAGGAGGGAACGAAGGTCGAACTCGCCGACACGACCTACCGGATCAGCTACAAGGGCGGCGACGGGAACGACGTGGTGCTCAGCGCCGTGGCCGCACGGGCGACGCCCAGTGGCCGAGCGCCCGCCGTGTCCGGGGGCGCCGGTCCGGTCGCCGAGCCGCGTACCGCGAGCGCGGAGAGCGATGGGCTGGGCTGGTGGCCGTACCTGCTCTCCGTGGGGCTGCTCATCGGGCTGGTGCTGCCGGTGACGATGCGCGGGAAGGGCGGCCGACGGCGGGGCGGGCGGCACGCGTCACAGGGATAGGGCCCGAGCGGACGCCGACGCCCGCTCGGCGGCTTCTCCTCGCGCCCGCGCCCGCGCGGGCCGGCAGTGTCCTCCATCTGCTGCGCCGCCTCGGCGAGCCTCGCGCCCGCGCGGGCCGGCATCAGCGCGGTGAGCCGGCCGTGGAGGGCACCCAGGGTCAGGCGGACGTCTCCGCCGTCTCCTGGCGTCCACGCAGCCACACGTACACCGGGATGCCCGCGAAGAGGAACAGCACGCCCTGGTAGACGGCCGCGTAGCCGGCTCCCGCGATCAGCCAGAAGGAGAACGCGAAGGAGAGGGCGGCGACGATCAGGTCGCGGACCAGGCCGGCCGGGCGGATCCGTTCGCGGGTTCCCCTGGCCAGCCAGTACAGCTGGGCGGCGGCCGACAGGAGGTACGGTACGCAGCCCGTGAACGTGGTGATCAGGACGAGGACGCGGAACGTGGTGTCCGGGCCGGCCGTGTAGTTGAGGGCGATGAGCAGCGTGCCCAGCACGGCGACGGCCCACACGCCGAAACCGGGCACCCCTCCCTTGCCGACCTTCGCGAAGCGCGCCGGGAAGAGGCCGTCGCGGGCGGCGGCGTACGGCATCTGCGCGGCCATCAGGATCCAGCCGTTGAGGCAGCCGGTGATCGAGGCGACGGCGACCAGGGCGATGGCGGTGCCGCCCCAGGTGCCGCCGGTGATGGCGTTCACGGCGTCGGCGAAGGGGGCGCCGGAGTCGACCAGCTCGTCGTGCGGGACGAGACCGAAGACGGCGACGATGCCGAGGACGTAGACGAGCGCGGAGCCCAGGGTGCCCAGGACGCTCGCGCGGCCGACGTTGCGCTCGGGGTCTTTGACCTCGCCCGCGCTGACGGCGGCCGACTCGACGCCGAGGAAGCTGTAGAGGAGCAGCGCGGCGGAGGCGGCGAGCGCGCCCGGCACGCTCTGACCGGAGGCGTTGAACGGGCCGAAGTTGTCGGCGTCGACGAAGAAGAGGCCGACCGTCGCGACCACCAGCAGGGGCACGAACTTCAGGAACGTGGAGACCACTTGGACGGCGCCGACCCAGCGGGTGCCGGCGAAGTTCGCGGCGGCCGGCAGCCACAGCGCGGCCAGCGCGACCAGACCTTCGAGGGTGTGGTCGCCGTGCAGGGGTATCAGGACGTCGACGTAGCCGACGACCGCGACGGCCAGGGCGGCGATGCTGACCCAGCACATCGTCCAGTACGACCACGCCGACAGGAAGCCCGCGAAGGGGCCGAAGGCGTCGCGCGGATACACGTACAGGCCGCCGGTGACCGGGCTGCGCCGGGCCAGCTTGCCGAAGAGGAGGGCGAGCAGGACCGCGCCGACCGACAGGACCGCGAAGGCGACCAGGCTGACGCCGCCGTACGGGGCGACGGTCGCGGGCAGCGCGAAGATGCCGCCGCCGATGATGTTGCCCATGACGAGCGCGGTGGCGGCGACCGGACCGAAGGCGCGGCGGCGCGGGGCGGCCGCACCGGGCGTTTGCGTGCCGTTCGGCTCCGGCTCGGTGGTCTCGGTGGTGCTGGGGGCGGTCATGGCGGTTCCCGGGGGGAGGGGACGGGTG
>NZ_JOEV01000061.1 GCF_000721105.1 Streptomyces cellulosae
GTCCCCCCACCGGCCCCTGGCCCCTCGGACCCCGTCCCGGGCCCCACGCCCCGGCTGAACCGGCCACCCCGAGCCCCGGCCTCGCAAGCCCCTGGAGTACCCCCCATGCCCGAGAACCCACATGTCTACGACTACGTCGTCATAGGCGGCGGCACCGCAGGCTCCGTCATCGCCTCCCGCCTCACCGAGAACCCCGACGTCACGGTCGCCGTCATCGAGGGCGGCCCCAGTGACGTGGACCGTGACGACGTCCTGACCCTGCGTCGCTGGATGGGTCTGCTCGGCGGCGAACTCGACTACGACTACCCGACCACCGAGCAGCCGCGCGGCAACTCCCACATCCGGCACAGCCGCGCCCGCGTCCTCGGCGGCTGTTCCTCGCACAACACCCTGATCGCCTTCAAGCCACTGCCGTCCGACTGGGACGAGTGGGAGACGGCCGGCGCCAAGGGGTGGGGCGCGGTGCCGATGGAGGCGTACTTCGCGCGGCTGAAGAACAACATCGTCCCGGTCGACGAGAAGGACCGCAACGCCATCGCCCGCGACTTCGTGGACGCCGCTCAGAAGGCGCTGGACGTCCCGCGGGTCGAGGGCTTCAACAAGAAGCCGTTCGACGACGGCGTCGGCTTCTTCGACCTCGCGTACCACCCCGAGAACAACAAGCGCTCCAGCGCCTCGGTGGCGTACCTGCACCCGGTGATGGACGAGCGCGCCAACCTGACGATCCTGCTGGAGACCTGGGCGTACCGGCTGGAGCTGGACGGGACCCGCGCCGAGGGCGTGCACGTCCGTACGAAGGACGGCGAGGAGATCCTCGTACGCGCCCGCAACGAAGTGCTGCTGTGCGCCGGCGCCGTCGACTCGCCCCGGCTGCTGCTGCACTCCGGCATCGGACCGAGGGCCGACCTGGAGGCGCTCGGCATCCCGGTCGTCCACGACCTGCCCGGCGTCGGCGAGAACCTGCTGGACCACCCCGAGTCGGTGATCGTCTGGGAGACCGAGGGACCCATCCCGGAGAACTCCGCGATGGACTCCGACGCGGGCCTGTTCGTGCGCCGGGACCCCGAACACGCGGGGCCCGACCTGATGTTCCACTTCTACCAGATCCCCTTCACGGACAACCCGGAGCGCCTGGGCTACGAACGCCCGCCGTACGGCGTCTCGATGACCCCGAACATCCCCAAGCCGAAGAGCCGCGGCCGGCTGTACCTGACCAGCGCCGACCCGGAGGTGAAGCCCGCCCTGGACTTCCGCTACTTCACGGACGAGGACGACTACGACGGCCGCACCCTCGTCGACGGCATCCGGATCGCCCGGGAGATCGCGAAGACCGAGCCGCTGGCCGGCTGGCTCAAGCGCGAGGTGGCCCCCGGGCCGCAGATCACCGGTGACGAGGAGCTGAGCGAGTACGCCCGCAAGGTCGCGCACACCGTGTACCACCCGGCGGGGACCTGCCGTATGGGATCCGACGACGACCCACTGGCCGTCGTCGACCCCGAGTTGAAGATTCGCGGTCTGGACGGCATCCGGATCGCCGACGCATCCGTCTTCCCGACCATGACCGCGGTGAACCCCATGATCGGGGTGCTCATGGTCGGTGAGAAGGCGGTCGACCTGATCGGAGGTGACGCCTGATGGCGCTCACTGTTCCCACCCGTAAGCCCCCCACGGACGACTCCGCCGCCCCCGTCTTCTCGGTCGACGGCCTGTGGAAGGTGTTCGGCCCCAAGGCCGCCGCCGTCCCCGCCGACCCCGAGCTCACCCGCCTCGACCCCGCCGAGCTGCGGGCCCGTACCGGCTGCACGGCCGCCGTCCGGGACGTCTCCTTCGACGTGCGCAAGGGCGAGGTCTTCGTCGTCATGGGCCTGTCCGGCTCCGGCAAGTCCACCCTGGTGCGCTGTCTGACCCGGCTGATCGAGCCGACGGCCGGCACGATCCGCATCGACGGCGAGGACGTCCGCGCCATGGACAAGTCCCGGCTGCGCGCACTGCGCCGGCACCGGGCCGCGATGGTCTTCCAGCACTTCGGACTGCTGCCGCACCGCACGGTCCTCGACAACGTGGCGTACGGCCTGGAGATCCAGGGCGTCAGCAGGGCCGAACGCCGCAGCCGCGCCCAGGACGTCGTCGACAAGGTCGGCCTGGAGGGCATGGAGCAGCGCCGCCCGGGCCAGCTCTCCGGCGGCCAGCGGCAGCGCGTCGGACTGGCCCGCGCACTCGCCGTGGATCCCGAAGTCCTGCTGTTCGACGAGCCGTTCAGCGCGCTCGACCCGCTGATCCGGCGTGACATGCAGGAGGAGGTCGTGCGGCTGCACCAGGAGGAGGGCCGCACGATGGTGTTCATCACCCACGACCTCAGCGAGGCGCTCAAGCTGGGCGACCGTATCGCGCTGATGCGGGACGGCGCCGTGGTGCAGCTGGGCACTCCGGAGGAGATCGTGGGCTCCCCGGCCGACGACTACGTCCGCGAGTTCGTCCGGGACGTCCCGCGCGAGCAGGTCATGACGGTCCGTACGGCCATGCGCCCCGGGGGCTGCGGCGGGACCGACCATCCGGGCGCGCTCCGCGCGGACGCGGTGGTCGCCGAGGCGATCAAGGTCGTCGCCCACAGCCACAAGCCGGCCTGTGTCGTGGAGGACGGCCGGTGTCTGGGGGTCGTCGACCACGAACGGCTCCTGGACGTCGTGGCCGGAACGGAGCTCCGCAAGGAGGCGGTCTGATGGCAACGGTCACCGCTCCCGCCCCCAGGATCTCCCTGCCCGGTGTCCTCAAGCACCGGGCCGTCCACAAACTGCTGCTGCTGGCCCTCGCCGCCGCGATCCTCGTACCACTGGCGAACGCCCGCTGGGCCAGCGGCAGTTGGCCGGCCGCGCTCACCGTCGACCTCACCGCTCCGCTGTCCAGGGCCAGCGACTGGATCGTCGACAACCGCGACAGCCACCCGCTGTTCCTCTACTTCTTCGGCTACATCAGCAACGCGGTCGTCCTCTCCGTACGGGCCGTGTACCTGGTGCTGCTCGGTGCCGGCTGGGCCGGGGTCACCGCCATCGCCGGGCTGGTCGCCTGGCGGGTCGCCGGGGTGAGGCTGGCTCTCGGGACCGCCGCCGCGTTCCTGGCCTGCGGTCTGCTCGGCATGTGGATCCCGACCATGCAGACGCTCGCCCTGATGGTGGTGGCCGTGCTCGCCTCGGTCGCCGTGGGCGCCCTGCTGGGGCTCGCCGCCGGGCTGTCCGACCGGATGGACCGCATCCTGCGGCCGGTCCTCGACACCATGCAGGTGCTGCCCGCCTTCGCCTACCTCCTCCCGGTGGTCCTCATCTTCGGCATCGGCGTCCCCGCGGCCGTCCTCGCCACCGTCGTCTACGCCGCCCCGCCCATGGCCCGGCTCACCTCGCTCGGCCTGCGCGGCGCCGACAAGGAGGTGCTGGAGGCGGTCGAGTCCCTCGGCTCCACCGCCCGCCAGCGCCTGCTCACCGCCCGGCTCCCGCTGGCCCGCAAGGAACTCCTGCTCGGCCTCAACCAGACGATCATGATGGCGCTGTCCATGGCCGTCATCGCCTCGGTGATCGGCGCCGGCGGCCTCGGTGACCGCGTCTACCAGGCGCTGGCCTCCGTCGACGTGGGCGCGGCCCTCGCGGCCGGTATCCCGATCGTGCTCCTGGCCGTCGTCCTGGACCGCATCACCGGCGCCGCCGGAGACGGCACCGATGCGGCCGAGGGGTCACGGCGCGCGGGATGGGCGTACGCCCTCGCCGCCGCCGTGGCCGTCGCGGTGGCCGGACGGCTCCTGGGCCGCCTCGACTGGCCCGACGCGTGGACCCTGAACATCGCCGAGCCGGTCAACCGGGCCGTCGACTGGATGACCGCCCACCTCTACTCCGGTGTCCCCGTCGTCGGCGGCACCGCCGACTGGGCGGGCCACTTCACCACCTGGGTCCTCGATCCGGTCCGGGACGGCCTGCAGGGGCTGCCGTGGTGGTCGGTGCTGCTCATCGTCGCCGCGCTGGCCTGGGTGATCGGCACCTGGCAGACCGCGCTCACCGCGGTCCTCGCGATGGCCGCGATCGGCGTGCTGGGGGTGTGGAAGCCGTCCCTGGACACGCTGTCCCAGGTGCTGGCGGCGGTCGCCGTCACCCTCGTCCTGGGTTTCGCCATCGGTATCGCCGCGGCCCGCAGCGAACGCTTCGAGCGGCTGCTGCGTCCCGTCCTGGACGTCTTCCAGACCATGCCGCAGTTCGTGTACCTCATCCCGGTCGTCGCCCTGTTCGGCGTCGGCCGCGCCCCGGCCGTCGCCGCGGCGATCGTGTACGCGCTGCCGGCCGTCGTCCGGATCACCACCCAGGGCCTGCGCCAGGTCGACCCGGCCGCCATGGAGTCGGCCCGCTCGCTCGGCGCCACCAGCGGCCAGCAGCTGCGGCAGGTCCAGCTCCCGCTCGCCCGCAGGGCGCTGCTGCTCGCCGTCAACCAGGGCGTGGTTCTGGTCCTCGCCGTCGTCATCATCGGCGGCCTGGTCGGCGGTGGCGCGCTCGGCTACGACGTCGTCTTCGGCCTCGCCCAGGGCGACCTGGCGACCGGCCTGGTCGCCGGCGCCGCGATCGTCTGCCTCGGCCTGATGCTCGACCGGGTGACGCAGCCGACCGAACGCCGCGCGAAGAAGGGAGCGTGACATGCGACTTCGTACGACTGCCGTAGTGGGCTCCCTGGTGCTGCTGACCGGCTGCGGCGCCGCCGACATGACCAAGCAGGCCTCGCCCTTCGCCAACGCACAGGGCGCGAAGACGGTGACCCTGTCCGTCCAGTCCTGGGTGGGCGCGCAGGCCAACGTGGCCGTCGCCCAGTACCTGCTGGAACACCAGCTCGGCTACCGCGTCGACACCGTCCAGGTCGACGAGGTGCCCGCCTGGGACGCGCTCAGCCAGGGCCGCGTCGACGCGATCCTGGAGGACTGGGGCCACCCCGAGCAGGAGCAGCGGTACGTCAAGGACAAGAAGACGATCACCGCGGGCGGCGAGCTCGGCGTGACCGGGCACATCGGCTGGTTCGTGCCGACGTATTTCGCCAAGCAGCACCCGGACGTCACGAACTGGAAGAACCTCAACAAGTACGCGGACCAGTTCCGCACCCCGGAGAGCGGCGGCAAGGGCCAGCTGATGGACGGCTCGCCCTCCTACGTCACCAACGACAAGGCGCTGGTGCAGAACCTGAAGCTCGACTACCAGGTCGTCTTCGCCGGTTCCGAGGCCGCCCAGATCACCCAGATGCAGCAGTCGGCGAAGGAGAAGAAGCCCTTCCTGACCTACTGGTACGCCCCGCAGTGGCTCTTCAAGAAGATCCCCATGACCGAGGTAGAGCTGCCCGCCTACAAGGAGGGCTGCGACGCGGACCCGGCGAAGGTGGCCTGCGCCTACCCGCACACCCCGCTGCAGAAGTACCTCAACACGGACTTCTCCAAGAGGGGCGGCAAGGCGGCGGCCTTCCTGAAGAAGTTCAAGTGGACGACCGAGGACCAGAACCAGGTCTCCCTGATGATCGCCGACCAGAAGCTGTCGCCGGACGAGGCGGCGAAGAAGTGGGTGGACAGCCACGAGTCCACGTGGAAGGCGTGGCTGTCCTGAGACTCACCTGATGAGGGCGGCGATCTCCCGCAATGCCTGGGCGGCCCGCCGCTGGAACCCCGGCCCGAACGTGATCCGGGTGGCCCCTCGCTCGCCCAGCTCGGCGGGCGAGGGGCCGTTCCCGACCCGCGCTCCCACGTTGATGGGGCCCTGGATCCCGGCCCGCAGCAGCGGCAGGACATCGGGCGGGGCGCCGATCGGGTACACGCAGTCGGCGCCGGCGGCGACGTACAGCGCGGCCCGCTCGATGGCCCGGTCCGGATCGGCGACTGAGTGGGCGAAGGTGTCGATGCGCGCGTTCACGAAGAGCCGGTCTGCCGCAGCGGACCGCACCTCGGCGAGCCACTCGGCATGCTCCCGCGGGTCCTTGAGGACGCCGTCGACCGAGTCCTCCAGGTTGCACCCGACGGCTCCCGCCTCCAGGAGCCGCTCCACCAGTTCCTTCGGCGGCAGTCCGTACCCGCCCTCGACGTCCGCGGACACCGGCACGTCCACGGACCGTACGATCCGCGCCACCGCCGCGAACATCTCGTCGGCCGGGGTACGTCCGTCCTCGTACCCGAGGGAGGCGGCGACTCCCGCGCTGGGTGTCGCCAGCGCCGGGAACCCGGCCTCGGCGAACACCCGGGCACTGGCCGCGTCCCAGGGGCCGGGCAGGACGAGGGGATCACCGGGGATCCGGCCGTGGTGCAGCGCGCGAAACGCCTCGACCTTGCTCACGGCGTGTAACCCCCCGGCGGAATACGGCGGCTGACCATCACCCGGTTCCAGTTGTTGATGGCGACGATCAGGCCGATGAGATGGGCCAGTTCGACCTCGTCGAAATGCCTGGCGGCCCGCTCGTACACCGCGTCGGGCACGAAACCGTCCGTCAGCACGGTCACCGCCTCCGTCAGCTCCAGTGCGGCCCGCTCCCGCTCGTCGAAGGCGCCCTCCGCCTCCTCCCAGGCGGCCAGCAGATCGAGCTGCTTCTCGCTCACCCCCTGCTCGCGGGCGATCGCGAGGTGCATGTCGAGGCAGAAGGCGCAGTGGTTGAGCTGCGAGGCCCGGATCACCACCAGCTCGGCGAGCGCGGGGTCGCCGAGGCCCTTCTTCGCGGTCGCGCTGAGGGCGGACATGGCCTGGCCGACCGCCGGGTCGAGCAGACGGGTGCGGACCGTCATTTGTGCTGGCCCGGCTGGTAGTGACCCGGTGTCATGCGGGCGGTCACGCCGAACCGGTTCCAGGCGTTGATCACCGTGATGGCGGAGATCAGCCGGGCCAGTTCGGTCTCCTCGAACTGCTTGGCGGCCTTCTCGTACACCTCGTCCGGCACGAACCCGTCCGTGAGGACCGTCATGGCCTCCGTCAGCTCCAGCGCCGCGAGTTCCTTCCCGGTGTAGAAGTGCCGTGACTCGTCCCAGGCACTGAGCTGGACGATCCGCTCGACGCTCTCGCCCGCCGCGAGCGCGTCCTTGGTGTGCATGTCGATGCAGAAGGCGCAGTGATTGATCTGGGAAGCGCGGATCTTCACCAGGTGGTACAGCGCCGGGTCGAGTCCCTGCCGGGCGGCCGTGTCGAGCCGGATCATCGCCTTGTAGACGTCGGGGGCGAGCGTGGCCCAGTCCAGGCGCGGGGCGGTTTCGGGAGCGTACTGCGCGGTCGTGTCCTGAGGAGTGTCCTGTGTTGTCGTCATGCTCCGACCCTAGGAGCGAGGCAGCCCAGGAGTATGGTCCATTCCCATGGCGAAACCATGGGCCACTTTCGGGGTCGACCTGCATCTGGAGCCGGCCGGCCCGCAGCTGCGGCGCGGCCTGACCGACGCGCTGCGCGAGGCCGTCCGCACCGGTCGCCTCGCCCCCGGCACCCGGCTGCCCTCCTCCCGCGCCCTCGCCGCCGACCTGGGCATCGCCCGCAACACGGTCGCCGACGCGTACGCCGACCTGGTCGCCGAAGGCTGGCTGACCGCCCGGCAGGGCTCGGGCACGCGGGTGGCCGAGCGCATGGTGGTAAGCCCGGCGGCCAGGGCACCCCGCCCCCGCGAACGCGCCGATCCCACCTACGACCTGCGTCCCGGCTTCCCCGACCTCGCCTCGTTCCCGCGTACGGAGTGGCTCAGGGCCGCGCGCCGCGCGCTGACCACCGCCCCGTACGACGCCTTCGGCTACGGCGATCCCCGCGGCCGCGTGGAACTGCGGATCGCGCTGGCCGGCTACCTGGCGCGGGCGCGGGGAGTGCGCGCCGACCCCGAACGGATCGTGGTCTGCGCCGGGTTCTCCCACGGCCTGAAACTGCTCGGCGCGGTCCTGCGGGCCCGCGGAATCCGCACGGTCGCCGTCGAGTCGTACGGCCTCGACGAACACTGGAAGCTCCTGGGCGCGGCCGGCCTGCGCACCGCCCCGCTGCCCTTCGACCGGCTGGGCACGGACCCGGGGGTGTTGACGGACCCGGGCCCCGGGGAGCCGGCGGACGCCGGCGCCGTGCTGCTCACCCCGGCCCACCAGTTCCCGCTGGGCGTACCCCTGCACCGCGACCGGCGCGCGGTCGTCGTCGACTGGGCGCGGCGCACCGGCGGCCTGGTCCTGGAGGACGACTACGACGGCGAGTTCCGCTACGACCGCCAGCCCGTGGGTGCCCTCCAGGGCCTGGACCCCGACCGCGTGGTGTACCTGGGCACAGCGAGCAAGTCCCTCGCCCCCGGCCTGCGACTGGCGTGGATGGTGCTGCCGCCCCAGCTCGCCGAGGAGGTCGCGGCGGCGAAGGGCGGCGTCGACACGTGCGGGGTGACGGACCAGCTGACGCTGGCCGAGTTCATCACGTCCGGGGCCTACGACCGGCACGTCCGCTCGGCGCGTCTTCACTACCGCCGTCGCCGGGACGCCCTCGTGGCCGCCCTCGCCGCCCGCGCCCCCGAGGTGCGCGCCACCGGCATCGCGGCCGGCCTGCACGCCGTGCTGCGGCTGCCGCCCGGCAGCGAACGGCCGGTCGTCCAAGCGGCCGCCTGGCAGGGCCTGGCCGTCCACGGCCTCACCGCCTACCGTCACCCCGACGCGATCACCGAGCCGCCGATGGACGCCCTGGTCGTCGGCTACGGCACACCGCCGGACCACGCGTGGTCCGGGGCGCTGGACGCATTGTGCGCGACACTTCCCGGATAATCGGAGATTTTCCATTCCGGAATGCGATTCGGCGGATAGAGTTGCCCCATGAGCAATATCGACGCGATGTCCCGCGTGGCCCTCAAGAAAATCACCCCCGACGTCTCCGCGGCGATGGGCTCCCTGCATGGCGCCGCCGTTTCCGCGGCCCAGGACGCCAAGGTCGAACCGGAACTCCTGGAACTGATCAGGATCCGCGCCTCACAGATCAACGGCTGCGCGTTCTGTCTCGACATGCACACCAAGGACGCCCGTGCTCAGGGTGAGACCGAGCAGCGGATCTACGCCCTGAACGCCTGGCGGGAGACCCCCTTCTTC
This sequence comes from Streptomyces cellulosae, assembly GCF_000721105.1. Classification (GTDB taxonomy): domain Bacteria; phylum Actinomycetota; class Actinomycetes; order Streptomycetales; family Streptomycetaceae; genus Streptomyces; species Streptomyces cellulosae_A. The sequence goes on from NZ_JOEV01000061.1 coordinate 9,071, forward strand.
ACCGAACGGGAGCGCGCCGCGCTGGCGTTGACCGAGGCGGTGACGCTGGTGCACGACGGCCACGTCCCGGACGCCGTCTACGCCGAGGCCGCGCAGGTCTTCGACGAGGAGCAGCTTGCCGCACTGATCTGGGCGGCCACCGTCATCAACGCCTACAACCGGATCGCGATCGCGACCCGGATGGTGCCGGGGGCTTACCAGCCGGCGCAGAAGAAGAACTGAATACCGAACAATACCGAATTCGGGCAGCCTTTACTGCGCCGGGTCGAATGGGGTTCAGGATTCCGGAATCGGTGATCTGGAATCCGGAATACAGTCTCATTCGGCCCGGTGCATGCCGTCGGGGTCCGATCGTCAAGCCCTGTCGTCAGGGCTCGGTCGTCAGGGCTCGGGAATTCAGCGCTCCGGCAGCGGCTCCATGATGTCGTCCAGCCATGTCCGCCACTGAGGGGCCCGCACCGCCGGTGCCGCCTCCATCGGTCGTGCCGTCCAGCCCGTCACGGGCCGGATGCCGTTCAGTGCGTTCACCAGCCACACCTCGCGTCCGTCCAGCTCCGCCACGGTCCGTTCGCGGTGGGCGACGCGGGTCCCGGTACGCCACGCCTGTTCCTGGATGAGCCCGACGGTGACCCCGGGCAGGACGGGCAGCCGTGGCGGGGGCAGGCACAGGGTGTCGTCCTCCCACCACAGCACGCTGGCGGTGGCCGCCTCCAGCACCACTCCGGACGCCGCGACCAGCACCGCCTCCTGAGCGCCCTCGCCGGACGCCCGCCGCCTGACCCGGGCCAGGGCGTCCAGGTCCGGACCCTTGCGGCGGGGGACGGTCCGCGGATCGGACTGGCCGGCCGCCCACACCCGTACACCGGAGCCGAGCGGCGGCGCGTGCCGCAGCAGCAGCCGCAAATCCATTGACCCGGCGGCGAGTTCGACCCGGGGAAACCACTCACCGGTACGCGGCAGGGCCGCCGTCATGTCCTGCCAGAACTCCAAGAGCCGGCGCAGCGGCGGCCCGCCGCACTCGCCGCACGCCCGCAGAAACCGCTCCCGGTGCCGCTCGAAGCCCCGCACCCGCCCGTCCCGCACCAGCCAGGAGTCCGCGACGAGCAACCGGCTGCCGGCCACCGCCGTCCCCGTGGCCGCCCCGGCGTCCTTCTCCGCCGCGGCCCCCGTCCCCGGCCCACCGTCCGCCGGCACCAGCCCACCAGCGGGCGTCCACCTCAACAGCCCTTCCACAACCGTCGGTCGAGTCACGAGAATCTCCTCCTCAGTACGTGCCGCCGGCCGCCACCGGCGCCCCGCCCCGCGGCCCGTAGGGCGCGTGTTCCAGCCACGACCCGCACTGCGGCAGGACCGGGGCGAGGGCGGCCGCCGCCCGCTGCTTGATACGCACGATCCGCCGGCGTGGCCGCAGATGATCCAACGCCTCCCCGGCGGCAGCGCTGTTGAACAGGGCCGCCGCCCGCCGCGCTTCGGCGAACCGGGCGACCGCGCCCGCCGCCCCATCCGCCCCCGCCGCGGCGGCGGATGCCGCCGCAGCCGCGACAGCATCTGCCGCCGCTGCCGCGTCGGCGATACCACTGTTCATGCCGCGCGCACCGAACGGCGGGAAGAGGTGCGCCGCCTCCCCGACGAGCAGCACCCTCCCGTGCGGGTCGGTGAACGAGGCCGCGACCTTGCGCAGGAAGCGGTACGTCGACACCCACAGGATCCGCTCGGCGTACCCGTCCCCCACCACCGAGGGCAGCCACCGGCGCACGGCCTCCTTACTGCCGTACACCTCCTGCCGGTCGTCGTCCCGGCACTGCAGGTCGATCTGGAAACCCCCGGTGAACGGCACCCGCATCACACTGCGGCCGCCCACCCCCGGATGCTCGTAGTGGAAGACCCGCTCCAAGGGCAGTTCGGCGCCGGGGATGTCGGCGACGTCGACGACGACGTGGAAGCCCTCCCCGTGGCTGCCCTCCATGGCGATACCCAGCCCGCGCCGGAGCGTGGAGCGAGCGCCGTCCGCGGCGATCGCGAAGCCGCCGCTCCACACCCGTCCGTCCTCCCCGGTCAGCCGGACCGCGGTCGCGGTGCTCTGGACGTCGGTCACACGGGCGTCCCACACGAACTCCACCCCGGCCCGCTCGCAGGCGGCCCGCAGGAAGCGTTCGGTGTCGACCTGGCGCAGGCTGGTGAAGGGCGGGGTCCCGGTGGAGGGCGGGTAGGTCCGGGAGTAGACCTCGCGGCCCCGGTAGAGAGTGCGCCGGGTCTGCCAGGTCCGCCCGTACGACGTGATCTCGTCGGCGAGCCCCGGCCGCATCCCGTCGAGGAGGCGCAGGGTCTCCCGGTGCACGAACAGGGCCCGGCTGCCGGGACGTTCCCGGTCCCGCGGGTCGGCCTCCAGGAGGAGGACCGGCAGCCCGTGCGCCCGCAGGGCGAGGGCCGCCGACAGGCCGACGGGGCCGGCGCCGACGACCAGGACCTGGTTCACGTGCGCGCTCCCGCGGCCAGCATGCGGGTGATCTCCACCCGCTTCACCTTCCAGGTGGCGGTCATCGGCAGCTCCTCGAACCGCCACTGCCGCGGCTCGGCCAGCACCGGCAGATCGGCCGTGGCCTCCCGCCAGCGCTCCGCGTCCAGCGGTCGATCGCCCCGCACGCACACCACCGGAACCGGCTCCCGGTCCGCGCCGGGCACGATGACGATCTCGCGGAGTTCCTCCAGCCGCTCCATCAGCACGTCCTCGACCGCCAGATTGCTGTGCACGGCGTCGATCTGGTCGACTTCACGGTCGATCAGATGCAGGACACCCAGCCGGCTGCGATACCCCATGTCACCCATCTGCCACCAGCCGCGGTCGAGTTGCCGCTCGTACTGCTCCCGCGCCCCGAGGTAGGTGAGGATCCGCCCCCGGGTGCGGGCCTCGATCCGGCCGGCCGTCCCGGGCGCCGCCCGCCTCCCGGCGGTGTCGGTGACCCGGATCCGGGTGAACCCCGGTATCCCGATGCCGACCCGGCGGCCGTCCGCGCGGGCGGCACTGCGCCGGGTGAACCACTGGAAGGCGACCGGTCCCGTCTCGCTCTGCCCGTACAGCTGGACCAGCCAGGGCGTACGCCGTCGAGAGGCGCCCAGCAGCCGTCGTACGGTCCGCGGGTGGATGGCGTCGAACGTGGAGCCGTAGGCCTTGACCCGCGACAGCGGCGCCCCCGGCGCGTCGGCCAACTCCTCCCAGAGGACGAAGGTGTTGGGATGCGTCTCCACGATCCCGGGCCGGTGCCGCACCAGCAGCGGCGCCACTCCCGCCGGGTCCGGGTCGTTGATCAGCACCAGCGGGCTGCCGTAGTGCAGCAGCACGCCGAGCAGATGGTAGAAGCGCGAGTGGACGAACGACATGTGCAGCGCCGCGGTCTCGCCCCGCGTGGGCCAGCCCATCGCCTGCTGCGGCACCAGCCGGTTCCACATGGTCTGCGCACAGTGCACGGCGAGCTTGGGAACACCGGTCGTGCCCGAACTGTGGGTGATCAGCGCGGGCTCCCGCGGGTGCAGCCGTACCGGCGCGGGCGGTTCGGCGCCGGCGTACTTCTCCAGCGGCTCGGCGCCGGGAGCGTCGTCCACGGACAGCGTCCCGCGCACGAGCCCGGACAACTCGACGTCCCGGAGCGGGCCTTGGAGCTTCGCCCGGTCGGTGATCAGCCACGGCCGTCGCAGCCGCGCCAGCAACTGCCCCACGACGGGACCGGCGAGGCCGGGCGAGAGCAGCACCGGCACCGCGCCGATCCGGGAGAGCGCGCAGGTCAGCAACACGATGTCGACGTTGTCCGTCTTGTGGACGACCACCTGCTCGGAGGGCCGTACCCCTGCCTGCCACAGCCGTCCCGACAGTTCCTCGACCACCTCGGCCAGCACCGGATAGCTCAGGTCGACCCCGAGGGACGGATTGACGTCCAGCGGCCGGTCCAGCGTGACGAAGACGGCCCCGTGGCGGTCGGCCGCCCGCCGGAACATCGGGCCCAGATAGAACCCGCGGTCGGTGAGCAGGGATGGTTCGGGCATGGTGCCCTTCCTTTCGGCCATGGTCACCACGCGCCCCCGCGGACCAGGTGACGGCGGAGCTTTCCGGTCGGGGTACGGGGCAGGGATGGGACGAGGCTGACGCTGCGAGGGACCTTGAAGGCGGCCAGGTGCTCCCGGGCCAGCCGGATCAGCTCGTCCCCCAGACCGGGTGGCGGTGTCGCGGCGGGGACGACGAAGGCGCGCAGAACGCTGCGGCCCTGCCCGTCCCGGACGGCCGTGACCGCCACCTCCCGCACCGCCGGATGCGTCCGCAGCACGCCCTCCACCTCCAACGGAGAGACGGTGATGCCGCCGACCATCTCCATGTCGTCGGCGCGGCCCAGGTGCCGGTAGGTGCCGTCCGGCTCCCGGCACGCCAGGTCCCGGGTGGCCAGCCAGCCGCCGACCAGGGCACGGTCCGTCTCCTCGGGCCGGTTCAGATAGCCGGGCGTCACCGTCGGCCCCCGCACCCACAGTTCGCCCTCCGCCCCCTCCGGCACCGGATGCCCGTCCCGGTCACGCAGCTCCACCTCGAAGCCGGGAACGGGACGGCCGACGGTGCCGGGACGGTTGTACTCGAAGCTGTTGGCGCAGAACGCGTGCCCGGCCTCGGTCGAGCCGATCTGCTCCAGCACCGGCGCGCCCAGCAGTTCGGCGATCTGCAACCCGAGCACCGTGGGCATGCCCTCGCCGGCCGACACCGCCGCGCGAACGGAGGCGAAGCAGGCCTCGTGCCCGCTGCCCCGGTCGGCCACCAGCGCGGCGTACGCCGACGGCACCGAGTACAGCAGCGTCACCCGGTGCCGGGCGACCAGCTCGTCCAGGGTGGCCGGGGCCGGACGCCGGTCCACCAGCACGGCTGACGAACCCGAGAAGAGCGGGAAGACGAAGGCGTTGCCGAAGCCGTAGGCGAAGTACAGCTTCGACACCGACAGCGTGACGTCGTCCTGGGTGATCCGCAGCAGGCGCCGTCCGATCAGGTCGTAGTACGTCTTCGGGTCGCCGTGCGTGTGCACGACGCCCTTCGGGCGGCCCGTCGTGCCGGAGGTGTACTGGATGTACAGCGGGGTGTGCGCGTCGACCGGATGCGCCGGTGTCGGATCGGCGGCCGGGGCAAGGGCGAGGAACTGGTCGGCGCCCAGGCATGGCCGGCCGCTGAAGCGGTCCTCGAGGCCCGGTCCGGTCAGGCACAGCACGGCCTCGGTGTCCTCTGCCATGAACGTGTGCTCGGCCGCGGGGAGTTCGGGATTGACCAGCACCGCCACGGCCCCGAGCCGGGCGGTGGCCAGGAAGGCCGCCACCCAGGCGATCCCGTCGGGCAGCGCGAGCAGCACCCGGTCACCCGGGCGCACCCCCTGTTCGACGAGCACACCGGCCGCGCGGCCCGCGAGAGCGTGCACCTCGCCGTGCGTCCAGACCCGGTGCCCCTGACGGAAGGCGACCCGCCCGGTCCACCCGCGCCGCTCGGCCAGGGCCGCGAGATGCGCGGCGAGGTTGCCGGGGGCGTCGGCGTCGGGCAGGGAGAGGGCGGGCTGCGGCGTCGTCATCGAGTGGGTGCCTCTGCGACGGTCGGTGGCGGCCGCGGCCGGGTGGGTGTCCGCGTGGCGGTCGGCGGTGGTCGTCATCGGGCGGGCTCCTCGGCGACGGTCTGCGGTATCCGGGTGTCGATCCGGTCCCGTTCCGGCATGCGCGTGTCGATCCGGTCCCGTTCCGGCATGCGCGTGTCGATCCGGTCCCGTTCCGGCATGCGCGTGCCGATCCGCTCGCGCTGCTGCCGGACGCGGTCGACCGTGTGCTCGCGGTGGGCCCGCATCTGCGCGGCCGTCTTCAACAGCATCTCGTCGTACTCCGCGACCGGGTCCGAGCCGAGGACGATGGCACCGCCCGCGCCCAGCCGCATCAGCCCGTCGGCGAGTACGGCCGTACGGATCACGATGCTGAGGTCGGCGCCGCCGCCGCACCCCAGGTAGCCGAGGGCCCCGGAGTAGACGCCCCGGGCCTCGGTCTCCAGCGAGTCGATGATCTCCATCGTCCGCTGCTTCGGCGCGCCGGTCATCGAGCCGCCGGGGAAGCAGGCGCGTACGCAGTCCACCGCGTCCGTGCCCTCACGCAGCCGGCCCTGGACGGTGGAGACCAGCTGGTGCACGGTGGCGTACGTCTCGGTGGCCATCAACCGGGGGACGCGTACCGTCCCGGTCCGGCAGACCCGGCCGAGGTCGTTGCGGAGCAGGTCCACGATCATCAGGTTCTCGGCGCGGGTCTTGGCGTCCGCCGCCAGTGCGTCCCTGAGCCGGGCGTCCTCCTCGGGCCCGTCGCCGCGCGGCGCGGTGCCCTTGATGGGTCTGGCCTCGGCGACCCCGTCCGGGCTGATCCGCAGGAAACGCTCGGGGGAGGAGCCGGCCACCTCGAGGTCCTTGAACCTCAGGAAGGCCCCGTACGGCGCCGGGTTGACGCGGCGCAGGACGCGGTAGAAGTCGTAGGCGTCGGACGGGGCGGGTAAACGGGCGGCGTCGGTCAGACAGACCTCGTAGCTGGTGCCGGCGTGAAGTTCCCGTTGACAGGCCTCGATGTCCGCGAGGTACGTCGCCCGGTCGCGCACCAGCCAGGGCTCGGCGGCCAGGAGGTCCGCCTCGGGGGCCGGCACGGACCGCGACGGCACCTCGGCGGCCGGGCTCGTGCCGACGCCCACGCAGGTGAGTCGGGCGAGTGTGTCCTCCAGCCAGTCCGTGGCCTCCCGCGCGGCCTGCGGGGTGTCCTCCGCCACGCAGACCGCGTAGGTGAAGCCCCCCTGGTGGTCGACCGCGATCAGCCGGTCGGCGAACAGCCAGCAGGCGTCCGGCAGTTCGGACGAGTGCCGGTTCGGTGAACCGCAGTCGGCCTTCGTCTCGTAGCCGAAGTAGCCGACGTAACCGCCGGTGAAGTCGAAGGGCAGCCCCGTGGCGTCCACGCGCCGGTTCGCCAACTGCCGCTTGAGATAGTCGAACACGCTCGCCGTGACCTTGCGCGGCGGTCTCCCCGCCCGCTCGATCTCGCAGCGTCCGGTCCCGACGTCGTACCGCACGAACTCCGAGAGCGGCCCGCTGTCGTCCCCGAAGAACGAGAACCGCGACCGGCCCGGTTCGACCAGCGAGCTGTCCAGCCAGAACGCCCGCTCGGAAGAGGCGTACATCCGCGTGAAGGCCGCCTCCGCGTCGACCGCGCCGGCGAGACGGCGGGTGTGCAGCCGGTAGACGGGACCCCCAGAGCGCCGGGGGCGGGGAATGGTGACGGGGGAGGGCGACGGGGTTTCCGTGGCCGACGGAGATCCCGTGGCCGAGAGTGCCTCTGTGGCCGACGGGGTTTGCGTGACTGCGAGTGCCTCTGTGGCCGACGGGCTTTCCATGGCCGATGGTGTCGCGGTGGCCGTCGGGCGGGGGATCGCCCCCTTGGCCGGGGGCACGGCGGTGTTCTTCGCCCGCAGCTTGCGGGCCCGGTCCGCCGTGAGGTTGCGGAAGTTCACGAGCATGCGGTGGCCGTACTCGGTCAGGACGGACTCCGGGTGGAACTGCAGGCCCCACAGGGGCCGGGTGCGGTGCCGCAGCCCCATCAGCACACCGTCCTCGGCCCACGCGGTGGCCTGAAGGGTGTCGGGGAGCGGCTCGCGCACGGCCAGCGAGTGGTAGCGGACACCGGTGAAGTGCTGCGGCACCCCCTGGAACAGGTCCCGCCCGTCATGCCGTACGGAGGTCAGATGCCCGTGCCGGGGCTCCGGGGCCGGTGCCACCCGGCCGCCCTCCGCGAGGGCGATGCCCTGGTGTCCCAGGCAGACGCCGAGGACGGGCACCGGAGACTCGGCCAGCAAGCGGGCGCTGATGCCGAAGTCGCGGGTCTGCGCCGGGTGCCCCGGGCCCGGCGACACCACCACGTTGTCGAATTCCGCAAGATCCGGAATCGAGGCCGCGGGGGCGTCATTGACGATCACCACCGGCTCCTCGCCGTTGACCTCGGCGATCAGCTGGAACAGGTTGTACGTGTACGAGTCGTAATTGTCGATGAGCAGGGTCTTCACCCGCCCACCTCCCTTGCGTCGTTCTCTGGCCTACGCGGTCCGTTTGTGCCGTCCGCGAAGCGCCTGGAGCGGTGGATACAGCCATTTCTTGAAGAAACGCTGAAGGCGCGGCATCAGAATCCAGGTGACAAGAGCCGTCACGCACAGGCACAACAGCAGCGTACGAATGAACGGATTGAGGTCACCGAGATAGGGCAACGCGATCATATTGAACAGCAGCACCGGCGGGAACACGGCGCTCATATTCACGAACCACAGTTTCCATTTCGACGGCGGGGTCGGCGGTGCGGCGGGCCGGCCGGTCTGGGCGTCGAACCACGCTTTCGCGCCCCGGACGCTCCGGCGGCCCGTCTGCCGGGCGACCTGCTCCGCGCGGATGTCCCACTGCTTGCGAGCGGTGGAGTTCTCCCAGGCCAGAGCGGTTCCTTCGCTGGCGAAGCGATAGACGACATGCCACTCCGCCTCTCCGTCGACAAGAACGCCACCCCCAAGGAAGCCCGGCTGCTGCGCGCTGGCGGCCAGCATGGCCCACCCCCAGGAGTGGAAGTCACCCTCGTGGCCCGGCACCACGTGATAGGCCACGGTGACGGTGACGGGATTACTGGTCACGCTGTCGAGTACGCACCGGAGGCAGAGGCCGTTCAAGTATTCAACGAAGTTTTTCGGTTGTCCGGAACGTGACTTTTTATGGCTCTTTCTGGCCCCTTGGGCTCTTGTGTCGAGGTGTACTGCAGGTAACTTCCATCGAATACCCGGAAGCGCTTGCCGGGAAGTCGCCAAAGCTGCACGATCGCTCTTCCCGACCTAAGGAGTTCCATGTCCAGGTACGACTGGAACATGCGCCACGAGGGAATCGACCGGGCCCGGGCCGAGATCGAACCCGTGCGAAAGGAAGTCACCGCTCATCCCCTTTACCAGCGGATAAACAGCCCAGCACGCATGGCGACGTTCATGAACCACCACGTGTTCGCCGTATGGGACTTCATGTCCCTGCTCAAGTCCCTGCAACGCGAACTGACCTGCGTCGACGTCCCCTGGGTGCCACGCGGCTCGGACGTGAGCCGGCGGCTGATCAACGCCATCGTGCTGGTGGAGGAGAGCGACGAGCTGAACGGTGGCTTCACCAGCCACTTCGAGCTGTACCGCGCCGCCATGGCCGAGGCGTCGGCCGACACCGCCCCCATCGACACGTTCCTCGCGCTGATCGCCGAGGGCCACGACGTCTCCGCGGCGCTCCGGGTCGCCCAAGTACCCGCCCCCGCCGCCGAGTTCGTCCGCACGACCTTCACGATCATCGCCGACCGGCCCCTGCACTGCCGTGCCGCCGCCTTCGCCTTCTCCCGCGAGGACCTCATCCCGGACATGTTCGACCAGGTCATCAAGAAGGAGGGCACCGACCGTTTCCCCCTCTTCTGCGACTACCTCGCCCGCCACATCGAGGTCGACGGCGAGGAGCACACCCCCATGGCCATGCAGATGGTCGCCGACCTCTGCGGCACGGACGACATCCGCTGGCGGGAGGCCGTCGAGACGGCGAACCTCGCGCTGGAGGCGAGGCTGCGGCTGTGGGACGGGATCACGGCGGCCATGGAGGGTGAGGGGTGACGGACGAGGCGAGGACGAACGTACGCCTCCTCACCCCGCATCGGCGGCCACCGCTGCCGGTGCCTCTCCGAACCTGGCCAGTGCCAACGCCCCGACGACGGCGACCAGGAACCCCAGTACCGCCACCCACCCCAGGCCCTCCCGGGTGCGGTCACCGAGCCAGATCACACCCACCGCCGCCGGACCGACCGTCTCGCCGATCACCAGGCCGGCGGTGGCGGCCGTGACCGAGCCCGCGCGCAGCCCCGAGGTCAGGGACAGGAACGCCGCCGCGCCGCCCAGCAGCAGGGCGTACGCCGACGGATCCCGTAGCAGGTCGAGAAGCGCGACCGAGTCGATCAGCCGCACCGCCACCTCGACCACCCCGAACCCGACCCCGGCCGCCAGTCCGAGCGCTCCGGCCCGCCCCCGCTGCGGCAGCCTTCCTCCGGCGAGTCCGAACAGCAGCACCACGAGCGCGACGACGAGCAATGCGTACGGCAGTGCCGTAGGGCCGCCGAGGTCCCCCTCCGTGCCGGCCGCGACGCCGAGCAGTGCGAGCCCCGCGCACACCACCCCCACGGCACCCCACTCCCGCCCGCTCAGCCGCACCCGCAGCAGCCGCGCCGCGACCACCGCCGTCACCGCGACACTGGACGCGAGGGCCGCCCCGACGGCATAGATCGGGACCGACCGCAACGCGGCGACCTGGAAAAGGAAACCGAGCCCGTCCAACGCCAGCCCCACCACGTACCGCCACTGCCGGACAGCCCGCAGCAGCAGCGCCGCCTCCCCGCCCCCGCCTCCCACGGTGTCCGCCGCCCGCGCCGCCATCGCCTGCAACACCGTCGCCGTACCGAAACAGACCGCGGCGCCGAGGGCGCACACCATTCCAAAGAGCACGAAGTGACTGTAGGGGAGCGATGTGCGGGGAGCCATGTGCAGGGGGCCACGTGCAGGGAGCCATGTGCAGGGAGCCATGGGGAGGCCGGCGAGCGGCGGCCCGCCCGAGCGCGCCCTCTCACCGTTTCCCTAAACTGTCCGCAGGACGTCGAACACGGGGCGCACACCGGGCCCGGCTCAAGGGGGAGACACGGACATGGCGGACGCACGTCGGCAACTTCGCTCCGGAACGGTCGCGCTCGGCGGCGTGGGACTGCTCGCCGCGGCCCTGACAGCCTGTTCCTCGGACCCCGACAAGCGCTGCGTCGACCGCGACAGTTACACCCTCGGCAAGGGGTACCAGGTCGTCGCCGACAAGAACTGCAAGTCCTCCACCAGGATCAACGCCGCCTACTACTACGGCGGCAAGAAGAAGAACGGTTGGGTCAGGGACGGCTCCTTCACCAAGTCCGGCAAGAAGTCCGGCTCGGGCAGCTCCAGCAGCGGTGGCGGGGGCGGTGGCGTCGACCGGGGCGGCTTGGGCAGCGGCGGCGGCGACGGTGACGGCGGGGGCGGGAAGAGCTCCGGCGGCTGACAGGGACCGGACGGCCCCGCCGCAACGTTCCGCCCACCCACGTCACCGCGGCCCTCCCGCGTCACCACGGCCGGCCGCAGTAGTTGTCGCCGTGCGGTCGGTGTCACCGCGTCCGGCCGTAGTAGTTGTCGCCGTGCGGTCGGTGTCACCGCCGTCCGGCCGTAGTAGTCGTCGCAGTGCGGCCCGCGGCACCGCCGTCCAGTCGTAGTTGTCGCCGTCCTGCCCGCCCGCCCCGCACACCCGTCGAGCGCACCTCAGGGAACCCCGCGTGGAACGCCACACCATCGAGCCCCGCCCCGGCTGGCAGCAGACCGTCGAGGCGCAGGGGCTCGTCTACCCGCTCACCCGCTACCCCGACGACTCGCTGCGCCCCTACTGGGACGAGAGCGCGTACTACGCCTTCACACTCCCCGAGGTCGAGGCCCTGGAGCAGGTCGTCGAGGAACTGCACGGCATGTGCCTCGCGGCGGCGGACCACATCGTCACCGCCGGCCGCTTCGCCGACCTCGGCATCACCGACCCGCGGGTGGCCGAGGCGGTCGCCGAGGCCTGGCGCCGCCGCGCCGAACTCCCGTCCGTGTACGGCCGTTTCGACCTCCGCTACGACGGCAGTGGCCCGGCGAAGCTGCTGGAGTACAACGCCGACACCCCCACCTCCCTCGTTGAGGCCGCCTCGCCCCAGTGGTTCTGGATGGAGGAACGCTTCCCCGGTGCCGACCAGTGGAACTCCCTCCACGAACGCCTCGTGGCCGCCTGGCAGAAGCAGGCGGCCCTCCTCCCGCCCGGCAACCCCCTCTACTTCGCGCACTCCTCCGCCGACGAACTCGGCGAGGACCTGATGACGGTCGCCTACCTCAAGGAGACCGCCGAGCAGGCGGGCCTGGACACCGACTGGATCTCGATGGAGGAGATCGGCTGGGACCCGCTGTCCGGCCGCTTCGTCGACAACCAACTCCGTTTCATCCGCAGCTGCTTCAAGCTCTATCCCTGGGAGTGGCTCACCACCGACCGCTTCGCCGGCCACGTCCTGGACACCCTCGACAACGGCGGCGGCACCGGCAGCACCCTGTGGATCGAACCGGCCTGGAAGATGCTCCTGAGCAACAAGGCACTGCTCGCCATCCTCTGGGAGCTGTATCCGGGCCACCCGAACCTCCTCGCCGCCCACCTCGACGGTCCGCGGGAACTGGCACGGACGACCGGTTACGTCGCCAAACCCCTCCTGGGTCGAGAGGGCGCGGGGGTGACGATCCACCAGCCGAACACCTCGGGCCCCGCCCCCGCCCTGCGTGAAGAGCCCGCCCTGCGCGAAGAGCCCTGCTGCTACCAGGAGTTGGCCCCCCTGCCCGACTTCGACGGCAACCGAGTGGTCCTCGGCGCCTGGATCGTCGAGAACGAGTCCGCGGGCCTCGGCATCCGCGAGTCCACCGGCCTGGTCACGGACGAGTACGCCCGCTTCCTGCCCCATCTGATCCGCTGAGGCCCCGCCTCGGAGCGTTCCTCAAGCGGGTTCCAGTACGGCCCGCAGCTGTGCCAGCCCCCAGTCCAGGTCCTCCTTGCAGACGACCAGGGGCGGCGCGATCCGTAGCGTCGCCCCCTGGGTGTCCTTCACCAGCACCCCCCGCTCCATCAGCCTCTCCGACACCTCCCTCCCCGTCCCGTACGCCGGGGCGATGTCGATGCCCGCCCACAGGCCGCGCCCCCGCACCGCGGTCAGCCGGCCCGTCCCCGCCAGGATCCTCAGCTCCCGCAGCAGATGCTCGCCGAGCTCCGCCGCCCGATCCTGGTACTCGCCGGACCGCAGCATCGCGATCACCTCCAGCGCCACCGCACAGGCCAGCGGATTCCCGCCGAAGGTGGACCCGTGCTGCCCGGGCCGGAACACCCCGAGCACCTCGGTGCCCGCGACCACCGCCGACACCGGCACGATCCCGCCGCCCAGGGCCTTCCCCAGCACATACACGTCCGGTACCACCCCCTCGTGCTCGCAGGCGAACGTCCGCCCCGTCCGTCCCAGACCCGACTGGATCTCGTCCGCCACGAACAGCACGTTCCGCTCCCGCGTGAGCTCCCGGACCCCCGCCAGATAACCGGCCGGCGGCACCAGCACCCCCGCCTCCCCCTGGATCGGTTCGAGCAGCACGGCGACCGTGTTCTCGGTCACCGCCGCCCGCAGCGCCGTCAGATCCCCGAACGGCACGATCTCGAAGCCCGGCGTGTACGGCCCGTAGTCAGCCCGCGCCTGCGGATCCGTGGAGAAACTGATGACGGTCGTCGTCCGCCCGTGGAAGTTGCCCCCGGCGACCACGATCTTCGCCATCTCCGGCGGCACGCCCTTGACCCGGTATCCCCACTTCCGGGCCGTCTTCACGGCCGTCTCCACCGCCTCCGCACCGGTGTTCATCGGCAGCACCATCTCCATGCCGCACAGCTCGGCCAGCTCGGAGCAGAACGCCGCGAACCGGTCGTGATGGAACGCCCGCGACGTCAGCGTCACCCGCTCCAACTGCGCCTTCGCCGCCTCGATCAGCCGCCGGTTGCCATGGCCGAAATTCAGCGCCGAGTATCCGGCCAGCAGGTCCAGATACCGCCGCCCCTCCACATCCGTCATCCACGCCCCGTCGGCCGTGGCGACCACCACCGGCAGCGGATGGTAGGTGTGCGCGCTGTGCGCCTGCGCCGCGGCGATGAGCGCTTCCGTCGTGGTCACGGGACCTCCCGGGGTCAAGGGCTGCCCTCCTTCCTATAGTCGCTCGCATGGTGGACGCGGGACCTTCGCCTTCCGACGCGCCCGGTAGGCTGGCCGGCAGGCCGTGACTGGCGCGCTGGGATGGGACGGACCATCGGGGAGCGGCCTGCGAGTGACCAAGTGCCGTGCGCCTGGGCCGAACCGTGAACCGTGACCGCTTCAAGCCACGCCGCCCGGAGGCCGCCATGTCAGAGCAGCAGCCCCTCTCCAACGAGTCCACCGCCTTCCGTGCGGCCCTCGACGTGATCCGCGCCGTCGAGCCGCGCGTGGCCGACGCCATCGGCCAGGAGGTCGCCGACCAGCGCGAGATGCTCAAGCTGATCGCCTCCGAGAACTACGCCTCCCCGGCCACCCTCCTCGCGATGGGCAACTGGTTCAGCGACAAGTACGCCGAGGGCACCGTCGGCCGCCGCTTCTACGCCGGCTGCCGCAACGTCGACACCGTCGAGTCCCTCGCCGCCGAACACGCCCGCGAACTCTTCGGCGCCCGGCACGCCTACGTCCAGCCGCACTCCGGCATCGACGCCAACCTCGTCGCCTTCTGGTCCGTCCTCGCGGCCCGCGTCGAGGTGCCCGCCCTGGAGAAGGCCGGCGCCCGCCAGGTCAACGACCTCTCCGACGCCGACTGGGCCGAGCTCCGCCAGGCCTTCGGCAACCAGCGCATGCTCGGCATGTCCCTGGACGCCGGCGGCCACCTCACCCACGGCTTCCGCCCGAACATCTCCGGCAAGATGTTCGACCAGCGCTCCTACGGCACCGACCCCGCCACCGGCCTCATCGACTACGAGGCGCTGCGTGTGTCGGCCCGCGAGTTCAAGCCGCTGATCATCGTCGCCGGCTACTCCGCCTACCCCCGCCTCGTGAACTTCCGGATCATGCGCGAGATCGCCGACGAGGTCGGAGCGACCCTGATGGTCGACATGGCCCACTTCGCGGGCCTGGTCGCCGGCAAGGTCCTGACCGGCGACTTCGACCCGGTCCCGCACGCCCAGATCGTCACCACCACCACCCACAAGTCCCTGCGCGGCCCCCGCGGCGGCATGGTCCTGTGCGACGACTCCCTCAAGGACCAGGTCGACCGGGGCTGCCCGATGGTCCTCGGCGGCCCGCTCCCGCACGTCATGGCCGCCAAGGCCGTCGCCCTGGCCGAGGCCCGTCAGCCCTCCTTCCAGGACTACGCCCAGCGCATCGTCGACAACTCCCGCGCCCTCGCCGAGGGCCTGATGCGCCGCGGCGCCACCCTCGTCACCGGCGGCACGGACAACCACCTCAACCTGATCGATGTCGCCTCCTCCTACGGCCTCACCGGCCGCCAGGCCGAGGCGGCCCTGCTCGACTCGGGCATCGTCACCAACCGCAACGCCATCCCCGCCGACCCGAACGGCGCCTGGTACACCTCCGGCATCCGCATCGGCACCCCCGCCCTGACCACCCGTGGCCTGGGGACCGCCGAGATGGACGAGGTCGCCGGCCTCATCGACCGCGTCCTCACCACCACGGAGCCCGGCACCACCAGCAAGGGCGCCCCCTCCAAGGCCCAGCACGTCCTCGACCCGAAGATCGCGGACGAGATCTCCCACCGTGCCACCGACCTCGTAGCCGGCTTCCCGCTGTACCCGGAGATCGACCTCGGCTGACCCCGCCCTCGCTCAGGAACCGGTCAGAGATCGATCAGCTCCTGGCGTGGACCCTCCCGCGGCGGTCCGGCTCCCGGCCGGGCCGCCGCGTGGCGTATCAGCAGCGTGCCGCCGACCCCGGCCGCGAACCCCAGCGCGAGTCCCCACACGTCCGGCCAGAGCCCACCGGCCGCCCACTCTCCGTCCCTGCCGTCGGTCGCGTCTGCGGCCGCCCCGCTCCCCACACCGGCCGGCAGCCCCGCCCGGCTCATCTCCTCGAAGACCGAGCGGGACGCCCGGTGCCAGCGGATGTCGTCGTCCAACACGTCCGGCGCCGGATCCGAACGCACCCACGGTGTGCCGTCCCCGGCCACGAACAGCTGGTCCTCCCGCTCCATCGCCACGTCCCCACCCGGGGCCGCAGCGGTCCGCGGCCAGCCTCCGACACCCGTCAGCCCCCAGATCACGGTCATCCGGACCGGCGGGTACCGGCCCTCGGCCCACTCCTGTGACACCCGTTGAGTCCCGGTGTACGCCGGCTGCAACAGCGTCCTCAGACGGTCGAACGCCGCCTCACCGGAGTGCACCGCCGTCGTCCGGCCCGTGCCGCCCGCGACCACCACCGCCACATCCGGGACCTCCCGGTCCGGCCCCCGCGCTGCCGCACCGGCCACCGGCACCCCGAACTGAGCGACCGCCAACACCACCGGCACGAGAATTCCGACCCGCAGTCCACCCCGTCTGTTCCCAGTGTTCCGAGTGTCCCGAGTGCTCATCCGTCCCCCTGAGAGTCCCAAGTCCTCACCGATCCGATGTCCGCAGTCCTCACCGATGCGATGGCCGCAGTCCTCACCGATGCGATGGCCGAAGTCGTCAAAGATCGCGCAGTTCCTGCCGAGGCCCCCGCTCCCGTCGTGGGCGACCCCAGGGCAGGCGCGGGGCAAGCGGCCGCAGTGCCAGCGCCAGCACCGCTCCCGCCGCCGCGCCCGGCAGGGCCCACCACCAGTCGGTGTCGTCGGTCGCCTCCGCCACACCCACCCGCACCGTGGTCGGCGCCTCGTCGGGCGGGGTCTCGGCAGGCGTCTGGGACTGCCAGGGCGCCGGGAAGATGCCCTGGTAGCCCTCGCCCGAGATCTCGCCCATCACGCCTAGATCGATGAGGAGGGCGCGCAGCTGGGAGGCGTGCTCGGCGCGGTGCCAGTAGCCGTTCGTGGAGTCGGGCATGTTGGCCGCCGTATGGATCCAGACGGTCGGGGATCCGGAACCATGGACAGGGAAGACCCGGTCCAGCCGCCATGGCGATATGTCGTGCGCCAGCCAGGTGACGTTGATCTGCCGGGCCCGGGTCAGATCAGCCCCGGGAGGCTTGTCCGGAGTGCCACTGTTCGCCGGGCCGAGCAGCCGCTCCAGCTCTCCGTACTCCTTGTCGGAGTGGTACCGCGCGGTGGCCTCTCCGCTCGCCGGCGAGGTCACCAGCACGCTCGTCGGCCCGCCGGCCGAAGCGCCGGACGCGCCCCACACCATCAGCGCCAGCGTGACCGCCAACGCCCCCACCAACGCCGCCACTTCACGGCTCAGACTCCTGCTCCTGCTCCTGCCCCTGCTCCCGCTCTTCCAAGCGCGCATACCGCCCCCCAGCCCGTCAGTCGTCAGCCGTCAGTTCATCGCTCCCGTGCGACCCGTCCGCGAGCCGCTTGTCACTTCTGGTACACCGCTCGACCTGTCGGGGTTCCCACTCCGCCGCCCCCTTTCCGACCGAAGAGTCACGGATCTGCGGCCCACGGATCTACGGCCCACGGGTCTACGGCCCCACCGACCTCGCGATCTCCACAGCCCGCCCCTTCGACGCCACCCCCTCCAACCGGAGCGTCACGCTCTCGTCGCCGGCTGCGCCCTGGCTCCACAGCAACGTCGGCCCCGCCGTCCGCTCCTCGCGGGTATAGCGCCGCCCGTCCGCCCCCACCAGCCAGAAGCTCAGGACATGCGGCCGGGGGAACCACAGGGCCGGATCCGCCATGCCGTCCGTCGGGGGCCGGGCGGCCAGCTCCACCCACTCCGGCTGCTCGCGCACGGTCTTCGTGAACACGAGGTCCAGGCGCGCCGCGAACTCGTCCAGCCGGATCACCCGGCCTCGCTCGCGCCAGCACAGGCTCACCACGAACCGCCCCCGCGGCCCGTCGGTCACCGTCACCGCGTCCGGCGCCCCCAGCGCGGGCGGCACCACCGGCTCGAACCCGGCCTGGCGCTCGGCCTGCGCAAGCGAGAGTGAACGCCCGCAGCCGGGAACCTCAGCCCCGGACGAGGGCACCGCCGACGGGTCGTACCGCACCTCGACACCGCCGAAGTCGAACCAGTCGAGGACCGCGGCCCGCACCGGGGGAGTGAGCGCGAGCACCGCCAGCAGGCCGCACAGCGTCGCCGTCAACGAACGCCACCGCGCCCGCGTCCACCGCCGGACCAGCCGCAACCGCTCACGGCCCCCCGGCCGCAGAGGCGTCACCGGCACCGGCTCCGGAATCCGCTCGGCGAGTATCTGCTCCAGCACCCGCTCCACCATGGACTCCGACCCGCCGCCGGGCGGATCCAGCGAACGCCCCAGCGCCCGCAACTCCTCCGGCAGCGAGGCGCCGTACGGATCCCGCTCCCGCCCGCGCTTCCCGTCCTCACTCACCCTCATCACCTCCTCCCCGAGGCTGAAAATCCGGCAACAGCCGGCCCAACTTCCGCAGCGCTCGGTTGAGCCGGGACTTCACCGTGCCCCGGGGCCAGCCCAGGGCCTGCGCGGTCTCGGGTTCGTCCATCTCCAGGAGATAGCGGTAGGTGACGACCAGGCGGTGTTCCTCGCTCAGCTGGTCCAGGGCCGCCAGCAGGGCCGCGCGGCGTTCCGTCTCCAGCGTGGCCACCGCGGGGTCCGCCGATTCCGGTATCAGCGGCTCCGCCTCCGCGAACGCCGCCTCGCGGCCGGCGAGAGTGCGCTGTCGCGCCGCCGTCCGCACTGTGTTCCTCGTCTCATTGGCCACGATCGACAGCAGCCACGGCTTGAACGACGCGCCGTCCCGGAACCGGCCCAGCGCGCAGTACGCCTTGACGAAGGCCTGCTGCACCACGTCCTCCGCGTCCGCACCCGCCCCCAGCGCGGCGGCCGCCCTGATGGCGATGCCCGTATGGGCCCGCACCAGCTCCGCGAACGCCTCCGGCTCTCCGGCGCGTACGCGTGCGATCACCGCGGCCTCATCGACGATGCGGCCCCCCTCCCGCGTCCTCACACTCTTGGTACACCGCCCGAGCCGGATCGGTTCCCACCCGTGTCCGGTCAGTTTCCGGCCAGTTCCGAACCGCCCCCGGGAACCTGAGAGAATGGTGAGCATGGCTTCTGACCGACCCCGTGTGCTCTCCGGAATCCAGCCCACCGCAGGCTCGTTCCACCTCGGCAACTATCTCGGCGCCGTCCGCCAGTGGGTGGCCCTGCAGGAGTCCCACGACGCGTTCTACATGGTCGTCGACCTGCACGCGATCACGGTCCCGCAGGACCCCGCGGACCTGCGGGCGAACACTCGCCTGGCCGCCGCCCAGCTCCTCGCGGCCGGTCTCGACCCGGAGCGCTGCACGCTCTTCGTCCAGAGCCACGTCCCCGAGCACGCCCAGCTGGCCTGGGTCATGAACTGCATCACCGGTTTCGGTGAGGCGTCCCGCATGACCCAGTTCAAGGACAAGGCCGCCAAGCAGGGCGCCGACCGCGCGTCCGTCGGCCTGTTCACGTACCCGATCCTCCAGGTCGCGGACATCCTGCTGTACCAGGCCCACGAGGTCCCGGTCGGTGAGGACCAGCGCCAGCACGTCGAGCTGACCCGCGATCTCGCCGAGCGCTTCAACGGCCGTTTCGGCGAGACCTTCACCGTCCCGAAGCCGTACATCCTCAGGGAGACGGCGAAGATCTACGACCTCCAGGACCCGTCGATCAAGATGAGCAAGTCGGCGTCCACGCCGAAGGGCCTCATCAACCTCCTCGACGAGCCGAAGGCGACCGCGAAGAAGGTCAAGAGCGCGGTGACCGACACGGACACCGTGGTCCGCTACGACGCGGAGCACAAGCCGGGCGTGAGCAACCTGCTCACGATCTACTCCACGCTCACCGGTGCGGGTATCGCCGAACTGGAGGAGAAGTACACGGGCAAGGGCTACGGTGCGCTCAAGACGGACCTCGCCGAGGTCATGGTCGAGTTCGTGACGCCGTTCCGGGAGCGTACCCAGCAGTACCTGGACGACCCGGAGACGCTGGACTCCGTCCTGGCCAAGGGCGCGGAGAAGGCGCGTGCCGTCGCCGCGGAGACGTTGTCGCAGGCCTACGAGCGGGTCGGGTTCCTGCCCGCCAAGCACTGAGGCACCGGCGCACACGCGCACCACTGGGCGGAGCGCTGCACATCACTACGACTGCGCCTGCCCAGAACACAGCCGTGGACGTACAGTCGATAGCCGGACGGCTGACAACAAAACCGACACCGGACCAAGCGACACGACGACAGGGAGATGACGTGGGGACCGTAACGATCGGTGTGTCGATCGCGGTCCCGGAGCCTTATGGCAGCCTGCTCCAGGAGCGGCGCGCGGGCTTCGGCGACGCCGCGGCTCACGGCATTCCCACCCATGTCACCCTGCTGCCGCCGACCGAGGTGGAGGCGGCGCTGCTGCCGGCGATCGAGGCCCACCTCGGCGAGGTCGCGGCGGCCGGGCGCCCCTTCCCGATGCGGCTGTCCGGTACGGGTACGTTCCGGCCCCTGTCGCCCGTCGTGTACGTCCAGGTCGTCGAAGGCGCCGAGGCCTGCACATGGCTGCAGAAGCAGGTCCGGGACGCCTCCGGCCCGGTGGCGCGCGAACTGCAGTTCCCGTACCACCCCCACGTCACGGTGGCGCACGGCATCGACGACGAGGCCATGGACCGCGCCTTCGAGGACCTCTCCGACTTCGAGGCCCAGTGGCCCTGCACCGGCTTCGCTCTCTATGAACAGGGCCCGGACGGCGTGTGGCGCAAGCTGCGCGAGTTCGCCTTCGGGGGACCCATGGTGCCGCCGCAGGCGGGACACGTCGAGCGCGGCACCATCCCAAGCCGCTGACCTCGCTCTTCCAGCAGCGCGCTCGCAGCACCGAGAGGCCGCTCGACGCCATGCGGGATCTGGTGGGGCTGCGTGTCGGCGTGATCACCAATCTGCCCGCGGAGGTCAGCGCCGAGCAGGGACACCGGATGATCGCCGAGGCCGTCGTCGCCGAGGCCGTCGTCGCCGACAACGACGGCAGCGTCGTCCACCTCGCCGACATCCTGGACCCGCACGGCATCGTGATCAACCACGAGGCCAAGCTGGACAAGCCCGATCCGGCCATCTGCCGCTTCGCGCCCGGTCAGATGCGTGCGCGTACCGATCGAGCGGTGCCTGTTCGTCGCGGCCCGGATGCGGTGGGAGCGGCGTAGCGCGTGATTCGCCACGTACACCCGCAACGTCGATGCCCACGGCTGGTCCCGGCGGTCCGTCGACTGGTGGCGTACGAAGCCGCAGCGGCCGTAGACGTTCCTGCCGTGTCCGACAGCCCCGGACGGGCTGTCACCCGGTATGGGCGGTGATTCCGGTGAGGATGAGGTCGATGCCGGCGACGAACTCCGCTCGGTCGTCGTGATCGCGTAGTTGGCCGGCGACGCTGCGGGTGAACGCGAACTCGTCGGGGTCGAGGTTCGCCCAGGAGGCCGAGACGGTGTCGAGGAACTCGGCCCGGGAGGTGTCCGGCCGGTGTCCGCGGGCGTTGGCCGCGTTCTGTCCGCCCACTCCCAGGATGTAGTTCAGCAGCGCGGACGCGGCGGTGAACTGGGCGGCGTGGGGCACTCCGAGCGCTTGGACCTGGCATCCGATGCCTTCGAAGACCCGAAGCAGCGGTGACTGCGCGGGGGCTCGGGCGAGTTGCGTGCCGATCCACGGGTGGGCGTCCATCGCGTCGAACACGCCGAGGGCGAGGGCGCGGATCGCCTCCTGCGGTGGTGTGCCGGCGGGGTCCGGGGCCAGGGCGCGGGCGACGACGGCGTCGGTGGCGGCGGTGAGGAGTTCGTCCTTTCCCGCGATGTGCCAGTAGATCGCGCCGGGTCCGGTGGCGAGGCGATCGGCCAGGGCGCGGAACGTGAGTCCGCCCTCGCCCGCCGTGTCGAGGAGTTCGATCGCGGCCTCGACGATGCGCTCCCGGGAGAGCGGTTCCTCTCGTCGCTCTGGACGACGTGCCCTGCTTGCCATGCGTCACATCCTGACATACCTGGAACGCCGTTCCATCTTGACAACCCTGGAACGGCGTTCCAAGGTAAGGAATGCACTGGAACGGCGTTCCAGCGCCTCCCTGCCGGGTGGTGTCCCTCCGGCAGACCTTCGACACGCGAGGAACCCCATGACCCCTGACGTCACGATCATCGGCGCCGGCCTCGGCGGACTCACGCTCGCCCGCGTCCTGCGCGTCCACGGCATCCAGGCGACCGTCTACGAGACGGAGCCATCGCCGACGGCACGCGAGCAGGGCGGGATGCTCGACATCCACGAGCGCGACGGCCAGGCGGCTCTCCGGGCGGCAGGCCTGATCGACGAGTTCCGCGCCCTCGTCCTGGAGGGCCGCGAAGCGACCCGGGTCCTCGACCGGGACGGGACCGTACTGCTCGACATGCCCGACGACGGCACGGGCGGACGCCCCGAGGTGCAGCGCGGCGAGCTGCGGCGGATCCTGCTCGACTCACTGCCCGTCGACACCGTCCGGTGGGGTCACAAGGTCACCGGCGTCCGTGCCCTCGGCGGCAGTCGCCACGAGGTGGCCTTCGCCGACGGAACCACCGTCGTCGCGAACCTGCTGGTCGGCGCGGACGGCGCATGGTCCCGGGTCCGGCCGCTGCTCTCCGACGCCACACCCGAGTACATCGGCACGTCACTCATCGAGACCTACCTCTTCGACGCCGACACCCGGCACCCGGCCGGCGCGAAAACGGTCGGCGGCGGGGCGATGTCCGCGCTCGCGCCGGGAAAGGGGATCCTCGCTCACCGGGAGAGCGGCGGGACCGTCCACACCTATGTGGCGCTCTCCAAACCGCAGGACTGGTTCACCGGTATCGACTTCACCGACCCGGCCACGGCCACCAAGCGGATCGTGCAGGAGTTCGACGGCTGGGCGCCGGAACTCACCGCACTGATCACCGACGGTGAGACCGCACCGGTCCTGCGCACCCTCAACGCTCTGCCGCCCGGACACCGGTGGGACCGGGTGCCGGGGGTGACCCTGCTCGGCGACGCCGCCCACCTCACGCCCCCCTCCGGCGAAGGCGCCAACCTCGCCATGTACGACGGCGCCGAACTCGGCAAGGCCATCGCCGAGCACCCCGAGGACGTCGAGGCGGCGCTCACCGCATACGAGCAGGCGCTGTTCCCCCGCAGTGCCGCAGCCGCCACCGAAGCCGCCCGTATCCAGGACATCTGCTTCGGCGACAACGCCCCCCACAGCCTGATCGACATGTTCACCGGACACGCGTAACCGCCCCACCGCGGGAACCTCTCCCCTGCGACTGTCCTGCGGTTCCGGGGCACCAGCACATCGCCCGGCCTGCACATCGCCCGGCCTGCGCATCGCCCGGCCAGCACATCGCCCGGCCAGCACATCGCGCGACCAGCTCAGCGGCCGACGAAGTCATCGGCCGACCAGGACATCGGTCGTCCGCAACGAGGGCAGAGTCGGATCATGGACTGGCTGAAGAGACTCCCCGTCGTCGGGCCGCTGCTGGCGCGCCTGATGGCCACGCACGCGTGGCGGTCGTACGACCGACTGGACCGGGTGAAGTGGACTCGGCTGGCCGCCGCGATGACGTTCACCAGCTTCGTGGCACTGTTTCCCCTGCTCACCGTGGGCGCCACGATCGCCGCCGCCACGCTCAGCCCGAAACAGCAGAGCACGCTGGAGGACAAGATCGCCGAGCAGGTGCCCGGCATCTCGGATCAGCTCGACATCGACGGCCTGATCCAGAACGCCGGCACCGTCGGACTCATCGCGGGCGCCGCCCTGCTGTTCACCGGGATCGGCTGGGCCGGTTCGACACGCGAGTGTCTGCGGGCGGTGTGGGAACTGCCCGACGAGGAGGAGAACCCGGTCCTGCGCAAGGCAAAGGACCTCGGCATCCTCGTCGGGCTCGGCGGCGCCGTGCTCGTCACGCTCGCCGCCTCCACCGTGTCCTCCGCCCTGATCGGCTGGATCATCGACCGGCTCGGCATCGACGAGGCCGGCTGGAGCAGCGTGCTGCTGCGGATCGTCGCCTTCGCAGTCGCCGTACTCGCGGACTTCCTGCTGCTCCTGTACGTCCTCACGTTGCTGCCCGGAGTCGAACCGGGGCGCCGTCGGCTGGTCGTGGCGGCGCTGACCGGCGCGGTCGGCTTCGAGCTGCTGAAGCTGCTGCTGAGCGGCTATATGCAGGGCGTGGCCGGAAAGAGCATGTACGGCGCCTTCGGCGTGCCCGTCGCCCTGCTGCTGTGGATCAACTTCACGTCGAAGCTGGTCCTGTTCTGCGCCGCCTGGACGGCGACACAAAGCCGCAGCGAGACCGACGAGACCGACGAGACCGACGAGGCGGCCAAGACCGCCGAAACCGACGAGACCGCCGAGGAGGCCGACGAGGCCGGTCTCACGGACGGGTCCGGCGGCGCACCAGGTCCGGCAGCGGCCAGCGGCGGTTGACCAGGAACGCGGCGCCCGCGAGCAGGACCAGCAGCCCGCCGGTGATCGCCAGCGCGATCCCCATACCGCCGGAGCCGCCCCCGGCCGTGGCACTGGCCACCGGCTTCGACGAGCCGTCGGCCTCCACGCCCCCGCTGTCCGCGCCCCCGGCCTGCCCGGAGGTGCTCGACCCCGGCTGGGCGCTGGACCGCACGGCGCTCTTCGGGGGCACCAGCTCACCGACCGGCTGCACCTTGCCGGCCGCCTGGAAGCCCCAGTCGAAGAGCCTCGCGGTCTCCTTGTAGACCTCGTTGCGCTCGGCCTTCTCCGGCCTCATGACCGTGACGAGCAGCACCTTGCCGCCCCGCTCGGCGACACCGGTGAAGGTGGCGCCCGCGTTGGTGGTGTTGCCGTTCTTGACGCCCGCGATGCCCTGGTAGACGGAAACGTCCGAGTCGCCGGTCAGCAGCCGGTTGGTGTTCTGGATCTCGAAGGACTCGCGGGTCGTCTTCCCCTTCTTGCCCTTCGTCCCCTTGACCTTCGTCGTCTTGCCGGGGAACTTCGCCCTGACCGTCGAGCAGTACTCGCGGAAGTCCTTCTTCTGCAGCCCTGAGCGGGCGAACAGCGTCAGGTCGTACGCGGAGGAGACCTGGCCGGGAGCGTCGTAGCCGTCCGGGCTGACCACGTACGTGTCGAGGGCCTGGAGCTCCTCGGCGTGCGCGTTCATCTCCTTGACGGTGTTGTCGATGCCGCCGTTCATCTGCGACAGCACGTGCACGGCGTCGTTGCCGGAGCGCAGGAAGACGCCGAGCCACAGGTCGTGGACCGAGTAGGTCTCGTCCTCCTTTATCCCGACCATGCTGGAGCCGGCGCCCATGCCGGCCAGATCGGAGGGGACGACCTTGTGTTTCTCGGACTTCGGGAACTTCGGCAGGACGGTGTCCGCGAACAGCATCTTCAGGGTGCTCGCCGGGGGCAGCCGCCAGTGCGCGTTGTGGGCGGCCAGCACCTCACCGGACTCCGCGTCCGAGACGATCCAGGAGCGCGCCGTCACGTCCTTCGGCAGGACCGGAACCCCGCTCGCCAGATTCACCTGGGTGCCGGCCTGCCCGAGCCGTTCGCCGCCGACGGACGACATGGTCGCCGGGGGAGTGGCCGACGGGCTTGCCGAGGGCTTTCCGGACGCGCTCGCCGACGGCTTTCCAGACGGCGTTCCAGACGGCGTTCCAGACGGCGTTCCCGACGCCGTTCCGGACGGCTTGTCCTTCGGTGACGGGCCGGGCGCGGCCCCGGAGACGGGCGCGGTCAGCGCTAGGGACGACAGGACTGCGGTGGTGACCAGCAGGGATCGCCTGACGGTCTTCTTCGGTGCGGGCACGGTGAGGAACGTACATGGCACCGGGCGTGAAGTCCCGTTCCGCTCCCCACCCCGGGCAAAGAACCGGACACCGGGCGGAGATACTGGACGTATGAAGCTCAGCCGCCCCGTCTCCTGGTTCCTGCTCGCCTTCGGGGTGTGGAGCTGGGTCATCTGGGTCACTTTCGTCAAAAACCTGATCAAGGACAGCAGCGGGCTCGCGTTCGACGACGGTCACCCGACGGCGTACTTCTGGGTGCACCTGACGCTCGCCGTCGTCTCCTTCGTATTGGGGACGGTCGTCGGAGGCATCGGGTTGCGCGGAGTGCGCGCATTGCGTCGGACGTCATAACCCGACCGCACGGCCCGCACCGACCGCTCGCCACAGCCCACAACGGGGGACACGACACCGTGGTCATACTCTTCGTCCTGCTCGCCCTGGCCGTTCTGGCCGTTCTGGTGGCGGCCAACTGGTACGTCTGGCGGCGCCTGTTCCGCGACACGACCCGCGGCCCGGGCCTGGCACGGCGCGCGGGTGCGGTGCTGATCGCCGGGGGATGGGTGCTCGCGATCGCGGCGGTCGTGTCCGAACGCGCCGGCGCGCCCTTCTGGCTCCAGCAGGTGCTCGCCTGGCCGGGCTTCCTGTGGATGGCGCTGTCGATCTATCTGCTGCTGGCCGTGGTCGCCGGTGAGGTCGTACGACCGCTGCTGCGACGGTTCCTGGAACGGCGGGCCCGCGCGGGAACCGCCGTACGACAGCCGGAGCCGGTGCCGGCGGTGCGGGAGTCGGCAGAGGCGCCGCCGAAGGCGGCGGAGGCGCCGGAGCGGGTCCTTTCGTCGGGTGGCCCGGTGAGCCCGGTGGGCCCGGTGAGCCCGGTGAGCCCGGAGAATCCGGCAGCCCCCGCCGCCCCGCTCCCACCCTCCGTTCCCACCCCCACCCCCACCCCCACCCCC
>NZ_JOEV01000062.1 GCF_000721105.1 Streptomyces cellulosae
CGCTGGGAACGACGCGACGACATCCACGAAGCCTTCCTCGGCCTCGCCACCTGCCTCATCACCCACAGACACGTCCAACGCCTTTGTTAGGACCTCTTACGCGCCGGACCTGCCCTTGGTGGTTGGTGACAGTGTCACGGTGGCCCTCGATATCGCCCTTGCTTTCGGTATCGCCTGGGTAACGGTCATGTACCTGGCAATCTACGTGTCCAGGTATGGCCGCCCCTCAATCCTGACCTGGTTCTTTCTGGTCCGCCGGTACGCTCTGGTGATGCAGTGCGCCGATGCCGTGCACGCCTGCGCTGCAGCTCGAGGCAGCGGCGGTGAGAGGCAGGCCCGCATGCTCCGCCGGGTCTCAAAGCAGTTGCGCGTCGTGCTGCGTAACCTTCCTGACGCCCCTCGGCCCGTCGCTCAGTGCCGCGCCTCTCCTCCCGTAAGCGTGTGCTGAAGTCACACGCCCGCCATGTCGGAGCCGCACTTCGAGCCATCGGGTTGAAGATTGACAGAGAGCCTGATGAGGCTCTCAGAGAATTGGCGGGTGCCCTGGTGCAGGTCTCGGACCGCTACTGCCACGCCCGACTGGGCGTACTCCTCGAGGAGCACTACCTGAATGGTGTCGAACAGCCGCCCAACCGGGAGCTGCTGCGTTGGGTCTTGGCCCTCCTCGTCGCGGGTGGATCGGTAACGGGCCTCGCTATCAGCGGCATCCTGCCGGAATCCGTCGAAGCCATCGTCTACACGATCGCTGTCCTGCTGTCCTTGACCGTCGCGTTCGGCCGGAAGATCCAGCGCAGCATCGAGGTTCTCGCCGCGATCACTGGCGGCTTGTAAACGCAGCGAGCAGGGGCTGGGGGTTCGTCGGGCCTGGTGGCAGCCTCCGCCTTGGCTGGTAACTCGGAGGCATGGGGTGACCCAGATGAGGGCGAGTCGGTACGGCCACCCGCCCCCCAACGAGTTCACCTCCCCGACTGACGAGCTCGTGCATGGTTGGCGGTGAGACGTCGAGCTCTTGATCGTTGATCATGGTCATGTGGTGGGGAGTGCAACTCGCGCCGTGCTCGTCAGCAACCGGCGGATCACGGGCCTGTTGGCCGACGTGATCGGTGAACTCGTCACAGAGATCGGGTCGTTGTGGCACGAGCGCCACCAGTCCAGGCTCCTCTCCCGGCAACGGAAGCGGACCGTAGGTGCTGCTGCGAAGCACCACCGTTCGTCGACCGGCTGCTGGCCACCCTGGTCCATCTCCGTCACGGGGCCACCCACGATGTGCTTACCCGCTGGTTCGGCGTGGACCGCTCGACCATCACCTGGGCGATCAGTGAGGTGCGGCTCCTGCGAGCCGAGCGTGAGTGCGCCATCGGCCCCGTCGACTGCCACAGCGTCCGCACGGTTGCGAACCTCACGCGCCTGGCGCGCTGACCGTGCTACCCACGCCCCCGACCAGGCCGACACCTTTCGCGGCCTGGTCATGCCGATCCCCCTCACCCCGGGCAGCCCCGCCACGGACTGACCCCGCCAGGCGCAGTAATCGCCGCGGGCGGCACGGCATCGCCGCCGTGCCGCCCGCGGCCACCTTCAAGGAGACAACAGCACCCATGACCGCATTCACCGACGCCGTCCCCGGCCAGACGTTCACACTCTGCGGCAGCATCGAGGAAAGCTTCGACACCCTGTACGGCGTCCGAGCCGTCACGCTGGGCGACGGCTGCGACCACCTGATGGCCTGAGGGAGTGTCTTGGCTTGTGATCATCTGGTGGTTTAACTACGCAGTCCGCAGGAGGCGTTGCGCATCAGGGCATCTTCCAGAGCGTCAGCTCAGTGACATAGTCGGGCCTATAACGGTCATCGCCGATGCCGGTGATCTCCAGCATCGCCAGGTTGCCGTCGGTTGTGACGGTGCACAGCACCGTGCCTTTGCGAAGTGTCGTCCTCATCTCGTCAAAGTGGAGCTCCGGCGGCAGCACGTCGGTTTCGCTCCCCGACTTGCAGGCTTCTGGCGTCGTGCCATCGCTCTTGCCTGTGGTGGTCAGAAAGGCAAGCGGGTGAGTCTCGAAAGGGGAACCGGAGTACTGGATTTCCACCCCTTCCGTATCGGCGCTGTCGCCGGCGGGATCGACCTTCGGAACATCCAGGTCCACATTGCTGAGGGCGCCCGGTCGGATGGTGAATGACTTCTTCTTGACGATCGCCGTGTATCGCGCCGTCGCGGTGGGGGTGGGCGACGTGCTGCCGGTCGGGGCGCCGGTTGTTTCGTCGGTTGGCGACGTGGACGCCGACGGCAGCGAGGTGGTCGTCTCCTGGCCGTCACTGGCCGAGCTGTTTGTCTCGTCCCCACCATGCGTGAACCCCCACGCGGCGGCCGCTACCACCAGGACCGCCCACACGGCGGCGATGATGACCAGCGGCCTGCGGTACCAGGCCCGCGTCACGGGCGTCACGGGCGTTACGGGCCAGGTCGGAACGTAGGGCGATGATTGCGGGCCCTGCATGGGCATGTGCCCGGGAGCGGCGGCCGCGGCCGGCGGCTCGGGTCGGGGTGGTTGCCGGGAGGCCTGTTCGCGGCGGGCGATCTGCGACATGAGTGGCTCGGGGAGCCATCCGGCGAAGTCGCGAAGCGGCCGGCCGCAGGCATCTTCGCACCGTTCCGCCAGTTCGGCGGGGGCGGGCCGGGAGGCCGGGTCGACGGCCAGGCAGCGTTCCAGGATGGGCCGTAGCCGTTCCGGGTAGCCGGTCAGGTCCGGGGGCCGTAATTCGGCGCTGGCGATCTTGGCGGCCAGGGTGATGGCGGCACCATTGCCGTAGGGGTGGCGGCCGGTCGCTGCGACTGCCGCGATCAGGCCCAGTGAGAAGATGTCGGTCGCGGGTGTCAGGGGCCGACCGTTCACGTGCTCTGGCGACATGTACTGGGGCGTTCCGATGAGCCCCCCAGTACGGGTGAGCTGCGTGGCGTCAGTGGCTCGTGCGATTCCGAAGTCGATCACCCACGGACCGCTCCTGCCCAACAGGACGTTGCTCGGTTTCAGATCGCGGTGGATCACACCGGCCGCGTGCACTGCGCGCAGCGCCTCCGCCGCGCAACCGACGAGCTGCAGGGCCGCGGGCAGCGGCAGCGGTCCGCATATGGCTATCGCCTCGTCGAGCGGCAGGCCGGAGATGTAGGTGGTGGCCAGCCACGGCAGGTTCCCGGTCGTGTCGTGGTCGACGACCGGGACGACGTGGTAACCCTGCACCCGCCGCGCCGACTGGACCTCCTGCTGAAAGCGACGCCGGAACTCTGCGTCCTGCGCATACTCGCGTCGAATCACCTTCAGCGCGACCGGCTGGTTGCCGCGGGTGTACGAGAGGTAGACCGAGCCCATACCGCCCTCGCCGATCCTGGCGACCAAGCGGTAACCGGCTACTTCTCGCGGGTCTTCGGGGCGCAGCGGTCTTAAAAGTCCGGTGGAATCGGTGGCGTTGATACGATCATCCTCCCCCAGTGACTCTCCGGTCAGCTCTCTGCTACCGGCGTACGGGACATTGTGAGGAGCAGGCGGGTTCTTGGGGTAGTGGCTCCGCACGTGTAATCACTCGCTCGAGGGCCGCCCTCGGCCGCAGGGTGAGGTCTCGATCCGGTAGCACTGCCGATGTGAGTCCTGAGCAACTGGCTGATGAGCAGTGGGAGTTCATCGACCGTTCCTTCCGATAGGCAGGTTCGGCCCGTATTCCCAAGGGCTGCGGAAGCAGTTCGAGGGGGTGATGTGCGGGTTCCGTACTGGCGGCAGTGGCGGGAGATGCCCGAGCGGTTCGGTGCCTGGCAGACCGTCTACAACCGGTTCGTCCTGGCGGGACGCCGGGGTCTTCCAGGCCCTGCCGCAGGGCATGATCACCGAGGCCGCGCGGCGGGACGAGTTCGACATGTCGCTGATCAGCGCGGACTCCACCATGGCACATGCTCACCATGACGCGGCCGGAATGCGGCTCGACCAGGAGATCCTTGCAGCCAACCTGGCAAAAACAGGGGGCTGGCACGCCTTCCAGCAGTACCGCGACCACGCACTCGGCACGACAGTCGGGTAGGACGGCCGACATGACGGTCTTCTACTGTGCGAAGTGCGGTGCTCAGCTGACCCGCGACCTTCAGGAGCTTCGAGAGGTCCCCGACGCCCGGGTAGCCGACGCAGACCGCGACCACAAACCCGGAGAACAGCGATGACCATGCCGGCCTCCGACCAGCCCGTCGTGCCGGACTGGCTCGCCTCCGCCGAAGCCGCCCGCCAGGAGCAACGGATCGACGTCGCGGCCCAGGGCGTGCTGCATGCCCAGCGCCATGCCGATCTGATCAACGCCCGCCTCGCCGACCTCGGTATCGACCCGATCGAAGCCGCTGGCGTCGACGACCGCGGCAACCTGAGGCCCGCCCGGCTCACCAAGCCTGAGAGCGAGCCGTACGCCTACTACGAGGTGCGCGCGGTGTGGCGCGAGGGCGACAAGCAAGTCGAACTCCACACCGCCTACTGGGAGGGCGACCGCCCGGTCTTCGGCCGCGTCCGTCTGCCGCACTCGCTCGCCGACGTCGCCGCCGCCCGCCGCGAGACCTCCACCTTCTGCCATGACCATGGCGACCAGGTCGTGGCCGATCGTGTCGTAGACGCCGAGCCGGCGCGCGATGTCGACACGCCCCCCAACGCGATTACCGACACGAGGCGATCCGTGCGATGGACGGCCTCATTCCCGACTGCCTCAACAACGCCCACGTCGAAGAGATCGCGACGGCCATCCACGGCAACACCGCGGCGCTGCTGCACCTCGCCGACACCGTCGCCCGCACCAACACCGTCTGAAAGGCGCTCCCTGGACAGGACTCGCCGGCGACCGCGGCACTCCCGCCGACACCCCCACCCCTGTCCCAGCGGAGGAACTCGTCGGGCGACCAACCGCCGCCTCTGATGAGCAGCTTGCGTCCGTTGACGCTGTACTGCCGGGCGCCGTCGGAGTTGAGGGGGGCCTTCACGTCGCGGATGCCGAAGTTCTCGTGCGCAGCGTCCGAGACGGTGCCGACGACGGACGCGGTGAGGTCGAGGGCGTACAGGGGCTGTCCGCCCATGCCGGCGGGCCACCACACCTTCGGCGAGGTCAGATGCAGCCCGGGGACCTCGGCCGGGGTGAAGGTGACCGTCTTGGTCGCGTGGGCGGCCAGGGAGAGGGACTTGCTGAACGAGATCGCGCCGATGCCGCCCGAGACGGTGGTGGTGACGGGCGAGTCCGAGTCGCGAACCCGGGCCTTGACCGTCAGGTCCGCGGTGGAGAGGGACGGCACATCGAGTCCGGTGACGACGTGCGCGGCGCGCAGGGCGACCGGGCCGCCGCGCCGCACCAGCACATCGCGCACGATCCCCATGTTCTCGTCGGGCGGCGGCTGCAGCCAGTCGATCCAGCCCATGGTGAGGTTCTTGCGGGGGGCGTTGGGCTGTATGCGGAAGGCCACCGTGTTGGTGCCCGCGCGCACCTGTGAGGTGACGTCCAACTCGTGGTGGGTACGCGCCCGCCACGTCGGCGGCCTTGGCGACCTGCTGCCCGTTGGCGTAGACGTCGGCCGCCGAGATCACCCCACTGAAGTCCAGATACGTGCGCTCGGAGGTGTCGGCGACCGTGAAGTCCGAGCGGTACCACCAGGGAACCTGGAAGTCGGCCTTGGGAATCTGCTGCTGGTTCGTCGAGTAGAACGGGTCGGCGTACTTCCCGTCCGCCAGCAGCGCCGCGAGCACCGTGGAGCGGGAGCCCGCCGGATACCAGCCGCTCGCCGGACACCCCGGGGAGGAGACGGCCGCCGCGGAGTCGGTGACCTTCACGGTCGACGGGATGGCGTAGCCGGACAGGGCGGTGGCACTGCCGGCGCGGGAGGCTACGGCGGTGGTCTGCGTCCGGTGGCGGGGCGGTGACGCGTCGCGGGCGTCAGCCCAGGAGCTCGTGGAGAGCGTACCGAGCTGACCCAGGGCGACGGCTGCCGTGGCGAGGCGGCGTCTGGCGGCAGGGCGGTGGAACACGCCTGTCTCCTAGGGAGGTGGGGGAGCATCCGCGCTACGGCACTGCCAGTACAAGTTAGGAAACTTCACTAACGGACCTCAAGCCAGGGAGCTCTGGCGAGACGTGTCCGTCACCGTTTCCGGTGTGCGAGTTGGTCAGGACACCGATCGGCGCTCGAACACCACGTCCCGCGCGGTCCCCAGGGCCGTGGCCACCGCGCCCAGCAGCACGGCGTCCTCGCCGAGCCGGCTGGGCACGATCTTCGGCCGCAGGGGGGTGAGCGCGCGCAGGTTCTCCCGTACGGGGCGCAGCAGCAGGTCCACGCTGTGCCCCACACCCCCGCCGAGGACCACGAGGTCCGGGTCGAGCACGGCCGCGGCCGCGGCGACCGTGTGCGCGATCCGCTCGCTCTCCAGCTCGACCGCCTTGACCGCGGCGGGATTTCCTTGCCGAGCCGCGTCGAAGACCGCCTTCGCGGTGAGCTGCCCGGTCATGCCGAACCGCCGCGCCGACTCCACGACCGCCACCCCCGAGACGGCGTCCTCCAGCGTCCGCAGCCGCGGCTGCCCGGGCCACGGCAGGAAACCGATCTCCCCGGCTCCGCCGTGCGCCCCGGTGAACACCCGGCCCTCGCTGACCACGCCCATGCCGAGCCCCGTACCGATCATGATGTACGTGAAGAGTCTGCTGCCCGCGCCGACGCCGTACGTGTACTCGCCGAGCGCCGCCAGATTGGCGTCGTTGTGGACCTCCAGCGGTACACCCAGCTCCTCACGCATCCGGTCGACCAGCCCGGCCCGCCCCCAGCCCGGCAGATGCATCGCGAAGCGCACCCGCCGCCGCTCCGCGTCGTACACGCCCGGCGTGCCCACCACCGCGTGGGCCACCTCGGCATGGGCGACACCAGAGTTCGCCACCACCTGCCGGGCCGTGGTGACCACCAGATCGGCCAGGGCGCCGGAGGAGCGGGCCCGGTTGCGCACGTCCGCGCGGGCCACCAGCTCGCCGTCCAGGTTGGCGACCGCGACGCGCAGCCAGCCGCGCCCGATGTCGATGCCGAGCGCGTACCCGGCGGACGGGTCCGGGGCGTAGAGGACGGCGACCCGGCCGCGTTCCGGCGCGTGCGTGCCGACCTCGTGCACCAGGCCTGCCTCCGCCAGGGCCGCCAGCGCGCTGGAGACGGTCGGCTTCGACAGCCCTGTCTCCCGGGCGAGTTGCGCGCGTGACGCGGCGCCGGCGGAACGCAGCCGGTCAAGGAGCAGGCGTTCGTTGGTGCTGCGCAACCGCTGACGGTTCCACGGCTGATCCGGCTCGGCGACGTCACTGGCGGGCATCGCACCATTCTCACGCATGTGGGACACCCTCTTGACGCATCTAGTAAGGCTCCTTAACTTTATCGCGCAAGCGAGAGTCCGTGCCTGAGAACGGGCCCTCAGCCTCGCCGGGCGAGCCAAGGGGAGCCCAGCGTCGGCCGGATACCCGCCGCCCTTGATCCGTCGGCCGCCGAGTGGCGTCGGTCGGCACGTCGTACCTCTCCCCGCGTCCCGCTTCAGGAGGACCCATGTCCGGTAGCCCGCCACCCGAGGGCGGCTTCGTCCGCCGTGTCGGCCTGTTCCAGGCGACCGCCATCAACATGAGCCAGATGTGCGGCATCGGGCCGTTCGTGACGATTCCGCTGATGGTCGCCGCGTTCGGCGGCCCGCAGGCGGTGATCGGCTTTCTCGCCGGCGCGCTGCTGGCCCTTGCCGACGGCCTGGTCTGGGCCGAACTGGGCGCGGCGATGCCCGGCTCCGGCGGCAGCTACGTGTACCTGCGCCAGGCCTTCCAGTACCGCACCGGACGGCTGATGCCGTTCCTGTTCGTCTGGACGGCGATGCTCTTCATCCCGCTGATCATGTCCACCGGCGTGGTCGGCTTCGTGCAGTACCTCGGCTATCTGGCACCGCACATGAGCAGGACGACCGGCGACCTGGTCGGCCTCGCCATGATCCTGGTGGTGATCGTCCTGCTGTGGCGGGGCATCGAGCACATCGCCCGGATCACGGCCGTGATGTGGGCCGTCATGATCACGTCGGTCCTCCTGGTGATCGTGGCCGCGGCCACCGACTTCAGCGCGGACCTGGCCTTCACCTACCCGGCGCACGCCTTCGACCTCACCAGCAACCACTTCTGGCTGGGCTTCGCCGCGGGCCTGACGATCGGCATCTACGACTACCTCGGCTACAACACCACCGCGTACATGGGCGCCGAGATCAAGGACCCTGGCCGTACGCTGCCCCGCTCCATCATCTTCTCCATCGTCGGCATCATGGCCATCTACCTGCTGCTGCAGATCGGCACGCTCGGCGTCATCGACTGGCACCGGATGACCGACCCGGATGACATCGCCTCCACCTCCGTCGCCTCGGCGGTCCTGGAGAAGACCTGGGGCAAGGGGGCGGCCGACACGGTCACGGTCCTCATCCTGATCACCGCCTTCGCCTCCGTCTTCACCGGCCTTCTGGGCGGCTCCCGGGTCCCGTACGACGCGGCCCGCGAACGGGTCTTCTTCCGCCCGTACGCCAAGCTGCACCCCAGGCACCGCTTCCCCATGCTGGGCCTGGCCACCATGGGGGTGGTGACGGCGATCGGTTTCCTCATCGGCCGCCACACCGACCTGGCGACGCTGATCCAGCTCCTCACCACGGTGATGGTCCTCGTCCAGGCGCTCGCCCAGATCGCCGCGGTGACAGTCCTGCGCAGGCGGCAGCCGAACCTGCGCCGCCCGTACAAGATGTGGCTGTATCCCCTGCCCAGCCTGCTCGCCCTGGTCGGCTGGCTGGTGATCTACGGGTATGCCGACAAGAACTCGCCCGGCCGCCATCCCATCGAATGGTCGCTGGCCTGGCTGGCCCTCGGCATCTTGGCGTACCTGCTGTGGGCGCGCTTCGAGAAGGTCTGGCCGTTCGGACCGAAGGAGATCACGGAGGAATACCTCACCGCGCCGGTCCAGGACACGGAGCCCGTGCAGGCGTGAGAGAGGGGCGGGTGTGCGGGTGCCCGCCGGGTGGCCGGCCCGCCTGGGTTCCGGGCCCGCCACCCCTGCGCGGAGGATCCCTGTTCTGGGGCACGGTGGGCCCGGGGCCGGACCCGGGTGGGTGGCCCGCACCAGTTCCGGGCCCTGGCACGTGGTCATGCCGGACCAGGATCGGGCTCCCGCCGGCATCGTTTCCCCTTCTGGGCGGGCGCACGGCTCGTTCACCTGTCTGCACCGCCGGGCCGGTTGGCCGTTGATCCACATCCGCAGCGGGTAGACGGGTCGGCATGGCTGAAGTCGTTCAGGCTGGACTGTGGGGGCTGGTGGCGGGCTCGGCGCTGCTGCTCGGTGCCGCGCTGGGATACGGGCTACGGGTGCCGCAGAAGGTGATCGCGACCGTGATGGCCTTCGGTGCCGGGGTGCTGATCTCAGCGGTCTCCTTCGAGCTGGTCGGGGAGGCGTACGAGCAGGCGGGGCTCGCTCCCGCTGCTGTCGGCACGCTTGTCGGCGCGCTGGCCTACACCGGGGGCAATGTGTGGCTGGCGCGCCGGGGCGCCCGGCACCGCAAGCGCTCCGGTAACGCTCGGCCACAGGCGCAGCCCTCAGAGGCCGAGCAGGGCGGATCCGGGATGGCGCTTGCGCTCGGCGCCCTGCTCGACGGCGTACCGGAGTCCGCGGTCATCGGCGTCAGCCTGTTGGACGGCGGGGCGGTGAGCCTGGTGACCGTGGCCGCGGTGTTCATCAGCAACGTCCCTGAGGGTCTCTCCAGCTCGGCGGGGATGAAGCAGGCCGGCCGCACCAAGGGGTATGTCTTCGGCGTCTGGGCGGCGATCGCCGCAGCCAGCACGGTGTCGGCCGTCCTCGGTTACACGGTGGTCGGTTCCTTCTCCCCCGCCGTGATAGCCGCGGTGACCGCGGTCGCCGCGGGGGCGATCCTCGCCATGATCGCCGACACAATGATCCCTGAGGCGTTCCAGGACGCCCACCTGGCCATCGGGCTGATCACCGTGGGTGGCTTCCTCGTCTCGTTCGCACTCTCCCACACGTGACTGCTGGTGGGAGCGGGTGGACCCTGCGGTGCCGTTGTGGGTGGCGGGTGGCGCAGCGGTCTCTTCCGAGACTCTGACGGCCCGCAGACGTCCGCCCCCGCCCCGGGGGGACCTGCCGTGCAACACGAGGGAAGCGTCGTGGGGACCGTCGCCAGCTCGCGGGGATATGGGATGACGGGCATCAGCTCCGGTGCCGGGCGAGGAGCAGTGCCACATCGTCCTCAGGGTCACGGGCCAGGACGCCGAGGAGCAGGTCACACGTCTCCTCCAGGGGGAGGCGGGTGTCGTCCAGCAGGCGGAGCAGCCGCTGCAGTCCTGCTTCGACGGGCGTTGCACGGCTTTCCACCAGGCCGTCCGTGAACAACGCGAGCACTGCCCCTTCGGCGAGTTCCCGCTCCTGGAGGGTGAACGGCACGCCGCCCACTCCAAGTGGCACTCCGCCGGGGGTGTCGAGGAGTTCGGCCTTCCCGTCCGGGGCGACCAGGACCGGTGGCAGGTGGCCCGCGCGGGAGAGTTCGCATCGGCCGTGCCGGGGGTCGCAGACGACGTAGAGACAGGTGGCCAGCATGTCGGAGTCGCCGAGGGACGTGGTGAGACCGTCGAGGTGGTGCAGCAGTTCGGCCGGAGGCAGGTCGAGCCGGGCGAGGGCGCGCGTGGCCGTGCGGAGCTGGCCCATGATCGCGGCGGCGTGCACGCCCTTGCCCATCACGTCGCCGACGACGAGTCCGACTTTGTCGTCCTTGAGCGGGAGCACGTCGAACCAGTCCCCACCCACCTCGCTGATGGCGGGCAGATAGCGCGAGGCGACCTCGATTCCGCCGTGATGCGGTGGCGGTTCCTGGGACAGCAGGCTGCGTTGGAGGGTGAGAGCGGTGTCGCGTTCGCGTCCGTACAGCCGCGCGTTGTCGACGCAGATGGCGGCGCGCGCGGCCAGTTCGGTGGCGAGGGTGAGGTCCTGGTCGTCGAACGGCCGGGGGCTGACCGTGCGGCACATGCTGAGCGTGCCCAGTACCTCACCGCGGGCCATCAGGGGAGCGGCCAGATAGGAGTGGACACCGGCGTGCCGCAGCGTCTCGGCTGCTGCATCGTCCCTGGCGATGCGCCGTATCGCCGTATCGTCCACGTGTTCCAGCAGGATCGGCCGTGCCTCGCGCACGCACCGGGCGACGATCCGAGACGGGCTGTACAGGGCGGGCTCCCCTACCGGGTCCGCGGCCTCGGTCGCATCGGTGGGATGGCTTGCTTTGAGGGCGAGCGCGCAGAAGTCGAGGGAGCCGTCCGCCCGTGGCGCTGCCGTGCCGCCGGGGTTGACCACCGAGTCGAGTACGTCGACGGCCGCGAGGTCGGCGAGCTCGGGTACGGCCAAGTCCACGAGTTCATGTGCCGTTCGGCGCAGGTCGAGCGTGGTGCCGATGCGGACGCCGGCATCGGCTATCACCGCCAGGCGCTCGCGTGCTTTCGCGATCTCGGCCGCTGCCCGCTGCCGCTCGGAGATGTCGAGGATCGCCATCGCCAGACCCAGCACACGCCCGTTGGCGTCCTCGATCCGGTGGTACGACTCCGAGTACGCGTGATCTTCACTGTCGGCGGCCGTCCGGCCGACCGTCTGCTGATCCAGCAGTGGCTCACCGGTCTCGAGGACCCGCCGCATCCGCGACTCGATGACGTCCACGTCGAGAGCGGGCAGCACCTCGCCGAGACGCCGGCCCAGCACCGCTTCCTCGGGGACACCGTTGATGCGTTCCAATGACGGGTTGACACGCACCCAACGCAGGTCCGTGTCGAAGACCGCGATGCCCACCGGCGACTGGCTGACCAGAATGTGGGACAGGGCCAGGTCCCGCTCCACGTTCCGTACGGTCTCGGCGTCGGCACCCAGACCCAGGGCATGCACGTCGCCGCGGGCATCACGCAGCGGCATGGTGCGGAACTCCACCCGGCGTGTGGAGCCGTCCTTGTGCCGCACCGGAAAGACCCCCGCCCAGCGCGCGCCCGTGCGCACGCGGTCGAACAGTTCGTGTGCCCGTGACCGGTTCTCCGGGGCCACCAGCAGTGCGCCGGCGTCCTGACCCAGCGCTTCCGCGGCGGAGAAACCGAGCAGCGACTCGGCTTCCGGACTCCACAGTACGATCCGGCCATCGCTCCTCAGGACGAGAGCCGCTACTCGCAGCGCATCCAGCAGCCCGCCCGGTGCGGCAGTGACGTGGTCCTGCCCGCCGTTTTCGGTCCAGGCCTTCTGCTCACGCATACCGGGGCTCCATTTCTGCGGCAGCACGGGTGCGCTCTGGCCGCCTCCCCACCGCCGGGCTTACGTCAGTCATACCTCTGCCCACCGCACACCGCACACCCTGGCCACCTGCGCCGCAGAAGTCGGTTCAGGTGTCTGGAGAGAGAGCGGCGAGCCCGGGGGCGGACAGCAGAGCGAGGGATGCGGCAGCGAGGTCGAGGGGCACGCTGCAGCCACACATGCCGCGTCACCCTCGGCCATGTCGTACAGCGCAGCGCGAAGGGGAAGGCGACCGGATCCACAGTGAGCAGTGGCCCGTCCGAGGGGGCAGCCGACAGCGGAGCAGTCGCTGATCCAGGCGAGGAACGGCCACGTCACGCTCCGACGCGGCGAAGCGGCGATGACGCAGTTGGAGTGAGCCATCACGCCTGTTGACGTACGCGTGACGAGCTCTCGTGCCTGGCGGCGTCCCACGCGAAGCGGCTCGCCGAGCGGCGGGCGGAGCTGCGCGCGGCCGGGGCAGCGGCACTCGCGCACGACCGAACCGCTGACGCCGTCGCCGCCGGCCGGCAACAGCCCGAAAGTGACCACCTGTATGGACCACCTGTATGAGGGCAGGACGCCTGGGCCGGTCTCACCCACGCGGTGGCGCGGCCGGTGCCGCCACTGGAGGTGGTCCTACCGCCTGACAGACCCGGACGTCATCGCTACCGGCCTGCAGGTGACCCACCTCGAAGCGGTTGGCTTCGCAACCACCCTCCGGCTGCGCGTGCGCTGACGTGACCGCCGTCATCTCGAACGCGACGAGCGTGGCGGCCGGCGCCCGCCCGTCACTTACGCGCTGTCGTCCCGAAGGGGACGGGTTCGCCGGAGCGCAGGTGTTCCCTCAGCCACTGCTCGGTGTTGCTCACGTGGAGCAGCGCGGCGGCCTGGCTCAGGGCGGCGTCACGGGTGGACAGCGCGTTGAAGATCGCCTCGTGCTCGGCGAGAGTGCGGCCCGCGGCCTTGTCGTCGACCAGACCGCGCCAGATGCGGGCGCGCAGGGTGCGGCCGGAGATCCCTTCCAGGAGGGTGAGGAGGCTCTCGTTGCCCGTGGCAGAGACGACGGCTCGGTGGAAGGCGGCGTCGTGGGCGTTGAGCTGTTCCACGTCGTCACGGGCGTCTCGCATCGCGTCCAGATGCCGCTTCACCTCGGCCAGTTGGACGTCGGAGATCCGGGTGGCGGCCAGCCCCGTGGCGATCGGTTCGAGGAGCCGTCGTACCTCCATGAGGTCCTGCAGAGCGACCGAGTCGCCCTGCAGCAGTTCCACCGCACCGCCGAGACCCTCCAGCAGCAGGCTCGGCTGCAGGCTGGTCACATACGTGCCGTCGCCCCGCCGGACCTCCAGGACCCGCGCGACGGCCAGCGCCTTGACGGCTTCGCGAGCCAGGTTGCGGGACAGTCCGAGCTGGGCGGCCAGGTCCGGCTCCGGAGG
The DNA here is from genome assembly GCF_000721105.1 of Streptomyces cellulosae. Classification (GTDB taxonomy): domain Bacteria; phylum Actinomycetota; class Actinomycetes; order Streptomycetales; family Streptomycetaceae; genus Streptomyces; species Streptomyces cellulosae_A. Next base: position 13,775 of record NZ_JOEV01000062.1, read on the forward strand.
GAGTTTCGAGCCCGGAGGCAGGGCACCGGTCCGGATCAGCTCACGGAGCTGCTCGATGGCCTTGTCCGTCAGAGACACCGCTCATCCCTCCCCCACCCCGTCGTGCCCCCGTGAGCACGTCCGGCCCGATCAAGCCCCTGAGCGCGCAGATCGTCCCGGGGGCCGTCCGGGACATGCTGATCATGGAGTTCCACGTTTCGACCGACCTGGTCCGCGGTCCGCATGCCGAGGGTGACGTTGATGATACGGGGATGCGTGTACGGGAATGCGATCGCGGCAGCGGGCAGGGTGGTCCCGTGCGCCGCGCGGACCTCGGTGATCGCCCGACCCGGGCGGCACAGGCAGGCGTACCGGCGTGCTGCCGGCGACGGTCCCACGATGCCCGGCCGGCTGAGGCGGACCGGCTCCCCGCCACGCGCTGCAAACGCAGTCGGTGTCTCGGCAACCTTGCGCCGTACATGCTGCGGCCGAGGTCGGGACGCAGAACCGGTACGGGCCGCTGTCGACCAAGCCGTGCGGCGGACGGGGGTGGCGAACACCGGTCCGCCGGCCCCTGGTGCGCACGCACGATCGGGGACAGCAGCCTTGACCCTGCCGCATCCGCACTCACCGCGGCCCGCGGACGTGCTGCGCTGTGGTCGAGCCGGCCGCGCAGGTGGAGATGGCAGGCAGACAGGACGCCCGCGCTGCCACGCTTGTGTGGCGCAGTCGCTGCCGAGCGGGCGGAGGAACGGGTCACGACCCCGGTTCCGGGATTCGCGCGACCTCGTCACCGTCGATCTCTTCGACGAAGTGCAGCTCGGAGAGGAACCGCCCGCCCAACCGCCCTTCACTCCTGGCGAGACCATCAGTCACCGGTACGGCTGTCAAGGAATCCTGACCGACCGGTCCTCGCCCTGGTTGCCCACCTCCCGGGCAACCAGGGCACCCGCGTCTCTGCCGACCCCCTGCCGGTCAGGTGACCGCGCAGGTGCCGCCGTTGAGGGTGAAGGAGAGGGGCGTGGCCGTATCGCCGGTGTGGGTGGCCTGGAATCCGATGCCGACGGACGCGCCGGGGGCGATCGTGGCGTTGTGGGACACGTTCCTGGCGGTCACCCTGCCGGAGGCGGGCGAGTAGTCCGCGTTCCAGCCGGAGGTGACGGTCTGCCCGTCGGGCAGGGCGAAGACCAGGGACCAGCCGTCGATCGTGGTGGTGCCGGTGTTGGTGATGGTGATGTTCGAAGTCAGACCGGTGTTCCAGACGCTGACGGTGTCGGTGACCCGGCAGGTCGCCGTCCCCGGCGTCGGGTCGGAGGTCTGGAACTGCGTGAAGAACTTCCACACCTCTCCCGGCAGCCACGTCCTGGAGCCGCTGTCACCTGCGGCCCCGTCCTGCGGAGCAGCGATGTGTCCTTCGTCGAACGCGGCCCAGGCGACCGGATGCCCGGCCGAGCAGCCCGAGTACGTGGTGACCCGGTGCATCAGGCTGCCCTGCGTCGGCTCCGGCGGGTTCTGGACGGTGCAGCCGTTGTTCCTGACGAACCTGTCCCGCATCGCCCGTCCGCCGGAGATGCCGAGGACGCTGTCCCGGAGGCCGTGCACCCCGAGGTAGGCGATGGGCTGGGTGCCGCCGCCGCATCCGCTGAGCTGTCCGCCGCTCTGGACCGCGACCGCGCGGAAGACCGTTGCCCGGGAACACGCGAGCGCGTACGACATGGCGGCGCCGTAGCTGAAGCCCAGAGCGAAGCGCTGGGTCGTGTCCACACACAGGTCCGCCTCGATCCGCCTGATCATGTCGTCGACGAAGGTGACATCTTCTCCGCCGGTGTTGGCCCAGCCGTTGTCGAGGCCTTGGGGCGCTACGAAGACCGCGCTGTTGTTCGCCAGCCGCTGGAGCCCGTAGTAGGCCCAGGAACCCGTTTCCACGGTGCGGCCCGTGGCGACGTCGGTCGAGGTGCCGCCCCACCAGTGGAACCCGAAGACCAGCCGGTAGGCGCGGTTGCGGTCGTACCCGTCCGGCACCCGCAGGATGAAGCTCCGGTTCTTGCCGCTGCTCTGGATCGTGTGCGTACCGCTCGTCAAGGCGGGGGTCTTGCCGCATCCGGGGCTCGCGGCAGCGGTGCTGACGGTCGCGGCGACGGGGCCGGAGACCGCGCGAGGCGTGTTCTCGCCATGACCTGCTCCCAGTGCCGTGCCGCCCATGCTCAGCACGACCAGCACCGCGACCACGGCGGGCCATAAGAGAGATCGTCTCCTTGTCATCATGCAACTCCCTTCTGTGGGTGGCGAGGACGCGCCTCGCCCTCGGGCTGTCGCGGTGCGCCACGGTGACGCCGGGGAAGCAGGTGGAACCATGTACTGACGCGGAGGTGGTCGGCCCGGGCCGTCATCATCGTGACCTCCGGGAGCGCCGGTCGGCGGCTGAGCTGTAGGCCGGTGCGCTACGTCCCTTACGCACGGGTCCACTTCTGGCCGGCCCGGCCGTCGCAGGTCCACAGGACCAGCGGGGTGCCGTTGGCGGTACCCTCCCGGTCGGCGTCGAGGCACAGTCCGGAGTGGACGTTGCGGACCGACCCGTCGGAGCCGACACTCCACTTCTGGTTGTTCTGACCGTTGCAGGGCCAGGTGATCACCCGTGTGCCGTCGGCGGTGCCCTGGTCGTAGGCGTCCAGGCACTTGTCGCCGAAGACACGGATCTCGCCGCCGGCCCACGTGGTCCACAGCTGGTTGGCTGCCGTGTGGCAGTCCCAGAGCAGCACCGTGGCCCCGGAGGCGGTAGAGGCGTTGTCCACGTCCACGCAGCGGCCCGAACCGGTGCCGCGCAAGCGAGAGGTGGTGGCGGCCGACGGGCTGCCCCCGCTCACCCGGAACACGGCCACGCCGTGCGCGGGGACGCTCGCCGAGATCTGCCCCGACGTGCTCGACGTGCCGCCGGTCCACAAGTCGGTGAGGGTGAACGGGCCGCCGGACAGCCCGACTTGTGCGGCCGTGGTCGCGACCGTCGCCGTGCCGCCGCCCCGGTTGAACAGGCCCACCGCGACCGAGCCGTCGGAGAGGGGCTTGGCGAACACCTCGGTGCCGCCGTCGTCGCGCACCCTGCGCCCGCCCGCGCCCCGCGGATCCTGGTTCACCGCCAGCAGCCGCGGGTTGCGCAGGATCGCGCTCACGTCGGCGGACATGGTGCGGATGTCGTTGCCGGCCATGAGCGGGGCACCCAGCAGTGCCCACAGGGCGGAGTGGGAGCGGGACTCGGTCAGTGACAGGCCGGGACGGCCCACGACCAGCATGTCCGGGTCGTTCCAGTGCCCCGGGCCCGACTGCGCGGCCAGCGGTGCGGTGACGTCCAGGACATTGCCGACGCCCATCGGATAACTGTTGGTGTTGCCGTTCTGCCAGATGTCGAGCAGGTCCTCGGTCGTCCGCCACAGGTCGGCGACCTCGCCCCAGTTGTACGTGGCGCCGGTGATGGCGTGGAAGCTGTTGGGGTTGATGCTGTAGACGATCGGCCGCCCGGTGGCGCGCAGGGCGTCGCGCATGAGTGTGAACCGCGCGACCTGTTCGTCGCGGGTACCGCTGGAGGAGCACCAGTCGTACTTGAGGTAGTCGACGCCCCACGACGCGAACGTGGCGGCGTCCTGGGTCTCGTGGCCCCTGCTGCCCGTCGACCCGGGATAGGCGCCGCTGGTCTGCGCGCAGGTGCGTTCGCCCGGTACCTGGTAGATGCCGAATTTCAGGCCCTTGTTGTGGATGTAGTCCCCGAGGGCCTTCATCCCGCTCGGGAACTTGGCCGGATTGGCCCGCAGGTTGCCCGCGGCGTCGCGTTGCGGGTCGAACCAGCAGTCGTCGACCACCACGTACCGGTAGCCGGCCTCCCGCATGCCCGAGGACACCATCGCGTCGGCGGCCTGACGGATCTGAGCCTCGGTGACCCCGCATCCGAAGCTGTTCCAGCTGTTCCAGCCCAGCGGCGGAGTGAGGGCCGGACTGCCGGGCGCGGCCGAAGCGTTGGAGTGGACTGCGACCGTGAGGGACGCGGTGACCGTCAGTGCGGCGGCCGCCAAGAGCCTGAGCAGTCGTCTGCCTGATCGTCCTGGCACCGTGGGCTCCTTTCGAGGTGGGCACCGCAGGTCGGACACCTACGGCCCTCGCCGAGGCAAACAGCGGATGACTGCCGACCTGCCGTCGACTTATGTCACGGGCATGACATATCCGATCGTTCGAAATTTCGGTCTACTTTCGGATCGCCAACATCACGGATACTAGGGAGTTCCCCTCGCTTGTCAATTCCCCCACCCCCGATCACGCTCCATCCGCACCACTCGAACCTTCGATCAACAACGAAATCTTTCGATGTCATCAACGAATCATGCGAGACGTATTGACGGGATCCCTCAACCACCTACCATCCTGAATGCCCACCAGTCGATTACCGCTCGCCATCTCGAACATCGCGGGAATCCACCACCCTCCGAAGCACGTCACCCGCAGAGGGAGCGACACATGGACATGTCATGCTCTCGTCAACCTACGGGGCGCCGCCGGGCCCTGGCCGCTGGCACTGGCCTCGTCACCGGTGCCTTCCTGTCTCTGACCGGAGCCTCCCGGACCGCCGCGGCCGCTCCGGGTCCGGAGTCGCCCCTCGCGGCGGCTCCCGCGTACACGAACCCGGTGATCTGGCAGGATTTCGCGGACATCGACATCATCCGGGTCGGCGCCACCTATTACACCTCCGCCTCGACGATGCACTACTCGCCGGGCGCGCCCGTCCTGCGTTCGTACGACCTGGTGAACTGGGAGATCGCCGGTCACTCGGTGCCCGTACTCGACTTCGGCGCCAAGTACGACCTGAACGGTGCCCGTGGCTACGTGCGCGGGGTCTGGGCGTCGTCACTGGCCTACCGGCCCGGCAACAGGACCTTCTACTGGCTCGGCCAGATCGACTTCGCCCGGACCTACATCTACACCGCGACCGACGTCGAGGGTCCGTGGAGCCGACTCACGACGATCAGCACGCCCTACTACGACGCGGGACTGCTCGTCGACACCGACGACACCCTCTACGTGGCGTACGGGAACACCGCCATCAGCGTGGCCCAGCTCTCGCCGGACGGGCGCAACCAGGTACGCACGCAGCAGGTCTTCACCACACCCTCGAGCGTCGGCACGCTCGAGGGCTCCCGCTTCTACAAGATCAACGGGCAGTACTACATCTTCCTGACCCGCCCCGCGAACGGGCAGTACATTCTGAAGTCGTCCAGCGGCCCCTTCGGTCCGTACACGATGCGGCAGGTCCTTCTCGACCTGCGCGGGCCGATCCCCGGCGGCGGCGTCCCGCACCAGGGCGGGCTGGTGCAGACGCAGAGTGGCGCCTGGTACTACATGGCCTTCGTGGACGCGTACCCCGGTGGTCGGATGCCTGTCCTCGCGCCGGTCACCTGGACTCCGGACGGCTGGCCCGTCGTGCAACTGGTGAACGGCGCCTGGGGCACCTCGTATCCCGGCCCGACCATCCCCACTCCACCTCGCCAGGTCACCCCCATGACCGGCGTCGACACCTTCGACGGCACGCGCCTCAAGCCGAGGTGGGAGTGGAACCACAACCCGGACAACACCAAGTGGTCCGTCAACAACGGACTGACCCTGCGGACCGCGACCGTCACCAACGACCTGTACGGGGCCCGCAACACCCTCACGCACCGCATCCAGGGTCCCACCTCCACCGCTACCGCCCTGCTCGACCACTCGGCGATGCGGGACGGCGACCGGGCCGGACTCGCGCTGCTGCGTGACTCCTCGGCCTGGATCGGCGTCAAGCGCGACGGCGGAGTGACACGGGTGGTGATGGTCAACGGCCTCACCATGGACGGCAACTGGAACACCACCGACACCGGCACCGAGGTCGCGAGCGCCCCCGTCTCCGGCGCCCGCGTCTGGCTCCGCGCGAGCGCGGACATCCGCCCCGGCGCGGTCCGCCCCGGCACCTTCTCCTACAGCACCGACGGCACCGACTTCACCCGCCTCGGGCCCGCCTTCTCCCTGGGCAACGACTGGCGGTTCTTCATGGGCTACCGATTCGCCCTCTTCAACCACGCCACGCAGGCGCTCGGCGGCGCGGTCCGCGTCCCGCGGTTCGAGCTGTCGACGCCCTGATCCGATCCACCGACCGCACCACCCAACCCCCCGCCAACCGTAGAGGAGAACCATGAACCCGCTCACGCGGCTCGGCCGTCGCCGAGCATCGGTGTTATCGCTGCTGGCCGTCGGCGCCCTGGTGACGCCCGGCGCCGCGACCGCCGCACCCGACGCGCCCGACGCCGTCCGGGCCTCCACTCTCGGGGCCCAAGCAGCCCAGTCCGGACGGTACTTCGGCACCGCTGTGGCAGCCGGAAGGCTCGGCGACGGAACGTACACCGGCATCCTGGGGCGCGAGTTCAACTCGGTCACACCCGAGAACGAGATGAAGTGGGACGCGACCGAGCGGTCCCGCGGACAGTTCACCTTCGGCGCCGCCGACCAGATCGTGAACGGCGCCACGGCCCGCGGTCAGCGCGTGCGGGGCCACACGCTGGTGTGGCACTCCCAACTGCCCGGCTGGGTCAGCGCCATCAGGGACGCGAACACGCTGCGTGGCGTGATGAACAACCACATCACCACGGTGATGAACCGCTACAAGGGCCGGATCCACTCCTGGGACGTGGTCAACGAGGCCTTCGCCGACGGCGGCAGCGGCCAGCTGCGCAGCTCCGTCTTCCGGGACGTGCTGGGCAACGGCTTCCTCGAGGAGGCGTTCCGCACGGCCCGGACGGCCGATCCATCGGCCAAGCTCTGCTACAACGACTACAACATCGAGAACTGGAGCGACGCCAAAACCCAGGGCGTCTACCGCATGGTGCGCGACTTCAAGGCGCGCGGCGTGCCCATCGACTGCGTCGGCTTCCAGTCCCACTTCGGCGCCGGCGGCCCGCCGTCGAGCTTCCAGACGACGCTGTCGAACTTCGCCGCTCTCGGCGTGGACGTCCAGATCACCGAGCTGGACATCGCGCAGGCACCGCCGAACGCGTACGCCAACACGGTCAGGGCCTGTATGAATGTGGCGCGCTGCACCGGCATCACCGTGTGGGGCATCCGGGACAGCGACTCCTGGCGCAGCGGAGAGAACCCGTTGCTGTTCGACCGCAACGGCAACAAGAAGCCCGCCTATCAGTCGGCGCTCACCGCGCTGGGGGGCACGACCGCGGCACAGCGGGCGGACGCCCGTTCGGCCGGGTCCGCCGCCGCACTCCCCTCCTCCTTCCGCTGGAGCTCGAGCGGCCCGCTGATCGCCCCGAAGCCGGACGCGACCCACAACATCGCCGGGATCAAGGACCCGTCGGTCGTCTACTACAACGGCAAGTACCACGTGTTCGCCAGCACCGCGAGCTCCGCCGGGTACAACCTCGTGTACCTGAGCTTCAGTGACTGGTCACAGGCCGGGTCGGCCACCCACCACTACCTGGACCGCACCGCCATCGGCACCGGATACCGGGCCGCGCCACAGGTCTTCTACAACACCCAGCAGCGCCTGTGGTACCTCGTCTACCAGACCGGCAACGCGTCCTACTCCACCAACGCCGACATCAGCAACCCGAACGGGTGGAGCGCACCGCGCAACTTCTACGCGTCGATGCCCGACATCATCAAGCAGAACATCGGCAACGGTTACTGGGTCGACATGTGGGTGATCTGCGACAGCGCCAACTGCTACCTGTTCTCCTCCGACGACAACGGACACCTGTACCGCTCGCAGACGACCGTCGGCCAGTTCCCCAACGGCTTCACCAACACCGTCATCGCGGCCCAGGACTCCGCACACGCCCTCTTCGAGGCAAGCAACGTGTACAAGGTCCAGGGCTCCAACCAGTACCTGCTCCTCGTCGAGGCCATCGGATCGGACGGCCGACGCTACTTCCGCTCCTGGACGGCAACCAGCCTCGCCGGCTCCTGGACGCAACTGGCCGCGTCCGAGGGCAACCCCTTCGCCAGGTCGAACAACGTCACCTTCCCGTCCGGAGCCTGGACCAGGGACATCAGCCACGGCGAGATGATCCGCGCCGGCTACGACCAGACACTCACCATCCCCGCCTGCAAACTCCAGTATCTCTACCAAGGCATGAACCCCAACGCGAGCGGTGACTACAACCTCCTCCCCTGGCGGCTCGGCCTCCTCACCCAGACCAACTCGACCTGCTGACCGTCCGTGTCGTGGGGGAGCGCTCCCGATGGAGCGCTCCCCCACACTCACCGCCGACCGTACGACGCATCCGTGTCAGAAGACCGAGGTACCGTCATGCGCCGCGGACTGCTCGCCTTGGTGGCAGCGCGGCAGATCGGCGGAGAGGAAGGGAGCAAGGAGCGCGAACAACGCGTCGGGGCGGTCAAGGGGGATGATGTGGCCGCAGTCCTGGAGATGGTGTCCGACCAGGTCATCGGCGATGGGCCGGAGTTGGCGTTCGAGACCGGTGCCGACGGGGTGAGAGCCGACGGCCATGGTGGGCATCGTCAGCCGAGCCGTCGCGACGGCGTCCTGTATCTGCTGCGCGCTGGTGGGCAGGGCCCGGTAATAGGAGAACGCACAACGCAGGGCCTCGCTCCCGGTGAACGCGTGGACGAAGGCCGCACGGATGTCGTCGGGTACTCCTCGCCCGAGCGTCCCCGAGTCGAGGAACCAGTCGATGTACGAGGCCTCGTTGCCGGCGACGACGGTCTCGGCGAGGCCGGGGACGGCGTGGAAGCCGAACCACCACGGGGCGCCGCCCGCGGTGACGTGTTCTGCTCCGGGCAGGCGGCCGAGCAGTCCCTCCATCACGACCAGGCGCCGGACGAGGCCGGGGCGGCGCAGCGCGAGCAGGACGGCGGGGGCGGTGCCCGCGTCGATGCCGACCACTGCTGCCGAGGGCTCGCCGAGTGCGTCGAGCAGCCCTTCGGCGTCGGCGGCGAGGGTGCCCGCGTCGTAACCCTCGGCGGCTCGTGTACTGGCACCGAAGCCTCGCAGGTCCGGGGCGATGACCCGGTACTGCCCGGCCAGTCGGCCCATGATGCCGCTCCAGAGTTGCCAGGTGTGCGGGAAGCCGTGCAGCAGGAGAACCGCGGGTCCGTCCCCGGCGATGGCGACGTTGAGTTGGACGCCGTTCGTCGTGATGCGGTGCAGTTGGTGTGCGGTGGTGGCGGGCATGACGAACTCCTACGGCTAGTTACTATTGGTGACCACAGAACGATAGGTAACTGTCCGACCGCTGCCTAGAAGGCACTTTCAGGGAAGGTGGTGAGCCACAGGTGACCACCCGAGGAGCCCGGACCGCCGGTCGCGGGGCGCGCGGCGATCTGTTCGATCCCCGGTGCCCGACGCGGCAGTTGCTGGACCGCGTAGGTACGAAGTGGACGTCCATGGCCGTCAAGACGCTCGCCGATGCCGCACCGGACGAGGTGCGCTTCGCGGAGCTGAGACGCCGGATGCCCGGCGTCTCGCAGAAGATGCTGTCCGTGACGCTGCGAAGCCTGACCCGCGACGGGCTGGTGTCGCGCCGGGTCGAACCGACCGTGCCGCCGCGGGTCTTCTACCGACTCACCGGACTCGGGCTGTCTCTGGAAGTCGCGCTTGCGGGGCTGCGGACCTGGGCGGAGGAGCACATGACCGCGATCAACCGCGCCAACGAAGCCGCCGACCAGGAGGTCGATGAGGGGTAGACAGTCCGCTTCCGCGCTCAGTGCTGGTGCTCGGGTACTCGATGTAGCCGGCGTCGCCGCGCGGTCCTCGGCGCGGCACGGACGACCTGCGCGAATGAAGCCGGTTCAGCGGGCCGCCGGCGCGGTCGTCGGCTCAGCGGTGGGTGACGCACTGGGCGGCCCCTTCGAGTTCGGTCCCCAGGGACGTTCTCCGCGCGGGAACTCGCGCCTGGTGCCGGTGGCGAGATGTGCGGAGGCGGTGGCTGGGGCCCCGGCGAGGTCACTGGCGACACAGCCACCATGGACGCGGCCCGCCGCATTGCGCCTGCCGCTGGCGTGCTACACCCATGAACACCGGCTCGTCCCGCGGGCCGGCTTCGGGCGGTGGGAGCGGAAGCGGTGTGCCCCACACATGACGCTGCCTCAGACAGTCAGGGCCGGTGGGGTGTCTCATCGGCGGCATCTCGCCGGTTGCCGTACTTCTCGGCGAGTCCGCGGTAGCGCCAGATGGCGGCGGCGATGAGCCAGGAGACCGTGAAGATGGCGACCACGATGTAGCCGAGCAGTTCGAAGTGGTCGGCGAGGGAGGCGTAGGTACTGAGGAGTCCCCTGGCCCCGGTGGCGTCGGTGACGAGTCCCGCGATGTAGACGCTGGCGATGAACGCGGCCACGGCCACGGTCATGCCGGTGGTGGTGATGTTGTAGTAGAGCCTGCGGGCGGGGCTGCGGTACGCCCACGTGTACAGGCGTGTCATCAGCATGCTGTCGGCGGTGTCGAAGGCGCTCATTCCCGCGGCGAAGAGCAGCGGGAGGGAGAGCACTGCGAGGGTGGGCAGGCCGGACCCGTGGGTGGCGGCGCTGGCGGACAAGGAGAGCAGGGTGATCTCGCTGGCGGTCTCCAGACCGAGGCCGAAGAGGATGCCGACCGGGTACATGTGCCATGACGAACGGATCAGCCCGCGGGCGCGGTGGCCGAGGAGGCGGTTCATCATGCCTCGGTTGTGCAGCTGCTGCTCGAGCTCGTTCGGGTCGAGCCGGCCCTGCGTCATACGCCGCCACAGGGCAACTATGCCGGTCAGCACCATGAGGTTGAGCACGGCGACGAGCAGCAGGAACAGCATGGCGACGATCTGCGAGACCAGGCCGCCGACATGGCGGAAGGTGCCGATGCCCGAGCCGGCGGCGCCCGCGGCGAGCGCGACGACGAGGGCGAGGGCGAGGACCACGGTGGAGTGGCCCATGGCGAAGAAGAAACCCACGCCGACAGGTCTGCGTCCGCGTTGCATCATCAGTCTGGTGGTGTCGTCGATGGCGGCGATGTGGTCGGCGTCGAAGGCGTGCCGCATCCCGAGGGTGTAGGCGAGGGTTCCGGCGCCGGCGAAGGCCCCGGCGCCGGCCGGGCCGCCGGCGTAGAAGAGGTACAGGCTCCACCCGACGACGTGCAGGGCGGCGATGACGCCGACGATGCCCGTGATGCGCAGCCGTTCGGCGCGGCTCCATCGGCCGGCAGTGATGGTCGTTGTGGTCACACACACATCCTTGGCAGGGGGCACCGCGCGGTGCCGTCGTCGGCGGTGAGAGGGGGTGGGCCGCACCCGCTGGTCGTGAGCCATTCGCGGGTGCGGCCCTGGCGGACGGTATGGAGCGGACGTCCTGGTGGTGCGGGCGTGGAAACGGGTTACGCCCCGAGCAGGGCACGCATCTCGTCCTCGGCGACCAGATCGTGATCGACCAGTACGCGTTCGAGCGCCGCGAGCCAGTGCTCGTAGTACTGCCAGCTGCCCTGCTCGGTCGCGGAGGCGGCCTCCCATGCGCCGATGGCGTCGATGAGCCGCTGCTGGAACGCGTCCCAGGGGTAGTGGCCGAACTCCGACAGGGCGACGGCGACGCCGAACGCCCGCCGCTGCCAGTCGGCGTCGAAGGTGGGCGCGTTCATGTCGGTGACGCAGGTGTCATGCAGGGGCGGGGTGGGGGCGGTGGCCTCCATGGGATTCCCTTTCTCTGGTGTCCGGGGGCGGCTCAGGCGGCGGGTGAAGGAACCTCGGCGATGCCGATCATCGATTCGGTGGTGACCAGGGCGGCGAGTTGCTCCTCGGTCATGCCGTCGGTTCCGGCGGGCCGCTGCGGAACGACGAACCAGCGAGAATGACCGCTGCTGTCCCATACGCGCAGTTCGACGGACGGGTCGAGGTCCAGGCCGGTCTCCTTGAGCACCACACGGGGTTCCCGGGCGGCGCGGGCGCGGAAGGTGGGGTCCTTGTACCAGTACGGCGGGAGGCCGAGCACGGGCCAGGGGAAGCAGGAGCACAGGGTGCAGATGACCAGGTTGTGCACGCCGGGGGTGTTGGCCACGGCTTGCAGGTGTTCGCCTTCGGCGCCGTCCATGCCGACGGGGAGGTCGAGTTCCGCGACGGCGGCCGGCGTGTCCTTGACGAGTCGTTCCGCGAACTCCGCGTCGGTCCAGGCGCGGGCGACGATCTTGGCTCCGTTGAGCGGCGTCATGTCGGCCTCGAAGTAGCCGAGCACCTTGTCGACGGTGGCGTCGGTGATCACTCCCTTTTCGATGAGCAGGGCTTCCAACGCCCTTACACGGGCGGCGCTGCGGGCTTCGCGGTCCTCGGGGTAGCCGAACTGCACGGTCACTGCTGTTCCTCCATCGCGTGGGTGAGGTAGGCCTGGTAGAGCTCGCCGTAGAGCACGGCACCGGGTTCGGCGAGTTCTCCCCAGATGTCGGTCGGTTCGAAGCGGACGGCGTAGACGGGCATCGGCTCGCCTATGCCGTCGGGGCCGGTGGAGCAGAAGTAGCCGTAGTCGCCTTCGAAGACGCGCTCCACGGTGCCGGTGCGGCCGCGCAGATTGCCCGGCAGTCGGGTGTGTTCGGTGGGCGGCACGTCCTTGACGGTCACCAGGTCACCGACGGCGAAAGCCGGGGACGTGGCCGGCCCCTGGCGGGGGGAGTCGCCCTCACGCAGGTAGCGGATGACCTGGTCGTCGATGCGTTCGTCCCCGCCCTCGGGCAGGTCGAGTCCCGGATCCTGGAGATATTCCGCGGCCTTCGCCTCCAGCTCCTCCTCGGTGATGTAGCCCTGGGAGACGAAGAACCCGCCGATGCCGCCGAGCCACTTCTCGTAGTAGCGGTACTGGAAGTAGGCGAAGGGGTGCATGGCCTCGGCGCCCTTGCGCAGGTCCGCCCAGGTCCAGACGGAGGAGAAGGCGGTGGGCACGTCCTCGATCGGGTACTGGGGCACGGCATCGCCGAGGTGGGCGCTGAGGCCCATCATCGCGACGTGGATGCCGAAGACGCGCTGCTCCCAGTCCTCGACGAAGACGCGGGGCTCGTAGGTGACGGGGCCGAGGTTTTCCAGGCCGCCCAGGTGGTGCTGCAGCTTCATGACTGTCCTTCCGGGGTCGGCTCAGCGGCCGGACGTGCGGTCATCGCGGCTCCCCAGTACTCCGAGGCGATGCCGAACGCCGCGCCCAGGACCATGGCCAGCGCCGCGACGAGCGCCGGGTTGCTGATGGATGTGGTGGTGATGTCGTGGCCGGTGGCGGCCACGGTGCCCACCGTGGAGGCGAATCCCCACACGATGGCCGGGAGTTTCGAGAGCAGGGAAATCTTCGACGCCTGCACCATGGCGGCGCTGCCGACACCCACGGTGACGGCTGCGACGGTGGTGCCACCGCCCAGCGCGTGGATGACCAGCAGTGTCAGCGAGGCGATGACAATGCCGGTCAGGTTCGAGGCGATCGACCTCACCATGCCGTCGGTGCCGGCACCGAGGATGAAGAAGGAGGCCCAGGCGATGAAGATGACCCAGACGGGAATGGTCAGGACGGTCGCGGTCATCAGCGTGGCGGCTCCTCCGAGTACGCCGATACTGATTGACAAAGCATCTAGCTGGCGCATGCCTAAAAACACTCCTCTGACGCCGAGTTCTGACGCCCGGCGGAATTCATGCCCGAACGTGGGCAGGCGTTCATTGACCCGCTGAGGGTGGAAGAGAATGGGAAGTGACGGCGCGCGAAAGCGTAGCGCAAGGCCCGTCTATTGGCGCCGAATTCGGTGTTTCTGCCCTTCAATTCGACGTGGATATCCGCGCTTCTCCATCCCCTGCTGCCACCACATAAGGCCCGACAGAGGGCCTCATGACCGTAAGTACCCTCGGTTCCGATTGTGTCGGCTTTGGCGCGGTGAGACACCAATAGGTTCCGGCTACCATGTTTCATGCAAGTTAACGATGGCTGAATAAATGATGTCCGGAATTGACGGCTGCGGTTTTGTGATGTCAACGCAGAAAAAGCCGCCCAGGCCTGTCGATGAGGCCACGGGAGGCTGCAAGGTCAATATGAGCACTGGACCAAACAGGTCTTCGTGCGGTTAGTATTCCGTACCCGGTATTTCCGGGAACTCGGATCCCGGATACCCGGCCGGGTGATTTGCTCGGCTCCCACGTTCCCGCCTGGCGGGGCAGGAGCCAAGGGCTGCAACGGACACGCGAGCCACGTTTTCGGACACGAGGGCAAGCCTCGCGCTCCCCTGGAGGAGGTCGGAGTATGAACCGGAGCATCGCGGGCGCGGACCGCGGCACCGAACGGACGATGGTCTTCGTCCTGTACGACAAGGTCACGCTGCAGGACGTGGCGGCACCGCTGGAGATCTTCGCCCGGGCCAATGACTTCGGGGCCCGCTACCGGGTGCTGCTGGTCTCGCCCACGGGGCAACCGGTCGGGACGACCGCGTTCACCCGGCTGAGCGCGGACTTTCCAGTGACCGACGCTCCCGACTCCATCGACACCCTCCTGGTGCCGGGAGGTGTACCCGCCGACTTCACCTTCGCCTCGGGCACGCACGACATACCTGAAGAGCTGACCCCGGACACGGTCCCCGAGGCACTGGCGATGGTCCAGGAACTGGCGCCCCGGGCATCACGGATCGCCTCCGTCTGCACCGGGGCGTTCGTGCTGGCAGCCCTCGGCATGCTGGACGGGCGCCGAGCGACGACGCACTGGGCGCACTGCGCGCGCCTAGCGCGGGAATACCCGCGCATCGAGGTGGATCCGGACGCCCTCTTCGTCCAGGACGGCTCCTTCGTCACCGGTGCCGGCATCAGCGCGGGCACCGACATGGCCCTGGCCATCGTCGAGAACGACTACGGCACCGACGTCGCCCGCAGGGTCGCCCGGTGGATGGTCGTCTTCCTGCAACGTCCGGGCGGCCAGGCCCAGTTCAGCGTCTGGTCCGAAGCGGGCGCCCCCACCACGCGGGGCCTGCGCCAGGTCCTGGACTCAGTGGTCCTCGAACCGGCCGCGGACCACTCGGCTGCCTCCATGGCCGCCCGCGCCGCGGTGAGCGAACGCCACCTGGCGCGGATGTTCCGTGACGAGGTGCGCATGACGCCGGCCCGCTACGTGGAACAGACCCGGCTGGAAGCGGCCAAGCTTCTCCTGGTGACCGGCGACGAGAGCCAGGAGTCTGTCGCACGGCGTGTCGGCTTCGGCTCCCCGGAGACGATGAGGCGGATCTTCCGCCGCAACCTCGGAGTCTCGCCGGGCGGCTACCGCAGCCGGTTCCGTACCACCGGCATCGACCGCCAGGAGCCGGAGTCCGACCAGGATGCCTGATCCGGTGATGTCGTCAGCCCGCGCGCTCCAGCGACGGAGTCAGCCTCAGGCGAGCAGCCCCGTCGGCCACCGGGAGACGACCACACCTGGTGCGGCCCACCCGTGCCGGACCCGTTGTGCCTGGCTGCCGCCGCCGAGCGGTCCGGCCAGTCAGTGGGACGTGCAGCGGGGCTTCGGTTGACGCAAGGGCGGTTGTCGGGCGTAGGTCGATCCGGAGGGCATGGCGCAGGGCCGCGTTCGAGTCCGTGTTCGCCGCCCGCCGGCTGTCCGTCCCGTGGGTGCTCTGCCCGACGGCACCAGGCACGGACCCGAAACCCACCGCAGCACCTGCACCTCGCGTCGGGCCCGGGCCCGGGCCCGGAACTGCTCATCCGCCGCCTGCCCGGCGTGCACGGCCTTCACCGCCCCCGCTCCCCCTGCTCCCCCTGCTCCCCCACTGCGGCGTACACCGTGCCCATCCCGCCCACGCCCAGCGCACGGCCATACGCCCGTCGCCGTCAGATGAGATCCAGCCGTGCCCCCGCCTGCCCGGTCCGGTCCGGCACCGGGGCATCCCTCCGACCAACGGTTCAGCCGCCCGTCGGTGCAACCTTCTGCCCGGCCGCCACGGGACGCGGAAGGGTCGGGGCGGGCCAGGCCGGGTTCCACCGCCAGGCCGACCAGGAGTCGGCGTCGGCGAACGGGCCCGAGCGCTCCTCGAGCATCGCGAGGGCCTGGTCACGGGCAGCGTCCACGGCCCGGTGCTCGGTGTCGGTGACGATGCCGAGCCGCCGCACGTGCGCGTACTCGTCTTCGTCCTTCCACTGCCAGCTGGACAGGTCGGGGGCGACGACCAGGTCGACGGCGAGGTCGAAGGTGTCGAACCCGTCGCCGGTCCGGACGGTGGGGTGTTCGAAGTTCACGTACCAGTTCCGCAGCCCGCCGATGGTGAAGAAGGCGTTGACGCTGAACCACGCCGCGGGCGGCTTCCACAGCAGCAGCTCAGTCTCCTGCCACACCGCGGCCGCCAGCTCCCACACCCCACTCGCCATCGCGTCGAACGCCTCGGTGCGCACCGCACGGACACCGTCCGCACGGGCCTTGACATACAGGGCGGGCCAGCGGGTCTCCGCTCCGGGCGGACAGGCTGCCACCAAGGCCTCGCTCGTGTCGGCGACGATGCGCAGTGCGTGCTCGCTCCACACGCGGCCGCAGCGGTGCACGTCGCGTCGTACGACCGTCTGTCCCGTCTCAAAGGTGTGCACTCGTTCCTCCTTCGCCGCAGCCGGGCTGCTCTGCTCGCGGAGCCCAGCCCAGCCCAGCGCTGACCGGACGGTCTGGGCAAGCCCCCGTTCCAGGGAGCCTTACCCAAAAGCTCTCTCGGCTTTCCTGGTCAGGTCCGCCGGCGGAAGACGCGCGGAGCGCCACACTCGATTTTCAGGGCCCAGGGTGATCTCCTGGCCCGCCCCTCTGCCGCCTGAAGTAGCGCCGGAAACCCCTTGAGGAAGCAAGGACTGTTCCAGACGCCCGTGCCGCCAGTGAGCCCGGCGACCCTCGCGGTCATCGTGACGAACGGGCGGGTGACCGCGCCGCTCGTCGCGTTCGCCGGGCAGCAGCGGCTGCACGTCGTAAACCGCCAGACACTGGCGGCGTGGGCGTCCGGCTCACGCCCACTGTGGGAGCACCTGCGAGCGGTCCCGCCTCCCCGGCGGCCCACTCCCTCGAGCTGACCAGGGGAGGAACCACCGGAGTCGTCGAGCGGCCCTCTGGAGCTTGCCGAGCCATCCGCGCAGGTCAAATCACACGGGATCCACTTCGGGAACGGGAGCGGTCGAGTCAGGAGACGCGGCCGAAGACTGCGGCGTGGCCGATGACTCTGGGGCCGAACCTGCGCCTGGTCTGCGTCGTCGGCCAGGGCTGTTGGCGCTCTGTGCATTTCCCCGTCCCTCGCTCACCCGACGGACAGACATGCTCAACTGGATTCCCCATCTGCGAGCGTTTCTGATTCGGCTCGGGGCGGTCGGGGAGATGCTGGATCAGGCGGCCTCTTTCTGTGCGGCATCATTGGGCGAGGCCAACCAGGGCATCCGATGGACGAGGATGTCGCGCATCCGTGTCAGGCTTGCGATCTTCTCCCCCAGCTCGGCCACTCGTCGTGCGCCGACGCCGTAGCCGTCGGCGCACGACGGCGAGTACTCGAAGACCTCGGGCAGATCGGTGTCGAGGTAGCGCACGAAGGACTTGACATTGTCGATGGTGAATCCGGAGGCGAGCAGGTCGCGGACGTTGCGGACCCGGGTGACCGCGTGGGGACTGTAGACGCGGTAGCCCGACGGCGTCCGGTCGGACTCCAGCAAGCCCTGTTCCTCGTAGTAGCGCAGGGCGCGGGTCGTGGTTCCTGTCTGCGCGGCCAGTTCACCGATCAACACGTAGCTACCTCCGGGCCTTTCCCCAACTTGGCGTGTACTTTGCGGTCAACTCATGAGCCGCACCACGGTCTTCCCGGTGTACCGGCCGTGGACGAGATCGAGAAGTGCCTGGGGTGCGCTCGCCAGCCCGTCGATCACCGTTTCGTCGTAGACGATGGATCCCTCGCGCAGCCAGTCCCGGAACTGTTCGCCGAACTCCACGGCCCGGTTGAGATGGTCCCACAGCGTGAAGCCTCGGATCGTCAGGCGTTTGCCCAGGACGTTCAGCAGGTCCCCGGGGCCCTCGTCGGGGCGGCCGGTACTCTGCCGATTGAGGGCTCCGCAGACCGCGATGCGGCCCTGCACGTTCATGACCTCGACGGCGGCGCGCAGTTGCTCGCCTCCTACGTTGTCGAAGTAGACGTCGATGCCGTCCGGGGCCGCTTCGCGCAGCCGGTCGAGTACCGGACCGTCGTGGTAGTCGAATGCCGCGTCGAACCCGAGCTTGCCGGTCAGGTAGGCGACCTTGTCTGCCGAACCGGCGCTGCCGATGACCCGCCCGGCCCCCTTGAGCCGGGCTATCTGACCAGCCATGCTCCCTGTGGCTCCTGCCGCGCTGGAGACGAAGACGGTGTCGCCGGGCCGCAGCCCTGCCGCGTCCATGAGCCCGACGTAGGCGACCAGCCCGAAACCCAGATGCAGGGAGGGGCTGGGGTAGGCCGTCTTGTCCACGCGGCGGAACCCACCGGCCTCGGCCACGGCGTACTCCCGCCAGCCGAGCCGATGCACCACCAGTTCTCCCTCAGCGAGCGACGGATCAGCCGAGGCGACCACCTCGCCGATGGCGTCCCCGTACATCACCTCTCCCACCGCGTAGGGCCGCATCGGCAGCGGGGATCCACCAGCGATCTGCATGAGCATGCCGGGATCGAGCGACATGAACAGGTTGCGAACCAGTACCTGGCCCGGTGCCGGGACCGGGACCGGAGCCTCGACGATCTCGAAGTGGTCGAGGGTGGGGAGCCCGACGGGCCGTGAGGCGAGTCGGACCTCCAGGCCTGAGCTGGGCAGGCTGGAAAGAGCAGGCGGCGTTGCGCTCTTCGTGAAGGGCTTCATGCCGCTGACGCTAAGCATTGACCCATGCGTGAAGGTCAACCCATCCCGCCCATGAAGCCTCCACGACGACCCGCGATCGCCGGACATCCCTCAGGTGGTGGCCGGGCGGCCTCTGCCACACCTTCAACAGGCAACTGCCTGGGCCCAAGAGCGAGCCTCGCCGTTCTCACGGCTCTGTCCGCGTTTTCGTGAACAGGCGCACTGGCAAGCAGGGTGCTGTGCTGAAGAGTTCGAGGTCCTGGACTACGTGATCACCGGTCTGTTCGACGGCTTCTGCAGCACTGATGATCCCGCGCCGTGGCTGGGCAAGAGGCTGCGGACCGAGGAGGCTGTCGCGCTCATGAAGGAGCTGGGCGAGGACCACTCGACGGGGCAAGAAGAGGGAGGTCACGGTGTCCCGGACAAGGCCTACAGCTCGCGCGGACTACGCGCGAAGACGGACTCTAGTGCGGGAAGCGGCGGGGTGGGCGAGTGACGATGGATTCGCGGAACTCGGCGATTCGCGAGTGGACTTGACGCATCAGCTGGGTGTCCTCGATCCGATCCAGGTAGAGGCAGCGGGCTGCCAGGCCCGGCAGGTCGAAGGCGAAGTACAGGGACATCAGCGGGTTCACGAACAACTCGCTGCCCCGAGTGCGCTCTGTGAACCGGACGTCGCCGAACGAGCCTCGTACGGCTGCCGCGATGGAACCGTTCACGATGCTGGGGTGCTCCGGGGTGTTGTGCTGGGCGTGTGTCACCGCGTCAAGGTAGAGAGCGCCCTCACGGGTTGCGCGCGATAGGGAGAACGCGCCGAGGTACGCACCGTCGCGCTCCAGCGCCGCGATATTCTCCAAAACCTGCGTGTGATTGACGCCGTGGTACGCGTCCACACCGAAGCCGACCGAGACGACAAGGCGGGTCGGTACACCGTCCAGCGCGGCCAGGGCCGCCACGCTGGCCAGGTCCTCTTCCGGAGTGCCGAGCCCGGCTTCGTCGCCGCGCATCAAAATGTCCGTACCGCCGTCAACCAGCACCACGGCATCGACGCAGTGCAGCTCGATCAGTGCTTGGTAGGCGGCGCGCAGCGGACGCACCCCGGTCTGGGGGAAGGCGTACACGGTGAACGGGTAGCCGTGCCGGCGCAGCCACTGAGCAAGGGTCCGCTCGGGGAAGTAGCTCTGGTGCAAAGCGGAGTCGGGAGTGATCGCGACCAGGTCGGGGGCGACCCAGTCGTCGATCGGAAGACCCTCGAGCGCACTGAAGGAGAGGTTCGCGAGATACACCTGCTTGCCCTGGTGCAGGAGGGAAAGAGCCAACGGCAGGCCGGAGTAGATGTCGAATCCGCCACCCGCACCCGCGACGAGGATCCGTTCGGCATCGGCGAGCCGAGTGAAAAGTGGGTTGGAGTGGAGAGACGTCATGCCGATCATTGTCCCGGGACCCGGCCCCCGGGCGCTCCCGAGTTCTCGCCGGACGACGGGCCGCGGAGCAACAGGAGTCAAAGCCTCCGCCGCCCGATTGTCAGGGTCGACCTCTTGCGGTGACGGCCTTGGCTGGCATTGCGGTGACGACCTTGGCTGGCATTGCGGTGACGACCTTGGCTGCACCCTTCATGAGACGCCTGAAACAGTTCACATAACCGGCGAGCTGGTCGTATGGAACGCCGCGGGTCGGCTCGCCTTCGAGCAGTTGCGGGACCGGCCGCAGCGGCAGGGCGTTCCGGGCGACGGGCGAGTGGCCGGCACACTTCGTCGCGTTCGATCTGCTGCCGCGGTCCGGGACCGGCACGACCGGATGGCCGTATCGGCGGCGCAGGGCCTCGCTCTGACCCGTTGTTCGCCGCCGGTCGCAACCGTCACCGTCCTGTACGAGTGCCGTAACAGTCCTTGCCGCGGGCGTGAAAGCGGAGCCACGGCGAGCATCCTGTCAGGACCATCCCAGTAAGAGGTCCTAACAGAAGTTGTTGATCATGTGACTGTCGACCTGGTTGCTCGTTGGTCCTGTCGTGGGAAAGAGGGAGTCGCGTCCATGGATCGTCTC
>NZ_JOEV01000063.1 GCF_000721105.1 Streptomyces cellulosae
AGGGAAACGCCCGGTTACATTTCGAACCCGGAAGCTAAGCCTTACAGCGCCGATGGTACTGCAGGGGGGACCCTGTGGGAGAGTAGGACGCCGCCGAACTCCTTTTAGAGCTCCGGCTCTTGGGCACACAAGCCCGAGAGCCGGAGCTTTTTTGCGTTGGGGTAGGGTCAGGGAGCATCGTTGGCACGTTTCCCACAGGAGGCTCCCGGGTGGAGGTCCAGGAGACCCGCGTCCAGACGGACCGGGTCCTCACCATCCCCAACATCCTCAGCATGGCGCGGCTCGCTGGTGTGCCGCTCTTCCTGTGGCTGATCCTCAGGCCTGAGCTCGGTGGGCCCAAAAGTGACGGCTGGGCGTTTCTGGTGCTGGCGTTGAGCGGCGTCAGCGACTACCTCGACGGCAAGCTCGCCCGTCGCTGGAACCAGATCAGCAGCCTCGGCCGGCTATTGGATCCCGCGGCCGACCGGCTCTACATTCTCTCGACTCTGGTCGGCCTGACCTGGCGCGAGATTCTGCCGCTCTGGTTGACCGCTGTACTTCTGGCGCGTGAGTTGGTCCTGCTGGTGATGGTGGGGATCCTCAGGCGGCACGGCTATCCGCCTCCGCAGGTGAACTTCCTGGGCAAGGCGGCGACGTTCAACCTCATGTATGCCTTCCCGCTGCTCCTGCTCAGTGACGGAAGTGGATGGATCTCGTCACTCGCTGCTATTTTCGGATGGGCGTTCGCCGGATGGGGTACAACCCTGTACTGGTGGGCAGGAGTCCTCTACGTGGTACAAGTCCGCCGCCTGGTTCGTGCGGACGCCATGGCCGACTGAACTCGCCCCTCGCTGCGGCTGTATCGGCCCGTTGGCCTGCGACCGAAAAGTGCGGGACAATCTGGACGGGTGAAGTCGGCTAGACCGTCGTCTCTTATCGAGGAGGACGCTTCCGACATGAAGGCCGTCGTGATGGCCGGAGGCGAAGGCACACGCCTTCGCCCCATGACCTCAAGCATGCCCAAGCCGCTCCTGCCGGTGGCCAACCGGCCGATCATGGAGCACGTTCTGAGGCTGCTCAAAAGGCATGGGCTCAACGAGACCGTCGTTACTGTCCAGTTCCTGGCCTCACTGGTCAAGAACTACTTCGGTGACGGCGAGGAGCTCGGCATGGAGCTCACCTATGCCAATGAGGAGAAGCCACTCGGTACCGCCGGAAGCGTCAAGAACGCCGAAGAGGCGCTGAAGGACGATGCTTTCCTCGTCATCTCCGGTGATGCCCTGACCGACTTCGATCTCACCGAGCTCATCAACTTCCACAAGGAAAAGGGTGCGCTGGTCACCGTCTGTCTGACGCGTGTGCCCAATCCGCTGGAATTCGGCATCACCATCGTCGACGAGGAGGGCAAGGTCGAGCGCTTCTTGGAGAAGCCGACCTGGGGCCAGGTTTTCTCGGACACGGTGAACACCGGCATCTATGTGATGGAGCCCGAGGTCTTCGACTACGTCGAGGCCGATGTGTCCGTCGACTGGTCCGGCGATGTCTTCCCACAGCTGATGAAGGAGGGCAAGCCGGTCTACGGCTATGTCGCCGAAGGCTATTGGGAGGACGTCGGTACCCACGAGAGCTATGTGAAGGCGCAGGCCGATGTCCTGGAGGGCAAGGTCGACGTCGACATCGACGGTTTCGAGATCTCCCCGGGAGTATGGGTGGCGGAGGGTGCCGAGGTGCATCCTGATGCCGTACTGCGGGAACCGCTGTACATCGGTGACTACGCCAAGGTCGAGGCCGGCGCGGAAATCCGCGAGCACACCGTCGTCGGCTCGAACGTGGTGGTGAAGAGCGGGGCCTTCCTGCACAAGGCCGTGGTCCACGACAACGTGTACGTGGGTCAGCACAGCAATCTTCGGGGCTGTGTCGTCGGCAAGAACACCGACATCATGCGCGCGGCCCGGATCGAGGACGGCGCGGTCATCGGCGACGAGTGCCTGATCGGCGAGGAATCGATCGTGCAGGGCAACGTCAGGGTCTACCCGTTCAAGACCATCGAGGCCGGCGCGTTCGTCAACACCTCGGTGATCTGGGAGTCCAGGGGACAGGCCCATCTCTTCGGTGCGCGGGGCGTGTCCGGAATCCTGAACGTGGAGATCACGCCCGAGCTGGCCGTACGGCTTGCCGGCGCGTACGCCACCACGCTCAAGAAGGGCTCGACCGTCACCACAGCCCGCGACCACTCCCGTGGTGCCCGTGCGCTCAAGCGGGCGGTCATCTCGGCTCTGCAGGCCAGCGCCATCGACGTACGCGACCTGGAGAACGTACCGCTGCCCGTCGCCCGGCAGCAGACCGGACGGGGCAGCGCCGGCGGGATCATGATCCGGACCACGCCAGGGATCCCGGACTCCGTCGACATCATGTTCTTCGACGGGAACGGCGCCGACCTGTCGCAGGGCAGCCAGCGGAAGCTGGACCGCGTCTTCGCGCGGCAGGAGTACCGGCGTGCGTTCCCCGGTGAGATCGGCGACCTTCACTTCCCGGCCAGCGTCTTCGACTCGTACACCGGGTCGTTGCTCCGGAACGTCGATACGACGGGGATCGCCGAGTCGGGGCTCAAGGTCGTCGTCGACGCCTCCAACGGCAGCTCCGGGCTCGTGCTGCCCAGTCTGCTCGGCAAGCTCGGAGTGGACTCGCTGACCATCAACCCCGGCCTGGACGAGTCCAGGCCGACGGAGACGGCCGATATGCGCCGGTCGGGGCTGGTGCGGCTCGGTGAGATCGTGGCGTCCTCGCGTGCCGCGTTCGGGGTGCGCTTCGACCCCGTCGGCGAGCGGCTGTCCCTGGTGGACGAGAAGGGGCGCATCATCGAGGACGACCGGGCGCTGCTCGTCCTGCTCGACCTGGTGGCCGCGGAACGGCGCAGCGGCCGTGTGGCGCTGCCGGTGACCACCACGAGGATCGCCGAGCAGGTCGCGGCGTATCACGGGACCCAGGTCGAGTGGACGACGACGTCTCCCGACGATCTGACCCGGGTGGGAGGTGACGAGTCGGCGATCTTCGGCGGTGACGGCAAGGGTGGCTTCATCGTCCCCGAGTTCAGCAGTGTCTTCGACGGTACGGCGGCCTTCGTGCGGCTGATCGGGCTGGTGGCGCGGACGCAGCTGACGCTGAGCCAGATCGACGCGCGGATTCCGAGGGCGCACGTCATCAAGCGGGATCTGGCGACTCCCTGGGCCGTCAAGGGACTTGTGATGCGCAGGGTCGTAGAGGCGGCCGGAGATCGCTTTGTCGACACAACCGACGGTGTGCGGGTCGTGGAGACCGACGGGCGTTGGGTGATGGTGCTGCCGGACCCGGCCGAGGCGGTCACCCATCTGTGGGCGGAAGGGCCGGACGACGCGTCCGCGCAGGCCCTGCTCGACGAGTGGGCGGCGGTCGTGGACAGCGCCGGGCGCTGAATCGCGTACCACGCGCGCGTGCCGGACAAGTCCCCAAGGGGGCCTGTCCGGCACGCCGGTGGGGCCATTCGGAGGTAGCGGTCGCGACGTGCGACGATGTGCGGCATGCCGCAGCAGCCCCCCGTTCGGAGCACTCCCACGCGCGTGTCGCGTCCGGACGCGTCCATGTCGCTGCTCACCAACGTCATGGACCACAGCCTCGACGACGGCTACGCCGAGGCTGCCGCCAGGAAGAAGGCCGAAGGCGCGGGCGGCCTGCCCAAGACGCTCCGGGCGAAGCTCGGACTGGCCGCCGGCCTGGTGCTGGCGGCGCTCGTGGTGACCGTTGGTGCGGCCCAGGCGCGGGTGGCGGCACCCGTCGTCGCCAAGGAGCGCGAGGAACTGATCGACCGTATCGACCGGGAGACCGAGACTGCGGACAAGCTCGAGAGCAGCGTCGACACGCTGCGCGACGACGTGAGCGCCAGGCAGCGCGAGGCGCTCATGAAGTCCGGAGACAGTGATCAGGCCGACCTCATGGGCCTCCTGTCGGGCGCCACGCAGGTGCACGGCCCCGGGGTGAAACTGCTCGTGGACGACGCCAAGGAAGCCAGCACCGGCGGTGACGGCGATCCGCGGGAGACCTCGGGGTTCTCCGACACCGGACGCGTGCGCGACCGCGACATGCAGCGTGTGGTCAACGGGCTGTGGGCGTCGGGCGCCGAGGCCGTGTCCGTCAACGGGCAGCGGCTGACGGCCCTGTCGGCGATCCGTGCCGCGGGTGACGCGATACTGGTGGACAACAAGCCACTCGTGCCGCCGTATACCGTGTTTGCCGTGGGGGACGGGAAACGGCTGAGCACCAGGTTCCAGAACAGCGCGGACGGGCTGTATCTGCACGCTCTGCAGGAGAACTTCGGCATCCGGACCGCCATCTCCGTGGAGGAGGACCTCCGGCTGCCCGCCGCACCGAGTGTGATCGTACGTACAGCACAGCCGAAAACCGAGAAGGGCACATCGTGATCGCCGTACTGGGCCTCGTCGTGGGAGTCGTGGCCGGCCTGTTGGTCCGGCCCGAGGTTCCGGCGGTCGTCGAGCCTTATCTGCCGATCGCCGTCGTGGCGGCACTGGACGCCGTCTTCGGAGGTCTGCGGGCCATGCTCGACGGCATCTTCGACGACAAGGTCTTCGTCGTGTCGTTCCTGTCGAACGTGGTCGTGGCCGCGCTGATCGTGTTCCTGGGTGACAAGTTGGGCGTGGGCGCCCAGCTGTCGACCGGTGTCGTCGTCGTCCTGGGGATCCGTATCTTCTCCAACGCCGCGGCGATCCGCAGGCACGTTTTCCGGGCGTGAGGCGGATGAGCGACCAGGACGAGACGACCGGTAACCGGTTCCAGAAGGAGCTGCCCGAGGAGGCCCCCGCCGGGGCGGTGCCCGGGGGCGGGGACGCGGTGCAGGACGAGCGGCGACTGACCGGCCGGCAGCGGCTGGTGAAGGGGCTGTGGCCGCCGCGGGTGACCCGGGCGCAACTGATCGTCGCGGTGCTGCTGTTCGGCCTGGGTTTCGGCCTCGCCGTGCAGGTCGCGTCGAACAGCGACAGCGACAGCGCGCTACGGGGTGCGCGCCAGGAAGATCTTGTGCGCATTCTCGACGAACTGGATGACCGTACTCAGCGTCTTGATGATGAGAAGCAGGGCCTCGAAAAGCAGCGGGACGAGTTGGAGAACAGCTCCGACCAGGCTGAGGAGGCCCGTAAGCAGACGGTCGAGAAGGAGCGGCAGCTCGGGATCCTCGCGGGTACGGTGGCCGCGCAGGGGCCCGGCATCACGATGACCATCGACGACACGAAGGGGACGGTCGAGGCGGACATGCTGCTCGACGCGATCCAGGAGTTGCGCGCGGCCGGCGCGGAGGCGATTCAGGTGAACGGCGTACGGGTCGTAGCGGGGACGTACCTGACGGGCTCGGGGCGAGGCGTGAGCGTCGACGGGAACAAGATCAACGCTCCTTTTCGTTTCAAGGTCATCGGCAAGCCGCAGGACCTCGAACCGGCGCTCAACATTCCTGGAGGCGTGGTGCAGACTCTCGAGAAGGAGCAGGCCACCGTGACCGTCGAGCGGTCGGACAAGCTCGTCGTGGACGCCTTGCGAGCGGCGAAGCGGCCTGACTACGCTCGGTCGTCCTCCCGGTGAACCGGGGGTGCATGGGGGACGTCCGGCCAGGGCATGAGGTTGCGGGGGGTCGGCGCACCGAATGGGTGGTGCGTGGTGGAAACTGTCTGGTGGATACGGACGTTGTGAGGATGTCCGGGTCGACCGGTGTGTTCAATCAGGGTTCGTCCTGCCCCACGGGCGGGTCTGTTTCGGTCAAGGGGAATCGCCCGTGAAGTTGTTTGCGAAGTTGTTCGGCAAGAGCGCGCGAGAGGGCAGCGACAATGCGACCGCCCGCCATCGCGCACAGCCTGACGCGGAGGGCCAGCGCCCGCTGTTCCGGGACCAGGTCGGCGGCCCGGGCGGTGACATTCCGGGAGGTCAGGGCGCGCCGTCTGTTGACCCTGGCCAGTCCGGAGGCATAGGTTTCGGGCAACCGTCAACCTCAAGTACGGGTGGAGGGTTTTCCGCCGACCCGTACGGTTCCCATGCCCCTGGAGGGCAGCCGCGGCAGGAGGATCCGTCCATGTCGGCCCTGGTGTGTACGAGGTGCGGTAACCGCAACGCGGAGAACAGCCGCTTCTGCTCCAACTGTGGAGCACCGCTGCGAGCCGGCGCCACGCCCGAGCGTCCGTCCGAGACCACGTCCACGATCTCCATCTCGGGACTCGAGGCCTACGACGCCGAGGCCACCGGGCAGACACCGATGCCCATGCTCTCCCCGGAGGCACAGGCCGCGGTCGACGCGCTTCCGCTCGGCTCCGCGCTCCTGGTGGTGCGCCGCGGCCCGAACTCGGGCAGCCGCTTCCTGCTGGACGGTGACCTGACCACGGCCGGGCGGCACCCGCAGAGCGACATCTTCCTCGACGACGTGACGGTCTCCCGTCGGCACGTGGAGTTCCGTCGTGCTCAGGACGGCTCGTTCACGGTGGCCGACGTGGGCAGCCTGAACGGTACGTACGTCAACCGCGAGCGGATCGACCAGGTCGCTCTCAACAACGGCGACGAGGTGCAGATCGGCAAGTACCGGCTGGTCTTCTACGCGAGCCAGCGGGGCTACTGACCCTCCTCCGGACTCCGTCCGGGGGCACCTCGAGGGAAGGTCCATGCTTCAAACACCGAGGGGCGGTGCCGGACACGGCACCGCCGCCGCGGACGGTGGTCTGATGAGCATCGGCACGGTGCTGACCGTGCTGCGCGACGAGTTTCCCGAAGTCACCATCTCCAAGATCCGTTTCCTGGAGTCGGAGGGGCTCATCGAGCCGCAGCGGACCCCCTCCGGGTATCGCAAGTTCAGTACCGAGGACGTCGAGCGCCTCGGTCACGTCCTGCGGATGCAGCGGGACCACTACCTGCCGCTCAAGGTGATCCGTGAGCATCTGGAGGCCATGGCGCGCGGCGAGGCCGTGCAGCTGCCGGTCCTGGGCCGTCAGCGGGACGGCGAGAGCGCACCTGAGGCCGTCGAGGGACCCACGGCGGCCCGGATCGGGCGGACCGAGCTGTTGGCTGCCGCGGAGATCGGTGAGCGGGAGCTGGAGGAGTGGGAGTCCTACGGGCTCATCGCCCCGTTTCCGGACGGGGCCTATGGCGCCGAGGTCGTGACCGTGGCCTGCCTCATCGCCGAGCTGGGGCGGTTCGGGATCGAGCCGCGGCACCTGCGGCTGATGAAGGCGGCAGCCGACCGTGAGGCGGGTCTGGTGGACCAGGTCGTGGCTCCGCTCAGGCGCCACCGCAATCCGCAGACCAGGGCGCATGCCGAAGCCCGTACGAAGGAACTGGCCTCCCTGGCGGTGAAACTGCACGCCGCGCTGGTGCAGACCGCTCTGGGGGTGCGGCTGCCCTGAGAGGGGCCTGCGTCTGTCCGGGGGGACGCTCCCGGGAGGTCGGATCGGTCACCCGTTTCCTGCCCGACTACCCAAACGTCCGGGGCACGGCCTAGGGTTGCTGTGTGAACGAGCTCGATGTCGTAGGTGTCCGGGTCGAAATGCCCTCCAACCAGCCGATCGTGCTCCTGCGTGAAGTGGGAGGCGACCGCTACCTCCCCATCTGGATCGGGCCTGGGGAAGCCACGGCCATCGCCTTCGCGCAGCAGGGCATGGCCCCCGCACGACCGCTGACCCATGACCTGTTCAAGGACGTGCTGGAGGCCGTCGGCCAAGAGCTCACCGAGGTGCGCATCACGGACCTGCGTGAGGGCGTCTTCTACGCCGAGCTGGTGTTCGCCAGCGGGGTCGAGGTGAGTGCCCGTCCGTCCGACGCCATAGCGCTGGCCCTGCGCACCGGAACGCCGATCTACGGCAGCGACGGCGTGCTCGACGACGCCGGCATCGCGATTCCGGACGAGCAGGAGGACGAGGTGGAGAAGTTCCGTGAATTCCTCGACCAGATCTCGCCCGAGGACTTCGGCACCAGCAGTCAGTGAGGCCCCCGGCGGCCCGGCCGGCGGACCGGTTCGAGAAGCGGTCCCAGCCGGGCCGTTCTCGTCCGTTGACGCCTCAAATGCCGGCATTTGCCGAGGGTGTCTGAGAGCCTCCCCGGGGCCCGCGCCGAGCGCATTCGGCTAGCCTTTCCCCGCGATGGAGTGAGGGAAACCACTCGTAGGGTGATTATCACTCGGCGTGCCGAGTGTGGCGATCGTTGACGCACCCCTGGCGACTGCCTACCGTCGAGAAGGCAGGTCAAGGACGGAGGTCGGCGTGAGAAGCAGCGGCGACGGTACGGCTGGGGGTGCCCCCGGACGCAGTCTCGGGGACAGCGGCCCGTACCCGCTTCACAGCAGCGCGGCCGATCACGCTCCGCAGCGACCGACGGCCGTGCCGAGCAGCGGAGGGGCGACGTCCATGGCGTCCGAGCAGATCGGCTACCGCGGTCCGACGGCCTGCGCGGCCGCCGGCATCACCTACCGGCAACTGGACTACTGGGCCCGCACCGGCCTCGTCGAGCCGAGCGTGCGCCCTGCTCACGGCTCCGGGACGCAGCGCCTGTACAGCTTCCGGGACGTCGTCATCCTGAAGATCGTCAAGCGCTTCCTCGACACCGGTGTGTCGCTGCAGAACATCCGCACCGCGGTCCAGCATCTGCGTGAGCGCGGCTTCCGCGACCTGGAGCGCATGACGCTGATGAGCGACGGCGCCACGGTCTACGAGTGCAGCACTCCCGACGAGGTCCACGAACTGCTCCAGGGCGGCCAGGGCGTCTTCGGGATCGCCGTCGGCGTGGTGTGGCGGGATGTCGAGAGCGCCCTCTCGCAGCTGCACGGGGAGCGGATCGACACCGGGGAGACCCTCGTCGGGCACAACCCCGCGGACGAGCTGGCGCGGCGGCGCAACCGGGCGGTCTGAGCGTCTCTCCGCTGTCCGGGCGGGGCATTGTCAGTGGCGTAGGGCAGCATCGGAGATGTGAGAAGCGCGCCCACCATCCTGCACCTCGACATGGATGCCTTCTTCGCCTCGGCGGAGCAGGCGTCCAAACCGAGCCTGCGCGGGAAGGCCGTCGTCGTGGGTGGCCTGGGGCCGCGTGGGGTGGTGGCCACGGCGTCGTACGAGGCGCGGGTCTTCGGGGTGCACTCGGCGATGCCGATGGCCCAGGCCAGGCGACTCGCGCCGAACGCCGCGTATCTCGTGCCGCGGTTCGCGTTCTACCGGTTGATCAGTGAGCAGGTGATGGGGCTGCTGAGGGAGCTTTCGCCGCTGGTGGAGCCGTTGAGTCTGGACGAGGCGTTCGTGGACCTGGAGGCCGGGGGAACGGCCTGGGACGAGGCTTCGGCACGGCTGGCCGGGGGGAAGCTGCGGGCGGACATACGGGCTGGGACCGGGCTGACGGGGTCGGTGGGGCTCGCCGCCTCCAAGATGCTGGCGAAGATCGCCTCGGAGCAGGCCAAGCCGGACGGACTGGTGGTGATCGAGCCGGGGACCGAGCGGGCGATGCTGGGGCCGCTGTCGGTGCGGACGTTGCCGGGGGTGGGGCCGGCGACGGGGGACCATCTGCGGCGGGCCGGGATCACCACGGTCGGGGAGATCGTGGAGGCGGGCGAGGACGAGCTCGTACGGCTGCTGGGGAAGGCCCATGGGCACGGGCTGTACGCGATGGCGCTGGCGCGCGACGAGCGGCCCGTGGTGGCCGAGCGGGAGGCGAAGTCGGTGTCGGTGGAGGACACCTACGACGTCGACATCCACGATCGGACCAGGGTGGGACTGGAGGTGCAGCGGCTGGCGGACCGGTGTGTGCGGCGGTTGCGCGGGGCGGGGCTGTCCGGGCGGACGATCGTGCTCAAGGTGCGCAGGTACGACTTCTCCACGCTGACCCGGTCGGAGACGCTGCGCGGGCCCACGGACGATCCCGCGGTGGTGCGGGAGGCCGCCGCGCGGTTGCTGGACTCCGTGGACACCACCGGGGGCGTGCGGCTGCTCGGGGTGGGCGTCAGCGGGCTGGCCGACTACACGCAGGAGGATCTGTTCGCGCAGGCGGCGGGGGAGCATGCGGACGCCGCTGCGGTGGAGGAGGCCGAGGCCGCGCCCGAGGTGGAACCGGAGGTGCCGGTCGAGCGGCGGTGGCCCTCGGGACACGATGTGCGGCATGCCGAGTACGGGCACGGGTGGGTGCAGGGGAGCGGGCTCGGGCGGGTGACGGTGCGGTTCGAGACGCCCGACTCGCGGCCGGGGCGGGTGCGGACGTTTCGGGTCGATGATCCGGAGTTGGAACCGGCGGATCCGTTGCCGCTGGTGGCGCGGAGTGTGGAGGCGGGCGGGGCTTCGGGGGGCGGGGTGCCGGTGTGACGGGGTGCCGGTCGGTGGACCAGGCTGGTGGGCGTGCGTGACGGGTGGGGATACGCGCGGGGCGGGGCGCCGGCTTTTCCTGGGCGGATGGCGGATGGCGGATGGCGGATGGCGGATGCGCGGGCTGGGCGTGGCGGGGGCGTGGGTCCCGGCGTGTGCGGGAGGTGCAGCCCGCGCCCGCAGTCCCCACTCTCGGCCCCCCGCTCCAGGGGGAGGAGAAGACCTGGATCCGCGGCACGACTGCCCGCGGCTTCGGCGGGGGTGGCCGCGGTTGTGGGGTCAGGTGTCGTCCGTGCCGGCCAGGTTGCCGAAGTCGTGGTCCGGGAGCGGGGGCGGGGCGGAGATGTCGAGGCCGTAGTGGTGGTAGAGCTGGAGTTCCTGGTCGGGGGAGAGGTGGCGGCCCACGCCGAAGTCGGGGGCGTCCTTGATGAGTGCGCGATCGAAAGGGACGTGCAGGGTCCCCTCGATCAGCTCGCTGGGCTTGAGGGGGACGAAGGCGTCCCTGGAGAAGAGGCCGGTGCGTATGGCCGCCCATTCCGGTAGGCCCGTCGCGTCGTCGAGGTAGACCTCGTCGATCGTGCCGATCTTGGCGCCGTTGCGGTCGAGCGCCTTGCGGCCGATCAGGTTGCGCGGATCGATGTCGGTGCGCACGGGCCCTCCACTTGGTCGCAACTCATCCGTAACCACTACGAAAGAGCACAATCAGGGAGGCGGCCACTCGAACGCCCGGGCGTTGCCCGCGCTGGTACGCTGGCAAGCGGCTGCTGACCCCGCGCGGGAGAGTCCTCCGGACACCATCCGGAGGCGCCGAAGGAGCAAATCCTCCCCGGAATCTCTCAGGCCCACGTACCGCACGGGCGAGGTCACTCTGGAAAGCAGGGCGGGTGTCGACGGCGTCGACGGCCCCCGCTCTCACCGACGGTGAAAGCCGGGCACCTTCGGGAGTCCGGTGAAGCTCTCAGGTCGAGATGACAGAGGGGGAGGCCGTCCGGGTACCCGCGTCGTGGTGCCCCTCGAAGGTCGTGTCAGACCAGGAGGCCTCCGCAATGACCGCCCACCGCATTCCGCTCGCCGAGCTGGAACAGGGAATCCCGTTCGAGCAGCGCCACATCGGGCCCGACCAGGAAGCACGGGCCAAGATGCTGGCCCAGGTCGGGTACGGCTCGCTGGACGAGCTCACCGCCGCCGCGGTGCCTGACGTCATCAAGAACGCCGACGCGCTCGACCTGCCGGGTGCGCGAACCGAGGCCGAGGTGCTCGCCGAGCTGCGGGCGCTGGCCGACCGGAACCAGGTGCTCGACTCCATGATCGGGCTCGGGTACTACGGGACGTTCACACCGCCCGTCATCCTGCGGAACGTGATGGAGAACCCGGCCTGGTACACGGCCTACACGCCGTACCAGCCGGAGATCTCCCAGGGGCGGCTCGAGGCCCTGCTGAACTTCCAGACCATGGTCGCCGAGCTCACCGGGCTGCCCACCTCCGGTGCCTCGCTGCTCGACGAGGGCACCGCGGCGGCCGAGGCCCTGGCACTGTCGCGGCGCATGGACAAGAACAAGAAGGGCCTCTTTCTGGTCGACGCGGACACGCTGCCGCAGACCATCGCCGTGATCGAGACGCGGGCCGAGCCGACCGGCGTGGAGGTCGTCGTCGCCGACCTGAGCGGCGGCATCCCGGCCGAGATCGCCGGGCGCGAGATCAACGGCGTGCTGATCCAGTACCCGGGCGCCTCCGGGGCCGTACGCGACATCAAGCCGGTCATCGACCAGGCCCACGAACTCGGCGCGCTGGTGACCGTCGCCGCGGATCTGCTGGCGCTCACGCTGCTGAGGTCCCCAGGAGAGCTCGGCGCGGACATCGCGGTCGGGACGACCCAGCGGTTCGGTGTGCCGATGGGGTTCGGTGGGCCGCACGCCGGCTACATGGCCGTACGGGAGAAGTTCGCGCGCAGCCTGCCCGGGCGGCTCGTGGGTGTCTCGGTGGACGCCGACGGGCACAGGGCCTACCGGCTCGCTCTGCAGACGCGTGAGCAGCACATCCGGCGGGAGAAGGCCACCAGCAACATCTGCACCGCGCAGGTGCTGCTGGCGGTGATGGCCGGGATGTACGCCGTCTATCACGGGCCCGAGGGCCTCAAGAGCATCGCGCGGCGCACCCACCGGTACGCCACGATCCTCGCCGCGGGCCTGACGGCCGGCGGGGTCGAGATCGTGCACGGCTCCTACTTCGACACGCTGACCGCCCGCGTGCCCGGCAAGGCCGCCCAGGTCGTCGCGGCCGCGCGCGAGAACGGCGTCAACCTGCGGCTCGTGGACGCCGACCAGGTGTCGATCGCATGTGACGAGACGACCGCGCGGGCCCAACTGGGCGCCGTGTGGGCCGCCTTCGGGGTCGAGGGTGACATCGAGGCGCTCGACACCGCCACCGAGGACTCCCTTCCGGCCGCGCAGCTGCGCACCGACGACTACCTCACGCACCCTGTCTTCCACCAGCACCGCTCCGAGACCGCGATGCTGCGCTACCTGCGTCGGCTCGCCGACCGCGACTACGCACTCGACCGCGGCATGATCCCGCTGGGCTCCTGCACCATGAAGCTCAACGCGACCGTGGAGATGGAGCCGGTGACCTGGCCCGAGTTCGGCCAGATGCACCCCTTCGCGCCCGCCGAGCAGGCCCAGGGTTACCTCACGCTCATCCGGGAGCTGGAGGAACGTCTCGCCGAGGTCACCGGATACGACCGGGTCTCGCTTCAGCCCAACGCTGGTTCGCAGGGCGAGCTGGCCGGGCTGCTCGCCGTACGCGGATACCACCGGGCCAACGGGGACGAGCAGCGGACGGTGTGTCTGATCCCGTCGTCCGCGCACGGCACCAATGCCGCCAGCGCCGTGATGGCCGGGATGAAGGTCGTCGTCGTGAAGACCGCCGAGGACGGCGAGATCGACGTGGAGGACCTGCGGGCGAAGATCGAGCAGTACCGCGACGAGTTGGCGGTGCTGATGATCACGTACCCCTCGACGCACGGCGTGTTCGAGGAGCATGTCGCCGACATCTGTGCGCAGGTGCATGAGGCGGGCGGTCAGGTGTACGTCGACGGCGCCAACCTGAACGCGCTGGTCGGGCTGGCCAAGCCGGGCCACTTCGGCGGAGATGTCTCGCACCTGAACCTGCACAAGACCTTCTGCATCCCGCACGGCGGCGGCGGTCCGGGCGTCGGCCCGGTCGGGGTGCGGGCGCACCTGGCGCCGTATCTGCCCAACCACCCGCTGCAGCCCGCGGCCGGGCCGGAGACCGGTGTCGGCCCCATCTCGGCCGCACCCTGGGGCTCGGCGGGCATCCTGCCGATCTCGTGGGCGTATGTGCGGCTCATGGGCGGTGAGGGGCTCAAGCGGGCCACACAGGTGGCGGTGCTTGGCGCCAACTACATCGCCAAGCGGCTGGAGCCGCACTACCCCGTGCTCTACACCGGCCCGGGCGGGCTGGTCGCGCACGAGTGCATCATCGACCTGCGGCCGCTCACGAAGGCGACCGGGGTGAGCGTCGACGACGTCGCCAAGCGACTCATCGACTACGGGTTCCACGCGCCGACGATGTCCTTCCCGGTGGCCGGGACGCTGATGATCGAGCCGACCGAGTCCGAGGACCTGACTGAACTCGACCGGTTCTGCGAGGCCATGATCGCTATTCGGGCCGAGATCGAGAAGGTCGGCTCGGGCGAGTGGCCCTCGGACGACAACCCGCTGCGCAACGCCCCGCACACCGCCGGTGCGCTGGGCGGTGAGTGGGCGCACGCGTACTCGCGCGAGGAGGCCGTCTTCCCGGCCGGAGTGTCCGTGGCGGACAAGTACTGGCCGCCGGTGCGCCGGATCGACCAGGCCTTCGGGGACCGCAACCTGGTCTGCTCGTGCCCGCCGCTGGACGCGTATGAGGACTGAGGCGTCATGCACGTCAGGTACGTGTGCGGCATGTAGGTCATGGGAGTCATGTACGTCGTACAGGACGACTGGGTCGCCGTTCGCGAGGACTGGCATGGCGTAGGTGCGAAGGGCTCCGTCCGGGTGTATGCCGGGGGAGCTCTTTCGCGTCCTGGGGTGTCACGCGGTGGCCAGGGAGACCTCGGTCGACTTGATCAGGGCGACGACCGGAGTGCCGACCGTGAGTTCGAGGTCCGTGACGGCTTCCCTGGTGATCGCCGCGGTGAGGTCGGCGCCGTCGACGAAGATCTTGACGGAGGCCATGGCGCCGCCGGTCGCGATCTCGTGAACCGCGCCGGGCAGTTGGTTGCGGATGGAGAGGCCGTCGACCGGGGCGGTGGCGAGGGCGACGTCCGTCGACTTCACCAGGGCGCGTACCGGCGATCCCGGGACGAGGCCCAGTTCCTCGACTGCATCCAGGGTGATCGCGGCGGTGAGGTCCTGTCCGCCGGCGAGGCGGACCGTGACTGTGGCCATCACCTCCCCCCGGGTGACGGCGGTGACGGTGCCGGGGAGCTGGTTGCGGATGCTCAGGCTCATGGTGAGGCCTCGCAGAGGGTGGGGAAGCAGGGGCCCCCACCGTAGCCGCCGGGCGGGTCTTATGCCGGGTATGCGTGTGTTTGCGTCGCTTTGACGGTCGCCCAGACCGGCGCGCCCGGGTGCAGGTCGAGTTCGGCCGCGGCGACCGTGGTGAGGTCGGCGGCGAGAGGGAGTTCACCGGTGAGGTCCGCGCGGATCTGGTCGCCGTGGGTCTCCAGACCGGCCACCTCGCAACGCCACAGGTTGCGGGCGCTGGAGCCGGTGGGCCTGTCGCGGTGAAGGGTCACGGCGCTCGGCGGGAACGCCACGAACACCGGACCGGAGAGGTCCTCGGTGGTGGTGAGGACGGGGCCCGCGTCGAGGCCGACCGTGTGGCCCTCGGCCTGCCCCTTGTAGAGGTTCAGGCCGACCAGTTGCGCGATGTAGTCCGTACGGGGACGGCGTGCGATGTCGGCGGGGGCGCCCTGCTGGACGACCCGGCCGTGCTCGATGACCACGAGGCGGTCGGCCAGCACCATGGCGTCCAGCGGGTCGTGCGTGACCAGCACGGCGACGGCCTCGAACTGGGCGAGGTGGCGGCGGAGTTGAGCGCGGACCTCCAGCCGGGTGCGGGCGTCCAGGGCGGCGAGCGGTTCGTCGAGGAGCAGCAGACGGGGGTGTGTGGCCAGGGCGCGGGCGAGGGCGACGCGCTGCGCCTGGCCGCCGGAGAGCTTGCGGGGCTTGGTCCCGGCGTGGTCGGCGAGGCCCATGCGGTCCAGCCATTCGGCGGCCTGGGCGCGGGACTCCGCTCTGGTCGCGCCGTGGCAGCGAGGGCCGAAGGCCACGTTGTCGAGGGCGGACAGGTGCGGGAAGAGCAGGTAGTCCTGGAAGACGACGCCCACGGGGCGGGACTCGGGGGGCGTACGGTCCAACGCGGTGCCGTCGAGGCGCAGATGGCCGTGGGTGAGCGGGGCGAGACCGGCCAGGGTGCGCAGGGCGGTGGTCTTGCCTGCGCCGTTCGGGCCGAGCAGCGCGATGACATCGCCGGGGGCGGCGGTGAGGGTGATGTCGAGGCGGAAGGTGCCGTGGTCGACGACGAGGTGGGCGTCGAGGCCTTCACCGGGGGTGGCGGGGTGTTCGGTGGTGGCGTCGGTTGCGGTGTCGTCGAGGTTGGTCATGGGGCGAGTCCTGGCGTGGGTGGATTCGTGGGGTGGGCTGTGGAGGCGGGGCCGTGGCGGCGGCGAGTGTGCTGGGGGGAGGGCCTTGCGGGGTTGTTGTGTGCGCGGCGGTGATGTCGGTGGTGTGGGGGGCCCACGGGGTTCGGGGGGCGTGGTTCGTGCGCGAGTGGGTTGGTGCCTGGGCGGTGTTGCGGTGGTTGCGTCGGTGAGCAGGTGTCGTGGGTTTGGGGCGGGCCGGGGTTGGGTCGCGCGGCCTGGCTGCCGGCGGGTGCCGCCTGCGCCCGCCCTCCCGCACTCTCGGTTTCGCTCGAGCGGGGAGACCCCGTCGCCCCAGGCGGCAGGACTGAGGGGCGGTGGTTGTTCGCGGTCTGGTGGGGCGGGTGGGGCGGGTGGTTGTGCAGTTCGGCGGGGTGGGGTGGGGCGGGTGAGGTGGTGTGGGTGGCCGTGTCCTGACGGGCTGGTGGGCATATGTGGCCGGCCGTCTGACCGGTGGCCGCTGTAGGCGGTGGGGGGCGGGGTGGCGGGCGTCATGATGTCGTCATCCAGCGGTCCCGTAGACCCGCCAGGACCGCGATCGACACCGCCAGCAGGACCAGGCTGAGGGCGATTGCCGCCGCCGGGTCGTTCTGGAGGGCCAGGTAGACCGCGAGGGGCATCGTCTGCGTACGGCCCGGGAAGTTACCGGCGAAGGTGATCGTCGCCCCGAACTCGCCCAGGGCTCGGGCCCAGGCCAGCACGGCGCCCGCCGCGACGCCCGGCGCGATCAGGGGGAGCGTGACCCGGCGGAACGCGGTGAAGCGGGAGGCGCCCAGGGTGGTGGCCGCCTCCTCGTAGCGGGGGTCGGCCGCGCGCAGGGTGCCCTCGACGCTGATGACGAGGAACGGCATGGCCACGAACGTCTCCGCGAGGACGACGCCCGTCGTGGTGAACGGCAGGGTGACGCCGAACCAGGAGTCCAGCCACTGGCCCACGACGCCGTTGCGGCCCAGTGCGAGCAGGAGGGCCACACCGCCGACCACCGGGGGCAGCACGAGGGGCAGGGTGACCAGGGCACGGACCAGGCCGCGGCCGGGGAAGTCGGTGCGGGCCAGCAGCCAGGCCAGGGGTACGCCGATGACGAGACTCAATGCCGTCGCCGCCGTGGCGCACACCAGCGACAGGCGCAGCGCCTGCCAGACCTCGGCACTGGTCAGCTGCTCGGGGAGGCTGCGCCACGGTGCTCGTACGAGGAGCGCGACCAGCGGCAGGAGGAGAAACGCCAGGCCCGCCAGTGCGGGGAGGAGGAGAGCGAGGGGGATGCGTCGGGACCCTGGGAGGGGGCGGCGGGGGCGGCCCTTCAGGGGGACTGTCGTGGGGACGGGGACGGCGGGGGCGCCCGGGTCGGTGGAGCGCGGCGGGCCTGTGCCGGGGCCTGTATCGCTTCGGGCGCCTCCGCCGGGTCCGGGTCCGGGTCCGGGTCCGGTGGGATTGGGTGCGGGGCTGCCTGGACCGGCGGGGCCGGGCGTGGCGTCGCCGGGGTCGGTCATGGCTTGAGGAATCCGGCTTCGGTGAGGGTCTTCTGGCCCTCGGTGGACTTGACCAGCTCGATGAACGCCTTGGCCGCGGCGGCGTTGGGGGCGTTCTTGAGGAGGGCGATCGGGTAGTTGTTGACGGCTTGGGCCGACTCCGGGAACTCCACGCCCTCCACCTTGTCACCCGCCGCCTTCACGTCGGTCCTGTAGACGACGGCCGCGTCCGCCTCCCTCAGCTCGACCTTCGTCAGGGCGCTCTTGACGTCCTGCTCGTACGAAACCGGCGTGAGCTTCAGCTTGGCGGCGTCCAGCGCCTTCTGGGCGGCGGCACCGCACGGCACCGTCTTGTCGCAGAGGACGACCTTCAGCTCCGACTTGGTGAGGTCCTTGAGGGAGGAGACGTTGTCCGGGTTGCCCGGCAGGGTGGCGATCTCCAGCTGGTTGCGGACGAAGGTGGCCGGCGTGCCGACGGCGTCCTTCTGATCCGTCACCAGCGCCATCGTCTTGGGGCTGGCGGCGGCGAAGACGTCGGCGGGGGCGCCGCCGGTGATGCTCGCGGCGAGGCTGTCGCTGCCGCCGAAACTGAAGGTGACCTTCGTGCCGGGGTGTTCCTTCTCGAACTGCTTGCCCAGGGACGTGAAGCTCTCCTGGAGTGAGGCGGCGGCGAAGACGGTCACCGCGCCGGAGAGCTTCGCCGAGGCCGAGGCGGAGGAGTTGGGGGCCGCGGCCGCCGAGTCCGAGTCCGAGCCGGACGAGGAGCAGGCGGCGAGGGCGAGCAGCGCGGCGGCTCCCGCTCCGGTCGCCTGCAGGGTCCGTCGGGTCCGGCGCACGGAACGGGTCATCACGGGTTCACTCCCTCGGTCTGCTTGGAGAAGAGCCCAGAGGACCCTTCCGATGCGCCGATCATACTTCCGCATATGCGAGGTGTAAGCCTCCCGCCTCATCGCATTAGCTGCTCCAGTGGTCGATGGAACGCGCATATGCGTTTCTACGAGATGCCTTCCCTTCCTTTCGGGAGGGTGGCGTCACTCAGACCCGGTCGATGTGGACGTTCGTCGACTTCACTCGTGCCGTGGCCTCCATGCCGACCTCCAGACCGAGGTCCTCGACGGCCTCGCGGGTCAGGAGGGAGACAAGTCGGTGCGGGCCGGCCTGGATCTCCACCTGGGCGGCGACATCGCCGAGCTTGATCGCGGTGACGATGCCGGGGAAGGCGTTGCGCACGGAGGTGCGCGGGGTGGTCTCCTCCTCGTCCGTTCCGGCCTTGGCGAGGTCCACCGAGAAGGCGGCCAGGTCCCGCCCGTCGATGACTCTTCTGCCGCTGTCGTCGCGGTGGGTCGTCACCCGGCCGGCGTCCGCCCAGCGGCGCGCGGTGTCGGGGCTCACGCCGAGCAGCCGTGCTGCCTGGCCGATTGTGTAGGACTGCATGCCGGTCACGATAGGGGCGTCGGCGGGGAACCGCGGTTGGGGGGTTGGCCGTTGGGTATAACGCGATATATCTTCAGTGTGTCGAGGGAGAGGATGAGGGGATGTCGGGTGGGTCATGGCAGGACGGCGGGCTGCCCGGTGCCACAGCGGCGGTCGCGCTGAGGGCCTCGCACGCGGACCGCGACCACGTGGTGGACGTGCTGCGCGTCGCGGCGGGGGACGGCCGGCTCAGCGGGGAAGAGCTGGACGAGCGGGTGGGGGCCGCCCTGACCGCACGCACCATGGGTGAGTTGGCGGTGCTGACGGCGGATCTGCCGACCTCGGCGTCCCCGTGGGCGGGCGCGGGTGCGGCCGAGGTCAAGGACGTCGTGCGGATTGAGCAGGAAGGTGCTTCCACCCGGCGCGGCGAGGGGTGGGTGGTGCCGCGGCGGATGGAGATCCGTTCCGCGTGGGGCGAGGTGATACTCGACTTCACGCAGGCCGTGATCGCCCATGACACGTTGCGGCTCGACCTCGACATACGTGGCGGGTCCCTGAAGCTGCTGACGCGGCCGGGTGTCGTCGTGGACACAGACGCGTTGGTGACCAACTACTCCAAGGTCAAGGAGCGGCGGGCAGTCGCGGACGACGGTCCTGTGGTGTTGCGGGTGGAGGTGGCCGGGGAGGTGAGCTTCGGGCAGGTCGTGGTCCGGCCGCCGCGGCGGTTCGGGGGGTAGCCGCCGAGCGGCGCGGTGGACGACGAGCGGCGGGGGGGGGGGGGGACCACGCGGTCGCACGTTGGCTGACGAAAAGGGGTCGGGGGGGGGACCGAGCGGCCACAACCGAGCGGAACGGTGACGAGGCTGGTCGCGGGGGGACACCGTTGGCCTCCCCGCGAGGACAAGATCGGCCGCCCGGCGAGGACAGAGGCGGCCGCCCGGCGAGGACAGAGGTGGCCGGCTCGCGAGGATAGAGGCGGTCGCCCCGCGAGGACAGAGGCGGCCG
Organism: Streptomyces cellulosae; assembly: GCF_000721105.1. Classification (GTDB taxonomy): domain Bacteria; phylum Actinomycetota; class Actinomycetes; order Streptomycetales; family Streptomycetaceae; genus Streptomyces; species Streptomyces cellulosae_A. The sequence goes on from NZ_JOEV01000063.1 coordinate 19,926, forward strand.
GCTCGCAGGGACACCACAGGCCGGTTCCCCGGGACACCACCGGCCGGCTCGCCAAGACCCGATCGGCGAACACACAGGGACGCTCCTCCGTGGGCCGTGGGCCGTGGGCCGTGGGCCCCCGTGGTCGCTCCTTCCGTGGCCGGGCGATCGCCTTCGGACAGGGCGGATCGGCCCGTGGTCAGCGGTCCCGCCCTGCCAGGGCAGATCACCCGGTGTGCACCCGCGGCCTCCGCGCCCGGTCTGGTTCCGCCTCGCGCAGGACCTCTCGGGTGACCGGGGCGACCTCGCCCTGGCCGAAGAGGAAGAAGCGGAGGAAGTTGGCGAAGGGGTTGCCCTCGGTCCACTCGAAGTAGATGTGCGGGGTGCAGTTGGTCGCGTCGCGGACGTGCAGGAGCAGAGCGGCCAGGGCGTTGGGGATGGAGGAGGACTCCAGGGTCAGGACGCGGTAGCGCTTGTGGAGGACCTCGCCGCGCACCGTCAGGCCCGCCTCGAACTCGGACGGGTCGAGGACCGTGACCTCGACGAAGACGAAGTCCTCCCCGGGGATGTCGTTGTCCTGCTGGATCTGCTCGATCTTGTCGCGGTACTCGGCCTTGTCCCGCCGGTCGGGCTCGTTGGCGATGAACCGTATCTTGCGACTGGACATGTCCCGGACGAAACGTTCCGCCATGTCGTCGAGCGTCACGCTGGTCACCCGGAGTTCGAAGGCGCGGGCCAGCCGGGACAGCAGGGAGACCAGAATGATGCCGGCGATGAAGCAGGCGCCGATCTTCACGCCGTCGGGCCGCTCGATGACGTTCACGACCGTCGTGTAGAGGAACACCGCTGAGATCACCGCGAAGCCGATGGTCCCCTTGCGCTGGCGGGCCTTGCGGGCGGCGATGGTCACCGCGATCGCCGCGGAACTGATCAGGACGAGGACGCCGGTGGCGTAGGCGCCGCCCTGCGCGTCGACGTCCGCGTCGAAGATCCAGGTGACCAGGAAGGCGATGAGGATGAAGACGATGACCATCGGGCGCACGGCGCGGGCCCAGTGCGGCGCCATGCCGTAACGGGGCAGATAGCGGGGCATCAGGTTGAGCAGCCCGGCCATGGCGGAGGCGCCGGCGAACCACAGGATGGCGATGGTCGAGACGTCGTAGACCGTACCGAAGGCGCTGCCCAGGTAGTTGTGCGCGAGGTACGCGAGGGCTCGGCCGTTGGCCTGGCCGCCGGACGCGAACTGCTTCTCCGGGATCAGCAGGGTGGTGATGAAACTGGTGGCGATGAGGAAGCAGCTCATGATCACGGCGGCGGTGGTGAGCAGCTTCTTGGTGCCCCGGATCCGGCCGGTGGGCCGTTCGTCGGTGTCGTCGGGGTCGCCCTGGACATGTGGCATCACCGCCACGCCGGTCTCGAAGCCGGACAGGCCGAGCGCGAGCTTCGGGAAGACCAGCAGGGCCACGCCGACCATGGCGAAGACGTTGCCGTGCTCCGTGGTCAGGGCACCGGCCCAGTCGGTGACGACATGGCCGGCGGTGATGACGTGCCACAGCCCCACGAACACGACGACGAGGTTCAGCGTGAGGTAGATGCCGACCAGGACGACGGCGACGCCGATGGCCTCCAGGAAGCCCTTGAGGAACACCGCGCCGAGCAGCGCCACGAGGATCAGGGTGATCAGCATCTGCTTGTCGTGCAGGGTGCTGGTCAGATGCGGGTTCTCGATCAGGTGCGTCGAGGCGTCAGCCGCCGAGAGCGTGATGGTGATCAGGAAGTCGGTGGCGGCGAAGCCGAGCAGGGTCAGGACGAACAGCTTGCCCTTCCAGAAGGACAGCAGTCGCTCCAGCATGGCGATCGAACCCTCGCCGTGGGGACTCTCCTCGGCCACGCGGCGGTACACGGGCAGGGCGCCCGCCAGGGTGACGATCACCAGCACGATGGTCGCCACCGGTGACAGCAGACCGGCCGCGAGCGCCGCGATGCCCGGCTGGTAGCCGAGGGTGGAGAAGTAGTCGACTCCGGTCAGGCACATCACCCGCCACCAGCGGCGTCCCTGGTGGGCGGGTTCGGGAACGGCGTGCGGGCCCTGGTGGCCGCCGCCCTTGCCCATGTCGGACAGGCCCTCCAGCATCCAGGAGCGCAGGCGACTGGGAGGAGGGTGTTCGGTGGTGGCCATCGGGCGTGCTCCTGAAGTGCGGCTCGGCGTGTGGATCCGGCCATCACGCATTCGGCGCAATCAGCGTAAGCGGAGAGTGATGTCAGGGCCTGCGGATGCAGGGGCGGAGGGCGTCAAGCTTGCGTTAAGACTGGTTCGCCGGGATTTCGTAGCACGTCAAGCATGGGATCGGTGAGTCGACGGGCCCGCGTGTCTGGGTCGTGCGGGGGAGCGGGGTGGACGAGCGGGCGGACACCCAGCGTCATGACGTACGGCGGTTTCCGGCCACCTCCGGTCCGCCGTGCGCGGCTGTGGAGTCAGGGTCGGCGTTCCCGCAGCGGGCCCCGGGAGGACAGCCGGGCCCTCGCTGAACACGGACCCGGGGCGGGTACAGGACGACGGGGAGCATCACCGGCGACCAGGTCGACGAGCAGCAGCACGAGGAGCGCGGCCGAGCAGCGGAGCGGACCGCGCAGTTCGCCGGACCAGTGGCGGTCGTGGACCCCGGCACCGGACGACTGCTCCTGCGCGTCGGCCGGGTCGTGCCGCACCTGGTCGGGGTGTCCCATGCCGCCGACGGCAAAACCGGCGGGATGTCGGCGCACCCTCCCTTGACGCGGCTCTGACGGGCAGCGGCACACCTTGACGCCGTTCTGTCTCCGCGGGGCGACAGGGCCCCGTGCGGGGACGCCGTAAGAGTCCCGTCAAGGCCGCACGTGCTGCCGTATGGGACCCGTCAACGCCTGCCCCAGCAGGGCTTTCGCGGAGTTTCCTCGAAGCGTCCGTTCCTTCCGAACCTCACTCAGGAGCTCACGATGGCCGATCTGGCCTTCGTCGTCACCACGGCCGCGGTCTTCGCGCTGGTGGCTCTCGTCGCCAAGGGGGTGACGAAGCTGTGACCGCCGAAAACGTCGTCGGTCTGGTCGTGGCCGTCGCTCTGCTGGGCTATCTCGTTCTCGCCCTGATCTTCCCGGAGAGGTTCTGAGCCCCCCATGGGTCCCGTACTCGCCGGCGTGCTCCAACTGCTGGCGCTGATCGTGGCGCTGGCGCTCGCCTACACACCCCTCGGCACCTACATGGCCCGGGTCTACTCCTCCGACCGGCACTGGCGTGTCGAGCGGTGGATCTACAAAGGCATCGGTGCCGACCCGGACACCGAGATGCGCTGGCCCGCGTACCTGCGAGGGGTCCTCGCCTTCTCCGCGGCCGGCGTCCTGTTCCTCTATCTGCTCCAGCGGCTCCAAGGAGTCCTGCCGCTGTCGCTCGGCTTCAGGTCCATCGACCCGGACCAGGCCTTCGACACCGCCGCGTCCTTCGTGACCAACACCAACTGGCAGTCGTACTACGGCGAACAGGCCATGGGCCATGTGGTGCAGACCGCCGGGCTGGCCGTGCAGAACTTCGTCTCCGCGGCCGTCGGGATCGCCGTGGCCGTGGCGTTGGTGCGCGGTTTCGCCAGGTCCCGTACCGGTGAACTCGGCAACTTCTGGGCCGACATGGTGCGGGGTGTCGTACGCGTTCTGCTGCCGGGCGCCTTCCTCGCCGCGATCGTGCTGGTCGCCTGTGGGGTCATCCAGAACTTCTCCGGGATCCATGAGATCGGCCAGTTCATGGGTGGGGCGCAGCAGTGGAACGGCGGGGCCGTCGCCTCGCAGGAGGCGATCAAGGAGCTGGGGACGAACGGGGGCGGCTACTTCAACGCCAACAGCGCCCATCCGTTCGAGAACCCGACGCCGTTCACGAACCTCTTCGAGATCTTCCTGCTGCTGGTGATCCCGTTCGCGCTGACCCGGACCTTCGGCATCATGGTCGGCTCCGTCAGGCAGGGGTACGCCCTCCTCGCCACGATGGCCACCATCTGGGTCGGCTTCGTCGCCCTGATGATGTGGACCGAGTTCGCCCACCACGGCCCGGCGCTGCAGATCGCGGGCGGGGCGATGGAGGGCAAGGAGGTCCGTTTCGGCGTCGGCTCGTCGTCGATCTTCGCGGTGTCGACCACCCTCACCTCGACCGGCGCGGTGGACTCCTTCCACTCGTCCTTCACCGGTCTCGGCGGCGGCATCACCATGCTCGGCATCATGCTGGGAGAGATCGCGCCCGGCGGCACGGGCTCCGGCCTCTACGGCATGCTGATCATGGCGATCGTCGCGGTGTTCATCGCCGGGCTCATGGTCGGCCGTACACCCGAGTACCTGGGCAAGAAGATCGGCACCCGCGAGATCAAACTGGCGGCCTGCTACATCCTCGTCACCCCGGCACTCGTCCTCGTCTTCACCGCGCTGGCGATGGCGCTGCCCACTCCGGCCCACTCCATGACCAACGGCGGGGCGCACGGGTTCTCCGAGATCCTGTACGCCTATACGTCCGGCGCCAACAACAACGGCTCGGCGTTCGCCGGGCTGAACGCGGACACGCAGTGGTTCAACACCACCATCGGGCTCGCCATGCTGCTGGGCCGGTTCCTGCCGATGGTGTTCGTGCTGGCGCTCGCCGGATCCCTTGCCGAGCAGCGGCCCGTGCCGGTCACCGCGGGCACCCTGCGTACCGAAAAGCCGCTGTTCACCGGCTTGTTGGTGGGCGCGATCCTGATCATCACCGGTCTGACGTACTTCCCGGCACTGGCGCTGGGACCGCTCGCCGAAGGGCTGGCGTCATGACCACCGGCTCGAGAACCCGGAGGACTCCGTGTCCACAGCCAGCGAGACCCGGGCGCCGCGCGACGACGTACCCACCGCTCGCCCGTCCGCCGAGGGCCGGGTCGGCGCCGGACTGTTCGACCCCGGGCAGTTGGTGAGGTCACTGCCGGACGCGTTCCGCAAGCTCGACCCGCGGGTGATGGTCAAGTCGCCCGTGATGTTCGTGGTGTGGGTCGGTTCGGTGCTGACCACCGTCTTCTCCTTCAAGGACCCCGGCGACTGGTTCGGCTGGACGATCAGTGCCTGGCTGTGGCTGACCGTCGTCTTCGCCAACCTGGCGGAGGCGGTCGCCGAGGGCCGCGGCAAGGCGCAGGCGGACACCCTGCGCAAGGCCAAGAGCGACAGCGTGGCCCGCAAGGCCGACGGCACCGTGGTCCCCGGCACCGAACTGCGCGTCGGTGACCTGGTCGTCTGTGAGGCCGGAGACGTCATTCCCGGCGACGGGGACGTGGTCGAAGGGGTCGCCTCCGTCGACGAGTCGGCGATCACCGGTGAGTCGGCGCCCGTCATCCGGGAGTCCGGCGGCGACCGGAGTGCCGTCACCGGCGGAACGAGGGTTCTCTCCGACCGGATCGTCATTAAGATCACCACAAGACCGGGGGAGACCTTCATCGACCGGATGATCAGCCTCGTCGAGGGCGCCGCCCGGCAGAAGACGCCGAACGAGATCGCGCTGAACATCCTGCTGTCCTCGCTGACCATCGTGTTCCTGCTGGCGTGCGCCACGCTGCCGCCGTTCGCGGACTACGCGGGCACCCGTCTCACACTGGTCGTGCTGGTGGCCCTCCTGGTCTGTCTCATCCCGACGACGATCGGCGCGCTGCTGTCGGCGATCGGCATCGCGGGCATGGACCGACTGGTGCAGCGCAATGTGCTGGCCATGTCGGGGCGCGCGGTCGAGGCCGCCGGTGACGTGTCGACGCTGCTGCTCGACAAGACCGGCACCATCACCCTCGGCAACCGGCAGGCCTCTCAGTTCGTGCCGGTGCGGGGGGTGACGGCCGCCGAGGTCGCCGACGCGGCCCAGCTGTCGTCGCTGGCCGACGAGACGCCCGAGGGCCGCTCGATCGTCGTCCTGGCCAAGGAGCGGTACGGGCTGCGGGAGCGGCACCAGGGCGAGTTGGCCGGGGCGGAGTGGATCGCGTTCACCGCGCAGACCCGGATGTCCGGCGCGGACGTCGACGGCCGGAGGATCCGCAAGGGGGCGGCCGCTTCGGTCGTCGCCTGGGTGAAGGAGCAGGGAGGTGAAGTCGCCCAGGACACACAGGAGTTGACGGATGCGATCTCCGAAGCGGGTGGTACGCCGTTGCTGGTGGCGGTCGAGGACGTCGACGGGGCGCGGGTGCTGGGCGTGATCCACCTCAAGGACGTCGTCAAGGAGGGCATGCGGGAGCGGTTCGACGAGCTGCGCCGCATGGGCATCAGAACCGTCATGATCACCGGCGACAACCCGCTGACGGCGAAGGCGATCGCCGAGGAGGCAGGCGTCGACGACTTCCTCGCGGAGGCCACTCCCGAGGACAAGATGGCCCTGATCCGGCGGGAGCAGGCCGGCGGCAAACTGGTCGCGATGACGGGCGACGGCACGAACGACGCGCCCGCGCTGGCCCAGGCGGACGTCGGTGTGGCCATGAACACCGGTACGTCGGCCGCCAAGGAGGCCGGCAACATGGTCGACCTCGACTCCAACCCGACCAAGCTCATCGAGATCGTCGAGATCGGCAAGCAACTGCTGATCACCCGGGGCGCGTTGACCACGTTCTCCATAGCCAACGACGTGGCCAAGTACTTCGCGATCATCCCGGCGCTGTTCGCGGCGGTCTACCCGGGTCTGGACAAGCTCAACGTCATGCGGCTGTCGTCGCCGGACTCCGCCATCCTGTCGGCCGTCGTCTTCAACGCGCTGATCATCATCGCGCTGGTGCCGCTGGCCCTGCGGGGTGTGCGGTACCGGCCGGTGAGCGCGGACCGCATGCTGCGCCGCAACCTCGGGATCTACGGCCTCGGCGGACTGGTCGCCCCCTTCGTCGGCATCAAGATCATCGACCTGCTCATCTCTCTGATCCCCGGGCTGTAATTTCCTGAAAGCGTGGTGAAGGACCATGAACAACTCCGTTGCGAACATCGCCCGGTTGATGGGCGCGGGGCTGCGGGCGCTGCTCGTGCTGACCCTGCTCACCGGCGTGATCTATCCGCTGGCGGTCACCGGTGTGGCCCAGGCGCTCTTCCACCACACGGCGAACGGCTCGCAGGTGCGGGCGGACGGCGGGGTCGCGGGCTCCTCGCTGATCGGCCAACAGGACTACAGCCTGGACTACTTCCAGCCCCGGCCCGCCAAGGGGCTGGGCGTGAACTCGGTCAACACCCGGTACCGGCTGATCCTCTCCGGCGCCACCAACCGCTCCGCCGACAACCCCGAGCTCATCGCCTGGGTCAAGCAGGCCAAGGCCGAGGTCGTCAAGGAGAACTCCACGGCCGGCTACCAGGTCGAGCCGTCCCAGGTCCCCGCCGACGCGGTCACCTCCTCCGGCTCGGGCCTCGACCCCGACATCTCCCCGGCCTACGCCGGCCTCCAGATCCACCGGGTCGCGGAGCGGAACCACCTGCCGGTCGCCCGGGTGGAGAAGCTCGTCGAGGACCACACCCAGGGCCGTACGTTCGGATTCATGGGTGAGCCCCGGGTGAACGTCCTCGAACTCAACATCGCACTCAGGGAATTGGCCCAGGGCGACGGATGACCCGGGTGCGGTCGTGGGTCCGCCGAGCATCACCCCCCGTCGGGAACAACCGTCCCTGGGGGTGATGCTCGCATGGGGTACCGCTGCGAGAGCTGACCTTCTACAGTGCGCTTCGTAACGTTCGTCGATGAGGCCGAATGTTTCGTCGACCTCCGAAGGGGCTGACGCGGATGCGGACCTACGACAACCCGGTGATCGGCGGGTTCCACCCGGACCCGAGTGTGTGCCGGGTGGGCGAGGACTACTACCTCGTCTGCTCGAGCTTCGAGTACTACCCGGGCGTCCCGCTCTTCCACAGCCGCGACCTCGTGCACTGGCGGCAGATCGGCAACGTCCTGGACCGGCCCGGGCAGTTGACGCTGCCCGAGGACACGGTGGCCTCCGCCGGGATCTACGCCCCGACGATCCGCCACCACGACGGCCGCTTCTACATGATCACGACCAGCGTGGCCGGCGGCGGCACCTTCCTCGTGAGCAGCGAGCGTCCCGAAGGGCCATGGTCCGACCCGGTCCGGATCGACCTGGAGGGGATCGATCCCGACCTGGCCTGGGACGAGGACGGCTCCTGCTGGTGCGCCGGTTCCGGGGTCCGCCTCGCCCGTATCGATCCGGCGACCGGGAAGGTGCTGGAGGGCCCGCTCCCGATGTGGTCCGGGACCGGGCTCCAGCACCCGGAGGCGCCGCACCTCCACCGCATCGGCGACTGGTGGTACCTGATGCTCGCCGAGGGCGGCACCGCACACGGACACGCCGTCTCCATCGCCCGCGCCCGTTCCCCACGCGGCCCCTACGAACCCGCCCCGGCCAACCCCGTCCTCTCCCACCGCAGCACCGGTCTGCCCGTCCAGTGCACCGGACACGCCGACCTCGTGCAGGCGCCCGACGGCACCTGGTGGATGCTGCTGTTGGGCACCCGGCCGCGCGGCTTCTTCCCCGGGTTCCATGTGCTCGGCCGGGAGACGTTCCTGACCCCCGTCGAAGGCCACGAGTCCGTCGAAGGCCACGAGTCCGTGGATGGTCGCGCATCCGTCGAAGCCCTCGAAGGCCATGAGTCCGTCGAAGGCCAGGCATCCGCCGAAGCCCGTGCATCCGCCGAAGCCCGCGAACCGCTGGCCGAGCTCGACGGCCGCTACCTCTCCACGCAGGTCGCCGGAGGCTTCACGGGGAGGGTGATCGGCATGTACGTCACGGAGGGCAGCGCCTCATTCGACTGGTTCTCGTAGACCGCGTCGGACTCCTGAAGCGGCGGCTTTCCGGAACGAGTTGGCGGCGGGATCCCGCAACATTCCCCGCGTACAAGGGGTTGCCACCGTTTGGCAGCTGTCTCTAGGGTGCGGGCAACAACGAACCTTTCTGGATTATCTCCGAAACTTTCGGTCCCAGCGGACGGGCGTGGACGCGCCGTCCTGTACCCAAGGAGCGCATGATGGGCGACCCGGCACTGTCCCGCCGCGGCTTCCTGGCGGCCTCCGCCGCGGCAGGTGTGGGCATGACGGCACTGAGCGGCTGTGGCGGCGACTCGGACGGAGGGTCGTCCGGGGGGACGACCACGATTGAGTGGTGGAACATCTCGACCACCGAGCCCGCGAAGGGCGTCTGGGCGGCTCTGGCCAAGAAGTTCGAGGCCCAGAACCCCGACGTCAAGGTGAAGATCGTCCAGTTGGAGAACGACGCCTACAAGTCGAAGATGACCACGCTGATCGCCTCCGGGAAGCTGCCCGACATCTTCCACACCTGGGGCGGCGGCGTGCTGAAGCAGCAGGTCGACGCCGGGCTGGTCGAGGACCTCACGGACAGGACCAAGCCGTGGGCCGACGGTCTGCTGAAGGTCGCGAGGGAGCCGTACCTGCTCGACGGCAAGGTGTACGGCATCCCGTTCGACATCGGCATGATCGGCTTCTGGTACAACAAGGCGCTCTTCAAGCAGGCCGGCGTCAGCACGCCCCCGACCACGTGGAGCGGCTTCCTCGACGCCGTGGGCAAGCTGAAGGCCAAGGGCATCACCCCCATCGCCCTCGCGGGCAAGGAGAAGTGGCCCGAGATGTACTACTGGGCCTACCTCGCCATGCGCACGGCCGGCGCCGACGCCCTGCAGAAGGCCTACGACGACAAGGACTTCACGGGCGCCGACTTCGTCGCGGCCGGCAAGCACCTCAAGGACCTCGTGGACCTCCAGCCGTTCCAGAAGGGGTTCCTCAACGCCGCCTACTCCACCCCCACCGGCCAGGCCGCGACCGTAGGCAACGGCAAGGCGGCGATGGAACTCATGGGCCAGTGGGCCCCGTCGGTGCAGGCCGACGCGGGCAAGGGGCTCGGCGACGACCTCGGCTTCTTCCCCTTCCCCGCCGTCGAGGGCGGCAAGGGCACCATCACCGAGGTGTTCGGCGGGGGCGGCGGGCACGCCCTGCGCAGGGACGCCCCGCAGGCGGCCGTCGACTTCCTGAAGTTCTTCGCCTCTGAGGCCACCGACCTCGAGCTGGTCAAGAAGACCAGCGCCCTGCCGGTGGTCCCGGCGGCCGAGAGCGCCATCACCGACCCCAACACCAAGGCCGTCCAGGCCCAGTTGAACCGTGCCACCGGCTTCCAGCTCTACCTCGACCAGGCGTACGCGCCCGCCGTCGGCCAGGAGGTCAACGACAGCGTCTCCGCGCTCATCGCCGGCTCCAAGTCCCCGGAGCAGGTCGCCCAGTCGATCACGCAGGCCACGAAGGAAGAGCAGTAGCCGGCGATGACCTCCACGTACCTTCCGGACAAGCGGACCGGCCCCGACATCGAGCTCCCGCCCCCGGCCGTGGGGGCGGCCCGGGGGCGGACCCGGCGGCGTCTGCTCCACTGGGTCACCGCGATGGGCTTCCAGGTGCCCGCCCTGGTGCTGTTCATCGGGCTGGTCCTGCTGCCGATGCTGTTCGCCCTGTACGCCGCCTTCTTCCGGTGGGGCGGCTTCGGCATGCCCTCCGACTACGTCGGCGTCGACAACTTCACCCGGCTCTTCGACGACCCGGTCTTCCTGGGCGACCTGTGGCGCTGCCTGGTCCTGGTCGTCCTGTCGCTCGCGCTCCAGCTGCCGTTCGCGCTCGCCATGGCGGTGCTGCTGAACCAGCGGATACGGGGCCGGGCCGTCTACCGGATGCTGTTCTTCGCGCCGTACATCCTGTCCGAGGCCATCACCGGCGTGCTGTTCAGCATGATCTTCGCCCCCGACGACGGTCTCGCCGACCACGTCCTGGGCAGCGTGGGCCTGGGCGGCCTCGGCGGGACGTGGTTCGCCGACCCGTCCACCGTGATGGCGACCCTGTTCCTCGTCATGATGTGGAAGTACTTCGGCTTCCACATGATGCTCTACCTGGCCGGACTCCAGTCCATCCCGGCCGAGTTGACCGAGGCGGCGCTCATCGACGGAGCGAGTGCCTGGCAGCGCTTCCGCAACGTCACCCTGCCGCTGCTCGCGCCCACCCTGCGCATCAGCGCCTTCCTGTCCGTCATCGGTTCGATCCAGCTCTTCGACCTGGTGTGGGTGATCACCCAGGGCGGCCCCGACCACCACTCCGAGACCATGGCCGTGACCATGTTCCAGTTCGGCTTCAAGCGCTACCAGGTCGGCTACGCCAGCGCGGTCAGCGTGGTCATGTTCGGCATCAGCCTCGTCTTCGCCCTCGCCTACCAGCGGTTCGTACTCCGCCGCGACCTCGAAGGGGCCACCACGACCATGCGAGGAGGCGGGAAGTGACGCTCACTCAGAAGGCACCCGCGCGCACCGCGCCCACCCGGACCGCGCCCGGGCGGAGGCAGCGCGGCAGGACCCTGCCGGTCCACGTCGTTCTCGTCATCGTCGGCGCGGTGATGGCCGTACCCCTGCTGTACGCGGTCCTCTCCGGCTTCAAGTCCACCGACCAGCTCTCCCGCAACCCGATCGGGCTGCCCGACCCGTGGGTCACCTCCAACTACACCGGCATCCTGGGCTCGGGCTCCTTCTGGCAGCTGGTCGGCAGCAGTGCGCTGATCGCCATCGGGACGACCGTCCTCGTCGTCGCGGCCTCCGCGCTGGCCGCGTTCTCCTTCGCCCGGTTCGCCTTCCGCGGGCGGGAGTTCCTGTTCACGCTGTTCACGATGGGGCTGATGTTCCCCTTCGCCGTGGCGGCCCTGCCACTGTTCCTGCTGCTGCGGTCCCTGGGGCTCCTCGACAACCCGCTGGGTGTGATCCTGCCGCAGGCCGCGTTCGGACTGCCGATGACGATCATCATCCTGCGCGGTTTCTTCCGGGAGATCCCCGGCGAGCTGGAGGAGGCCGCCACGCTCGACGGGTGCAGCCCGTTCGGGTTCTTCTGGCGGATCCTGCTGCCCATGGCGCGGCCCGCGCTCGGCACCGTCTCGGTCCTCGCCGTGATCGCCAGCTGGAACAACTTCCTCCTGCCGCTGCTGGTGTTCACCGACTCCACCTGGTGGACGATCCCGATCGGCGTCCAGCAGTTCCAGGGTCAGTACTCCGCGGAGTACGCCAAGGTCTTCGCCTATCTGGTGCTGGCCATGGTTCCGGCCCTCGCCTTCTACTCGGTCGCCGAGCGTCAGCTCGTCGGCGGCCTCGCCGCGGGCGCCACGAAGGGATGACCGGCGCCCGCGGCCGTACGGCTCACCCACCCCCTGACGTGAGGAGTCGCCCTATGCGCAGTACGACCACCCGCTCCCGCTCCCGCTCCCGCTCCCGCTCCCGCACCCGGCTCAGACTCGCCGGCGCGCTCGCGACCGTCCTGGTCGCCGCGGGGATCGCCACCGGGCCGTCGGCCCAGGCCGGCGAACAGCACGGCCCGTCCCACGGCGGGCAGCCCACCCTCGCCGACCTCGCCCAGCGCCACGGCCGCTACTTCGGCAGCGCGACCGACAACCCCGAACTCACCGACGAGCCGTACAAGGCGGTCCTCGGCAGCGAGTTCGACATGATCACGCCGGGCAACGGCATGAAGTGGTACGCCACCGAGCCCCAGCAGGGCGTCTTCGACTGGTCCAAGGGCGACGAGATCGTGAACCTCGCCCGCGCCAACCACCAGCGGGTACGCGGCCACACCCTGGTCTGGCACAGCCAGCTGCCGGACTGGCTCACGAGCCGCACGTGGACGGCGCCCGAACTCAGGGCCGTACTGAAGAAGCACATCCAGACGGAGGTGCGGCACTACCGGGGCAAGATCTACGCCTGGGACGTCGTCAACGAGGCGTTCAACGAGGACGGCACCTACCGGGAGACGGTCTTCTACAAGACGCTCGGCCCCGGCTACATCGCCGACGCGCTGCGCTGGGCGCACCAGGCGGACCCGAAGGCCAAGCTCTACCTCAACGACTACAACATCGAGGGGATCGGCCCGAAGAGCGACGCCTACTACCAGCTCGCCCAGGAACTCCAGGCCCAGGGCGTCCCTCTCGACGGCATCGGCCTCCAGGCCCACCTGGCACTCCAGTACGGCTATCCGACGACCCTGGAGGACAACCTCCGCCGTTTCTCCCGGCTGCGTCTGGACACCGCGCTCACCGAGGTCGACGTGCGGATGTTCGTACCCGCGGACGAGGCCGAGCTGGCCACCCAGGCCGAGTGGTACCGGGACATGACCGAGGCGTGCCTCGCGGTGCGGCGGTGCGTGGGCATCACGCTGTGGGACTACACGGACAAGTACTCCTGGATCCCGGCGTTCTTCGAGGGAGAGGGCGCGGCACTCCCGTGGGACGAGCAACTCGCGCCGAAGCCGGCGTACTTCGCCATCCGGGACGCCCTGAGGTGAGTCACTGAAACGAGCCGCTGAGGCAGGGCGTTGTGGCGAGGCGCCCTGGCAAGACCCGTTCCCGGGCGCCTGCGAGGGGGGCGCCCGGGAACGTCGGCGTTTGTGAGGATCCGGGGCGGCGAACCCGGCACGGAGACCGCCGGCCTGGCCGGCCGCTCGCTGCGCAACGTCGTCCACAGGCGCGGGCCTGCGGCGGCCACCGCAGCGGGTGCCGGGGTGGATGTCGGTCTGGCTGGGCGCGGGGGTCGACGGCGGCGTGGGTCGGGTGCTTGGCCCTCCGTGGCCCTGGGCAGGGCGGCGCGGTCGATAGTGGCCCGGGGCGGTTGCCGGGGCTGACGGTGATCCGGGGCGGTGCCGGGGCTGACGGTGATCCGGGTCCGGTTCCGGGCGGCGGCGAACCGGACGCGGGCGCCCGTGGTCAACGCCCGGACGCCCGTGCCGTGCTGGACCTGATCACCAGCTCGGTGCCGAGTTCCACGCGGCGGGAGTCCGGCTGTTCCTCGCGGGTCATGCGCAGCACCGTACGCACGGCCAGCTTGCCCATGTCGGCGAGTGGCTGCCGGACCGTCGTCAGCGGGGGAGCAGACCAGCGGACTTCCGGAAGGTCGTCGAAACCGACCACGCTCATGTCCTGCGGCACCCTGAGTCCCCGTTGCCGCAGGGCCTCGATCGCACCGAGAGCCATCTGGTCGCTGGCCGCGAACAGCGCGGTCGGTGGCTCGGGCAGGTCGAGGAGGGCGATGCAGCCGGTGAAGCCGGACTCGGGCCGGAAGTCGCCGGGGACGACGAGGGAGTCGTCGACCGCCAGACCGGCGCCCTCCAGGGCGGCGCGGTAGCCGTCGAAGCGGGCCCGGGAGCACAGCAGCCGGGGCGGGCCCGCGATCAGGCCGATCCTGCGGTGGCCCAAGGACAGCAGGTGCTCGGTGGCCGCCATGCCGCCCGCCCAGTTGGCGGCGCCGACGGTCGGCACGTCGAGGGCGGGGGAGCCGGCCGGGTCGACGACGACCAGCGGCACACCGAGGATGCGCAGCTCCTCGTGCAGGACCGGTTCCAGCGCCGAGGTGACCAGGATGACGCCGTCGGACGCGCGGGCCCGCAGGTTGCGCAGCCACTCGCGGGCGTCGCCGGTGCGGCCGTGGATCGCCGACACCACGGTGCCCACCCCGGCGGCGTGGGCGACCTCCTCGACGCCCCGGATGATCTCCACGGCCCAAGGGCTGTCGAGGTCGTTGAAGACGAGGTCGAGCAGGGCGGCGCGGGTGCCGGGAGCGGCGGGGCGCTTGCGGTAGCCGTGGCGTCGCAGCAGGTCCTCGACCCGGGCCCGGGTCCGCGGCGAGACGTCCGACCGGCCGTTGACGACCCGGGAAACGGTCGGGACCGAGACCCCGGCCTGCCGGGCGATCTCCGTGATCGTGACCTTGCCCCGCGCCCGCGCCGCCTCGGCGTCGGCCTCCTGTGCTGTCACTTCCCCCACCTCCGTGGACGGTTGCCCCGTCGGCCCCTGCTCACCGGACGAGCTCTCGAAACTTCCAGGAGTCTTCCGGAAAGGGGGTGACCGTGGGAAGAGCCCCGAGTACGCGAAACGGCTGGGGCGGCAGCCCGTTCGAGAGAGTCGCGGGGACTCACCGAAGGACCTGCGAGCGACTACGGCGAGTGACCGACCCTGGACATGCGTCGGGGCCGGTGCGCAGTCGGCGCTGCGAGCCGGCCCCTCAAGTGCTCCGGGCTGCGGTGGACCGCCCGGTCGTGCTCAGGCTGCCGTCATCACCTGGCCCGCCAGCGGACGGTGCGGGGCGATGACCCGACCGTCCGGCAGGAGCTCACCGGTGTCCTCGAAGAGCAGGACGCCGTTGCACAGCAGGCTCCATCCCTGTTCCGGGTGGTGCGCCACGAGGCGGGCGGATTCCCGGTCGGCGGAGTCGGCTGTCGGGCACGGCGGCTGGTGCTGGCACATTGGTGGGATCTTTCGCTCTGTCGTGACGGATGATGTCGTGACGGATGATATGGCTGTCGTGTCTGTTTCGCGGCTTGAAGCGTCGTTCATGGCCGCCCCCCGTGGTGATAAGTCGGTCCGAACCCAGTGTTGCCCCACGGACGTCAATCCGCAGGGATTTAGCAGCACCGCTTCTCACAGGTTGATGACGCCTCACCCGCCCGGACGGTTCATCCCAACTGCACTGTCCCTTCGGGTGGTTCGCAGTAGCCGGATGGGGCTAGTCCGGACGGGCCGGGGGCGACGTGCGGCTCGTACGAGTCGTCAGGTGCTCGTACGAGCGAATGGATGCCGGAAATTCCGGCAGGAGCCCATGGGCGCCGGAAACAGCGGCGTACCCCGCTGCCCGGAATTCCGGGAACGGGGTACGAAGGTCGCGGAGGAGAGGGCTTTCAGGCGGGCGCCTTGAGCAAGGGCGCGGGAGTCACCCGATGGGTGAGCACCGGAAGCAGCTCGGACACCCGGTGCGGCCGATGGGCCGCGATACCGGGCGGCGCCGGGGCCAGCGGAACCAGCAGGTCGGTGGCGGCGGGATGGCCGGTCGCTCCGTCGGCGTCGCAGTCGCCGTGCAGCCAGAGCATCAGCATGTACAGGCCGGGAACCGACAGCAGACGCGGCTGGTACGGCTGCGGCATGGTCTCGGCCTGGCGCAGCGCGCGCTCGGTGGAGCCGATGTACGGCCCCTCGAAGAAGTGGGAGAAGGCCCACCCGTCGGGGGTCAGCATCGTTTCGGCGGCGGCCACCGCGCGGTCGGCGCAGCGGATCAGGAAGCGCCAGCCGGTCAGCCGGGTGATGGGGACACCCGAGGCGTCGATCCCGTCCAGGACGTGCACCGGCAGGGGCAGTTCGGGTGTGGCGGGTCCCTGGGCGTGCAGCAGGGAGGGAGTCCGGGCTTCCTTGACCGCGGTGGGCGAACCGAGGGCGGTGAGGACGGTGCGAAGGGCTGGCGCGGGAGCCGGCGGGACATGCAGCGGCATGGTGGGTCGCCTCTCAATCGACAGGCACGGTGGCGCGAGGGCGTGGCGGGGCGGACGGCGCTGTCAGCTCGCGGGGCAAGAGAGGCGGTGGCCGTGGTCCGGTGAACCAGGGGTGTGGTGAGGCCTGCTGCACGTCACCTGACGGCAGGATCGAGGGCCGCGGGTGCCAGCCTTCTGCCTTGTTCGCGGAGTTTATACGACATATGTTCAGACGATGTTTCGTCTAGCCGTTTCCGACGGGTAGTGCAAGGGCTCAATCGGTCGGCGATACGCGGGAATCATCCCGATTCCGAGGCGAGTGCACGGCGATGACCTCGGGAAATGCCCAGGCTACGGACGGCCCATTCTCATCGGCGTTTTTTACGAGTTCTTCAGGGAACCCGAAACTGCACAGTGCATCATGCCCGACGAATGTGCCACCGGTCACATCCGCCAGGGTAGCGGCTGCCGGCTCCGTCCGGGACGTTATCGATCGTCTCGGCTGGGCATCATCCCACGTGACCCGGACACCGGCGGCCGGATCCACGGCCCGCCCGATCGAGGAGGAAGCTCCGATGGGGGAGAAGGTCGTGGCAGGCCAGTTCGACCTGTCCGATCGCCAGCGCTACCGCGACAAGCTCCGTCAGTGCCTGACGGGGCTGGAGCGACTCCTGGCCGAGAAGCGGTTCGATCGCCCGAAGAACCTCATGGGTGTGGAGATCGAATTGAATCTCACGGGCTCCGACGGCATGCCGAGAATGTTGAATGCGCAGGTTCTCGAACGCATCGCAAGCCGAGATTTCCAAACAGAACTCGCCATGTTCAACCTGGAAGTCAACATAGCCCCACACCCATTGGGCGGGCGGGTATTCGACCGGCTCGCGGAGGAACTCCGGACGTCGCTGGCATATGCCGACCGGAAAGCGGGCGAGCTCGACGCGGGAATCGTGATGATCGGCATTCTGCCGACCCTCGACCGGGACGACCTGGTCTCCTCCAACCTGTCCGACGTCGACCGTTACGCCCTGCTCAACGACCAGATCGTGGCCGCCCGCGGGGAGGACTTCGCCCTCGACATCGACGGCGTCGAGCGCCTCACCTGCACCTCGAAGTCCATCGCGCCCGAGGCCGCCTGCACCTCGGTGCAGCTGCACCTCCAGGTCACCCCGGGCCGCTTCGCCGACGTGTGGAACGCCGCCCAGGCGGTCGCCGCCGCGCAGATTGCCGTGGGCGCCAACTCGCCGTTCCTGTTCGGCCGTGAACTGTGGCGGGAGTCCCGGCCGCCGCTGTTCCAGCAGTCCACCGACACCCGCCCGCCCGAGCTCCAGGCCCAGGGGGTGCGCCCGCGCACCTGGTTCGGCGAGCGCTGGATCTCCTCCGCGTACGACCTCTTCGAGGAGAACCTGCGCTACTACCCGGCCCTGCTGCCCATCTGCGACGACGAGGACCCGCTGGAGGTCATCGACGCGGGCGGCGTCCCGAAGCTCGCCGAGCTGGTCCTGCACAACGGCACTGTCTACCGCTGGAACCGCCCCGTCTACGGCATCGCCGACGGCGTCCCGCACCTGCGCGTCGAGAACCGGGTGCTGCCCGCCGGCCCCACCATCACCGACGTCATCGCCAATGCTGCCTTCTACTACGGCGTGGTCCGCGCTCTCGCCGACGAGTCCCGGCCGGTGTGGACCAGGCTGCCGTTCGAGGCCGCCGCCGCCAACTTCGACGCCGCCTGCAAGCACGGTATCGACGCCCGCTTCACCTGGCCCCGGCGCGGCCGGTACGGCGGCACGACCGAGGTCGACGCCGTGACCCTCGTACGCGAGGAACTGCTGCCGCTCGCCGAGGCCGGTCTCGAGGCGTGGGGGGTGGAGCCCGCCGACCGCGACCTGTACCTCGGCGTGATCGAGGAGCGGTGCCGACGCCGGGTCAACGGCGCGTCCTGGCAGGCGGCGACCTTCCACCGGGCCCTGGAGAGCGGGCTGTCGCGGGAGGCGGCGCTGGCCGCGACGACCCGCCGTTACTGCGAGCTCATGCGCAAGGGCGAGCCCGTGCACACCTGGCCGGTGGGCCTGCCGGAGCCGGTGCCGCTGGGGTGAGCGGAGGCACCGGTGCGGCGGGGGAAGCGACGGCCAGGAAGTGACGGCGAGCAAGCGACGGCCAGGAAAAGGCAGCGCGTAGGCGACGGCGGGAAGGGACAGCGCGTAAGCGACGGCGGATGAGGATGAGAGGCGTCAGCCCTGTCCGGCGGCCCGCGCGCCGGCCGCCACGATCGCCTTGAGGATCACCGAGTGGATCTGGGCGGGGTCGCTGACCTCCTGGCCCGAGCCGCCGGTCGCCGCGGCGATCTGCTCGGCCTCCGCGCGATCGGCGTCGGGTCCTACGGCGATCACGATGAGCGGCACCGGACGCGCGGGGTCGGTGAGCCTCTCCAGCTCCGAGATCAGCTTGCCGCGCGAGATGCTGCCCGGGTCCTGGTTCACCCCGTCGGTGAGCACCACCAGGGCGTTGAACTTCCCCTTCACATAGGAGGACGTGGCCGCCTTGTACGCGGCGAGCGTCGTGTCGTACAGGCCGGTGGCGCCGTCCGGGACCGGGGCCAGGTTGCCGAACGCCGCCGAGAGCCGGTTCCGCTGGGTGCCGCCGTCCACCCGGGCGCCGAGACGTTCGGTCGGCACGAGCACGCGGTAGTCCCGGTCGCCGTCCAGCTTGGTGGAGAAGTCCCACAGCCCGATCTCGTCCTCGGCCGTGAACGTGGCCAGAGCCCGCAGCAGCGAGGCCTTGGTGACATCCATCCGCGACCGGCCGGTGCGCTCGACCTTCTGCGCCATGGAGGAGGAGGCGTCCACCACCGTGGTGATCCGGGCGCTCTGCACCGTGATCGTCCACGTGCCGAGAGCCTCCTGGAGCGTCTCCTGAGCGGCCGGTTCGGTCGCGGGCTCCGTGTACGGCTGCGGACGGCTGCCGCCGGCCTTCGTGACCAGCGCGTCCGGCACGGCTTCGTCCGACGTGCGGAAGCCGTGCTGCTGCAGGAGCCGGAGCTGCTCCGGCTCCCGGAGATAGCTCAGGAACCGGATCGCGGCCCGGCTCTCGTCGGTGGTCAGAGCCGTCCGGTCGACCAGCGTGTAGGGGTAGTCGAGCCGCGGCGAACCGTCCTCGGGATAGAAGAGGTCCAGGCCGGCGTCGCCGTCGGCGGAGGAGTTGTACGTGAACGCGGCCTGCTCGGACAGGACCAGAGCCTGGTTACGCTTCGGGTCACCCTGCTCGGCGCCCGAGGCGTCCCGCGGCAGTGTCTCCAGTACCTGCCCGTCGCTGTCCGTGATGCGCTGCGACAGCGTCTTCATCATCGCAGCGGCCTGGGTGTCCCCGCCCTCGACCCGGGCGGCCGCCGAACTCAGCCGGGTGAGCGCGAGCAGCCCGGTCGCGCTGTGCGCGGGGTCGGCCGCGCCGAGCCTGAGCGAGTCGCCCCGCAGCGCGGCACTCGCCAACTCCAGCCAGCCGTACGTCTTGTCCGGCCACCCCAGCGACTTCGCGGCCGCCGGCACCATCGCCATCCCGACGGGGGTGGACGCGACGTTGCCCACCTGGGACACCTCCGCCGTGCCGCTGCCCGATTCCAGTCGCCGTAACCACACGTCCGAGTCCGGCACCCACACCTGGACATCCGTCTTCTCGCCGGCCAGCAGCGTGTCGGCGACCTTGTACGCGTCGCCCGCGGTCACCGTGACGGCGACGCAGCGACCGTCCGAGGTGAGGTCCTGGTCGCGGGCGCGCTCGGCCGCGGTCGTGAGGGCGGGCGCCAGGTCGGGCGAGGCGGCGAGCTTCAGCCGCACGGGGTCGTCCTGGCAGGAGGAGCCGAAGGAGAACAGTCCGCCCTGGACTGCGGCCGCCGTACCGCCGGCCACGGCTAGTACGAGGACGGCCGCCACGGCCACCGAGCGGCGCCGGGCGCGTGGACGGGGGTCGCTGCCGCCCGCCCCATACTGATCGGGCAAGCTGTGACGTCCCATGACGGTGGTACCCCTCCCTGTTGCCGCTGCCGAACCCGTGCCGGAATCCGGCCGTACGGCATGCAGAAGGGGGAGGTACGCCCGTACGGCGTCCGCCCCCCGACGGCCAGTCGCGCACGATCTTCGTCACTACGTTCGAGACCTTAGCGGCGCGGCAACGGGGATGCGGCGGGATTACTCAACTGGAGGCAGGTGTGCAGTCGGAGGCGGGCCCAGTGGCCGAATCTTTCCCTCCGGAGCGGTTCTCGCGACGGATCTTCCGGGACGAGACACTGCTCGTTCTGGGGCTTTCGCTCGGTGCGAGCGGTGTGTCCGCCCTGATCAGCTTTGTCGGATCGGTCACCAAACCGGGGGGTCTGAAGGACCAGGCGGCCACCCTCAACGCCTCGGCCGCGCCCGGTCGCCCCTGGCTCGACCTCGCCTGGCAGCTGTTCGGGATCGCCTCGGCGCTCGTGCCCGTCGCCCTGGTCGCGCACTTCCTGCTCCGTGAGGGCCAGGGCCTGCGCACGATCGGCTTCGACCGCACCCGGCCGTGGCCCGACCTCGGCCGCGGGGCCGGGGTCGCGGCGGTCATCGGCAGCACGGGGATCGCCTTCTATCTGGCGGCGCGCGGTCTCGGCTTCAATCTCACCGTGGTGCCCGAGGCGCTGCCGGGCGTGTGGTGGAAGTACCCGGTGCTGATCCTGTCGGCGATGCAGAACGCCATCCTCGAAGAGGTCATCGTAGTCGGCTATCTCCTGCGCCGCCTGGGCCAGTTGGGCTGGACGCCCGGCACGGCGCTGGTGGCCAGCTCGGTACTGCGCGGCTCCTACCACCTCTACCAGGGCGTCGGCGGCTTCATCGGCAACATGGTGATGGGCGTGGTGTTCGTGTACCTCTACCGCCGTTGGGGCCGGGTGGGCCCGCTGGTGGTGGCGCATTCCCTGCTCGACATCGGGGCGTTCGTCGGCTACGCGCTGCTGGCCGGCAAGGTGGGCTGGCTGCCGACGGCGTGAGGCGGTGCGGGGAGGGGTGTACGAGAGAGTCGTACGCCCCTCCCCGCACCCTTCAGGCGAGCAGTTCGCCCTCGATGACGGTGACCGCGCTGCCGCTCAGCAGGGTGCGGTCGCCCCGCAGTTCGGTGCGGACGCGGCCGGTGCGGGCGGAGGCCTGGAGCCCGGTGAGTCCGGCGCGTCCGAGGCGCCCGGACCAGAACGGGGCGAGGGCGGTGTGGGCGCTGCCGGTGACCGGGTCCTCGTCGATGCCGACGTTCGGGAAGAAGCAGCGGGAGACGAAGTCGTAGCCCCGGGCGGGTTCCTCGGCGCGGGCGGTGGCGATGACGCCGCGCTCGGAGCAGGCGCCCAGGGCCTTCGGATCCGGGTTCAGAGAGCGGACAGTCTTCTCGTCGGCCACCTCGACCAGCAGGTCGCCGAGGCTCGGACCGGTGTCGAAGACGGCGAGCGGCTCGGCACCGAGGACGTCGGCCACGCCGTCCGGGAGCTCGACGGGAGTCAGCGGGGCGGTGGGGAAGTCCAGGGTGATCGAGCCGTCCTCGCCGGGCGTGGCACTCAGGACACCGCTGCGGGTGGCGAACCGCACCGGCCCCCGGTGGGCGCCGGTGGAGTGCAGCACGTGGGCCGTGGCGAGCGTGGCGTGGCCGCAGACGTCGACCTCGGTGGCGGGTGTGAACCAGCGCAGCGCCCAGTCTGCCTCGCCGCCCTCGGGCAGCGGGTGGGCGAACGCGGTCTCCGCGTGGTTGACCTCCAGGGCCACCTGCTGGAGCCGGTCGTCGTCCGGGAAGGTGTCGAGGAGCAGGACCCCGGCCGGGTTGCCGGTGAAGGGGCGGTCGGTGAAGGCGTCGACGATTCGGATACGCATGCCCCGACGCTAGGGGCGCGGTGAGGCGGCCGGCCAAGGCCAATCCGGGGTTCCTGGCCCGGTTCGCGTGCCGGCCGTCAGGACGGACTTCGCTGTCGCTGTCACGCCATGTCCACGGTCGGGACAGCCGTGCCGACCGCCGTGTTCTGCCTGGTACGACCAGCCCTGATTCAGGGACGGGCACTAATTCGGCCGGGCAGTCGTCGAACGAACTCGGTGACCGGCATGGCCACCGCTTCCGGAGCCTCCATGTGCATGGCGTGGGTGGCGTCGCCCCGGCTTCACTGTGTCGACCCGGCTTCGCGGCAGGGGGCCCGGGGCCCCACAGCATCGCGCAACCGTATCGGCGGCTCGACCCACCTGGTGCTGCCTAGGTCGGCGGGCCCGGACGACTGCCCGGCACGAGGCGTGGCAGCCGATGCTTTCGCCGGCGGACCGTGCCGCCGCGCCGAAGACGTTGACGACTCCGCGGGACCGACACGCGTGCTCGTCGGTCAGTCGGGTGTCTCGGACGAGTCGGCCGGCTCGGAGTCGTCGGCGGCCGGCGTGGACCGTTCGATGTGGTCGTTGGCCGCGGCCCAACTGGCCAGCAGGTTCAGGGCGTCCTGCGAGGGTGAGGCGGGCTCGGCGGTGTAGGTGAGGAGGACCTGGCTGGGGTCGGCACCGAGCGGGAAGGTTTCGAAGGGCAGGTCGAGGTCGCCGACGACCGGGTGGTGCAGGAGCTTCACGCCGGTGGTGTGCATCCGGACGTTGTGGGCGGCCCAGCGGTGACGGAACTCCTCGCTGCGGGTGGACAGTTCGCCGATCAGGTCGGTCAGCCGCCGGTCGTAGAGATCGCGGCCGGCCTCGGCGCGCAGCATGGCGACCGCGTCGCCTGCGACCTGGTTCCAGTCGCGGAAGAACTCGGTCGCGTGCGGGCTGAGGAAGATGAACCGGGCGTTGTTGGGCGGCCGCGCCGGATCGGCGTAGACCGGGGAGAACAGGGCACGTCCGAGGTGGTTGGCGGCCAGGATGTCCCCGCGTCCGTTGAGGACGAACGCGGGTGTGCCGGCCATGGAGTCGAGGACGCGGTGTACTGCGGGCCTGACCCGCTGCTGGGCGGGTCGGCGGCGTGGCGGACGGCTGCTGCCGGCGCCGCGCAGGAGGTCGTTCAGGTGGATGCGTTCGGCTTCGTCGAGCTGCAGTGCTTGCGCGATGCCGTCGATGACGCTCTCGGAGACGCCGGTGGCGTTGCCGCGCTCCAGCCGGGTGTAGTACTCGCTGGAGATGCCTGCGAGGAGGGCGACCTCCTCCCGGCGCAGCCCGGTGACGCGTCGGCGCTCTCCGCCGTATACGGGCAGTCCGGCCTGCTCGGGGGTGACCTTGGACCGCCGCGTGCCCAGGAACTCACGGATCTCCGCGCGGAAATCGTCACGGATGTCGCGGTTGACGCCATGTGGGTCGTTTCTGCCTGCCATGCGGTCCACTCTACGAGCGCGTCCGCCGGGCTGGGGGTCCCTGTCAGTGACCCCCTCATCAGGGACTCCCACGCTCTCGTGAAAACCGGTTCTGTTGGTGGTGCACCGCCCACGGCGGTGTGAACGGCCCGGATACGGCGGCGCTTGTGCCGCCCGTCTCCACCCCCTTCGCGGCGCCGTCGGCGCTGTGATCACCGACCTCAGAAGGAGGATCATGCGTCGATACGCCAAGCCCGCCGCCGTAGTCACGGCGCTGGGAGCGCTCAGCCTCCCAGCCTTCGGATCGGGAGTCGCGGCCGACACGGCCGACCGCACCACCGGCTCCGGGTCACCGTCTCGCGTCACGGCGGAATCCGTCTCCTGGAACCACGGGACCACTCAGGTGAACAAGCGCATCATCGAGCGCTACACCAGCGAGTACCTGCCCGGTCGCAATCCCGCTCTGGCGGGCAAGTTCGTCAGCCCGGACATCGTCGTGCACTCCGGCGACCAGACGTGGCAGGGCCGGGACACCTATCTCGGCATCGTCGCCGCGAACCTGAAGGCGTTCCCGGACCTCAAGTGGACGGTGCAGGACATGCGCGCCGAGGGCGACACCGTGGCCGTCCGCTACACCATGACGGGCACCCACGAAGGACCCTTCGCCGGTGTCGAGGCGACGGGCAAGGCCATCCACTCGGAGAGCATGGCGTTCTACCGCCTGTCCCACGGCAAGATCGTCGAAGAGCGTGCCCAGCTCGACATGCTCGGCATCCTCCGGCAGATGGGCGCCATCCCCACCACGTAGCAGCGGAGCTCTGCACTTCACCCACCCGTGCCCCCACCCCCACACCGACGCGACGACCGGCGCTCACCGCACGGACGACCGCCGGGACGGGCACGCCGTATCACCCCGCACACCAGGTGCCGGATCACGGCACCTGAAAGGAATCCCCCATGAGCAAGGTCATCTTCGTCACCGGTGCCGGACGTGGTCTGGGCACGGACATCGCCCGCGAGGCCCTCGCGGCCGGCCACCAGGTCGTCGCCACCGGCCGCCGCCCCGACGAGGTCGAGAAGACTCTCGGCGGACCGCAGGACAACCTGCTGGTCACCAGGCTCGACGTCACCAGCCCGGACGACGCCGAGGCCGCCGCGCAGGCAGCCGTCGACCGCTTCGGACGCGTCGACGTCCTGATCAACAACGCCGGGAACCTGTTCACCGGCTACTTCGAGGAGATCTCGTCCGCGCAGATGCGCCGGCAGTTCGAGACGAACCTCTTCGGACCGATGAACGTCACCCGCGCCGTCCTGCCCATCATGCGGAAACAGCGCGCCGGCCACGTCATCACCATCACCTCGACCGCCGGCCTGGTCGGCATGGAATTCACCTCCGCCTACGCCGCCTCCAAGTTCGCGGAAGAGGGCTGGAGGGAGTCCCTGCGCTACGACGTCGAGCCGTACAACATCCACACCACCGTCGTGGAGCCCGGCTACTTCCGCACCGAACTCCTCGTGGACGGCTCCACCACCTGGCCCGAGCTGTCGATCGACGATTACGCCCCGCGCACCGCCCCGAGGATCGAGGGCATGAAGAGCATGAACGGCAAGCAGCCCGGCGACCCCGCCAAGCTCGCCCGCGCCCTGCTCACCATCGCCGGCCAGGACAAGCCCCTGCTGCGCTTCGTCGCCGGCGCGGACGCCATCGAGGCCGCCGAGGCCAAGGCGAAGGAACTCCTCGCCCAGGCCGAAGCCTCCCGCGAACTGGGCGACAACCTCGCCTACGACGACACCCACGCCTGAGAGGGGCAGCATGCCACTGAAAGGCGAGTACGAGCCGAGCACGGCGCAGTTCGTGCGTGACCAGGTCGAGCTGTACGAAAGCTCCGGCGGTACGCAAGGAACGACACTGGGTTTCCTGGTCACACGGGAAGAAGACGAGGAACTGGGCAACGTGCCCGTCGTCATCCTGACCACCCTGGGCGCCAAGAGCGGCAAGATCCGCAAGTCCCCGCTCATTCGGGTGGAGCACGACGGCTCCTACGCCGTGGTCGCCTCCGCGGGAGGAGCCCCCAGGCACCCGGTCTGGTACCACAACGTGGTCGCCGACCCCCGAGTCGAGCTTCAGGACGGCCCGGTGCGCCAGGACATGCTGGCCCGCGCGGTGACCGGGGACGAGATGGCCGTGTGGTGGGCCCGGGCCGTCGAGGCGTTCCCGTCCTACGCCGAGTACCAGAGGAACACTGACCGAGAGATTCCGGTCCTCGTTCTGGAGCCCGCGGCCCAGCAGCACTGACCCGGCACAGCCGGTTCAGCCCACCGATCCCCGCCGCCCGTCACCGGCAACACCGGCCTGGCCCACGGCGACCCCGCGCCTGCGCGATACGCCCCGGAGCACGGTCCGCCGACTGGTGGCGCACCGAACCGGTCATGGCACCCACAGCCCATGACCACCGACCGGCCTTGCGGCCGCTACGAAGAGGAGTATCTGATGAAGCACGTGACCCTGGGCGGCCTCGATGTCTCCCGCATCGGCCTGGGCGCCATGACCATGGCCGGCGTCTACACCACGGGCGGGGGACTCGATGACGCCGAGTCGATCCGCACCATCCACCGGGCGCTGGATCTCGGCGTCACCCACATCGACACCGCCGAGATCTACGGTCCCTTCCACAGCGAGGAACTCGTCGGCAAGGCCATCAAGGGCCGGCGCGACGACGTCGTCATCGCGACGAAGTTCGGCCTCGTCTCCCACGCCGGCGACGGCCCCGGCGTCATCGACAGCAGCCCCGCCAACGTGAAGACCGCGGTCGAAGGCTCACTCAAGCGGCTCGGTACCGACCACATCGACCTCTACTACCAGCACCGCGTCGACCCGAACACGCCCATCGAGGAGACCGTCGGCGCGTTGGCCGAGTTGGTCGCCGAGGGCAAGGTGCGCCACATCGGCCTCTCGGAGGCCGGCCCCGACACGATCCGCCGCGCCCACGCGGTGCATCCGGTGGCCGCGCTGCAGACCGAATACTCCCTGTGGACGCGTGACGTCGAAGCCGAGCTCCTCCCGCTGCTGCGCGAGCTCGGCATCGGCTTCGTGCCCTACTCGCCCCTCGGGCACGGCCTGCTGACCGGGCAGATCCGCACCGTCGACGACTTCACCGACGACGACTGGCGCAAGACCAACCCGCGGTTCACCGGCGAGAACTTCCAGCGCAACCTGCGCATCGTCGACGAAGTGCGGGCCATCGGCGCCGAGATCGGAGCCACCCCGGCCCAGACCGCGCTGGCATGGCTTCTGACCCGCGGCGACGACATCGCCCCCATCCCCGGCACCCGCCGGGTCACGCGCGTCGAAGAGAACACCGCCGCCGACGCCGTCGAACTCACCCCCGCGCAGCTCGACCGCCTGAACAACCTCACGCCGGCCTCGGGCGAGCGCCACGACGAGGCCAACATGTCCAGCATCGACCGCTGACCGCTGACCGGTCACACGCGGCCGTTCACCCATCACTGATCACTGAAGAGGCTTTTCATCATGTCCAAGGTTCTCCTTGTCGTAGGCCACCCCGACCTGTCCCGGTCGAAGGCCAACGCGGCGCTCGTGGACGCCGTCCGCGACCTGGCCCATGTCACCGTGCACGACCTCTACGCCACCTACCCCGACTTCCGGATCGACGTCGCCGCGGAGCAGGCGCTGCTGGCCGAGCACGATGTGATCGTCTTCCAGCACCCGGTGTTCTGGTACAACACCACCCCGCTGTTCAAGCAGTGGCAGGACAAGGTCTTCACCCTTGGCTGGGCCTTCACCATGGACGGCTCCGCCTCGCAGCTGGCCGGCAAGAAGGCCGTCGTCGCCGTCACCACCGGCGTGCCCGGTGAGCACTACACCCCCGAAGGCGCGAATCAGGCCACCATCGAGACCCTCCTCAGCAACTGGCACGCGACCCTGCGGCTGTGCCAGTTCGACATCCAGCAGCCGATGGTCAAGGTGTACGGCACGGCTTTCGGTCCCTCCGACGAGGACCTGGCCACCGCCGCCAAGCAGTACAACGAACTGCTCGCCTCCTACGCCGCCTGACGGCTCTCACCACCGCGGCCGCTCACCTGCCTGTCCGGCTCCGCTGTCTCGTGGCGATCTTGTTCCGGCGTGTCGCCGCGTGCCTCGGACATGGAGGCCGCCGTGCTTCGCTTGCCGACTGCTGGACCTCCGCGCTCACCCCGCGGCGACGACCGGTTCAGTTGAGAGCTGGGGATGCTGGAGATCTCAGGTGATGCGGTCCTGGACGAGTGGATGCCGGACGTTGTCCCAGCTGCTCTGGTCCGGTGGCTCCGCCCTTCCGGTTGCCGTCGAGTTGGAAGTGCCAGACGACCGCGATCGGGGAGTCGTCCAAGGCCGCAGCCGACGCTTCCGGGCACCAGTGCAACAAGTCCCAGGACACATGGGCCGGGAGCGGGTCCGGGGCGGTGCCGGGGTCGAGTGAGTGGTGCGGGCGGCTCGGTTCCTCGCATTGCCGGACCTGGAAGCCCAGGGGGAGGGCTGCGGCGAGGTAGGCGCTGAGCGGGCGGTGGTACTCGGTGAGGAGGGACGGGCGGCCGTCCGGGCCGGGACGGCGGGCCAAGGTCGGCCGGAGGTAGGACACCAGCAGATGGGCATCCGAGATCACGAGGCTTCCGCCGGGGCGCAGGACACGCGCGAACTCCGCCAGCACCGGGGCCAGATCGGGGACGTGTGTGAGGGCGAGCGCGCACACGACGGTGTCGACCGCGTTGTCGGGAACCGGCAGCCGGTGCAGGTCGGCCTCGTGGAAGTCGACATCTGGCAGGCGCTTGCGGGCCTGGGCGAGCATGTCCGGTGAGGCGTCGACGCCGATCACATGGTGGCCGAGTTCCTGCAGGTAGGCGGTGTGACGGCCGGTGCCGCAGGCCGCGTCCAGCGCTGTGCCGACGGGCAGGCTGTCCAGGATGCGTCGGACAACGGGCTGCTCGATGTCGATCATCTGGTTGCCGGGGGCGTCATAGTGCGGCGCCCAGTCTTGGTAGACGTCGGCCGCGCTGATCGTGCCCGCACTCGCCGTGACCCCCTCGTGCGCGAGGGCGGGCGTGTCCAGCAGAGTGCGGATTTCGGCGATCCGGGCCTCGACGAACGCCTGGTCGGCGCTTCCCTCCCTGAAACCGCGCAGCAGAGCGGCACCCTCGATGCCCAGCAGATATCCCAGAGGGCTCAGATACGTCACCCCACGGACGGTACGGACACATCCTCCGACGGTTCCACCGGTTTTCCCGCGCTTCGGGCAGCCGTCCCCGGCGGATCAGATCACCTGAGACCACAGCGAATCGGATCAGATCATCCGGGGCGGGGCGGGTGTGGTCCTGCTCGGAGTCGTCGACGCTCATCACAGCCTCCATCTGCTTCCTCCCGCGCTGGAACGTCCCCAGCGCAGGCCCACCGCTGTCGGTGCAGCCAGCCGTACCGACCACGGATCCGCACAGAACTCATCGGTCACGGCAGACATCGATGAGAAACGCCGACTCCGATGAGACTCACATCAACCCGGGCCCCGACAGCGGTCGACGGCCCGCATCGGGAGGGGCTTGCCTTGCGAAGACTACCGATATATCGTTGAAGCATCGCGACAGATCAACGATGGAATGGAGTGATGGCGATGCGTTCCCACGGATACGAGCGTGGACACGGTGGCGCCGGTCGGCCCGGCGGCCGCGGTGGTTTCGAGGGCCGGCGTGGTGCCTTCGGGCCTTTCGGGCCCGGAGGGCCCGGTGGTCCCGGATTCGGCGGACCCGGCTTCGGACCTGGCCCCTGGGGGCCCAGGGGTCGAGGCGGACCGCGGGGGAGGGCGCGGCGCGGTGACGTGCGCGCGTCGATCCTCGCCCTGCTGAAGGACCGGCCCATGCACGGTTACGAGATGATCCAGGAGATCGCCGAGCGCAGCGGCGGGGCATGGAAGCCCAGTCCCGGCTCGGTGTACCCCACCCTCCAACTGCTGGAGGACGAGGGGCTGATCGCCAGTGAGACCGAGGGCGGCAAGAAGCTGTTCTCCCTCACTGACGCCGGCCGTACGGCGGCCGAGGAGGGGCCCGAGGCGCCCTGGGAGGAAGCCTCCCGCGGCGTGGACTGGGAGGCCCTCGGTGAGATCCGCCAGGCCGGTTTCGGTCTGATGGAGGCCTTCGGCCAGGTCTGGAAGACGGGCAGCAAGGAGCAGCGCGAGAAGGCGGTCGCCGTCATCAACGAGGCCCGCAAGAAGCTGTACCTGATCCTCGCTGACGAGGGCTGACCGTCGTACGACGCCGGAAATCGGTGATCAGGACGGCGCCTGGAAACGGCGGCAGGACAGGTGCCCCGCGGAGCGATCCGCGGGGCACCTTCGTGTGTACGGCTTCACCGGCCCGACGGGAGCCCGTCAGCCCACCAGCCCCGACAGCTTGCGCAGCGACTCGTTCAGCGCGGCCGTCGCCGAGTCCTTCAGCTTGCCCGCCATCAACGAGACCGCCGCACCGGTGAACTCGCCGTCGATGCGCACGGTCGTGGTGTCGCCCTCGGGGATCAGTGTGTAGCGCGTGGCGACGGTCACCGCCATCGGCCCCTTGCCGCGGATGGCGAACAGCCGGGCCGGTTCGAGCTCCTCGATGGTCCACTCGACCTCGGCCGGGAAGCCCATGAGCTTCATGTTCTCCTGGAACGTCCCGCCTACTGCGAGGGTCTCGGGGCCGCCCTTGGGGAAACTGGTGTGGGTCGCGTTCCACTCGCCGTACCGGGGCCAGTCGGTGAGCCGGTCCCAGACCTTCTCCGCGGGCGCGGGGAGAGATGCCTCCGCGCTGACTTCGGCCATGCGACCACCCCTTCGTGTCGGGCTACGGTGTCGCGGAACGTAGCCGCAGCGGCCGCAATATTCAATACTGACGAACTGTCAGAAGCGTCCGGGCGTGGAGCGTTCTTGCCTGCCGTCGACGGCAAGCCGAGTCACCAGCCAGGGGAACAAGGCGGCGCGCGCCCCTCGGGGCAGAACGGCGTGATCTCATCCCTGAGGAGGAGGTTCCGGCACCCGGGGTCCCCTTCCCGTGGGACGTGAAAATGCTTCCTCCCGTGGATGACCCGAGAGGAAGGGACTGATGAGCTAGGAGATGTGCAACCCCGTATCCCCCGGCAGTCGGCCCACGAGCGCGACGCCCGGCGCCCGGCCCACACGGACGACGAGGCCAGACTCAGCGACGAGCTGGCAGCGGTCGTTTCCGGTGCCCGCCGCAGAGCGCTCAGGGACGGGGACCGGCAGATCGACACCGCCCATCTGCTCCACTCGCTCCTGGAGTCGGATGCCGAGGTGCGTGCCCTCATCGACGGCGAGCCCCAACTCGCGCGTCTCATGGGGTACCTCGTGCAGCGCAGCATCGGATACGGGCTGCGCTGGCAGGGCAGCGTCGAGGACTCGGGCGCCGTACCGGTGGTGACGCGCGGGGAGGGCCTGTCGCCGCTGGCCGCCGGAGCGATGGAGTACGCCCGCGCGCGGGCCGCCGACCGTGGCGGCCCGGCCCTCGGTGTCGACCTCCTCGCCGCGATCGTCGCGGATCCGGAGGCGCGGGCCGTCGAGGTGCTGGGCCGCGCCGGTATCGACGCACGCGAGGTCCTCACCCGGGTCGACAGCCGTCTGTGGCGGGTCGTCCCGGAGTCGGGCGACAGTCGCCCACGACGGACCTTCTGAGCGTCAGCCGCGTACAGCGGGAGTGCCCGGTGCCGGGTCCAGTCGCCGAGACAGGTGCCAACAGGGGTGACGCTCATGTCGGCGCCCTGCCATCATGTGCCGGTGCATACCTCTGAGAGCAGTCAGGGCCGGCGGGGAAGAGGCGTCGGGCTCGGTCTCGCACTGGTGTCCGCGCTCGCCTTCGGCGGGTCCGGTGTCGCGGCCAAGCCACTCATCGAGGCCGGACTCGACCCGCTCCACGTGGTGTGGCTGCGGGTGGCGGGAGGCGCGCTGGTGATGCTGCCGGTCGCCGTCCGGCACCGCGGGCTGCCGCGCCGCCGGCCGGCCCTGCTCGCCGGGTTCGGCCTGCTCGCCGTGGCCGGTGTCCAGGCCTGCTACTTCGCCGCGATCTCCCGGATCCCCGTCGGAGTCGCCCTGCTCGTCGAGTACCTCGCGCCCGCGCTGGTGCTCGGCTGGGTCCGGCTCGTGCAGCGGCGGCCGGTGACACGGGCCGCCGCGCTCGGTGTGGTCCTCGCGGTGGGCGGCCTCGCCTGTGTCGTCGAGGTCTGGTCGGGCCTCAGCTTCGACCTGCTCGGACTGCTGCTCGCGCTCGGCGCCGCCTGCTGCCAGGTCGGCTACTTCGTCCTGTCCGACCAGGGCAGCGACTCGGGCGACCAGGCACCTGACCCGCTCGGGGTCATCGCGTACGGCCTCCTCGTCGGCACCGCCGTGCTGACCGTCGTCGCGCGCCCCTGGAACATGGACTGGTCGCTCCTCGCCCACACCGCCGACATGGACGGCACCCCGGTCGCGGCCGGTCTGCTGCTGGGCTGGATCGTGCTCGTCGCCACGGTCCTCGCCTACGTCACCGGCGTGCTGGCGGTGCGCCGGCTCTCCCCGCAGGTCGCCGGGGTCGTGGCGTGTCTGGAAGCGGTCCTCGCGACGGTGCTCGCCTGGATCCTGCTCGGCGAACACCTCTCGGCGCCGCAGATCATCGGTGGTGCGGTCGTCCTGGCCGGGGCGTTCATCGCGCAGTCGTCGGCGCCCGCCCGCGGGTCCGCGGAGCCGGTGGCCGGCGGGGGCGGGGAAAAGGAATGGTCCGCCCGGGGGACCGCCGCCTAGGCTGCCGATCATGCATTCCCACGCACTCGTTCTTCCGCCGCCGGCCGCCTGAGGCGGGCCCTCCGGAAACCACGCCCCGCGCGCCGCGGGGCGTGACGGTGCTGCCCGCAGAAGAAGTCCGTGGACCCCGCCGAGCGGGCGTCCTTCCCGAACTTCCGCGCCAGGCGTGCCTCTGCGAAGGACGCGCCCTGCGCGCGTCTGCGGAGAGAATCACGTGTCGAATGCTGCTGTCGGCCTGCCCGTCGGGCGAGGCCTCGTCCATCTGATCGTCGCCGGTGTCGCCTGGGGCACCGCGGGTGCGGCCGGCTCCCTGGCCTACCGGGCCAGTGACATCGGGCCCGTCGCCCTGTCCTTCTGGCGCTGCGCCGCCGGGCTCGTGCTGCTGGCCGCCGCCCGCCTGCTGCGTCCGCACGCCCGGGCCGCCGTCACACAACCCCTGCGGCGCCGGGCGCTGCGGGCCGGTGCCATCGGTGTCGGGCTGGCCGTGTTCCAGACGGCCTACTTCGCGGCCGTCGCCGCCACCGGTCTCGCCGTGGCCACCGTCGTCACTCTCGGCGCCGGCCCGGTCCTCATCGCGCTGGGCGCGCGGCTGACCCTGGGGGAGCGGCTCGGACGGGGCGGGGGCCTCGCCGTCGCCGGGGCGCTCGCCGGACTCGGGGTGCTGACCGTCGGCGGCGGGGGTGCGACCGTACGCCCGTGGGGTGTCCTGCTGGGGCTGCTGTCGGCGGCCGGGTGCTGTGTGATGACGCTGCTCACCCGCAGGTGGGGCCGGGACGGCACGGTGGACGCCGCGAGTACGTCCGTGGCGGCGTTCACTGTCACCAGTCTGTGCCTGCTGCCGTTCGCCCTGGCCGAGGGCCTGGTGCCGCACACCGCCGAACCGGGCCGGCTGCTGTGGCTGGTGGCCTACATCGCGGCCGTCCCCACTGCGCTCGCCTACGCCCTGTACTTCGCGGCCGCCGCCGTCGTACGGCCCGCCACCGTGTCCGTGATCATGTTGCTGGAGCCGGTGAGCGCCGCGGTGCTGGCCGTCGTCCTGCTGGGGGAGCGGCTCACCGCCTCGACGCTCACCGGGACCGTGCTGCTGCTCGCCTCGGTCGCGGGGCTCGCGGTGGCGGAGGCCCGGGGCGGCGCGGGGGGCGAGGAGCCGGTGCTCGTGTGACGGCATGGCGGGACGACGGGACGACGGGATGGCGGGGACGGGGGCGGGGGGGGGGGGGCCCTTCG
>NZ_JOEV01000064.1 GCF_000721105.1 Streptomyces cellulosae
ACAAGTCCGGCACCATCAAGGGCCTGTCCGCCGACGTCGGCGCGTCCATCACCTCCGGCGCCGCGATCTGCGAGATCAAGGACTGACACCCGGGCACGTTCGACACGCCCGGCGGACTGATTTCTTCACCTTCAGTCCGCCGGGCGTCTCGTTGCCCCGTCCGGGGTCCCCTCCGACACGGCGACCCCACCAGACACGGCGACCCCACCAGAGACGGGCGACCCCACCTGACACGGGCGACCCCACCTGACACGGGCGACCCCACCTGACACGGGCGACCGACCCCACCAGACACGGGCAACCCCACCAGACACGGGCAACCCCACCAGACACGGACGACCCCACCAGACACGGGCGACCGACCCCACCAGACACGGGCAACCCCACCAGACACGGGCAACCCCACCAGACACGGACAACCCCACCAGACACGGGCAACCCCACCAGACACGGGCAACCCCACCAGACACGGGCGACCCCACCCCACTCTCGGCTTCGCTCGAGCGGGGGCCCCTGTCGCGGGCGCGACCAGGCACGCACGACCCGCACCCCTACGGCGACCGGGCTACGGCGACCGGGCTCCGGCGACCGACCTGCCCGGCCCCTGCTTCCCTCCCCGGCACGCCCTCCGGCGCCCCTCGTCGCCCCCCTGGCGCCTCGGCGCCCCTAGCGCCGTCGGAGGTCCGCCACCCTGGCGCGTTCCGCGCCGGGAGGCTGCTCGCCGAGGACCGTGGCGGTGCGCAGCCCCGGTCCGCCGCCGGGGACCTGGCCGCGGCGCGGGCCCGGAAGGGGCACGTCCCGGCGCTGTTGCCGGCGCGCCGGGGCTTGCTCACCCCCCGGGTTCTCCGACGCTCCGGTCACGGCGATCTGCACCCCCTGGTCGGCGAGTGCCTGCAGCTCGGTGGCCGCGCGGTCGTCGTGGGCGGGCGGTTCGTCCGTCACGAGGCGCGTGATGAGGTCGGTCGGCACGGTCTGGAACATGGTGTCGGTGCCGAGCTTGGTGTGGTCGGCGAGGACGACGACCTCGGCTGCGGCCTGCACCAACGCCCGGTCCACGGACGCCGACAGCATGTTGGACGTGGACAGCCCGCGCTCGGCGGTCAGCCCGCTCCCGGACAGGAAGGCCCGGGAGACCCGCAGCCCCTGGAG
Source organism: Streptomyces cellulosae (assembly GCF_000721105.1). GTDB lineage: Bacteria > Actinomycetota > Actinomycetes > Streptomycetales > Streptomycetaceae > Streptomyces > Streptomyces cellulosae_A. The sequence continues at coordinate 1,150 of NZ_JOEV01000064.1, forward strand.
GGACTGTTCGGCACCGGAGCCGACGAGGGCGTAGTTCGAACCGCGGAGCGTACCGCCGGTCATCACGACTTCCACCCGGTTGGCGTGGGCCAGCGCCTGAGCCACCAACAGGGAGTTGGTGACGACGGTCAGCCCGGGGACCCGTGCGAGCCGGCGGGCCAGCTCCTGCGTGGTGGTCCCCGCCCCGACCACGATGGCCTCGCCCTCCTGGACGAAGCTCGCGGCGAGATCGGCGATGGCCGTCTTCTCGGCGGTCGCGAGATGAGATTTCTGCGGAAAGCCGGACTCCCGCGTGAAACCGCCCGGCAATACCGCACCGCCATGCCGGCGGTCGAGGAGTCCTTCTGCCTCCAGTGCGCGCACGTCCCGCCGTACGGTCACTTCGGAGGTCTGGACGACGCGGGCGAGCTCACGGAGCGACACGGCCCCGTTCGCTCGCACCATTTCGAGGATCAATTGGCGACGTTCTGCAGCGAACACGAAACTGACAGTAACCCCAACGACCGTCTGGTTTCAGCTGTTTGCGCCGAATAACAGAAGTTGTTCGCACAGCGGGAGGGGGAGTGGTATAGGGCCCATTCCCCCCGCCTATGCCGCACGCATGCTCGACAACTCCCTGTGACCAGCGAGGAATCGCTTTCGGTCGTCCGGCGGATCTCAGACTTCGTCGCCGGACTTCCGGGTGTGCAGCTGCCGTGCCACCTCGGCGATCGACCCCGAAAGGGAGGGGTACACGGTGAATGCGTTCGCGATCTGTTCGACCGTCAGATTGTTGTCGACGGCGATCGAGATGGGGTGGATCAGTTCCGAGGCCTTGGGCGCCACGACGACACCGCCCACCACGATCCCGGTGCCGGGCCGGCAGAAGATCTTGACGAAGCCGTCCCGGATGCCCTGCATCTTCGCGCGCGGGTTGCGCAGCAGCGGCAGCTTCACCACCCGGGCGTCGATCTTCCCCTCGTCGACGTCGGACTGGCTGTAGCCGACGGTGGCGATCTCGGGGTCGGTGAAGACGTTGGACGAGACGGTCTTCAGGTTCAGCGGGGCCACCGCGTCGCCGAGGAAGTGGTACATGGCGATACGGCCCTGCATCGCCGCCACCGAGGCGAGCGCGAAGACCCCGGTCACGTCACCGGCGGCGTACACGCCGGGAGCCGTGGTGCGCGACACCTTGTCCGTCCAGATGTGGCCCGACTCGCGCAGCTTGACCCCGGCCTCCTCCAGCCCCATCCCGGCGCTGTTCGGAATGGCACCGACAGCCATCAGACAGTGCGAGCCGCTGATGACCCGCCCGTCGGCCAGCGTGACCTCGACCCGGTCGCCGACCCGCTTGGCGGACTGGGCCCGGGAGCGTGCCATGACGTTCATGCCGCGCCGCCTGAAGACGTCCTCCAGCACGACCGCGGCGTCCGGGTCCTCACCCGGCAGCACCCGGTCCCGCGAGGACACCAGCGTGACCTTCGACCCGAGCGCCTGGTACGCCCCCGCGAACTCGGCACCGGTGACACCGGACCCGACCACGATGAGCTCCTCGGGCAGCTCGGTCAGGTCGTACACCTGCGTCCAGTTGAGGATCCGCTCCCCGTCGGGCTGGGCGTCGGCCAGCTCACGCGGATGACCACCGGTGGCGATGAGCACCGCGTCCGCGACGAGCGTCTCCTCGCTCCCGTCGGCGGCGCGCACCACGACCTTCCGCGACCCGTCGAGCCCCTGCATGCCCTCCAGCCGTCCGCGCCCCCGCAGCACGCGGGCACCGGCCCGCGTCACCGAGGCGGTGATGTCGTGCGACTGGGCCAGCGCCAGCCGCTTCACCCGGCGGTTGACCTTCCCGAGATCGACGCCCACCACCCTGGCGGCCTGCTCCATGGGCGGGGTGTCGTCGGCGACGATGATCCCCAGTTCCTCGTACGACGAGTCGAAGGTGGTCATCACCTCGGCCGTGGCGATAAGGGTCTTCGACGGCACGCAGTCGGTCAGCACCGATGCCCCGCCCAGACCGTCGCAGTCGACGACGGTCACCTCCGCGCCGAGTTGGGCGGCCACCAGGGCCGCCTCGTATCCGCCGGGTCCGCCACCGATGATCACGATCCGAGTCACGTACTCCATTGTCCCGCACGTCCCACCATGCCTCCGCCCCGGGGCCCCCGCCGCGGTCACCACAGGGACCCACGAGACCGCTGAGGCACCCGAGCCCCCTGCCGTACCCTCGACCCATGTCGCTCTACGCCGCGTACGCCGGCAACCTCGACGCGCGGCTGATGACCCGCCGCGCCCCGCACTCGCCGCTGCGTGCGACGGGCTGGCTGAACGACTGGCGGCTGACCTTCGGCGGCGAGCACATGGGCTGGGAGGGCGCCCTCGCCACCATCGTCGAGGCCCCCGGCGCCCAGGTCTTCGTCGCGCTGTACGAACTCGGCCCCCTGGACGAGGACTCGATGGACCGCTGGGAGGGCGTGGGCCTGGACATCTATCGTCGCATGCGGGTACGCGTCCACACCCTCGACGGCCAGGAGCCGGCCTGGACGTACGTCCTCAACGCCTACGAGGGAGGCCTCCCCTCGGCCCGCTACCTGGGCGAGGTGGCCGACGCGGCGGAATCGGCGGGCGCACCCCACGACTACGTCATGGAACTCCGCAAGCGCCCCTGCTGAGGCCCTCCGCCCAGCCCGGCCGGTTGGAAACGACAAGACAACGATCGGCATCCGGCCAGCTCTGTCATCTACGCGCGTAGGCCCGAACCGGCTACCCTCATCCGCGTGAACGCATCTCTTCTTCCGGACGACCTCCAGGGCGACCCGCACGCCGCCGCCGACGCCGCCGCCGCACGCCTGCGCGAACTGACCGGCGCCGAGACCCACGACGTCGCCCTCGTGATGGGCTCCGGCTGGGCACCGGCCGTGGACGCCCTGGGCGCTCCCGACGCCGAGTTCCACGTCACCGAGCTGCCCGGCTTCCCGCCGCCGGCGGTCGAGGGCCACGGAGGCAAGATCCGCTCGTACACCATCGGCGACAAGCGCGCCCTGGTCTTCCTGGGCCGCACGCACTTCTACGAGGGCCGTGGCGTGGCCGCCGTCGCCCACGGCGTCCGCACCGCCGTCGCCGCCGGCAGCAAGACGATCATTCTCACCAACGGCTGCGGCGGCCTCCGCGAAGGCATGCGCCCCGGACAGCCGGTCCTGATCAGCGACCACATCAACCTCACCGCGACCAGCCCCATCATCGGCGCCAACTTCGTCGACCTCACCGACCTCTACTCCCCGCGCCTGCGCGCCCTGTGCAAGGAGGTCGACCCCACGCTGGAGGAGGGCGTCTACGCCCAGTTCCCCGGCCCGCACTACGAGACCCCGGCCGAGATCCGCATGGCCCGCGTCATCGGCGCGGACCTGGTGGGCATGTCGACGGTCCTGGAGGCCATCGCCGCACGCGAGGCGGGCGCTGAGGTCCTTGGCATCTCGCTGGTCACCAACCTGGCCGCCGGTATGACGGGCGAACCCCTCAACCACGAGGAGGTCCTCCAGGCCGGCCTCGACAGCGCGACCCGGATGGGCTCCCTGCTGGCGCAGGTGCTCGGGCGGATCTGAGGATTGCCCAAGGGGATGCCGGGTGCTGTCGTACGGCGGCTCGGCTGCGGGCCCGTGGGGGATGGTCGCGCAGTTCCCCGCGCCCCTAGGTGGGTGCAGTCACGCGTGCCACGATGGGCCGTCGGCCGCGTACGGCGAGCAGCGGACGGGGTGGGGGGTGTCCGCCCGCAGCGGCCGGCGTCCGGCACCGAGCACCCCTTGAGGGACCGGGCCGCCGGACCGAGGACGGACACCCCCCCCCCCCCGCCCCGACCTGCAACGCACGCGCACGCGCTGCACAAGCCCTCCACCGGAGCCGCGCAGGCCGCCGCAGGCCTCAGGGGCGCGGGGAACTGCGCAAAACGCCCGCCCCCCCCCCACCGAACCCGCACACAACGACAACGAGAGGCTGACCGAACCGTGCACGACGATCTCATCGCCCGGGCCAGGACCTGGCTCGCCGAGGACCCCGACCCGGACACCCGCGAAGAGCTCGCCAGGCTCCTCGACGCCGACGACGTCACCGAGCTCACCGCACGCTTCAGCGGCACCCTCCAGTTCGGCACCGCGGGCCTGCGCGGCGAACTCGGCGCCGGCCCGATGCGCATGAACCGCGCCGTCGTCATCCGCGCCGCCGCCGGCCTCGCCGCCTACCTCAATGCCAAGGGCCACCACAACGGCCTCGTCGTCATCGGCTACGACGCCCGCCACAAGTCCGCCGACTTCGCCCAGGACACCGCCGCCGTACTGACCGGCGCGGGCCTGCGTGCGGCCGTACTCCCCCGCCCCCTCCCCACCCCCGTCCTGGCGTTCGCCATACGGCACCTCGGCGCGGTCGCCGGCGTGGAGGTCACCGCCAGCCACAACCCGCCCCGCGACAACGGCTACAAGGTGTACCTCGGCGACGGCTCCCAGATCGTCCCTCCGGCGGACGCCGAGATCGCCGCCGAGATCGCCGCGATCCGCACCCTGAACGACGTCCCCCGTCCCGGCGCCGGCTGGGACACCCTCGACGACAGCGTCCTCGACGCCTACCTCGCCCGCACGGACGCCGTCCTCGCCCCCGGCTCCCCCCGAACCGCGCGCACGGTGTACACGGCGATGCACGGCGTCGGGAAGGACGTCCTCCTCGCCGCGTTCGCCCGCGCGGGCTTCCCCGCCCCCGCCCTCGTCACCGAGCAGGCCGAGCCCGACCCGGACTTCCCCACCGTCGCCTTCCCCAACCCGGAGGAGCCCGGCGCGATGGACCTGGCCTTCGCCAGGGCCCGCGAGACCAACCCGGACCTGATCATCGCCAACGACCCGGACGCGGACCGCCTGGCGGTCGCGGTCAAGGACAGCGACTGGCGCATGCTCCGCGGCGACGAGGTGGGCGCCCTGCTCGCCACCCACCTGGTCCACCGCGGGGCGCAGGGCACCTTCGCCGAGTCGATCGTCTCCTCCTCCCTCCTCGGCCGTATCGCCGAGAAGGCGGGCCTCCCCTACGAGGAGACGCTCACCGGCTTCAAGTGGATCGCCCGCGTGGAGGGCCTGCGCTACGGCTACGAGGAGGCCCTCGGCTACTGCGTGGACCCCGACGGCGTACGCGACAAGGACGGCATCACGGCCGCCCTCCTGATCACGGAACTCGCGTCCACGCTCAAGGAGGAGGGCCGCACCCTCCTCGACCTCCTGGACGACATCGCGGTCGAACACGGCCTGCACGCCACGGACCAGCTCTCGGTGCGCGTGGAGGACCTGTCCCTCATCACCGACGCGATGCGCCGCCTGCGCGAGCAGCCCCCGGCACAACTGGCCGGTCTCACGGTCACCCGCGCCGAGGACCTCACTGAGGGCACGGACACGCTCCCGCCCACCGACGGCCTGCGCTACACGCTCGACGGGGCCCGCGTCATCGTCCGGCCCAGCGGCACGGAGCCGAAGCTGAAGTGCTACCTGGAGGTGGTCGTCCCGGTCGCGTCACACGCGGACCTCCCGGCGGCACACGCGAAGGCGACGGACCTGCTCTCGACGATCAAGCGGGACCTCTCCACCGCGGCAGGCATCTGACCACCGCCGCCGGTCCGCACGGGCACCTGCCGAGGGCCGGCGGCGGCCGAGGGGCACTCACCGGCGGCGGCCGAGGGGCACTCGCCGTCGCCTGCCGAGGGCCACTCGCCGTCGCCTGCCGAGGGCCACTCCTCGGCGGCGACCGAGGGGCACTCACCGGCGGCGGCCGACGGTCACTCACCGGCGCCTGCCGAGGGCCACTCACCGGCGACGGCCGACGGTCACTCACCGGCGGCAGGCCACCCGAACAACGGTGGATCTCCACCGCACACCGGCGAGCTCGACCGCACGCCCGCGAGTTCGACCGCACGCCGGCAGGTTTCCACCGCACACCGGCGAGCCCCACCGCACGCGGGCAAATTCCTCACACCGGCGAGCTCGACCGCACGCCGGCAGATTCCCACCACACACCGGCGGGCCCCACCACACGCGGACAGATTCCTCACACCGGCGAGCTCGACCGCACGCCAGCAGACTCCCCCCACACACCGGCGAGAGCAGGATTCCACCCGCACGCCGACGAGTCCCACCGCACGCGGGCGAGTCCTACCGCACGCCAGCAGACTCCCCCCACACACCGGCGAGAGCAGGATTCCACCCGCACACCGGCGAGCCCCACCACACGCGGGCGAGTCCTACCGCACACCGGCAGACTCCCACCGGACGCCGGCGAACTCGACCGGACATCGGCGAGCTCGACCGGACACCGCCGAGTTCGACCGCCCCGACAGGGCCCCACTGCCACCCGCCGGGACGTCACACCGCCAGCAAGACCGCCAGCAGAACCGCACCCGCCCCCGCCGGCGCCAGGATCTCGTAGGCCCACCGCACCGCGACCTCACCCTGCGCCGGCTTCTCCGCCCTCCGCGCCTCCAGCACCTCGCGCAGATCGTCCATGACCTGGTCGCTCTCCGCCCGCACGGGCCCGTCAGGCACCGCGCCACGCCCCCCGGACAAGCCCGCACGCCCCCCGCCGAGCCCGCCACCCCCGAAGCCCGCGCCCCCCTGCCCGCTCCGCCGGGCCTCTTGCCGCGCCGCCTTGTTGCGGGCCCGCAGCGAGACGGGAATGGCCCACAGCTGGAACTTCGCGCCGGACTTGGTGAGGGCCTCGTTCGAGTAGCCGGAGCGCAGCGCGTCGATCTGCCCCCAGGGCAGCACGATGATCCGGAACGGGTTGCGGATACGCAGCCGGTCGTCTCCCACGTACACCGCGGGCCGCAGCGTGAACGCGATCACCAGCGGCACCACGAGCAGGAGCGCGGCCAGCGCCCGCCACGGAGTGCTGCCCTCCCCGGCGACGATCGCGTCGATGCCGAGCCAGCAGGCGATGGCGAGCAGCAGAACACCGGCGGCGATGCCCGCGGCGGACCGGTGGACCCGGTCCTTGTACTCGGGAACCGGCGGCTGCGGCGCGGGTGGCTGGGGCTCCGGGGTCGTCATGACTCCGATTCTGCCCGACGCCTTAGCGCCCCCCGCACCCGACGCCACCCACCTCCCTCGCACCCCGCCCTCCACCGATCAGGCCCACCACCCCCCGCTCACCAGACCAACCGCCACCCGGTACCGGCCGACCCCCGATACCCAACCCACCCTGTACAGCCGCTACGCGCGTAGATATGCTCGTCTGGTGACCATGCCCACCACTGCACCGAACGCAGCTCATGCTCTGGCCGACGTCACCGCGTCCGACAGCACGCTGCGCAGTTACCTGCACGGACTGCCCGGCGTCGACGCGGTCGGCCTGGAGGCGCGCGCCGCCTCGCTCGGCACCCGTTCCATCAAGACGACCGCCAAGGCGTACGCCATCGACCTCGCCATCTCGATGGTCGACCTGACGACGCTGGAAGGCGCGGACACCCCGGGCAAGGTCCGGGCGCTCGGCGTCAAGGCGGTCCGCCCCGACCCGACCGACCGGACGGCCCCGTCGACCGCGGCCGTCTGCGTCTACCCCGACATGGTGGCCACCGCCAAGCAGGCCGTCGCCGGCTCAGAGGTCAAGGTCGCCTCGGTGGCCACCGCGTTCCCCGCGGGCCGCGCCCCGCTCAGCGTGAAGCTGGCGGACGTGCGCGAGGCCGTCGCGGCCGGTGCCGACGAGATCGACATGGTCATCGACCGCGGCGCGTTCCTCGCGGGCACATACATGAAGGTGTACGACGAGATCGTCGCGGTGAAGGAGGCCTGCGGCACCGACGCCCGCCTCAAGGTCATCTTCGAGACGGGCGAGCTGTCGACGTACGACAACATCCGCCGCGCGAGCTGGCTCGGGATGCTGGCCGGGGCGGACTTCATCAAGACGTCGACCGGCAAGGTGGCGGTGAACGCCACGCCCGCCAACACCCTCCTCATGCTGGAGGCGGTCCGCGACTTCCGCGCCCGCACGGGGGTACAGGTCGGCGTGAAGCCCGCCGGCGGCATCCGCACCTCCAAGGACGCGATCAAGTTCCTGGTCCTGGTCAACGAGACCGCCGGCGAGGACTGGCTGGACAGCCACTGGTTCCGCTTCGGCGCCTCCTCACTCCTGAACGACCTGCTGATGCAGCGTCAGAAGCTGGCCACCGGCCGCTACTCCGGCCCCGACTACGTGACGGTGGACTGACCCCCATGGACATGCAATTGCAGACATCGGCATTCGCATACGCACCCGCACCCGAGTCCCGCGCGATCGTCGACATCGCCCCGTCGTACGGGCTGTTCATCGACGGCGAGTTCACGGAGGCGGCCGACGGCAAGGTCTTCAAGACGGTCTCGCCGAGCACGGAGGAAGTGCTGTCCGAGGTCGCCCAGGCCGGCACCGAGGACGTCGACCGGGCGGTCAGGGCCGCCCGGAAGGCCTTCGAGAAGTGGTCCGCGCTGCCCGGCTCCGAGCGCGCGAAGTACCTCTTCCGCATCGCCCGGATCATCCAGGAGCGCAGCCGCGAACTGGCCGTCCTGGAGACCCTGGACAACGGCAAGCCCATCAAGGAGACCCGCGACGCCGACCTGCCCCTGGTCGCCGCGCACTTCTTCTACTACGCGGGCTGGGCCGACAAGCTCGAGCACGCCGGCTTCGGCGCGACCCCCCGGCCGCTCGGCGTCGCCGGCCAGGTCATCCCTTGGAACTTCCCACTCCTGATGCTGGCGTGGAAGATCGCCCCGGCGCTCGCGACCGGCAACACGGTCGTCCTGAAGCCCGCCGAGACGACGCCCCTCTCCGCCCTCTTCTTCGCGGACATCTGCCGCCAGGCGGGTTTGCCGAGGGGTGTCGTCAACATCCTTCCGGGATACGGCGACACGGGCGCCGCGCTCGTCGCGCACCCCGACGTGAACAAGGTCGCCTTCACCGGCTCCACGGCCGTCGGCAAGGAGATCGCGAAGACCGTCGCCGGCACCCGCAAGAAGCTCACCCTCGAACTCGGCGGCAAGGGCGCCAACATCGTCTTCGACGACGCCCCGATCGACCAGGCCGTCGAGGGCATCGTCAACGGCATCTTCTTCAACCAGGGCCAGGTCTGCTGCGCGGGCTCCCGCCTGCTGGTCCAGGAGTCGATCGAGGACGAGTTGCTGGACTCCCTCAAGCGCCGTCTGTCCACCCTGCGTCTCGGCGACCCGCTGGACAAGAACACGGACATCGGCGCGATCAACTCCGAGGAGCAGCTCACCCGCATCACCTCGCTCGTCGAGCAGGGCGAGGCGGAGGGCGCCGAGCGCTGGTCCCCGGACTGCGAACTCCCCTCGTCCGGCTACTGGTTCGCCCCGACGCTCTTCACGAAGGTCACCCAGGCGCACACCGTCGCCCGGGACGAGATCTTCGGCCCGGTCCTGTCGGTCCTCACCTTCCGCACCCCGGACGAGGCCGTCGCCAAGGCCAACAACACCCCGTACGGCCTGTCGGCGGGCATCTGGACGGAGAAGGGATCGCGGATCCTCGCCGTCGCGGGCAAGCTCCGCGCAGGCGTCGTCTGGTCCAACACGTTCAACAAGTTCGACCCGACCTCGCCGTTCGGCGGGTACAAGGAGTCGGGCTTCGGCCGCGAGGGCGGCCGCCACGGCCTGGAGGCGTACCTCGATGTCCGATAAGACCGACAAGACCGAGCAGCTGCGACTCAGCGTCTTCAAGACCTACAAGCTGTACGTCGGCGGGAAGTTCCCGCGTTCCGAGAGCGGCCGGGTGTACGAGGTGACCGACGCAAAGGGCAAGTGGCTGGCGAACGCGCCCCTCTCCTCCCGCAAGGACGCCCGTGACGCGGTCGTCGCCGCGCGCAAGGCGTTCGGCGGCTGGTCGGGGGCCACGGCGTACAACCGGGGCCAGGTCCTCTACCGCGTCGCCGAGATGCTGGAGGGCCGCAAGGGCCAGTTCGTCCACGAGGTCGCCGACGCGGAGGGCCTGTCGAAGTCCAAGGCGGCCGCGGTCGTGGAGGCCACCATCGACCGCTGGGTCTGGTACGCGGGCTGGACCGACAAGATCGCCCAGGTGACCGGCGGCGGCAACCCGGTCGCGGGCCCCTTCTTCAACCTGTCCTCCCCCGAACCGACGGGCGTCGTCGCGGTCCTGGCTCCGCAGGAGTCGTCGTTCCTGGGCCTGGTCTCGGTGATCGCCCCGGTGATCGCGACCGGCAACACGGCCGTCGTGGTGGCGTCCGAGCGGTCCCCCCTGCCGGCCCTCTCCCTCGGCGAGGTCCTCGCCACCTCCGACGTCCCCGGCGGTGTCGTCAACGTCCTCTCCGGCCGTACGGCCGAGATCGCCGCCCCGCTGGCGGCGCACCAGGACGTCAACGCGATCGACCTGGCGGGCGCCGACGAGGTTCTCGCCAAGGACCTGGAGATCGCGGCGGCCGACAACCTGAAGCGCGTCCTGCGTCCACAACCTGTGGACGACTGGTCGGCGACACCCGGCATCGACCGCATGACGGCGTTCCTGGAGACCAAGACGGTCTGGCACCCGACGGGTTCGCTGGGCGCCTCGGGCTCGTCCTACTGAGCCCTCACCAAGCCGCTCTCCTCATATCCCCCAACTGGCTCAGGACCCCGGCCCGGCGACGTCGGCACCTTATGGATCACCTGATGTACGCCGCCCGCACGTGGGTGACTGCCGAGTGCGGCCGACCGCCTGAGCGAACGGAGCGCCGCGCCCCCGTCCCGGGAGGCGCGGCGCTCTGCCGTGACCGGGGATTCAGCGGTTCAGCAGCCCGGCCGCCCCACCGACCACCGGGAGGCTCCCGATCGACGACGCCTGGGCCACCGGCCGGGTCAGCGCCTGCGAGGTCAGCGGCTTGAAGTCGCCCACCTGGGTGCCGACGCCGTTGTCGAGGGGGTCGACGCCGGTGCCGGCGAGCGGGTTGGGCTTGAGGCCGGTCACCGGGCCGGTGACGTAGCCGACCGTGCCGGTGGGGGCCTGCGGGTCGGCATGGCCGGGCGAGGTGGGGCGGGAACCCTTCAGACCGGCGCCCGGATCGCTGTCCGCGGCGGCCGTCACCACACCTGCCCCCAGGGCCACTCCGGCGGTCGCGAGGACGACCATGGCGCGCCGGGCGGTCGGGTTCGGGAGGGACGCGTGTCGGGCCATCGTTTCTGCCACCTTCGCCAGCGTACGGTAATCGGACTGCCACGAAGGGTAGTTGATGTGTGACACGCGCTTCAAAGCCACCCCGCGGGGTCGGCAGGGCGTACGGAATGCGTCAAACTGGTGTCCCGTGAGCATCCTTCCCCCTCCGCCCGCCCGTGTCGTGCTGCTCTGCGGCCCCTCGGGCTCGGGCAAGTCCCTCGTCGCCGCCCGCTCCGGGCTTCCCGTGCTGCGCCTCGACGACTTCTACAAAGAGGGCGACGACCCGACGCTGCCGCTGGTGGCGGGGAGCTCCGACATCGACTGGGACCACCCGGACTCCTGGGACGCGGACGTCGCGCTCGCCGCGATCATGGACCTGTGCCGCACGGGTCGTACGAAGGTCCCCGTCTACGACATCGCGCTCAGTGCCCGTACCGGCGAGGAGTCGGTCGACGTGGGGCGGACGCCGCTGTTCATCGCGGAAGGCATCTTCGCCGCCGAGATCATCACGCGCTGCCGTGAACTGGGCGTCCTGGCAGACGCGTTGTGCCTGAGCCGCGGACCGGTGAAGACCTTCCGCCGGCGCTTTCTGCGGGACCTGAGGGAGGGCCGCAAGTCGGTGCCGTTCCTGCTGCGCCGCGGCTGGCGCCTGATGCGCGCGGAGCGTTCCATCGTGACCCGCCAGACGGCGCTGGGCGCCTCCGCCTGCGACAAGGACGAGGCCCTGACCCGCCTGGCCACGGCCGCGACAGGCCCCCGCCCGGCGACGACCCCGGCCGCCTGAACGACTTCGGCCCCTTCCGCGTCGTAGGTCCGTAAACCGGTCCGCGAAAGGAAGCCGATGACAACTGTCCTCCAGACCGCCCGACGGGTGCTGGTGACCGCCGCGCTCTTCGCCCCCGCCCTCGGATGCTCGCTGGTGGACGGTGGTGGCGGATCCTTCGCGGCTTCCTGCGCGCACGTCGTGACGTACGAGAGCCGCACCTATGCGGGCGTCGGGAACGCCCGTTTCACCGTCGGCGAGAGGCTGGGCACCGCCACGATCCCGGAGTGCGACGACACCCCGAACGATCCCGGGGTCTCCGTGCCCGAGGGCCGGACCCCCGCGTACGCGGTCGAGGGGAGGGACCCCGCCGAGGCCATCGCCGTCGGGGACACCCCCGCCGAGGCACACCTCATGGAAGCGGACACCCGCTGAAACAGACACGCTGACGCAGACACGAAAGCGGGACTGGACGGACCCCCCGATCCTCCAGCCCCGCTTCTTCGTGCTCCCCCGTGCTTCCCCGTTCCCCCTGATCCCCCGTCGGTCCCCCGTGACCCCCGTGGGTGTTCCCCCCTGTTACCGCTCCCCCGTTACTTGCTCCCCCCCGACCCTCAGGCGACAAGCTCCCCGAAGGTGTTCTGCTCGTCACGGTCGAAGCTGAGGACCTCGTCCTCGCGCAGCCGGCGGAGCGACCGCCAGATGCTGGACTTCACCGTGCCGACACTGATGTCGAGGATCTCCGCGATCTCCGGGTCCGTGCGGCCCTCGTAGTAGCGCAGGACCAGCATGGTGCGCTGGAGTTCGGGCAGCCGGGCCAGCGCCTGCCACAGGACCGCGCGCAGTTCGGTGCCGCGCATCGCGTCCGTGTCGCCGGGCGTCTCCGGCAGTTCCTCGGTCGGGTACTCGTTCAGCTTGCGGCGGCGCCACGCGCTGATGTGCAGGTTGGTCATGGTGCGGCGGAGGTATCCGCCGACCGCCGCCTTGTCGCTGATCCGGTCCCACGCCTTGTACGTCGAGAACAGCGCGCTCTGCAGCAGGTCCTCGGCCTCGAAGCGATCGCCGGTCAGGTGGTAGGCGGTTGCGTACAGGGAGGCGCGGCGTTCCTGGACGTAGGCGGTGAACTCCACCTCCGACAGCGAGCGACGCTCCCCCGAGCCCTCCCCGTACGTGGTTCCCCCGTGCGTTTCCCCCGTGTGTGCGTCAACCACCGTCATGTACCCGGTGTGCTGACGCCCGGTGCCGCGAGCGCACCCCCGCTGGCTCACGGCACCGGCCTTCTCGGAACCCCGGCCCCCGTTCACGTCGTGGAGCCGCGTGATCACTGCGCTAGTGCTGGTGCTGTGCAGCGTGTTCATCTCGCGCCCCCCGTCGTGGACTTACCCGGTGTTTCGCTCTGGTGTTCCGGTGTTGCGTCCTGCTTCCTTGCCTGTGCCAAAAAGATTGCCGGGGCCACTTCATCGCCGTGTCCGCCGACTGTCACAGACCTGTCACAGGCCCCCTCGGGGGTCGCTCCGGGCGCGGCGCGGGTCCCCGCCCGGGTCCCTCGGCGGTCCCCCACGGACAGGAGCGGCGAAAGCCCGGGAAAATACAGGTGGCGACCGGTATTCCTCCAGGTGTCGCAGCCCCGCCCCGCCATGGGTCAGAATGACCCCCGTGCCTTCCCTGTTGCTGATCGAGGACGACGACGCCATCCGTACGGCCCTGGAGCTGTCTCTGACACGCCAGGGACATCGGGTTGCCACCGCTGCCACCGGCGAGGACGGCCTGAAGCTGCTGCGTGAGCAGCGGCCGGATCTGATCGTGCTGGACGTGATGCTGCCCGGCATCGACGGCTTCGAGGTGTGCCGGCGCATCCGGCGCACCGACCAGCTGCCCATCATCCTGCTGACCGCGCGCAGCGACGACATCGACGTCGTGGTCGGACTCGAGTCCGGTGCCGACGACTATGTGGTCAAGCCGGTGCAGGGCCGGGTCCTCGACGCCCGGATCCGGGCCGTGCTGCGGCGCGGCGAACGGGAGGCCAACGACGCGGCCAGCTTCGGTTCGCTGGTCATCGACCGTGCGGCCATGACCGTGACGAAGAACGGTGAGGACCTCCAGCTCACCCCGACCGAGCTCAGGCTGTTGCTGGAGCTGAGCCGGCGGCCGGGCCAGGCGCTGTCCCGCCAGCAGTTGCTGCGGCTGGTGTGGGAGCACGACTACCTGGGCGACTCGCGGCTGGTGGACGCCTGTGTGCAGCGGCTGCGCGCCAAGGTCGAGGACGTGCCGTCGTCCCCGACGCTGATCCGTACGGTCCGTGGTGTCGGCTACCGGCTGGACACTCCTCAGTGACCCAAGCGCACGGGGGATCCGGGGCTGGGCCGCGGATCGCAGGGGAGTGTGGTCGAGGCTGCGGTTCACCAGTCTGCGGCTGCGGCTGGTCGTTGTGTTCGCGCTGGTGGCGCTGACCGCCGCGGTGTCCGCGTCCGGGATCGCGTACTGGCTCAACCGCGAGGCCGTGCTCACCCGTACCCAGGACGCGGTGCTGCGCGACTTCGAGCAGGAGATGCAGAACCGGGCGGGCGCGCTGCCTCCGAACCCCTCGCAGGACGAACTGCAGCACACCGCGGGGCAGATGGCCAACAGCAGCCAGCGCTTCAGTGTGGTGCTGGTCGCCGAGGACCGGAGCGGCACGACCGTGTACGGCAACTCCGGTGCCCTCAACGGGTTCACGGTGCAGGACGTGCCCGAGTCGCTGCGCGCGGCGGTGAACCGGAAGCAGCCGGTCAGCTCCGCCAACAAGTACGCGTACCACCTCTACTGGCAGCGGGTGGTGCTCCACGGCACCCCGTATCTGGTCGCGGGTACGAAGGTGATCGACGGCGGGCCCACCGGCTACATGGTCAAGTCGCTGGAGCCGGAGGCGAAGGACCTCAACTCGCTGGCCTGGTCGCTGGGTATCGCCACGGGGCTCGCGTTGATCGGCTCCGCGCTGCTCGCGCAGGCCGCCGCCTCGACCGTGCTGAAGCCGGTGCAGCGGCTCGGGGTCGCCGCGCGCCGGCTCGGCGAGGGGAGGCTGGACACCCGGCTGAGGGTGTCGGGGACGGACGAACTCGCCGATCTGTCACGGACGTTCAACAACGCGGCCGAGGCGCTGGAGAAACGGGTGGCCGACATGGCCGCCCGCGACGACGCCAGCCGCCGTTTCGTCGCCGACATGAGCCATGAGCTGCGGACGCCGCTGACCGCCATCACCGCCGTGACGGAGGTGCTGGAGGAGGAGCTGGAGATGGAGTCCGGGTCCATGGACCCGATGATCGAGCCCGCCGTACGACTCGTCGTCAGCGAGACGCGGCGGCTCAACGACCTCGTCGAGAACCTCATGGAGGTCACGCGCTTCGACGCGGGCACCGCCCGGCTGGTGCTGGACGACGTGGACGTCGTCGACCAGATCACCGCGTGCATCGACGCGCGGGCCTGGCTGGACGCGGTGGAGCTGGACGCCGAGCGCGGCATCCACGCCCGTCTCGACCCGCGCCGCCTGGACGTGATCATGGCCAACCTGATCGGCAACGCGCTCAAACACGGGGGCTCGCCGGTGCGGATCGCGGTACGGGAGTCCGACGAGGACGGGGCGAAGGTCGTCATCGAGGTGCGGGACCACGGGCCCGGCATCCCCGAGGACGTCCTGCCGCACGTCTTCGACCGGTTCTACAAGGCCAGCGCCTCCCGGCCGCGCTCCGAGGGCAGCGGCCTGGGGCTGTCCATCGCCCTGGAGAACGCCCACATCCACGGCGGCGACATCACCGCCGCCAACTCCCCCGAGGGCGGCGCGTTGTTCACGCTGTGGCTGCCCCGGGACATGGACGAGGCCGACGAGGGCGAGAAGGCCGAGGGGGACGCCTGATGACCGTACGACGCCTGCTGGCGCTCCCTGTGCTCGCCGTGCTGCTCACCGGGTGCGGGATCCGGGCCACGGAGGTGCCGACCGACTTCGGGCCCGCGCCGTCCCGGGTGCGGTGTTCGCTGGCCGAGCCGGACCTCTCCACGCAGGCCTCGCGCGGGCTGCCGGTGCAGGTGTTCCTGCTGTGCGGCTCGTCCCTGGTGGCCGTCGACCGCACCGTGCGGGTCCCGGACGGTACGGCGGACTCCGCGCGGCGGGTGCTGGTGGCCCAGGGGCTGCTGGACGAGCTCGCCGCGACGCCGTCGACCGCGGAGAAGGAGGCCGGCTACACCACGGACGTACACGGCGGCATGACGGTGAGCGGACCGCGCCCCAAGGACCCGGTGGACGCCCTCCGGCTGAGCAGCCCGCCCGGCGAGCTCACCTCCTACGCCCTCGCCCAGCTGGTGTGCACCTTCTCCGACTCGGCGGCGGCGGAGGGCGACGGCTCGGTCGTCCTCGGCGGCCCGGGTGGCGCGCCGGCGCGCCGTTACGCGTGCACGGACGAGGTCCGCACCCGGCCGGGTGGCACGGAGCCGCCGTCCGCCGAGGTGACGAGCGGTTGACGTACGGGTGTGGTGCAAGCCTCATGCACGTACCTGTGGGTATCCCGGAACCGATCGTGCCGGAGGCCGCGTCTTGGGGGGCGTGCAGCGTCAAGGCTCCATCGGCGGCAGCGCCGCGATCAGCGTCCGTGTGGCAGGGGGTGTCCTCCTTGCCGCACATCTCGCGTTCGTCGCCTGGTACACGCTGCGGCCGTTGGACGTGCCCTATGTGATGCCGCCCAACCTGCATCCGCTGGCCGGACTCCGGTCGGATCTGGCGCTGGGCCGGCTGGAGGCCGCCCGGCGGATCGCCGGGGGGCTCGGGCTGCTGGCCCCGCTGGGCGTGCTGCTCCCGCTGGCACACGGCAGGCTCGCCGTCTCCCCGCTCGCGTCCCTGATCCGTACGACCGCCGCCGGTGCCCTGATCTCGCTGGGCATAGAGCTGTTGCAGACCGGGGCGCCCGGGCAGCGCGTCGACATCGACTCGCTGCTCCTGAACACGGTGGGCGTGGCTCTGGCGCACGCGCTCCTGGTCCCGGCCTCCCGCTCCTGGATCCGCCGCAGGAACGAGCGCGCGGAGCATCGGGCCGTTCGCCAGGAGGACCCGTCTCAGGGTCGGACCCCGACGATTCCCAGGGTCGGGATCGCACCATAGAGCGACGCTTCGTCCCCTTCGTCTCCGTAGCTTTGATGTCAGACGGGGCGGTCACTCGGACCGCATCCGACAGACGCTCACGAAGGAGCCGCAATGTCCCGCCTCGCCCGCCCCACCAACGGCCGCATGATCGGCGGAGTGTGTGCCGCGCTGGCACGGCGCTTCGGCACCTCCGCGACGACGATGCGCGTCATCTTCGTGCTGTCCTGCCTGCTGCCGGGCCCGCAGTTCCTGCTCTACATCGCGCTGTGGATCCTGTTCCCGTCCGAGGAGAAGGCCGCCCGCACGGCCTGGTGACCGTGCGAGCGCGTACGCCGGTGGGGCGCACCCTGTGTCCGGAGGGGTGCGCCCCACCGGCGCGTTCACAGGCGGTGCGGGTCAGCCCAGCGGGAGGCCCTGCGTGGGCAGGCCCCCACCGACGGGGAGACCGCCGAGCAGACCGGAGACCGGGGCGGCCGGACCCTGGGCGGCCGGCCGCACCGCGGACAGTCCGCCCGCCAGCGCCGGCCGCGCCTGGCCCAGCGCCTCGGCGCCGCCCGGCAGAGCCTTGGTGAGGTTCTGGGCCGGCAGCGTGTGGGAGACGGTGTCCAGCGCCTGGGTGGCGTCCGGCACCGCGGGGGCGGCGTTCGCGGCACCGGCACCGGCGGCGGCGAAGGCGGCACCGAGAGCGGCGACACCGAGGGTCTTGGCAGCAGACTGCTTCATGAAATGCGTCCTCGAAATGGGTTTACGGGATGTGAGCGGTCCACGACCGTAAACATGCCGAGACGGCCGCCGCAAACATCGGAATGCGGGCGGATGGTGGGAGCCCGCCCGCATTCCGTACTCCGTTTTCCCGCGGATCAGCCCTCTTCGCTCACAGAACCGCTGGTGGAGGCGGTCTGCTGGAACAGCCATTCGGACTTCAGCTCGGCATATCCGGGCTTGATGACGTCATTGATCATGGCGAGTCGTTCATCGAAAGGAATGAACGCTGATTTCATCGCATTGACGGAGAACCACTGCATGTCGTCGAGCGTGTAACCGAACGCCTCGACAAGGTGCTCGAATTCCCGGCTCATGCTGGTGCCGGACATCAGACGGTTGTCGGTGTTCACGGTGGCCCGGAAGTGCAGCCGGCGCAGCAGCCCGATCGGATGGTCTGCGTACGAGGCCGCCGCCCCGGTCTGGAGGTTGGAACTGGGACACATCTCCAGCGGGATCCGCTTGTCCCGGACGTAGGAGGCGAGCCGACCGAGCTCGACCGAGCCGTCCTCGTGGACCTGGATGTCGTCGATGATGCGCACACCGTGCCCGAGCCGGTCGGCGCCGCACCACTGCAGGGCCTGCCAGATGGACGGCAGCCCGAAGGCCTCGCCGGCGTGGATGGTGAAGTGGTTGTTCTCCCGCTTGAGGAACTCGAACGCGTCGAGGTGCCGGGTGGGCGGGTAGCCGGCCTCCGCTCCCGCGATGTCGAAGCCGACCACGCCCAGGTCGCGGTGGCGGTTGGCGAGTTCGGCGATCTCCAGGGAGCGGGCCGCGTGCCGCATGGCGGTGAGCAGGGCGCCGACCCGGATCCGGTTGCCGCGCGCGCGAGCGAGCCGCTCCCCCTCCCGGAAGCCCTCGTTGACGGCCTCGACGACCTCCTCGAGGCTGAGTCCGCCGTCGAGGTGCTGCTCGGGGGCGTACCGCACCTCGGCGTAGACGACGCCGTCCGCGGCGAGGTCCTCGGCGCACTCGGCGGCGACCCGGACCAGCGCGTCCCGGGTCTGCATCACACCGACGGTGTGCGAGAAGGTCTCCAGGTACCGTTCCAGCGACCCGGAGTCGGCGGCCTCCCGGAACCACACACCGAGCTTGTCCGGGTCGGTCTCGGGGAGTTGGGTGTACCCGGTCTCCCGGGCGAGGTCGGCGACGGTGCCGGGACGCAGCCCGCCGTCGAGATGGTCGTGCAGCAGCACCTTGGGCGCCCGGCGGATCTGGTCCGCGCTCGGGGTGGTCCCCGTCCGGTCAGTCTTGCTCGTCATTTCCGCACCCTAACTCCTACGCGCGTAGATCACCGGGTGTACGAATCCGTCGATACGTAACGGTGACCGCCCCGACCCGTGTCGTACACCCGCCGCTTCTGACACTGTTCTGTCATGGCACAGCAAGCGACGCCGGTTCGCACGGCCCGGCTGGGGCGGGCGCTCGGTCCGGAGCCGACGGCGGTGAGTGGGGTGGTGCTGCTCCTCCCGGGCGGCGACGAGGTCTCCCACCGCAGGCCCTCTCCCCTGTGGGCGGCCGCGTCCGTACGCGCGCTGGGCCGCCGGATCACCCGCGCGGGCCGCGAGGCGGGCCTCGCGACCCATGTCGTCCACTACCGCTACCGCGGCTGGAACGGCAACGAGGCGCATCCGGCACACGACGCGACCTGGGCCACGGAGGAGGCCGTACGACGCTACGGCGACGTCCCCGTGTGCCTCGCCGGGGTCGACATGGGCGCGCGGGCGGCGCTGCGCGCGGGCGGGCACGAGGCCGTCAACTCCGTGGTGGCGCTGGCGCCCTGGCTGCCGGAGGAGGACGTGGCGGCGCCGCCCGAACCGGTGAAACAGCTCGCGGGGCGGCGGGTGTTGATCGTGCACGGCACGAATGACGAACGTACGGATCCCGAGTTGTCGTTCCGGCTGGCGGCGCGGGCGAAGAAGGCGAACCGGGAGGTGTGCCGGTTCGAAGTGCATTCCGACGGACATGGGTTGCATCAGCACCGGGACGAAGTGCACGCCTTGGCCGAGGACTTCGTGATGGGGGCGTTGTTCGGGAGGACGTTGTCGCGGCCGGTGGAGGACGCGCTCGCGGCTCCGCCTCCTCTGGGGCTTCGGATGCCGCTCGCCTCCGGCTTCGGACGGTCCCTTCGCCGTTGATCCCAGGCTCGGCGGAGCCGGGAGCGGGGGGGGAGGATAGGCATGGTCGACACAGCCCGGCACGCCTAGGGCCCTTCTGATGGATCTCCGTGGGAGAAGGAGCGGCGTTCGGCGCGTGCGACCGCCGTGCGGCGTGGAGGGTCATGTGGCGGAGCCACCTGGCCCTTCGCGCCATGCGGTGAGCTGCGTGCCGGGCGTCGCGACGCCGCGGAGATCCATCAGAAGGGCCCTAACCCGGGAGCAGGTTGCCGCGTCTGGAGAGCAGGAACTTCTTGAAGGCGGCCACGGGTGGGGTGTCCGGGTGGCCGTCGAGCCAGGCGACGCCGATCTCACGTGCCGCTCGGGGTGCGGTGACCGTCAGTTCCACGACGCCCGGGCGGGGGAAGGCGGGTGGAGGCAGGAGTGCGACGCCGAGCCCCGCGGCGACCAGGCCCCTCAGCGTCTCGGCCTCCTCCCCCTCGAAGGCGACCCGGGGTTTGAAGCCCGCCTCCTCGCACAGGTCGTCGGTGATGCGGCGCAGTCCGTAGCCGGGTTCGAGGGTCACGAAGACCTCGTCGGCGGCCTCCGCCAGCCTGACCCGTCTGCGGGTGGCGAGGCGGTGGTCGGCGGGGACGACGAGACGGAGTTTCTGTTCGTCGAGGCGGCGGGCGACGAGGTCGGGGGCGTCCGGGACCGGGGAGGTCAGGCAGAGGTCGAGTTCGCCGGCGCGGAGCTTCTCCAGCATCGCCTCTCCGTAGTTCTGGACGAGGCTGAAGCGGACGCGGGGGTGATCGGCGCGGAAGGCGTGGAGCAGGCCCGGGACCGTCTCGGCGCCCATCGTGTGGAGAAACCCGAACGCGACCTTGCCGGTGGCGGGGTCGGCGTCGGCGCGGACCTCGTCGGCGGCGCGCTCGATCTCGGCGAGGGCGCGTTCGACGGAGGCGAGGAAGGTGCGGCCGGCGGGGGTGAGGGAGACCGTGCGGCCGTGGCGGGCGAACAGGTCGACACCCAGGTCCTGCTCGAGGCGGACCATCGCGCGGGACAGGGTCGACTGGGGGACCTGCATCTCCTGGGCGGCCCGGGTGACGTGCTCGGTACGGGCGACTCCGGCGAAGTGGGCGAGGCGCGGGGCCAGCAACATCACCATGTCTTCTGTGTCACTGGATGGTGACAGGCGCGCCTGTGAGCTCTGCTGATGCTCCATGGGAACGATTATGTCAAGTTCGTGCATTGGACGGATGACCTGGGCCGTACGTAGTTTCGAGGCATGTCTCCCGCCAGTACCGGGGCGTCCACCGTCGTGGGCGCCGTATCGTCTGCCCCTGCCGTCGACTCCCGTGTGGCCCCGGGCGGCCCCGGCTACCGCCGGATGAGTTTCGCCCTCTTCCTCGCGGGCGTGGCGACCTTCGCGCTGCTGTATTCCACGCAGGCCCTGCTGCCGCTGATCTCCACCGACTTCGGGGTGGCGGCGAGCGAGGCGAGCTGGACCGTGGCGGCCGCGACCGGCGGACTGGCCTTGTTCGTCCTGCCGATGAGCGCCCTGTCGGAACGCTTCGGACGCCGTACGGTCATGACGGCCTCGCTCGCGGTCGCGGTGACCGTCGGGCTGCTCGTGCCCTTCGCCCCGTCGCTGACCGCGCTGGTCGCGCTGCGGGCGGTCCAGGGCGCGGCGCTGGCCGGTCTGCCGGCCTCGGCGACGGCGTACCTCGCGGAAGAGGTCACGCCCAAGGCGCTGGTCACCGCGATCGGACTGTTCGTCGCGGGCAACAGCGTCGGCGGGATGAGCGGCCGGGTCATCACCGGCTGGGTCGCACAGGAGTGGGGCTGGCGGGTCGCGGTCGCGGTGATCGGCGCGATCGCGGTGGCGTGCGCGGTGGCCTTCCGGGCGCTGCTGCCGACGCCGAGGCACTTCGTGGCGGGCTCGCTGCGGCCGCGGGTGCTGGCCCGCACGGTCCGCGACCACCTCTCCAACCCGCTGCTGCGCCGGCTGTACGCGATCGGCGCGCTGTTCATGACGGTGTTCGGCGGTGTCTACACGGTCATCGGCTACCGCCTGACCGAGGCCCCCTTCAACCTTCCCCAGGGCATCGTCGGCTCGATCTTCCTGGTCTACCTGGTGGGCACGGTGTCGGCGTCGACGGCCGGCCGGCTGGTGGGCCGCCTGGGCCGCCGCGGGGCACTGTACGCGGGCGGCGGTACGACGGCGGCGGGCCTCCTGCTGTCCCTGGCGGATTCGCTGCCGCTGGTCCTGCTGGGCCTGGTGCTGATCACCGCGGGATTCTTCGCGGGGCACGCGGTGGCGTCGTCGGCGGTCAGCAAGACGGCGACGAAGGGGCGGGCGCAGGCATCGGCGCTGTACCAGTCGGCGTACTACATCGGATCGAGCGCCGGGAGCACGGTGGGGGCGGTGGCCTTCCACGCGGGTGGCTGGGCCGGAACGGTGGGCGTGGGTCTGCTGGCGGTGACCGGCGTCGTGACGATCACGGTGCTCGGGTCGCGGGCGGCACGGGTCGCTGCGCGGCGGGAGCCGGTACCGGCGAGCTGAGGGCGTTCCGTCCCGTCCCCTTCGCCCCTCCCTCCCTCCCCCCTCCCCGGCTCGGCTTCGCTCGAGCGGGGGGGGCACCCCTAGGGGCTGCCGCCCCTTCGACGCCATCACGAGGCTCCGCCCCCCTGGACCCCCGCTCCTCGAACGCCCGAGGGACTGACTTACGCAGCGCTTCCGGGGGCGCCTCCCTCGGGTCCTTGGGCCCTCAGCTCCTCCCACCTGCCCGTTTCCTCACTCCCCAGGCCATTGTCAGTGGCGTGCGATAGCTTCCGAAGTACTGGGGCGCAACGGTGCGCAACGACAGAACGCCACAGGGGCGGGTGGACGACGATGACCGACGGTACGGCGACAACGGCGACAACGGCAGACCTCGACGTCAGGCTCGAGAAACACCGAACGGAGCTGACCGGCTACTGCTACCGCATGCTCGGCTCGTCCTTCGAGGCAGAGGACGCGGTCCAGGACACCATGGTCCGGGCCTGGCGCAGCTACGAGAAGTTCGAGGGCCGCTCCAGCCTCCGCTCCTGGCTCTACCGCATCGCGACCAACGTCTGCCTGGACATGCTGAGCGCCGGCAACAAGCGCGCCCGCCCCATGGACCTCACGGAGTCCACCCCCCTCGCCCAGGCCGCTCTGTCCCCCCGCCCCGACCACACCTGGCTGGAACCCATGCCCGACACGCGCATGCTCCCCGCCGTCGAGGACCCGGCGGAGGCGGCCGTGGCCAAGGAGTCCGTGCGGCTCGCGTTCATGGCCGCCCTGCAACAACTCCCGCCCAAGCAGCGCGCGGTGCTGATCCTGCGCGAGGTGCTGGCCTGGAGGGCGAGCGAGGTCGCCGAACTGCTCGACACCTCCGTCGCGTCGGTCAACAGCGCGCTGCAGCGGGCCCGCGCGACGCTCGCCGAGCGGGACCAGCACGGCGCCGACGCGGCCGTGTCCGACCCGCTGGACGAGGAGCAGCAGAAGCTCCTGGAGCGCTACGTGGCGGCGTTCGAGGGCTACGACATGACGGCGCTGACGGCTCTGCTGCACGAGGACGCCGTCATGACGATGCCGCCGTTCGACCTGTGGCTGACCGGCCACCAGGACATCACCGGCTTCATGACGACACTCGGCGCCGCGTGCGCGGGTTCACGTCTGCTGCCGGTCCAGGTCAACGGCCTGCCCGGGTTCGCCCAGTACAAGCCGGACCCGGACAACGGCGGCTTCGCCCCGTGGGCGGTGCAGGTGCTGGAGATCTCAGACGGGCGGATCACGGGGTTCCACTGCTTCCTCGACACGCAGCGCTGGTTCCCGCTGTTCGGGCTGCCCCTCCACCTCGATGCGGAGGCCGACCAGGTCAAGGAGGGCGTGTAAGCCGGGGTCGGGGTCACGCAGCCGGATCCGGCCCCCGGCCCGCTTGGCGGCGAGCTGCAGTCGCGCCAGCAGGTCGACGGTCCCGAGCCCCGGCGGTCCGAGGCCCGCGACATCGCACAGCACGACCTCGGCCCGGGTGTCTTCCAGCAGCGTCCGCACGTCGCCGCACAGCCCGGCC
The DNA here is from genome assembly GCF_000721105.1 of Streptomyces cellulosae. Taxonomy (GTDB): domain Bacteria; phylum Actinomycetota; class Actinomycetes; order Streptomycetales; family Streptomycetaceae; genus Streptomyces; species Streptomyces cellulosae_A. Next base: position 25,108 of record NZ_JOEV01000064.1, read on the forward strand.
ACTTCGTCACGGGTGACGGGGCCGGTCAGCACGAGTACAGCGGGTGTCATGGCGTCCACGATCGGTAGACCGGGCAGGCGGGCGTAACTCATCGCGGCCGGTGCCCGGCTGCGGCTGACCCCTGCTTGCCGACCGCCGCTCGCTGTCGCTGACCGCTGTTCCGCTGCCCACGGACCGGGATCACATTGACCCGCGCCCTCCTTTCCCCGGAGGGTTACCTGTATGCCCCAACCATCTGCACCGCCCTGGATACCGCACGGCCTCCTCACGCCTGAGGAGGTGCCGTGCAGGGAGTGCTGACGGGGTTCGCGGTCATCGCGGTCGTCATCGGCGTCGGATACGTCATCGGCCGCGCCGGTCACCTCGGCGAACACGGCCGCGAGGTACTGACCAAGCTCGCCTTCCACGTGGCCTCACCGGCGTTGCTGTTCACCACGCTGGCCCGGGCCGACCTTTCGGTGATCTTCTCCAGCCGCCTGCTGGTGACCGCGCTGAGCACGGCCGCCGCGGCGGGAGTCTTCGTCGCGGTGGGGGTCGTACGGGGCTGGGGCGTGGGGCGTACGACGATCGGCGCGCTGTGCTCCAGTTACGTCAACTCGGGCAACCTCGGCATCCCGATCGCGGTGTACGTCCTGGGCGACGCCTCGCTGGTGGCGCCGGTGCTGCTGTTCCAGCTGCTCCTGCTCACGCCGATCGCGCTGACGATCCTGGACCTGTCGGGAAGGGACGGCGAGAAGGGACCGCTGTGGCGAAGCCTGCTCACCCCCCTTCGCAACCCGATCGCGCTGGGCTCCCTCGCCGGAGTCGCGGTCTCGGCGGCCGGCGTCCGCGTACCCGCCCCCGTCATGGACCCCGTCACCCTGATCGGCAACATGTCCGTCCCGGCGGTTCTGCTCGCCTTCGGCATCTCCCTGTGCGGCAGCACGATGCCGGGCCGCGGCCCGGACCGTCAGCTCGTGTTGCTGTCGGTCGCGTTGAAGGCGTTCGGCCAGCCCGCGGTGGCCTGGGCCCTGGCGGCGGGAGTGTTCGGACTGCGCGGGTCCCCACTCCTGGACGTGGTGGTGACATCGGCGCTGCCCGCCGCGCAGAACCTCTTCACGTACGCGTCCCGTTACGGGGTGGGCGAACGGCTGGCCCGGGACTCGATCCTGGTGTCGACCGTGTTGTCGGTGCCGGTGCTGGTGGTCGTAGCGGCCCTGCTCGGCTGAGGCCGGGCACGCGGAAGGGCGGGGCCGACCTGAGCCCCGCCCTTCCGGACCTCCGCGACGACGACGAGCCGTCAGGCGATGCGTTCCAGCACCACCGGCGACGCCGAGGACCCGGTCCCCGCCGCCCCGATGTCGTACGACCCCTCCACCGCCCGCAATGCGTACTCGAACCGCTCGGGCGTGTCCGTGTGGAGGGTCAGCAGGGGCTGGCCCTCGGTCACCGTGTCGCCCGGCTTGGCGTGCATCTCCACGCCCGCGCCTGCCTGGACCGGGTCCTCCTTGCGGGCGCGGCCCGCGCCGAGGCGCCAGGCGGCGACGCCGATGTCGTAGGCGTCGAGGCGGGTCAGGACGCCCGAGGCGGGCGCCTTGATCACGTGTTGTTCCTTCGACGTCGGCAGGGGCGCGTCCGGGTCGCCGCCCTGGGCCGCGATCATGCGCCGCCAGACGTCCATCGCGGAGCCGTCGGCGAGGGCCTTGGCCGGGTCGGCGTCCCGGACGCCCGCCGCGTCCAGCATCTCGCGGGCCAGAGCCAGCGTCAGTTCCACCACGTCGGCCGGGCCGCCGCCCGCCAGGACCTCCACCGACTCGCGGACCTCCAGGGCGTTGCCGGCGGTGAGGCCCAGCGGGGTCGACATGTCCGTCAGGAGCGCGACCGTCCTCACGCCGTGGTCGGTGCCGAGGCCCACCATCGTGGAGGCCAGTTCGCGGGCGTCCTCCAGGGTCTTCATGAAGGCGCCGGTGCCGACCTTCACGTCCAGGACCAGGGATCCGGTGCCCTCCGCGATCTTCTTCGACATGATCGACGAGGCGATCAGCGGGATCGCCTCCACCGTGCCGGTGACGTCGCGCAGGGCGTACAGCTTCTTGTCGGCCGGGGCCAGGCCGTCGCCCGCCGCGCAGATCACCGCGCCCGCCCCGTCCAGTACGGACAGCATCTCCTCGTTCGAGAGCAGTGCCCGCCAGCCCGGGATCGACTCCAGCTTGTCCAGGGTGCCGCCGGTGTGGCCGAGGCCGCGGCCGGACAGCTGCGGGACCGCCGCGCCGCAGGCGGCGACCAGCGGGGCCAGCGGAAGGGTGATCTTGTCGCCGACGCCGCCCGTGGAGTGCTTGTCGGCCGTCGGGCGGGACAGGGACGAGAAGTCCATGCGCTCGCCGGAGGCAATCATCGCGGCCGTCCAACGGGCGATCTCGCGGCGGTTCATGCCGTTGAGCAGGATCGCCATGGCGAGTGCGGACATCTGCTCGTCGGCCACCTCCCCGCGGGTGTACGCGTCGATGACCCAGTCGATCTGCTCGTCGCTGAGCTCACCGCGGTCCCGCTTGGTGCGGATGACGGAGATGGCATCCATCGACAACAGCGCCATGGCTTTCCTTCCGGACGTTCAAAGAAGTGCGCGGCCCCTGGGAGCAGCCCTGTGGGGCGACTCCGGGGGGCCGCACGGTAGTTACCTGGTGAGATGGCCCGGCCCGAAGGCCTGCGGCAGCATCTGGGACAGGGGCAGGATGCCCGCCGGGGTCTCCAGCAGCAGGTCGGGGCCGCCGAACTCGTACAGCAGCTGGCGGCAGCGGCCGCACGGGACGAGGACCGCGCCCGTGCCGTCCACGCACGTGAAGTGCGTGAGGCGGCCGCCGCCGGTGTTCCGCAGCTCCGAGACCAGCCCGCACTCGGCGCACAGGCCGAGGCCGTAGGAGGCGTTCTCGACGTTGCAGCCGGTGACCGTCCGCCCGTCGTCGACGAGGGCGGCCACGCCGACCGGGTAGCCGGAGTACGGGGCGTACGCCCGGGACATGGCCTGGCGGGCCAGCTCGCGCAGCGCCTCCCAGTCGACGTCGGCCGGCCCGGTCACTTGCCCTGGCCCTTCCGGTACGGCATGCCGTCCGCCTTCGGCATCCGCAGGGACTGTGCCGACAGGGCGAGCACCAGCAGGGTGACGACGTACGGGGTGGCCGTGACGAGCTGGCGCGGGACCTCGTTCGTGGTGGCGTACCAGAGGAACATCAGGGCCGCGATGACGACGGTGATGACGGCGGGGACGTACTTCTTCTTCCAGGCGAGGTACGCCGCCCCGAACACCAGCAGGATCGCCAGCAGCAGGATCAGCGCGTGGACGTTCACCGTGCCGCCGCGCAGGTTGAGGCTGTCGGTGTAGCCGAACAGGCCGGCACCGAGGGCGAGGCCGCCCGGCATCCAGTTGCCGAAGATCATCGCGGCGAGGCCGATGTAGCCGCGGCCGGCGGTCTGGCCGTCGAGGTAGACGTTCGAGGCGACGATCGACAGGAAGGCGCCGCCGAGCCCGGCGAAGCCACCGCTGATGATCACGGCGATGTACTTGTACTTGTAGACGTTGACGCCGAGGGACTCCGCCGCCACGGGGTTCTCACCGCAGGAGCGCAGCCGCAGCCCGAAGGCCGTGCGCCACAGCACCCACCAGCTGAGCGGGACCAGGGCGACGGCGATGACCGTGAGCGGCGACAGGTCGGTGACCAGGCCGCCGAGCAGGCCGCCGATGTCCGAGACCAGGAACCAGTGCTTGCTGTTGAGGGTGTCCAGCCAGTCGGTCAGGCCGGGGATGCTGAAGTCGCCCAGCGAGTCGATCGGCGGCGACTGCTTGGAGGACCCCTGCGGCGCGTTCTCGAAGGTGAACTTCGACAGGTACCGGGTGGCGCCGAGGGCCAGGATGTTCAGGGCCACACCGGAGACGATGTGGTTGACGTTGAAGGTCACGGTGGCGATGGCGTGCAGGACGGCGCCGAGGGCACCGCCGATGATGCCGAAGACCACGCCCGTCCATGGGCCCCACTGGTAGCCGGCCCAGGCGCCGAACCAGGTGCCGAGGATCATCATGCCCTCGAGACCGATGTTGACGACGCCCGCGCGCTCGGCCCACAGGCCGCCGAGGCCGGCGAGGCCGATCGGCACCGCGAGTTCCAGCGCCGTGGACATCTGGCCGGTCGAGGTGATGCCGTCCGCGCCGGTGATCAGGCGGACGACGGAGGTCAGCACCAGTACGCCCGCGATGACGAGCAGGAGTACGGGGAGCGGCATGCGGCGGCTGCGCTTGCCGGGCTGCCGCGCCTGCGGCTTCGCTGCGGTCGCGGTGCTCATCGGGCCGCCACCTCCTTCTGGGTCTTCTTGGAGTTCTGAGCGGCGGCGGCCAGTTCGGCGCCGACCCGGCTCTGCTGGCGGCGCAGCCCCCACTGACGTACGAACTCGTACGAGATGACGACCGCGAAGACGATGAGGCCCTGCATGATCGTGGCGATCTCCTTCGGGTACGCCTCCGGGGTCGCGTAGTCGAGGGCGGGCGAGGCCTTGTCGAGGAAGGCCCACAGCAGGGCGGCGAGGGCGATGCCGCCGGGGTTGTTGCGGCCGAGCAGGGCGATGCCGATGGCGGTGAAGCCGAGGCCCGACGGGAAGCTCAGGCTGTAGGTGTGGCTGTCGCCGAGCAGCAGCGGCAGGCCGGACAGGCCCGCGATGGCACCGGAGATCAGCATGGAGATCAGCACCATGCGCTTGGCGTCGACACCGGCGGCCGCGGCGGCGGTCTCGGAGGCGCCGGTGGCGCGCAGGTCGAAGCCGAAGCGGGTCCGGTTGAGGACGAGCCAGTAGCCGACGCCGAGCAGGACGGCGAGGAAGACCAATCCGTAGATCTCGCCGACGTCCGCGCCCAGATTGATGCCCGGGAACCAGCCGGACTTGTGCATGATGCCGGTCGTCGCGTTGTTGCCGACCTGCACGCCCCACACGTTGGTGAGGGTGACGTAGCCGATGACGGCGCTGGCGATGGCGTTCAGCATGATCGTCGCGACGACCTCGCTGACGCCCCGGGTGACCTTCAGGACACCCGCGATACCGGCCCAGAAGGCTCCCGTGCACATCGCGACCAGCAGCAGCAGCGGGATCTGCAGGAAGCCCGGCAGGGCGACGTTGGCGCCCACCACGGCCGTCATCACCGCGGCGAGGCGGTACTGGCCGTCGACACCGATGTTGAACAGGTTCATGCGGAAGCCGAGGGCGACCGCGATGGCGGCGATGTAGTACAGCGACGCCTGGTTGATGATCAGGACCTGGATGTCCGAGTACGGCAGCTGCTGCACCATCAGCGCGTACGGCTCGAACGGGTTCTTCCCCGAGGCGAGCAGGACGACCGACGTCAGCACGACCGCCAGGACGAGCGCGATGACCGGGCCGGCCACCGCGAGGAGCACCCGCTCCTTGTCGAACTTCTTCATCGGGCCTCGTCCTCCGGACCGGCGTCTGCCTCGTCTTCAGTGGCGGTCTCTACGTGCTCAAGGTGACCGGACGCGGCACCCGTCATCGCCGAGCCCAGCTCCTCCGGCGTGATGGTGGCGGGGTCGGCGTCCGCGACGAGCCTGCCGTCGTAGATCACGCGCAGGGTGTCCGACAGGCCGATCAGCTCGTCCAGGTCGGCGGAGATCAGCAGCACGGCCAGGCCCTCGCGGCGGGCCTGCCGGATGCGGTCCCAGATCTGCGCCTGGGCGCCGACGTCCACACCGCGCGTCGGGTGGGCGGCGATCAGGAACTTAGGGTCGTGGCTCATCTCGCGGCCGACGATCAGCTTCTGCTGGTTGCCGCCGGAGAGGGAGGCCGCGGTGACATCGATACCGGGGGTGCGGACGTCGAACTCCTCGACGATCCGGCGGGTGTCCGCCTGTGCGCCCTTGGGGTCGAGCCAGAAGCCCTTGGCGTTGGGCCTCTCGGTGACGTGGCCGAGGATGCGGTTCTCCCAGAGGGGGGACTCCAGAAGCAGCCCCTGGCGGTGGCGGTCCTCGGGGATGTAGCCGACGCCCTGTTCGCGGCGCCGGCGGGTGGGCCACGGCGTGATGTCCTCACCGAGGAAGGCGATGGTGCCGGAGTCGGCGCTCCTGGTGCCGATCAGGGCGTCGATGAGCTCGGTCTGTCCGTTGCCCTCGACACCGGCGATGCCCATGACCTCGCCGGCGTGGATGGTGAAGGTGACGTCGTCGAGGACGCGCTTCGCCTCACCCGCGGAAGCGAACTCGGTGAGTCCCCCGGCCGAGGGCTCGTCCTCGAAGCCGAGGGAACCTCCGCCGGTGGCGAAGACGGTGAGGTTCCGCACCTCGATCACGGCCCGGTCGGTGACGGTCGACTCGGCGGTCTCGGGGGTCGGGAGTTCGCTGCCGACCATCATCTCCGCGAGCTGACGCGGGGTCGTCTCGGACGGGATCGCCGTGCCCACGGTCGTCCCGCGGCGGATGACGGTGATGTCGTCGGCCACGGACAGCACCTCACCCAGCTTGTGCGAGATGAAGATGACGCAGAGGCCCTCGGACTTGAGCTCGCGCAGGTTGGCGAAGAGCGCGTCGACCTCCTGCGGGACGAGCACGGCGGTCGGCTCGTCCAGGATCAGGGTGCGGGCGCCGCGGTAGAGGACCTTGAGGATCTCCACGCGCTGACGGTCGGCGACGCCGAGGTCCTCGACGAGGAGGTCGGGGCGGACACCGAGGCCGTAGCGGTCGGAGATCTCCTTGATCTTCTTGCGGGCGGCGCCGCCGATGCCGTACAGCTTCTCGCTGCCGAGCACGACGTTCTCCAGCACCGTCAGGTTGTCGGCCAGCATGAAGTGCTGGTGGACCATGCCGATGCCGCGGGCGATGGCGTCGGCCGGGGACGAGAAGCTCACCTCATCGCCGTCGACGGCGATGGTGCCCTCGTCCGGCTTCTGCATGCCGTAGAGGATCTTCATCAGGGTCGACTTGCCGGCGCCGTTCTCGCCGACCAGGGCGTGCACGGTGCCCTTGCGGACCGTCAGGTGGATGTCGTGGTTGGCGACGACACCGGGGAATCGCTTGGTGATCCCCGCGAGCTCTACCGCGACTGTCGACTGAGCGGTGAGCGGAGGGCTGCTGGACGCGTCGATGGCGCACTCTCCTCGGGAAAGGGGTCGCCCTACGCGCGTAGCGCCCCTGCTTCGAATAGTGCCCGGACCTGATCGTTCCCGTTCAAGTACCTGATCCGTTCCGGGCATTGTGCCGCGTGAACGGGGCGCGGTGAGCCATGCTCCCCGCGCCCGGTTCCGTGGCCGTAACGCTGTCATTACAGCGGCCTTTTGACCATGCCCCCGACAGGCCCACGGCCGTGCGGTCGCGGGTGGGTCAGGAGGTCTTCACCACGATGGTGCCGTTCTTGATGCCTTCTTCGGCCTTCTTGACGGCGGCCTGGATGTCGGCGTTGTTCTTGAAGGCCGGGTTGGACTGGGCGATGCCCACGGCACCCGACTTGAGGTCGCCGCGGACCTCGCCGGAAAGCGGCTTCTTGTCCTTGATGACGGACTTCGAAAGGTCGTAGACCGCGCCGCCGACGTTCTTCAGGGCCGAGGTCAGGATGGAGTCCTTGTACTTCGCCAGCGCGCCCTGCTTGTACTGGTCGGAGTCCACGCCGATGGCCCACACCTTGTGCGCGGCGGCGGACTTCATCACGCCCTGACCGGAGAGACCGGCGGCGGCGTAGATCACGTCGGCGCCTGCCTCGATCTGGCCGTTGGCGGCACTCTCGCCCTTGTCCGGGCTGGAGAAACCA
>NZ_JOEV01000065.1 GCF_000721105.1 Streptomyces cellulosae
CTGCTCCCCGGTGCTCCCGGTGGCCAGCAGGTCGCCGCGCACGTCGGTGACGATGACCATGGCGTCCTTGACCGGGCTGCCGCTGTGAGCGGCACGGACGAGACCGGTCAGGCCGCTGGTGCCGGACAGGAGGATGTCGTACGAGACCGGCTCGGTGCCCACCACGACCGTGGAGGCCTGCGGCTGGAAGCCGTCCGCCGACGCGATCAGCACGTACGACCCCGCACCCGGCGCGTCCACCGAGTAGGAACCGTCGCCCTGCGCGACCGCCCGGCCCAACTGCCGTCCGCCCAGCGAGATCAGGGTGACCGCGGCCTGCGGCACGGGAGCGGACTCCGCGCCCCGCACGAACCCGTGCACCGCGACCCCGCCGGAGGAACCCGCGGACTCCTCGGACCGCGCGATCGTGGCGACGGTGGTGAGCCGCTGCGTGCCCTCGGGGCCCTCCTCGGCCGAGGAGCCGGTGACCGCCCAGCTCGGCACGCGCTCCCCGGCGGGAGCCTGCGCCTCGGCCGGAGTCTGCACCCCGGCGGCCTGCGCCGGAGCGGCCTGCGCCGCGGTCTCGGGCGAAGCGTCCTGCGCCAGTGCGCCCTTCGTCTTCAGCGGGACCTCCTTGATGAACAGCGTGATGAGGAAGGCGAGCAGCGCCAGGGCCGCCGCGATCAGGAAGACGTCGGCGATGCCGTGGCCGTACGCGCTCTCCATGACCGTGCGCAGCGGCGCGGGCAGCTTGTCCATGTCCGGGATGGAGTCGCTGGAGCTCGAACCGGCCGCGAGGGACGCGTACTTGGGGCCGAGACCGGCGATGCCGTCCTTGGCGTAGTCACCGATGCGGTCGGCCATCACGGCACCGAGCGCCGAGACGCCCATCGCACCGCCGAGGGACCGGAAGAAGGTGACCGTGGAGCTGGCCGAGCCGAGGTCCTTGGGGTCGACCTGGTTCTGCGTGGAGAGCACCAGGTTCTGCATCATCATGCCGACGCCGAGACCGAGGAGGGCCATGAAGAGGGCGACCTTCCAGTAGTCCGTGTCGTAGCGGATGGTGCCCAGCAGGCCGAGGCCCGCCGTGATGAGGACGCCGCCGCTGACCAGCCAGGCCTTCCACTTGCCGGTGCGGGTGATGAACTGCCCGGAGACGGTGGAGGAGACGAACAGACCGCCGATCATCGGGATCGTCATGACGCCCGACATGGTCGGGGACTTGTCCCGGGCCAGCTGGAAGTACTGGGCGAAGAACACCGTGCCGGAGAACATCGCGACGCCGACGAACATCGAGGCGAGGGACGACAGGGTGATGGTGCGGTTGCGGAACAGCCGCAGCGGGATGATCGGTTCCTTGGCCCTGGACTCGACGAGCACGAAGATCAGGCCGAGCACGATCGAGCCGGCGACCATCGCGTAGGTCTGCCAGGACAGCCAGTCGTACTTGTCGCCGGCGAAGGTGACCCACACCAGCAGCAGGGAGACGGCGGCGGAGATGAAGAACGCGCCGGCCCAGTCGACCTTCACGTCCCGCTTGACGACGGGCAGGTGCAGGGTCTTCTGCAGCACGATCAGTGCGATGACGGCGAAGGGGACACCGACGTAGAAGCACCAGCGCCAGCCCAGCCACGAGGTGTCGGTGATGACACCGCCGAGCAGCGGGCCGCCGACGGTGGCGACGGCGAAGGTGGCGCCGAGGTAGCCGGAGTAACGCCCGCGCTCACGCGGGGAGATCATCGCCGCCATCACGATCTGCGCGAGGGCGGACAGACCGCCGACGCCGACGCCCTGCACGACACGGCAGGCGATCAGCATGCCGGGGTTCTGCGACAGACCCGCCGCCGCCGATCCCAGCACGTAGACGACCAGCGCTAGCTGGACGAGCGCCTTCTTGTTGTAGAGGTCGGCGAGCTTGCCCCACAGGGGAGTTGTCGCGGTCATCGCCAGCAGGGTGGCGGTGACGACCCAGGTGTAGGCGGACTGGCCGCCGCCGAGGTCGCCGATGATCTCCGGGAGGGCGTTCGAGACGATCGTGGACGACAGGATCGCCACGAACATCCCGAGCAGCAGCCCGGAGAGCGCCTCCATGATCTGCCGGTGCGTCATCGGAGTGCCGTCGGGGGCCCCTTCCGAGTGCCTGGCGTGGGCCCGCACACCGGCTGGTGTGGTCGTTGCCATGGACTTCCTTCTCTTACGTGGTGATCGCGGGTGTACGGGTGGACCGGTCCGTGGACCGTTCGAGCAAGGGCGCGGTGGGCGGCCGGGGTTCCGGGTGCGCGGTTCGGCAGTCGTCGAAACTTGCTCTGAGCCGCGTCATGAGTTGGGTGAGCTGTCCGACCTCGTCATCGGTCCAGTCGCTCAGCCGTTCGGCGAGCATGTCGCAGGTCCGCCGCGTCAACTCGTCCATCCGGTCCCGTCCCGCGGGCGTGAGGTGCAGGATGCGTGAACGTTTGTCCGCCGGGTCGGGGAAGCGCTCGATCCAGCCGCGCTCGGCCACGTGGGCCACATGCCGACTGGTGACGGACATGTCCACGGCCAGCAGTTCGGCGAGCTTGCTCATGCGCATGTCCCCGTGGCGCCCGAGAAGCGTCAGTACGGCGGCGGAGCCACTGGGGCAGTCGGACGGCAGGATCCGTCCCATCTCCCTGCGTACGGCGCCGAAGGCGCTGAACTGACGGATCAGCTCCTCGTACTGCACGTGCTCGGCCATCGCACCTCCCGTGTTCGTTGCTTAGGGCAACCATAGGAGTTGTTGGTTGCTACAGGCAAATGAAGTCGGGGGCTGCGAGACAAAAACTTGGCAAAGGCAAGTATTACGGAAGTAAATATGCAGGTGGTATGAGGTGATCCGGTGCCTCGGCCCACACTTGGGTCCCCTCCGGGGATTCGCTAGGGTCTCGGGGCATGGCTAACACCCAGGGCCCCCAGGGCACCAACGACCCCGCCGGCAGCACCCAGATGTTCCGCGCGTTCGTCGACGAGGCCGCCCCGCGGGGCCGCCAGCAGCAGACGGCATCCTCCGGCGGTCCCCGCCTGGGCCTGATCATCGGCGTGATCGCCGCGGTGGCGATCGTCGCGGCGGTGGCCTGGCTGGCGATGAAGTAACCGGACTGAAGCAACCGCCTTCGACCGGGCTCGACCAACCGCCTCGCCAGGGCACCTACTTCCACTGGACGGACACGTCCCGCGTCTCCACGTGCATGCCGATCGGTACGCGCCAGGCGTCGGCGCACACCGTCCAGGTCCTCTCCTTCCGTGCCCCGGCCTCGATCGGGGCGGGGAGCGCCACGGTGGACTCGAGCGTCGCCCAGTCGATGCCGAGTGCGCCGATGACGTGCGTCCCGAAGGTCACGGTGCCCGAACGCACCGCGGATCCCCCGGTGTTGCGCACGACGAGCGTCACGTCCTCGCACCAGCGCTTGTCCGTGGCCTTCCGCACGGGCGCGCTCACCGCCAGGACGCCGGGCGACGACGGGGGTGGACCAGGCGTCGTACGACCGGACTCGGCGCCCGGGGACGACGGTGACGGCGGGCTGTCGCCGGCGCCGGCGGGTGGCTCGGGCTGCCGGGGGCTCGCCGGAGTGTGGCCCGCCGAGACACGGCCTGCCGGCGTACGGCCCACCGAAGTGCCGCTCCAGCTGGACGAGGGGCTCTTGCCCGGAGACCCTGTCGCCGGCGTCTTCGTCTTCGTCTTCGTCGTCTTCGTCTTCGGCCCCGGCTTCGGCGCGCTCTCGTCGAGCGGGATCAGCCGCACATCCCCCGTCGGCGTCACCGCCGTACGCGAAGGCCGGGGCGCGCCGCCCGCAGGGCCCGTCGCGGTGTAGCCCTCACCGCCCCCGCCGCCCGCGCACGCGGCCAGGACGCCGCCCAGACAGACGAAGGCCGCCGACGCGCCGATGAAGGCGCTCCGACGGCCTTGTGTCGATGTCGCTCGAAGCATCGCGCCATGGTGGCTGACACTCCGTCAAAGAGGAACCCTCGCGACGCTCCCGGGCGGACCCAGGACGGACCTCAGTCCGAGATGAGGCCTTCCCGCAGCTGCGACAGGGTCCGCGTCAGCAGCCGGGAGACGTGCATCTGGGAGATGCCGACCTCCTCGCCGATCTGCGACTGGGTCATGTTCGCGAAGAAACGCAGCATGATGATCTGCCGCTCGCGCGGCGGGAGCTTGGCCAGCAGGGGCTTGAGGGACTCGCGGTACTCGACCCCCTCCAGGGCGGTGTCCTCGTACCCGAGACGGTCCGCGAGGGAGCCCTCGCCGCCGTCGTCCTCCGGGGCCGGGGAGTCCAGCGAGGAGGCGGTGTACGCGTTGCCGACCGCGAGGCCGTCGACGACGTCCTCCTCCGACACCCCGAGCACCGTGGCCAGTTCGGCCACCGTGGGCGACCGGTCCAGCTTCTGGGAGAGCTCGTCGCTGGCCTTGGTGAGGGCGAGCCGCAGTTCCTGGAGGCGGCGCGGGACGCGGACCGACCAGGAGGTGTCGCGGAAGAACCGCTTGATCTCACCGACCACCGTCGGCATCGCGAAGGTCGGGAACTCCACGCCCCGTTCGCAGTCGAAACGGTCGATCGCCTTGATCAGGCCGATGGTGCCGACCTGGACGATGTCCTCCATCGGCTCGTTGCGCGAGCGGAAGCGTGCTGCGGCGTACCGCACCAGCGGGAGGTTGAGCTCGATGAGGGTGTCCCGGACGTACGCACGCTCGGGGCTGTTCTCGTCCAGTGCGGCGAGCCGCAGGAAAAGGGAGCGGGACAGGGTGCGGGTGTTGATGGCCTCCGGAGCAGGGAGGGCGGGAGCCGGCGCGGCCTCGACCGCCGTTACTTCGTCGAGCGCGGGCGCAGCCTCGCTCTTTGTGAGCGTGAGCACCTTCGAGCTGCCCTTGTCTGCGGACATGCCACCCCCTTTGGGTCGCGGGACGGTCGCGGCGGACGCTCCCGTCTGGGGAACGCAGCCTTCACCTGAATACCGGAGCCGAAGCCCCGGCAAACGCTCTTCCGGCAGAATGTCACATGTCGGCAACACGCTGTAGTGACATGTCGACATGTGAGATGTGAATACGCCCTGGATAAAGGGGGTCTGACGGTTTTCTGACGCGGGGGCTCCGGCATCCTCGCTGGTGAGCGATTCGCTCGGGACGGTGATCTGTCGAGCGCGTATGCGATTAAGGGCTCCTCGGAGCCCTCTGGACCCCGATCCAGGCCTGGTTCCGGACCTCGTTCCGGACCTCGTTCCGGACCTCGCGCTATGCCTCGATCCGGTTGGCGGAGCGCAGCCGCTGGAAGCTGCGCGCGAGGAGCCGCGAGACGTGCATCTGGGACACCCCGAGTTCCGCGCTGATCTGCGACTGGGTGAGATTGCTGTAGTAGCGCAGCAGCAGAATTCGCTGTTCGCGTTCAGGCAACTGGACGAGCAGGTGCCGGACAAGGTCGCGGTGCTCGACGCCGTCCAGGGCCGGGTCCTCGTAGCCGAGCCGGTCCAGCAGTCCCGGCAGTCCGTCGCCCTCCTGCGCGGCCTCCAGCGAGGTGGCGTGGTACGAACGCCCGGCCTCGATGCAGGACAGCACCTCGTCCTCGGTGATGCGCAGCCGCTCGGCGATCTCGGAGGTGGTCGGGGTGCGCCCGAAGGCGGTCGTCAGGTCCTCGGTCGCGCCGTTGACCTGCACCCACAGCTCGTGCAGCCGGCGCGGTACGTGGACCGTGCGGACGTTGTCCCGGAAGTACCGTTTGATCTCGCCGATCACCGTCGGCATCGCGAAGGTCGGGAACTGCACGCCCCGGTCCGGGTCGAAGCGGTCGATGGCGTTGATGAGGCCGATGGTGCCGACCTGGATGACGTCCTCCATCGGCTCGTTGCGGGAGCGGAAGCGGGCGGCCGCGTAGCGCACGAGCGGGAGGTTGGCCTCGATGAGCGCCCCGCGCACCCGGGTGTGCTCCGGCGTGCCGGGCGTGAGGTCCTTGAGCTGGGCGAAGAGCACCTGGGTGAGGGCCCGGGTGTCGGCACCACGACTCCGCTGTGGTGCGGCTGCCGCGACGTCAGGGTCATCGACGACCTCGATGACCTCGACGACCTCGGTGACCTCGGTGACTTCCTGGGGCGGCGCAGTACTGGCCGACACGGTCAACGCCACCTCTTCATCGGTCTGCATCGGTCAACTCATCCATCAAAAGCGGTCATAGCATCACAAGACATGTGCACTGTGTGCAAGCACCGCATAACGCCGTGTTGAGGGAAGAGTTGGCATGCGAAGCGGAAAAGCCCCCCGCGATTCCGGCGGGGGGCTGTGAGGCGGGGGAGCGGGTCCTAGTACTCGTAGTCCGCGATCACCCAAGTGGCGAACTCTTTCCACAGGGCCACGCCCGCCTGGTGCTCAGGGTGCTCCACGTAGCGGCGCAGCGCCGCCGCGTCCTCGAAGCCGGAGTTGATGGCGAAGTCGTAGGCGATGGGGCGGTCGCTGAGGTTCCAGCCGGTCTCCCAGAAGCGGATCTCGGGGATCTTGCCGTCGAGTGACCGGAAGGCCTCCTCGCCCTTCACCACGCGCGGATCGTCGCGTTCGACGCCCTCGTCGAGCTTGAAGAGGACCAGGTGGCGGATCATGTGCGCTCCTCCTACTTCGCCCCGTCGGCGAGCCAGGTGAAGAAGTCGCCGACGGACTTGGCGGCGTCCGATATGCCCTCGAAGGCTATCTGGACGTAGTCGGCGGCCTTGGCCGGGTCCGTGATGATCACATAGAGCACGAAGACCACGACGACGTAGACGGCGATCTTCTTCGAGTTCACCGCCATCGCGGCCTCCTTGTTTCCCCTGTCGCGGACGAGCCCAACGCGCGCACATGATCGCACGAAGGGCCCCGTCTGACGACGGGGCCCTTCTCAAGCGGTAGCGGAGGGATTTGAACCCTCGGTGACTTGCGCCACACTCGCTTTCGAGGCGAGCTCCTTCGGCCGCTCGGACACGCTACCGAGGGAGACTTTACAGCACGGCGGGGCGTGGTTTGAAATCCGTTTCCCGGGCCGGGAAATCCGCTTCCCGGGCATGCGCGGCGGTCAGCGGGACCGGAAGAAGTGGGTGAGGATCGCGGCGCACTCCTCGGCGAGCACGCCTTCGATCACCTCGGGCCGATGGTTGAGCCGCCGGTCGCGTACGACGTCCCAGAGGGAGCCGGCCGCGCCCGCCTTCTCGTCCCGGGCGCCGTAGACCACCCGGTCCACCCGGGACTGCACGAGGGCGCCCGCGCACATCGTGCACGGCTCCAGCGTGACGACCAGGGTGCACCCGGACAGCCGCCATTGACCCGCCCGTCGCCCACCACCACCCTCGCCGGAGGCGTTTCGCGCCGACGCGTTCAACGCGGCGGCGCCCCGCCGGACGGCGAGAACCTCCGCGTGGGCCGTGGGGTCGCCGGTGGCCTCGCGTTCGTTGTGTCCGGCCGCGAGCACGGTCGTGCCGTCCGGGGCCAGCAGGACGGCGCCGACGGGGACGTCCCCGCCACGGCCGGCCTGCCCTGCCTCGTCCAGGGCGAGCCGCATCGCGGCCCGCCAGCGGTCGCGTACCGGGTCCGGCGGTCCTGGGAAGCCCTGGTCGGTCAGCGGACGGTCTCCAGGGTCTCCGAGGCGCCGAGGGACTCGGCGATCTCGGTGAGCGCGTCCGTGGACAGCAACTTCAGCTCCTTCTCGCCGATGCCGAGGTCGTCGAGGATGCCGGGGTCGCCGAGCGGGCCGTGCGGCACCGCGTCGGCGGAGGCGGCACCAGCCTCGGCGTTGCCGTCCTCGTCGTCCTCGTCGTCCTCGTCGTCACCGTCCTCGGTCCCGTCGAGGTCGAGGGAGTCCAGGTCGGCGACATCGTCGTCACCCGGATCCCGGCCGAGCAGTTCGTCGGTGAGCAGGATCTCGCCGTACGAACTGCGAGCGGCGGCGGCGGCGTCCGAGACGTAGATGCGAGGGTCCTCCTCGCCGTCGATCCGGACGACACCGAACCACGCGTCCTCCTGCTCGATGAGCACCAGCACCGTGTCGTCCTCGGGCGAGGCTTCACGGGCCAGGTCGGCCAGGTCCGACAGCGTCTCCACATTGTCGAGGAGCTCTGTGTCGCTCGCTTCCCACCCGTCTTCGGTGCGCGCGAGCAGTGCGGCGAAGTACACCGTGACTCTCCCACTGGTCTTAGGCGTGCCGGTTGGGGGTCCCCCCGGCGGAGGTTGCGGGCGGGGAGAGCTCTGCTCCGAGCCCCACCCACTCGGAATCGTGGCAGAAACCAGACGCTCAGGGGACGTCTTCGGCTCCCTGTGTGTCCTGGCTGCCGCCGATCTCATGGCAGCCGAGGGTCCGTCGAGGTCTCACCAGCGCACTCGTTGCCGCCAACAGCGGATCGTACGCGGCTTTTCCAGGCCTGAACGCACGACCACCCGCACAACGTCCGTGTGTCCTGTGATCTTCCCTTCCCGGCCACCTTCCGGCGTGTCCCGGCCCACGGCCCCAGGGCCGCGGAACCGGGGATCACCAGCGGAAGGTGCGCATGCGCATCGCGTGCCGGAGGCGGGCGACCTTCACCCGGCGGGGCTGGACGCGGTCACGCAGCTCACGGGCCTCGGCCAGCTCGCGCAGGAACTGGGCCCGGCGCCGCCGGCGCTCGGCGTCGGTCTCCGGACCGTCCGGCCGCTGGAGCACGCCGGGTATCTCCGGCTTTACCTGAGCACTGCCCGGACTTCCCGGGCTTCCCGAACTACCCGGACTTCCCGGACTTCCCGGACTTCCTGGAGTCCTCGGAGTCCCCCGACCGCCCGACCGGCCCAGCGCGCCCGGCCTTCCCGAGCCGCCGCGCCACCTCGCCCCGCCCGTTGGTGGTGCCTTCCGCGCATTCGGTGACTCCGGTGACTCCGGTGACTCCGCTGACCCCGCTGCTCTCGTCGAGGCGTAGGACGTGTTCGGTTGTCGGCGTGTCCCCGGCGGTGTGCGCGGCGACGGATTCTTGCGGGTTTCCCGGTCAGGCATAGGTTCATCACCCCAGTCCGTCCCTTCCGCTTTCCCCGGGACGGGCGATTTGACGCCACCGAGCGGGTGTCGGACGGTGCGTGACGCTTGCCCGGTCCGTCCCGGGGCACCGGGCCCGGGACGCCCGGTTACTGTTGTCGCCATGCGTCTCCACGTCGTCGACCACCCCCTGGTCGCCCACAAGCTCACCGCGCTGCGCGACCAGCGCACCGACTCCGCGACCTTCCGCCGTCTCGCCGACGAGTTGGTCACCCTGCTCGCCTACGAGGCCACGCGCGACGTGCGCACCGAACAGGTCGACATCACGACGCCGGTCGCCGCGACCACCGGGGTCAAGCTCTCCTACCCGCGCCCGCTGGTGGTGCCGATCCTGCGGGCCGGCCTCGGCATGCTGGACGGCATGATGCGGCTGCTGCCGAGCGCCGAGGTGGGCTTCATGGGCATGATCCGCAACGAGGAGACGCTGCAGGCCTCCACGTACGCCACGCGCATGCCGGAGGACCTCTCCGCCCGCCAGGTGTACGTCCTCGACCCGATGCTCGCCACCGGCGGCACGCTGGTCGCCGCGATCCGCGAGCTGATCCGGCGGGGCGCCGACGACGTCACCGCGGTGGTGCTGCTGGCCGCTCCGGAAGGCGTGGAGATCATGGAGCGCGAGCTCGCGGGCACCCCGGTCACGGTGGTCACGGCCGCGGTCGACGACCACCTCAACGAACACGGCTACATCGTCCCGGGCCTCGGCGACGCGGGGGACCGGCTGTACGGGGCGGCCGAGTAACAGCGCCGCGTTCTTCCCGTACGGCTGCTCCTCCCGTACGGCAGCTACCCGTACGGCCGCTCAGCTCGTACGACCGCTCAACACGCCTTCTTCGAGGTGGCCGTCGGCTGCGGCGCGGCCAGTCCGGCCAGGGCCTTGCCGGCGGCCGCCTCCGGTGTGAGGGCCTTGAAGCCGGTGCCGATGATCAGGTCGATCTCCGTGCCCTTGCGGGCCGCGTCGGTGCGCCGCTCGGCGGTGCCGAGCTGGGTGGCGAGGACCGGGAGCGAGGTGTTCAGGGACGACGCGGGGCCCAGCAGTACGCCGGTGCCCTTGACCTTCTTGTCGAACTCCTCGGGCGCGTTGCCCACGTCGCCGATCTTGAAGCCGCGCTTCTTCAGCTCGTCCGCGGTCTTCTTGGCGAGTCCGCTGCGGGGCGTCGCGTTGAACACGTTGACGGTGATCCCGGCGGGCTTGGGAAGGACCGCCGCGGTCGCACCGGCCGAGGGGCTCGCCTTCGTGCCGCAGTCCGTCTTGGTACCGGCGGCCGCGGCCTTCTTGCCGCCGCCGGTGAAGACGTCGATGAGCTGCAGGGTGCCCCAGCCGATCAGCCCGAGCGCGGCGACGGAGGCCACCAGCCCGAGCACGAGCCTGCCGCGTCTCCGGGGTTGGCGCATCCGGGGGTATTTGTCTCCCGTGATCCGGTACTTACCGCCCATGCCGGGGGGAGTCAGCATGCTCATGGGCGCAGCGTAGTGCGCCTGGGCGGCGATTCCTACTAGATGATCATTGGACGCCGCGCAGTCCAACCCAAAAGGGCCAACCGGTCACCGGACGGTGCGTCAGTCCAGTTCCAGCACACGGGCGTGCAGCACCTGGCGCTGCTGGAGCGCCGCGCGCACCGCGCGGTGCAGTCCGTCCTCCAGGTACAGGTCGCCCTGCCACTTCACGACGTGCGCGAAGAGGTCGCCGTAGAACGTGGAGTCCTCGGCGAGCAGGGTTTCCAGGTCGAGCTGCCCCTTGGTCGTCACCAGCTGATCGAGGCGGACCGGGCGCGGCGCGACGTCCGCCCACTGCCGGGTGCTTTCCCGGCCGTGGTCGGGGTACGGCCGGCCGTTTCCGATGCGCTTGAAGATCACACGGAAAGCCTACCGGTCGAGACGTTCCGGGCGCAGCCTCCCGGCTCGGACGCGTGGGCCAAGTACGTGCGGATCACCGCCCATACCGGTCAAAGGGGGTGGATGCCGATCGGCGGGAGCCAGAGCGGAGACCCGGTGGGAGGCAGGGGGAGGCGGCGGAACACCTGGAGTGGGCGGGCCGGTGATCCGGACACCTTGCGGTGTCCGGATCCGGAATCAGCCGTGTTTCTGTCGCTTCGGCGGCTGGGGCGCCGGTTTCTTCACTTCCGGTTTGGGTGCGTTGCGTACGGCCTCCGCGCGCAGCAGGGCGCGCAGGACCGCGTACGGGTCTGTGGGCATGCCGGTGTTCCTCGCCTGGTTGGCTGCTGACTGGCCTGGGGGCGGAGACGGCCTGTCAGCAGCGCAGGACCACGGAGCGCAGGGCACGCACGGAGTACGGCGCCATGGGCGGCGCGGGAAGGGGCCGGCCGCACTCCGGCGCACCGGGCGCCGGGGCGGCCAGGGGTGCGGGGCGCAGGGGTACGGCGGTTCGGCGGCCGGCGGCGGCCGGTGTCCGTACGGTCGCGGTCGTCGCGGTCGCGTCCAGTGCGTCGTACTCGACGATCTCCAGGGACCCGGCCGGTGCCGCGTGTGCCGCGGCATGCGCGCCCGGCACCAGGACGGCGAGCAGCAGCACGAGCACCCGCAGCCAGGTGCGGCCGCGCGGGAGGCTTCGTACGGTGCTCATGGGAGGTCATCTCCCCGGGACACGCCGGTCGGTCAGCACGCCGGGGACACGAACCACCCGTTCGGCGGACGCCGCCCGGTCACAGCGTGCGCGGGATCTGGGCCGCCCGCCTCCGGATGGTGAGCGCGGTGACGATCTCGACGACGCCGACCGCGACCAGCCAGATGCCACCGACCAGGGTGAGCACCGCGACCGACTCGAACGGGGAGTCGATCAGTACGACGCCGCCGGCGAAGGTGACGATCCCGAGGAGGATCTGCCAGCCGCGCGCGGGCATGGCGTGGTCGGACAGGGCGGCGAGGGTGTGGGTGATCCCGCGGATCAGCCAGCCGATGCCGATCCACAGGGCGAGCAGCAGCATCGACTGCATGGGTCCGCGGAAGCAGAACAGGCCCAGCAGGAGGGACAGGGCGCCGCTGACGAAGGCCAGCACGCGCAGGGAGGTCGTCCGGTGGGTGCCGAAGGCGGAGACCAGCTGGAAGACGCCGCTGACGACGAGGTAGACGCCGAAGAGGACACCGACCGCGAACAGGGAGGCGCCGGGCCGGACCAGGACGAGGACGCCGAGGACCAGGGAGGCGACGCCGGTGAGCAGGACGGCCTGCCAGGCGGCGCGGGAGAGGGCGTGCAGGGGGCCCTCGAAGGGTGGTTCGGGCTCGTGTGCGCCGGCGGGTCGGGCGTGGGCCTTGCGGTCGTCGTACGGGGGGTCCCCGGGGGAGCCGGTCGGTGCCTCGGTCATGGTCCATGCTGGGACCGCGCAGGACGGGCCCGCCATCCGGGACGGTCCGGTCGGCTTACGCCGGCTCGCAACGGCTCGCCCCGGTTCACCTCTTGGTGGTCTTCGCCGCCTTCGCCGCCGCCTTCATCTCCTGCTTGTGCGCCCGTACCTTGGTCAGCGACTCGGGTCCGGTGATGTCGGCCACGGACCGGTAGGACCCCGGTTCGCCGTAGGTGCCCGCGGCCTCGCGCCAGCCCTGGGGCCGGACGCCGAGCTGCTTGCCGAGCAGGGCCAGGAAGATCTGCGCCTTCTGCTTGCCGAAGCCGGGCAGTTCCTGCAGACGCCTCAGCAGCTCGCGCCCGTCGTCGACGCCCTTCCAGACGAGCTCGGCCCGGCCGTCGTAGTGCTCGACGAGGTACTGGCACAGCTGGTGGATGCGCCCCGCCATCGAGCCCGGGTAGCGGTGCACGGCGGGCTTCTCCGACAGGAGCGCGGCGAAGGCCTCCGGGTCCAGCGCGGCGATCCGGTGCGCGTCCAGGTCGTCGGCGCCGAGCCGGTCCGCGATGGTGCGGGGGCCCTTGAACGCCCACTCCATCGGAACCTGCTGGTCCAGCAGCATCCCGACCAGCGCGGCGAGCGGAGAGCGCCCGAGCAGCTCGTCGGCCTCGGGGTCCTGGGCGAGGTGAAGGGTGACGTCCATGACCCCGATCATGCCTGCTGAGGCCGCGGGCCGCTCCCCGGGTCAGGGCTGCCAGTACCCCAGCGCCTGCACCCGCTGCCTGGGCACGCTCAACTCCTTGCGGACGTACGACGTCAGGGCCCGGGTCGTCGCCGTGTCGCAGGCGATCCAGACGTACGGCTGCGGGCTCGCCCCGATCAGGTCCGGCAGGGCCGCCCTCACCTCGGCGACCAGCCGGGCGCCCGAGTCCTGGCGCGGCACCCGGCGTACGTCGTGCCGGGAGGGGTCGGTCCGGAAGGGGAGGCCGTCGAGTTCGGACTCGAACCAGACCGTCGCCGGGGCCGGGGGCACCGCGTCGAGGAGGGAGTTGAGCGCGGGCAGCGAGGCCGGGTCGGCGATCGCGAAGACGTGCGACGGTTCGGGCCGGGGCCGCTGGAAACCCGTGCCGTGCACGGTCGCCTCGATCGTGTCGCCGGGCTGCGCCGCCCGCGCCCAGTCACTGGCGCACCCCTCGTGGAGGGCGAACTCGAGAGAGAAGGTGCCGGCCGTCGGATCCGGATCGACCAGGGTGTACGCCCGCTGGTGCGGTCTGCCCGCGTCGTCGAACCAGAGCCGGACCCACATGGTCGGATGGACGCCGGTCCGCGCCAGCATGCCGCCGTCCGTGAGGTGGACGCGCCGGTAGTGCTCGGTGACGTCCTGAGCCCCCGTCACGGTGAGGACGAAGTCCTTGGCGCGCAGCAGTCTGAGGACCGCGCCCTCCCAGCCGTGCCCCTGCCCCATCGCGTCTTCGCCCTTCGCGTACGATCCCCTCATCGGGTTGGTTAGGTGAGGCTAACCTAAAATGTAGAGGCGGCACAGGGTGAGCACCGGGATCTATCGCGACGGCTGGGGGATACCCCACCTCCGCGCCGGCAGCGCGCGGGAACTCGCCCGCGCCCAGGGCCGGGTCACCGCCCGCGACCGGGCCTGGCAGCTGGAGGCCGAACGTCACCGGGCGAGGGGCGCCTCGGCCGCCTTCCTCGGCCCCCAGGCCCTGGCCTGGGACCGGTTCGCGAGGCGGGCCCGGCTCGACGACACGGCGAGACGTTGCTTCGCCGCCCTGGAGAGACGGGACACGGAGACGGCGGACTGGGTGCGGGCGTACGTCGAAGGCGTCAACGAGGAGCTGAAGAGCGCCGACGCCCCCGAGTTCGCCCGGACCGGCCTCACTCCCGGCCGCTGGGAGCCCTGGACCCCGCTCGGTGTCTGGCTCGCCACCCACATCCTGTTCGCCGGCTTCCCGGCCAAGCTCTGGCGCGAGCAGGTCGTCCGGCACCTCGGCCCCGAGGCCGTCGCCCTCTTCGCCACCGACGGGCCCGGCACCTCCGGCAGCAACGGCTGGCTGGTGAGCGGGGAGCGGACCACGACCGGTCACGCCGTCATCGCCGGCGACCCGCACCGCTTCATCGAGGACCCCGGCGTCTACCAGCAGATCCACCTGTCCTGCCCGGAGTTCGACGTGATCGGACTCGCCGTCCCGGGCGTCCCCGGCATCGCCCACTTCGGCCACACCGGCACGGTCGCCTGGGCCATCACCAACGCCATGGCCGACTACCAGGACCTCTACCGGGAGCGGCTGCGGCGCACCGGCGCCGGTGTCGAGGCCCTCGGACCGGACGGGGTCTGGAGGCGGGCCCGCCGGCACACGGAGAGCGTGGAGGTCGCGGGGGAGACACCGGTCGAGGTGGAGGTGATCGAGACGGACCGGGGGCCGGTGATCATCGGGGGGCCCGAGGGCATCCCGGAGGACCTCGACGACGGAGTCCTGGACGGGGCGCCGGACGGCGTCCTCGACGGGAGCGACTCCGGCAGCCCCCGGGGGAGCGGCCCCGTCGCCGTCAGCCTCCGCTACCCGCCCCGGGTCACGGACGACCTCGGCTTCAGCGCCCTGCTCCCGCTGCTGCGGGCCCGCCGGGTCGCCGACGTGGACCGTGCCTTCGACGCCTGGGCCGAACCCGTCAACGTCGTCCAGGCCGCCGACACCGAGGGCGGCCTGCTGCACCGGGTCGCCGGCCATGTCCCCGTCCGCCGCGAGGCCAACCGCACCCGCCCGGTCCCCGCCTGGGAGCCCGGCCACGACTGGGAGGGCCGGCACGAGACACCCCGCGCCGGTCTCACCGACGGCATCGCCGTGATGGCCAACCAGCGCGGCCCCGCCGCCCCGCTCGGCGTCGAGTTCGCCCCGTCGCACCGCGCCGACCGCATCACCGCGCTGCTGTCGGAGAAGGAGCGCTGGTCGTCCGCCGACATGCCGGCGATCCACATGGACACCCGGCTCGCCTCGGCCGCCCCCCTGTTGGCCCACGTGGAAACCCTCGCCGACCTCACCCCCGACGCCGCGCGCATCAGGGACCGGCTCCTGCGCTGGGACCGCCACATGGACGCCGGCAGCACGGACGCGGCGCTGTACGCGGCGGTGCGCGGAGCGGTCGTACGACAGCTCGCCACGCACCCGGCGTTCGCCGCCCTCGCCACTGCGCCCGCCTACCCGGACATCTTCCTGCCCTGGCTGCAACTCGTCCCGCGCATCGGGTTCGCCCTCGAACACCTCCTGCGGGCAAAGGAGGTGGAGGAGGTGTACGGGATCGACCGGGCGGAGGCGGTGCGGGCGGCCGTCGAGGAGGTGGCCGCCGCGAAGGTGGCTGCGGAGGGACCGGTGGCGCGATGGGGCGACACCCACCGCCTCGCCCCCTGGCGGGCACTGAGCGGCACCGCGTACGACGTGGACGGACCGGGGCTGTCCGGCGACCACGACTGTGTGCTGTCCACCTCCGCCGTGCCCGGCTGGAGCGACCTGAGTGTGCGCGGGCCGGCCGCCCGGTACGTGTGGGACCTGGCCCGCCGTGAGGACAGCCGCTGGGTCGTGCCGTTCGGTGCGTCCGGGGTGCCCGGTTCGGCCCATCACCGTGACCAACTCCCCTTGTGGCTCAAGGGGGATCTCGTCCCGGTCGGCACCGACTGGACGCGGCTGAAGAAGGAGAGCGATGTCTGACGCGTACGCCCCCGACCGCGAGCCCGTGTACGAGGAGAGCATCGACGGCTTCGGCGCCGTCCGCGTACTGCCCCTGGACGCGCACGCCGACGCCGGGCTGGTCCATGCCTGGGCGAGCGAGGAACGGGCCGTCTTCTGGGGCATGAACGGCCTGACGCAGAACCAGGTGTCCGAGATCTACGCCCACATGGCCACCCTCGACACCCATCACGCCCACCTGCTCCTCAAGGACGCCGAACCGGTCGCCCTGCTGCAGACCTACGAGCCCGAGGCCGACCGGGTCGGTCTGTGCTACGACGTGCGGCCGGGCGACATCGGCGTCCACCTGCTGCTGGCACCCGCCGGGCCGGGCGGCGCGCGGCCGGGCTGGTCGGCGGCGCTGCTGGTGGCGGTGTCCTCGTACGTGCTGAAGGGCCTGGACCGCAGCCGGGTCGTGGTCGATCCCGACGTGCGCAACGAGAAGGCGATCACCCGTTTCCTCAAGCAGGGGTTCGAGGCGGGGCCGGTCGTCGTCCTGCCGGAGGTGGACCTCCCGGACGTGTACCTGCCGGAGAAGCACGCCCAACTCGCCTTCCTGGAACGGACAGTGGCCTTTCCGGAGCGGACGGTAACCTTCCCGGGTGACGCCTGACGACCTGATCACCCACTTCGATCTGGAGCCCATCCCGCGCGAGGGCGGGCTGTTCCGGCAGACCTGGGCGGGCCCCGAGCGGCCGGACGGACGGCCCGAGGGCACCGCGATCGTCGCCCTGCTGACCGCCCGCCCCGGTGACTTCTCGGCCCTGCACCGGCTGCCCACCGACGAGATCTGGCACTTCTACCTCGGCGACCCGCTGCACCTCCTGCTCCTCGCCCCGGACGGCACCTCCCGCACCGCCGTCCTGGGCCCGGACGTCCTCGCCGGCCAGCACGTCCAGCTCACCATCCCGGCCGGCACCTGGATGGGCGGCCGGGTCGCGGCGGGCGGCGCGTGGACCCTGTTCGGCTGCACCATGGCGCCCGGGTTCACCTTCGAGGGCTACGAGCACGGGGACGCGGCG
This sequence comes from Streptomyces cellulosae, assembly GCF_000721105.1. Classification (GTDB taxonomy): domain Bacteria; phylum Actinomycetota; class Actinomycetes; order Streptomycetales; family Streptomycetaceae; genus Streptomyces; species Streptomyces cellulosae_A. The sequence continues at coordinate 17,058 of NZ_JOEV01000065.1, forward strand.
GACCTGACGGCCCGCTACCCCGCCGAGGCGGACCGGATCGCAGACCTGTGCCGGCCGTGAGTCCGCCCACGGGTGGAGCCGAGGCTTCCCGCGCGATGAGCGCACCGCCGCTCCCGTCCGTACGTATCGGGAAGGCGGCCCGGAAGGCGGCAAGTCCACAGACGAGGAAATGACGTGGAGCGTGACGGTGAGCTCAGGACAGAACGACCACGACACCGGCGACTTCAAGGGCTGGTGCTGCTCGGCACCGTGCTGGTCCTGCTCGTCTTCTCGGGCTCCGGAACCGCCTCGGCGCACGCCGCTCTCCGCGGTGCCGACCCCGAGGACGGAACCGTCCTCAAGTCGGCCCCCCGCCACATCTCCCTGACCTTCACCGAGTCCGTCGGCCTGCTCGACGACTCCTTCCGCGTCATCGACCCCCGCAACAAGCGGTTGGAACTCGCCGACGTCCAGCACGTGCCCGACCGCTCCGACACCGTCCGGGCCACCCTGCCCCCCAAGCTCACCCAGGGCACCTACGTGGTGTCCTGGCGGGTCGTGTCCGCCGACAGCCACCCCATCTCGGGCGCCTTCACCTTCTCCGTCGGCAAGCCCTCCCCCACCCCGCCGGCCATCGACAACGGCCCCGTCGAGGACCCGGCGACCGCCGGCCTCTACAACATCGCCCGCTACCTCGCCTACCTCGCCTTCGGCCTGCTCCTCGGCACCGCCGTCTTCGTGGCGGTGTGCCGCCCGCCGGACCGCGGCCCGCTGCGCCGGCCCCTGTGGGCGGCCCTGTGGACCCTGCTCGGGGCCACCATCGCCCTGCTGGTGCTGCGCGCCCCCTACGAGTCGGGGGTGGGCCCCGCGTCCGCCTTCGACGCCTCCGGCCTCGAACGCACGGTCACCACCCGCCCCGGCGTGATGCTGCTGCTCCGCCTGGCCCTGCTGTCCCTGGCCGCCTTCTTCCTCGTCCGCCTGCTGCGGCGCACCGAGTGGTCCCGCGGCAGGCTCGCCGCGGGCGCCGTGCTCTCCGTGGGCCTGGCCCTGACCTGGGCCGGCGCCGAGCACGCGTCCGCCGGGATCCAGGTGCCGGTGGCGATGACGTCGGCCGTGCTGCATGTCCTGGCGATGGCGGTGTGGCTGGGCGGCCTCGCGGCCCTCCTCCTCACCCTGTACCGCTCCTCGGCGGTCCCGCCCGCCATGGTCGCCCGCTTCTCCCGGCTCGCCTTCACCTCCGTGACCGTCCTCGTCGTCACCGGCGTCTACCAGTCCTGGCGCGGCCTCGGCTCCTTCGACGCGCTCACCGGCACGTCGTACGGCCGCCTGCTGACCGCCAAACTGGCCGCGGTGGTCCTCCTGCTGACGGTGGCGTCCCTGTCCCGGCGGTGGACGGCTCGGCTGGCTTCGGCGGATGTGGCCGGAGATGTGGCGGCGGATGACGCGCCGGATGTGGAGAGCGTGGCGTCGGAGGTCGCGTCCGCGGCTGTGGTGCGGGAACAGGTGTCGGAGCGCGTGTCGACGCGGGTGCCTGAGCCTGTGGGGGGTGGATCGGCCGGGCCTTCCGGGGCGGTCCGGGAAGGGGCCACGGAAGAGACCGGGGACGGGGCTGGGGAAGGGGCCGGAGAAGGGACCGTGCGCCCATCGGGCCCGGCCGCCCCCGTTCCCGAAGACTCCGCTCCCGAAGACCCCCGTCGACGGGGCCTGCGCCGTGCGGTGCTGGCCGAAGTGGGCGTCGGTTTCGTCGTACTGGTGCTCTCGACGGTGCTGTCCGGAACCCTGCCGGGCCGGGCGGCGGCCGAGGCGGCGCAGTCGGCGCAGTCGGCGCAGGCCGCGCAGTCGGGCGGGGTGCAGACCGCGTCCGTCACCACCATCCCCTTCGACACCGGCACCCCCGGCGGCTACGGCAAGGCGCAGATCACCCTCATCCCCGGCGCCGGCGCCGGCGAGTACTCGGTCGAGGCCGTGGTCTACGGCCCCGACGGCGGCCTGTCCAGCGTCCCGGAACTGCGGCTCTCCTTCACTCTCCCCGCCCAGGACATCGGCCCGCTCAACGCCGACCTCACCGACAAGGGCGGCTACTGGGCCACGGACGCGCTCACCCTCCCCATCGCGGGCGACTGGACGATGAAGGTGACGGTCAGGATCTCGGAGATCGACCAGGCGAGCGAGACGAAGAAGGTGCGGCTCGGGGGCCGATGACCCGCTGGTCCTCCGCGAGGAGGCGGGACATGGTCTCGGCGGCGCGTACGGCGGAGTCGGCGCAGCAGTTGTTGAACAGGACGTGCAGCTCGTCCACCTGGCGGGCCAGGGAGCGTAAGCGAGGGGTCCACTCGGCGAGTTCGGCGACGGAGTAGTCGTGGCGGAAGCGGTCCTCCTTGCTGCCGGCTCCCCAGGCCGTACTGCGTCCGTGGAACCGCACGACCGACAGGTGCGGGGTGGTGACGGGGGTGACGGGCGGCACGGAGGACGCGAGGGTCTGCGTCATGTCGACGGCGACGGCGGTGAAGCCGTGGTGGGCCAGCAGGTCGCGAGTGGTCTCCGTCCGCTTCTCGTCCGCCCACCACTGCGGATGCCGGAACTCCACGGCGACCGGCCAACCGGCCGTCCGACGCGCGCACTCCGCGAGGAACGCCTCAGAGCGGGCCCCGGGCCGGAACCAGGGCGGGAACTGGAACAGCACGGCACCGAGCCGCCCCGCCGCCCTGAGCGGTTCGATCCCGGCGGTGAACCGCCCCCACACCGCGTCCAGCACCGCCGGGTCCCCGGCATCGGGAGGCAGCCCGTCCGGCATCACCGCGGCCCGGGTCGGGTGCCCCGTGAGCAGCGAGAACGCCTTCACGTCGAACACGAACCCGTCCGGCGTCCGCTCCACCCACAGCCGGCTGTTCCGCTCGCCGGGCAGCGCGTAGTAACTCGCGTCGACCTCCACGACCGGGAAGCGTTCGGCGTAGTACCGCAACCGACCCTCGGCGTCCCGCCGCCCGGCCGGATACCAGCCGCTGCCGACCAGGGCGCGATCGGTCCACGAACAGCTGCCGACAAGGACGTTGGCCATGGAGGACCGGTTACCCGCCCCTCGGGAGGAGACTCCCCTCAGGGCCGGTGCGGCCACTGCTGCTGCGGCGCCTGACCGTACGCCTGACCGCCGCCCTGTCCTCCGGGCCCGCCCGCCCCCTGCGCCTGGAGCTGCTCCGCCTGCTCCTTGGTCACCTTCTGCTCCGCCCCGCAGAAGGTGCACTGCGTCGCGTACTTCGTGGAGATCGGAAACAGCGGCACGAAGAACAACGTGAACTTCGTGACCCGCTTCCGGAGCGTGTGAGCGGACGGATTCCCGCACTGCCCGCACACCAACGTCAGTATGGCGAGCTGGTACAGATACCCCTTGGTACCGAAGATGATCACGCCGCTGATCCTTCCCGTGTCGCCGCTCCCGACGAGGTGCCGGTCGGCCGACAGTACTTCGAACCGCCTCCGGACGCGTCCGCCGGTTGCACCCAGCGCTCGGCCTCACCCTCCTCGGACGAAGAGGCCGTATGGCGGGCGCAGACTCCCGGTGGGCTGTCTCGCCGACTGGGCCGATCGGGCGGCTCAGCGGACTCGGTCGTAGACGAGGGCCAGCGTGCCGTGCTCGCCCGCGGTCTGGCTGACGAGCGTCCACCGGCCGGCGGGCAGGCCGTCGTCGAAGAGGCGCGGCCCGCCGCCGAGGAAGACCGGGAAGACCGTGAGCGCCAGCCGGTCGACCTTGTCGGCCACCAGCAGCGCCTTGATGACGCTCGCGCTGGAGAGGACGAGAATGTCGCCGCCTTCGGTGGCCTTGAGGTCCGCGACCGCGTCGGCGGCCGGCTCGTCGACGATCGCCGTCCGCTCCCACGGTGCCTGGTCGAGGGTGGAGGACAGGACCACCTTGTCGGTGTCGACGAGCCACTTCGCGAAGCCCTCGTCGCGCGGGTCGGCGCCCTCCATGCCGATGACGGTGGGCCAGAAACCGAGGAATCCCTCGGCGTTGATCCGTCCGAGCAGTGCCGTCGTCGCCGTCTCCCAGAGGCTGGTCAGGTGGTCGCGGGCGACGTCGGTGACGGCGTACGGCATCACCCAGCTCATGTCCAGCGGGTTGTCCGGCGCGGCGTAGTGGCCGTCGAGGGAGAGGGCCAGGTTGGTGACGACTCTGCGGCCGGCGATCTGCTCCGTCATTTCGTGCTCCTTGTGTCGGTGGTGCCGGTCGCGTGAGTGCTGTCGGTGCTGTCGGTGCTGTCGGTGGTGCCGGTGCTGTCGGTGGTGTGCGAGGCAGCGGCGAGGGTGGCCGCGAGCTTGTCGAGGCTCTGGCCGAAGCCGATCTCGATGCCTGCGACGAAGTCCGCGGAGTCGACGGTGCTGTCGGTGATCCGGTACTGGACGTCGAGGTCCGTGCCCGTGTCGGTGGGCCGCAGGCCCAGGTCGACGTGGGCGGTGAAAGCGAGGCGGCCGTCCGCAAGCAGCGGCGAGAGCCGGTAGGCGAGGCGCTCACCGGGGCGTACGTCGTCGACGACTCCCTCCGCGCGCCCGGCGACCAGGTCGGAGCCGTCGGCGTCTTCGGCGTCGCGGTACTCCTGGACGATCCGCCCACCGGGTCGCGCCTCGAAGACGAGCTCGGAGACGCGGAGGTCCTCGGGAGTCCACCAGCGCGCGAGCAGGACGGCCTCGGTCAGGTGACGCCAGACGAGCTCGGGGCGCCCGGCCAGCGGCCGGTGGAACGTGAACGAGCGGCCGTCGGCCCACCCCGACTCCTTCGCGGCGAGCCGCTCCGCGTGAAGGCTGCGTTCGTAGCGGTCGAACGTCTCACGCGGGCCGCCGACCTGGTCCGCGGTGTCGGCGAGTCGGCTGAGCGCGGCCGCCAGGTCCCGCAGGGCGCCGGGCCGCAGTGCGTAGACGCGGCGCTGGCCGGTGCGGTGGGAGGTCACGACGCCGGCGCGTTCAAGGGTCTGCAGGTGTTTGGTCGTCTGCGGCTGGCGTGCTTCGGCGAGCTGAGCGAGAACGCCGACCGAGCGGGGCCGCTCGGCCAGCAGGCTCACCAGCCGCCAGCGGGCCGGGTCGGCCAGTGCGGCGAGGAGTGCGTCCATGACGGTAAGTATTCTCGAAGGAGAATATTCGTGTCAAGGAATAATTGCCGGCCGGCCCAAGGAGCGGGAGCCGAACCGCAGGCACGGTCGGCGACTTGGTAGCGACGCTCCTTGGACGGCCGCAGTGGGAGGGGCAGTTCGGCTGCCGCCGCCCGTTTCTCGGACAGGACGTCCGTGGCTCGGGCACGAAGCCCGCCGGGCCGCCGACCGCCGTCGCCGCACAGGACGCCGTAGGCTCGGTGGAGGGGACGTGCCGTGCAGCTGTGCCCGTGCGGAGAGGCCTCCCATGACCCACCAGCACACCGTCGCATTCGATTCCGGTGCCGATCCGTCCACCGCCCGGGTCGGGGGCAAGTGCGCCGGTCTGCTGACGATGACCGGCTGCGGGATACCGGTGCCGCCCGGGTTCGCGGTGACCACCGATGCCTTCGACGCCATGCTCGACGGCGGCGGCCTTCGAGCGGAGATCGGCTCCCTCAGCGCCGGGCTCGACCTCTCCGACACGGCCGGCACCGAGAGGCGCACCGCCGAGATCCGCCGACTGGTCACCGAGCGGCCCGTGCCGCCCCCGGTCGCGATGGCCGTCACCGCGGCCTACCAGGTCCTCGGGGACGCCGGGGACGTCCCGGTGGCCGTACGGTCGAGCGCCGCAACGGAGGACCTGCCGACCGTGAGCTTCGCTGGGCAGTACGACACCTACCTGTGGGTACGGGGGGCCGACGCCGTCGTCGACGCCGTACGCCGCTGCTGGGCGAGCCTGTGGACCGCCCGCGCAGTCACCTACCGCGCCGCCAACGGCGTGTCCGAGCAGGGGCTGAGCATGGCAGTCGGCGTGCAGAGGATGGTCGACGCCCGCACGGCAGGTGTGGCCCTGACCGTGAACCCGGCCGACGGCGACCCGTCGAAGATCGTCATCGACGCCGGCTGGGGACTGGGCGGGCCGTTGGTGTCCGGTGAGATGACCCCCGACAACTACGTCGTGGACAAGGTGCTGCTCGTCCCCGTACGGACGACCGTGTCGCCGAAGCACCACGAGCTGGTCGCCGCTCCGGACGGGAGCGGGCTCGTCCGGCGTGCCGTCGAGGAGGCCCGCCGGACGGTGCCCTGCCTGACGCCCGCCGAGGTCACCGAGGTCGCCGGGCTGGCCAAGAACGTCGAGCGCCACTACGGCTGCCCGCAGGACATCGAGTGGGCCATCGCCCGTACCTCGACGGCCGACGGGGACAGCGGCCCCCGGGTGCTGCTGCTCCAGGCGCGGCCCGAGACGTTCTGGAGCCGCAGGCCACGCGCGAGAGCCGCGGTGGTGCCCGGAGCAGGCGTCTCCAGCATCGCCGACACCATGCTCGGCCTCGGCACTCTCCCGACCTGAGCGACCCCAGCCCCCGGCCCGGCCACCACGGGCCCGACGAAGGGACCTCGCATGGCGACCCAGTCGCGACCGTCGTCCGGGCAGCGCACGAGTTTCCCCAGTCCCTACGAGCAGCCGGCGCCCGAGGGAGCCGAGGGCTGGCAGAGCCTTTACCCGTACAACATGCTCTTCCAGCCCGAGCGGCGCGCCGTGGACGAGGCGAAGTTCTGGTTCTGCGACAGCCAGCACTGGCCCACGGTGCTCAAACCGTTCGAGACGATCGGCCCCGAACTGTCGACGAAGTGCCTGGGCCAGTTCAACACCCGGCACTTCCTCGTGCCGCCCGCCAACGGCGTGGAATGCCGCATCCACCAGGGCTACGTCTACCACCACCCGCTCACGGTGGAGCGGGACGAGGCCGCGGCGCGGGTGCCGGAGTTCCGCAGACGCGCCGGATACTACTTCGCGCACTGGGACGCACTGCTGGACAACTGGAAACGCAAGGTCCTCACCACGATCCGGGAACTGGAGGCGCTGCGGTTCACCGAACTGCCCGACGTCCAGCCGTACGAGGAGATCGAGCGCGGCGTCGGGCTGGACGCGACCGAGACCCTGCTCGGCGGGTACGACCAGCTCCTGGCGCTGTGCCACCGGGCCTGGCAGTACCACTTCGAGTTCCTCAACCTCGGCTACGCGGCCTACCTGGACCTCTTCCAGGCGTGCGGACAGTGGTTCCCCGGCATCCCCGACCAGGCCGTCGCGACCATGGTCCAAGGCGTGGACATGGAACTGTTCCGCCCGGACGACGAGCTGAAGCGGCTGGCGAAGCTCGCCGTCGAACTGGGCCTGGAGCACCTGCTGACCGTCCCCGGCCCCGGACAGGACACCCTCGACGCCGTCGCACTGGCGCCGAGAGGCCGGGACTGGCTCGATGCCTGGGAAGCAGCCCGCGACCCGTGGTTCAACTTCACCTCGGGCAACGGCTTCTACGCCGACGACCGGTACTGGCGGGACGATCCCGCACTGCCCCTCGGTTACATCCGCGACTACGTCCTGCGGCTGCGCCGGGGCGAGAACGTCGACCGGCGGGTGACCGAGCTCGTCGCCGAACGGGACCGGATCACAGGTGAGTACGCCGCCCTGCTCGACCCCGCCCAGCGCACGGACCTCGAGGCCAAACTGCGGCTCGCCCGAAAGGTCTACCCGTATGTGGAGAACCACAACTTCTACATCGAGCACTGGTCGATGGGCGTCTTCTGGCGCAAGACCCGGCAGCTGTCCGCGCTGCTGCACCGGGCGGGCTTCTGGCCCGGCGAGAGCGACATGCTGTACCTCACCCGCGACGAGGCCCGCGGCGCACTGTTCGACTTCGCGTCCGGCTGGGCGCGGGGCAGCGCGCCGGTCGGCCCCGACCACTGGCCGCCCGAGGTGGAACGGCGGCGGCGGATCGTGCGCGCCCTGGCGACCCGACGCCCGGAACCGGCGCTGAACCGGCCGCCCGCCGCCGTCACGGAGCCGTTCAGCATCATGCTGTGGGGCATCACCAGCGAACAGGTCCGGTCCTGGCTGGCCGACTGCGCCACCACCGGCGATCTGAGGGGCCTGGCCGCGTCGCCCGGACGCGCGGACGGACCGGCCCGGATCGTCCACAGCCCCGCGGAGCTGGATCTCGTACGGGACGGGGAGATCCTCGTCGCGCCGGTCACCGCGCCCAGCTGGGCCCCGGTGTTCGGCCGGATACGGGCCACGGTGACCGACATAGGCGGGGTGATGTCGCACGCCGCCATCGTCTGCCGCGAGTACTCCCTGCCCGCCGTCACGGGAACCGGGTCGGCGTCCACCCGTATCAGGACGGGGCAGCGGATCCTGGTGGACGGCACGGCCGGCACCGTCACCCTCCTCGACTGAGTGTGCTCGTACCGAAAGGAGACCGGCATGCCCCCCGCTCCGCTTCCCGTCCTCCCGCTCGCCGCGTCGCAGATCCCCCCGGCGGACGAGGTGCCCGCACTGGTGCGCCTGACCGGGGTCGAGCAGGAGATCTGGGACCGCGCCCTGCCGTATCTCGACGTGCGCGACAACGACGCGCACTCGCTCTACGCCTACGGCCTTGCCACCACGCTGCTGAACGCGGTGCCACAGGCCCGTGCCGGCGTCGTGCTTCCGGCGATACTCCTGCACGACACCGGCTGGAAGACCGTCGACCCGGCACGCATCCTGCCCGCCATCGCCCCCGGCTCCCACGACCCCGACACCGTCCGCGCACACGAGACCGAGGGCGCCGTCATCGCCGATCGCATCCTCACCGACCTCGGGTACCCGCGGGAAAGCACCGCGCTGATCATGGCGATCGTCGACGGCCACGACACCCGGCGGCACGCCCTGAACGCCGACGACGCGGTGGTCAAGGACGCCGACAAGCTGTGGCGGCTCACCCCGCACGGGCTGCGCACCGTCGGCTCCTGGTTCTGCCTCGACGCCGAGCAGACGCTGCGACTGGTCCTGGCGCAGACCTATGACCGGCTGCTCACCGAAACGGGCCGCGCGATCGGCCGCGCGCTGGCCGCCTGCGCGGGGCTCGACCACAGCCCGCAGCGGCTGGCGATCGGAGGCCGGACCCCGCGGACGAGCGGTGGCCATTCGGGTTGATTATGGATATTCCGCGCACCACGCTGGACGCTATGGACACGTCGTACGTCCTCGGACTGGTCGTGACCGACCGGCGCGGGCTGATCACCGGGTGGAGCCCGGGAGCGGAACGCCTGCTGGGACACACGGCCGCGGACGCCGTGAGGCAGCCGCTCACGGAGCTGCTGGGGCTGGAGGACGCCGACGGCCCCGGGGAGCGGCACATGGTGCTCCCGGTGCGGCACGGCGACGGCAGCCTGCTGACGCTGCCGGTCTCCAGCTATCCCCTGGCCGGCGACGTCACGCCCGGGTGGGAAACCGAACCCGGTTCGGTCCTGGTCGTCGGCCCGCCGCCGACCGGGGTCGCGCTCAGGGAGCGGGGGGCGTTGTCCGCCTGGGCCCTGGAAGCTTCGCCGATGGCGCTCACGGTCTACGACACCGACCTGCGGTGCGTGTGGCAGAGCGACAGGATGCGCCGCCTCAGCGGCGTCGCCGACGAGCGACGGCGCGGACGCCGCCTCACCGACGCCCTGACCGGCCCGGACGCCGTTCAGTGGGAGGAACGGATGCGACTGGCCCTGCTGACGGGCGAGGAGCAGGCCGGCGAGATCAAGGGCAGCATCCTGGCGGCGTCCGACTCCCGGGTCTTCCATGTCTCCGCGACACCGCTGCGGGACGATCGGGGCCAGACGCTCGGCGTCTGCACCACCGTGACGGACGTGACCCGCGCCAGCCGCGACCGCGAGCGCCTGGCCCTGCTGAACGACGCGAGCGTCCGCATCGGCAGCACCCTGGACGTGACCCGGACCGGCCGGGAGCTGACCGAGGTGGTGGTGCCCCGGTTCGCCGACTTCGCCCGCGTCGACCTGCTGGAGGTACTGCTCAGGGGCGACGAGCCCGCTCACGGGCCGATCGCCGGGGCCGTCCGGCTGCGCAGGATCGCGGAGCTGAACCTGTCCGAGGGCGTCCTGGAGGCGCATACCACCGCCGGCGACTCCGACGTCTATCTCGCCAACTCGCCCGCAGCGCTGTGCCTGGCCAGCGGACGCTCGGCGGTGTACCGGACCGAGGACCCCGTGATCCGCGTCTGGGCGGCCTCGAGCCCGGCACGGCAGGCGAAGATCGCCCGGTACGAGACGCACTCGTGGATGCTGGTGCCGGTCAGGGCCCGGGGGACGACTCTGGGTGCGGTGATGTTCGCCCGAACCCGCGAGACCCCCGAGCCTTTCGACGCCGATGACCTCGCCTTGGCCGAGGACCTGGTGGCCCGGGCGGCGGTGTGTCTGGACAACGCGCGGCGGTTCACCCGGGAGCGCACGGCGGCACTCGCGCTGCAGCGAAGTCTGCTTCCGCAGCGGCTGCCGCACCAGTCGGCGGTGGAGGTGGCCTCGCGTTATCTGCCCGCGTCACCGAGCTTGGGGGTGGGGGGCGACTGGTTCGACGTGATCCGGCTGTCGGGTGAGCGGGTGGCCCTGGTGGTCGGGGACGTGGTGGGGCACGGGATCCACGCGGCGGCGGCGATGGGGCGGCTGCGGACCGCTGTGCGTACGCTCGCGGACGTCGATCCGACCCCGGACGAACTGCTGACCCGGCTTGACGACCTGGTGATCCAGCTGTCCGCGGAGTCTGGGGGCGACCTGGGCGGCGGCACGGGGGCGGACATCGGTGCGACCTGCCTCTACGCCGTGTACGACCCGGTGACCGGGCGGTGTTCGCTGGCCCGGGCCGGTCATCCGGCACCTGTTCTGGTGACCCCGCACGGGGCGGCCGGGTTCCTGGATGCCCCGGCCGGCCCGCCGCTCGGCCTGGGTGGTGTGCCCTTCGAGTCGGTGGAGGTGACGCTGCCGCCGGGGAGCCTGCTGGCGCTGTACACCGACGGCCTGGTCGAGTCCCGGCAGCAGGATCTGGATGTGGGCCTGGAGGGCTTGCGCAGGACACTGACCGTGCCTGCCGACTCGCTGGAGGACCTGTGCGAACACGTGGTGAGGACGGTGCTCCCGGACGGACCGGCCGACGACGCGGCGCTGTTGCTGGTGAGGACTCGGGCGCTGGACGGCCGGCGGGTCGCGGTGTGGGAGGTGGCCGCGGACGCGGCGGCGGTGCCGCGGGTGCGTTCGGAGAGCGCCCGCACGCTGGAGTCGTGGGGCCTGGAGGAGGCCGCGTTCGTGACCGAGCTGGTGGTCAGTGAGCTGGTGACGAACGCCATCCGGTACGGCGGTTCCCCGATCCAGTTGCGGCTGATCCATGACCAGGTGCTGACCTGTGAGGTCTCGGACACGAACAGCACCGCGCCGCACATGCGGCGGGCGCGGGTGTTCGACGAGGGCGGCCGAGGTCTGCTGCTGGTCGCCCAGCTCACGCAGCGGTGGGGGACGCGGCAGACCTCCACCGGCAAGACGATCTGGTGCGAGCAGACCCTGCCGACGCAGAGGGGCCCGGACCGGCCCGACGAGCCGGAGCCGGTCGAGGCGGCATGATCCGGGGCCGGTGTTTCTGCCTGACCGTGCTCGGCTGCCTCGACGGCAGGCCGGTACGTGAGCTGTACGACCGAAGCTCTTGTGCTTGAAGGAGCGAGACTGGAAGATCGCTTCAGTATTCTGACCGGATTCTTTAAGGGGGGTCATGCACGACAGATACAGCGCCATGGTTGTGGCACTGGGCGCCGTCGCGCTCTCGTTCACACTTGGTGCATTACCCGGCACCGCCTACGCAACTGGCAAGGAACACGGCTCCCGGTCTGGAGAGACGCCGCTGAGCCGCGAGGGTTACTGGCCCTTGGAGGCGGCGCCCGGCGGAGTCGCTCCCAATGTGGAGCCTGAAGGCCTGCCGTTGCTTTTGAATGGCGATTCCTGGATCTATCACAACGAGGACATTTGGGGGGATCCCGCGCTGGTTGATCAAGGCGACCTCAGGCTCGATGGTGACGGTGACTGGGTGGCGACTTCCACGGCACCGGTCGGTGGGGACGGGAGTTTCACTCTCGCCGCTCGCGCTCGCCTGGCCGCGGCCGACAACAGGACGCAGACTGTTCTATCCCTTCCGGGCTCTGACGCCGACCGCCTCGCGATCCGGTACCAGGCGGCAAGCGGGAAGTGGGAAGTCGTGGTGTCCACCAAGGACAAGGCGAATGCTCCGCAAGTGGTCATCACCGAGGAGCAAGCTTTGCCTGACGACGGCCCTTACGGCGTGGGCGATCACTTGGCTGTCGTCTTCGACGCCCCTGCTCATGAGCTTCGCTTTTATGTGAACGGGCAACTGGCCAACACCTCCACCGCCCTGGACACGACCTCGTGGACGGCATCGGGCGGCCTTCAGGTGGGCCGCTCGGCGCACCGCGGTGAGTACTTCGAGGGCACCGTGGACGAGGTGCGCGCATACTCCGGCGTCGCGAGCTCGACGATGCTCACTCGGATGTCCGGCCTGACGGGAGATCCTGACCTCTGAGTGCCGGGCGGTCCGGCCGCACCCGTAGGGTCGTGAAGCCTGCCCGGCACTCCCGAGCCCCGCACGCAGGACACCCGCGTACAGGGCTCGGACATGCGCCCTACTTCTTCAGCCCTACGTCTTGTCGGGAATCTTGGTGAGCTGGGTTTTTACTGGTCACGGGCGGTGGGCTGTCGGTCGGGCTCGGCGCCTTGTCCCTCGCGACTGGATGTGCTTGCTCGGGCGGGAGACTTGACCTGTTCTCTTACCAGATCGACCTTGTGTCGTCATTCCCAAGCCACTTGTCACTGATGTTGATGGCCGGCTGAATGACTTCCGGATAACGATCCGGAGGGTACTCCTGCTGAATCTCCTTGCCGGTTCGCCGATCCTTGACGATCTTTACGCCAGCCGCTTTCATTTTTTTCAGGGTGCCAACAGATTCACCCGATACGAGGGCGTTGAACGCTTTGATGGCCTGAGCCGACTGCTGAACACTGTCCCTGCTCACGATCCCGCGGTTCACATTGATCATGGTGTTCGTGTACAGGGAGCGAGGGTCTCGCCCGACATATTCCCCGGCTGGTCTCACCGATGCCGTCGAAGAACAGGTCGGCGATACTCTCAGGCCATACTTCTGTAATGATCGTGCGCGCGACAATCAATCCCGTTGCGCTGGAGTGACATTGCTTTCCCTTGCTGACCAGGCGGACGATGCGGTCCTCTTCAACTGGCCACCTTGGGACCACATCCTGTACTTGTTCGGCGGTCAGCCGTCCGCTGGTCCACCTCATCCAGTGCAGGCCCGCAGCGCGGTTTGCGAGGACCTTAAGCGCGGCTGCATAGACGTTGGCGTTGCTCTGCCTCATCTCCGTGATCTGTGCGACGAAGTCGCCGGCTGCACGGACGCGACCGCCGTTTGGGGGTGCCGCCCAGCTCTCGTCTGCATGTGACCTGGCTTCTCTGCGCCATTCGCTCCGAGTGCGTGTGCGTGTGCGCAGCTGAGGACCTGCGCCGCCAGCACCTGACGACGACTAGAGGCGCGGGCCCGCCGTAGGCGTGACGGGTGCTGAGTTCTCCACTCGGGCCGAGGTGCCGGGCTCTTGAGGCGGCATTCCGGGTATGCCACTACCTGGGCGTCAGCAGGTGCCTCACATCGTCATGACCCATCCCTAGCCCGTGCTCAGCGTCTCACTGGTCAGCTTGGCTATCCGCCCGCGCGGCTGAGCGGTCAGGCTTCTCACCCGGCTCCGCATTCTCCGTCCCGACGCCAGAGGCGCCGGTCAGGACCTGGCCGTGAACCAAGCCGACAGCGGTCACACCTGCAGTGCTCCAAGACGATCAGCGAGGCTGCGAGACTGTTGGACTGCCCTGGTCTGACGGGTTCGGGGCGGGACGGGGGCCTTCTGACCTGGGGTGGAGTAGGCCATCGGACGGATGGTTGGACGCCGCCGGACGGCGACGAATCAGACCAGGACTGAGACCAGGGCGCCGGTCATACTCGCTTGACGACGATCGATTCCGGAACCAGCTTCTCCAGGTCGTCCACGTCCGATGTGAAGATGGTGACCTGCCCTTTCTGCTGTCGGGCGATGATGGCGAGCACCGCGTCGATCGCGTACTTGTGGCCGTGAAGCTTGGCGTCGGACAGGAGTCGGCGGGCCTGGCGAGCCTCGTCCTTCCCGATGTCGGCGACTTTGAGCCGGGAGATCACCCAGTCCCAGCGCTGCTCGGTGGTTCTGCCGTCGTACGCCTCCACCAGCGTCATGGGCGACGTGACTACTTCGGCTTCGCCCCGTGCTGCGAGATCGAGCCAGGCGATCATCTTCCGGTCGCCACGGACAGCGAGGGACAGGGCTTCGCAGTCGAGTACGAAGGCGCGCAGTGGCCGCTGCCCGTGCTCACCGGCTCGCTTGGTCACGCGGCCTCTCCGGCGTTGTGTCCTCCGGCGGTGAGGCGACGCTCGTGCTCGGCGTCGAGGTCTTCCAGCTCGGAGAGTGCTGCCGCGCGCTCGTCCTCGGTGACCGCACCGTGTTCCTCCTGCAGCCAGTCGACCAGCTCCAGCAGTCGGTCCCGATCACGCTTGAATCGCAGTGCTTCGGTGACGTACGCCGAAAGTCCCCGCTCAGCCGCCTCGGCGCGGATCTCGTCCAGGAGATCTTCGGGGATCGTCACCGTTACCTTCTTGGTTGCCATACAAGTCACCATACTCTTGGTGTGCATGCCCCTACCGGATTGCCGTGACCTGCACGTGCCGGACGCCATGCTCAAGGAGGTGGCCCGGAAGGTCGCCGATGCCATCTGGGGAGCCCCGGACACACCCGCTGTGGACAAAAACCAGGACAACGAGGGCTGAGAACCGTCGAAGGGCCCCACCGCGAACGGTGGGGCCCTTCGACATCGTGCCCGGTGAGGCACTGGCGGAGGATACGAGATTCGAACTCGTGAGGGGTTGCCCAGGACCGTTCACTTGCATTCATGGGAGGACGGCTGCTGGTTCCGAGGTGGCCCTCGGTCTCGCCTGAACCATCGCGAACGGGGCTGAATGAGACGGAAACTGAGACGGGCGGCCGAACCGCTGGCACATCTTGCAACCTCAGGAACATGATCACGTTGCAGGTGCTTCACCGCAGGAAATCACTGTTTGTCCTACACGGGCTGGCTGCGGGCACCACGATGTACGCACCACCGTGAGAGGGCACCCATGATCACCACCCTTGCCAAAGGCGGCAACGCTGCCTTGTCCGCAGCGGTCTGCCGCGTCACCCTTACCTCGCTCACTACGGGCATCGACGTTTCTGCTGTTCTGCTCGGGCAGGACGGCAAGGTGCGGAGTGATGACGATCTGGTCTTCTACAACCACTCGTCACAGGACGGGATCGTACTGAACGGTCAGACGATCGTTGCGGATCTGGCCGCGGCTCCTGCGACAGTCGACCGTGTCGTGATCGTCGCCAGCATCGACCCTGAACTGCGGGCTACTCACTTCGACGCGAGCAACACCCCTCATGCGGTCATCGAGTGTGGGAGCGCACGGATCACTTTTGCGCCGCCGCCGCTCACGCATCGGGAGACAGTGGCCATCCTCGTTGAGCTTTACAAGCGGGCAGGGGTTTGGAAGGCAAGGGCAGTAGGACAGGGGTGGGACACGGGGCTGGCAGGTCTGGCCTCGGACTTTGGCATCGTTGTGGATGACCCTGGGCCATCTCCAGCACAATCTCCATCGGCGGCAACGGCCGCGCAGACTCGGCCTGCACCTACTGCGCCGCCACGACCCACCTACGCACCGAACGTGTCACCGAGGGTTGCACCAGTCCCGCTGACAACACTGACTCGCCCTCTTGTCCCGCTGGGCAAAGTCGTTCTTACCAAGGCCGGTCAAGCGACTATCGACATGCGCAAGGACGATCCAAGTCTCGTCGTGACGGCCACACTCGAATGGAACGGCGGGAGCGCAGCCCGAAGACGAGCCGGCGCTGACCTCGACCTGTACGCCCTCTACGTCCTTGGAAGTGTTGTCACCCCGCCTGGCAAGCGCGCGAACAAGTCAGAGCAGGTCGTCTACTACCGTCAGCTCGGATCGCCCTTCGCGCTGCCCTACATCGCCCTGGACGGTGACTCCCGGGTGCCTGGCCGCGAGACGATTACCATCCGTCGCCCCGACCTACAGGGCTACATCCTTCTGTGTGCCTACAGCGCGGTGGAAAACGGTGCCGGTTCGTTCAAGTCCTATGGCGCTCGGGCAGTCGTCACCGACGGGCGGGGTTCCACGGTAACGGTGCCACTGTTCAACAATCGCAACCTGTCCTACTGGGTCGCCATCGCCTTGATCGACTTCACCGTTCCCGGCGGTGCCCAGATCCGGCACGTAGAGAAGTACAGCGGCAACCACGTCGAGGCTCGCCCCACCCTCTACTCGAACGGCAACTTTCGCATGAGCACCGGAAAGGTCGAATTCAAGACGAGATAGTTGGCAGCAAGACCTGACCCATCCTCAAGTGGCTGGAGTCTGCCAGCTCCCGCATCCCGGAAGCTCTG
Organism: Streptomyces cellulosae; assembly: GCF_000721105.1. Classification (GTDB taxonomy): domain Bacteria; phylum Actinomycetota; class Actinomycetes; order Streptomycetales; family Streptomycetaceae; genus Streptomyces; species Streptomyces cellulosae_A. The sequence continues at coordinate 33,570 of NZ_JOEV01000065.1, forward strand.
AGCTTGGGAAGCTGAGGTGATCTCGGACTCTCTGCGGGCTTGACCTGCAGCGGAGGCGTCGCGACGTCTGGTGACGGGTCCGTCGATTCTCCGGTGTTCCCCGCGGTTCCCCGTACGATCTGGCACGCGTCTGGCACGACCTCTTCGTCACGAACTCTCGGCTGGGTGGTTATTGAAGCCTGTTGGGCTGGTCAGTCCACTGTCTACGGTCGTTGGCGGTCAGCTGAGGCCATGGTGGTTGCTGTACTGCAACGGCTCCGGAGAGCACGCTCGCTGAGACCCTGCCAATGACATCGACCTGCGAAGAAGCCGCGCAAGGGGGCGTGCGCCTCTCTGATCCACACGCCCCTCACGCGAGGAGGCGTCCATCACCAGGGTGTCAGCTGTGCGGAGCGGCAGACTCAGTGTCCGCCCCACCAATCCAGCCACCACTCCAAGGCTCGCTTGCCAGCCGCAGAGCAGAGCCCGCCGAGGGTTGCGAGAAGTAGTTGCTTCCCTATCGTCCGACGTCCCGTCTCGTGGCGCTCACTCGGGCGCTGTCCTGTCACCTGGTCCTCCAGTTGGCCGGCTCGCAGCGCGGCGTGGGGAAGCCCGTTCCTTGGTGGGCCCCGCGACTGCATCTCCATTGAGCGGCGACGCGGGGAGTGGCTGGCAACTCGGTGACAGCTTCAAGACATGATGGTTCGTTCGCGCAGTTCAGAGCCATCGGCTCATCTAGTGTGTTGGACATTCGCTGACACTTACAGACACTTACAGACGAGGTAAGACGCATGTCCACTAGGGGTGCTCGGGGGGTCTCCCTGCCCGGAACGGACCAGATGCCTCCAGGTCCAAAACGCGACGTGATCATTGAGCTACACAAGCTCTACCGCCTAGCTGACACCCCGGGCGTCCGCAGCATAAGCACCGAGGTCCACAAGCGAGACGATCTCAGTGCGACTATGAACAGAGATTTGGTCTCGCAGATCCTCTCTGGGCGGCGCTGGCCTACGGTGAAGCAATTGGACAGCCTAGTACGCGTTTTAGCCAGTCAGGCGATTAATAGTCCCGGAGAGGATGCCGAGAGTTCGAGGTTTATTACTCTCTGGACTGCGGCAGAGGAACCGTTTTTGGAGGCGGCCTCTGAAACCTACTTGAGAGACCCCATAGACCGAGCCTTTGAGGAAGCTAGCGCTTCAGGTGACGTAACTCCTATCGTTGTGCTGGCTGAAAAGCGGCCACCGGAAACTATCGTCGATATTTTAAATAAATTGAAGGAGCGTTCTTGGGTCAACTTCGCTAAGGGTCTGCTAGAAGGGTTGGCTGAACGCTTAGAGCCCTCTCGAGTTCCAGCTCTGGCTTCCCTACTTCCGTCTTTATCAGGCGATGGATGGTTTCCGGCAGATGGTGGGATCTTCGTGGGCGCATTCGCCAGAGTGCGGTCCATCTTCGATGTCTGTCACCTTGCTGACCTGATGATGCGTGCTGGTGCTACAGGTTATGCAGCTATCTTGGTCAGAATCGTTCGGGATGAAAGGCCCCTTGCAGAAATAGCCGAGCTTTTTGTCTCGCTACACAAAGGCGGTCATGGCTGGAAAGTGGGAAACACCTGGAATTCTGACGATGTATGGCCTGATTCTCCGAACACTGTTCTGCTGCTGATCCAAGAATTCCTCTCGCTTGGTTGTCCCGAGGGTGTTCCCATCCTCGTTGCCCGTTTCGGAAGTGGCCACTCAAGTAAGCATCGGTGGGATCTCTATCAGTTGCTGGGTGAGAAAGCGATGTGGGATGTTCGAGAAGGAATGATTCAGTCGTTGGTTGAGGTGGTGACTGAGCGCGAGGTGGCCGAATTTGTATCGATTGCAGCTTCAGCTGGTGATGAGGAACTCTCTTCTAGAGTGATTCGAGGTCTCGTATCCTTCCGTAGTTGGGGTAGGGCATCACACTTTATCCAGTTCCTCCCTCCAGAGCTCGAAGCGATCGCGTCCGAAAGTCGGAAACGCGGCAAGGGGAGTCCGTGAAGCTCCCAGGCGAGCGCGGGACCGCACCGGCGTTGACCGTGGCTGACCCCTATACGCACGGCTGTGGTATGAACCTCAGCCGGCGACAACCAGCAGCCGCGATGGCGGGCACGCCGACCGACCACACGCGAGCATATGTCTCCGCTGCCCAGTGCCACCTGGCCGACTACCGGGGGCTATAGGTGATGCCCCCGTCTGACGTCGGATGAGAATGCCTATGCACTTCTTACTAATGAGGCTGGAGGAGTTTTGACCCCAGAGGAGACCTTGACATCTCTGGTGAACGACTTGGACGCGGCGGATACGCCCGAAAAATTTTGGGCCGTTCAAGTCCGCTTGGCTAATGAGATCAAGGAGGACGAAAGACAAAAGAGTCCGGAAACGGACGAGCACAAGCACAAGCTGCGCCTCTTGGGTGACGCTCTTGCTTGGAAAGTTCTAGATCGGCATACCATTCGGGAACTGAGTCGTGATCGGCTGCGGGCTGCTCATCTGACATCGCAAGGAGAAGATTTCGAATTCGTCCTTCGTGTCGCTGAGACATCTGCAAAACGGGGAGACTTCGCGCTCGTCTGCGACCTTACGCACCTGTTGGCGGTAGGCGACGTACTGGTTGTCGATTCTGGTGGAATAGTTATATTTGAATGCAAGAATCGGACGATACCGATGCGCCCACCTACAGGAAGGCAAGCTCGTCAAGAAAAGAGAGCTCGCGAGGCATCTCACTACCTAGAGCGTGGCTTCGTAGAAATAGAAGGAGGGGGGGATCGCATCTCATTCGACCTAGATGAACCGCCGTGCGAGCACGCGGCATTGCGTGATTGTGTCGAGAGATCGTATATCGATCCAGATGGAGGTGCTGGCATAGCAAAACTCGGAGAGCGGGATTTCATACTCGCATTCCGTGTAGGTCGGAAGGAAATCGGCGAGGTGCTCGATCCCCTGTTCAAGAATTTGAACACAACGGGGTGGAGGTTGGGATATTCCCAAGGCTTTTCTGGCGCCATATGGTATCCGTCTCCCTTCCGTAGTAACCCTTTCCTGCTGCCACTGACTGTGGAGCAGCGGTGCGACCTGGTTAATGGCAATCTAATCCTCATGAGGATCGTAGATGTAGCTAATCTCGACTACTCGGGCGAAGTTGACGGCCTGCGCGTGGAATTCAGTGTTGCTACAAAGGGTGACGAGCTGAGTTTTCGAGCTAGCGTTGACGGCGAATCGGTTAGTATCTCCAATCGGTTCATCGAGCAAGTCTTTTGGGACTTTAAATCCACGGCCAATATGGGGGCGATGGTGGCTGAAATGGCCGCCAAAACGGCCAAAATTTCTAACGCACTCCAAGATGGGAGTATCGACAGATCAGAATACGTGTCGCCGACAGTGAGGGCGAATCACGCTTTTGTGTTCCGTAAAGGTCAGAGCGGCAACCCTTTGGTGCGTATAAGTGTGGAACAGCTCAACCGTCTCGGTGTAGATACCTCTGCAATATCGGATGATCTATTCGTGCCGGTGGAGGGGTCACCGAATATGGCAATCGCTCCGCCCATGGTGGTAGAACTCAAAAGCGGACGGCCTACTATGCGACCTGCTGGCGAGGGAGAGATTGTCTCGGGTGAGATAATAGAAATGATTGGAATCGATTTTCCTACGAGGACTCGAGCAGAAGAAGGCTTCGAGGGCGAAACATGAAGTCGGCGGAGCGATTTTGGCCTGGAGCTGCTTTGGCGCGAGTGATCATGGCCCCGTAAGCTTGCGGCGCGTCGGGCAGTCTGTGGACCTGCCCGGTAAAGCACGACGTTGGGGCCATGATCTTCGAGGCTCGCGCCAAAGTGGCTGGCTAAAATCGTGGAGCCGACCGCCCCAGCCACGACGTACCCCTTCTCTAACATCAGGCGACTGCATGCTACGAGCGCGGCCCGGGCGCCGGTCGGGCTGGAGCGGGGCGGAGACAGGAGCGCAGGCCCGGCCGGGGGCCGGGCCGCGCGGTGAGCGGAGCGAGCCGCCTTGAACCCGTAGAGAAAGTTGTAACTCAGTCGGTCGCAGGGGCTTTGTCCGGTCCCGGTAGATGCTTGACACTTCGATCCCAGCTGATGGTTGACGGGTGGCCGTGATCGGCTTTGCTGTGCGCGTTGTTTCGGCGCGTGCGGG
>NZ_JOEV01000066.1 GCF_000721105.1 Streptomyces cellulosae
GGGAGGGGGATGTGGACGTGGGCGACGGGGTGGCGCCGGGCTGGTTCTCCTTGGCCAGGTGGCGGCTGACCTCGGCTGTCGTCAGGCCCAGACCGCCCAGTTTGATCGCGTCCCAGGCCTGCAGGCGGCGGGTGTCGCGGTCCATGTAGAGGATCGAGGCCTCGATGGGGGCGGGGTACTTGTGCTCGACCGCGCGCAGGCCGCTGCCGCCCGTCGAGCCTTCGAGGCGCAGACGGGTGCCGTACTTCATGATCTCCATCTCGTTGTGGTGGAGGTGGCCGGCCAGGACCATCGGGACCTCGCCGTCGACCTCGCGGGCCGCCGACGGTTCGTGGGCGACGGCGAGGTCGACGGGGGTGCCGGCCGCGCGCTGGTCGCGGAGAGCCGAGGCGAGGCGGGCGCCGGCGAGTTCCTCGGAGGCGTCGCCGCCGGGCTGGTTGGAGCGGTCGGGGGTGAACTGGGGGTCGCCGATGCCGGCGAAGCGCAGTCCGGCGACGGTCTGGGCCCGGCCGTTGTCCAGGACGTGCACGTTCTTCATGCGTTCCAGGTAGCGCTGAGTGGTCAGGGAGTCGTGGTTGCCGCGGACCCAGACGTAGGGGGCGCCGAGGTCCTGGATCGGGTCCAGGAAGCCGTTCTCGGCGGCCGAGCCGTGGTCCATGGTGTCGCCGGAGTCGACGATCACGTCGACCTTGTACTGCTCCACCAGCGAGGCGATGATCTTCCAGCTCGCCGGGTTGAGGTGGATGTCGGAGACGTGCAGGACCCGGATGGTGGTCGGGTCGGGCGTGTAGGCGGGGAGCGTGGAGGTGGCGTCGTACAGCTTGGTCACGTTGGTGACCAGGCGGGCCAACTCCTTCTGGTAGACGTCGAATTCGGTGACGATGCTGCGGGCGTTGCCGACGAGGGAGGGGGCTGAGGAGAGCAGCCCGGAGAACCTCGGTTCCAGCACGGATTCGGGGTTCCAGGTCGCGTACGCCGTTCCGCCCGAGGCGGCCAGGAGGCTGAGGGCGAGGCCGCCGGCGGCGAGCGCGCGGCGGGGGCGGCGGTAGACGGCCAGGCCGAGGGCGGTGGCTCCGGAGACGACGGCGACGCAGGAGCGTACGGCCAGGTCGAGGGTGCCGTGCTGGACGTCGCGGGCGACCTCGTCCTGGAGGCCGGAGAGCCGTTCCGGGTGGTCGACCAGGGCCTGGGAGCGGACCGGGTCGAGCTGGTCGACGTTGACGTCGAGGCGGACCGGGGCGTGGTGACTGTTCAGTTCCAGCGCGCCGAGCGGGGAGACGTTGATCTTCGTGCCGCCGGTGAGGGACGGGCGCAGGGTCATCGTCGTGTTCATGGGGCCGACCGGGGCCCGTACGTCGCCGACGATGAGCAGGCCGAGCCAGGCGCCGAGGACGACCACGGCGACGAGGCCGAGGGCGCGGACCCAGGGATGGGGCTGGTGGACGAGTTCGACGGCCGGGTGGGGACGGCGCGTGCGGTAGCGGCGTGCGAGGGCGTACGGGGCCCTGCGGACGGGGTTCAGGACGTTCAAGGTGTTGCGGACGGCTACGGGGACGCGGGCCATTGGTCGCGTATGCCCAAGTCCGGACGTGGATATGCGGGGATCCTCATGGCTCTCCTGCGGTCAACGGGTACGGGACAAACGGGCCCGGCCTGGGATGGCGCGCGAGGATTTCGAGGAACGCGTCGCCGATGCGCTGGACCGATTCCGCCGGAGTCGACGCGGTTGACCGGATCACGATCCACGGGGCCGACGCTGGGCAGAATATGCAGGATACACCGCTGTGCACCTTTTTCCCGATCTTGGGTAGGCTGGGTGACCCGGGAGTGTCAGGGTGGGTGACCCGGGAGTGTGGAGAGCGCCGGGAAGTCAGCCCCAGCCCAGTTCGTGGAGCCGCTCGTCCTCGATGCCGAAGTGGTGCGCCACCTCGTGGATGACCGTCACCGCCACCTCGTGGACCACGTCCTCCGGCGTCTCGCAGTAGCGCAGGGTGGGGCCCATGTAGATCGTGATGCGGTCCGGAAGGACTCCGGCGTACCACTCCCCGCGCTCCGTGAGGGGGGTCCCCTCGTAGAGGCCCAGTAGCTCAGGGTCGTCGGCGGGCGGTTCGCCCTCCACGAACACGGCCACGTTGTCCATGACCCGCGTCAGCTCAGGCGGGATCTTGTCCAGGGCCTCACTCACCAGCTCTTCGAACGCGTCACGAGTCATTTCCAGCACAGAGCCATTGTCGACGACGGGGCGCTTGATGGGAGGGGCACGCAGGCACCGTCGATCCGGGTCGCGTGTCCTCTTGTGGGGGGCGGGAGTTGAAGAGGTTGACTCCTTCACCCCCATCGGAGGTGGCTGCTCGTGCGCCCCTTGTACGTACCCGTCCGTCTGGCCGCCACGGTTCTGGTCGTCGCCGCTGCCGCCGGCTGCATGAGCGTGGGCGACGACGGCCACGGGAGCGCGAAGCCGTCCCGTTCGGCCGCTTCACGGGGTGACGAGGCGCCCGACGGCGGGGCGGCGGTGTCGGGCGGTGGCGCGGGGGCGGACGCGGCGGCCGGTGGCGGAGAACGCGGGCAGGGCAGGCACCCGAAGGGCAAGGGGAAGTCGGCGAAGCCGTCGGCTTCGACGTCGGCGGAGGCCAGCCGGTCGGCCTCGGCGGACGGCAGGCCGGGGAACGGGCACGGGAACGGCAACGGGGACGGCGAGGGGAACGGCGGGGGGAAGCCGGACGGGCCGGGCGCGCCGACGCCGACCCGGGTGGACCCGACGCCCACGCGGACGGTCGAGCCCGAACCGACGCCGCCTTCGCCGCCCGCGTCGCCGACCCCCGATCCCACGGTCGCCGAGCCCTCGTCGTCGGCGCACGAGCCCCCGGGGCCGCAACTGGCCCAGCGGGAACCGGCGCCTGAGGCGGGGTCACCGGTCGTATGACGCTCGACAGCGGCTGTGTGCCCCACGCCCACGGCTGTGTGACCCACGTCAACCCGGCCTGGTTTGCCACGGGGGGGCGGGGGTGCGTATGGTGGTAGATCGTTTGATCCCATTGCCCGGCGCCAACGCAGAGCGCGCCGTGTGGCGCGTTCTCTCCCCTTGCCGTGGCTGACCGCATAGAGGCGGTCGTATTGCGAAACACGGAGTTGACGGGCGCGTGCCGACGAGACTCCGGAAGGTTTCGCATACGCATGTCCATTTCCACCACTGATCACGTCGTCGTGCCCGAGAACGAGGGCCCTGAGGGCACCAGCGAGGGCACCGAGGGCGCGGCGGGCGTTCCCGAGGTCACCTTCGCGGACCTCGGTCTGCCCGAGGGCGTCGTGCGCAAGCTCGCCCAGAACGGCGTGACCACCCCCTTCCCGATCCAGGCCGCGACCATCCCGGACGCCCTGGCCGGCAAGGACATCCTGGGCCGTGGCCGCACCGGCTCCGGCAAGACGCTCGCCTTCGGTCTGCCGACCCTGGCCACGCTGGCCGGTGGCCGCACCGAGAAGCACAAGCCGCGCGCCGTCATCCTCACGCCGACCCGTGAGCTCGCCATGCAGGTCGCCGACGCGCTGCAGCCCTACGGCGACGTCCTCGGCCTCAAGATGAAGGTCGTCTGCGGCGGTACGTCGATGGGCAACCAGATCTACGCCCTGGAGCGCGGTGTCGACGTCCTCGTCGCCACCCCGGGCCGACTGCGCGACATCATCAACCGCGGCGCGTGCTCCCTGGAGAACGTGCAGATCGCCGTCATCGACGAGGCCGACCAGATGTCGGACCTGGGCTTCCTGCCCGAGGTCACCGAGCTGCTCGACCAGATCCCGGCCGGCGGCCAGCGGATGCTCTTCTCGGCCACGATGGAGAACGAGATCTCCACGCTGGTCAAGCGCTACCTGACCGAGCCGGTCACCCACGAGGTCGACAGCGCCCAGGGCAACGTCACGACCATGTCGCACCACATCCTGATCGTGAAGCCCAAGGACAAGGCGCCGGTCACCGCGGCCATCGCCTCCCGCAAGGGCCGCACCATCATCTTCGTCCGCACCCAGCTGGGCGCCGACCGTATCGCCGAGCAGCTGCGCGATTCGGGTGTGAAGGCCGACGCGCTGCACGGCGGCATGACGCAGGGTTCCCGGACCCGGGTGCTGGCCGACTTCAAGGACGGCTACGTCAACTGCCTGGTCGCCACCGACGTCGCCGCGCGCGGTATCCACGTCGACGGCATCGACCTGGTCCTGAACGTGGACCCGGCCGGCGACCACAAGGACTACCTGCACCGTGCGGGCCGTACCGCCCGTGCCGGTCGTACGGGCACGGTGGTGTCCCTCTCCCTGCCGCATCAGCGCCGTCAGATCTTCCGTCTGATGGAGGACGCGGGCGTCGACGCCGGGCGTCACATCATCAACTCCGGTACGGCCTTCGAGCCGGAGGTCGCCGAGATCACCGGCGCCCGGTCGATGACCGAGGTGCAGGCCGAGTCCGCGGGCAACGCGGCGCAGCAGGCCGAGCGTGAGGTCGCCGAGCTCACCAAGCAGTTGGAGCGGGCGCAGCGTCGTGCGACCGAGCTGCGCGGGGAGGCCGAGCGCCTGGTGGCCCGGGCCGCCCGCGAGCGCGGGGAGGACCCGGAGGCCGCGGTGGCCGAGGCGCAGGCGGTGGTCGCGCAAGCCGCCGAGGCCGCCGAGGTGTCCGTGCCCGAGCAGCCGGCGGCGCGAGACATCGACAGGACGGACCGGGCGGAGCGTTCGTTCGAGCGGCGCGACGACCGTGGTGGTGACCGTGGCGGCCGTTCGTTCGAGCGTCGTGACGACAACCGTGGCGGCTTCCGCCGGGACAACGACCGGGGTGGCTTCCGGGGGAACGACCGCGGGGACCGTGGCGGTGACCGCGGTGGCCGTTCCTTCGAGCGTCGTGACGACCGTGGCGGCCGTTCGTTCGAGCGTCGTGACGACAACCGCGGTGGCTTCCGCGGGGGCGAGCGTCGGGACAACGACCGGGGCGGCTTCCGCCGGGACGACCGCAACGACCGCGGGGACCGTGGCGGTGACCGCGGCGGCCGTTCCTTCGAGCGTCGTGACGACCGTGGTGGTGACCGTGGCGGCCGTTCCTTCGAGCGCCGTGACGACCGTCCGGCCCGTCCCTTCGAGCGTCGCGACGACCGTCCGGGCCGTTCCTTCGAGCGTCGGGACGAGCGCGGCGGGCACCGTGGCAGCGACCGTCCGTTCAACCGTGACCGTCAGGGCGACCGCCCCGGCTTCCGCAGCGGCGGCACCGACCGCCCGTACGGCCGTCGTGACGACCACCGTGGCACCACCGGCACCGGCACGAGCACCGGCTCCTTCGGCCGCCGTGACGACAAGCCGCGCTGGAAGCGCAACGGCTGACGCCTGCTGACCCCTCAGGGATCCGGAAGGGCCCGTACGACTTCGGTCGTGCGGGCCCTTTTCGCATACGTAATCGACTACCGAAGCCTGTGTGGCAGTTGTTAACATCCGTTGGATTGCGTGGCGGAGTGTGGCCGAGGGGGAAGACGACGAGGCCTGCCGACGCGCCTTTTCTGACTTCCCTGGGGAGGGACCCTTGACCCGGCGTGCCCGGATCGCACTCACTCTTGCCTCGCTGGCCGCTCTGAGCGCCGGCACCCTGACGTCCGCGGGCCCGGCGGCCGCGGACACCACCCCGACGCCGATCGCCACGGACGGCGTGTGGGGCATCGACTACGCGGGCGGTTTTCTGACCAGCGTGGAGAAGACACCGAGCGGCCTCCAGTACGTGATCGGCCGACAGCTTTCCGCCGATGGCTCGACGGTGCTGGAGCGGAGCACTCGCGGTTACGCCGACGTGTTCGCGGACGGCTCCCACGCGGAGCGGGTGCCCTGCGACGCCTCCGGCGGCTGCGTGCCGCTGCGGTCGACCGGCGCCCAGAGCGTCGGCTACTTCTTCGTCGACGGGGACGGCACGGAGAGCGCCCAGATCTGGCTGAGCAGGCAGAACTACCACTCCGCCGACGAACCACAGGTCACCGGCGGCCGGTTCGTGGACGCCACCGGACGCTACTTCGTCTACAACGCGGCCTCCACCGGCAAGCAGTACGTCGACGCCGTGAACCGGTACCGCGACGACGGGGTCCGGCTGACCCGTTCCGTCACGGCCGCCTCCGTGTGGGGCTCGGCGCTGTGGACACCGGGTTCGGGCAACGGCGTGGTCACGCAGTACGACCTGGAGGGGAAGAAGACGGTCACGACCGTCTCCACCGGCGCCCCCTGCACCGTCAAGGAGCTCCAGGTCGTCGGCCGCTGGATCTACTGGAACTGCGGTCCGACAGGCGTCGCGGGCGTGTACGACCGCACGGCGAAGAAGAACATCAAGGTGCCCTCCGGCCCCGCGCTCGTCGGTGACGGCTACCTCGTCCAGCACGACCGGAGCGCCGGCAAGCTGATGCTGACGGACTATCACTCCGGTACGGCCGCCGCAGCGCGCGCGATCGCCGACCTGCCGGCCGGGAACACCACCGACCAGCGGCGGCTGACCTGGACGGTGGACAAGTTCGGCGGGGGCGTCGCCTACGTCGGCACCGACCGCGCGATCCGGATCGTGCCGAGCGGGGTGCCCGCACAGTCGCTCGCGAAGATCGAGCAGGACCTGGACGACAGCGACTTCGACGCCGCCGGCCGCTACGGCGGCAGCACGACCTGGGACAGCACCTGGCAGCTGAACAAGCCCGCCGGCTGGACCTTCACGGTGAAGGACGCCCAGGGCCGCACCGACCGCACCCTCATGGGCAGCGGCACGGACATCGCCGTCTCCTGGGACGGTAAGACGGAGTCGGCCGCCTACGCGTACAACGGCCCAAAGACCTGGACGCTGACCGCGAAGGCCGCCGACGGCGCGGGCACCTACACGACGAGCGGCAAGCTCACGCTCACCGGCGGCCGCCAGGGCCACCACGACCAGGGCGGCTACGCCTACGGCGAGTTGGTCACCCTCAACTCCTCGGGCACCCTGAGCCTCCAGTACACCAACGGCGGAGGCAAGTTCGACTGGAAGCAGAGCGGGTCCGGCTGGCCCGCCGGGACCGTCGCCGTCCCCTTCGGCGACATGGGCAAGGACCGCTGCGCCGAGATGCTGGTCCGGATGCCGAACGGCGAGCTCCGCCGCTACGCGGGCAAGTGCGGGGAGTCGTCGTACGCTCCGGCGAGCAGCCACACCTCCCTCGGCACCGGCTGGAACGCGTACAACGTCCTCACCGCCCCCGGCGACCTGACCGGCGACGGACGTACCGATCTGCTGGCCCGCAAGGCCTCGACCGGGGACGTCTACCTCTTCGCCAACGACGGGGCGAGCAAGCTCAAGCCGGGTGTGAAGATCCGCAGCTGGGCGACGTACAAGAAGATCGTCGGCGCCGGTGACCTCAACGGTGACGGATTCGGTGACGTCCTGGTGCAGGACAAGGCCGGGACGCTGTGGCGTTACGACGGCACCGGCACCGGCCAGGTCAAGGAGCGGGTAAAGGTCTTCTCCCACTGGGGGACCTCGTACAACGTCGTCGTCGGCGTCGGGGACATCACCGGGGACGGGAAGAACGACCTGGTCTCCCGGGACACCGGCGGCAATCTGTACCGCAACGACGGCAACGGCAAGGGGTCGTTCGGGGCCCGCACGAAGATCGCCACGGGCTGGCAGGCATACAAGGGGATCTTCTGATGCGACACCTGATCAGAACGGGGGCCGCGGCGGGCCTCCTGGCGCTGGGTCTCGGGCTCGCCCCGGTCCTCGCCGCACCCGCCGCCGCGGACACCCCGGGACAGCTCGACATCACGCCCAACTGGCGTGCCGTGCCCCGCGAGGACTCGCTGGGCTCCTTCGGCGCGACCGGATTCGTGCACTCGCCCGAGGACGCCGACCCGAGCTTCGGGCAGGAGTTCCAGTGGACGCGGTTCGACACCGGCCAGACCACGACCCTGCTCGGCTACGGAAACAACGAGGACGCGGGTTTCGCCGAGTTCGGCGCCGAGTCGGACTACGTGGCCCACCACTACCTGGGCTCGATCGACATCCAGAACATGGCGGACGGCACCACGCACCGGTTCACCGTGCCCTATGGTTCGGGCGACCTCTTCGAGGGCCTGCTCGGCTCCACCGTCGTGGTCCAGGACTACACGGACAACGACCTCCAGACGGTGGACAGCTGGTACCTGCTGCCTGCCCACAACCCGGTCGTCGACGCCAAGCTCACCGTCACCGGCTGGCCCGAGGGCACGGACCTCAAAGAGGTGCGGCTGGTCGCGGGCGACGCCCAGGAGGCCGTCGTACGGTTCGCCACCTCGGCCGCCGACGCGGAGAACGGCCGCTACGACCGGCTCGGTCTGATCGACCTGAAGACCGGTCGGCTGCGCACGCTCGCGGCGAACACCGGCTGGGCCCCGTATGTGGCACTCGCCGGGGACGACGTGCTCTGGATCGACTCCGACCGCGTGGCGCACCTGCGTTCCCGCACCGACCTGGACGCTCCCGAGCGGACCTTCCCGGTCCCCTCCGACCTGGACATCTCGAAGATCGGGCTGCTCGACGGTCAGTTGCTGGCCTTCACCCAGGCCGACGGCATCGACGCGGCACTCAAGCGGAGCCTGGTCGCGCTCTCGTTCGACGGGCAGCGCCGGACCCTGCTGGAGAAGGCCGACAAGGAGGCCGTACAGATCGCGGGCGGCGGTGTCGCGGTGATCGGCGGTACCTCGTCGGCGGACTGGTACGTCCAGAAGGTCACCGTCGGCACGGACGGCCTGCCGCGGCTGGAGAAGGTGCTGCGGCTGGACCCGGTCGCGGCGGGCGTGGACGCGATCGCGCTGAGCGCGGGCACCCTGTCCACCGTGGAGAAGGAGGGGCCGCAGGGTGCCGGTTTCTACAACCGCACCCTCAGCCCCGCCCAGGCGCCCACCTCCGCGTCCGACCCGGTCTGGGTGGGACGGGAGAGCGGACGGTCGTACGACTACACGGTCTGCGGGCAGACGGCCTGCACCCAGCTCCTCAACAGCGGTGACGGGCGCACGGTCTACCAGGTCCGCAACTACCAGAACAACCCGCAGGTCGAGATCGTGGGCCGCGATGGACCCGACCGGGCGGACCGTGCGCTGACCGGGAACTCCGACGGCCGGCTCACCGAGGCCACGGGCCGCTACGCCGTCTACCAGAGCGGTCGGCCGACGGTGGCCGGGATGCCGGTGACGGACGGGGTGACGATCGTCGTCGACCTCGACACCGGCGCGGTCGTCGACCAGCGGCCGCAGACCGGCGCGACCGTGTGGGGCGGCACGCTCTACGCGGCCACGGCCACGGCCGGTACGGTCGCCCGCACGTACCTCCCCACCGGCAAGGACACCGGAACACTCGACACGGGCGCGCCCTGTGTGCCGGTCGAACTGCAGAGCGCCGGGCCGTGGCTCTACTGGACCTGTGAGCAGTTCCGGCAGCACGGCGTGGTCAACGTGAACACCGGCGAGAAGATCGCGCTGCCCGCCGGCCGGGGCGGCCTGCTCGGTGACGGCTACTTCGTCAACCAGCGCTACACCGGATCGGGCCTGCGCCTGACCGAGTTCCAGAACGGCGGTACCGCCGTCACGCGTGACCTCGGCATCCCGATGTCGACCGACGGCAGCGAGAGCCGCCGCCGTACCTGGGCCGTGGACCGCTTCGGCGGCGGCATCGCCTATGTGGACAAGGAAAACCGCGTCCACGTGGTGCCGAGCGGCGTGCCCGCCTCACCGCTGACCGCGACCCAGGCCGTCACGCCGACCGCGTTCAAGGCGGCGGGCACCTGGAAGGCGTCCTGGCAGCTGTCCAAGCCCGCCGCTTCGTGGAAGCTGACGCTGAAGGCGGCAGACGGCACGGTGGTCCGCACGCTCGGCGCAGGCGAGTCCCGCAGCTCCGTCACCGCCGCGTGGGACGGCAGAACCACTACAGGCGGGTACGCCCCCAACGGGACGTACACCTGGACGCTCACCGTCCAGCCCGCCGACGGCCAGGGCACCCCCCTGACCGCGACCGGCAGGGCGGCCCTCTCGGGCGGCGCGGCCGTGCGCCACGACCACGTCGGCGACGACGGCGTGGGTGACCTGCTCACCCTCGACTCCTCCGGCGCCCTGGCCTTCCAGAAGGGCACGGGCAAGGGGACGTTCTCGGGGAAGGTGAGCGCGAGCGGCTGGCCCACGTCGGTCAAGGCGGTGCCGTTCGGTGACCTGAGCGGCGACCGCTGCAACGACGTACTCGTACGGCTGAGCAGTGGCGCCCTGCGCCTGTACAAGCCCGGCTGCGGGGCCGCGGTGAAGCCGTCGACGTCGTACGCCTCGCTGGGGACCAGCGGCTGGAACCAGTACGACGTGCTGACCTCGGCGGGTGACGTCACCAAGGACGGCCGTCCGGACATGATCGCGCGGAACGCCACCACAGGAGCGGTGTACCTGTACAAGGGCACCAGCTCGGGGAAGCTCTCCGCGCGCGTGAAGCTCTACGACAACTGGAAGACGTACAAGAAGGTCGTGGGCGCCGGGGACCTCAACGGTGACGGCATCGGCGACCTGTTGGCGCAGGACAAGGCCAACACGCTGTACCGGTACTACGGCAAGGGCGATGGAACGTTCTCGGCGCGGACCAAGCTGTTCGCGAACTGGGGCGGGTCGTACAACGCCGTGGTCGGGGCCGGGGACATCACCGGGGACGGCAGGAGCGACCTGGTCTCCCGGGACACCGGCGGCCATCTGTACCGCAACGACGGCAACGGCAAGGGGTCGTTCGGGGCCCGGGTGAAGATCGCGAGCGGCTGGCAGGGCTACAAGGGCGTTTTCTAGCCAAATTGTGACGTGTGTCACGGCCCCGGTGTGGGCATCGCTGGGGACATGACAGATGACGCCATAGCGAGTGGGCTGGCGGACGGAAAGATCCCCGTCGGAGAGCGGCCGGCCCAGCCGCTCTCCGACGAAGAACGGCTGGCCCAGCTCGGCTACACGCAGGTTCTGGCCCGCCGCATGTCGGCGTTCTCCAACTACGCGGTCTCCTTCACGATCATCTCGGTCCTGTCGGGCTGCCTGACGCTGTATCTGTTCGGCATGAACACGGGCGGCCCGGCGGTGATCACCTGGGGCTGGGTGGCCGTCGGTCTGATGACCCTGTTCGTGGGCCTGTCCATGGCCGAGATCTGCTCGGCGTACCCGACCTCCGCGGGCCTCTACTTCTGGGCCCATCGCCTCGCCCCGCCCCGGACCGCGGCGGCCTGGGCCTGGTTCACCGGCTGGTTCAACGTGCTCGGCCAGGTGGCGGTGACGGCGGGCATCGACTTCGGTGCGGCGTCGTTCCTCGGCGCGTACCTGAACCTCCAGTTCGACTTCGAGGTGACCCCCGGCCGTACGGTCCTGCTCTTCGCGGGCATCCTCGTCCTGCACGGCCTGCTGAACACCTTCGGCGTCCGGATCGTCGGACTGCTCAACAGCGTCAGCGTGTGGTGGCACGTGCTGGGCGTGGCGGTGATCGTGGGCGCGCTGACCTTCGTCCCCGACCACCACCAGTCCACGTCCTTCGTGTTCGGCGAGTTCGTGAACAACACGGGCTGGGGGAGCGGGGTCTACGTGGTGCTGCTCGGCCTGCTGATGGCGCAGTACACCTTCACCGGCTACGACGCCTCGGCCCACATGACGGAGGAGACACACGACGCGTCGACAGCCGGCCCGAAGGGCATCGTCCGCTCCATCTGGACGTCCTGGATCGCCGGTTTCGTGCTCCTGCTCGGCTTCACCTACGCGATCCAGTCGTACGACGGTGCGCTCGGGTCCGCCACGGGGGCGCCCCCGGCCCAGATCCTGCTGGACGCCCTCGGCGCGACCGCGGGCAAGCTGCTGCTGCTGGTCGTGATCGGCGCCCAGCTGTTCTGCGGGATGGCCTCGGTGACCGCCAACAGCCGCATGATCTACGCGTTCTCGAGAGACGGGGCGCTCCCCTATTCACGGGTGTGGCACACGGTGAACCCGCGCACCCGGACACCAGTGGCCGCGGTATGGCTGGCGGCGGGCGCGGCGCTGCTCCTCGGCCTCCCCTACCTCATCAACGTCACGGCGTACGCGGCGGTGACCTCGATCGCGGTGATCGGCCTGTACATCGCGTACGTCATCCCCACCCTGCTGCGGCTCGGCAAGGGCGAGGCGTTCGAGCGGGGCCCGTGGCATCTGGGGCGCTGGTCGCGGGCCGTGGGTGTGGTGTCGGTGGTGTGGGTGTGCGTGATCACGATCCTGTTCATGCTGCCGCAGGTCTCCCCGGTCACCTGGGAGACCTTCAACTACGCCCCGGTCGCCGTCCTGGTCGTCCTGGGCTTCGCCGCGACCTGGTGGCTGGCGTCGGCCCGGCACTGGTTCCTCAACCCGGAGCACGAGCGGACACGGGCACGGGAGGCGGCTCGGGCGGGGGCGGTTGAGCCGGTTGATCCCTGACGGGTCGGGGCGGGTCGGGCCGAGGCGGCGCGGCGCGGGGCGGGGCTGTCCTGGCGCCGGCGAGGCCTCGGCGCGGTGGTGTCATGGCCCTGCCCCCGGTCCGGCTCCGGCCTCATGACGTCCCTGCTCCGGCCTGGGCTCGGCCCACCGCGTACATCCGCCGCGCCCGTGTCACCGATACCCGATCGGAGACACGGGCGCGGGCAGCTATGCTCGGGGTGGCAACATCGCCTGGGCCCTTAGCTCAATTGGCAGAGCAGTGGACTTTTAATCCATTGGTTGTGGGTTCGAGTCCCACAGGGCCTACGGTGCGGGTGACGGGGGTACCCCTCTGACCTGCTGTGCAGCGCCTGAGTCGACTTCGGTCGGGTCGGGCGCTGCTTCGTTTTCGGGGTCGTGCGTGAGCGATGCGTGAGCGGATGTGCCCGTGACGGCCGTCTGCCCGGCGAATGCGGTGCCGAGGAACAGAGGTGGCGGGAGGACATCATCGCAAATGATGAGCCCCCATGACCCGCGCTACTTTCGCGCCATGACGTCACGACCCCCTTCCATCCCGACGACGGCCGCCCTCGTCATGTCGGGTCGGCCGCTGTCGTCTTCCCTGATGGCAAGGAAATCTCTGGCACCGCGTCGCTCGTACTGTGTGCCGTAGGACGGCCCCGTCGGGCAGCCAGTACGGCAGCCCCGTGCCTATCAGCGGGTCGGTGTCGAACAGGTCGAGCTCGCGGCCGAGGCTGCGGTGGTCGTGCATGGCGGGTTCCTCTCCGGTCCCGGTGAGTCCGGGTGAGTCCGGGTGAGTCCGCGTGAGAGGGACGAGCGCCGCACAGCGAGAAGCCCCGGGGCACTCGCCCCGGGGCTTCGCATCAACTCATCGGTCAGCGCGCAGGGACAGGGTCCGGTGTCGTCGTGGAGGACGGCTTGGCGCGCTTCATGGGGGAACAGTAACGGGGAGGCGCGGGCCGGGCGAAGCCCTTTTCCACGCCTCGGCTCACGATCCGTCGATCAACTCCTGTACCTCGGGGGGAATCTTCTTGTCGGGGCGGAGGACCCTGAAGGCCTCCGCCTGTTCAGGAGATGATCCGATCGCTATGGCCAGGTCCGGAGAAATGCCGCTCACCGCATAGGCGTTCTCCGAGGTCTCCGGCACTTCGGCGGCTTGGTCATTGGTGTCACGGCACGGCGGACTCGTGGCGGTGCCGAGCTTCTGTCCGACCTTGACCTCGACACCCGAGAGCCTTATGTACGTGCGGCCTTCGTAGAGGACGTCGCTCGCGCACAAACTCTCGCCATTCGCGTCGGCACCTTCTGAACCTTCTGATCCACACCCGACCGCGGTGAACGCCACGGCTGCCAATCCCGCCGCAATCACGTGTCGTCCAACCCAGCTCATGGAGTCTCCCTAGTAGAGGCTGCGAAGCCCCATGACGTCGCCCTTACCGAGTGTCCTCTTCTTCACTTCGCAGCGGTCCGCCTTGGTGTACATCGTGAGATTCGAATGCCCGGAACCCACGTGGCCCAGACCGAAGACATGACCGGCCTCGTGCGTGCCCGTGTTGAGAACATCGTGGTACAGGCCGTTGCAGGTGCTCGTCGGATTCTTCGTGAAGTCGAAGTCCGCGATGTTGAACCTCACGTCCGCTTCCCGGAGGTCGTTCTTGCCGGTCGGGTTGGGCCATGTGTGCGCGCAGGTTGAGGCGACGGTCCCGTTGGCCAGGTCACCGGCGTCCCACGTGCTCTTGCCGTCCCGGGCAGTGCACGTCCCGTGGTTACTTATGTCCGCTTCGTACGTGGTCGTGCCCGAGTAGTGACTCTTGGCGGGTACTTGGTCGGTCAGGCCACAGTTGTTGGTGCTGGCCGTGATCCGTCCGATGGAGCCTTCGAAGTACTCCAGCGCTTGAAGATGTGTCATGCCCGCGGGATAGGCCCCGTCCCCGAGGTACCAGTTGTAGATGCCGTACTCTTTCCGGTCCAGTGTCGAGTAGGCGCCGTCCTGGCACTCGCCGGGGGAGCTGGCGGCGTCCGCCTCGGCCACTTCGAGGCCGTCGGGTGCGGGCGGCTCGGACACCGGTGAGTCCGATTCCTGTGTCAGATCCCCCGCCGTCAGCCGCGGGCTCACGACATCGGCACGGTCCTCGCCCGCGGTGGGTGACTCCGTGTTGGCCGTGGCCAGGTCGTAGGAGACCTTGCCGTCGGCAGCGACGATCAGCGTGAATCCGTGCTCTGTACCGTCTTCGGACAGCGCGTCGATACTCACCGCGGTGTCGGGCTCCGGCATCTCGATTCCGGTGCCGTCATAGGTGACGACGACACCTTCCACATCGCAGGTACGCACGTTCAGGCCGGCCGGCAATGCGTAGACCGACAGCTCTTCCGCGGTCGGACATATCGGTATCGCGCTCGTGCTGGCCTGTGCGCTGCCCCCGGCGACAGCGAGCGATGCGGCCAACGCGAACGCCACGCTGGTTCTACCTACGAGTCCTGGACGGCGTCCAGCCACTCTCCCACCCCCTGTGATTCGGTCCCCTTGCGCGGGACCTTTATCGAACAGACATTCTGTCACCGCATGATCGCGGCCCGAAAGGGTGATTCCCGGCCACTGATCCGGATCGGTACAGGCGTACCGCCTCTCGCGACGAACCGTCATCGCTCCAGCGCAGCGCGAGGTTCCCTGCCCCTGAGAGGCGCCTTCGCCGGCGGTCCGCACAGCCGAAGCCCGCCACCGAAGCCCGCCAAGGCTGAAACAACCCCCCGGCACCAACGCCCGTAACCCATACCGCCCGGAGCGGTGATGCCGGGGTCTGCGTGAGCGGATGTCCGGGGAGGCGAGCCAGGTGGCGTCCGCGTCACTGGATCTACGGTGTGGGCGCGAGACGTACAGCTTCGAGGACAGCGCCGGCGGTCTCGTACGTCTGCGGGGTCGGGACCGTCCGGTGCCCCGCACAACCTGGAACCGTCAACATCTGTTGATAGGCCGGTTTCAGCGGCCCCCGCATTGATCAAACGGAGCGCAAACTTTCGAGGCGCCGACGAACCAGCCCCCACTACCGGCACTTGCTGTCCCGAACGTGACCTATTCTCCCGACAGTTCCAGCGAACACCTGACTGGATCGCACAGGCCGTGCGCGCCGGCTTCCGACGCCCTGATCGGCCCGGAGGGGAACGTGTTCATGGGACGAAGACAACCGCTGGTGGCGTCCGCTGTTCTGGCGGTCCTGTTCGTCAGCTGCTTCGGGTCGGGCGCAGCCCACGCGGAAACCACCGTCGGTACGGCGCTCTACGTCGATGACGAGGCCGCCGACTGCAGCGACACCGGCCCCGGTTCGACGGCGGAGCCCTTCTGCCAGATCCAGCCGGCCGCGGACGCCGCGGTGCCCGGGGACACCGTGCGCATCGCGGGCAACAGCACGTCCTACGCGCCCGTGACCATCAGGTCCACGGGCACCGCCGACGCACCCGTCACCTTCTCCGCCGCGGCGACCGGCGACGGCTCGCCCGTCACCGTCGCGGGCCCGCGCCCGGCCACGGGAATCACCTTCTCCGGTGCCCAGTACGTCGACATGACCGGGATCCGTGCCAGGGCCGCCGGGGCGAGCGCCCTGGCCGTCGAGGACTCCCAGCACATCAGCTACCGCGCCGCCTTCGTACAGGGCAACCCAGCCGACGCCAGCACCGCGGTGATCGCGGTCGACGGATCCTCCTCCGACGTCTTCCTCACCCGCCTCAACGTCGACCGGCTCTCCGGGCCGGCCGTCACCAGCGCCGCCGGAGCGCGGAACATCACGCTGGCCGGCGACACCTTCGACGGCGGCGGAGTCTCGGCCGTGGGCACCACGGGCATCGACTTCGCGGGCGACACGTTCCGGACGGTCTGCGGCGCGATCAGTCTGACCGACGGCAGTTCCGGGTCGGTGGAGAACACCGTCGCCCTGCCCTACGGCACGACGGCCTGCTCCGGTACCACCGCGGAACTCACGGTGGACGCCGCCTCCGCCCCTCAGGTCACCGCGGACTACAACGCGCTCAACCCGTCGTCGGCCGGGACGGACTACGACTGGGCCGGCACCGCGTACGCCACCGCGCAGGCGTTCCGGACGGGCACCGGGCAGGGCACCCACGACCTGGACCAGACGGATCTGACGATCCCCGCGGCCGGGCTTCCCGCCGAGCACTCACCGCTCATCGACTCGGCCGACTCCGACGCCCCCGGCGAACTGTCCACGGACGTGGACGGACGCCCCCGGGTCGACGACCCCCTGGTCGCGGACACCGGCACCGGTCACGACGACCGGGGCGCCACGGAGTTCCAGGACCCGTTCACGGTGAGCGGGCTCACCATGGGCGGCGGGTACGTCGGCGTTCCGACCACCGCCGTCGCACAGCTGAGCAACCCGTGGTCGGACTCGCTCGAAGGACTCACGTACACCTTCGACTTCGCGGACGGTACGACCGTCACCTCCACCACCGGCTCGGCCACCCACACCTACACCCAGGCCACGTCCAGCACCGGCATCCAGGCCTCGGTGGTGGTGAACAGGGCCGACGGCACGCGGGTCGGTGCCGCCGACCACTGGGAACGGGTCGATCCGCTGCCGGACCTCACCTCGACCTTCGGCTGCCGTGCGACCAGCCCTTCAGCGCCGGACACCACCAGCTGCTCGTACGGCATCGACTTCGATCCCTACGCGATCACGAGCGACCGGATCACGTTCGGCGACGGCTCGTCGGCCGTCTCCGCCACCGGGCTCGACGGCACGGTCAAGCACACCTACGCGGCCCCCGGCACGTACACCGTCACGCAGCGGATCACCGACTCCGGCGGGCGGACCGCCACCACGACCGCCAAGGCCACGGTCGGCGCGGCCTTCGTCAACTGGGGCCCGACACGAATGCTGGACACCCGGCACGGAACGGGCGCGCCCAAGCGGCCCGTCGGCCCCGGCGGTGTGGTCCGTCTGAAAGTCCTCGGCGTGGGCGGCATCCCGACGTCGAGGGTGACGGCGGTGACGCTGAACATCACCGACGCGGGCGCCACCGCCGCCGGCTATGTGACGGTCTACCCGGACGGCACCACCCGCCCGAACGCCTCGAACCTCAACTTCCGGGCCGGACAGGACAACCCGAACCTGGTCACCGTCCGGGTGGGCGGCGACGGCTACGTCGACCTCTACAACGCGCACGGCGATGTGAACCTCATCGCCGACCTGGAGGGGTACTACACCACCGCGCCCAGCAGTGACGACCCGGATCCGTCGTACCTGGTCAGGATGGCCCCGACCCGGGTGCTGGACACCCGCTACGGCACCGGCGCGCCCAAGGGCGAGGTAGGGCCGGGCAGCACCACGACCGTCCACGTGCCGAAGGACGTCCAGGGCGATCCGACGGTCGGCGCCGTCCTCAATGTGACAGTGACCGGCGGCACGAGCAGCGGCTACGTCACCGTCGCCTGCGCCGGCACCACCCCGCCGGCCACCTCCACCCTCAACTACCGGGCCGGGCAGACCGTCTCCAACCTGGCGGTCCCCTGTGCGGCCTCCGGCGTCTTCCACATCTACAACAGCGCCGGACATGTGCACCTGATCGCCGACCTCCAAGGGATCTACACCGACTACCAGGAGTACGCGGACCCCGACTACCTGTCCGGCGGCGGACCGTTCGTGGGGACCAGGCCCACCCGTTTCCTCGACACCCGCGACGGCCTCGGCGCACCCGCCAGGCCGCTGGGCGCGGGCAGCACCCTCACCGTGAAGGTCGCCGGTGTCGACGGGGTCCCGAGGGGAGCCTCCGCCGTGCTGGTCAATCTCACGGGCGTCGCTCCGACCGTCAACACCCACCTGACCGCCTACGGTGACGGCAGCCTTCCGAACGTGTCCAACGACAATCTGACCGCAGGTCAGACCCGACCGGTCCTCGCCCTTGTCCCGGTCGGAGCCGACGGCTCCATCCGCATCAACAACGCGCTCGGCTCGGTCGACGTCGTCGCCGACCTGGAGGGCTACTTCGGCTGACGCGCCGGCGCGCCTCCGGCCTGCTACGCAGCGCCCGAGTCGGCTTCGGCCGGGTCGGGCGCTGCCTCGTTCTCCGGGCCCAGGTCCCGCCCTGCCCCGGCGGCCACACGTGAGGAACCGGGGTTCTCGTCCGGCATGCCACGCACCACGGCCGCGCGTGTCGCCGAGCAGGCGAGTTTCGGTCATTTTCTGGCAGAGAACATACGTCGCCTTCACCTCTTCTTTACAGCTTGCATACATCTCACTCCTGGTCTGAGCACGGCGTTTGCACAAGCTGTGCTGTGAAGAGACGTGCAAAGAGACCTCGTTCCGTGGCCCGGACGGCGAAGCCGGCACCTGCCGCGCCCTGCAAACTGGTGAACAAGGTGAGCGCCGCACGTCCTCGTGAGGGGCCTTGACCCGCCCTGCAGCGACGCGCGCACGTCATCCGACGGCCGGGGGACCAGTGCCGTCACGGGGAATCGACGTTCGTCATGCCGCCATACGGGCTCGTTGCGAGAGTCCGCTCGGCCACTGCTGTGTGCTGCCCCCCTTCCCGCACCGGGACGGCGGGCTGACCCGCGCGTACCCCACCACCCCCTTCGGGCGGTCACTTCCGCCTGCCCTCGCTCGCTCGCTACGAAGGATGCCCCTTTGCGACTCAGAACTGGGTTGTTCAACCCCGGATCACGAACATCCGCCGCGTTAACCTCTGCCGTCACGTCCGTCGCCGCCCTGGCCGTCCTCGGTGGCCTAGCCGTCCAGCCCGAGTCACTCGGCCGGGACGCCGTACAGAACACGGCCGCGGCGAGCGACTCGTACGACGGCTTCGACACCGAGGCGGCCGAGCAGCTGCGCGACGATCAGTGTGTGGCCGCCTATGCCCTGCGCACGGGCGGACCCAGCATGTTCGCCCTCGCGCAGAACGCCATCGGGCTGCCGCCCGATCAGCTCCACCAGAAGGTCGACCGGGACCTCTACGACACCACCACCCCGCTGCACCAGGCCAACAGCGCGGACGACACACACACCAGCCAGTGGACCAAGAAGGTCAACGATCAGGAGTACGCGTTTGCCGCCGCCGTCATGGGCCTGAGTGACTACCCGGGCGAACCGCCCGGAGAGTTTGAGATCTACGACAAGACCGGTCTGCTTCCGTGGCTGTACCAGGCGTACTTCAAGTCCCTCGACTTGTTCTCCCCGTTCTACGAACCGTCGCCCACCGCCGACGACGCCACGAAGGCCGCCGCGCTCGCGATCGGCGACCCGCTGTACACCGCCGGGGGCACGCCG
The DNA here is from genome assembly GCF_000721105.1 of Streptomyces cellulosae. Classification (GTDB taxonomy): domain Bacteria; phylum Actinomycetota; class Actinomycetes; order Streptomycetales; family Streptomycetaceae; genus Streptomyces; species Streptomyces cellulosae_A. The sequence goes on from NZ_JOEV01000066.1 coordinate 19,716, forward strand.
GAGGAGCAGGAGGCGTGGAAGCTGTGGAAGAAGAACTCCGGGAAGATCGAACCCAATGTGTTGTTCGTTCCCCGGGTGTTCGCCGATGACGCCCGTATCTTCCTGTCCTCGGGCGGCTTCCCTCGCACCGCCCCGGACCCGGACACCCCTGAGTTCCGCGTCGCGGTCGAGGACCTGAAGGCCCGCTTCGCGTCGTGTGCGTGGCACGCCCCGATCGACCCGAACCGGGTGCTCGGCAAGGAGGTGGCGCAGGCGTCGGCCGAGTGGCAGCAGGAGATCGCCTCGCAGGTCACCCAGCGACAGCAGATCCTCGCTGCCAACGTGACCGCCACGAAGGCGTTGCAGGACGGCACGTTCACCATGGGCCAGGTCCTCGGTCAGTCCTGGCTCGCGGACTTTTCCACCCGTTGGCAGGACTACTGGTCCGCGGGCGGGCTGGGCTGGATCGGCGACAGCTATGTGACGATCCAGGTGCCGGGCGCGGCGGGCAGCTGCCTGGACGTCGCGGGCGGCGGCAAGACCAACGGCACGCCGGTCCAGATCTACACCTGCAACAACGGGGCGTCGCAGCAGTGGACGCTGGAGGGCGGCGAGGACGACCTCCACCTGCGCAATGTCGGTTCGCAGATGTGCCTGGACGTGGCCGGGAACAAGGCGGCGAACGGCACGAAGATCCAGATCTTCGACTGCTACAAGACCGCGGGGCAGTCCTGGAAGGGCGACGTCCGTGCCACCGCCCCCCTGAAGAGCGTCACCACGGGCAAGTGCCTGGACCTGAGCGCGTTCACCAAGAGCACGGACGCGCGGCTGTGGGACTGCAAGGACGCCAGTTCGCAGAAGTTCCTGATCAAGCCGTCCGGTCACAAGGGCGCGGATAGTCTCTCGTACCCGGACACGGCGGAGTTCGGCAAGGCGAAGAAACTCGTCACCGACGCCCAGGCGGCGGCGAAGACGAAACTGGCCACGCTCAAGACCCAGTTGGAGAACGCCAAGAAGGCGGCCACCGCCTCCGACACGGCCGAGCAGGCGGCGTACGGGATCGCGGATGCGGCCGGCGCCCCGCGGGGTCGTGGTCTTCTGGTCGGTCAGCAGAAGGCGCAGGTCACCAAGGGATCCGTGGCGGCGCTGACGGCGATGGTGAAGGCCGCCGAGACCGCCGAGGCCGCGACCAGGGCCGCCGCGGGTGACAGCGCGACGATCACCCAGCGCGCGATCGCACAGGCCGCGCAGGTCAACGCCGAGTTCCGTAAGGAGGCCGCGCACACGGCCGAGTTGCAGGCGAAGGCCGCGGCGGACGCGGCCAAGATCCACCGCGACAACGCCCAGAAGGACAAGGAGACCGCGGAGGCCAAACTCGCCGTCGCTCTCAAGTCGGAAGCGGACGCGAAGGCGGCTGCCGCCGACGCGCACGCCAAGCGGCTCGCGGCCGAGGCGGAGGAGAAGACGGCCAAGGCGGAGAAGGACACCGCCGCCGCCAAGCAGGCCGAGGCCAACCAGCACAAGCAGAACGCGCAGGCAGAGGCGGCGAACGCCCAGGACGCCAAGGAGAAGGCGGAGGCCGCCGAAGCGACCGCGGTCGCGCGGAAGGACGACGCGGTCAAGGCACGCGACAACGCCCGCGACCTGCGGGACGACGCCTGGGACGCCGCGCAGAAGGCGGACGCGGCCCGCGCCAAGGCGGACGCCAAGGAGGCGTTCGCCCAGGCACATGAGTCCGACAGCAGTGCCCAGGAGTCCAGGGCGGCAGCGGACGCGGCCTCCGCGCACGCGGACGACGCCGAAGCGGCGGCCGGCCGTGCTCGGGCCTCCGCGGATGCGGCGACCCAGGCGGCGGCCGAGGCGGACGCCGCAGCCACCCGCGCCGAAGCGGCCGCCAAGCGGGCCCGCTCGAACGCGGACGCCGCCCAAGCCGCGAAACTGAGGGCTGACGCCGCGGTGAAGACCGCGACCAGCGCCGTGGCCGACGCCATCGCGGCGTCCCAGCACGCCTCCTCGGAGGCCAGGACGGCCGTCGAGCTGGCGGACGAGGCGGAGAAGCTCGCCAAGGACGCCAAGTCCCAGGCGGACGCGGCGAACAAGGAGGCCACCAAGGCCCTGGCCGCGTCGGTGAAGGCCGCGGGCTTCGCCTACGTCACCGCGCAGGCCGCGGCCGACGCGGGCAACGCCGCCGCCCAGGTCGCCCAGCCGGCCAACGACGCGATCCAGCTCGGCTCCCCCTACGTCGACACCGACTCGGCCGCCGGCCTGGTCGTGCTGACCGGGCAGGCGTCGAAGTCGATCGCCGAGCAGCAGCAGGCCGTCGCCGACGCCCACGCCAAGAACGCGGCAGCCGAGGCACAGGCGGCCAAGAACATCGCCGACCAGGCAGCGGGCGACGCGAAGATCGCCTACCAGTACGCGGCCAACGCCGCCGCACACGCGGCCACCGCCCGCACCTACTCCAAGGAGGCCCTCGGCTACGCGGCCGACGCCGCCAAGGCCGCCTCACAGGCAACGGCATCCCTGGCCCGCACTGTCGAATACGACCGCCAGGCCACCGCGGACGCCGACGCCGCAGACAAGGCCGCGGGGCGCGCCGAGGGCTACGCCCAGGACGCCCGCGCCTCCGCCGACCAGGCCGCTCTCGACGCCCAGGCCGCCCGCGACGCCGCAGCCGCGGCAGAGCAGTCCGCCAGGGACGCACGGGCAGCCGCCGACCGCGCCGACGTGGCCGCGACCGAGGCGGAACAGGCGGCGAAGGACGCGCTGAAGTATGCGCAGGAGGCACAGAAGGCAGCAGAGGAAGCGGCACGCAACGCCGCGAACCAGCAGGTCTCAACCGGTGCGGGCACCGGAGTCGGCGGCACGTGGTACGTCGTTGACGAGGACAGTATCGACATCACCGACGCCAAGCAGCAGAACGACTGCGTCATCGAGATCGGCTTCGAGGGCTGCACGGTCACCTTCGCCGTCACCTTCAGCGCGGTGGTCGACTTCTTCCTCTGCACCAACCCCGACGCAACGGCCAGCGCCAGCGGCTGTCCGTCCGCGGACACGCTGCTCATCGAGAGCAAGCGCATCCCCGGTCTGCAGAAGGACGTCACCCGGTACTTCTCCAAGCTGGAACTCATCCAGCAGACCCTCACCTACCAGCTCATCAAGGCGGTTCTGGTCCAGGACTTCGTCGACTGCTGGCACGGCAGCGCGAGCGGCTGCGCCTGGGCTCTGAGCAACTTCGTCCCCGGTAAGGCGTTCACCAAGGTCTTCGAAGGGATCCGGGCTCTGGACGCCGCCATGAAGACCGGCGTCGGGGTCCGCGATGCGCTCAGGGCCCTCAAGGACCTCGACCTGGACCCCGGGACCCTCGCCCAGCTCGACAACACCGTCAACGCCTACGAAGACCTGGCCGCCGGCTGCAGAGCGAACAGCTTCCCCGGCACCACCCAGGTGCTGATGGCGGACGGCTCGCACCGGCCCATCAGCCAGGTGGGCGTGGGGGACCTCGTCAAGGCCACGGATCCGGCTTCCGGCCAGTCGCGGGCCCGTCAGGTCACCGACACCTTCCAGCACGACACCCGGCGGCTCGTGGACATCACCGTTGGCGACGGGGGGAGGCTGGCCAGCACCGCCGGTCACAAGTTCTACGTGGTGGACCGCGGGTGGACGCTGGTCTCCGACCTGCGCGTCGGCGACCGTCTGCGCACCCCCGACGGCTCCGTCCGCGCGGTGACCGCCCTCCACGACCGCTCGGGCCTGACTCCGCGCACGGTCTACGACCTCACGGTCGACGACCTGCACACGTTCTTCGTGCTGGCGGGCGCCACTCCGGTCCTTGTCCACAACTGCAAGGTGGCGTTGGGGTGGCAGAACAATGGGAAGCTCGACGAGTGGGCCGGGCTGCCCGAGAACAAGTTCTCCACCTTCTCCAACGCGTCCCCGAGGGACTTCGCCAGGATCGCGGAAATGGCCATCGCCGACCCGAAGGTGACGCTGCACATCAACATGACGGGACTGAACGAGCTCGGGGGCTTCATGGCGGCTGCCAAGCGTGGCCTGAGGGCCGGTGAGGCCGGACCTGCCACGGACTACGAGATGTCCATGATCGCGAGGGCTCTCGCCAATGGTCAACGCCCGTGGGAGTCGGTCAAGTTCTACTCACCGTCGGGTCCGGGGGGAGCCATGAGACTGGATCCCACGACAGATATGCCGGATCTCTCGGTGCTGGGGAAACTCAGTCCGGTGAAGGGTTCGGTCATCGGATCCTGCCACTGCTGAGGAATCGCCTTATGGATAACCATCGGAAAGACCTGTACCCGGACGTGACCGCTTCGGGTGGCCTCGGACCGGCCATGAAAGCGGCAGCGGAGCTTCGCGGGTGCGACATCGGGCTGCAGCCCTGGGCCGCGGACGTCATCAGCATCGAGACGGCAAGGGGGTACGTGTCGGTCCACCCTGCGACCGACGAACGCCGGTTCCGGATGCGTGTCCTCATTCCCGGGTTCACCTGGGACACTCCCGGGTTCTCATGGGAGATCGGCTCGACCGGTGATCTGGGATTGCTCGTGGAGGCGGTGGCCGCATGGCGGGAAGGAATGCCGCTCGACGAGTTGGCGGCGACATTCGAGTTCCTGGAGCTCGATGAGTTCGCCAGGGCAGTCGCAAATGGAGAGCCTGCCTCTTCGCAGTGGTCCGGCCTCCTGTCGTCCGACTTCCACCGGAGACAACGGAACCTTCTGTGTCGCCTCCGTGCGGATGAGGTACTGCGGGACATGTTCCCGACGGTCACGCACGGTGCCGTCCGCCTACGCGTGGATCCGTTGGACGGAACGAGCCGTCAGGTCCTGGTGCATGAGCTGGACGTGGAGCGTTATGAGGTCATGCGCGTTGGGGTGCCCGGGGCCGCCTGGGTCGAGGTGCCGACCGGTGATCTGATCGCCTACCTTCGAGTTGCCTTGAGCACCCCCTGATCCCGGCAGAGCTATGAGGTCGAAACCCCGCCAGGTGATTCCTGGCGGGGTTTCCTCATGGTCAGCTGTTCGGCTCGGGCTCTTCGGGTGCGTCGCCGGGTGGCTCCGGCATCCCGATACGGACGCCCCGTGCAGAGGTGATGATGGGGCTGTCGACGCCCACTCGACAGCCAGTTCCCGCCCCGGCCGGTGATTCGCGTTGCGTTCGACAATATACGGATGTGATGATCCCAGGCATGGCTGAAGGAGGGGGCGAGGGCCCGGAGATACCCAGGTCACGGCTGTACGATTACCTGGAGACGGCCGACCCGGACGACCCGGCCGGGCAGACACCGCAGGACAGCGGTGAACCGCCTTCGCCTGAGCCCCCGTCGGGTGCTGCCGTGCCATCGTCCGTCGCAGTCCCCTCTCCGGGCGTCGCCGACGACATCGCCCGCGGTCGCCGCGAATTCGCCGCCCTGCTCGGCGAGTTCCGCCGTGCGCCCGTACTCGTCCCCCTCGACGACAACGCTGACCCCTTGGTCGGTGACTACGGCGGTGTCCGCTGGATCTACGCCTTCTCGGACGAGTCGGCGCTGGTCCGGTTCGCGATCGCGAGGGGTGAGGGTTCGCGGGAGTGGGCGTATCAGCGGGTGTTGGGAGCCCGGCTGTTGGACGCCGGCGTCCCGGCGACGGGCGTGCCGTGCGGGGTTGCGCTGGATGTGGGGAGTGAGGGCGACGACGGCGTGCTGTTCCCGCCGGTCGTGGGGATCGTGCCGGACGCGGTCGCCCTGGACGCGGAGACGGTGGGTCCGCAGACGGCGGACACGAAGGTGGCGAACGGGGAGGAACCGCGGTGAGCGGTGCTGGTGCCGGTACCGGCGGCGGGGGCGGCGGCAAGGACATCAAGGCGACCGGCCTCGACGGCATCGCCAAGGGGATCACGCTGACGCTGGACGAGTTGAAGGAGATCGGTACCGACAGCGTTGCCGGGCAGGGCCGGGGTTTCGCGAACCTGGCCCTGTCGGGGCTTGATCTGGGCCATGACGACCTGAAGTCGGCGTTCTCGTCGTTCTGCGAGCGCTGGGAGTGGGGCGTGCGCGCGCTCGTGGAGGAGGGCAACCTCTTCGCGCACCACGTGGGTCTCGCGGCCGGAACGCTGTACGAGACGGATCAGTACGTCGGTGGCACCCTGAAGATCGCCGCGAACTCCGTGGCCGGCAACCCGTATCTCTCGGAGGACGAGGCCGCGAAGCAGGAGTGGGGCGACATAGCCACCAGCGGTCTCGACTCCCTGAAGAACCCGGACTACAGCAAGGAGTCCTTCGCGCAGGCGTGGGACAACAGCAAGCAGGGCTGGAACGATGCGGGCCGGGACTTGATGACCTCACAGATGATGACGGGACCGATCCCCAGCCCGCTGAGTGCCCAGCAGGTCATGGGCGCGAGCGATGAGCAGTACGAGGGCCTGATGGACGCCGCTTTCGGGCCCTCCGCCGAGGAGCGGGCCCAGGCTGCGGCTGAGCAGCCGACACCGCAGCAGTCGCCGCAGGGTGGGGAGAAGGGCTGATGGACTTCGGTGGTCTGGTCAACTCCGGCATAGGCAAACTCGAAGACGTCGGACACGCCGCCACGAAACTCGTCGGCGAGGGCGTCGACAAGGGTTCGGACGTCCTCGCGGACGGCCTGGACTACGTCGGAGCCGACGACGCGGCCAAGATGGTCGAGTACGTCGGCGACCAACTCGCCTCCGACCTCGGTGCCACGCCCGGCGAGAAGCAGCTCGGCGAGACCGACCTGCCCGTCCAGCTGGTCCACGGCAGCGTTTCGGCGATCCGAGCCTCCGCCTCCCACCTGAAGGACTTCCGCAAAGCCTTCGACACGGTCGGCGAGGGAATGCGCAAGCTGGACTCCTCGCACTGGAAGGGCGAAGCCGCCGACACCTTCCGCGAGAAGTTCGCCCTGCATCCCCCCAAGTGGCTGCACGCGGCCGACGCCTGCGACAAGGCGGGCAAGGCGCTGGACGACTTCGCGGACACGGTCGTCTGGGCGCAGGAGCAGGCCCGCGAGGCCATCGAACTGTACGAGAAGGGCACGAAGGCGTCCGAGCAGGCGCGGGACTCGTACAACAAACGCGTCGACGCCTACAACGCCAAGATCAAGACCGACCAGGACCCCGGCCCGCGCCCCGAACCCTTCACCGATCCCGGCACCGCCGACATCAAACGCGCCCAGGAGATCCTCGCCGAGGCCCGCCGCCAGCGCAACGACGCCGGCCGCACCGCCGCCGCCTCGGTCCGCGCCGCACTCGCCCACGCCCCCGCCGAACCGCCGCTGCTCAACCAGATCGGGTCGAACCTCAAAGACGGCTACCTGGCAGTCAACACCGAGCTCACCCACGTCGTGGGCGGTGCGGTCAAGGGCGTGGCCGGCACGGTGAACTTCGTCCGCGGCCTCAACCCGGTCGACGGCTACAACCTCACCCACCCCGCCCAGTACCTCCAGAACGTCAGCATGACCCCGCGTGGGAGGGCTTCAAGAAGGACCCGGCAGAGGGCATCGGCCGGCTGATCCCCGAGCTGGTCGGCGGCAAGGGGCTGGGACTGGCCCGGGGCGGACTGCGGACCGCGGTGAAGGAGGGGATGGAGGAGGCTGCGGAGCAGGGGGTGCGCAAGGGGACGGCTCGGGCCCGGGTGAACGAGGACCCCGCGCAGCACTCCCGTGCCGGCGAAGCTGTGGAGAGCAAGGGCACCGACCCGATCGACCTCGCCACCGGCACGATGTACCTGCCGCAGACGGACGTCACCCTCCCCGGCGCACTGCCCCTGCTGCTGACCCGACGGGTGGAGTCCGGCTACCACCTGGGCCGCTGGTTCGGCCCGTCCTGGTCCTCCACCCTCGACCAGCGCCTGGAGATCGACGCGGAGGGGGTCGTGTACGTCACGGAGGACGGCCTCCTCCTGTCGTACCCCCACCCCGCACCCGGCCTGCCCACCCTGCCCAGCCACGGCCCCCGCCTTCCCCTGGACCGCGTGGACGACGGCTACACCATCACGGACTCCCAGACCCGCCGTACCTGGCACTTCGTCGACCATGGCGCCGACCTGGCGGTCCTGGAACAGATCGACGACCGCAACGGCAACTGGATCACCTTCGACCACGACGAGGCGGGAGCGCCGTCAGCCGTCGTCCACAGCGGTGGCTATCGCCTGAGGGTCGACAGCGCCGACGGGCGGGTCACCGGCCTGCACCTGGCCGGAGGAGGCGAGGACGGAGCCGATCTCCAGCTGGTCCGGTACGGGTACACGGACGGGAACCTCACCGAGGTCAGGAATTCGTCCGGGCTGCCGCTCAGGTTCTGTTACGACGACGCGGGCCGGGTCACGTCGTGGACGGACACCAACCAGCACGCGTACACGTACGCGTACGACGACAGGGACCGGTGCGTCGCGCAGGGCGGTACGGACGGGCACATGAGCCTCCGGCTGTCCTACGGCGAGAGAGATCCGGAAACCGGGCTGCGGACCACGAAGGCGGTCAACGGCGAAGGCGCCGTACGCCAGTACCGCGTCAACGACTTCCACCAGGTCGTCGCCATCGTGGATCCGGCAGGGCACACCCGGCGCTTCACCCGTGACCGGTTCAACCGCCTGCTGTCCGAGACGGACGCCGTCGGCCGTACCACGTCCCACCGGTACGACTCCCTGGGGAACCTGACGGAGATCATCCGTCCGGACGGACGGCGAACGACGTTCTCCTACGACGCCCGTGGGCTGCTCACGCGCATGGTGGGCCCGGACGGACGCTCGCTCCGTCAGGAGTTCGACGCCCTCGGCAACCGGACCTCGGTCACCGATTCCGAGGGCGGCCGTACATCCTTCACGTACGACGAGCGCGGGCATCTGTGCGCGGTGCGCGACCAGTACGGCCGGGTGACCGAAATCCGCTGCGACGCGGCCGGTCTGCCCGTCAAGGTCCGCGATCACGCCGACAACACCATGCGATACGGGCGGGACGCCTTCGGCCGCGTCACAGCCATCACGGACCCCTTGGGCGCGACGGGTGAGATGGAATGGTCCGTCGAGGGCCATGTGACCCACCGGCGGAATCCGGACGGGACCGAGGAATCGTGGACGTACGACGGCGAGGGAAACTGCCTCACGCACACGAACACGGTCGGCGGAGTCACCCGTTTCGAGTACGCCCAGTTCGATCTGCTGACGGCGCGCGTCGAACCGGACGGCTCTCGTTACGAGTTCGCCTACGACAACGAACTGCGGCTGACCCGGGTGACCAACCCCCACGGGCAGACGTGGACCTATGAGTACGACGCGGCCGGCCGGCCCACCACTGAAACCGACTTCGGCGGCCGGGTCACCCAGTGCTCGTACAACGCCGCCGGTGACCTGACCTCCCGAACGAACGCCCTCGGCCAGGTCGTCTCCTTCGAGCACAACGACCTCGGGCAGGTCGTTCGCAAGAGCGTCGACGGCGAAGTGGCGACGTACACCTACGACTTCACCGATCAGATCGCCCAGGCAGCCAATGCCCACACGAATCTGACTCTCCTCCGCGACCGGCACGGGCGCCTGGTCTCCGAGCGGATCAACGGCCGGGAAGTGGCGTACCGCTACGACGAGTTCGGCAGGCTGGCGGGACGTACGACGCCGACGGGCGCCGAGAGCGTCTGGGAATTCGATTCCGCGGGACAGCCCTGCCGGCTCACGGCGGACGGTCGTGCCATCACGCTGGAGTATGACCGGGTCGGCCGCGAAATCGGCCGCCGGTTCGGTGAGTCCTTGAGTATGTCCCGCACGTTCGACGCCATGAACCGGCTGACCTCTCAAGCAGTGGACCACCTTCGGAGGCGTATCCAGTCGAGGACGTACGAATATCGCGCGGACGGCAGCCTGACCAAGGTCCATGACCAGCTGGACGGCGTTCGGCAGTACGAACTGGACCTGGCGGGAAGGACGACGAGGGTCAGCGGAGAGGGATGGGAGGAGTCCTACTCCTACGACCCGCTCGGCAACCAGGTGGCGGCCGGTTGGCCAGCCCGTCCGTTCGGAGACGACGGCTGCGGCGAACGCGCCTACCAGGGCGCCAACCTCGTGCGTGCCGGCCGGATCCGCTACGAGCACGACGCGGCCGGACGTGTCGTACTCCGCCAGAAGACCCGGCTGTCCCGCAAGCCGGACACGTGGCGGTACAGCTGGGACGCGGAGGACCGGCTCACCCAGGTCGTCACTCCCGACGGAACGGTGTGGCGGTACGAATACGACGCCCTCGGCAGACGCACCGGCAAGCAGCGCATCGCGGAGAACGGCGTCGACGTACTGGAGCAGGTGGACTTCACCTGGGACGGTGTTTCGCTGTGCGAACAGACGACCAGGTGGGGGGAGTCGAGCGACTCGGTGACCCTGACGTGGCACCTCCACGGCCCCGAAGCGGTCGCCCAGAGCGAGCGCCGGACCCTGGCCGCGGCCTCGCAGGAAGAGATCGACGCCCGCTTCTTCGCCATCGTCTCCGACCTCTCGGGATCTCCCTGCGAACTGATCGACGAGACCGGAGAAATCGCCTGGCGCTCCCGCGCCACAAACTGGGGAAAACTGTCCTGGCCGGTCGGGAGCCAGGCCTACACACCCCTCCGTTTCCCGGGCCAGTATTTCGACTCCGAGACGGGCCTGAACTACAACTACCTCAGATATTACGACCCTGAAGTCGCCCAGTACATCAGCCAGGACCCCCTCGGCCTGGCGCCGGCGGCCAACCCGGTCGGGTATGTGGATCGGCCTTCTGTTTCCTGCGATCCGCTTGGGCTTGCGCCACAGAAGTCGCCGATCCCTCCCAAGCCGTATGAGACGCCGAATCTTTCCGACTTGGCAAAGCAGTTCAATCCCGAGGGTGGGATGAGGAACTGTACTTACGTCGGTGAAGCGTTTGATCGGTACCTTGGCGGCGAGGGAATAAAGCCCGTGCCAGGAGACATGGGGGGAATCCAGTCTCTTGACCGACTGCAGAATGCGTATGGAAGAACCTTCAATGACACCAATTTCTGGGGCATGGTTGACCACATCCGAAACTCCGGAGACGGCGCTCGCGGTCTAGTTGCCGCGCTGCCGGAAAATGGGGCGGGTCATGTTTTCAACATCGTGAACCAGCAGGGTCGGGTACTCTTCCTCGACGTACAGACAGGTTTTGTCGATCCTATGGCCTACAAGTCATTCAAACTTATGAGGACGAACTGATGCATACGCTGGAGCAAGCAGAACGACTGGCGGCGGATTTTCTCCGTCAGGAGTCTGTCGGATCGGATCTCGAGGCCGTCCTGGTTGACAAGGACGGTTGCAAGGGAGAAAAAGGCGACTTCTTCTACTTCATCTATAATTCTGCCGAATATCTCGCCACCGGTGACGACAGGTATGCCCTTTATGGCCCGCCTGCCATCGCGGTGCACAGGGCAACCGGCGAGTGTCGATGGGTCGATATGCAGGAATTCTCGGAAGTGGACCCTTTCGATCGCCGGCGGTGACAAGTGGCCGTGCGCGCTAGCGCTGCCCCTTCCGTGGCGGAGGCCATCCTGTGCTCTACGACGCATCCAAGTTGATGAGGGCGGGACTGATGTACACGATGGAGCAAGCAGAGCGGCTGGCGGCGGATTTCCTTCGGCAGATGTCGGCCGGCTGGGACAATGAGGCTACCCTCTTTGATGAGGATGAGTGCAAGGCGAAGAAGGGCGATTTCTTTTACTTCGCTTTTCAGTCGGTGAAGTACGTCGCCACCAGGGACTCCAAGTACTTCCTCTATGGACCTTGTCAAATTTCGGTACACAGTGTTACTGGTGAATGTCGATGGCTTAGCGTCCAGGAATCGCACGCCGTGGACCCATTCAGCCAACGGCAGCGACAGGCGACCCGGTCTGATTGGGCGGAACTGATGTATACGCAGGAACAAGCAGAAAGACTGGCATCGGATTTTCTCCGGCGTGAATCTGCTGGTTGGGACAATGAGGTCGCTCTGTTCGAAGAGGACAGGCACAAGGCGGCGAAGGGCGACTTCTTCTACTTCGGCTTTCAGTCTGTCAAGTACTTGTCAACCAGGGATGACGAGTATCTTGTCTACGGGCCCACCTGTATCGCGGTGCACAACGTGACCGGCGAGTGTCGATACGTCAGTGTGCAGGACCTTCATGCGGCTGGTGACCCGTACAACTGGTGGCGCTGAGCCTGTCCCAGTAAGGGATCGCGACGGTGGTTGATCGTTCAGATGGTGCGGGTCGTACTCGAGCTGGAGCAGGACGGGGGACCGTGCCCTGGGTGCACCGGCGGTACGACGAGGACGACCAAGGAGTAGGGCGGCAATCCGCCGAGGAGTTCCAGACCGTACTCAACCGAGGTCGCGCCGACCGGCACCTCTCGCTCCGTGACTGGCACCCGAGAAGAAGCGGGGTGGTCGGCGGTCGGCCACCGAGTAGCCGAAGGTGCGGGATGACTCACGTTGAAGAGGCCGTGCGACGCAACGCGCGGCCCCTTCAGGCGTTGGGCTCGACCTCTTCGGGCGCGTCGCCGGGCGGCTGCTCGACGACGAACGAGCCTTTGCCGCGCACGGTGACGATCAGCCCGCGCTCGCGAAGTTCCTGTGCAGCACGTCGCGCAGTGAGTCGTGCCACGCCGTACTCATCGGCAAGGTGGTTCTCTGAGGGGATGGGCCTGTCCGGCGCCAGCTCCCCGGACTCGATCTTCCCGGCGATGACGTCGGCCAGCTGAACATAGAGCGGTCTCGCGCTCATGGGGTCCAGCGTGGTCTTCGGCTGTTCCGTCTCGCTCATACGTCCAACGTAGAGCGGCAGTGACCTGCACGATCGTGTGGATCCCTCTGTACTTGTATGCAGAGGGCTATGCCCCGGTGTAGCTTCGAAGATGGAAAGACCCCGGCGAGGTGGCTAGACCTCCCGGGGCACGGCCAACGCTGCTTAGGAGCGTCGACATGCACGACCTTATCCGCCGCACCCTCGAATGGCTGCGCCTTCTCCTCGGCCCTGGCACGGGCAAACGGCGACGCACCCACCTCCGCCCCCACCTCTGCCTGCACTTCACCGCCGTACGTCACCCCGCCCCACCCCAGCCCCCGCACCTCCCCCTTCACCGCTCTCCGTACGGCCTCCCCACCCCCCTCGACGGCATGGACTCCGCCCTCGTACGCCCCTACCTCACCGCCCACGAACGGGAAGCCGTCCTCCAGCAACACCGTCGCCTCGCCCTGGTCCTCGCCGCCGACTTCGGGATCGACCTCGACCGGCACCTGGTCGGCGCGCAGGAGGTGGCTGCCTGATGGAAAACCCCACCGCTCCTGCGACGACCTCCGTCTCCCCCCGCCTGCTGCCCTGGCCGTCCGCCGACGGCAACCCGTGCTACCTGGTGACGGACGACAACGGCGGCGGATACCTCTCCCGTCTCGCCGACAACCTGGAGGCCGTCCAACTCGCCACGGCCGCCGACGTGCTCGACCTCGCCCGCCCGCTGCTGGACGACCCCACGTCCCCGTACACCGAGGTCCGCTACGCCGGGATCCGGCTCGCCGAGTGCCTGACCGACGCCCTGCGCGTCGCCGAGTCCCGGGGCCTGCGCCTGCCCGCACCGGACACCGAGGACACCGACTGCGTCGAAGTGGCCGAAGTGACCGCACGCAACATGCCGACGTAACCAGCGGCCACCCCGGCTCCCGTTCCGGCCGGTACCGCGCCGACCGGCCGGAACGGGCCATGAACAGCTCACCCTCAGCCCGTGTGCACGGCTATCGTCGTCAGGACATCGCCGTTCAAGGAGCAGATACCCGTGACGACACAGCCCGACCACGGGCGTGAGTTGATCCCGCGCCCCGAACGAACCCCCGACTCCGTCCGAGTCGCCCTGGCCCGTATCGCTCCCCACCGCCTTGGCGAGATGGAACGTCACAAGGAAGAGGCACTGGCAGCCGCCATCCAGGACGGCAAGATCGGCCATCTCCAGCACTGGCTCACTCACTGGCAGGCGCAGGTCGAGATCGAACGGCGCCCCGACCTGGCAGCCCGCTACCATGCTGCGCTCGCTGTGGTGCACGGCACGAGCGGCCGGGAAGACCCGGCCTTCCGGCCCGCCATGAACGAACTGCGTGCCGTCGAAGCCGAGGCCCAGCAGGCAGTGTCCGCGTGACCTGGAGGTGGGAGTACGACCCCGACGAAGAACACGTCGTCGGCGGGGCGCCGCCGGCTTTGGTGGCCGAAGTCGAGAAGAAGGCCGACGAACTGGTCCGTGCCGCCTCCGCGTTCTACCTCGACGGCACCGGATACCGAGAGCAGGACCCGAAGGGAGGCGTCGCCCATGTCCCCGGCGGCTTCCTCAACTACCAGGTCATCCCACGGCACGAATGTGTCTACGTGCTGCAGGTGACGTACCTCTGAGTACCCGCCGCCACGGAGACCCGGCAGTCGCCGCAGGTGCGCGGAACCCATACCGGTCGTCCCGCCCATGCCCGAGCGGAATCCGAAGGCGCTGCGTGAGGCGATCGCCGAGCACGCCCCGCAGCTCCTTCCCGACTTCGACGCGTTGTGTACACATGGCACACTCGGTACTCTTGGGCGCATGACCCAGATGCCCATAGAGTCCATCCGCGACGTGCGCGCCCACCTGGCCGAGGTGGTCGAGCGTGCCGACCGAGACGACACACCCACGGTCATCACCCGACGCGGCAAACAGGTCGCAGCTGTCGTGTCCATCGAGGTTCTGCGCAAGTACCAGGAGTTGGAAGAGCGGGAGATCAACCGGATCATCGACGAGCGCATGGCCAACTCGGCGGCCGGCGTCCCGATCGAGGACGTCATGAGGGAGACGCTGGCCCGCGGTGAATGAGTACGGCCCGAGTGAGTACCGCACCGTCTTCCGGCCGGAGGCCCGGGCCGAGCTGCGCAAGATTCCCCGGGACGCGGCGCTTCGCATCCTCGCCAAGCTGACGGAGCTGGAGACCGACCCGCTCGGTTTCCACACCACCGCACTCGTCTCCCGACCCGACCGGCGCCGCCTGCGCGTCGGTGACTACCGCGTCATCTACACGATTGACAACGGGGAACTGGTGGTGTGGGTGGTCCACGTCGGACACCGCTCCACCGTCTACGACACCTGACGGCCCGGGAGGATGCGGGGAGCGGGGCTCCGCCCGTTACGCCGACGGCCCGTAGTCGGCGCGCGGCGCGGTGAGCCTCTCTTGCGCACCGCGACGCGCCGCAGGCCGACGATCAGGGCGTTGTCGTCGCACTGCCGCAGCAGCTGGTCACGGCCTCGCCCTGCTCGTGCTTGGCGGCGAGGCGAGAAGCCCCACAGGTTGCCCGCCCCGAAACGTTGCGCTCCGGGTCAATCAATAACTGTGCTCGCGAGCTGAGTTTCAATGGAACTTGCAGACAGGTTTTTTGCCGCGATAAGCAGAGCGAAATTCTTCACCGCACGCAGGCCGTTGCGGTGTGCTACTGTCGATCTCAGTTGCAGTTGTGGTTCCCGAAACTTCAAGTGCTCTCCGGTCGGCCTCTGAGCCACCGGGAGCACTTTTGTATTTCCGGTCTTTTTCCGGGCGGGGTGATCATCGCGGCGACACGGTGTCCGCGGAACTGCGGATCCCGATGCACTGCCCCAAAGGAGATTGACATGACTGCTGGTACCGTGAAGTGGTTCAACGCGGAAAAGGGCTTCGGCTTCATCGAGCAGGACGGTGGCGGCGCCGACGTGTTCGCCCACTACTCGAACATCGCCGCCCAGGGCTTCCGTGAGCTGCTCGAAGGCCAGAAGGTGAACTTCGACATCGCGCAGGGTCAGAAGGGCCCGACGGCCGAGAACATCGTTCTCGCCTGACGCTGACGCGCACTGTGTAGCTGGGGCCCGCATCCTTCGGGGTGCGGGCCCCAGCTGCCCGCATTTCCCGCAGTGGTTTCACCTGTGAGACGACGACTCCGAGGAATCCGCCCTGCCACCGCGCACGGATTCTCCTCCGGGACTGCAGATGCGTCCCCTCACAGCTGCACCGCAGCAGACGCCCCGGATATCGCATCCGCATCGCGTCGCTCATTTCAGCGCCTGCGCCCGCACGGATTCCCGTCGGCCAGATTCGCTTTCGCGTTCCGCCGGCCCATCTTGCAATTCTCCGTGCTGCTCATCGCTGCGGGAATTCCTTGATATGTGCCGCATCGAGGAAGGTTCCGCATGAACCGCACACGCACGAACGACCGCTTCCCCCGCACCCGTAACGGCAGTGCCGACTCCGGAAGGGGTGGCAGCCGATTCGGCTCGTCGGCCCCGAGCCGTTCCGGCGGGCCGAGCCGTTCCGGCGGCTACGGCCGCCGTCCCGCCGCGATCCAGGGCGAGTTCGCCCTCCCCAAGACGATCACCCCCGCGCTTCCCGCCGTGGAGGGCTTCGCCGATCTCGACATGCCCGGGGAACTGCTGGCCGCGCTCGGCTCGCAGGGCGTGACCGCACCGTTCCCGATCCAGGCCGCGACCCTGCCGAACTCCCTCGCCGGCCGGGACGTACTGGGCCGTGGCCGCACCGGCTCCGGCAAGACCCTCGCCTTCGGGCTGGCGCTGCTGGCCCGTACGGCCGGGCAGCGCGCCGAGGCCAGGCAGCCGCTGGGGCTGATCCTCGTACCGACGCGTGAGCTGGCGCAGCAGGTCACCGACGCGCTCACCCCGTACGCACGCTCCCTGAGGCTGCGGCTGGCCACGGTGGTGGGCGGGATGTCGATCGGCAGGCAGGCGAGCGCGCTGCGCGGTGGCGCCGAGGTCGTCGTCGCCACACCGGGACGCCTCAAGGACCTCATCGACCGCGGCGACTGCCGGCTGAACCAGGTCTCCATCACCGTCCTCGACGAGGCCGACCAGATGGCCGACATGGGCTTCATGCCGCAGGTCACCGCCCTGCTCGACCAGGTCCGCCCCGAGGGCCAGCGCATGCTGTTCTCCGCCACCCTCGACCGCAACGTAGACCTGCTCGTGCGCCGCTACCTCACCGACCCGGTCGTGCACTCCGTCGACCCCTCGGCCGGCGCCGTCACGACGATGGAGCACCACGTGCTGCACGTCCACGGCGCCGACAAGCACACGGCCACCACCGAGATCGCCGCACGCGACGGCCGCGTGATCATGTTCCTCGACACCAAGCACGCCGTCGACCGCCTCACCGAGCACCTCCTGAACAGCGGGGTACGGGCCGCCGCCCTGCACGGCGGGAAGTCGCAGCCGCAGCGCACCCGCACGCTGGCGCAGTTCAAGACCGGGCACGTCAACGTGCTGGTGGCGACCAATGTCGCGGCGCGTGGCATCCACGTCGACAACCTCGACCTCGTCGTCAACGTCGACCCGCCGACCGACCACAAGGACTACCTCCACCGCGGCGGCCGTACGGCCCGCGCCGGCGAGTCCGGCAGCGTCGTCACCCTGGTCACGCCGAACCAGCGCCGCGAGATGACCCGCCTCATGGCAGCGGCCGGCATTGTCCCGCAGACCACCCAGGTCCGCTCCGGTGAAGAGTCCCTGCACCGCATCACCGGTGCCCAGACCCCCTCCGGCATCCCGGTCGTCATCACCGCACCGGTGGTCGAACGCCCCAAGAAGCGCGGCGCCACCTCACGCGGCCGACGCCGCCCCGCCTCGGCGGCCCGCCGCGCGCCCGTACGGCAGTCCGCCCCCGGCGCGGCGGCATAGAACGTTCGCGGCGGCACAACACCTTCATGATCAGGAAGCTGAGCCATCTCCGCAGGAGGCATCCATTGACGCTGGTGCAGACGCAGACCCGCGTGACGAGCGCCGACCCCGTGCACAGCACGGTGGCCGACGTCATCGACGCGGCCGGGCCGCAGGTCTGGTTCGACATGACCGTCGAGGTGGCGCTGTCCGTCATGGCCGCCGCCCGTGCCGGTCATCTGGTCGTCTGTGACGAGGACGGCCTGTGCGTCGGCATGGTCACCCTGGCTCGGCTCACCGCCGTCCGGGACAGCTCCGGATACACGGACCGGATACGCCTGCGTGACATCGCCGACCGCATCGGGTCCTTCGCCTCGCCGCCGGCCACCAGGGCCGAAACCGAGGACGCGATGCCCTGTGGGCGGCTCGGGCCGCTGCCCGTGGTCGACGACGAACACGGCAGCACCCTGGGCGTCCTCGCGCTCTCCCGCTGAACCGCTGCACCGCGGTCGGTTCCGTCCCTTCTTCTCCCGTGAGGCATCATGCGCTGTGTCATCGCCCGCTTCCCGTTCGAGCTGACCAAGAGCGGCGTGCTGGAATCCATGAAGGGCATCAAGCCCGAGCCGGTCACCGGCGAGTCCGTGATCATCGGACGACGGCACTACCCCGTCAAGCAGGTCGGCCAGGTCGTCACCCGCCAGGACCGCCGCGATTTCAGCGCCGGCGAGGTCCTCCGGGCCATGGCCCGGCTCGGCTTCACCTGTCGGACCCTCCCCAAGACCGCACCCGGGCCCGTCGAAAGCATCGAAACCCCGTTCCAGCGGGCTTCCGTCATGCTCGGTATCCCCCTGCCCGTCTGACCGACGGGACCGGCACGAGCGGACAGCAGTGAGGGCCCTACCAGCACATGCTGGTAGGGCCCTCACTGCTGTCCGCTCGTGCGGTGCCGCAGACGACCCTGTCGGCGGTCGGCGGCTTCTCGGCAATACCTCTTCACCGAGCCCACCAAAATCTGTGCTCGCTGGAGTAGACATTGAGTCCTCTCGCGATTATGGTTTCTGACGTAGTCGAGATCGAGGGAGCCCGGCAGACACGAACTGCCGGGCAGCAGTACACGCATGACGGTTCGGTGGTGGAGTGTCGAAGCCAGGTTGTCGCAGTACGGCGACGGGACTGACGACCGGACCGGGTGGCCCGCAGTGGTCAGGGGCCGCCGTGAGCAGGACCGCGGTTGACGCGGTCGCAGTACCAGCACCACCAGCAGTACGCAGTTCCCGTTTGGCAAGTGATGGTTCAGAGGGACGAACGGAGGAGTCGAGCGCCATCAGGATCGCCCGGGCGGAAGAAGTGAGCCCGGGTACCGCAGGACATCGATAGGCAGGTGGTCTCCGGTCACGCATCCGCGATCCCCGCACCCCCGTCGGCGTATCAGACGGCTGTGCGGAAACAGAGGGCCGGTGCAGTACTAGGGCCGGCAGATGGTGTTGCAGTTCCTTCGGGGCCCTGGTGCCGTACGGCACCAGGGCCCCTCTACGCGTCTACCCGTTCCACAGAGAGGTGAGATGACAGCAGACGAGTCGCTGGGCCGTCTCGACGACGACGACTACCCCGCTTACACGATGGGCCGGGCCGCCGAACTGCTCGGTACCACTCCCGGCTTCCTCCGCGCCATCGGTGAAGCACGACTGATCACACCACTGCGCTCCGAGGGCGGACACCGCCGCTACTCCCGTTACCAACTGCGCATCGCGGCCCGCGCGCGTGAACTCGTGGACCAGGGCACCCCTGTCGAGGCCGCCTGCCGGATCATCATCCTCGAAGACCAGCTCGAAGAAGCCCGGCGCATCAACGCCGAATACCGTCGTGCCGACGGATCGGCCCGGCCGTCCGCTGCGGCCTGAGGTGAGCGTGCCCGCCGGTGTCGGCGGGCACGCTCACCTTTTCCGTGGCCGGCTCCGCAGCCGACGATCGGGCCGCGAGTGCGGCGAGGGCACGGCGCCGCAGGGGTGAATGCGCCTGCTTCAGTACGCGG
The DNA here is from genome assembly GCF_000721105.1 of Streptomyces cellulosae. Lineage (GTDB taxonomy): Bacteria > Actinomycetota > Actinomycetes > Streptomycetales > Streptomycetaceae > Streptomyces > Streptomyces cellulosae_A. The sequence continues at coordinate 39,374 of NZ_JOEV01000066.1, forward strand.
CGAGGGAGACGGCGATGTAGTGCGCGGTGAAGGCCGCCACCGTCAGGGCGTGGAACACCTCGTGGAAGCCGAACCAGCGGGGCGAGGGGTCGGGGCGTTGGACGGCGTAGACCACCGCGCCCGCGCTGTAGAGGAGACCGCCGGTTACCACCAAGGTGACTACAGCCGCACCGCCGGTGTGCAGGAAGTCGGACAGGTAACGCACCGGTGCCCACCCCAGGGCCAGGTAGCAGGGGGTGTACAGCCAGCGGGGAGCTTGGACCCACAGGACGCGGAAGGAGATGCCGGCCAGCGCCCCCGTCCATACGACCCACAGCAGCAGGGTTCGCTGCTCACGGGGGAGGAGGAGCACGGCCAGAGGGGTGCAGGTGCCGGCGATGATCAGGAAGATGTTGGCGTGGTCGAGGCGACGCAGAACGGCCTCGCCCAGTGGCCCCCAGGTGCCCAGGTGGTAGATGGCGCTCGTCCCGAACAGCAGCCAGGCGGTGACGGAGTACACGGTGCAGGCCAGGACCGCCTGCTCGGTCCGGGCCAGGCAGATCAGGACGATGCCCGCGCTCAGCGAGGCGGGGACCATCGCGGCGTGGAGCCAGCCACGCAGCTTCGGCTTGACCGGCTCGACCAGGTCGGCCGCCCACTCGGCCAGGTCGGCACCAGGGTGAGACGTCTCTCCGGCATGATCACGGTGTGATCCGCCGGGACGACCGGCTACGGCGTCCCCGGGCACAACGTCCCGTCGTGTCCCGGACTTCCGGGCATCATCGGCAACCATTCGATCATGCTAAGAGCCGGGGGGAGCGGGCCGCCGACCGGGCCGGGCGCCGTCGCCCCGCCCGGCCCCTCCCGGTCGGGCGCCTCCGTGACAGCGTTCCCCAAGGTGGGTCTCGTACCGCCGAACCGGCGTCACCGGACGGGCTGTTCTGGCCACCGGGAGAGCGCAGGCGTCGGCGATCTGCGACCGGCCATCGCGGCTCGCGTCGGCGCCCGGGCCTGCGGAAGCCGCGCCTGTCTTCACCCCGGACACCGGAAAGCGACGCCGCCCGGGGCTGCGGCGGACGGGGTGCGTTGCTCTCGGCGTGCGCCCCCCGGCGGCTCCGAGACGTTGACCACAGTCGGCAACCTCGCGGTGGCCCGGGGTACTCGGACTTCGAGGCAGACGACAGGAGATGACGCAGGCACCGCGTGGACGGTTGCCGTTCGGCAACTGTGGCCGCAGGGCGAGAAAGTGGAGGTCGGGCGTGTGCAGGGAAGGGTCTGGAATGTTCCGGTGGGCGGAGGAGTCCGCTCAGGCGGTCCGGCTGCCGGAGTCCCCGGAGTCCTGGGCGGCGTCGTGTATCCGTGCCGCCGCCGCGTCGCAGAACGCCTCCAGCCCCTGCAGCAGCGTGCTCCGCTTGCCCGCGGGCATCTGGTCGAGCACCGCCCGGAGCTCCCTCTCCCTGCGGACGCGCAGGTCGGCGAGGAAGGCGCGGCCCCGGCCGCTGATGTGCAGCCGTACCTCACGCCGGTCGTTCGGGCTCACCACGCGTTCGACGAAGCCGGCGGCCTGGAGGCGGTCGCAGAGCCGGCTGGTCGACGGGGGCGTGGAGGCGAGGCTGTCCGCGAGGGTACGCAGGTTGATGCCCTCCTGGTGCTCGAGTATGAGCAGCACGCGCAGCTGGGACGCGGAGGCGGGGGCCGTCGAGGCGCGGCCCCACAGGACCTCCAGCAGCTCCGCGGCCGTGGAGGTCACGCGTGCGACTTCGTCTGGCTCGGGGCGGGGGCCGAAGGAAGTCACAGTCACACTCTCGCAGGTGCCGGGATGGCCGTCAGCGTACTAGGCGTGCGGACGGGCCACGGAGGGACGGGATGACCGGCACTGCCGCCTGAGTCGTCCGCGTCCGTCGGGTGGGCAGGACCTGCGATCGTCCGGCTAAGGAATTGGTGTGTTTACCGACGTGAACAGATTTGTCGCCGTTGAGCGCGCTCTGCGCACAGCGGCACCCCACGAGCTGCTCGACGCGGTCCGTCGTGTGCTGACGGAACAGTACGCGGCGGACTCCGTCGAGCTCTTCATGGCCGACTACGGCCTGACGGTGCTGCAGCCGGTGTCCGTGCTGCCGCACACGCTGGAACCGTTGTCGGTGCACAACAGCCCGGCGGGCCGCGCCTTCGGTGCCCAGGAGCCGTTCGTCGAGGGGTGCGCGGACGGCCTGGTGCGCGTCCATCTGCCGGTCACCGTGCGCGGGGACCGGCTCGGCGTCCTGTCGGTGACCCTGCCAGACGGGGATGACGCCCGCGGCTGCCTGGCCGAACTCGCGGACGTCGCGGAGGTGTTGGGGCACGAGGTGGTGGTGGCCGAGCGGGACACGGACCTCTATCTGCAGGCACGCCGCAAGGACCGGCTGACCCTGGCCGCGGAGATGCAGTGGCAGCTGCTGCCGGGCCGTTCCTGCGCGCGTCCGGAGTACGAGCTGGGGGCGCAGCTGGAACCGGCGTACGCGATCTTCGGCGACACCTTCGACTGGTCGGCGACCGCCGACCGGCTCATGCTGTACGTCTCCAACGGCATGGGTGAGGGAACAGAGGCGTCCCTGCTGACGAACCTGGCCATCAACGCCCTGCGCAACGCGCGGCGGGCCGGTATCCCCATCGCCGACCAGGCGGCCCTGGCCGACCAGGCGGTCTACGCCCATTACCGGGGCCGCTGCTATCTGTCCGTGCTCATGTTCGACTTCGATCTGGCGACCGGGCGGGCCCAGGTGGTGGACGCAGGATCCCCGCAGATGCTGCGGCTGCGGGGCGGCACGGTCGAGCGCGTCGACCTCGAGGCGCAGCTGCCCCTCGGCATGTTCGAGGAGACCGACTACGTGGCCCAGGAGTTCCAGGTCGAGCCCGGCGACCGGCTCGTCTTCGTCAGCGACGGGGTGTACGCGGTCGCGTCCCCCGGCGGGGAGGCGTACGGGGACGCCGCACTGGCCCGGGCGATCCTGGCCACGCGGCTGCTGCCCGCCGCCGAGGTGCCGAGGGCGATCCTGCGCGAGCTGACCGGCCACCGCGGTCGTCCCGTTCCGGACGACGACGCCCTGCTGGTGTGCCTGGACTGGCGCGGGCGGTGACCGTGAGGGTGAGGGTGAGGCGCGGCGGCGGTCGGGATTTCCCGGTCGTGTGTTGTTTGCGTCGTACGCCAGCAGCTAATGTTTGTCATACGGCAACTATTGGCGCTGTCGGCTGATCGCCTGCCGCCCGGTGGCGACCCCGCGCGGGAACTGCCCGCCCGGACCACCTCGACCGCCCCCGTTCCGCGGGAGAGCCGGAGGGCACGTGACCCATGCCTCGCACCACCCCACTGTCGCCTCGCACCACCCCACGGTCGATTCGCACCACCCCATGGTCGATTCGCACCCTCCCGCCGTGACGAGCCTTCCGATCGGCTCGGACGCGGACCTGGCCTGGGTGCGGCAGCGGGTACGGCAGACCGCGGCCGAGCTGGGATTCGGGCTGGTGCAACAGACCAAGCTGGTCACCGCCGCCAGCGAACTGGCCCGCAACACCCTTGTCCACGGCGGCGGCGGCCACATGGAGATCACCCCGCTGGGCGACGGGCACGCCCCCGGACTGCGGCTGACCTTCGCCGACTGCGGCCCGGGGATCCGCGACGTCGACCTGGCGATGACCGACGGCTACACCACCGGGATCGGTCTGGGACGCGGCCTGAGCGGAACCAGACGGCTGGTCAACGAGTTCAGCATCGACAGCCGCCCCGGCCAGGGCACCACCGTCACCGTCACCGCCTGGGTCACCGGCCTGCCGTCACCTCGGGGGGCGGGGTGAGCCTGCCCTCGGGATCATGAAGACCCTCCGGGGGTGTAGCCCGCTCCACCCCTGCCCGGGTGTCTCCTCCCGCGACCCCGACCAGGGAATCATCTAGCGTTGCCGCATGTGGAAAACGGTGCGGCGTGCTGCGTGGGCCACGGTGCACCTGGTCGTGGCTGTGGCGATGGCGTTCGGCGTGTGGCTCTTCATCACCGTGCTGCTGATCACCGCCACCGGCGCGGCCGTGGTCGTCGGTGTCTGGATGGTGCCCGAGACGGTGCTGCTGATCCGGCGGATCGCCGGGGCCAAGCGGCAGTTGACGGCATCGTGGACCGGGCGGACGGTTCCGGAGGCGTACCAGCGTCTCGACGGGACCCTGCGGGAGCGGCTGCGGACCGCCGTACGGGATCCCGGCACCCGCACCGATCTGCGCTGGATGCTCGCCTACTACGTCTACGGCGCTCTCCTCTTCCTCGCGCTGCCGCTGTGGCCCCTCGCGCTGGTCGTCGACGGGGTGGGGTGCGCACTGCTGCGGCGGCGGGCGGTCGTGCTGCCGTTGATCGTCGGGCTCGCCGACACGGAGGCCCGGTGGTCGACCGCGCTGCTCATGCCCTCCCCGCAGGCCCGGCTGGCCGCGCGGGTCGAGGAGCTGAAGGAGACCCGGGCCGACGCGATCGCCGCGCACGGAGCCGAACTGCGCCGTATCGAGCGGGACCTGCACGACGGCGCGCAGGCCCGGCTGGTCGCGCTGTCGATGCGCATCGGGCTCGCCAAGCGCGCCTACGACCATGATCCCGAGGCCGCGCGCAAGCTGCTGGACGACGCCCAGGACCAGGCCGAGGAGGCGCTGACCGAGCTGCGGCAGGTGGTGCGCGGCATCCACCCGCCGATCCTCACCGACCGCGGACTGGCCGGCGCAGTCCGCGCGCTGGCCGCCGGCAGCGGGCTCGCGGTGACCGTGGACGACGGCGGACTGGACGAGGGCGTACGGGCGCCCGCGGCCGTGGAGGCCGCCGCCTACTTCGTGGTCGCCGAGGCGCTGACCAACGCCGCCAAGTACAGCGGGTCACCGCGGGCCGAGGTGCGCCTCGCCCGGACCCGGCGGGGCCTGTCGGTACGGGTGGGGGACGAGGGCCGGGGCGGTGCCGACGAGAGCGGCGACGGTTCCGGAATCCTCGGCATGCGACGGCGGGTGGCCGCGCTCGACGGGACGGTCGAGGTGACCAGCCCTGTCGGCGGCGGCACCGTGGTCCAGGTCGAGTTGCCGTGCGTGTGGTGATCGCCGGGCGGTGAGGGGCCGGGGGCGGCGGGCGTGGTCAGACCGCGTGCGTCGCCGGGAGCGGCGTCAACTCGCCCAGAGGGAGCGTGTGCTGGGTCTGGAGGACCTTCGCGCGCAGGTAACGGACGTTGTGCGCGGTGGTGAAGACACCCGTGGGCACCCGGTTCTGGACGTCGATGCCGAGGTCGCGCAACTGGTCAGCCTTGTCCGGGTTGTTGGAGAGCAGGTCCAGGGACGTGATGCCGAGGGCCTGGAGCATCTGGGCCGCCGCCGTGTAGTCACGGGCGTCCTCGGGCAGGCCCAGCGCGGTGTTGGCGGCATAGGTGTCGAGGCCCTGGTCCTGGAGGGCGTACGCGTCGAGCTTGTTGTAGAGGCCGATGCCCCGGCCCTCCTGGCGGAGGTAGAGCAGTACGCCGCCACGGTCCGCGATGCGCTCGACCGCCTCCCGCAGCTGCGGGCCGCAGTCGCAGCGGGCCGAGCCGAAGACGTCACCGGTCAGGCACTCGGAGTGAAGGCGCACGAGCGGGGTGGTGCCGGGGCCGGTGGCCGGGTCGCCGAGCACGACGGCCACGTGCTCCTGGCCGTCGGTGAGGCCGTGGAAGGTGACCAGTTCGGCGTCGACGCCGTAGCCGTCGTGGAAGCGCAGCGGTACCCGGACGCGGGAGCGCGGGGTGGCGGCGGGGAAGTCGGGCATGCGGGTTCTCCCGGGTAGGGTCCGGTGGTGCACATCTGCTTCAGATTTGAAGCACATCTACGGCTTCGGACCCTACCTCATGCTTTAAATTTGAAGCAACTGGATTGTGGTGAGGGTCATGAAGGCCGGCGTCGGCGCCGGTGCCGGCTTCAGGGGCAGGAGGGGGACGAGCGGCGGCGCCACGGCACCTCGTCCGGGGCCGGGCGGGCGTCATCGCTCTCCAGGGCCCGGGCGATTCCCGTGCAGATCTCCTCCAGCTGGTCCACCTGTTCCTCGGTGAGCTGGTCGAACAAAGATGCCCGTACGGTCGCCACGTGGCCCGGCGCCGTGCGCTCCAGCGTGGCCATCCCCTCCTCGGTCAGAGCGGCGACGCTGCCACGCTTGTCCCACCGGCAGTTCTCCCGGCGCAGCAGGCCGTCCTTCTCCAGCCGGGTCACCGCGTACGTCAGCCGACTGCGGGTGATCTTGGTGCGCTCGGCGAGGTCGGTCATGCGCAGCCGGTGTTCCGGTGCGTCGGAGAGGTTGGCGAGGATGGAGTAGTAGAGGTGGGGCATGCCGGCGTCCTGCTGGAGCTGCCGGTCGATCGCGTCCTCCAGGAGGTGCGTCGCGGCGATGTACGCGCGCCAGGCGCGCTGCTCCTTGGAGGTGAGCCAGCGAGTCGTCATACCGCCAGTGTAGGTTTGTTTCAAACTTGAACCAAGCCCGCCCGTCGTCGAGAGTGAGCGCGTTCGATGCCGTATCCCTACGTCCTGCTGTCCGCGGCCGTCTCCCTCGACGGCTGCCTCGACGACACCGGCCCCGAGCGTCTGCTGCTCTCCTCCCCGGCGGACTTCGACCGCGTCGACGAGGTACGGGCGTCCGTCGACGCGATCCTCGTCGGGGCGGGGACGATCCGCGCCGACAACCCCCGCCTGCTGGTCAACTCGCCGGAGCGCCGCGCCGCCCGGGTCGCCGCCGGACGGCCCGCGTACCCCCTCAAGGTCGCGGTCAGCGGGTCGGGCGACCTGGACCCGGAAGCGAAGTTCTGGCACACGGGCGGTGAGAAGGTCGTCTACACGACCGACAAGGGCGCGGAGCGGGCCCGGACGGTCGGTCTGGGGCTCGGCGGCGCCGACGGCAGCGGCGTTGACGTCGATGTCGTTCCGGTGGGGGCCGGCCTCGACTGGCGGCGGGTTCTGGAGCACCTGCACGACGTACGAGGCGTGGAGCGTCTCATGGTCGAGGGCGGCGGCACCGTCCACACCCAGCTCCTCCAGCAGGGCCTCGCCGACGAACTCCAGCTCGTCCTCGCGCCCCTTTTCGTCGGCGATCCGGACGCGCCCCGGCTCTTCGGCCCGGGCGCGTACCAAGGTGGCCGGCTGCGCCTGGTGGAAACCCGGCGGATCGAGGACGTCGTCCTCATGCGGTACGAGCCCACGGCCCCCGGCACCGGCTCGCTGCCCTCCGCCGCCGACCGCCGCTGGCTGTCCCTCGCCTGCGAACTGGCCGGCTGGTGCCCGCCGTCGAGCACCGCCTTCAGCGTCGGCGCGGTGATCGTCGCCGCGGACGGCACGGAGCTGGCCCGCGGCCACTCGCGTGAGGGTGACGATCCCGTCGTGCACGCGGAGGAGGCGGCACTGGCGAAGATCGACGCGGGGGATCCCCGGCTGGCGTCCGCGACGGTGTACAGCAGCCTGGAGCCGTGCGCCCGGCGGGCGTCCCGGCCGGTGCCGTGTGCGGGGCTGATCCTGGAGGCGGGGGTACGGCGCGTGGTGACGGCCTGGCGGGAGCCGGACACGTTCGTGGCGGGGGCGGACGGGAGCGGATTGCTGGCGGGGGCGGGGGTGGACGTGGTGGTCCTGGACGAGTACGAGACGTCGGCGAAGGCACCGAACCGGCACTTGGTGGGGTGAGCGCGCCTCGGGCACCGGCACCCGTTCGGGGCGGCCGGGACGACCGATGCGACATCTGTGCTGCGTATGGCGTACAGTGGAGACACAACGACGCGGGGTGGAGCAGCTCGGTAGCTCGCTGGGCTCATAACCCAGAGGTCGCAGGTTCAAATCCTGTCCCCGCTACTGAAGGCCGAGGGCCGGAATCCGAAAGGGTTCCGGCCCTCGGTGTGTTCGGGGCGACTGTCGGTGGGGTTCGTTCGTTTGTCGGTCAGGTCCGCTCGTTGTCACCTGGCGTGAGCAGGCATGCGCCCTGCGCATAACAACTGACATACCGTCAACACCTGTGTGGCCTCCAGGGTGTGGCCAACTCGCCCGTTTTTCGCCGGTGGTGGGGCGTTGGTCCAGCCGGGAATCGTTAATGATCAAGCGGAACAGCTTGGAATACAGGGCTCGCGTCTATTAACGTTCGATAACGCAGCGCGGTCGTCCCAGCCGTCACAAGAGTCGGCTCCGTGCGCACGCGCCGAATCCCGCAAGGGAACCGGGGAACCACCACTTGGGGTGAATCGCTCGTAGACCGTCGTGTCCGCACGGCTGTTTACGCGCGTAGGAGACCTTCCTGCTCCGAACCCGTCAGCTAACCCGGTAGGCGAGAAGGAAGGAAAGGAGCACGCCCACGTGGCGTCCAACCGGCCTGCCCCAGAAGCCCCGTTCGTGCCGAGCCAGCATGACAGCGAGACCTTCGGCTACGGCGAGTACCGCACCGACGAGGGCCCCTGGACGGAGTGGAACCCCACCGAGGAGTCCCTCCGACCCGTACGCGGCCGGCACCGTGTCGCAAAGCAGCGCGGCGGACTCGCCCGCAGCTCCACCGTCCTGGGCGTCGGCGTCATAGCCGCCGTCGGCGCGGGCGGCATGGCCAGCGCCAACACCGGCAAGCCGCCGCTGTCCATCTCCATGCCCGACCTTCCCTCGGTGGGTTCCCTCCTTTCTGACGACGACACCCCCGAGGCCACCCCGACCGCGCTCAGCACCGTCGGGACGACCTCCGCGGAGACCACGGAGACCACGCAGAGCGTCTCGGACGCCGGTGAGGTCCTGCGGTCCCGGATCCTGGCCCAGGCCGAACAGCAGCAGGACCAGATCGAGAGCAAGGCCGCCGCCGAGGCCGCGGCCGCCGCCGAGAAGCAGGCCGACGCCGCGAAGAAGAAGGCGGAGGAGGAGGCCAGGGCCAAGGCCGACGCCGCGAAGAAGAAGGCGGAGGAGGAGGCCGCGAAGAAGGCCGAGGCCGAGCGCCTGGCCGAGCTGGCCAAGCAGTACGCGCTGCCGACCTCCTCGTACACCATCACCGGCACCTTCGGTCAGGCCGGCTCGCTGTGGTCGTCCGGCTACCACACCGGCCTCGACTTCGCCGCGCCCACGGGCACGCTCATCAAGGCGATCCACAGCGGGACCATCACCGAGGCGGGCTGGGCCGGTTCGTACGGCTACCGCACGATCCTGACCCTCGACGACGGCACCGAGCTGTGGTTCTGCCACCAGTCCTCGATCAGCGTCAGCGTCGGCCAGAAGGTCAGCACGGGTGACGTCATCGGCCGCGTGGGCGCCACCGGCAACGTGACCGGGGCCCACCTCCACCTGGAGGTCCACCCGGGCGGCGCGGCCACCGGCATCGACCCGATGTCGTGGCTGCGGAGCAAGGGGCTCAACCCCTGACCGGCAGTCGACGGCTGTCTGTTCACGCGAATGTGGTGAGCGCCTCGGACCCTCGGCGGAATGAGGCGCTCCGCCACGGGCATTGAAGAGAAGCATGACTTCACTTCGAAAGCTCGGTTCCTCGGACCTCGAGGTCTTCCCGCTCGCCCTCGGCGGCAACGTCTTCGGCTGGACCGCCGACGAGGCGGCCTCCTTCTCCGTCCTTGACGCCTACACGGCCGCGGGCGGCAACTTCATCGACACCGCCGACGGCTACTCGGCATGGGTCGAGGGGAACTCCGGCGGTGAGTCCGAGACCCTCATCGGCAAGTGGCTGGCGGCCCGCGGCAACCGCTCCGACGTCGTCGTGGCCACCAAGGTCAGCCAGCACCCCGAGTACCAGGGCCTGTCCGCCGCCAACATCAAGGCCGCCGCCGATGCCTCGCTGCGGCGTCTCGGCACCGACTACATCGACCTCTACTACACGCACTTCGACAAGCCCGAGGTGCCGGTCGAGGAGATCATCACCGCGCTCGACGAGCTGGTCCGGGTCGGCAAGGTGCGCTACATCGCCGCGTCCAACATCTCCCCCGAGCGGCTGGAAGCCTCCCTCGCCTTCTCCGACCGCGAGGGCCTGGCCCGGTACGTGGCCCTGCAGCCCCACTACAACCTGGTCTCGCGCGACACGTACGAGGGCGGCCTCCAGGACCTCGCCGAACGCTCCGGCCTCTCCGCCGTCCCGTACTCGGCGCTCGCCTCCGGCTTCCTCACCGGCAAGTACCGGCCGGGTACGAAGGTCGACAGCGCGCGGGCCGAGGGAGCGGCCAAGCACCTGGAGACCGAGCGCGGCCAGAAGGTCCTCACCGCCCTCGACGAGATCGCCCAGTCCCACGACGCCCCGATCCCCACGGTCGCCCTCGCCTGGCTCGCGGCCCAGCCGACGGTCGCGGCGCCGATCGCGTCCGCACGGACGGTGGAGCAGCTGCCCGCGCTGCTCGGAGTGGCGGACCTGACCCTGACGGACGCCGAGGTCACCCGCCTGACGGACGCGTCCGCCTGAGCCCTTCGGTCCCCGTCGGCTACGAGCGGTACGGGTTGTACGCCGGATACGGAATCGCCGGATACCCCGGATACCCGGGGTGAGCCGGCGCCGTCGGGTAGCCGTACGCCCCGTACACCGGCCAGGGCGGCACCGTCACCGCGACCGGTGGCGCCGTGGCCCGGGCCGCGTGGTCCAGGGCGGGGCGGGCCACGGCGCGGCGGTGCCACAGCTCGTGCAGCAGTTCACGTTCCCGTACGACGAAGTCGGCTCCCGCCCGGCCACGGCGTCCCCGATGCCGTAGGAACGCCAGCGAGGTCGCGTACGCCTCGTACTGTGCCACCGCCCGTGCCGCCGGGCGGCCGCCGTGCCGGCGGGCGTACCCGCGGGCCATCCGCCTGGCTCGCATCGAGCCGAGCGCGTACGGCTCGGCCGGTGTCAGCCATCCCGCCACGGCGTAGGCGGGCAGTTCCTCCCGTACGGTCTTCAGCTCGCGCTGCCGGGTCCAGATGACCAGCCAGGTCAGCAGGCCGAACGCGGGCACCATGAACGCCGCGTACACGGCGAAGAAGCCGTACTCGCCGAAGGTCGACGAGCCGTTCCAGACGGCGTGCATGCCCATCGCGAGCAGCAGCCCGGACAGCGGCAGCAGCACCCGGCGCAGGTGCTGGCGGTCGGCCGACAGCGCGGCGACGCCGAAGCCGATGCCCGTGAGCACGGTGAACAGGGGGTGCGCGAACGGCGACATGATGACCCGCACGAAGAAGGTCGCCGCGGTCACGGAGGCGATCCCCCGGTCGCCGGTGAGCTGGTCGGTGCCGAACGCGGTGCCGAGATAGAGGATGTTCTCGGTGAAGGCGAACCCGGTGGCGGTGACCCCGGCGATCACCACCCCGTCGACGATCCCGGTGAAGTCCCGGCGCCGGAAGAGGAAGACGAGCAGGACGGCGGCGGCCTTGGCCGACTCCTCCACGATCGGCGCTATCACCGTCGCGCCGAGGGTGTCCGCGCCGGAGGGGTCCGCGGTGGCCGTGGCTATCCATCTCGTCGCGAAGCTGTTGGCGACGATCGCTATCAGCGCCGCCGCGCAGGCGCCCCAGGCGAAGGCGAACAGGAGATTCGGCCACGGGCCCGGCTCGACCCGGTCGAGCCAGCGGAAGGCCGCTATGAGGAGCGGTACGGGCAGGACGGCGAGCCCGAGCCCGACCAGGAACCCCTCGGTGCCGGTCTGTTCGCGGACGAGGGCGAGGATGACGAGGCCGGAGAGGGTGAGCAGGGTGCTCAGCGCGCCGTAACGCACCCATGTCCGCTGCCACCAGTGCGCGTGCCGCAGGGTTCCGCCGGCGGGATCGCCGGGGTGCGTCGGGGAGGGGGGAACGGTGGCCACGGCATTGACCCTAACGAGGGAGCGGCGCCGCCCGCAGGGGGCGAGGCGGGTTCAGGCGCCGGTGGGGGGCTGGTCCTGGTGCTCCACGCGGTGCTCTGCATGGTGCTCCACGAGGTGCTCCACGCGGCGGAAGAGCAGGTCGTTCACGACATGTCCCTTCTCCAGTCCCTGGGCCTCGAAACGGGTCAGCGGCCGGAACTCGGGACGCGGCGCGAAACCGCCGTCGGCCTGTGTGTTCTCGAAGGCGGGGTGCGCGGTGAGCACCTCCAGCATCTGCTCCGCGTACGGCTCCCAGTCCGTCGCGCAGTGCACCAGCGCCCCCGGCCCGAGCCGGGTCGCGGCGAGGGCGAGGAACTCCGGCTGGATCAGCCGCCGCTTGTGGTGCCGCTTCTTGGGCCACGGATCGGGGAAGTAGACGCGCAGGCCGCCGAGCGAGTCCGGGGTGAGCATCTCGCGCAGCAGGATGATCGCGTCCCCGTTGCCGACCCGGACGTTGCGCAGCCCCTCGCGTTCGGCGAGGTTGAGCAGGTTTCCCTGGCCCGGGGTGTGCACGTCCACGGCGAGGATGTTGGTGTCCGGGTCGGCGGCGGCCATCCGCGCGGTGGCCTCGCCCATGCCGAAGCCGATCTCCAGCACGACGGGACGGTCGTTCCCGAACAGCTCGGTGAGGTCGATGACGTGCTGTCCGTCGATGTCGAGGCCCCACGCGGGCCACAGCCGTTGCAGCGCGTCCGCCTGCCCTGCCGTGACCCGGCTCCGACGCGGCTGGAAGCTGCGGATCCGCCGCTCGAAGTGTGAGCCGGCCGGGTCGGCCTGGGGGCCGTCCGGGAAGCGTGGCGTTCCCTTGGCCCGCGGGTGGCGGACGGGGGCACCCGGAGGGTGGGGGGTCTCGGGGGCGTTGAGAAAGTCAGACACAGTAGGACGATTTTACGGCGGGCCGAGTGCCGGCGTCGGCGGCGGGTGGGCCCGGTGGCGCAGAGGTGACAGCTCGAGACGCTCAGCCCGCCCCCAGCACCGCCAGTGCCCTCCGTGCCACCTCCCGGCCGATCGGCAGGGAAGCCGTCGCCGCCGGTGAGGGCGCGTTCAGTACGTGGACCGCTCGCGGTCCCTCCTGGATCAGGAAGTCGTCCACCAGGGTCCCGTCCCTCAGCACCGCCTGGGCGCGCACGCCCGCCGGCGCCGGTACCAGATCCTCCTCCCGGACCTCGGGCAACAGTCTTCGGACCGCCCCGACGAACGCCCCCTTGGACACCGACCGCCGCAGCTCACCGGCCCCGTACCGCCAGTGGCGCCGCGCTATCCGCCAGGAACCGGGCCATCGCAGCGTCCCGCCCAGTTCCCGGGGCCGGACCACATTCCACCCGTACCCCTCCCGGGCCAGCGCCGGCACCGCGTTGGGGCCGACGTGGACGCTCCCGTCGACCCCGCGGGTGAGATGCACCCCGAGGAACGGGAACGCCGGATCCGGGACCGGATACACCAGCCCTCGCACCAGCTCGGGCCGGGTGAGGGTGTAGTACTCGCCCCGGAACGGCACGATGCGCATCTCCGGGTCGTCGCCGGTCATCCGTGCGATCTCGTCGCAGTACAGCCCGGCGCAGTTCACCAGCACCCGCCCCCGTACGACGTCCCCGTCCGCCGTCCGCACCGCCACCCCGAGCTCCGGCCGCCGGTCGACCCGGACGACCCGCGCCCCGTACCGGATCTCCGCCCCCGACGCCTCGGCCAGCTGCCGGGCCACCGCGACGAAGTCGCAGATCCCGGTCGTCCCGACGTGTATGGCGGCCAGTCCGCGGACCTCCGGTTCGTACTCCGCGATCTGGGGCGCGCCCAGTTCCCGCACCGGAATGCCGTTCTCCCGGCCGCGCTGGACCAGGGCGTGCAGACGGGGCAACTCGGGCCGCTCGGTGGCGACGATCAGTTTGCCGGTGACGTTGTGCGGGATGTCGTACTCCGCACAGAACTTGATCATCTCGGCCCCGCCCCCGACGGCGTACCGCGCCTTCAGGGAGCCGGGCCGGTAGTAGATCCCGCTGTGGATCACTCCGCTGTTGCGCCCGGTCTGGTGCCGGGCGGGCCCGGTCTCCTTCTCCAGCACCGTCACCCGCGTGCCCGGCACGGCCCGCGTGATCGCATACGCCGTCGACAGCCCGACGATCCCCCCGCCGACCACGAGCACGTCACAGTCATACGCGACCCGCACCTGCACCACCTCCTGCTTCCGATAGTGCACTGCGCCACTGACAATGCCTTCAAACGCGGAGGACCGCAGCGCCGGCAAGGGGCGCGGGGCTGTGACATTGTGCGGCTTCTCCCCCACTCTCGGCTTCGCTCGAGCGGGGCCCCCATCGTGGGCGCGCCCAGCCACGGACGACCCACACCCCCAGAACCACAGAAACCCGACAGAAGCGAAGATACCCGGCCCCCGAGCGGAGCGCTTACGCCGGAGCCATCAGCAACGGCCGCGCCCGCTCCCGCAACTCCACCACCCGAGGCTCGTCCCCGTACGGCTCCAGCCGGTGGAGAAGATCCTTCACGTACTCGGTGGTACGTGCCGACGAGATGCGCCCCGCGACCTCCACCGCCCGCACCCCCTGCTCGCACGCCGCGTCGAGATTGCCCGACTCGAGCTCCGCGACCGCCGACACCACCAACCGCAGCCCGTGCGAGCGTACGAACTCCTCCGTCGGCTGCGACAGCGCCTGCTCCGTGAACCGGCGCACCTGACGCGGTGCCTTCAGGTCGCGGTAGCACTCGGCGGCGTCCGCGGCGAAGCGGTCGTACGAGTAGAAGCCGAGCCAGGACGGGTCGTTGTCGCCGTCCCGGGACCGCTCCAGCCAGCCCTCCGCCGCCTTCAGGGCCGCGCCGGCCGCCTGGGCGTCACCCGCGCGGGCGTGGGCGCGTGCCTCGACGAGCCGGAAGAAGCTCATCGTGCGGGCGGTGGCGAGGCCGCGGTTGCGTTCCAGCGCGGCCTGGGCGAGGTCGACGCCCTCGTCGCCGAAGCCGCGGTAGGTCGCCTGGAGGGACATGGAGGCCAGGACATAGCCCCCGAGGGGGACGTCGGCCGCCGCGCGCGCGAGGCGCAGCGCCTGGATGTAGTAGCGCTGCGCGGCCTCCTGTTGTCCCGTGTCGAAGGCCATCCAGCCCGCGAGGCGGGTGAGTTCGGCGGACGCGCCGAACAGCGCCCTGCCGACCTCGTCGGAGTACGAGCCGAGCAGCAGCGGGGCCGCCTCCACCCGCAGGCACTCCGGCACCATCGACGAACGCCAGTCGCCGCCTCCGTACTTGGAGTCCCAGCGCCTGGCGTCCTCGGCGGCCTCCCGCAGTTTCTGCACATCGCTGTGGCCGACTTTGAGCGGTGCGCCGGAGCCCTCGGCGGGGTTCACCTCGCGCGCGACCGAGCTGTCGGCCGGGGTTATCAGCCACCGTGAGGCGGGCGTCGCGTACGCGCTCACCGCGAACGATCCGGCCAGCGACTGCCAGATGCCGCCGGAACCGGCCCGGCGGCCGGCGAGGTCGAGACGGTACAGCTCCGTCGCCGACCGCACCGCCTGGCCGACGTCCCGGGGGAAGGCGAGACCCACTTCGGGCGCGGGATCCGCGTCCGCCAGGCCGATCTCGTGGAGCGGCACCGGGCGGCCGAGCTTCTGCCCTATCGCGGCGGCGATGAGGTGTGGCGCGGCGCCCTGCGGCACCATGCCCTTGGACACCCAGCGCGCCACCGACGTCTTGTCGTAGCGAAGAGTCAGCCCGCGTTGAGCGCCAAGGTCGTTGACGCGACGCGCGAGCCCTGCGTTGCTGATTCCCGCGAGGGCGAGAACGGCGCCGAGTTTTTCGTTCGGCCCGCGTTGCTCCCTGGACATTGCGCCACCCCTCGACACAGACGGCTGCCGCGATGGCATAACCACGCGGCATTCGTAAACACAGCGTAGTTCGCCGCATCCCATGCGTTAAGAGGCATTGTTCCGGATGGCGGGATTGTGGTCCGTACTGAAGTGCGGTTCAGCGACGGACCGTCGCGGCGTGCTCCCGCTGTGTGGCCGTGCGCCCGTCCGTGCGCTCTTCTCCGGCCATCGGGGGAGCGGTTCCATGGCCGTGCGTGGGTCGGCCCGCTGTACTGGATCCAGTGGGCTGGGGGACACCGCCGCCTACATCCCCGCGGGCGGCGGAACGGCCCGGGGGGCGAGCACCGTCTCCCGGGCTGCGCATCCGCCGGGCGGCGGCGGAAGCGTGTACGGAGCGTGTCCAAGGCCGTTCCGTTGGCGCCGATTTGGCTGAAAATCGATCCCCGCCTCCCCGGGGCATCAGCCCTCCTACCACGGTAGTTGAGGGCGCGTTGGGAGTTTTTGGGGAGCGTTTCGGGGGCGCATTCGCGTCGCGGTCACCGTGTCGCCACTCCTCGTGCCGGCCCGGGTCTCCTTGCCGCGCACGGCTGTTGGGCCCGGTGCGTTCGAGGGTCGCGGTCCGGACGGCAGTATCCGCCGGGGCGCGTTCACCGGAGCGCAAGCGACACCACCGCCACTCCGCTGCGCCTCCTTCATGGCAGCATGGTGCCGAGTTCGTACGGTGCACTGGTTGTCCACAGCCTGTGGAGGCGGCGATGCGGTGGTTGGTGGGATGGAGCAGCACCGCCACGGTGGCCGCCGAGATCGGTTCCGCCGGCGCGGTCGGGCACGACGGCGAGACCCTGCACCCGGTGGGCTCCCATCTGCTGTGGGGCGACCCCGATCCGCTGTGGGCGGTCGGCGACTGGCGTCCGGACGAGGTACGGGTGGTCAAGGCCGACGAGCGCACCCGGATCGCCGTCCTCGGCATCTGCGGAGCGACCGACGAACAACTGCGGGTCGGACTGTTCGCCGCGCGCGGCGGGGCACTTCGGCACCTGACGGCCTGGCCGGGCAGCTACACCGCCGTCGTCCAGGTGGGCCGCCGCATCACCGTCTGCGGTGATCTCGCGGGCGCCCGCCCGGTGTTCTACACCCCCTGGGCCGGCGGCACCGCGTACGCCACGGCCGCGCTGCCCCTCGCCGACCTCATCGAGGCCAACCTCGACTACGGCCACCTCGCCGCCCTCCTCGCCGCCCCCGACGTACCGGCCGCCCTGCACGACTCCACCCCGTACGACGGCGTACGGCGCATTCCGCCGGGGCACGCGCTGATCCTGCGCACCGGGGCGCGCGAGATCGCCGGGTACGAGCAGGTCGCCTCCCTCGCCGTCGCGGCCCCCTCCGCCGACCCGGACAGGGCGGTCGACGCCGTACGGGACGCGCTGGTGGAGGCGGTGCGCGCCCGGCTGTCCGCACCCCGGCACGTTCCCGGCGCCGACATAGACCCCGGACCGGTCCCCGGCATGGGACCCGCGGAACGGCGTGCCGCGCGCGGGATGCCGGTTCCGGGCATCGGCGCGGACCTCTCCGGCGGCCCGGCTTCCGGAACCCTCGCCCTGCTCGCCGCCGGCCTGCCCGGCATGCCGGGCACCGTGCTGGGACACGGCACGGGCGCCGGGGAGCGGCTGCTCGCGGTCACCTTCAACGACCTGGCCGTCGGCGGCCGGGAGGCCGAGCTGGAGCGGGCGGGCACCCTCGCGGCCAACCCGCGGCTGCACCACGTGGTGGTCACCGGCGGCGAGGAGACCCTGCCGTACGCCGAACTGGACGGCCCGCTCACCGACGAGCCCGCCCCCAGTCTGGTGACCGCCGCCCGTCACCGCGCCCGGCTCGCGGCCGGCAGCGCGGACCACTTCACCGGCTACGGCGCCCGCCAGGTCCTGGACGCCCACCCGGCCCGCCTCGCCGACCTGCTGATGGACCGCAAACGCCGCCATCTGGTCCGTCCGGTCGCGGCGCTCGCCAAGGCGGACGGCTCGGTCCTGGTCCCCGCGCGCGTGTACGGCGCGGCCCGCCGCCTCGCCCGTACGCCCTACCGCTCCGGCCTGGAGAGCCTCGCCGACCGCCTCATGCGCCGCCGCTTCGACGAACCCGGAGGTGCCGTGGGGGCGTCCCTGGCCGCGCTCACCTGGGCCAGACCGGGCCCTGCGGCGCGCTGGCTGACGGGTGAGGCGCTGGCTGAAGTATCGGTTCGCCTGCAAGGGGCCACCCAGCGCTCCGGAGTCGGCCCCGGGCAGCGACCGGGTGACTTCCGCGCGCGGGCGGCACTCGCCCGGAGCGCGGCTGACCTGCGGATCCTGGAGCAGGCGGCCGAGGTCCGCTTCCAGCGCCTGCACGCCCCGTTCCTCGACAACCAGGTCGTCCGCGCCTGCCGCGCCCTCCCGGAGGCGCTGCGGGTCCAGCCCGGCGCCCGGGCGGCCATCCTGCGTACGGTCCTGGAAGGCGCCGGCGTCGCCGACCTCCCGCCCGGCTGGGGCGCCCCGTCCCACGCCCCGTCGGCCGCCGCCGCCCGCACCGGCCTGCGGGTGGCCGCGGACTCCCTGATGGCCCTCTTCGGCACGCCCCTGCTGGCCCAGGCCGGCCTGGTGGAGGCCCGTGTGGTGCGCAAGGCGCTGCGCGCGGCGGCCGAGGGCGAGCCGCTGCCCCTGGACGGCCTGGCGGACCTGGTCTCCCTGGAGTTGTGGCTCGGCCGGCTCATCGCCCGCCGGGGCACCTGCTGGACGGGAACGCCCGCACGCACGCGTGCCGTCCCGGCGGGGATCACCCCGCGGCGGGGCGCCCTCGGGGCCGGAGCCTCCGGCGGCGGCACGGCGCTCGCGTAGCCACCAGGCGGAGCCCGGCCGATCCGGCCTTCATGAGCAGGTGAACTTCGACTCCGCCCAGTCCGCCGGCGCCAGGCTGTCGACGGGCCCGTGCGGCTCCACCACCAGGCGTACGGTCTTGCGCCCGGCCAGGTTCACATGCACCGGCACCGCCGCCTCCCTGCCCCTGACCAGCCCGGAACTCCACAGCCGGACTCCGTCGGCGTAGACGGAGAAGGAGACCTTGCCGACCCCCGCGAACATGTCGTCGACGCCGACCTGGGCGTCGTAGCCGCTGCACTCGCGGTTGAGGTCGACGGTGACGGAGGAGCGGCCGTGCACGGTCACTCCGCGCGCGTACCGCCGGTCCGCGATCGACATGCCGTAGCGCTGCCACACCCAGCTGCTCTCGCCGATCCGCATCTCGGGCGCGGTGCCGTCGCCGGTGACGTCGTACGACAGCTCGTTCCACTGGTAGACGGCCGGCGAGGGACGCGGCGGCGGAGGAGGTGCGGGTGCGGGTGTCGGGGGCGGCTTCGGGGTTGTCCGGGCCGGGGTCGGGGTCGTCGGGGTCGGGGTCGGCTGCGGAGTGGGGGTGGGTG
>NZ_JOEV01000067.1 GCF_000721105.1 Streptomyces cellulosae
AAATGGAGGACCGCTACGACCTGATCAAGGCCCGGCAGGGCATCGCGACGACCACTCCGGACGAGGAGATCACCTCCGACATCTGGGGCCTGCCCGAGGACGAACGCCCAGTTCCCGTCGTGCTGTTCGTCGACGAAGTGGCCGAACTCTTCCTCGTCGCCACGAAGAAGGAAGAAGAGCGCCGGGACGAGATGGTCACCCAACTCATCCGCCTCGCCCAACTCGGCCGCGCGGCCGGCATCTACCTGGAGGTCTGCGGACAACGCTTCGGCGCCGAACTCGGCAAGGGCGCCACCATGCTCCGGGCCCAGCTCACCGGCGACGCCGAATCTGCCTGCGCTCAAGCCCTTCCAGCCCGACGTCCCCGTACGGCCGGTCGATTCCCCGGCGCCGGTCGTCCACCCGCGCCCCGTGACCGACTGAGCCACCGTCCTTCCTCCGGTCGGCGTGACCGCCTCGCGCCACGTCCCTACCCCTCCCATGCCTGAATCCGGAAGGAGCCGCAGCATGCGCGCCCAACTGGCCCGTATCGATGCGGTGCTCGTCCAAGCCGTCATCGCCGCCGCCCTGTCCTTCGCCCACCTCCACGACATCGCCTCGGCGGCCGGACAGGATGGGTGGAAAGCGTGGGCCTACCCGATCTCGGTCGACCTGCTGCTCGTCGCCGCTTGGCGCCGACTGCGGACCGGCGACGCGAAAGCCTCTGGGTGGTGCTGGTTCGTCATCGCACTCGCCGCCTCCCTCGGCGCGAACGTCGCCACCGCCGGACTCCTCGACCTGAACGCAGTGCCGGCCTGGCTCCGCATCCTCGTCGCGGGCTGGCCCGCGGTCGCCTTCCTCGGCGGCACGTTGCTGGCGCACTCGACACCCGCCCTCACCGAGGAACAAACGGCGGACCAGGAGGACGCCGATGATCCCGCGCCCGAGCCTCCCGCTGAGCAGGACGTGAGCCCAACCCCGGCCCCGCCTGTATCGATCCCGACCGCGCTCGTCGAACACGCCCGCAAGGTCGCCGCCGAGCACCAAAGCCGCACCGGCACACCCATCGACACCCCCACCCTGCGCGCCCGGCTCGGCGTCCCCGCACCCATGGCCGACGCCATCGCCGCCCACCTCTGAAAGGAGACCTCCGCATGACCGCCAACCGCCGCTTCCGCAACGTCATCCGCATCGGCCCCGTCCAGGTCGGCACGTCCTACGACGGTCAGGGCCGCGAGAAGCACACCGCCGCCTGCACCGCCCCGCGCTGCGGCTTCTCCTCCGACTACGACAGCCGCGCCGCCGCCGAACTCGCCGCCCGCACCCATCGCTGCCCCGTCCGCTGAAAGGACCCGCACACCGTGACCGTCAGCCTGCCGCTTGTCCTCGTCCTCGGCTTCTTCGCCTGGGGAGCGGTCAAGTTCCTCGGCGTCCGCACGTGGATCGTCGTCCTGGTCGCCCTCTTCGGCTTCTGGCTCTCGCACACCTTCATGGCCCCGGCCATCGAGTCCGGCACGCGCTCCGGCGTGGACGTCATAAACGGCTCACACAACTAGACGAGTAGATAAGGAGAGCGCCGCCATGTTCCTGCCCAAGTACCCCGACAGCCCGACCCCACCGCCCGCGCACACTCACGCCCCGGCCGACCCGGCCCCGGCACAGCGCACGCCGTTCCCTCAGGTCTCCATCAGCACCGGCGCGATAGCGACCGTGATCGTCGGCGGCGTTGTACTGACCGCCCTCCTAGCCGCCGTCGCCGTCACGGCCATCTCCGTAGCCGTCGCCGCCGTAGTCCTGCGCTCCATGCTCCGCGACCACCACCGGCGATGAACGCACCTGGCTCCCGGGGCGGCTCGACACGACCAAGCATCCGCCGCCCCGGGAGTCCGTCACTCCTGACCGAGCCAGTCAGAAGGAGAGAGCCATCCTGACCCGCACCACCCCGGCCCCACTCCCGGAACTCGCCAAGCTCGCCTCGCACGGCACCCTGCCCGGTATCCTCCGCCAGCTCTCCGGACTCGGAGGCTGCACCAACCCCATCCGCCTCGACGGCCACCGCACCGAGTACGACGTCGACACCCGCACCGGAGAGATAGGCAACGTCCTCCACCGACTCGACTCCTCCGACCTCCCCGCCGGCCACCTCCTCGTGCGCTGCAACAACCGCCGTACGACCCGCTGCGCGGCCTGTTCCGAGGTCTACCGCCGCGACACCTTCCACCTGATCACCTCCGGCCTGCGCGGCGGCAAGGGCATCCCGGAGCGCGTCGCCGCCCACCCCCGCGTCTTCGCCACCTTCACCGCACCCAGCTTCGGCCCGGTCCACAACCGCCCCACCAGCCCGGCCGGTTCAGTCCGCCGCTGCCGCTGCGGCACCCTCCACGACCAGGACGACGACGCACTCGGCACCCCGCTCGATCCGCACAGGTACGACTACGACGCTGCCGTTCTCTGGAACGCCCATGCCGGACCGCTCTGGCGCCGCTTCTCGACCTACCTGCGCCGAGAGGTCGCCAAGCGGGCCGGGCTCACTCAGCGTGCCTTCCGCCAGTACGCCCGGGTGTCCTTCGCCAAGGTTGCCGAGTACCAGAAGCGCGGCGCCGTCCACTTCCACGCCGTCATCCGCATCGACGGCCCTGAGGGCGGCGACACCCCGCCACCGGCCTGGGCCACGGCCGATCTGCTCACCGACGCCATCCGTGCCGCCGCTGCCCTCGTCCGCGTGGATGGACCGGTCATCGACGGCCGCCCACACGCCTTCAGCTTCGGCCGCCAGCTCGACGTACGCACCATCCGCAGCGCCGACTTCGAACGCGGCCAGGAACTCACCGAGCGGGCCGTCGCCGCGTACATCGCCAAGTACGCGACCAAGGGCGCCGAGACCGCCACGGGAGCTCTCGACCGCCCGTTGAAGTTCCTTGCGGAACTGGCCCAGTTCGACATCAGCGACCACGCCCGCCGTCTGATCCGAACGGCGTGGACCCTCGGCGCACGCAAGGACCTCGAACACCTCCGACTGCGGGCCTGGGCTCACATGCTCGGCTTCCGCGGCCACTTCTCCACCAAGTCCCGCCGCTACTCCACCACCCTCGGCGCCCTCCGCACCGCCCGCGCCGAATGGCGCCGAGCCCAAGCCGCCGCCCCGAACGACCCCGAGCCCGAGACGACCTACGTCCTCGCGCACTGGGTCTTCGCCGGAACCGGCCTCTCGGACGCCGAAGCCTGGCTTGCAGCGTCCCTCGAACCCGCCCCCGGAACGGAAGGAGAACCGACCCATGCCTGAGGCTCAGGCCACCGCCACTGAGCTGGATCCCTTCGACCCCTCCTTGGCCCTTCTGACCGTCGAGGAGGCGGCCCAGCGGCTCCGTATCGGCCGTACGACGTGCTTCCGGCTCGTGTTGGCCGGAGAGATCGAGTCGGTGACGGTCGGGCGGCTGCGCAGGGTCCCCGCCGATGCCATCCCCGCGTACGTGGCCAAGCTGCGCCACCGACCCGCCCAAGTGGCCTGAGGAGGACGGGCATGCCAGAGAACAAGCGCACCCGACAGCCCAACGGGGCCTCGTCCATCTACTTCGGCAAGGACGGAAAGTGGCACGGTCGGGTGACCGTCGGCGTCCGTGATGACGGCAAGCCCGACCGCCGTCACGTCGAGCGGAAGACAAAGGCCGAGGTGACCAAGGCCGTCCGCGAGATGGAGCGGGCCCGCGACGACAAGAAGCTTCGGAAGCCCGGCAAGGGCTGGACCGTCCAGAGCTGGCTTGAGCACTGGGTCGAGAACATCGCCCAGCCGTACGTGTCCGAGAACACGTACGCCGGGTACGAGGTCGACGTACGCGTTCACCTCGTCCCCGGCCTGGGCGCTCACAAGCTCGACCGCCTGGAGCCCGAACATCTCGAACGCTTTTACCGGAAGATGCAGGGATCCGGGAGCTCCGCCGGCACCGCCCACCACGCTCACCGGACGATCCGGGTCGCCCTCGGTGAGGCCGTGCGACGCGGGCATGTCGTCACCAACGCGGCTGAGATTGCCAAGGCTCCCCGCCTCGAAGAGGAGGACATCGAGCCGTTCACGATCGAGGAGGTTCAGAGCCTGCTCGTCGAGGCGGCCAAGCTCCGCAACAGCGCGCGTTGGGTCGTAGCCCTGGCGCTCGGCCTCCGGCAGGGTGAGGCGCTAGGCCTGCACTGGGAGGACGTCGACCTTGCCTCGGGGTACGTCCGCATCCGTAAGAACCGGCTGCGCCCCAAGTACGCGCACGGCTGCGGTGCCAACCCCTGTGGCCGGAAGGCGGGCTACTGCCCCAAGAAGGAGCAGACCCGTCGCGAGCACAAGTCCACCAAGTCCCGAGCTGGGCGGCGCACCATCGGCCTGCCCGATCCGCTGATCAAGATTCTCCGCCAGCACCAGGAAGCCCAGGAGCGGGAGCGGATCGCGGCCGGTGCGGACTGGGAGGGCAAGGGATACGTCTTCGCGTCGCCGATCGGTGGGCCACTGAGTCCGAACACCGACTTCCACACCTGGAAGCGGCTGCTTCGGGACGCCGGCGTCCGGAACGGCCGCCTTCATGACGCTCGCCACACCGCCGCGACCGTGCTGCTGATCCTCGGCGTCCCGGACGTCGTCATCGACTCGATCATGGGTTGGGAGCCCGGGGGAGCGGCCCGCATGCGCGCTCGGTACATGCACGTGACCGGGACCATGCTCCGCAAGGTCGCCCAGCAAGTCGGAGACGTGCTCTGGGTGCTGCCCGGCACCGGCACCGACACCCAGGAAAAAACCAACTGAGACGGAAACTGAGACGGAAACCGTCGAAGGGCCCCACCGCGAACGGTGGGGCCCTTCGACATCGTGCCCGGTGAGGCACTGGCGGAGGATACGAGATTCGAACTCGTGAGGGGTTGCCCGCAAACAATACAAGACGTTGAGGAGTGCTCGCGAACTCGTTCCCCCCGCTCAGATCCTGTAGCCTTGGCGCAGCCCCTCACGCGGCGCTATCTGACTGAACTCCCCCAGGGCCGGAAGGCAGCAAGGGTAGGTCGGCTCTGGCGGGTGCGTGGGGGGCGCTTGCGTTGGCGGGTGCCGGGGGAGGGTGACCGGCGGGCGGGGCCCGATGTCAGTGGGCGCCTATAACCTCGTAAGCGTGTCGTCTCTCGCGTTGTACCGCCGCTATCGCCCGGAGTCCTTCGCCGAGGTCATCGGGCAGGAGCATGTCACCGACCCGCTGCAGCAGGCGCTGCGGAACAACCGGGTCAATCACGCGTACCTGTTCAGTGGTCCGCGTGGCTGCGGGAAGACGACCAGTGCGCGGATTCTGGCCAGGTGTCTGAACTGCGAGCAGGGGCCCACGCCCACCCCTTGCGGTGAGTGCCAGTCCTGCCGCGACCTGGCGCGCAACGGTCCGGGGTCCATCGACGTCATCGAGATCGACGCCGCTTCGCACGGCGGTGTGGACGACGCGCGCGACCTCAGGGAGAAGGCCTTCTTCGGGCCGGCCGGCAGCCGGTACAAGATCTACATCATCGACGAGGCCCACATGGTCACGTCGGCGGGCTTCAACGCGCTCCTCAAGGTCGTCGAGGAGCCCCCGGAGCACCTCAAGTTCATCTTCGCCACCACGGAGCCCGAGAAGGTCATCGGGACCATCCGGTCGCGGACCCATCACTATCCGTTCCGGCTGGTGCCGCCGGGGACGCTTCGGGACTACCTCGCCGAGGTCTGCGGGCGCGAGGACATCCCTGTCGAGGAGGGTGTGCTCCCGCTCGTCGTGCGTGCGGGCGCGGGGTCCGTGCGTGACTCCATGTCCGTCATGGACCAGCTGCTCGCCGGGGCCGGAGCGGATGGTGTGACGTACGCCATGGCGACCTCCCTGCTGGGGTACACCGACGGCTCGCTCCTCGACTCCGTCGTCGAGGCCTTCGCCACCGGTGACGGTGCCGCCGCCTTCGAGGTCGTCGACCGAGTCATCGAGGGCGGCAATGACCCCCGTCGGTTCGTCGCCGACCTGCTGGAGCGGCTGCGGGACCTGGTGATCCTCGCCGCCGTGCCGGACGCCGCCGAGAAGGGGCTCATCGACGCCCCCGTCGACGTCGTCGAGCGGATGCAGGCCCAGGCCGGCACCTTCGGCGCCGCGGAGCTCAGCCGCGCCGCCGACCTCGTCAACCAGGGCCTGACCGATATGCGCGGCGCCAACTCGCCCCGTCTCCAACTGGAGCTCATCTGCGCGCGCGTGCTGCTGCCCGCCGCCTACGGCGACGAACGCTCGGTCATGGCCCGCCTCGACCGGATCGAGCGGGGCGTGAACTTCTCCGCGGGTGGCGGCGCGCCCGCGATGGGGTACGTGCCGGGCCCGGAGGCGCATGGGGGAGCGGGCGCGGGAGCGATGGGCGCGCCGGTTCCGCCCGGCAGCGGGCCCGCTGCGGCTCGGGCAGCCGTACGGGCTTCGGGCGCGCCGGGGAGCGGCGGTACGGCGGCCGGGGCGAGGGCTTCGGGTGCCGCGGCGCCGGTGGGACATACGGCGGCCGCGGGACAGGGGCCGGCCTCTGGCTACGGCGCGGAACAGGGGCAGGGCGGCGCTCCCGGCCAAGCTGTCGCAGGCGCCGCGGGCACTGGGGCCGGTGCGAGCCCGGTTGCGGGCGCTGATCCGCGCGCGTCCACCGGTTCACCTGCGTCCACCGGGTCACCCGCCCACGGCGATCCGCCGCCCGCGGCGCCGGCCGGTTCACCCGCCCCCGCTTCGGCCGCCGACCACACCGGCGGCGCACCGTCCCCGTCGCCCGAGCAGTCCCACGCTCCAGCGGCGCCCGCTGCCCCCGCCCCGGGTGCCTGGCCCACCGCAGCCCAGGCGGGCGGTGCCCGACGGCCCGGCGGCTGGCCCACCGCGGCCCCCGCGGGCGGCGGCCGACCCACCCCGGCCGCAGGCCCATCCGCCTCCACGGCCACGCCCCCACCGGCGCAGGCCTCGCCACCCGGGCCCGCACCCTCGGCCGCCCCGGCCGCCCCGGCCGCCTACACCCCCTCGGCCGGAGGCCCGGATCCCCGCACGCTGTGGCCGAACATCCTGGAGGCGGTCAAGAACCGGCGCCGTTTCACCTGGATCCTGCTCAGCCAGAACGCCCAGGTGACCGGGTTCGACGGCACCACCCTTCAGCTCGGCTTCGTCAACGCCGGTGCCCGCGACAACTTCGCGGGCAGCGGCAGCGAGGAGGTACTGCGGCAGGCGCTGGCCGAGCAGTTCAACGTGCAGTGGAAGATCGAGGCGATCGTCGACCCGTCGGGCGGCGGCTCCGCACCCCCGGCCGGCGGCACTCCCGGCTTCAACGGCGGCGGTGGCGGCGGATACGGCGCGGGCGGCGCCGGTGGTGGCTACGGCGGCGGTGGCGGTACGGCGCCACAGCGCCCGGCGTCCCCGCAGTCGGCCCCCGCCGCACCCCCCTCGTCCTCCTTCTCGTCCTCCTCGTCCCCGGCCGGCTCGGCGGCTCCTGCTCCCGCTCCCCGGCCGTCCGCCGCCGAACCGCCCCCGGTCTCCCCCGAGGACGACATCCCCGCGGACGACGATCCCGACCTGGACGAGTCGGCCCTCTCCGGCCATGAACTCATCGTCCGGGAGCTGGGAGCGACGGTGGTGGAGGAGTTCATCAACGAGTAGACGGATGTACAGCCACGGATAGTCCCGGGTCGCGGAGCGGCGTTCTTGGAGGAACCCACAACCCACCCACCCCCACCCCTTCGGAACCCCGCACAAAAACCCCGTTAGGCTGGCCCGCGTGAAGGTCCTCGTCATCGGTACCGGCGCCCGCGAACACGCCCTGTGCCGCTCCCTGTCCCTCGATCCCGACGTCACCGCGCTGCACTGCGCTCCCGGCAACGCCGGCATCGCCGAGGTCGCCGAACTGCACCAGGTCGACGCCCTGGACGGCGCGGCCGTCTCCGCGCTGGCCGCGGAACTCGGCGCCGACCTGGTGGTCGTGGGCCCGGAGGCGCCGCTCGTCGCCGGGGTCGCCGACGCCGTCCGTGAGGTGGGCATCCCCGTCTTCGGCCCCTCCAAGGAGGCCGCGCAGTTGGAGGGCTCGAAGGCCTTCGCCAAGGACGTCATGGCGGCGGCGGAGGTTCCCACCGCCCGCTCGTACGTCTGTACGACCCCGGAAGAGGTCGAGCGGGCTCTCGACGCCTTCGGCGCGCCGTACGTCGTCAAGGACGACGGTCTCGCCGCCGGCAAGGGCGTCGTGGTGACCGGTGACCTCGAGGCGGCGAAGGCGCACGCCAACGCCTGCGAGCGCGTGGTCATCGAGGAGTTCCTGGACGGCCCCGAGGTCTCCCTCTTCGCCATCACCGACGGCGTGACGGTCGTGCCCCTCCAGCCCGCCCAGGACTTCAAGCGCGCCCTCGACGGCGACGAGGGCCCGAACACGGGCGGCATGGGCGCGTACTCCCCGCTGCCGTGGGCCGACCCGAAGCTGGTCGACGAGGTCATGGAGAGCGTGCTCCAGCCGACCGTCGACGAGATGCGCCGCCGCGGTACCCCGTTCTCCGGCCTGCTCTACGCCGGTCTCGCGATCACTTCCCGCGGCGTACGGGTCATCGAGTTCAACGCCCGCTTCGGCGACCCGGAGACCCAGGTCGTCCTGGCCCGCCTGAAGACCCCGCTGGCCGGCATCCTGATGGCCGCCGCCACCGGCAACCTCGCCGACCTGCCGCCCCTGCGCTGGAGCGACGAGGCCGCGGTCACCGTGGTCATCGCCTCGCACAACTACCCCGGCACCCCGCGCACCGGCGACCCGATCACGGGCCTCGACGAGGTGGCCGCCGAGCACGCCCCGCACGCGTACGTGCTGCACGCGGGTACCAGGCAGGAAGGTGACGCCGTCGTCAGCGCGGGCGGCCGGGTGCTGTCCGTGACAGCGAGCGGCCAGGACCTCTCCGAGGCCCGCGACCGCGCGTACCGGGCCGTCGGCCGCATCCGTCTCGACGGTTCCCAGCACCGTACGGACATCGCCGCGAAGGTGGCGTCCGGCACCTGAGAACGCCGGTGGAATCCCGGGTGAAACTCCCGGCGCCGATAAACCCCACAGGCCCCGAATCCGTCTCAGGATTCGGGGCCTGATCCTTGCTATCCGTCATCCACCTTTCCCCAAAGCCATTCCATCGAGTGACCGATGCCCCATCCGGCTGACGGGGCCGGAGGCCCCAACTAGGGTGCGGCGCAAGCTTTCCGGCACATGGCCCACCGGCATTGCGATGTCAGTGGTGGGTGCCACAGTGGGGGAGTGAGCAACGCCAGGAGAGCCAGGCAGCCAGGACAGCAGGGAGGGGGTGTGGCCCGGTCGTGACCGTCATGGGTGTGGAGACAGGCGCGCAGGCCGCGCGGCACCGGGCCCTCGCCGTGCTGCGTATCCGCGGTCGGGCGCTGGCCGTCGCGTTGCTGCCCGCGGCCGTCGCCGTGGTGCTGCTGGCCGGCGGCGCCACGAACCACCTCGTGGGCCCGGGCTGGGACGCGGCACGGTGGGTGGCGGCGGTGGCCGCCGTCCTCGTCCTGCTGGCCGCGGGCACCGTCGCGCTGGTCGTCTCCCGCGCCCGCCCCGCCGTCAGCCCGACGGTCCCGATCGCCGAGGAGTCGGCGCCCGACCTGTACCGCATGGTGCGCGACCTCGCCGACCGGCTCGACGTGCCCGTTCCCTCCGCCATAGCGCTCACCCCCGACTGCGACAGCTGGCTCGAGGACCGCACCCACCGGGCCCACGGTCCGCCCCCGCAGGAGGACCAGGACGAGATAGCGGGTGTCCACAGCGCCCACCGCCGGGCCATGGCCGCTCCCGTGCTGGTCATCGGCTCGCCGTTCCTGTGGTGGATGCGCGTCGGCGAACTCCGCGCGGTCCTCGCCCCGGTCGTCGCCGGTACGGGACCTTCGGCGCACCCCGACATAGCGGCGGCCCGCCGTTTCGTACGGGGCCTGGACGCGGCCGTGGCCGTGACCTCCGCCCCCGGCCGCGACCCGGTGACCCGCACGGCACTCGTGGGCATCGGCTGGGTCGCCCGGCTCCTGCTGCGCAGCTGCCGTGGTCATGCCGCGGAGATGGAGCGCGGGGTGGCCGCCGCGGCGGCCGAGCGTGCACAGGCTGTGGATTACGGGCTGCGGATCGTCGCCCAGGAGCAGGTGGGCCTCGCGTACGCGGGCTGGGACCGGCTGCTGACCAAGGTCGCGCTGCCCGCCTGGCGCATGGGCCGCTGGCCCTCCCGTCTGGACGCGGGCGTCGTCGCGGCGCTGACCGAGCTGTCCCGCCGGGACCGGCTGGCCGAGGGCTTCGCCTCCCGGCTCGGCGAGCGCCCCGCCTGTGACCTGCTGGAAGAGCCCGGCACGGTGGACGAGGCGGCCTCGCTCCTCGCCGCACGCCTCTTCCACGGAGTCCCGGCGGAGTCCGGTCCCGACTGGTCACCGGTGGACTGGCAGGAGTATCCGGACGAGGTCGTCGACCGCAAGTGGCGCACGGACGCCGCCCGCCTTCACCGCGTTCTCGACACCCTGGGCGTCCGCCGCTCCCCCGACCCCGCGTCCCCGGCCCCCGCCGCCCCCACCCTGGCCCGGGTCATTGAGCACCTGACCGACTCCGGCCCCCTCACCGACGGCACACCGACCGCGTCCATCGAGGCAGACCTTCTCGACCCGTCGGTCCCGGAGGACCCGCCCCTGCAAGGCGATCCGTCGGTCCCGGAGGACGCGTTGAACCCGGGTGGTCCGGAGGCCCCTCACGATCCGGCGACGCCTCATGATCCGGCGACGCCTCACGATCCGACGGTCCCCCACGATCCGACGGCCCCCGCCGACCCGGCAGCGCTCAAAAACCAGGAACCCCTCCACGATCAGGCCGCCCCTCACCACCAAGCCGCCTCTCACCAGGACGACCCCCGCGACGAGGACGACCCCCGCGACCTCCCCCGCGGCAGTGACCGCGGTGCCGCACTCGCCGCCCGGCTCAGTGCCGAGCTCGCCCGTGAGGAGGAGGCGGCCGCCGCCCCGCGGGGCGACGCGACCCAGCCCGCCCCCGGACAGGGCAGCCCCGACACGGCTCTCTGGGACGACGGCATGCTGCCGCTCTTCCCCCTGCAACCGCCACGGACCGGACGGGAACTGCTCGCCGAGCACGTCACCGCGATGGTGTGCTGCGCCGCGATCGACAACGCCGGTGCCACCCCGGGCCTCGACTGGCTGGACGGCCCGTCGCTCATGATCAACGGTGAGCGGACGACCGACCTGGCCTCCCGCGTCCTCAGCCTCGTCGAGGACGGTGATCCGACGCCCCTGCAGGCCTGGCTGATCGAATCAGGCATACGCCCGGAAAAACCGGTACGCCTGGCCTGACGGGTCCGCACCGCGGCACACCGGTCAGCGTCTTCACCCGCCCCCGTCCTCCGCTCCCGCCCCCGTCCCTCGTCCCCCGTCCCGCAATCGGATCCCTCAATTCCATTTTCGGCCAATTCGCAACGAATAGTGACAGGGTGCATGCGTAATGTGATGTGCTGGGACCGATCGCACGCTTGGCAAGCGCTCGCGACATACGACAGACGCACGACCCCACGCCACGCACGCGGCACGCGCACGCACAGCCACGTAAAACGCACAGAAACGCAAGCCACACAGACACAGGCCACACAGACACGCCCGACACATACAAACCAACGGGGGAACGGGGAGGGGAGCGCCCATGGGTTCGGGAGCGGGACCGCAGCAGATCCGCCGCTGGGAGTCGGGAGCACTCGCGCACGCCGTGACGGACCCCTTCGGCCAGGGCCCCGTCCCCTGGCTCCGCGGAAGTGTGACGTACTTCGACGACACCGGCCAGGTCGTCCCCTGGTACGTGGACCCGAGCCCCCAGAGCTCCACCGGCGAGAGCGCCACGGCGCACCCCCGCGTCCCCGCCCCCCGCTTCGCCGGAGGCTCCCGCGCCGCCGCAGACCCCCGCGCGAGTGGCGGCCCCCGTTCCGCCGACGACGTGCACCGTCAGATCAAGGGCTTCACCTCCACCGGCGCGGTCGCCCCGGGCGAGGCCGTCGACTTCCACGTCACCGTCGACCCGCCGCAGGAATTCGCCGTCGACATCTACCGCATCGGCCACTACGGAGGTGACGGCGCAGCCAAGATCACCACCAGCCCCCGGCTGTCCGGCATCGTCCAGCCGCAGCCGCTCACCGCCGACCGCACGGTCTCCTGCCACCACTGGTGGCTGTCCTGGCGCCTGCAGATCCCGAGCTACTGGAGCGTCGGGGCGTATGTCGCCGTCCTCACCACCCTCGACGGCTACCGCTCCCACGTCCCCTTCACCGTCCGCCACGACGACCCGGCGGACCTGCTCCTCGTGCTGCCCGATGTGACCTGGCAGGCGTACAACCTCTACCCGGAGGACGGCCGCACCGGCGCCAGCCTCTACCACGCCTGGGACGAGAACGGCCGACTGCTCGGCGAGTCCGACGCGGCGACGACCGTCTCCTTCGACCGCCCGTACGCGGGCGCCGGTCTCCCTCTTCATGTCGGCCACGCCTACGACTTCATCCGCTTCGCCGAACGCTACGGCTACGACCTGGCCTACGCCGACGCCCGCGACCTGCACGCCGGTCACATCGACCCCACCCGCTACCGCGGCCTGGTCTTCCCCGGCCACGACGAGTACTGGTCGGTGAACATGCGCCGCACCGTCGAGCGGGCCCGTGACCACGGCACCTCCCTGGTCTTCCTCTCCGCCAACACCATGTACTGGCAGGTGGAGTTGGCTCCGTCCCCGTCCGGCGTCCCCGACCGGCTGCTCACCTGCCGCAAGCGCAAAGGGCCCGGCAAACCCGTGCTGTGGCGGGAGATCGACGGCCCCGAGCAGCAGGTGGTCGGCATCCAGTACGCCGGTCACGTCCCCGAACCGACCCCCTTGATCGTCCGCAACACCGACCACTGGCTGTGGGAGGCGACCGGAGCGCACGAGGGCGACGGGATCGAGGGCCTGGTCGCAGGGGAGGCCGACCGCTACTTCCCGCGCGCCCCGCTGCCCGAGCACGACGAGCGCATCCTGCTCGCACACTCCCCGTACACCGACTCCAGGGGCGTCCTCCGCCACCAGGAGACCTCCCTCTACCGCACCCCGTCCGGCGCCCTGGTCTTCGCATCCGGGACGTTCGCCTGGTCCCCGTTCCTGGACCGCCCGGGCCACGTCGACCCTCGCGTCCAGCGCGCCACCGCAAACCTCCTGGACCGCATCTGCAAACGTGACTGAGCTCGGTCGGCGCACCCCCCGTCCCCGGGTGTACCTCCGCGTACGGGAGAATCGAGCCATTGGACAGAACCACGGGGAGGAACCGTGTCCGGATTCGTCGAAAAGCCCGAACCGCTTCAGGTTCCGGGGCTGGTGCATCTGCACACCGGCAAGGTGCGCGACCTGTACCAGAACGAGGCGGGCGACCTCGTGATGGTCGCCAGCGACCGCATCTCTGCCTTCGACTGGGTACTGCCGACCGAGATCCCCGACAAGGGGCGGGTCCTCACCCAGCTCTCCCTGTGGTGGTTCGACCAGGTCGCCGAACTGATCCCCAACCACGTCCTGAGCACCGAGCTGCCTGCGGGCGCCCCGGCCGACTGGGCCGGCCGCGCCCTGATCTGCCAGTCCCTGCAGATGGTCCCGGTGGAGAGTGTGGCCCGCGGCTACCTCACCGGCTCCGGTCTGCTCGAGTACAACGAGTCCCGCACGGTCTGTGGCCTCGCCCTCCCGGAGGGCCTGGTCGACGGCTCGGAGCTGCCCGCCCCGATCTTCACCCCCGCCACCAAGGCCCCGGTCGGCGAGCACGACGAGAATGTCTCCTACGAGGAGGTGGCCCGGCAGGTCGGCGCGGACACCGCCGCGCAGCTGCGGCAGGCGACCCTGGCCGTGTACGCGAAGGGCCGGGACATCGCCCGTGACCGGGGGATCATCCTCGCGGACACCAAGTTCGAGTTCGGCTTCGACGGCGAGACACTCGTCCTCGCCGACGAGGTCCTCACCCCGGACTCCTCCCGCTTCTGGCCGGCCGACCAGTGGGAGCCGGGCCGCGCGCAGCCGTCGTACGACAAGCAGTACGTCCGTGACTGGCTGACCTCGCCGGAGTCGGGCTGGGACCGCAAGAGCGAGCAGCCCCCGCCGCCGCTGCCCGAGCAGGTGGTGGAGGCGACCCGCGCCCGGTACGTGGAGGCGTTCGAGCGTCTGACGGGCACGAGCTGGAGCTAGCGGCAAGAGAGAAGGACACAGGTGAAGAAGGCCCCGGTCCAGTGGACCGGGGCCTTCTTCACAAGCGGTTTGCTTCACCGGAGCGGACGACGAGGTTCGAACTCGCGACCTCAACCTTGGCAAGGTTGCGCTCTACCAGCTGAGCTACGTCCGCAGTGCGCCGTGGCGCGAGAGCAACTATACCCAACCCCGCTCCCGCGCGAGCCGCACAGCCGCGTGCCGATTCTCCGTCCCGATTTTGGAGACGGCCGACGACAGATAGTTCCGTACGGTCCCCTGCGACAGCGCGGCCCGCTCGGCGATCTCCGCGACGGGCGCCCCGTCGGCGGCGAGCTCCAGCACCTCCGCCTCCCGCGAGGTCAACGGCGAGTCCCCGGCGGAGATCGCGTCGGCGGCCAACTCGGGGTCGGCATACCGGTTTCCCGCGTGCACCGTGCGGATGATCTCCGCGAGCCGCTGCGCGCTGACGGTCTTGGGCACGAATCCCCGCACCCCGGCCTCCAGGGCCCGCTTCAGATGCCCGGGCCGCCCGTGACTGGTCACGATCAGCACCTGGCAGCCGGGCAGCTCGGTCCGCGGTGATGTGGCGACCCTCACACCGTCCGCGCCGGGCATCTGCAGATCGAGTACGGCGACATCGACCTGGTGGGCGAGCGCCATCGTCGGCGCTTCCGGACCGGAGGCCGCCTCGGCCACGACCAGAAGGTCCTCCTCCAGGGACAGCAGCGCGGCGAGGGCGCCCCGGATCAGATGCTCGTCGTCGGCGAGCAGCAGCCCTACCGGAGCCGTCGTCATGCCACGACCTCCGCGTCGACCTCGACCGTGCTCAACGGCACCTCCGCCACCACCCGAAACACGCCCCCCTCGGCGAACCCCGCCTCCAGCGTCCCGTCCACCGCCGCCAGCCGCTCCCGCAATCCCGCGAGCCCCGACCCGCCGCTCCGCCACCCGCCCCCCAGTCACCCGCACCGCCACCGTGCACCGCCCCGCGTCCCCGTGCCGCAGCACATTGGTGGTCGCCTTCCGTACCACCCACCCGAGCGCCGACTGCACCTCGGCCGGCAGCCCGGACGCCGCGCCGCCGGTCACCTCGCACCGGATTCCCGCGGCCCTCAACACGCCCCACGCACCCGCGAGTTCGGCTTCGAGGTCGGCCTCCCGATACCCCCGTACGACATCCCGTACCTCGCGCTGCGTCTCCCGCGCGATGCGCTGCACCTCGATCATCTGCTCCACGGCCTCGGCCCGCCCCCGCCGAGCCAACCGCACGGCGAGCTCGCTCTTCAGCGCGATGACGGCCAGATTCCGCCCCATCACGTCGTGCAGATCCCGCCCGAAGCGCAGCCGCTCCTCGGCGACGGCGAGCCGGGCCCGGATCTCGCGGGCCTCGTCGAGTTCGTAGACGGCGTCGAGGAGCCAGACGGAGAAGGCCGAGGTGACGGCGAGGAACCCGGCGCCGACCAGCACGATCAGCGCGACGACCAGCGCGGCGGGGCAGGGCAGGCCGAACGGGAACGCCACCGGCCCGGAGCCGGCCGCGAAGCCCGCCACGACCGCGAAGACGCGCCGTCGGCGGCGGACGCCCAGGGAGATGATGCCTGCCCCGAAGATCAGCACGGTCCCGAAGACCCCGCCCACCGCGCCGTCGACACCGTCGCCGTCCGGGCCGCGCTCGGCGATCGCGACGGCCGCCACGGCGATCACCGCGGTGAGGGAGCCGAGTGCGCGCCAGCGCCTCCCGCGGCGGCCGCGCCCCGCTCACACAGCCCGCCCACATCCGCGCGGTCTCCGCGACGGTCAGCTCGGACGGAAAGCCGCCCTCCTGCAACATGACCCCGGTCCGCGGGCGTACGACGTCCCGCTCGGCGTGGGGATCGTGCCCGAGGACCCGTACCCGGCCCCCGGCCGGCCGGGCGAGTCCCTCCAGCAGCTCGACGGTCGACGTCTTTCCGGCGCCGTTGGTGCGAGCAGCGCGAAGACCTCACCGCGGCGCACGGAGAAGGTGATGCCGCGCACCGCCTCGAACCCGCCCTCGTACACACGCCGGAGGTCAGTGACCTCAATCACGTGTTCGTGTTCGTTGGTGTTCATGTCCATGCCCTCAGCGTCCCGGCTTTCCGGGTCCGGCAGCAGTGCGCGATGTCATCACTCGCATGACAAATGTCAGACGGACACGTCCCGCCCGGGCCCGCGAACACCTGGGCACATGTGCCCAGGTGCCCAGGTGCCCAGGTGCCCATGTGCACCTGGGCACGAAAAAACCCCGGTCCACTGGACCGGGGCCTTCTTCACAAGAGCGGACGACGAGGTTCGAACTCGCGACCTCAACCTTGGCAAGGTTGCGCTCTACCAACTGAGCTACGTCCGCATTGCCTCCGACCGGCTCTCACCGATCGGCGCGAGCACCAGCCTACCTGATCCACAGCTGTGGACGGACCGGCGGTGCAGAGCGGGTGACAGGAATTGCACACTGCGCCTTCCCCCTGGAAGGGGGATGTTCTACTACTGAACTACACCCGCATGTACTCCGTGGGCTGGGCTTTTCGGCCTCGCCCCTCGGCGTGCTCCAGACTCTAGCTGACCAGGTGGGGTGCAACGCAAGTCGGTTGTGCCGAGGGGCGGATGACCGGTCGTCGGCCCATG
The DNA here is from genome assembly GCF_000721105.1 of Streptomyces cellulosae. Taxonomy (GTDB): domain Bacteria; phylum Actinomycetota; class Actinomycetes; order Streptomycetales; family Streptomycetaceae; genus Streptomyces; species Streptomyces cellulosae_A. Next base: position 16,855 of record NZ_JOEV01000067.1, read on the forward strand.
GCTCACTGCGCGGCGGCGAACGCCTCGTAGACCTTCTTCGGGATGCGCCCGCGCGCCGGGACGTCCATCTTGTTCGCCTGTGCCCAGGCCCGGACGGCCGCCGGGTCGGGGGCGACCTCCGTCTGCTTGTAGGCCTTGCCCGACCTCGACCGCTTGCGGCCGGCCTCCACGTACGGCGCGAGCGCCGTGCGCAGGTGCTTGGCATTGGCTTGATTCAGGTCGATCTCGTACGACTTGCCGTCGAGTCCGAAGGCGATCGTTTCCGCCGCTTCCGAGCCGTCGATGTCGTCAAAGAGAGTGACCACGACCTTCTGCGCCACGAATATCGGTCCCTTCGTGCGACACCTCAGCGATGACGTGCTCAGACGTCTGGGAGATGTCGACTGTCCGCCTGTTAATGGGGAAAGTATCGGCTATTGCCAATTCATTTGTACAGTGCCCGGCAATGCAATGTGAAGCCCGACTAAATCTGTCCGCGTGTCCCCGGCGCAATACCTGTGGTGCATCGATCCGGGATCTTTCCCTGAACTTTTCGTGAAGGCGCCCCTCCGATACCTGATCGTGATGGCCGTCACGTAGATTCCTACAACTCTACCCGCGTAGAAATTTTGTGCGGGTAGTCTGAAGACACCTGCAGGAACCTGCTCCAGCACCACAACACCGGGAGTGCCAGTGGCACGCGTCGTAGTCGACGTCATGCTCAAGCCGGAGATCCTCGACCCCCAGGGCCAGGCGGTGCAGCGCGCACTGCCGCGGCTTGGTTTCGAAGGTGTCTCGGACGTACGTCAGGGAAAGCGATTCGAACTGGAAGTTGACGGGCCGGTCGACGAGGCCGCGCTCGCCCGCATCCACGATCTTGCGGAATCCTTCCTCGCCAACACCGTGATCGAGGACTTCACCGTCAAGGTGGAGGAAGTCGCGGAGGCCGCGAAGTGACCGCTCGTATTGGCGTCGTCACTTTCCCGGGCAGCCTCGACGACCGGGACACCCAGCGCGCGATCCGCCTCGCGGGCGCCGAACCGGTCGCGCTGTGGCACAAGGACAAGGACCTCCATCAGGTCGACGCCGTGGTGCTGTGCGGCGGTTTCTCCTACGGCGACTATCTGCGCGCCGGTGCCATCGCGCGCTTCTCGCCGGTGATGGAGCCCCTCATCGAGCAGGCGAAGGCCGGCCTCCCGGTCCTCGGCATCTGCAACGGCTTCCAGATCCTCACCGAGGCCCACCTGCTCCCGGGCGGGATGCTCGGCAACGACCACCTCCACTTCATCTGCCGCGACCAGAAGCTGCGGGTGGAGAACGCGGACACCGCCTGGACGACCGACTACTCGGCCGGCCAGGAGATCAACATCCCGCTGAAGAACATGGACGGCCGGTACGTCGCCGACGAGTACACCCTCGACAAGCTGGAGGCCGAGGGCCGGGTCGCCTTCCGGTACCTCGACTTCAACCCGAACGGTTCGCTGCGGGACATCGCCGGCATCACCAACGAGGCGGGCAACGTCGTGGGTCTGATGCCGCACCCGGAGCACGCCGTGGAGCCGCTCATCGGCACCGGCCGCACCGACGGCCTCCCCTTCTTCACCTCGATCCTCAAGAAGCTGGTCAACGTATGAGCCGGACGCCTCTGGACACGGTCGAGCACGCGGCCGCGACCCCCGACGTCGAGCTGCCCTGGGCCGAACTCGGCCTGAAGAAGGACGAGTACGAGCGGGTCGTGGAGATCCTCGGCCGCCGGCCCACCGGTGCCGAGCTCGCCATGTACTCGGTCATGTGGTCCGAGCACTGCAGCTACAAGTCCTCCAAGGTGCACCTGCGCCAGTTCGGCGAGAAGGCCCCGCAGTCCGACGCCCTGCTCGTCGGCATCGGCGAGAACGCGGGCGTCGTGGACGTCGGCCAGGGGTACGCGGTCACCTTCAAGGTCGAGTCGCACAACCACCCCTCCTACGTCGAGCCCTACCAGGGCGCGGCCACGGGTGTCGGCGGCATCGTCCGCGACATCATCGCGATGGGTGCCCGCCCGGTCGCCGTCGTGGACCCCCTCCGTTTCGGTGCGGCGGACCACCCCGACACCAAGCGCGTCCTGCCGGGCGTCGTCGCCGGCATCGGCGGCTACGGCAACTGCCTCGGCCTGCCGAACATCGGCGGCGAGGTCGTATTCGACGCCTGCTACCAGGGCAACCCGCTGGTCAACGCCGGTGCGATCGGCGTCATGCGGCACGAGGACATCCACCTCGCCAAGGCGTCCGGCGCGGGCAACAAGGTCATCCTGTACGGGGCCCGCACCGGCGGCGACGGCATCGGCGGCGCGTCGATCCTGGCCTCGGAGACCTTCGACGACGCCAAGCCGTCGAAGCGTCCGGCCGTGCAGGTCGGCGACCCCTTCCAGGAGAAGCTCCTCATCGAGTGCACCCTGGAGGCGTTCAAGGAGAAGCTGGTCGTCGGCATCCAGGACCTGGGCGCGGCGGGCCTGTCCTGCGCCACGTCCGAGCTGGCGTCGAACGGCTCCGGCGGCATGCGCGTGACGCTGGACGACGTACCGCTGCGCGACTCCACGCTCTCGCCCGAGGAGATCCTCATGAGCGAGTCGCAGGAACGCATGTGCGCGGTCGTCGAGCCGGCGAAGGTCGACCGGTTCCTGGAGATCTGCGACAAGTGGGACGTCATCGCCACCGTCATCGGTGAGGTCACCGACGGCGACCGGCTGGAGATCTACTGGCACGGCGGCAAGATCGTCGACGTCGACCCGCGCACGGTCGCCCACGACGGCCCGGTCTACGAGCGCCCCTACGCCCGCCCGTCCTGGCAGGACGAGCTCCAGGCGGACGACGCGGGCCGGCTGCCCCGGCCGACGACGTCGGACGAGCTGAAGCAGCAGGTCCTCAGGCTGGTGTCGTCCCCCAACCAGGCCTCCAAGAAGTGGATCACCTCGCAGTACGACCACTTCGTGCAGGGCAACACGGTGCTGGCGCAGCCCGAGGACTCGGGCATGATCCGCATCGACGAGGAGACGGGTCTCGGCGTCGCCATCGCGACGGACGGCAACGGCCGGTACGCGAAGCTCGACCCGTACCACGGCGCCCAGCTGGCGCTCTCCGAGGCGTACCGCAACGTCGCCACCACCGGCGCCAAGCCGCTCGCCGTCTCCGACTGCCTGAACTTCGGCTCGCCCGAGGACCCCGCCGTGATGTGGCAGTTCGCGGAGGCCATCCGCGGTCTCGCCGACGCCTGCCAGCAGCTGGGCACCCCGGTGACCGGCGGCAACGTCTCGCTCTACAACCAGACGGGCGAGGCGGCCATCCACCCCACCCCGGTCGTCGCGGTCCTCGGCGTCATCGACGACGTCGCCCGCCGCACGCCGGTCGCCTTCCAGGAGGAGGGCCAGCTGCTCTACCTCCTCGGCGACACCCGTGAGGAGTTCGGTGGCTCGGCCTGGTCCCAGGTGATCCACGACCACCTCGGCGGTCTGCCCCCGAAGGTCGACCTGGAGCGCGAGCGCCTGCTCGCCGAGATCCTGATCTCCGCCTCCCGCGACGGCATGATCGACTCCGCGCACGACCTGTCCGACGGCGGCCTGATCCAGGCGGTCGTCGAGTCGGCGCTGCTCGGCGGCAAGGGCGCGCGCCTGATCGTCCCGGACGGTCTGGACGCCTTCACCCTCCTCTTCTCGGAGTCGGCGGGCCGCGCGGTCGTCGCCGTCCCGCGTTCGGAGGAGCTCCGCTTCAACGACATGTGCGGGGCGCGAGGGCTGCCCGTCACCCGCATCGGCGTCGTCGACGGCGACACGATCGAGCTCCAGGGCGAGTTCGAACTGTCCCTGGAGGAGCTGCGCAAGGCCCACGAGGAGACGATCCCGGCGCTGCTGGCGTAAGCGTGGCCTGAGCGGCCGCGGGGGTAGCCGTACCTCCTGGCCGCCGTCGTACGACTGCGGTACGGTCCCGATACGGTGCGGTCCGACCGCCCACCGGGGAGCGGTGCGACTGGCAGCGGCACCCCTCAGTCGGCCTAGGCTGCTCCCCATGCCCCCGGCCAAGAAGCGCGCGCGCACCTATGACCCCGGCAGGATCCGCACCGCGATCCTCACCCAGTTCGGGAACGTCCGGGACGCCGTCCGCACCCTCGCCCCCGAGCAGCTCGCCCTCCCCACCCGGCTCCCCGGCTGGACCGTGCGGGACCTGGCGGCGCACGTGACCATGGCCGTGGAGACCGTCAGCCGCAATATCGACCGCGACGAGCCCCCGCGTCCCGAGCTCACCCTCCTGGACTGGCCGTTCGCCACCGCGGCCCGGGCCGGCGACATCGCCGACGGCACCCGGGACCTCGCCGGGGCCCACCCCGACCTGGACGCCCTGTTCGCCCGTACCGAGGAACGCCTCACCGAGCGCCTCGCCTCCGCCCCCGGCACCCGCCTGCTCGCCGCCCGCACCGGAGCCATGACCCTCGACGACTACCTGGTCACCCGTACCGTCGAACTCGTCGTCCACTCCGACGACCTGAACGCCGCCGTCCCCGCCCTCGACATCCCGTACGACCGTCAGGCCCTCGCCGCGGCCACCCGCCTGCTCGCCGACGCGCTCGCCGTGAAGGCGCCCGGCGGCTCCACCGAGGTGCGGATCCCGCCGTACGCCGTGGTGCAGTGCGTCGAAGGGCCCCGGCACACCCGTGGCACCCCGCCCAACGTGGTCGAGACCGACCCACTGACCTGGATCCGGCTCGCGACCGGGCGGGTGAGCTGGCAGGACGCGGTCGAGGAGGCGAAGGTCAGCGCGAGCGGGGAGCGGGCCGATCTCGGCGGGCTGCTGCCGTTGCTGGGCTGAACCCGTGCCCGGGTGGAACCGATCCCCCCGCATGTCCCGTCGAATCGGCATGTACAGGCAGAAGCAGCGACTGATCACGCCCCTGGTCACCACGGCCGCCGTGGCCCTCATCCCGCTCGCGGTGGCCTGCGGCAACGAGAAGGCCGACGACGCACCGGCCGGCAGCGACTCGGTCGGCGCCGAGCGACCTGTCACCGGCGTCCGCTGGAAGATCGACAGCGTCACCGCGGACGGGAAAACGCACCGGGCCGGGCGGGACACCCACCTCACGTTCGACGAGAAGACCGGCAAGGCCGGCGGCAGGCTCGGCTGCAACCACGTCAACGCCAAGGCCACCGTCCGCGACGGACATATCACTCTGGGCGCCCCGTCCACCACTCGAATGATGTGCGACGCCTCACTCATGGACACCGAAAGGGCCCTGCTGAGCCTGTTCGGCAAGACCCTCAGCTACCGGATCGACGCCAATACTCTGGCCCTGACCAGCGAAAACGGAAACACCCTGCGAGCCGTCGCCGCCGAGTGATCCATGGGCGTCGCGTATCCCCAATTCGGACCAGTGCGCGATCTCGCCTACACTCGGATACGTGCCACGTGGTGACGGTCGACTCAGTCATGATCTGCTCCCCGGTGAGAAAGGCCCCCAGGACGCTTGCGGCGTCTTCGGTGTCTGGGCTCCGGGCGAAGAGGTCGCCAAGCTCACTTACTTCGGGCTCTACGCCCTCCAGCATCGAGGCCAGGAATCCGCGGGAATCGCGGTCAGCAACGGCTCCCAGATCCTCGTCTTCAAGGACATGGGTCTCGTTTCCCAGGTCTTCGACGAGGCCTCGCTCGGTTCGCTCCAGGGTCATATCGCGGTCGGTCACGCCCGCTACTCGACCACCGGCGCCTCCGTGTGGGAGAACGCCCAGCCGACGTTCCGTGCCACCGCGCACGGCTCCATCGCGCTCGGCCACAACGGCAACCTGGTCAACACGGCGCAGCTCGCCGAGATGGTCGCCGACCTGCCCAAGGACACCAACGGCCGCTCGACCCGCGTCGCGGCCACCAACGACACCGACCTGCTCACCGCGCTCCTCGCGGCCCAGGTCGACGCGGACGGCAAGCCGCTGACCATCGAGGAGGCCGCTCCCGTGGTCCTCCCCCAGGTCCAGGGCGCCTTCTCGCTCGTCTTCATGAACGAGCACACCCTTTACGCCGCCCGTGACCCGCAGGGCATCCGCCCGCTGGTCCTCGGGCGCCTGGAGCGCGGCTGGGTCGTCGCCTCCGAGTCCGCCGCCCTCGACATCTGCGGCGCGGCCTACGTCCGCGAGATCGAGCCGGGCGAGTTCGTCGCCATCGACGAGAACGGTCTGCGCAGCTCCCGATTCGCGGAAGCGAAGCCCAAGGGCTGTGTCTTCGAGTACGTCTACCTCGCCCGCCCGGACACCGACATCGCCGGCCGGAACGTGTACCTCTCCCGTGTGGAGATGGGCCGCAAGCTCGCCAAGGAAGCCCCGGCCGAGGCCGACCTGGTCATAGCGACGCCGGAGTCGGGCACCCCGGCCGCCATCGGCTACGCGGAGGCCTCCGGCATCCCGTTCGGCGCCGGCCTGGTGAAGAACGCGTACGTCGGACGTACGTTCATCCAGCCCTCCCAGACGATCCGCCAGCTCGGTATCCGGCTGAAGCTGAACCCGCTGAAGGAAGTCATCAAGGGCAAGCGCCTGGTCGTCGTCGACGACTCGATCGTGCGCGGCAACACCCAGCGCGCCCTGGTCCGGATGCTCCGCGAGGCGGGCGCCGCCGAGGTCCACATCCGGATCTCCTCCCCGCCCGTGAAGTGGCCCTGCTTCTTCGGCATAGATTTCGCCACCCGCGCCGAGCTCATCGCCAACGGCATGACCATCGACGAGATCGGCACCTCGCTCGGCGCCGACTCGCTGGCGTACATCTCCATAGACGGCATGATCGAGGCGACCACCATCGCCAAGCCGAACCTCTGCCGCGCCTGCTTCGACGGTGAGTACCCGATGGACCTCCCGGACCCCGAGCTGCTCGGCAAGCAGCTCCTGGAGACCGAGCTGGCCGCCGGTCCGGCAGCCACGGCCGCGGCCGACGCGATCCGCCGTCCGTAATCGGCCCGTTCCACCTGCCGTACGACACGAAGGTTCTCATTAGTCATGTCTGAGACAACTGGTGCCAGCGACGCAGCGGCGTCTTACAAAACAGCAGGTGTCGACATCGAAGCGGGCGACCGCGCCGTCGAGCTGATGAAGGAGTGGGTGAAGAAGACGCAGCGCCCCGAGGTCCTCGGCGGCCTCGGCGGTTTCGCCGGCCTCTTCGACGCCTCCGCCCTCAAGAACTACGAGCGCCCCCTGCTCGCCTCCGCCACCGACGGCGTCGGCACCAAGGTCGACATCGCGCGCCGGCTCGGCGTCTACGACACGATCGGCCACGACCTGGTCGCGATGGTCATGGACGACATCGTGGTGTGCGGGGCCGAGCCGTTGTTCATGACCGACTACATCTGTGTCGGCAAGGTCCACCCCGAGCGGGTCGCCGCCATCGTCAAGGGCATCGCCGAGGGCTGCGTCCTGGCCGGCTGCGCTCTGGTCGGCGGCGAGACGGCCGAGCACCCCGGTCTGCTCGGCCCGGACGACTTCGACGTCGCCGGCGCCGGTACGGGCGTGGTGGAGGCCGACCGCCTCCTCGGCCCGGATCGCATTCGTACGGGTGACGCGGTTATCGCCCTGGCGGCCTCCGGTCTTCACTCGAACGGGTACTCGCTCGTCCGCCACGTCCTGCTGAACGAGGCCGGTCTGTCCCTGGACGCGCGGATCGAGGAGTTCGGCCGCACGCTGGGCGAGGAGCTCCTGGAGCCCACCAAGATCTACTCGCTGGACTGCCTGGCCCTCACCCGCACCACCGACGTGCACGCCTTCAGCCACGTCACGGGCGGCGGACTCGCCGCCAACCTGGCCCGGGTGATCCCCGACACACTGCACGCGATCGTCGACCGCTCCACCTGGACCCCGGCCCCCGTCTTCGATCTCGTCGGCAGGACGGGCCGGGTCGAACGCCTGGAGCTGGAGAAGACCCTGAACATGGGCGTGGGCATGATCGCGATCGTCCCGGCGGAGTCGACGGACGTCGCCCTGGCCACCCTGGCCGACCGTGGGGTCGACGCCTGGGTCGCCGGGGAGATCACAGACCGCGGCGACCACACGACCGGCGCGGAACTGGTCGGCGACTACGCCGTCTGATCCCTGCCGTGAAGAGCGACGAAGGCAGCGCAAAACCCGGTCCGGGAGGTGTGACCCACCCGGACCGGGTCGAGCGCAGCTAGATCGTCAAGCCCCGCGGCGTTGCGACGCGGGACCGGACTCGTCGTCCTCGTCCTCATCGTCGTCGTTGTACAGATCCGCGTACTGGGCGTACGGGTCGTCGTCGTCATCATCGTCCTCGAACGGCTCGCCATTCGGCGGCTGACTCGAAGTCGAAGCGCCCAGCTCACTGGCCAGACGCGACAGGTCTGTCCCGCCGCTGTTGTACTTCAGCTGGCGGGCGACCTTCGTCTGCTTGGCCTTGGCCCGGCCGCGCCCCATGGCTCGACCCCCTCGGTGACGGGGCTCGACGGCCCCAGAGTCTTGACACGCGTTCATGATCTGGAACGGACTCTCCGCGGAGAGACCGGTCCGTAGGGCATCCACGGTACCTGAGCCCACGCCCATACGGTACGTCGCCCACCGGACGTGCCCGGACCCAGGACCCTCGGGGCGCCCTGTCCCCGCTGGTCAACCGCGATTTTAACCACTTCTCGGCAGGCGACCCGCCGACGAACGTGAGAGTTCTCTCTAAGTGTGCGCCGACGGGTACCGGTCACACCCAAAAGACGCCCCTCAGCGCGCCCCTCGCCCCTCCGCCATCCGCTGCTCGGCGATCCGGTCGGCCGCCGCGGCCGGCGGAATCCCGTCCGTCTTCGCACGTGCGAATATGGCGAGCGTGGTGTCGTAGATCTTCGCCGCCTTCGCCCGGCACCGGTCGAAGTCGAACCCGTGCAGCTCGTCGGCGACCTGGATGACACCGCCGGCGTTCACCACGTAGTCCGGCGCGTAGAGGATCCCGCGGTCGGCGATGTCCTTCTCGACGCCCGGGTGGGCGAGCTGGTTGTTGGCGGCGCCGCAGACGATCCGCGCGGTCAGCGCGGGCACGGTGACGTCGTCGAGGGCGCCGCCGAGCGCGCACGGGGCGTAGATGTCGAGACCCTCGACCTGGATCAGGCGCTGGGTGTCGGCGACCACGCCCACGGAGGGGTGCTCGTCGACGATCCGCTCCACGGCTTCCGGCCGTACGTCCGTGATCACGATCTGAGCGCCCTCCGCCAGCAGGTGCTCCACCAGGTGGCGGCCGACCTTGCCGACGCCCGCGACGCCGACCGTGCGGCCGCGCAGTGACGGGTCGCCCCACAGGTGCTGCGCGCAGGCCCGCATGCCCTGGTAGACGCCGAACGCGGTCAGGACCGAGGAGTCGCCCGCGCCGCCGTTCTCCGGCGACCGGCCCGTCGTCCAGCGGCACTCGCGCGCCACGACGTCCATGTCGGCGACGTATGTGCCGACGTCGCAGGCGGTGACGTACCGCCCGCCGAGCGAGGCCACGAACCGGCCGTAGGCGAGCAGCAGCTCCTCGGTCTTGTCCCGTTCCGGGTCCCCGATGATCACGGCCTTGCCGCCGCCGTGGTCCAGACCGGCCATGGCGTTCTTGTACGACATCCCGCGCGCGAGGTTCAGCGCGTCGGCGACGGCCTCCGCCTCACTGGCGTACGGGTAGAAGCGCGTACCGCCGAGCGCGGGGCCCAGGGCGGTGCTGTGGAGGGCGATGACGGCCTTGAGACCGCTGGCCCGGTCCTGGCAGAGCACGACTTGCTCATGACCGCCCTGCTCCGAGTGGAACAGTGTCTGCAGTACATCAGCAGGTGCGCCGGTTACGTCGGTCACGGTGGTGACTCCTGAGTAGGTGCGGCGGGGTGGAGACCTTCTCCCGTGAGGATGGCGGGGGCTGTGAGCACGAGATTAGAGCCTGGGAGCTCCGCGATCCGCGCAGTGCTCAGGATCACCCCCTCGCGGAGTACACCCGTGCGACGATTTGCATGGTTTTCCCGTCCGTTCGGGTGCGGGTTTCGCAGGTTTTCCCGGCAGAGGGCGGGGGAGGGAGCAGGCGTGCCCAAGGTGTCCTCCGTGATCGTCCCCTACGCGACCTATCTGCGCGTGTACGAACCGCTGGCCGCCTTCCCCGAGCCGGAGCGCGACCACTGGGCGCGCTACGCCCGCCGCCCCGACCGCCCCTCGTACCAGGACGAACTGCGCGGTTCGCTGGCCGACCTGCTGCCCATCCCGCCGATCCCCGTGCCGGTGCACGAGAGCGGCGACGCCTTCGTGCTCGAGGTGGACGGCGTGGTGTGCGTCTGCCCGTGGCGCACCCGGCTGCGCGGCTGGCAGGCCCTGGAGGACCTCACCGAGGAACTCCCGCCGTCCGTCCTGGACGCGGTGCTGCCCCCCGTCGTACGGCGTCAGGCGGCCCAGGACTACGAGCGCTGGCTGGCCCGCAACCCGGACGCGCGGCCCTGGATCCGTACGGCGACCTGGCAGGTGCCGATCAACTGGTTCGTGCTGGTCTCCGACGCGGAGCGGCGGTTCGACAAGGCCTCCGGCGACATCCCGCCGATGCTGCGCTACCGCACGCCCATGGTGCAGGCCCGGCGGCGGGTGGCGCGGGCCCTGCGGGCGCTCAAGGACGCCATCGACGAGGGGCCGCTGATCGACGGCCTGATCGACGTGGGGCGCTGGCTGGAGGAGTTCCACCCGCGTTCCCTGGTGGAGCTGGACTACGGCGGCCTGGTGCACGTGCTGCCGGCCGGTGAGCTGGAGAACGATCACTCGGCGGCCGACGTGGCCGACGGGATCGAGGCGCTGCGGCACGGCGACGGGGTCGCCGCCGGCGAGGCGTACGCGCGGCTCGTGGAGCGCTGGCGGTCGGTGCGGGACCGGCGCTCGGCGAACTGAAAGTGCCTTAGGTCACGAACGGATGTTTGACCTGACGCCGTTTTTGGGGTTTCGTCCTCGAACCGCTCTGTGTCCTGAGGATTCGTCAGCAAGGGACGTAGGTTCCGATCCGGGCGTTCGCGCCAAGTGTGTCAAGCGTGACGGACCGCACGTACGGGGCCCTTGCGCCCCTTGCCCCTCCTCATGCCAAAATAGGACAAGGAGTCCGGGGAGGACTCCCTCCGTCCCGTTGCGTCGCGATGTGGGCGGATTCTCAGCATTGCGTGCTTTGGGGGGTCTCGTGACTCCTGATCGTCCTGTGACTGATCGTCACAGTGGCGTGACTGTCCGCTATGGCATGGTCCATCGGCTTCCGTCGCTGATGAACACCTGGAGGGGCAATTCCATCGGTTTGGCCGACGCGGCTGGACGGATGGTGTAGTTGTAGTGCCGAGGACAAGCCGTTCGTCCTATAACCGACTCGACTCGCGTCCGCCATTTCGGGCAACGCGGGTCAAGGTGCAGAATTTAGAGGAAAGAACCGAGAAGGTTCGGTTCTCCCGAGGAGGCCGCTCATGACCGCTCGCACCCCTGATGCCGAGCCGCTGCTGACCCCGGCTGAGGTCGCCACGATGTTCCGCGTCGACCCGAAGACGGTCACGCGGTGGGCGAAGGCCGGCAAGCTCACGTCCATCCGTACGCTCGGCGGACACCGCCGTTACCGCGAGGCTGAGGTCCGCGCTCTGCTCGCGGGCATCCCGCAGCAGCGCAGCGAGGCCTGAACAACTGAATAACCCGGGCAAAACCGGCAGGTCCCCCACTTGTCGATGTGCCCGGAACCACAGCTCCAAGCGACGCGGGTCCTGCCCCAACAGGCCCCACGCCCAAGCCCCTCCGGCTTTTCGAGCACAACACAGGGTGCGTCGTAGATCGCGCTGGACTCCGCCGGGTCCAGCGCGATCTTTTTTGTGCGCGGAACGTGACCGGTGGGGCGGGTCTGTGAGTGGCCTTGTCGGAGTCTGGGGAGGCCTGTCGGTTCTGCTGTGGGCGCCCCCGGACAGCTGGTGCAATTGCACATATAAAATTGACCAGTTGTAGGTGAGCCGTAAGTACCGCACTTTCGGAAACTCATGCGGTGACACCCGTCACACGCCGGACTCCTTGTCGCCCCCGATTGATGTGCACTAGAGGAGTCACGAGTTGGCGGCTCGGGACGCGTCGGCGGTCATGCGGGGGCGGGGCTCTCGTCCTCGACGCCGGCGTCCCTGTCGAGCGCCGCCCGGTCGGCCAGGGCGGCCTGTGGGGCGCCGTCCATCGCCAGCCGCAGCAGGTGGTGGCATATCGGGCAGTGTCGCGTCAGGTGGCGGTACGAGGATGCGGCCGCCAGGTGCGCACGGAGCAACGCCCGCGTCTCGTGCCTGACCGATCCCGCCATACGACACCTCCGGAGGCCGCACGGAAGGCGGTCCCTGCCTTCTGGGTACCGGGGGAAGGGGACGCCGTCAAGACGGCGTGAAGCTCTCACGGAGGCTTCTCACACGGCTTCAGCCAGGTCCGGACCACACACGAGCCCGGGTCCGAAGACCCGGGCTCACCGGGACCGGACACGGAGAAGGCCCGCGTCCCTCGCAGGGAACGGGGCCGGTGGGTCGGACACGAAGAAGGCCCGCGTCCCTCACGGGGAACGGGGCCGGTGGGCCGGGACACGGAGAGGGCCCGCGTCCCTCACGGGGAACGGGCCGGTGGGTATGGACACGAAGAAGGCCCGCGTCCCTTGCGGGTGCGGGCCTCTGCGTTCACTGCTTACTGCGGTCCTGACGGGATTTGAACCCGCGGCCTCCACCTTGACAGGGTGGCGAGCACTCCAAACTGCTCCACAGGACCAGGTTTCGCGGCGCTATTTGTGCGTTGCGCTGCGAGAAGAGACTGTACAGGAGGGTGCGCCTCCTGCGCGAACTCACCCCGAGTGCGCACGTCGTTACGGCACAGCGGCGTCGATGGCCTTCACGATCCGCTTGTCGGAGACCGGGTACGCCGTGCCCAGCGCGTGGGCGAAATAGCTGACCCGGAGCTCCTCGATCATCCAGCGGATGTCCAGGACCGAGGACGGCACCGGGCGTCCCTGCGGCATCTGCTCCAGCAGCCACGCGTACTCGTCCTGCATCTCGTGGACCTTCGCCATCCGGGTCGTGTCCCGCTGGACGTTCGTCGGCATCTGCTGCAGCCGGCGGTCCGCGGCGACCAGATAACGCATCAGGTCCGGCATCCGCCGTATCCCCGCCTCCGTCACGAAGCCCGGCTTCACGAGGGCGTCCAACTGCTTGCGCACGTCGGTCAGGTTCGCCAGCAGCACCGGACTCCGTACGGCCTTCAGACGGCGCTCACAGGCCTGCCACGCGGCCAGCACCTGCTGCACCTGGCCCACCGTACGGACCGTCGTGTCGACGATCTCCGCGCGCACCTTGTCGTACAGCTTCCGGTACGACTCCTCGTCCCACGCCGGCCCCCCGAAGTCACCGATCAGCTTGTCCGCCGCCGCCATCGCGCAGTCGGCGAACAGGTCCTGGATCGACCCGTGCGGATTCGCCGACAGCGCGAGCTTCTGCGGGTTGGTCAGCTTCTCGGATGCGAACTTCGCGGGGTTGACCGGGATGTTGCGCAGGATCAGCCGCCGCGTGCCCTTCCACATCGCCTCGGCCTGCTCGGCCTCGGTGTCGAAGAGCCGTACGGACACCGTGTCCCCGTCGTCGACCAGCGCCGGGTACGCCTTCACCGGCTGCCCCGCCCGCCGTGTCTCGAAGACCCGGGTGAGCGAACCGATCGTCCAGTCGGTGAGGCCCTTGCGTTCGAGGGATTCGCCGCCCTGGCGTTCGGCGGTGGCGGCCGCCGCCTGGGACAGGGCCTGACGCGCCTTCGGCTTCAGGCGGAGCTTCAGCACCTCCAGGTCCTTGTCCTCCGCCAGCTTCCGGCGCCGCTCGTCGACGATCCGGAAGGTGATGCGCAGATGGTCCGGGACCTTCGACCAGTCGAAGTCGTCCGCCTCGAACGGCACGCCGACCATGCGTTTGAGCTCACGCGCCATCGTCGTGGTGAGTGGCTCCTGCAGCGGGACCGACGCGTCCAGGAAGCGCCTCGCGAAGTTCGGCGCCGGTACGTAGTTGCGGCGGATCGGCTTCGGGAGGGACCGGATCAGCTCCGTCACGAGCTCTTCCCGCAGGCCCGGGATCTGCCAGTCGAAGCCCTCGTCCGTGACCTGGTTCAGCACCTGGAGCGGGATGTGGACGGTCACACCGTCCGCGTCCGCACCGGGCTCGAACTGGTAGGTGACCCGGAATTTCAGCGGCCCCTGCCGCCACGAGTCCGGGTAGTCGTCCTTGGTGACCGCCTCCGCCGACTCCCGGATGAGCATCTCCCGCTCGAAGTCCAGGAAATCCGGCTGCTCATGCCGTTTGTGCTTCCACCAGGAGTCGAAGTGCGCGCCCGACACGACGTGTTCGGGCACCCGCTGGTCGTAGAAGTCGAACAGCGTGTCGTCGTCCACCACGATGTCCCGGCGCCGCGCCCGGTGCTCCAACTCCTCGACCTCGCTGAGGAGTCTGCGGTTGTCGGCGAAGAACTTGTGGTGCGTGCGCCAGTCACCCTCGACCAGGGCGTTGCGGATGAAGAGCTCGCGGGAGGTCTCCGGGTCGATCCGGCCGTAGTTGACCTTGCGCTGGGCGATGATCGGGACGCCGTACAGCGTCACCTTCTCGTACGCCATCACCGCCGCCTGGTCCTTCTCCCAGTGCGGTTCGCTGTACGTCCGCTTCAGCAGGTGCTCGGCGAGCGGCTCGACCCACTCCGGCTCGATCCTGGCGTTGACGCGGGCCCAGAGGCGACTCGTCTCCACCAGTTCCGCCGACATCACGAACCGCGGCGTCTTCTTGAACAGGGCGGAGCCCGGGAAGATCGCGAACTTGGCGCCCCGCGCCCCCAGGTACTCGTTCTTGTTGCCGTCCTTCACGTCCTTCATGCCGATGTGCGAGAGCAGACCGGCGAGAAGGGAGACATGGACGCGGTCGGCGGGGGCGTCGTCCTCGTTGAGGTGGATGCCCATCTGCTTGGCGACCGTGCGCAACTGGAGGTAGATGTCCTGCCATTCGCGGATGCGCAGGAAATTCAGGTACTCCTGCTTGCACATGCGCCGGAAGGACGAGGAGCCCCGCTCCTTCTGCTGCTCGCGGAGGTAACGCCACAGGTTGAGATAGGCGAGGAAGTCGCTCGTCTCGTCCTTGAACCGGGCGTGCTGCTGGTCGGCCTGGGCCTGCTTGTCCGCCGGGCGCTCGCGCGGGTCCTGGATGGACAGCGCGGCCGCGATGACCATGACCTCCCGCACGCAGCCGTTCTTGTCGGCCTCCAGGACCATGCGGGCCAGCCGCGGGTCCACGGGCAGCTGCGCGAGCTTGCGGCCGGTCTGCGTGAGGCGCTTGCGTACGTCCTTCTCCGACGGGTCCAGCGCACCCAGCTCCTGGAGCAGCTGGACGCCGTCGCGGATGTTGCGGTGGTCCGGCGGATCGATGAACGGGAACTTCTCGATGTCCCCGAGGCCGGCCGCGGTCATCTGCAGGATGACGGAGGCGAGGTTGGTCCGCAGGATCTCCGCGTCCGTGAACTCCGGCCGGGCGTCGAAGTCCTCCTCGCTGTACAGCCGGATGCAGATGCCGTCGCTGGTGCGGCCGCAGCGGCCCTTGCGCTGGTTGGCGCTGGCCTGCGAGACCGCCTCGATGGGCAGCCGCTGGACCTTGGTGCGGTGGCTGTAGCGGGAGATACGGGCGAAGCCGGGGTCGATGACGTACTTGATGCCCGGGACGGTCAGCGAGGTCTCGGCGACGTTGGTCGCCAGAACGATCCTGCGCCCGGTGTGCTGCTGGAAGACGCGGTGCTGCTCGGCGTGCGACAGCCGGGCGTACAGCGGCAGCACCTCTGTGAACCTGTACTTCTTCTTCTCCAGTGCGTCCGCCGTGTCCCGGATCTCCCGCTCCCCGGAGAGGAAGACGAGGATGTCCCCCTTCCCCTCGCCCATCAGCTCCTCGACGGCATCGGTGATCGCGGTGATCTGATCCCGGTCGGAGTCCTCGGCGTCCTCCTCCAGAAGCGGCCGGTACCGCACCTCGACGGGATACGTCCGCCCACTGACCTCCACGATGGGCGCGTCCCCGAAGTGCCGGGAGAAGCGCTCCGGGTCGATGGTCGCCGAGGTGATGACGACCTTCAGATCGGGTCGCTTCGGCAGCAACTGCGCGAGATAACCGAGCAGGAAGTCGATGTTGAGGGACCGCTCGTGGGCCTCGTCGATGATGATCGTGTCGTAGGCGCGCAGCTCGCGGTCGGTCTGGATCTCGGCGAGCAGGATGCCGTCCGTCATCAGCTTGACGAAGGTGCCTTCGGGATTCACCTGGTCGGTGAACCGCACCTTCCAGCCGACGGCCTCACCGAGCGGCGTGTCCAGCTCCTCCGCGACCCGCTCGGCGACCGTGCGGGCGGCGATACGACGGGGCTGCGTGTGCCCGATCATCCCGCGGACCCCGCGCCCCAGCTCAAGACAGATCTTCGGGATCTGCGTCGTCTTGCCGGACCCGGTCTCACCCGCGACGATCACCACCTGGTGATCACGGATGGCGGCCGCGATGTCGTCCTTCTTCTGGCTGACGGGCAGCTGCTCCGGATAGCTGACGGCAGGCACCCGACCGCGGCGCGCACGCATCCGATCCTCGGCCTTCGCCACCTCCGCCTCGATCTCACCGAGAACGGCGGCCCGGGCCTCCGGCTTACGAATCCTGCGCGCGCCTTCGAGCCTGCGCCCGAGCCGATGCGCATCACGCAGCGACAGCTGGGCCAGGCGGGGGGCGAGATCACCAAGGGCGGGGGTGCCCGGAGCCGGGGCGCCGGGGGCGGGGTGCGTAGACATACGCGGTCCAGGATCTCACCTCACGGAAACGAGTGACCAATGGATTTACCCCACACACCGGACCCACACCGGACCAAGGCGCGTCAGTGGTGGTGGCCGTGCCGGCCGAGGGTCTCCACGGGGGTGGCGCCGGGGCGGGTCCACTGCGGCACGGGCCGGCTGGTCGGGCCCCAGGCGGCGTTCCCGTCCGCGTCCGAGCGCCAGTACCAGCACGGGCTGTGTCCCTCGGGCCGGCCCTCGGGGTTGTCCTCCCACGCCTCACCGCGGCCGTAGGGCGTCATGTCGAGCAGGCTGAGGGACCCGTTGACCGGCTCGTTGCCCCGGCCCGTCGTGCGGTAGGTGAGGAACACGCGGTCGCCCTCGCGCAGGAAACAGGCGATGTACCCCATTTCCCCGCCGACCGGCGCCTCCACGCCGCGCACCGAGTACCAGGGCTGGGTGTACCCCATGAACTCGACGTAGGCGGCCACCTCGTCCCACGGACCCGTGGTCAGGATGGCGAACGAGACGCCGCGGGCGTTGAGGTAGACGGCGTCCTTCAGGTGCCAGGCGGTGGTGGTGCAGCCCTCGCACTGCCCCTGGTGCGGCGCGCCGTCGTACCACATGTGCTGGTAGACCACGAGTTCGTCGCGCCCCTGGAACAGGTCCAGGAACGGGACCGGGCCGTCGGGTCCGACGACCTCGACGGTCCCGTCGAGCTCCACCATCGGCAGCCGCCGCCGGGACGCGGCGATCGCGTCGCCCTCCCGGGTGTGCGCCTTCTCGCGGACCAGCAGCTCGTCACGGGCGGCCTGCCAGGTGGCCAGGTCGACGACCGGCGGCTTGCCGGGGAGGCCGCTGCTCGCGTTGCCGGGCGTGGTCGTCATGGTGTCCTCCGGGGAGTCTGGTGCCGGGCGGCGTCGTGCGACGTCCTACGACGCTCACCAGAAGAGACTCACGACCCGGCCGGAACTCATCGGCCCGGCTGGAGCCGCGCCTACCGGAGCGCGGGGGCCGTTCGTGACACCCGCAGCTCCGTGAGGTACCGCTTGGTGATCCGGCCCCCGTACCGCGTGTCGATCAGCCCGGCGATGCACTCCAGCAGTCCCTCCCTGGCCTCCGACGGCAGGGCCCGGTGGCCGGAGTAGGTCTGCAGCACTTCCAGGTACTCCGCCGTGGTGTACGTCAGGTTCCACTCGTGACGCCGGAAGACGACGGGGTCGAACCGGCCGCTGCGTGCGGCCTCGTCCGCGTGATCCGAGGTGTCGACGTCGTCTGCGGCGGGAGGCCGCAGCCCCGGCGGGGTGGCGGGATCGAAACGCTCGTAGCAGCCCTGGACCTCGACGAAGAACTCTTCGCTGCCGCCCGCGACATGCTGGGTGGCGACCACGGCGAGGGCGCCACCGGGCCGCAGCGCGTCAGCGGCTTTCGTCATCCGCACCGCCGGATCGATCCAGTGAAACGCCGACGCTGCGAGGACGACGTCGAACGGCTCCTGAGGCAGTGGCCAGGTCTCGAAGTCCGCCGTCACGATCTCGACCGCCTCGAACCCGGCCAGGTTGCGCCGGGCGACGGCGGCCATGCCCGCGCCCAGTTCGACGGCGGTGATCCGGCAACCGAGCTCGGCGAGCGGCAAGGTCGCCTTGCCGGTGCCCGCTCCCACCTCAAGCACACGGCAGCCGGGGCCGACGCCGGCCACCTGGGTGAGGTCGTCGAACACCTCGGGCGGATAGCCGGGCCTGGCCCGGTCGTACAGTTCCGCGTCCTCGTCGAAGGTCCGGCTCAGGTGGACACGGCGCGTTTCGTCAGGTGTGTCGTCACGCATTTCAGCACCCTAGGGCCTCGGGTCCGCACGAGCGCCTCGGTCCACGTACGAAAAACACCCCCACCGGAAGATTCCGGAGGGGGTGTCTGCCCGGACAGGGCGGTTGTGGCTGGGGCCGGGGTCGAACCGGCGACCTATCGCTTTTCAGGCGATCGCTCGTACCAACTGAGCTACCCAGCCACGAGGTCTCACAAGGAAACCTCAGCGGTCCTGACGGGATTTGAACCCGCGGCCTCCACCTTGACAGGGTGGCGAGCACTCCAAACTGCTCCACAGGACCTTGCTGTGTGTACGACAGTGTCGCACACGGTGTTGCGTGCCCCCAACGGGATTCGAACCCGTGCTACCGCCTTGAAAGGGCGGCGTCCTAGGCCGCTAGACGATGAGGGCTATCGGCCCGCCTGGGCGCTTCGCAGCGCGTCGGGGACGTGTGAAGCATATGGGATGGCGGGAGGGATCGCCAAAACGGTTTACGGGGCGGGGGTCGAGGGGGTGGGCGCGTGGTGGGTCCCTTGGGAGAAGCGCCGGTCAACCTCGGCCTTCTGCTCTTCGGACAGCGGCGGCTGGTCGTAGAA
>NZ_JOEV01000068.1 GCF_000721105.1 Streptomyces cellulosae
CCCCACCGCCGTCCCCTCACCTCCCGCCGGCAGCGTCACCGTCACCGCCAGCCCCTCGCCCGGTGCCGTCCGTACCGTCACCTTTCCCTTGTGGGCTCGCACCACCCCCTGCACGATCGCCAGGCCGAGCCCGCTGCCCGCGCCGCCGCCCGCGCGGAAGAAGCGGTCGAAGACCCGGGCGGCGTCCTCCGGGTCCAGCCCCGGCCCCTTGTCGGCCACGCACAGCCGTACGACGCCGTAGGAGCGCTCCACGCCGAGCCGTACCGGGACGTCCTCGGGGGTGTGGGTGCGGACGTTGGCCACCAGGTTGCCGAGCACCTGTCTCAGCCCGGACTCGTCGGCGCGTATCAGCAGCGCGCCGTCGGCGTCGACGGTGACGGGACGCCCCGGCTGCTGCACCCGCAGGTCCTCGGCCGCGTCCCGGACCAGACGGCTCACGTCCACGTTCCGGAAGCGGAGTTCGGGCTGCTGGTCGAGCCGGGCGAGGGTGAGCAGCTCGTCGACGAGCCGCCCCATGCGGTCCGCCTCCGCCATCACCCGCCCCCAGGCTCGCTGCCGCTCCTCGGGGTCGGACAGCATCCCGCGGTCGTACAACTGGAGGTAGCCGCGTATCGCCGCCAGCGGGGTGCGCAGCTCGTGCGAGGCGTCGGCGACGAAGCGGCGCAACTGGGCCGCGCTGCGTTCGCGGGTGCGGTACGCCGACTCCACCTGGTGGAGCATCGAGTTGAGGGCGAGCCGCAGCTGTTCGACCTCAAGCGTGGCCTCACGGCTGGAGGGGACCCGCCGGGTCAGATCCCCCTCGGCGATCGCCGAGGAGGTCTCCACCATGTCCTCCAGCGGCCGCATCCGACGGCTGACGCTCATCATCGTCAGCGCGGCGAGCAGCGCGAGCAGCAGCGTGCCGATGGCGAGGTCGAACTTGAGGGCCTTGGCCACGCCCTGGTGCAGGGCGGCGGTCGAGCTGGCGAGCAGGACCCGGGTGCCGTCGGCGAGCCGGGCCGCGGTCACGCGGTAGGGGGAGCCGTGCACGGTGACGTCGTGCGGCTCGGGGTCCTTGACCAGGCCGCCCGGGTCGCGGACGGCGTGCGCGAGGTCGCGCTGGGCGTCGGTCGGCTTGAAACCGAGGATGTCCATGGGTTCGCCCCGGCTGTCGAGGGCGGTGAAGATCGAGTCCGGTGTCGGCTGCTCGTCCGAACTCTTCGGGGCGAGCCGGCCGCGGACGAAGCTCAGCGCGCTCAGCGAGTCGAACTGCCGCAGGGTGAGCTGCGAACCGCCCAGCGAGTCACGGGTCTTGGTGAGCTCGGTGTCGACCTGGTCCAGCAGGTAGTACCGCATCCCCATCAGGCTCACGGCCGTCGCCGCGACGATCCCGAGGGCGAGCAGCGCCACGTTGGCCAGCGTGAGCTTGCCGCGCAGCGAGTGGATGCCCCGTCGGCAGCGCAACCTGCCCCGCACGCGCGCCTGCCACCGCCCTCCCCGGAGCTTCACGCCAGCCCGTATCCCACGCCCCGCCGGGTGGTGATCACCGGCGGTCCCAGCGCGTCCAGCTTGCGGCGCAGATAGCTGATGTACGTCTCGACGACGGTCGACTCGGGCGGCGTGTGCTCGTACTGCCAGACATGGCGCAGAAGTTGCTCCTTGGGCACGATCCGGCCGCCGTTGCGCACCAGGAACCGCAGCAGCGCGTACTCGGTGGGAGTCAGTTCCACCGAGCGGCCCGCGCGGTGCACCGAGTACGTCGTCTCGTCCAGCTCCAGGTCGCCGTAGCGCAGGGGCGGGCGCTGCGGGAGGACGTCGGCCGGGCGGGTCCGGCGCAGCACCGCCGAGATCCTGGCGATGACCTCGTCGATGTTGAACGGCTTGGTGATGTAGTCGTCGCCGAAGCCGAGCGCGCCGACGATCTCGGCGGGCGAGTCGCGCGCGGTGAGGAAGACGACCGCCAGGTCGGGCTGGAGCTCGCGCAACTGACGGCCCAGGGCACGGCCGTCTCCGTCCGGGAGCATGACGTCGAGCAGCGCGCAGTCGATGGGGGCCGTCCCCCCGCGCGAGCCTGTCCGAGCGTGGGGGAGGGTGCGCTCGACGAGCGTGAGCGCCTCGCGGACCGTGCCCGCCGTCATCACCTCGAACCGGTGGTAGCGCAGCGCGATGGCGAGGACGTCCGCGATGCTCTCCTCGTCGTCCACGACCAGCACGGTTCCTGAACCCGTCGTCATGCCCCCAGTATCGGCGGGCCCACTGACAACCGCTCGGGTTCGCTGCTTTGGAGTTCCTTGAGAGTCATGGCGTACCGCCCCCACGCCCGCGTGCCGCCGCCGATTCTGTTGCGCAGGACCTGGGGGACCAACCGACCGATTAAGGAGCTGTTGAGCGTGGCGGCATTGGCACGGTGGTGTTACCGGCACCGGCTGGTGGTCCTGTTGCTGTGGGTGGGGGCGTTGTTCGGCCTGGGCTTTTCGGCCTCGACGGCGGGCACGGACTACGCGAACGTCTTCTCCCTCCCGAACACGGACTCCAAGCGCGCGTACGACCTGATGGAGAAGGCCTTCCCG
This sequence comes from Streptomyces cellulosae, assembly GCF_000721105.1. Lineage (GTDB taxonomy): Bacteria > Actinomycetota > Actinomycetes > Streptomycetales > Streptomycetaceae > Streptomyces > Streptomyces cellulosae_A. The sequence continues at coordinate 2,550 of NZ_JOEV01000068.1, forward strand.
CAGAGCGCGGGCGACACCGACACGGTGGTGTGGAAGGTGGACGAGGGCTCGGTCCGGGACCAGGCCGTACGGTCCCGCATCCAGCCCGCACTCGACAAGATCGCCGACATGAAGGGCGTCGGCGGCGTCACCAGCCCGTACACGGGAGGCGCGGCGCAGATCAGCGGCGACGGGCGGATCGCCTACGCCCAGATCACCTTCACCGACCAGGCGAACGCCGTGCCCAAGGAACTGGTCCAGGACGTCGTCGACACCGCGCAGGGCGCCGAACGCGCCGGACTGCAGGTCGACTTGGGCGGCCAGGCGATCCAGCGGGTGCAGGAGCCGCCCTCCGGCCTCGCCGAGATGGTCGGCATCGTGGCGGCGGCCGTCGTCCTGTTCCTGGCCTTCGGTTCGCTCTTCGCGATGCTGCTGCCGCTCGCCGTCGCCATCTTCGGCGTCGGCACGGGCATGTTCTCGACCCAGCTGCTCAGCCACGTCACCGACATCCCCGACCTGGCCCCGCTGCTGGCCACCCTGATCGGCCTCGGCGTCGGCATCGACTACGCCCTGTTCATCGTGACCCGGCACCGCAAGGGCATCCTGCGCGGCATGGACCCGGAGGAGTCGGCGGTCATCGCCCTCAACACCTCCGGCCGCGCCGTGCTGTTCGCGGGTGGCACGGTGTGCATCGCCCTCGCCGGGATGCTGGTGACCAACCTGCGCTTCCTGGACGGTGTCGTCATCGGCACCTCGCTGACCGTGGTGCTGAGCGTCCTCGCCGCCACCACCCTGCTTCCGGCGCTCCTCGGCTTCCTGGGCAAGCGGGTGCTGAGCCGCCGGCAGCGGCGCAAGCTCGCCGCGACCGGCCCCGAGCCGGAGCGGACGAGCGGACTGGCCGCCCGCTGGTCGGCGGGAGTGCAGAAGCGCCCGCGCCGGATCGCCGTGCTCGCCCTCGCCGTCATGGCCGTCCTCGCGCTGCCGGTGCTGTCGCTGCGCCTGGGCGCGACGGACCAGGGCAACGACGACACGACGACGACCACCAGGAAGGCGTACGACCTGCTCGCCGAGGGCTTCGGCCCCGGCTTCAACGGTCCGCTCCAGGTGGTCACCGTCGGGGGCGACACCACCACCCTGGTCAAGGGCATCCAGGGCACGGACGGGGTCGCCCGGGTCGCCGCGCTGCCGCCCGCGTCGGGCGTGACGGTGATCCAGGTCGTCCCGACCACGTCACCGCAGTCCGAGGAGACCGACCAGCTCATCGACACCCTGCGGGACGAGGTGATCCCGCAGGCCGGGGCGCAGGCCCACGTGGGCGGCGTCACGGCGGTCTCCAAGGACTTCGCGACGGTCACCGGCGACCGCCTCCCGCTGTTCATCGCGACCATCATCGGCCTCGGCTTCCTGCTCCTCCTGGTCGCCTTCCGTTCCCTGGTGGTGCCGCTGACGGCCGCGCTGATGAACCTGATCGCGGCGGCCGCCTCCTTCGGCGTCCTCGTCGCGATCTTCCAGTGGGGCTGGGGACTCGACCTGCTGAGCCTCGGCAAGGAGGGCCCGATCAACGCCTTCCTGCCGGTCATCATGCTGTCCCTGCTGTTCGGCCTCTCGATGGACTACCAGGTGTTCCTGGTCAGCCGGATGCACGAGGAATGGGTCCACACGAAGGACAACGCCCGCGCGGTCCGCGTCGGCCTGTCCGAGACCAGCCGCGTGATCAACTCCGCGGCCCTGATCATGGTCTGCGTGTTCCTGGCGTTCGTCCTGAGCGGCGACTCCGGGGCGGCGATGGCGGGCGTGGGCCTCGCGGCCGCCGTGGCCCTGGACGCGTTCATCCTGCGTACGGCCCTGGTGCCGGCCGCGATGCACCTGCTCGGGAACTCCAACTGGTGGCTGCCCAGCTGGCTGGACAGGCGGCTGCCGCACCTGGCGGTGGAGCCGAAGGAGGAGGCTTCCTCGCAAGCGTCTCCCGCTGAGGGCCCCGCCGCGGTCGTCCACGGCTTCGTCCGTACGGCGGACGGTGAGCCGGTCCCGGAGGCGACGGTGACGCTTCTGTCGGCGGGCGGACGTCAGCTGGACCGGGTGGTTTCCCTCGCGGACGGCGCGTACATCGTGTCGGTGCCGGGTCCGGGGACGTATCTGCTTGCGGCGACGGCTTCGTCGTACGGGTCGCGGGCGCGGCAGGTGGAGGTCGGGGACGGGCCGCTGATATGCGACGTTGAGCTGGCAGAAGGGGAGGTGGACGCCATCAACTAGCTCAGGCCAGTCCGGCCTTGAGGATGCGCTCGACGTCGAGCACGACCTTGCCACCCACAGACTCGGGGAGTGTGACGAGCTCCCCGGGAATGTGGATCGCGTGTGTGGCGTAACGGCCACCCGCCGGTTCGGTCAGCACATGGAGGCGCTGGTGCTTGCGGTCGACGATGACGTAGACGGGGATCCTGGCCTTGGCGTAGTAGGCGACCTTGGTCTGCACATCCGTCTTCCAGTTGCTGGAAGTGACCTCCATGACCAGACGAAAGCATGTCGGGTCATAGCAGCTGTTTTCCACCAGGTGATCACGGTAGTCGTCGTCGACCACCGAGAGGTCGGGGATCGCGTAGTCCTCCGGGCCGCTGGGCAGCCAGAGACCGATGCCCGGGAGCGCGCGCACGAGACCCAGGTTCAGGAAGGGGGCTGCGAACAGCATCAGCGCCTCGGAGTGAGGACCGTCCGGTGCTGGGCTCACGAGGATCTGGTCTCCGATGATCTCGACGCGGAGGCCCGGAATGCTCTCCGTGATGTGGTTCGCTTCGGCGATCAGCGACCGCTCCTCGTGGGGCCGCTCGACAGCTGCTGCGGACATCAGGTGCCTCCCGTGGGCTGGTGTCGAGGGAATCATCGTAGGCCGGGCGGGTCCCACGTGTCCCGTTCGATCCCATTCACCCGATCGTGGATCACTCCGCCCGTCCCCTCGCTGCCGCCCCCGGATCCGGCATCACCTTCGTCATCCCCGGAAGGAAGTCCGTGAACAGCTCGTGCACCTCCCGCACGAGCGGCCGCAGCACCCGGAACCGGGCGAGCGACACCCCGCGCGCGGTGAGCCGCGCCCCCCGCTCGGCCAGCCGGTAGGTCCGCTCCCGCCCCTCGGTCCGGTCAAAGATCCAGTACAGGACGAGCCCCATCTGGGCGAGCCACATCAGCTCGGGCAGGATGTCCCGCAACTCCTCCGGCACCTTGGTCTTCGTGGCCCCCGTCAGCACCTGCCGGTGCACACTGATGGCCTCCATGCGCGCGTGCTCCGACTCGGCGGAGAACGGACTGAGCGGACTGTCCGGATCGGCGGCGTTCTTGAAGAACTGCACCGCGAACTCGTGGTACGGCGCGGCGATCTCCAGCCACACCTTCAGCACCCCCGCGAGCCGCGCCTCCAGATCGGTCTCCCGGGCCAGCACCTCCCGGACCGCCACCTGGTGCTCGGCGGCGATCCGGTCGTAGAAGCCCTGGATCAGGTGCTCCTTGCCGGCGAAGTAGTAGTACGCATTGCCGACGGAGACCCCGGCCTCCTGGGCGATGGCCCGCATGGTCGTCTTGTCGTAGCCCCGCTCCTGGAACAGCCGCATCGCCGTCTCCAGGATCAGCGCACGGGTCTGCTCGGACTTGCTCGGGGTACCGCCCTGGTCGGGGACGTCATGGTTCGCAGGCACGGGAAGAGAGCCTAACGAGTGGGGCAGGCGCCGCTGCCACAGCCGGGTGGGTTGTAGCTCCAGCCCAGGGCCGGGTCGTACGTCCACCCGTCCGCCCGGCGGTACACGGCCCCGCCCCACCGGCCGCCGCCGCTCCACTGGCCATCCCCCTTGTTCCCCGTGTTCCACTGGGCCCCGCGCCACTTGGCGGCGGCGAGCACCGCGCCCCTGGCGAGCCGGACCCCGGCCGGGGTGCTCAGCCGGTGGGCGAGCGGCCGGTGTTCCCGCAGCGCCCACAGGGTGACGACCCAGGCGGCGGAGTCGCGGTAGACCTGCCCCGCGTCGCCCACGACGGTGACCTCGTCGAGGGTGGCGCGGTGGTCGAGGCCGGGAAACCGCCGCCGGGCCTCCTCGGACCCCGCGGGCACCAGCTCCAGCGGCACCAGCTGCGGCTGCCGTGCGAGCCAGTCGCGCAGGAAGGCGCACAGGGAGCACTCGGCGTCGTACAGAACGGTGAGCCGGCGGACCGGGACGCGCGCGGCGCCCCGGTCCTCGGTGGTCGGCACGGTGCTCACGCCCCCTGCGTCCCGACCCAGCCCTGCGGCGCGACCGGCGGCACCTGCTCCCGCTCCATCACGCCCCGCCGCCGTATCCGGTTGAGCACGTACACATTGCCCAGGTGCATGACGCCGAGCACCAGCAGCACCACGCCGAGCTTGGTCGACAGGGCCTCGAATATCCCGCGGGTGTCCGCGATCGTCCCGTCCCCGCTCAGGTAGAGCGCGACGAACCCGAGGTTGACGAGGTAGAAGCCGACCACCAGGAGATGGTTGACGGCGTCGGCGAGCTTCTCGTTGCCCTGCAGTACGTCGGCGAGGAAGACCCGCCCGTTCCGGCTGAGCGTCCGGGCCACCCAGATGGTCAGCGCGATGCTGACGACCAGGTAGATGACGTAGGCGACGACGGTGCGGTCCATGGCCCCACCCCTTCTTGAACGCGTTCAAAACGCTGACAGGGGAGACTCTAGACCTGTTTTTGAACACGTTCAACAGGCTTGCGTGGGGCGCGCGTCACGAAGGTGTGCGTCACGAAGGCGTACGTCGTGACGGCCGGGCCGATGCGGGCTCCTGCCCCGCGCCCGCTCACCCCCTGCGCGCGAGCTCCGGCCGCTTGCTGTAGTCGGTGAACCCGAGGACGTTTCCCCAGGGATCGGCGACCTCGACGGTCCACCCGGTCGCCACGGAGAACGGGGCGTCGAGCAGCGCGATCCCGGCGCGGGTCAACTCCCGCGCGGCCACCCGGGCGTCGGGCACCTCCAGCCACACCCGGGGAGTGGGCCAGGCCGGCGGCCGCGGCCCGAGCCCCTCCTCGTGCCGCAGCAGAATGCCGGGCGTCTCACCCCCGGCCTTCAGCAACGCGATCCCGCCCTCGTCGAACCGGAACCCCACCACGAACCCGGCCCGCTCATAGAAGCGGACGGCCTCGGCGAGGTCCCCGACGGGGAGCAGGATGTTGTCGAACCCGAGCAGTTCGTACGACTCGTCATCTGACATGACGTCAGATTAGGGGTGAGGGCGGCACACCCCGGGCTGGCTGACCGCGGGGTCACTCGTTGGGCCGAGGAAGGGCCGCTTCCGCCGCTGGCGGCGGCGTCGACGCGCAGGGCGGACGCCCGGGCATGGCAGCGGCCCGGAGGGTGAGACCGACGATCTCTGCCCGGCGGGCGTTGTCAGTGGTGCGTCGTACTGTCGGCGGCATGGGAATCGTGACGTTCGTCGACGAGACGACAAGCGGGAGCCGCAGCGACGGCTGGGGTCTGGAGATCGCCGAGGAGCGTCTCACCGTGCGCGAGTTGATCAGGCGCCGGGTCTTCCAGGAGGTCGCCGAGTACAACGCGCGTAAGCCGGGCGTCTTCCAGGGGCTCGTCCAGCCCGAGGACACCGAGCGGGTGCTGAACGGGTACGCACTGCGCACGCCCCGCCGGATAGACCCCGAGACGCAGTCCGAGCTGGCGCTGAAGGCCTTCGCCGGCAACGGCTTCCTGGTGCTGGTGGGGGACCGTCAGGTCACCGACCCGGGCGAGGAGATCGAGCTCGGACTAGGCACCGAGGTCACGTTCCTGAAGCTCGTACCGCTGGTGGGGGGATGACAGTGGCGCACATCCAGACGTACAAGGAGCTGGCCGGGCGGCGGGTCGCCGAGGGCGACCCGGGCACGCTGGCCGTCGACATGCTCAAGGCCGCGGCCGACCACCAAGGCAACCTCACCGGGCGCTGGAGCGAGGTGCTGGACCGGGTGTGCGAGCTGCCCTCGGACAGCCGGAAGGCGCTCTGCGACGCCCTCGTGGACCAGTACCACGCGGACCAGGCCGGGCCGGTCGCCCGGGACAACGCCCTGACTCTGCTGGGGATCGTCTCCCGGGGCCTCCCCGACGACTACCTCGCCGCCGAACGACTGAACAAGCTCGACGAACTCTCCCGCAGGCAGTCCGTCTGGCGTGGCTCCCGCTACGAGGCCCTCGCCGAGGCCGAACTGGCGGCGGGGCGCCCGCTCGCGCCCGCCGTGGTGGCCGTCTTCCGCCGCGCGGGCATGGAGACGTACGGCTCGAAGCCCCTGGCGGAGCTGGCGGCCAAGCTGACCACCCCGGTCCTCAACGTCGGTGAGGAATGGGCCGAGCGGGCCATGCGGGACGGAACCGGTCCCGACTGGCAGGCGCTGCTCGCCCACGCCACGACCGCCACCGCCGCCAAACCCTCCGCGAAGTGGGACCGGCGGGCCGCGACCCTCATCGACACCCTGGGTGCCGATCGCGTCCGCGAGACCGTGCTGACCTGGCTGGCCCTGGTCGACCGCCCCCGCACCTTCCCACTCGAACGCCGCACCTACGAGCCGGACATCAACAACGCCTACGACCCCTACAACGCCAACGCCCTGCGTGGCCTCACCTGGATCCTCTCCCTCCTGCCGCCGCACCCCGGCGCCACGCGCGCGCTCGGCGCCGTCGTCGAGACCTCGCTCAAGAAGGTCGCGGGCCTCGGTCCGCGCAGCCCGAAGGTCGCCAACGCCGGCGTCGTCGCCCTGGCCCGTGTCGACAGCGAGGCCGCCCTCGCCGAACTCGCCCGGCTCGCCACCCGGGTGACGTACAAGAACACCGTCAAGCTCCTCGACACGGCCCTGGAGGCGCGGGCCACTGCACTCGGACTGAGCCGCCAGGAGATCGAGGAACTCGCCGTACCCGCCTACGGGCTCACGGACGTCGGACGCGTGGAGCACCGGTTCGGCGAGGTCACCGCCACCGTGGAAGTGCACGGCACCAAGACGCTGTTGAGCTGGCGCAACGCGGCCGGCAAGGCGGTCCGGGGCGTGCCCGCCGCCGTCCGGCGCGACCACGCCGACGAGCTCAAGGAGCTGAAGGCCGCGGCCAAGGACATCGACAAGATGCTCTCGGCCCAGAGCGAGCGCCTGGACCGCCAGTTCCTGGCCCGCCGCACCTGGTCCTACGCCACCTGGCGCGAGCGCTACCTCGACCACCCCCTGGTCGCCACCCTGGCCCGCCGCCTCCTGTGGACGGTCGACGGGACGACGACCGGATTCGCGGACGGCGCACTGCGCACCCTGTCCGACACACCGGTGACCGGCGGGGACGAGGTCCGCCTCTGGCATCCGGTGGGTCACGAACCCGCCGAGATCGTCGCCTGGCGCGACTGGCTGGAACGGCACCAGATCACCCAGCCGTTCAAGCAGGCCCACCGTGAGGTGTACCTGCTCACGGACGCCGAGCGCGCCACGGCCACCTACTCCAACCGCTTCGCCGCCCACGTCCTGCGCCAGCACCAGTTCCACTCGCTTGCCGCCGTCCGGGGCTGGCGCAACAAACTCCGCCTGTCCGTCGACGACGTGGCACCCCCCGCCACCCGCGCACTCCCGCAGTGGGGCCTGCGCGCCGAGTACTGGATCGAGGGCGACGGCGAGGAGTACGGCGTCGACACCACCGACTCCGGCAGCTACCTGCGCCTGCGCACCGACCAGGTCCGCTTCTACCCGATCGACGCCCCGGAGAACTCGGCACACTGCTACGGCGGCGGATACAGCATGTGGCTGCGCGACGGGGCGGACCCCGTCGACCCCCTCCCTCTGGAAACCATCCCACCCCTGGTCCTGTCCGAAGTCCTGCGCGACGTCGACCTGTTTGTCGGCGTGGCGAGCGTCGGCAACGACCCCACCTGGCAGGACGGCGGCCCGGACGGCCGCTTCCAGGAGTACTGGACGTCGTACGGCTTCGGCGAGCTCAGCCAGAGCGCCGAGACCCGTCGCGCCCTGCTGGAACGTCTCATACCGAGGCTGGCCATCGCCGACCGCTGCACCCTGCGGGGCCGCTTCCTGCACGTGAAGGGCGAGCGCCACACGTACAAGATCCACCTGGGCTCGGGCAACATCCTCATGACCCCGAACGACCAGTACCTGTGCATCGTCCCGAAGTCCAACCCGTCCGCTCCGCAGGCCGGGTACCTGCCGTACGAGGGCGACCGGATGCTGGCGGTCATCCTCAGCAAGGCGATGATGCTGGCGGAGGACACGCAGATCACGGATCCTTCGATCCTGAGCCAACTGTGAGGGGCCGAGGACCGTGGCCGTGCGGTGCCTTTGGGTATTCGATGGAAGACCGAGCCTCCGGGCTGTCAGGCTTCGACCATGAGTCTCGAGCCCAACGATCCACCCAACCCCTCCTGGCTGGGCAAGCCGATCGACGCTCGCCCCCTGTTCGGGCCCGAGCTCGCATCGCTCCTCGACCTGCTGCGCGGTCTGCGGCGCAGTGAGTGGAGCAGGACCGCGGTCCCGGGCTGGACCGTGCACGATCTCGCCGCCCACATTCTCGGCGACTGCCACGGCCGCCTCGGTTGGAGCTCAGAGCGCCACCAGCGCGCCATGGCGGCCGGAGAGACGCTGGAAGCGTTCATCCACCGGGTCAACCAGGAATGGGTCGACCTCCACGCCGACTACAGCTCAACCGAGCTCATAGAGGCCCTGGAACTGGCCGGGACCCAGGTCGCCCGCCAATTCGAGGGCACCGACCTCGACGCAATGGGGCTGGGCGTGTCCTGGGCAGGAGCCGACCCGGCGCCCAACTGGCTGGACATCGCCCGGGAGTTCACCGAGTTCTGGACCCACCGCCAGCAGATCCGCCACGCCACCGGTCGGGACGCCGACCCGGAGCCCCACGCCCTGTCCACCGTCCTGGACACCTTCATGCGGGCCTTGCCCCACACGTTGCGACACACACGCGCACCCGCCGGGACGCAACTTCAGGTGGTCATCGATGAGCCGGCCGTCGGCATCTGGACCGTGACCGCCACCGCGGAACGCTGGTCACTGGCCGAGGCACCCAGCGACCGCCCGGCCGCATCAGTACGGCTGGACCCAGAGACCGCCTGGCGACTGTGCACCCGCGGCATAGACCCTGACACCGCCCTCACCCGAGCCCGCATCAGCGGGGACCCTCAAATCGTCGAAGCCGCATTCCAGATCGTGTCCATCGTCTACTGATGAACGCAGCGCGTCGAGATTGCCCGGTGTGTCGCCAGCTGTCACAGCGACCGCCATGGATCGCGCATCCACCGGCGTGGCTGGCTGTCTGTGGTTGAGCTTGAAGGTGCGACGGGGATCAGGTGACCAGCGACGGTGGTGCGATCGTCCGTGCTCGGTCGTACAGGTCGCGGGCCGTCGCGTTCTTCAGGTGAGGGCGCACGAGACCGAACATCGCCTTCACGCGCTCGTCGGCGCGACCGGACTGCACCTTGGGGTAGTCGTCGAGAGCCTGGTGCCAGGTGGCGCAGGCCGCTTCCAGGTGGCCGAGTTCCAACTGCCGCTCTGCCAACAGGCCACGCCGGTGTACTCGTGTGCGCTGGTACACGCTGGGGCGGAGCCGGTCCGCTTGCTGCATGGCTTCGACGGCTCCGGCCTTGTCACCGAGTTCGTAACGCACCTGGCTGACGTGGTAGTTGAGCGAAGAGGGGTCATACGAGCCGAATGCCTTTCCGCGTGACTCGGCACGGTCCATGGCCGCCTCGGCTTCCCGGATGTAGCGCAGCGCGCCCGCACGGTCGCCGGTCTGCGCGGCGGCGTGCGCCTGCTGGCCGACGAGGAAGGCCCTCATCCGAGGGCCGGCTTTTGGGGAGGCGGCGGCAGCGGCGTCGGCCAGCTCCATGGCCTTCGCCCCGTGGCGGAGGTCGACTGCCTGGACGCTCATGCCCCGCAGGGTGGTGCAGTACGTCAGGTGGTCCTCGGCCGCGCCCGCCAGTTCCAGGGCCTTGACGTAGTACCGCTGTGCGAGACCGTGCAGCCCTTCGTCCACGGCCATGTAGCCGGTCAGGTAGAGCAGGTCCGAGGCCGCTGACAGCATTGCCTTGCGAACATCCTCGGGCGCGTCGGCGCGCAGGTAGGAGGCCACGGTGTTGACCATGAACGAGGCCGCCATAGGACGTGCGTGACGGCCGCCGAACTCGTCGTCCAACTCCGAGACGCGCTCGGTCATGGCGACGACCATGTCCACTTCGTTCATGCCGATGCGTGCCGTGCGTCCGGACTGGACGGCGTCGGCACGCGCGACCACATCAGGCCAGCCGGGAATGGTGACGGCCACGGAGAACAGGCCGGCACCCAGGACGCTGCGGCGGGACGGGTCCATATCCAGCCTCCCCAGGTCGATCACCCCTTCCACGGTATCCGCAGCCGCGGAGGAGCGATCGCGGGCAACGGGCAGCCCGGCCTCGGCATGAGTGACGGGGCGGCCGAGGCGGCGGGAGAGGGCTTCGAGGATGCATGCGCGCACCGCACCGCGGGGGACGGTGCCTCCGAGCCAGTGGCTCACCGCCGACTCGTCGTAACGCAGGGGAATTCCGGTCTCCGTGCCGACGCGGTTCACCGCCCGCGCGAACTGACGGTGAGTCCAACGGGTTTCGGTGAGCAGGCGCCCGAGCGCCATGTTCGGTACACGCTTGGCCATTCCCTCAACCCCCCGTTTCCTTCGGAACTTTCAACGCTTTCAAGTCCCGGCGCTGCGGCAACGGTACCGCTGAGCGTAATCGTGCGGTTGCGTAGAGGCAGTAGGGAAGGCGAGTTCCTCGCCGTAGCCGTCGTCTGAGGGGCTGAGGGATGAGAAGCGAAGCACGGGCGCGACTGGCCCGGATGACCGAGGAGCGGGGCATGGACGGGGTGTTGAGGATTGACACCTACGAGCGCGCGGACCTGTCGCCGGGTTCGAATCGGTTCTCGCCGTGTTGCTGTCCGCAGCACCGCAGTGCCACGCCTGACGACGGGGCGGCGAGGCTGAGCGCCGCAGTACGCGAGGTCAACGAGCGCAGCCGTGGAGAGCGACTGTGAATCGGTTGGCCGTAGTCGTCGGCCGCTACGCCGGACCGCTCCTGATCATCACCATCTCGGTATCGGTCGGCTTCGTCCTGGGCGTGGCCGCCACATCGACACCCACCTGACTCCTCCTCGTCACACCTCCAGGCTTTCCACCTGTGACGAGGGAGGGCCCGCCGTCGGAAGCGGTGGGCACCCCGTCCGGCTGCCTTCTTCGCAAGGGTCCGGCAGCCGGACGGGTCCAACTCCGCAGCGTCCGCCGCGGAGTCCACTGAAAACCGTAAGGGAGAAAACGATGAACGTGGACGAGCTGTTCACCGGCGAACTGATCACCGGCGTCCCGGCCGTCGAGGCCGCGCTGCTCGACAAGATGCCGGGCGGCGGCGACAACAACGGCGACCACTGCAGCAAGTGATCCAGGGCTGACGCCAGGCGGGGCGGGACCGTACGCGGCCCCGCCCCGCCGCACGACATCGGAAGGGACTACATGCTGTCGATGCGTCTGCGCCTGGCCGATCTCCAAGAGCCCAAGTGGAGATCACAGGGCGGCCGTTGGACCAACGGCGAGAGCTGGATCGAGCCCGCGAACGTGTCCACGTTGGTCATGGAGGTCAACGACGACCAAGCGCCACGCGTACGGGTCCGCGTGAAGGAGTGCAAGCGGGACGAGGCCGACTTCGTCGCACTCACCATGGAGCCCGGACAAGCCCGCCTGGCGGCGGGTGCCTTCGGCACAGCCCCGCTCTATCTGACAGAGAAGGCCGGCGCACTGCACGCCTCTTGGGACCTGACACTACTGCGACCGTATGTGCAGGCCGACCGCCTGGTACCGCGCGTTGTCGCCCGCACGCTGACGAGGCAGCACCGCTACACGTCCGAGACGCTCTTCGAAGGCATCTACCGCCTCACCGAACGGGCAGCGGCCACGTTCACCCCTTCGGGACTCAGCATCCACTACCCCGAACCCAGCGAACATGTACTTGAGCCACGCACTCTGCGGCTCGGCGTTGAACCACTCATGGCTCTGGACGAGTTGCTGACCGACGCGGTCCGCCAGGCGCCGACGGCGACCGGGTGCGTCGGTGTTGAGCTGTCCGGCGGCGCGGACTCCGGGAACGTCGCCCTGGCCGTGAAAGCAGCCCGCTTCCCCGAGGTGTACAGCTTCGGCCTGCTGGTGGGAGGGAGCACCGGCAGGCAGCAGCGCGAGCGGCGTCGGGCCCTCGTAGAGCACTGCGGCTTCCGGGACACGGCCACCCCCGCCATGCACCACCCACCCTTCTGCGCTGGAGGCGTGCGCGATCTGTGCAAGCCGCACGATCCGGCGGGAGCCTTCTACCAGGAGGCGTTCGATGTCGTGCGCGAGCAGGCAGCCGCCCGGCGGTGCGAGGTCATGTTCACGGGCAGCGGCGGCGACGAGATCAACGCCCACCACTCCAGGACACAGGCCGAACTGCCGACGCCGGAACCCGTGCCGTGGCTCGGCGACAAAGCAATCCGAGCGCTCGCCGAAGTCGACGAGCACCTGGCCCCCATCCCAGTGTTGCCCGTACCGACCCTGATGGCATTCGGGATGCACAACCCCGGATTCCTCCGGGCCGGAATCTGGCCGGTGAGTCCGCTCGCGCACCCGCGGATCGTGCGGTTCATGGAGCAGTTGCCGCACGAGCACAAGCGCGGCAAGGCGTTGTTCCGCGAGCGGATCCGGCGGGCCGGGCTGCCCGAGTGGGTCGCCGCGCCGACCGAACCGGAGAACTTCCTGGCCGTTCTGGAGAAGGGTTTACGTTCCTACGGCTTGCCGGGCTTGGACGACATGCTGAAGGAGTCCATCCTGGTGGACCTCGGCTACGTTGACGGCAAGGCTCTCGCCGAGGCGGGGAGGAGCGCCGGCTCCGCGCCGGTCGTCCCCGACCTGCTGTGCGATGTGCTCGCCCTGGAGGTCGGGCTGCGAAGCCTCATGTGACCAGCCCCGACACGGAAGCCCAGCACGTGGAAGCCACCAACCTCCTGTACCGCGATCCGGCACTTTACGACATGGTCCAGTCCGACAGCACGAGCGCCGAGATGTGCCAGACTCTGATCGAGTTGCACAGGCCGGACGCCCGGACCCTGGTCGACTTCGGATGCGGTACCGGGCGGGACCTGGAGATCCTGGCCAAGCGCTTCGACTGCATCGGCGTAGACCTCCAGCCCGGCATGGTCCACCACGCCCACCAGGCCCGGCCAGACCTGGACATCCGCACCGGCGACATGCGCACCGTGCGACTCGGCAAGCGCATGGACGTGGTGACCTGCATGGGCAACAGCCTCGCCTACGTGCACGACAACAACGAGATCAGCCAAGTCTTCGCCACCTTCGCGGCACATGCCCAGCCAGGAGCGCTGCTCTTGCTGTGCTCCCCCATCGCCCCGATCATCCAGACCCAGCCGACCACCGCCACGGTGGACACCCTGAGAGGCCCCGCCACCGTCACCATCCGGCACACGTGGGACCTGCGGACCCAGATCAACACCATGCACCGGCACTGGGCGTTCCCCTCGGGCGACGAGGCACGAGACGAGATCCGCAGGCGTGTCCTGTTCCCCCGCGAGCTGGAACGCTACGCGGAGGGTGCCGGCTTCGATGTCGTGGACATGAGCGACGGCGCAGAGGGAGGGCTCACCGGCCCAACCGCGTACACGGTGGCCCGACAAACTCGGCGGTGAAGCGCACCGCGCCGCACCTCACGCGCGCGCCACGGCCGCCGCCCGGCCGGGCCGTCGAGTGAACCAAGTTCCCCAAGAAGCGGCGCGGGGCACCGGTGGGGTTGCCGGCATACCGGTACTCGACCGGCCCCGCGACCCTCCGCCTCCACGGCCTCACCCGCGATCGGCTACGGGTGAGCGTCTGGGACGCCAACCCGCGCATCCCGCCTCCGTTCGACAAGCGATCAGGCCCCCTCTGCCCCGTGCCGGCCGAGGCCGACGGCGGGCGCGGGCTGTTCCTCGTATGTCAATTACGCGGACGCGTGGGGTGGTTATCCGCTCGGGGACGATCTCTTCGGTCGAGGAGGGAAGCTGCTGTGGTGCGAGATTCGGTCGTCGGCCGGAAAGACGGCCACCACCTGCCCGGAGGCGACCGTCCGACGGATCACTCGTTGAGGTGAGGCGGCTGTCATTCCTCCTGGGTACGCTGAGCCCACAGGCGAGACTCCGTCGCATGGGAGCATTGATGAGCGCCGCATCCGAGAACGGGCTCGACGACGAGCGGGCGTACCGCTCGCCGATCCCGCCCCCCGAGGGCTGGACCGCGGACGACCTCGACCGGATTCCGGACCTCCCGCCCACACGGAGTTAATCGACGGGAGTCTCGTTTTCGTGAGTCCGCAGACCCGGTTTCACCTGCGCTGCATGCGCCTGCTGGAGTACAGCCTGCTGGGGCAGGCGCCGGATCACATGGACGTGGACCGCGAATTCACCGTGCGGTTGGATGACAAGAACCGGCCCGAGCCGGGCCTCCTTGTGATTCCCGCCGAGGCGGCCACCGGTCCGTCCCAGACCTGGCACAGACCGGAGGACGTCGTTCTCGCGGTCGAGGTCGTCTCGCCGGACTCCCGTGAACGTGATCGCGAGGTCAAGCCCCGCAAATACGCGGCAGTTGGAGTACGGCATTTCTGGCCTGTCGAGCAGGACGATGACAAGGGTCTTCCCGTCGTCTACGTCTACGAGCTCGACCCGGCCACCAAGGCCTACACCGTCACCGGCATCTTCCACGACCGGCTGAAGGTCTCCGTGCCCTTCGACCTCGAGATCGATCTGACTGCCATCAACCGGCGTCCCGGCGCATAACGGTGCGGGGGCCCCGCATCCAGTAGAGGAAGCGGGGCCCCCGTACACGTAAGGCAGACGCGTACCGCAACAGGTGTCAGAAGCGGCGCGTGATAAGCGCCCTCTTCACTTCCTGGATCGCCTTCGTGACCTCGATGCCTCGCGGGCACGCGTCCGTGCAGTTGAAGGTGGTGCGGCAGCGCCAGACGCCGTCGCGGTCGTTGAGGATCTCCAGGCGCTGCTCGGCCGCCTCGTCGCGCGAGTCGAAGATGAAGCGGTGGGCGTTGACGATGGCCGCCGGGCCGAAGTACTGGCCGTCGTTCCAGAAGACCGGGCACGAGGAGGTGCAGGCCGCGCAGAGGATGCACTTCGTCGTGTCGTCGAAGCGCTCACGGTCCTCGGCGGACTGGAGACGCTCGCGCGTCGGCTCGTTCGTGTCCTTCGTGATGAGGAAGGGCATGACATCGCGGTACGCCTGGAAGAACGGGTCCATGTCGACGACCAGGTCCTTGAGGACCGTCAGGCCCTTTATGGCCTCGACCGTGATCGGCTTCTCGGGGTTGATGTCCTTGATCAGGGTCTTGCAGGCCAGGCGGTTCTTGCCGTTGATGCGCATGGCGTCGGAGCCGCAGATGCCGTGGGCGCACGAGCGGCGGAAGGTCAGCGTGCCGTCCTGCTCCCACTTGATCTTGTGGAGGGCGTCGAGGACACGCTCCTTCGGGTCGATCTCCAGCTGGAAGTCTTCCCAGACCGCTTCCGCCGAGATCTCGGAGTTGAAGCGGCGGATGCGGAAGGTGGCCGTGATGTACGGAGAGTCGGCGAAGCCGGGCTCGGGCGTGCCGGCCGCGTCCGCCTTGTCCAGGGTCGGGGTTGCCATCAGTACTTACGCTCCATCGGCTGGTAGCGGGTCTGGACGACCGGCTTGTAGTCGAGACGGATGGACTCGGTGCCGTCGTCGCCCACCTCGCGGTACGCCATGGTGTGGCGCATGAAGTTGACGTCGTCGCGGTTCGGGTAGTCCTCGCGGTAGTGACCGCCGCGGGACTCCTTGCGGGCCAGCGCCGACACCGCCATCACCTCGGCCAGGTCGAGCAGGTTGCCCAGCTCGATGGCCTCCAGCAGGTCGGTGTTGAACCGCTTGCCCTTGTCCTGGATCGAGACGTTCAGGTAGCGCTCGCGCAGCTCGGCGATCTTCTCGACCGCCGTCTTGATCGTCTGCTCGGTGCGGAACACCATGACGTTGGCGTCCATGGTTTCCTGCAGCTCGCGCCGCAGGACCGAGACCCGCTCGGTGCCGGTGGCGTCGCGCAGGCGCTCGACCTGGTCGAGCACCAGGCGCGCCGGGTCCTCGGGCAGCTCGACGAAGTCGGCCTTCTGGGAGTAGTCGGCCGCCGCGATACCGGCCCGCTTGCCGAACACGTTGATGTCCAGCAGCGAGTTGGTGCCGAGGCGGTTGGCGCCGTGCACGGACACGCAGGCGACCTCGCCGGCCGCGTACAGGCCGGGGACCACCGTGGTGTTGTCCGCCAGGACCTCACCCTCGACGTTCGTCGGGATGCCGCCCATCGCGTAGTGCGCGGTGGGCTGGATCGGGATCGGGTCCGTGTACGGCTCGATGCCCAGGTAGGTGCGCGCGAACTCGGTGATGTCCGGGAGCTTGGCGTCGAGCTGCTCCGGCGGGAGGTGCGTGAGGTCCAGGTAGACGTGGTCGCCCTCGGGACCGCAGCCGCGGCCCTCGCGGATCTCCGTGTAGATGGAGCGGGAGACGACGTCACGGGACGCGAGGTCCTTCATGACCGGCGCGTACTTCTCCATGAAGCGCTCGCCGTCCTTGTTGCGGAGGATGCCGCCCTCACCGCGGGCGCCCTCCGTCAGCAGGATGCCCATGCGCCAGATGCCGGTCGGGTGGAACTGGAAGAACTCCATGTCCTCCAGCGGGATGCCCCGGCGGTACACGGCGGCCTGGCCGTCGCCCGTCAGCGTGTGCGCGTTCGACGTCACCTTGAAGAACTTGCCGCAGCCGCCGGACGCGTAGATCACGGCCTTCGCCTGGAAGACGTGGATCTCGCCGGTCGCGAGCTCGTACGCCACGACACCGGCCGAGCGCTTCACGCCGTCGACCTCGGTGATCAGCTGGTCCAGGACGTAGAACTCGTTGAAGAACTCCACGCCCTCCTTGACGCAGTTCTGGTACAGCGTCTGGAGGATCATGTGGCCGGTGCGGTCGGCCGCGTAGCAGGAGCGGCGGACCGGGGCCTCGCCGTGGTTGCGGGAGTGACCGCCGAAACGGCGCTGGTCGATCGTCCCGTTGGGCGTGCGGTTGAACGGCAGGCCCATCTTCTCCAGGTCGAGGACCGAGTCGATGGCCTCCTTCGCCAGGATCTCGGCGGCGTCCTGGTCGACCAGGTAGTCACCGCCCTTGACCGTGTCGAAGGTGTGCCACTCCCAGTTGTCCTCTTCCACGTTCGCCAGCGCGGCGGCCATGCCGCCCTGCGCGGCGCCCGTGTGGGAGCGGGTCGGGTAGAGCTTGGTGAGCACCGCGGTGCGGCTGCGCTTCGTCGACTCGATGGCCGCGCGCATGCCCGCGCCACCGGCGCCGACGATGACGGTGTCGTACTTGTGGATCTTCATGATTCTCGCAGCCCCGTGCCTAGCGGATGTTCGGGTCGAAGGTGAAGATCACCAGCGTGCCGAGCAGGATGGTGAACACCGTGGCGGTGTAGAGCAGGCCCTTGAGCCAGAGCCGGGTGTTCGGCCGCTCCGCGTAGTCGTTGATGATCGTGCGCAGGCCGTTGGCGCCGTGCAGCATCGCGAGCCACAGCATCAGCAGGTCCCAGACCTGCCAGAACGGGGACGCCCAGCGGCCCGCCACGAAGGCGAAACCGATCTTGGAGACGCCGCCGTCGAGCACGAGCTGGATCAGCAGGTGGCCGATGACCAGGACGACCAGGACGATGCCGGACAGGCGCATGAACAGCCAGGCGGCCATCTCGAAGTTGCCCCGCGTGGACTTCGGGGACTTCTTGGTGCGCTTGCGCGGGGCCTCGATGAGCGGGGCCGGGTTGTCCACGGAGTAGACCGACGGGCCCTCGACGGGGCCGATCCCGGACGCGGACTTTTCGGTGATGGACATGTGCGTCAGCTCCCGAACAGTTCGCGGTAGGCGTGGCCGAGGACGGGGTAGATCGCCCCGAGCATCAGTACGACCCACACGCCGGCGACGGCCCAGAACATCTGCTTCTGGTAGCGCGGGCCCTTCGACCAGAAGTCGACGGCGATGACGCGCAGGCCGTTGAGCGCGTGGAACAGGATGGCGGCGACGAGGCCGTACTCCAGGCACGCGACGAGCGGGGTCTTGTAGGTGGCTACGACCTTGTCGTAGTCCTCGGGGGAGACACGGACGAGCGCGGTGTCCAGCACATGAACGAACAGGAAGAAGAAGATGAGGACGCCGGTGACTCGATGAGCCACCCAGGACCACATTCCTTCCCGGCCGCGGTACAGCGTTCCAGCCGGCACGGAAGATCCTCCGGGAGCGGGGATTGGGGGGCCGGCCGGCTTCGGTGTCGGACGGGCCCGGCCGGGTACGGTCCACCGGCCCCCAGCATCGTAGCGACGCGCTGCCGCTGTGCTGAGCCGGGGTGTCACGGTGTGATCAAAGTGGCATGCGATCGGGTGACCATCGGTGGGGTATGGGATGGTTTGTGCTGTTAACTTCCGTCTGCGGGCGCGTGGGGGTTGTTCGCGCCCCGCGGCGGAGTCGCATTACGCGGCCCCAGCCCCGGCACGCGCGGATGTCACAGCCCCGCGCCCCTCAGGTGGGTCACCAATCGCCCCCGTGCGAGGCGGCGAAGTTCGTCCGCTGTGACCGCCCGCTCCTCCTCCGGATCGTTCGTCAATCGTGACCGGATGGCTGCCAGGAGGTGGTCTGGGAGTTCGGGGACGGGGACTCCGTCCAGGCAGATGGCGAACGTGTGTCCGAAGCGGGCCTCGTAGGCGGCGTGGGCCGCGCTCAGTGCGGTGCGGGCGGCCGCGTAGGCGTCGGCGGGCAGGGCCGGGAGGGATTCACCGGCCAGGGCCTCGGCGAGGTCGGCCGCCGTGAGGTCGTACGCCGCCTCGTCCGACGCGGCCAGGAGGGCGTCCAGGGTGGGGTACGGGCGGTGGGCGGTGAGGCGGCGGGCCCAGCGGGGGCTGCGGAGGCAGGTGAGGAGGAGGGGCTCCACGTCGTCGGCCGGGGCGGTGTTGAAGTGCTCCAGTGGGGAAGACGGGGCGGGTGCGTCCCGTGTCTGCTCGGGCAGCGAGGGCAGCGAGGGCAGCGCCGGTATGGCGACTCGGCCAGGAAGGTGTGTGGGCGTCACGAGTTTTTCGGCAGGGGGTGGCGTGAGAGATGTGGCTTCACGCTATCGAGTGTGGACATGACGTGTCCGTCGAATGCCCGAATTTCATCCGAACGGGAGAGTTTCAGAACGTGTGGTGGACACATACAGCTGTCCGGACGGCTTAGGTTGGCGCCGTGAGTCAGCACAGGCGCCGGATGCCGGCGAAGAGCGCGCTGAAACAGACGTGGGTGCTGGTCGTCGCGGTGGTTGTCGTGACGGTCGCGGCCGGGGTGAGCCTGGGGGTGTGGGCCACCGGCGGCGACCGGGACGACAGCGGGCCCGTGGCGTCGGCGCAGCGGCAGCCGTCCCCTGACCGTTCCGGCGCTTCCCGGGACTCGTCGGCCGCCGCGCCCAGGGCCCCGAGTCCCACGCCCACCCGCCACTACCCGCTCTCCAAGGCACCCCGCACCATTCCCGCGGTCCGGGCCCACACCTCGGCGCGCGGTCCCGGCTGGAAGCCGCAGAAGGGGCTGCGGGTCGTCGTGAACGACGCCGACCTGGCCGACGAGGGGCGGCTGATCGCCGGTGAGCTGGGGCTGTCGTACGCGGGCGAGAAGGACGACGTACGCGCCGGGGACGTGCGCCTGTCGCTGAACGACGACGAGGGTGCGGACCCGGAGTCGTACACCATGACCGTGCGCGGCGGGCGCGTGAACATCAGCGGGCCGGGGGAGGCCGGGGTGTTCTACGGGACCCGCACGCTCAAGCAGGAGGTGCACGGCGGCGGTACGGCGCCGGAGGGTGTCGTACGGGACGGGCCGGCGAAGCCGGTGCGCGGGCTGATGCTGGACATCGCCCGCAAGCACTTCACCGCGGGCTGGATCGAGGACCGGGTCCGCGAGCTCGGCGATCTCAAGTTCAACCAGCTCGGGCTGCACTTCTCCGACGACCAGGGGTTCCGGATCGAGTCCTCCTCGCATCCGGAGATCGTGTCCAGGGAGCATCTGACCAAGGCGCAGGTGAAGCGGATCGTCGCCCTCGCGGCCGCCCGTCACATCACCGTCGTGCCGGAGATCGACTCGCCCGGGCACCTGGGCGCCGTGATCGCCGCCCACCCGGATCTCCAGCTGCGCAACACGCGGGGTGTGCCGACACGGGGGGCGGTGGACATCTCCAAGCCGGCGGCCG
The DNA here is from genome assembly GCF_000721105.1 of Streptomyces cellulosae. Lineage (GTDB taxonomy): Bacteria > Actinomycetota > Actinomycetes > Streptomycetales > Streptomycetaceae > Streptomyces > Streptomyces cellulosae_A. The sequence goes on from NZ_JOEV01000068.1 coordinate 22,867, forward strand.
GTGAGATCGTCGACGACCTGCTGGGCGAGTACGCCGGTCTCTTCCCCGGCAGTCAGTGGCACCTCGGCGGCGACGAGTACCAGGCGCTGACCGTGTCCGACCCCGAGGCGTCCTACCCGCAGCTCGCCGCCGCCGCCAGGGAGGCCCACGGGTCCGGCGGGACCGTCGCCGACCTCACCACCGACTGGCTCAACGACCGGGCCGACACGGTCCGCACCCACGACAAGACCCCCCGCGCCTGGAACGACGGCTTCTTCCGGGATACGTCCGTGCAGCCCGACAAGGACATCCAGGCCGCGTACTGGACGGGCAAGGAGATCGGGGCGCGGCAGCCGGTGGCGTACCTGAGCGCCGGGCGCAAGGTCATCAACTACAACGACGAGTTCCTGTACTACGTCCTCGGACAGCCGCAGACCTTCGTCTATCCGACCGGACAGCGGATCTACGAGCAGTGGACCCCGAGGGTCCTGCGCGACACCGAGGCGGTCCCCTCGAAGTACGACGACCAGATCCTCGGCGGGTCCTTCGCAATCTGGTGCGACTACCCGAACGCCCAGACCCAGGCGCAGGTCGCGGCCGGGATCCGGATGCCGCTCAGGGCGACCGTGCAGAAACTGTGGGACCCGGGGAAGCCCGAACTGTCCTGGACGGAGTTCCAGGCGCGCGCGGACCGGCTGGACGGGTAGGGATCAGACGAGGGCCGGACCGGCAGGGCTGATGGGGGGCGGATTGTTCCGTCCGGCTGCGAACGGCCGTACGGCTGTGGTGTATTCGGCCGAAGCTGCACCGAGCCGCACGAGCAGCCGGGGGGACCGGACATGGGGTACTGGGGTTATTTCGTCGTGGGCCGCGCCGAGCGGCCGCGCCGAGCGGCCGCGCCGAGCGGCCGCTCCCGGAGCTGGCCGCGCCGGCGGACGCCGAGGGCGTCACCCTGCGGGCGTCGGCGCCGGGCGGGTGGCAGGTCTGGGAGTACCCGAGCAGGGACGGCGACGTCGGCAGCATGAACGCGCTCGCCGCCGAGACCGGGGCGCCGGCACTCTTCGGATACGTCATGGACAGCGCGTCGGTGGTCGTGGAGGCGGCGGGGCCGGAGAGCGGGGCCTGGACGGCGTGCCTGGGGCGGACGGCGATGGCGGCACGCCTCGGCATCCGTGAGGGCGACGAGGACCTCCGGAACGACGAGAACGAGGTGGGGGAGGACGAGGCCGACGCGCCGGTGCTGGAGGACTACTTCCTCGAACCCCGGGACGCGGCCGAGCGGGCCGTCGCCTGGGCCGCCGAGGCCGGGCACGGCGTGGCGGTGGAGCCGCTGCTCGACGTGCTGCGCGCCGAGCCCGACCCCGCCGCGGACGAGCTGGCCGAAAACCTCTTCTTCCGGTTGCTCGACCGGCTCGGTGTCCTGCCTCTGTGACACTCCCGGCCCGTCGCGCGCAGTAAGGGGAAGTGCGGGATCCGTCAGGGACGACCGCCCGGCGAGGGAGGCGTGGGATGAGCCTGGTGGGACTGATCGCTCAGGCCGACGAACGCGGACTGGCCGCCAGCGGGTTGGCTTGTTTGGATCGGTGCCTGCCCCTGCTGGGCGGGGACGACGAGCTCCTGCGGCCCCTGTGGGCCGGTCTCGCCGACGGTGAGGACGGCACCGCCTGGGGCGAGCGGCTGGAGCAGGCCCGCCGCAAGCTCGGCGACGCGGGCCTGGAGGAACCGGTGGAGGGTGAGACGGGCGACGTGTCGGGCGGCGGACCCGGTGACAAGGCGGCCGCCGGCGACGAGGCCGTGCGGCTCGCCCGTCGGATGCTCGCCGCCGCCCCGCCCGAGCCCGCGGCCGCCGAGTTGCGGGCGTGGGCCGACGCCTGCTCGGTCGCCTCGCTCCGGATCCACGCTCTCCTCGGCGGTGCGGCACCCGACGAGAGCGACGCGGCCCTGTCCGACGCACGCCAGGAGGGCCGTACGGAGGGCATGCCGCCGCTCGTCGCCGCCGAACTGCGCCGCCAGGTCGTCGTGCTGGAGCTGCTCGCGGAGCACGGCGCGGGCGGGCTGCGGCGGGCGCTCGAGGTGTCGACGGAGGGGCGGCGCGTGCTGCGCGCGGTGGTGTCGCGCCGGGCGCGCGTGAAGCGGGGCTGAGCGGTCACCGGACAGGGCGTCCTGCCGTCCAGGCGGCCGTAAACCTCGTTGGTGGGCGAGTCCTGTGACCGTCGTGCGGTAGCGGTGGGGCGGTCCTGCACCGGTCCCGGGCAGCCCCCGGATCCGGGTGACGAATCGCTGAGCCGCGGCGCTTTCCGGGATGTGACGACACACCAGGAAACCAGGCCCTCGGCCGCGGCGAAGCCCGTGCGGTGGGCGGCGGACGCGGTGGCGGCGATGCGTGAGGGGGCGCGGTTGCGGCTCGACTACTCGGCGCAGAGTCTGTGGCGCGTCGACCGGATGATCGAAGGGATACGCCGGGAGGGAACGCCGCACGCCGCCGTCGAGAACGCGCTGCGCGGTTTCGGTGCGTACGCCGGTGAGGTGATCGCCCGTCAGACCGGCGCCGAGTGGTGGGCGACCGGCGGCGACCACTGGGTCCGCACCCCGGACGGCAAGCTGTGGGACCCGATCGAGGAGGCCCACCGCTGCTTCACCGGGGACGGGTCGCTGCGGCTGCTGTGCAGGGACGCGACGCGAGCCGCCGCCGGGTAGGGCCGGGCAGAAGCCGAGCGGCCGGGGCCCCAGCGGTGGGGGCCCCGGCCGTCGTACGACGTCGGCCTGTCCGGTCAGGACCGCTAGGGCGTCAGCGTTTGGCCCAGGTGGGCGTCTGTCGGGGTGCCCAGGGTTGTCTTGCTGAGGATGACCGTCTGGCTGTAGCCGAGGCCCGTGCTGTTGCTCGGGAGGTACATGAGGATGCCGTCGCCGCCGTCCTCGTTCTCCACGCCGAAGGTGAGGTCGGCGCGGCCGTAGCCGGAGAGGTCGGAGAGGGAGACCGCCGAGCCGAAGTGGTCGGCGGTCTCGGTGGCGCCGGGGACGCCGGAGGTGTCCTGCGAGACGCCGGTCGAACCGGAGCCGGTGAGACCGGTGGAGGTGCCCTTGAGGAGGACCGCGTCGCCGGCGTCGGCGCGGTTGACGCCGTCCCGGGTGAGGTCCTCGTACGGGGCCCCGGCGAGGACGTCCGCGTATCCGTCCGCGTTGTAGTCACCGACGGAGACGGAGGCGCCGAAGGCGTCGTCGAGCTCGTTGCCGCCGGGGACGTAGGCCGTGTCCTGGTCGATGACGCTCATGCCGGTCGTGGTGAACCCGGTCGAGGTGCCCGGGAGCATCGTCACCTGGCCGCCGGACTTGCCGCCCGACTCGGAGGCGTACGGCTGGCCGATCACGATGTCGTCGTAGCCGTTGCCGTTCACGTCGCCCGCGGCGATCGAGCGGCCTCCCTTGACCGAGATCACGCCCGCCTTCGTCAGGCCCGACGCCGAGCCCGCGAAGCGGACCACGCGGCCGATGCCGCCGGTGTCGCGGTAGTTGAGGGCCACGTCGGCGTAGCCGTCCCGGTTGAAGTCGCCGGTCGCGGCGTCGAGGTAGGCGACCGGGCCGGTGGCCGAGGTGAGGGTGCCGTACAGGTACTTGGTGCCGCTGAGCCGGACGTTCCAGGTGCCGCCCCTGCCGGTGCCGGCCGAGAAGACGTCCGCCTTGCCGTCGCCGTTGAAGTCGCCGACGGCGACCGTCGTGCCCAGCTTGGCGCCGGCCGCCGTGACCCCCGAAGTGCTGTACGAGAAGCCGGTGTCGAGCGCCGGGCCGTACATCACCGTGACCGAGCCGCGGTCCGCGTTGCCGCTGGTGTCGTCCTCGCCGGGAGCGCCGATCGCGAGGTCGGCGTAACCGTCGCCGTTGACGTCGCCCCACGCGGTGGACGCGCCGAAGTTGTCACCCGTCTCGGTGGAGCCGGGCACCCCCGGGCTGCTCTGCGTCAGCGACACCTTCGCCGCGGGGACCGGGCCGTCGACGCCGCCCGGGACCACCTTCACGGCGTTGGCCCGCGGCACACCCGCTGCCAGGTCCGTCACGCCGTCCCGGTTGACGTCGGAGGTGGCCAGGGCGTGCGAGATGCCCGGGGTCTTCGCGAGGGACGCGATCTGCGCCAGTTTCGGGTAGAGGTTCTTGCCCGGGCAGGCCGTCGCGTTGGTGTCCCGGTGGCCGAAGACGCGCGGCAGCGTGATCGACGTGCCCTGCTCGACCAGGTTGCCGTCCTGGCCCTTGGGGCTGCCGGAGGTCAGTGTGACCTTGCCGGTCGGGTCGATGCCGTACATCCCGAACTTCCACGCCACGATCCGCGCGATCGCGTCGAGCGCGGCGCGGCTGGGCTTGGCGGTCTCGAAGTTGCCGATGTACGAGATGCCGACGGTGTTGGTGTTGAAGCCGATGTCGTGGGCGCCGATCACCGGCAGGTCCGTCCCGCCGCTGCGGCCCTCGAAGATCTGGCCGCACCTGTCGACGACGAAGTTGTAGCCGATGTCGTAGTAGCCGCGGGCGAAGTGCTCCTGCTGGATGGAACGCATCCGGGCCCGGGACTCGGCGCAGGACAGCGTGTTGTCGCTGTCCGTGCCGGTGTGGTGGATGACGGCGGCCTTGATCTCGGTGCCGTAGGCGGGTGTGCCGTCGTAGTCCGTGGAGGCGCCCCATTCGGCCTGCGTGATGATCGGGGGCTTCACGACCGTGGAGGGGCGGGGGGCGGGAACGGTGGGGGT
>NZ_JOEV01000069.1 GCF_000721105.1 Streptomyces cellulosae
CGCTGGGAACGACGCGACGACATCCACGAAGCCTTCCTCGGCCTCGCCACCTGCCTCATCACCCACAGACACGTCCAACGCCTTTGTTAGGACCTCTTAAGGGGCACGGCTACGTGTCGGCGCCGACCTTGGGGGTGTCCAACTCGGCCTGCGGCGGCCTGGTGGTGCGGGAGTGCAGGACCTTGCGGGCCTGTTCGGCGTCGAAGTCGTTCTCCCACTTGCCGATCACGATGGTGGCGACGGCGTTGCCGAGGACGTTGATGAACACGCGGCCCTCGTTGAGGATGCGGTCGATGCCGACGATCAGGGAGAGGGCGGCGAGCGGGATGTGGCCGACCGCGGTGACGGTGCTGGCGAGGACGATGAACGCGCCGCCCGCGATCCCGGCGGTGCCCTTGCTGGTGAGCATCATGACGCCGACCATGATCAGCTGCTGCTGCCAGGACAGGTCGATGCCCATGGCCTGGGCCAGGAACAGGGAGGCCATCGTGAGGTAGACCGCGGAGCCGTCAAGGTTGAAGGAGAACCCGGAGGGGATGACGATGCCGACCACGGGCCGGCCGATGCCGAGGATCTCCAGTTTGCGTACCAGCTGGGGCAGGACGGCCTCGCTGGAACAGGTGCTGAGGGCGACGAGCAGTTCGGCCTTGAGGAAGCGGATGAGGCCGAACAGGCTCAGGCGGCAGGCCCGCATGATGGCGCCGAGGACGACCAGGACGTAGACGACGCAGGTCGCGGTGAACAGGATGATGAGGTAGCCGAGCTGTTTGAGGCTCTCGGCGCCGTAGGTGGCGACCACGGTGGCCAGGGCGCCGAAGGTGCCCAAGGGCGCGAGCCGCATCACCCAGCCCACGATGCGGAAGACGACGTCCGACAGTGCCTTGATGCCGCGGGTCAGCGGTGCCCCTTCTTCGCCGGCCATGTTCAGGGCCACACCGAAGACGATCGAGACCATCAGCGCGGCCAGGATCGCGTTCCCGGTGATCGCCCCCAGCAGGGAGGCGGGGATGAGGGACGAGACGAAGCCGGTGAAGGTGGCGTGCTCGGTGGCGGTCTTCGGCACGTCGTCGGCGTTCAGTGACGAGGGGTCGACGTGCAGGCCGGAGCCGGGCTGGAAGATGTTGGCGACGACCAGCCCGATCAGCATGGACGCCAGGGACAGCACCAGGAAGTAGCCGATCGCCTTCACACCGATCCGGCCCGCCTTGCGCAGGTTGTCCATGGAGGCGATGCCGGTGGTGACCACACAGAAGACGACCGGGACCACGATCATCTTGACCAGCGCGATGAACCAGTCGTTGAGCGGCTTCAGGTCCTCACCCGGACCGGGCGCGAGGATGCCGACGGCGATGCCGAGGACGGCGGCCAGTACGACCTGGAACCACAGCTCACGTATGAGACGGCTCAGCCGTGACCGCTGCGGGCGGCCGGTGGTGGTGGTGCTTGTCATCGTTGGTGCTCCCTTGCACGACGATCGTGTGTAGCCCTGTCCCGTGGGGGTGCGGGGGACGCGAACGCGGCTCGCGCGCCCCCGATCTCGTGTGTGTCGCCCGTACCCGGCGACGCCGCCCGACGGCGCCCGCCCGGTGGCGGGCGCGTCCGCGGCGGGGTGGCGGTCAGCTGTGCAGGGCGCGCAGCACCGTGTAGAAGGCGGCCTTGCTCTCGAAGCCGATGCCGGGGGTGTCGGTCAGGCCGACGCGGCTCTTCTCGACGACGGCGTCGTCGGCGAAGCCGCCGGTGGGCTGGAACTCGCCCGGGTAGGACTCGTTGCCGCCGAGCTTGAGGGCGGCTGCGATGTGCAGGGAGAACTGGTGCCCGCCGTGCGGGATGCAGCGCCTCGATGCCCAGCCGTGCCGGCGGAGCATGTCCTGGATGCGCAGGTACTCCACCAGACCGTAGGAGAGCGCGGGGTCGACCTGGATCGTGTCGCGGTCGGGGCGCAGGCCGCCGTAGCGGATCAGGTTGCGGGCGTCCTGGAGGGAGAAGAGGTTCTCGCCCGTGGCGATGGCGCCGGTGTAGTGCTCGGCGACGGTGGCGTTGAGGTGGTAGTCGAGCGGGTCGCCGATCTCCTCGTACCAGAACAGCCCGTAGGGCTCGATGGCCCGCCCGTACTCCAGGGCCGTGTCGAGGTCGAAGCGGCCGTTGACGTCGACGGCCAGCCGGGAGCCGTCGCCGTCCAGGACGTCGATGACGGCCTCGATGCGGCGCAGGTCCTCCGCCAGGTCGGCGCCGCCGATCTTCATCTTGACGACGTCGTAGCCCAGGTCGAGGAAGCCGCGCATCTCGTCCTGAAGGTCGGTGAGGGTCTTGCCCGGGGCGTAGTAGCCGCCGGCGGCGTAGACGAAGACGGAGTCGTCGGGCTGCCCGTCGCCGTAGCGCTCGGACAGATACCGGTACAGCGGCTTGCCCTCGATCTTGGAGGCCAGGTCGAACAGGGCCATGTCCACCACACCGACCGCGACCGAGCGCTCGCCGTGCCCGCCGGGCTTCTCGTTGTTCATCATCACGTCCCACGCCTTGGCGTGGTCCAGGCCGCCCCGCTCGTCGAGCAGGCTGCCGGGCTCGGCCTCGAGGAGGCGGGGCAGGACCCGGCGGCGCAGGATCTCTCCGGCGCTGTAGCGGCCGTTGGAGTTGAAGCCGTAGCCCACCACGGGCTTGCCGTCCCGGATGACATCGCTCTCGATCGCCACGATCGAACAGTCCATGGAGCTGAAGTCGATCCAGGCGTTGCGGATCGAGGAGCTGATCGGAACGACGCCCTCGTAGACGTTGGTGATCTTCACTGCGGACCTTTCTCATATCTTATAAGATGCGACGCCTGTTAGACTGAGCCGGTCCGCTGCGGGATGTCAAGGGGTGGGGAACCTCCGGAAAGGAACGGTCAGGGGGCCATGGCAGGACAGAACCTGTTCTTCAGCAAGAGCGACCTCGCCTACGCGGAACTCCGCGATCGGATCCTCTTCGGCACTCTTCCCGCCGGGTCACGGCTCGCCCAGTACGACCTCGCCGAGTCCCTCAACATGAGCATCACGCCGCTGCGTGAGGCCATCCGCCGCCTCAGCAGCGAGGGACTCGTCACCGTCGAAACCCACCGCGACGTCCGGGTCTCCGTCATGAATTCGAACGAAGCCCGCCAGCTGTTCGAAGTCCGCCTGTCCCTGGACCCGACCGCCGCCGAACTCGCCGCCCAGCGACGGACCGACGACGACATCGCCACCATGCGGGCCGCCGTCGACAAGCTCCTCCCCGTCACCCGCCAATGGGGGGAAGAGGCACTCACGGCCCACCGCGCCTTCCACCAGGCGCTGTACCGGGCCTCGCACAACGACGTCCTCATCCGTCTCCTGGACGACCTGTGGGACAAGTCCGACCGCTACCGTCGCCTCGGTCTCGAACTCCCCCCCGGTGACGAACCCCGCACCCGGGACCTTCAGGAGCACCATCAACTCGTCTCCCTGATCGTGGACGGCCGCGCCGCCGAAGCCGCCCAGCTGATGCGAGCTCACATCACCCACAGCCTCACCGCCACCGCCATCAGCGCCCTCGAAGACCGCGAGGGCGTTCGCGGGACGTGACGCGCGGTGACCTGAGCCGTCGTGATGCGTGGGGGGAGGACTGACGGAAGTGCGTGAGCTCGGGCGTGCCGGTGGCCGTCGCGGAAGTGGGGGAGGGCGAGCAGGGCCTGCCGACCCGCGCTCAGGCGACGCCATCGGGTGCCGAGAGCCCGACGGTGTTCCGCCGGAGGGATGCGGCCGCCGTAACGGGCGTGGAGCTGCCCGCGCTGGGTCGTCCGGCCAGGAAGAAGGGCCCAGGACATGCGGGGATCCTTCTGCCGGAGAGGGAGCTGAGGGTGCCGGTAGGCCTGGTGGCGGGATGTACGGGCAGCGCAATGCGAGCGCAACCGCGTGGCCCGGCGCGCGGAAACATCGGCGAGCCAGCTTGGGGTTATGTTTCATTTGGGCTGGTTCATGGGCAGTGGCTTCAGCGTTCAGACCTGGGCGCAGGATCCGTGGGCGGGTAACACCGGCCGCGACTGGATGAAGGGCGACCTGTTCGTCGACCTGGCAGCGGCGCTGGAGCGGGCTTGCTTCGACTACCTGCTGGTCGAGGACACGAGCATGGTCGAGGACGCCTACGGCCGCTCGATGGAAACGACACTCAAGTACGGTCTGCTGGCCCCGAAGAACGACCCCGTCCCGCTGATCCCGCTGCTGACGCAACGTACGAAGCACATCGGCATCGCGGTCACCTTGTCGACGAGTTTCTACCACCCCTTCATGGCGGCCCGGACGATGACCACCCTCGACCACCTGACCGAGGGACGGGTCGGACTGAACGTGGTCACCGGAAGCTCGTCGCGGGCGGCGCAGCAGTACGGCTACGACACGCTGATGAAGCACAACGAGCGGTACGAGATGGCCAAGGAGTGGATGGAGGCCGTCGGGGCGTTGTGGGACTCCTGGGAGGAGGGTGCTGTCCTCGTCGACCAGGAGACGCCGCGCTACGCCGACCACACGAAGGTGCATCCGGTCGATTTCGAGGGGAAGTACTTCAGGACCCGTGGACCGCTCAACACCATCCCCGGGCCGCAGCGCCGTCCGGTCATCGTGCAGGCCGGGGCCTCGCCGGCGGGCCGTGACCTGGCCGCCAAGTACGCCGAGTCGATGCTCGCGCACGGCACCAGCATCGAGCAGATGAAAGCGTTCCGGCAGGACATGCACCGCCGCATGAAGGAGTACGGTCGCGACCCGGCCACCCTGAAGATCCTCTTTCTCATCGACCCGGTACTCGGTGACACCGATCGCGTCGCACAGGCGCGCGTGGAGGACATGCAGGCCGCCCGCTGGAGCGACCAGGCGATCGAGCGGGGGCTGTGGGGGCTGAGCTACACCTCCGGCGGCGAATTCGACTTCTCCACGTTCGATCTCGACAAGGAAGTCCCTGACGTCTGGGGCAACGGTGAGACGAGCACCCTGCGTACGTTCGTCGAAGGCGCCCGGGGCAAGACGCTGCGCGAGGCCATCGCCACCGTCGACACGCACGCCGGCCTCGCGTTCGTCGGCTCGCCCGACACCGTGGCGTCGAAGATGGGTGAGGCGATGGAGGAGATCGGCGGCGACGGCTTCCTGATGTCGCCGACTGTCACGCGGCGCAACATCGCCGAGATCGCGGACGGCCTGGCGCCCGCCCTGCGGAAGCGTGGCCTCATCAGAGACGGCTACCACCACAGCACGTTCCGCGAGAACCTCCTCGAATTCTGACGGCGTAATCCGAGAGGTACTGATGCGACGCGGGTGTGTCACCTGGCGCACTTTTACTGCTCGCAACATGGAGGCACGCCAGCGAATGCCGTGCTTTCAGGTCGACAGTGGGCCCAGAGCAGGAGGCATTGGTGGCTACTACGGAACCCCGACAGCAGAGATCGGCGGACTTTCCGGCTGGATTGGACCGCCGCGGATTCTTGAAGGCCGGCGGTCTCGCCATCGGCGGTGTCAGCCTCGCGTCACTGATCGCCGCGTGCGGTCCCGAGGGCAGCAGCGGCGGGGCGGCGGGCGGTTCGAAGCTCACCCTGAGGATTCCGTTCCTGGCCGATATGCAGGTTCCCGACCCGGACATCATGTACGAGGGCGAAGGCGTCCAGGTCATGGAATCCGCCTACGAAGGACTTGTCCGCTACAAGCCAGGCACCTCGGAGTTCCTTCCGGGGCTGGCGAAGTCATGGACGCTTTCGACGGACCAGCTGACGTACACGTTCAAGCTGCAGCCGAACGTGAAGTTCCACGACGGAACCCTCGCGGACGCGGAGTCGTGGCGGAAGACCTTCGAGCGGCGCGCCAAGGTCGCGCAGGGCCCCGCCTACATGGTCGCGGGAGTGGCCAAGACCGCGGCGCCCGATCCCACCACGTTCGTCGTGACGCTCAAGTCGCCGAACAACGCGTTCCTGCACTACATGGCCTGCCCATGGCAACCGCTGGCGACGAGTCCCACCGCGGTGAAGAAGTACGCCTCCGGCGGCGACCTCGCGCAGAAGTGGCTGAAGACGCATGACGCGGGCACCGGGCCGTACATCATCAAGGAGTTCGTGCCGGGCAGCCATTACACGCTTGAGGCATTTCCCGGCTACTGGGGCCGGAAGCCCGCGTTCAAAACCGTCCGTATCGCGATCACGCCGAGCATCGCGACGCAGAAGCTGCAGCTCGACGCGGGCGCGTTCGACATGGTGACCAAGGGCTTCGCGGTCCGGGACGTGCTGCAGTACCAGAAGAACCCGCAGTTCCGGGTCGTCAATTCCTACGGCGGCGTGGGCGAGGCGATCTGGCTGAACCCGAACGCCGGCGTCTTCGCCAACAGGGCGCTGCGCAAGGCCATGCTCACCGCCCTGGACCGCAAGTCGATCGTCGACACAGCGTGGAGCGGCCTCGCCACGGTCCAGAAGGGCCTGTTTCCGGAGAACACGCTCTCCTCAAGGCTGGCACCGTTCCCGGCTCAGGTGGATACCGCCCCGCTCAAGGCGCTGGCGGCAAGTCTGAAGGGGAAGACGATCGACCTGGCCTGGGGCTCGGACGGCGGCGCGCCGCGGCAGCAGATGGCCGAACTCATCCAGACCCAGCTGGCTGCGCTGGGCCTGACCGTCACCGTCCGCGAGCTGCCGACGTCGGAGGAGTTCGACCTGCCCAACCAGCCGCCCTCCAAGCGCCCGGACATCCTGGTCTCCTTCCTCGGCGGGGACGCGCTGCACCTCGACACCACGCTGCGGATCCTGCTGCGCACCGGTGCCAAGCCGCTGAACTTCTTCCAGTACTCGAACCCCGCACTCGACCAACTGATGGACCTGGCCATCAAGCAGCCGACGCCCGCGAAGACGGACGCTGTCTACGCGACCTGCAGCAAGATCATCGTCGATGAGGCCATCTGGATCCCGCTGTGCATCACGCCCAACTCCACGATCGCGCACACCTACGTGACCGGGATCGAGGACAACTCCTACTACCCGGCGATCTTCTGGCCGCAGTCCCTGAAGAGGATCTGATCAAGACCTGGTCAGGCCTTCTTGAGGGCCTGACCAGTAAGTTCCGGCGTCATACGAGAGCGGCAGTGTCCTTAGGCAGGCAGTGTGTACGTAGCTGGGCGTGAAGATCAGCGTGGATCCCTCACGAAGCTGTTGATCAGCTCGTGGATGTGGCATCTGACGCGGTGGGACGGGCTCTTCCTCGGGACATACCTGGTGACTCACCTGGGCGGGCGTCCGATCGCAAACCAGCTCGCCGGTTTCGCGATGTTCTCGCCCATGCTGCTGGGGGCGTACGTCGCGTCCAGGACGCGACGCGACGTGGAGCCGCGCCGGCTCGTGCTCGGGACCGAACTCGCGTTGCTGCCGATCTCGGCGGTGATGATCGCGGTCGTGAGCACCGGTGCCGTCCAGACCTGGATGGTGTACCTGTTCATGCTCACCTACGGGTTCGGCGGCTTGGTGAACATGACCGCGCAGCGCGAGCTGCTGTTCCGCATCGCCGGGCCTGAGCACTCGCATCGTGCGCTCAGCGCCGAGATGGCGGGCCTGGCGAGCGCGACGATGCTCGGCCCGCTGATCGGCGGCGTCACCATCGGAGTGTTCGGCCTCGGCGCCGCGTTCGCTGTTCCCGGGGTGCTGCTCGGCTGCTCCACCGTCCTGCTGTGGCGCGCGACCCGGGGGATGCCGGCCGACGCGCCCGCGACCGCCGGGCCGGACTCCGCGTCCACGGCCGTACGGGGCCCGACGGGCCGGCAGTTGCTGCGGCGCTCGCCGACGCTCAGGGGGGTCCTCCTGGTGACGGTGATCTGCAACCTCTCCTACTTCGCGTTCATGCCGCTCGTCCCGGTCATCGCGAAGGGCCTGGGCGCCGGGGCGGCGATGGCCGGGGTGATCGGCGCCGCCGCCGGCACGGTGCAACTGGTGACGGCGGCGGCGCTGGTCATCTGGCCGGCCCGGCGGCCGGGCGCGTCCTACGCGTTCGCGGTAGCGCTCTGCCTGTGCTGCCTGGGCGTGTTGTCCTACGCCCCCGTAGTGGCGGTGGCTCTCCTCGCACTCGGCGTGGCAGGGATCGGCCAGGCCTACTTCGGCACGATGCAGGCGACCCTGTCGGTGGACGCCGTCGACCCCCACGAACGCACCGCCGCGCTCGGCCTGCTGAGCACCACGATCGGCATCGCGCTGCCGTCCGGCATGGTGATCCTCGGCGTCACGGCCAGTCTGCTCGGTACCCACCTGGCCATGCTCGTGTCGTCCGTGGTGGGGCTTGCCGCGCTCACGACGACGCTGCTGGGCAACCCGCAGCTGATGCGGCCACCCACGACGGCAAGGCCCACGACGGTGACCCCGGAGACCGCCACCACAGAGACCTGACGGGCTGTAACGCGGACCAGTACGCCGTCGCGGAGAAGGCACCCCGGTCGCCGCGCCGCCGGAGCTGCCTTCCTGCCGGGCGCGGCGGCGCCGATGGAGGCGTGCCCCGCAGGCGAACGAGCGACGCGGCTGCCCCTGACTCACACGCGGGCGCCGCTCAAGGACAAAGGACAGGCGACGTCCGCTCATCCACGTCGAAGCCGGCGGACCGCTCCTCACTGAGGCCACGTAGGCGCCTCCTCACTGAGGCCACGTAGGTGACGCCGGGCTCTGCGAGCACCGCGCGCGTCCGGGCGGCAGCCTCAGCCGCAGCCGGTCGCGGACCATCGGCGGCCGGCCCAGGGACTGGGTCTCAAGGGCAGCGCCACGATCCGGCGGGACGCCTCGTCGTCGAACCGGGCCACCGGGCCGAGCGCGTCGACGGGCAGCGGCAACGCGCCCTTGGACGCGGCGTCCGGTCTCGGACCCGCGGGTGACCAGCCCCTCGTCGGGACGGCGGCTACGCGACGCCCACACGACGCCCGACGAAGCGGGTGAGCTGCACGCTGCCCAGCAGGACGATGGCGATGAGCCAGAACAGCGCGGCCATCCCGGTCAGCGTGCCCAGCACGGCGCAGCCGACAGTCCCGGCGAGGACGCCGATGCCGGCCGAGATGCGGAACTTCGCCAAGCCGGCCGAGGAGTCGCCGACCTGGGCGACCACCAGCACGGGAAGGCTCGCGGTCGCCCCGGCGAGGCTGACCCCGAGCAGCACCGACATCGCCAGGTAGACCGTCAGATCGGAGGTGAGGGCGAGCACCGTCGCGCATACCGCGCCCAGGGCGAAAGCCGTGAGGAGCACGGCGACGACTCCGACGCGCCGGATGATGCGGTACGCCACCGTGAGGACGGCGATCTCGGAACCGGACATGAGCGCGATCCCGACGGCGATCGCGACGGTGGGGTACTGGCGTGCCGCGCCCGCGAGCGGCAGAGCGGTGAACAGCACGCCGCCGCGGAGGAATTCGCCGCTCATCGCCAGCACGAGAGCGGCGCCGCCGCCGGTCGACCTGCCGAATCGAGGCAGGCCGAGCCTCGGCCGCGGCATGCCGGGGGGCGGCTTCAGGCTCGGCAGCGCGAAGGCGAGCACGACGGCGGCCCCCAGCGCGCAGACACCAGTGACGACGAATGCGATCTGATAGCCCGCTTTGCCGCTGATCAGCCCGGCGAGCAGCAGCCCGCCGGGCGACCCGACCGCACCACCGAAGAGGAAGGCGGCGTTGAACCGCCCCAGGGCACGGGGGGTGTCCCCGGGCACCGGGTGCACCCGCACGGCCGCCTGCAGGCCGGCGCCGAGCATCATCCCGCCGCCGAAACCCTGCACGACACGGGACGCCATCAGCAGCACGTTGTCGGGCGCCAGTCCCATCCCGATGGACGACACGCCGAACAGGGACAGCCCGGCAGTGAGGGCGACCCTGGCGTCGAGGCCGGGGACCAGCCGGGTACCGAACACGTCGATCAGAATGACGCCCACCGCCGAGGTCAGCATGAAGACGCCGATGTACACGCTGCTTCGCGAAAGCTCGCGGCCGTAGAGCACCTCCAGCGGAGCAGTGAAGCTCATGGTGACTCCGCCGGCCGCCATCAAGGGGAGGAACCATCGCGCCCGACGCGTCCATACGGCACCACGTTCGGCGTACTCGACCGACAGGCCCACCGGCCACCTCCCGACATTGGGCAGTGGGCGCACCGACGGTTCGACGCCCCAGAGATCCGCCTGCCTCAAGAGACCGCGCCGACATGACCCCGGTGATTCGTCGCGGTTCTGGACGTATTGCGCGGGTGCGTTGGCGGCGAGTCAGCCGGACACCGGCGTAATCACCGGCGGCGACTCCCGTCACGCGGCCCAAACGCCCTCCCGGTTCGATGGCGTAAAACCAAGGAGACGGTCATGACCCGCGACAAGCGCATCCACCTCGCATGGTTCCTCGGCCACGGCTTCGGGGTCGGCGACTGGCGCAGTCCGTGGCACGGCACGGGCGGGCATGACTGGATGCGCCCCGACTTCCACCAGGACTTCGCGCGTTCCCTGGAACGTGCCTGCTTCGACTACCTGATCATCGAGGACAGCAGCTTCGTCTGCGACGCCTATGGCCAGTCGTCGGAGATCTACCTGAGCAACGCGATGACGGTGCCCAAACACGATCCGGCGGTACTGGCCTCGGTCATGCTGCTGGCGACGCGGCGCCTCGGCATCGTCCCGACGCTGACCGTGACGGAATACCCGCCGTTCCTGCTCGCCCGGCTCGTCGCCACACTCGACGGTCTCTCCGCCGGCCGCGCCGGGTGGAACATCGTCACCGGCAGCTCCGACCGGGCGGCCCAGAACTACGGCAAGGATGCCCAGCCGCCGCACGACCTGCGCTACGACATGGCGCAGGAGATGACGGACCTGGTGAAGCAGCTGTGGGGGTCGTGGGAGCCGGACTCGATCCGGGCCGACATCGCCGCCGGGGTCTTCGCCGAGCACACCAAGGTCAACCCGGTCGATTTCCGCGGCACGTACTTCACGTCCCGTGGTCCACTGAACACCGCCCCCTCCCCGCAGGGCCGTCCGGCCCTGGTCCAGGCGGGCGGATCGGCGCGCGGACGCGAGTTCGCGGCGCGTAACGCCGACAGCGTCATCGCCTCGGCCAATACGCCGGAAATGATGAAGGAGTACCGCGACGACGTGCGGGCCCGCGCGGCGGCCGCCGGACGTAACCCGGACGAGATCAAGGTCCTGTTCCTCATCACCCCGTACCTCGGCGAGACCACGGCCGAGGCACGAGACCGCAAGGCCCGCCACGACGACGAGGCGTGGCAGCACCCGGAGCGGGGGCTGGCCGGCATGGGGTTCATCACCGACATCGACTTCTCCGGCTACGACGTGGACACGCCGCTCGGACAGCTCCAGACCACGTTCAGCACCAACGGCCACCAGAGCTCGCTGGCGCTGCGGCTCGGCAAGGGCGAGCAGGCAACGCTGCGCGAAGTCGCAGCCGGGGGTTACGCGTTCGAGCCGGTCGGCACCCCTGCCGAGGTCGCGGACCAGGTGGATGCCGCCATGGCGGAGGCCGGCGGCGACGGGCTGCTGTTCAACGTCAGCCCGCTCAACCGCCGCACCATCGCCGAGATCGCCGACGGGCTGGTCCCCGAACTCCAGGCCCGCGGCCTGTCCCGCACCCGCTACGACCACCCGCACCTGCGCGGCAACCTGCGCGCCTTCTAGACAGGCCGCCCGGCGAGCAGTTCATAGGACCGCAGCCGGGCGGTGTGATCGCCCACGAGGTCGCAGATCATCAGCTCCTGAGCCCCGCTCTCGGCGCCGATCAGCGCGAGTTGCTCGCGCACCCGCTCCGGTGAACCGGACAGGTGGCGTGGCCAGTGACCCGGCTTGACGGCGACCGGTGCCGGAACGTGGCCGAGTTCGGCGAGTGCCCGCGCCGGGGTCGGCAGTGGCAGATCGACGGCGGGGTCCCGGTCCGCGACACGGCGGGAGTGGAGTTCGGCGCCCGCGCGCAGCAGGTCGGCCTCTTCGTCGGTCGGGGCGCAGACCGCGCTGACGGCGAGCATCGCGTACGGCACCGCCCCGCCGGACGACGGGCGGAACGCCGAGCGGTAGATCGACAGCACCGACGGCGCGTCCCGCGGATTGAGAAACGCGGCGAAGCAGTACCGCATGCCGAGTTGGCCGGCCAGGACGGCGCTCTCGGCACTGGACCCGAGCAGCCACGGCTGTGGGCCGCCCGCCACGCCCGGGGAGAGCGGATACGCGGCAAAAGGGTGTTCCGGCGGGAAGTCGTGCGAGAGCCACGCCAGCAGCTCGGCCAACTGCTCCCGATACCCCATGAGCGCGGTCGCCGCGGCCAGCGCGGCGAACCTGGGGTCGTCGTCGTAGTCGTCCGCGCCCCCCAGGGCCGCCTCCACCGGCGGTGGGCCGCTGCCCCGCCCGACGCCCAGGTCGATGCGGCCGGGGAACATGGCGTGCAGCACGCGGAAGGTGTCGGCCACCTTGTACGGACGGTACTTGTCGACCAGCACCGCCCCCGAGCCGACGCGGATGCGCGAGGTCAGCGTAGCCAGGTGCGCGATCAGCACCTCGGGTGCCGACCCCGCATTGCGGTGGCCGATGCCGTGGTGCTCGGCGACCCAGTACCGTTCGTACCCCGCTCGCTCCGCGACCGAGATCAGCGACGCGCTCTGCTTGAAGGCATCCGTGCCCGTCCCGCCGGGCGGGACGGGCGACATGTCCAGGATCGAGTACCGCACATCAGAACTCGCGCAAGGTGTCGCGCAGATGCGAAGCGGTGTACTCCGTGCGGGTCAGCCCGCGACGCTGCAGCGCGGGGATGAGCCCTTCACAGATCTCGGTGATGTACTGCTTGCTGACCCGCATGTACGGGGCGCTGATCAGGAAGCCGTCTCCGCCGCCCATCGTCTCGTTGGCCTCTTCCATCTTCTCGGCGACCTGATCGGGCGTCCCGACCAGTTCGATGGAGTCCGACGTCCCGCCATTGTCGAGGACGAGCTGGCGCAGCGTCTTGTTGCTGCCCCACTGGGCGAACTTGTCCAGCGAGCCCCGCTCACCGTTGGTCTCCAGACGGGGGAGCGGCTTGTCGAGGTCGAACTGGGAGAAGTCGATGTCGGTGACGGACGACAGCCCGGCCAACGACTGCATGATCGCGTCGGGATCGGAGTCCATGCGCTGCCTCTTCGCACGCGCCTCCTCCTCGGTGGCACCCAGGACGGGGCCTATGACGAACAGCACCTTGATGTCGTCGGGGTTGCGGCCCTGCGCCGCTGCCCGGGCCCTTACGTCATCCCGGTAGGACTTCATTCCCTCCACGCCGTTGGCCACGGCGATGATCGAGTCGGCGGACTTGGCGGCGAACTGCCTGCCGCGCGGCGACCCGCCCGCCTGGACGAAGACCGGACGGCCCTGCGGGGAGCGCACCGTGTTCAGCGGGCCGCGGGACTTGTAGTACGTGCCCGAGAAGTTGATCGGGCGGACCTTCTTGAAGTCCGCGTACGTGTTGGTCTCCCGGTCACGGACCACCGCGTCCGGCTCCCACGAGTCCCAGAGCTTGCACACCAGGTCGACGTACTCGTCCGCCTTGTCGTAGCGCAGGTCGTGCTCGGTGAGCTTGTCCATGCCGAAGTTCTGCGCCGAGCCGTCCTCGCCCGAGGTGACGATGTTCCAGCCGAAGCGACCCTCGGCGATGCTGTCCAGCGTGGAGCAGAGCCGGGCCAGCATGAAGGGCGGGTAGAAGGTCGTCGACATCGTCGCGACCACGCCCATCCTGGAGGTGGCCGCCGCCATGATCGCGGCCAGCGGCGACGGGTCGCCCTTGGGCGCCATGCTGGCGTACTTCAGATACGCCTCGGAGGTGCCACCGTAGGCCTCGGACACCATGAGCGTGTCCTCGATCATGATGTAGTCGAAGCAGGCCCGCTCCATCGCCTGGGCCATCTCGATGTAGAACTTCCCGTTCCACGGCATGCCGTCGTTGCCGAACGGCGTGTTCCACTCGTTCGTCGTGAAGTTCATGAACCAGCCCATGTGGAACTGCTTGCCGGCCATGTCAGAACTCCCGCAGGTGATCGCGCAGCATGGTGGTCGTGTACTCCTGCCGGGTGCGGCCCATTTTCTGCAACGCCGGTATCAGCCCGTCGGTGATCTCGGTGACGTAGCGCCGGTTGAGCCGCATCACCGGGCTGGTGATGAGGAATCCGTCGCCGCCGACCTCGTCCATCACCGCGGCCATCTCCGCGGCGACCTCCTCGGGCGTGCCGGTGAACTGGACGTTGCCGCTCAGGCCGCTGCCGGTGACCAGCTCGCGCAGCGTCTTGTCCTTGCCGCGGGAGATGAAGCTGTTCAGCGCGCCACGCTCGCCGTTCGTCCATACTTCGGGCAGCGGCTTGTCGAGGTCGAACTGGGCGAAGTCGATCTCGGTGATGGACGAGATCTCGGCCAGCATGTACTCGATGTACCGCGGGTCGTTGAACCACCGTTCCCGCTTGGCCAGCGCCTCCTCAGTCGTGTCGGCGACGATCGGGGCGACGATGTAGAGGACCTTGCAGTGCGCGGGGTCGCGGCCATGGGCGCGCATCCGGGCGTGGATGTCGTCGCGGTAGGCCTTCATCGCCTCGACACCGTCCGAGGGGGCGACGATCGTGTCGGCGTGCTGGGCCGCGAGCTCGCGTCCCGGCGGTGACGCGCCGGCCTGGGCGATCGAGGGGCGGTGCTGCGGGGACGGCGCGGTGTTCAGCGGGCCTCGGGACTTGAAGTACTTGCCTTCGAAGTCGATCGTGTGAACCTTGGTGTGGTCGGCGTACGTACCGGTCGCGTAGTCGCGCACGATCGCGTCCGGCTCCCACGACTCCCAGAGCCTGCTGACCAGCTCAAGGTACTCACTGGCACGGACGTAGCGCTCGTCGTGCTCGTAGAGCTTGTCGAGGCCGAAGTTCTGCGCGGCCCGGTCCTCGCCCGACGTCACGACGTTCCAACCGAACCGTCCCTTGGTGATGTGGTCGATCGTGCTGGACAGCCGGGCCAGCAGGAACGGGGGATAGAAGCTGGTCGACATCGTCGGGATGACGCCCAGCCGGCTCGTGGCATTGCCCATCAGCAGGGCGAGCGGAACCGGGTCGTGCTTGGGGTTCACCCCGTGCTTGAGGTCGTGCTCCATCGTGCCGCCGAAAGCAGTCGACACCATGAGCTTGTCCTCGATCAGGACATAGTCGAACTTGGCCCGCTCCAGATCCCTGGCCATCTCGACGTAGAAGTCACCGGTGAAATCGCGTCCGCCGTCGCCCCAATTCCCGTTCCATTCGTCCGCGACGAAGTTCAGGAACCATCCCAGATGAAACTTACCCGCCATGCCTTACCGTCCTCTCGATGCGCTCGTATCGAGAGGACCAGCGGGCCATTACCTCGCAATGTCTGCTTGGTACCCCCGGCATTGCGCTGCCGCCGGGTCGTCGCGGCCGCCGCTGCCGGGGCGGTGGCGCACGCGGCGTACGGACTGTGAGCAGGTCTGGGGTGACCGGCGTGGACCCAAGGCGCGCGGATCGAACGAACGGTGCGCGGCGGCCTGGCCGCTTGGCCGGGATCTCCCCGCGTGGCGGCGCGCGAGCAGGTCGTGGTGCCGGCGCGGCACCGTCTCCGGGCGCACCAGCGACCGGAACCGGCCCAGCACCTGGGACTGGTGCGCCGCCGTCCGACCGCCGCCACGGGGCTCTGGTGCCGGGCGCCGGCAGAACACCGCGTACCGCGGCGAAATCGGTACGATCTCTGGTTGGTCGGCCACCAGCGGCCTGGGAGACCCGCACTTCAGTCCGGCACGCAGGAGCGAAATCGGCGGAGCAGTTCAAGTGCGGCAGGGCTCTCCGCGTCGAAGGTCTGGCCTTGTTGTTCAACAGAGAGGTCCGGCCCCCAGATGCGGGCGCCGTGACAGCGGAAGCAGAAGGCGATCTCGAAGAGATGATCGGTGGAGTTGTGCGCCCTGATTCCCCAGCCTGGGAGGAAGCAGCGGTACAGCTCACTGCCTGGTAGGTCGGCGATCAGAGACAGGGCCTGCTGGGCTTGGTCGCCCTCCCAGATGGCGGCAGTGTCGCCCGCCAGGTCCTCCGAACTGAGGTGCCTGGCGGGATCGGTGATGCGGACGACCTCGATGAGCTCGGTCTTCCCTTGGGTCAACGGCAGCAGCATGCCCCCAGACTCTCCGATCGCGACTTCGCTGACCAGGACAGCCAGAAGGCAGGACTTTCGGAGCCTCAGTCGGAAGCCGCCCAGCCGGCTCACGGTCCGCTCGACGCTCCACCGGTGCCGGTGCCGGTGCCGGCCCCGGTCGGGCCGAGGACTCGATGCCCCTGCGGGCAATGCGTGGCACGTATGGCGAGCTCGGAGCCATTGCCGCAGGTGGTCGTAGTCGTAGCTCTTGTCCGCATGGAGCTTGGGGGCCTACGCCGCCGGGGACCGCGGCGGGATCGGATCGGCGGGGGGTCCCGCGCACTGGGAGTTCAAGTGCCAGGCTGTCGCGAGTGTTCGCGGCGGTGATCTCCGGGGCTGCCGCCAGGTGCGGCCGGAGGCGGCCACGAACAGAATGGCGGCCGGCACCTCCCGGTCTCCGTAGCGCCGACTGCCGCCGCCTTGTGGCCGCATCGGCGCCACGGGACTACCCGCTGGAACAGTTGTCCCAGCCCCTCGGGAACGAGACGTTCCGTGGTCGTCACGTCCGCACACTACCGACCACGCGAAAAGCAACGACGTCTGAGGGTGCTCGCACCATGCCCGTCCTGGACCGCGTCAAGGCCGAAGGCGGACGCCTCGTCCCTGACGGCGCCCGCCGCCTCGCCTCCGACCACCGCACGCGTACCGCGTCGAAGCCGCCCACGTGTGAATGACGTCCCAGACTCCCGTGTCCACGGGAGGAGACCTTCGCCCCTGTCCGCGACGTCCGGCTTCTGAGCGAGCCCGTCGACTCGCCGGGCCGCGGACCGGAGCGCGGCTCACGTGGACAGCGAGGCGAGGACACGCAGGTCCGCAGCGGTCGGATATCGCCAGACGAGATAGCCGAGCGGGACCCCCGTCCGGTCGGCCAGCCACTCGTGGTTGAGTTCGGTGGGCTCGGCCTGCCGGGCGGCGTCGACCAGCAGCCGGATGCGGCGAGTGGCCCGGTCCGATGCGATGGCGCGATGGTCGCGCGGCGTCTTGCGCCGAGCGCCGTTCCAGCGCCCGTACCTGGTGTCTCCGGACTTCATGCCGGGGAGTCAAGCGCGCCGCTGTTGCTCGGGGGTCACCCACTGGTTGCGGGTCCTTTGCGCCGGGCCGTGTCCCTGCCGACGCTCGAAGCGCTCCGGCAGCCATGCGCATCGCGGTACCCGGACGGCGCAATCCAGACGTCACCGCCGGTTGGGTCGCCCGCAACGGGGATCCGTCGCACTGGTCCTTGACCAACCCGTTCCCCCCCGTGCCGCAGGAGGCAGACATGATGGACTCGATCTTGGCCGGCGCCGTCCTCCGCATGCCGTTCGGTGTGCGACCGAGGCATCGTCGCCACCCGGACAGATCAGTGCCCACGCAGGCGGGGCTCATCGAGGGACCGGTCGAGCATGGCGACCGGCGAGGCCGCGAGCTCGGCTTCCCCACCGCCAACCTCGTGCTGGGCGACGCGAGCGCGAGCGACGGCGTGTGGGCCGGTCTCGTGCAGCTGCCCGAAGGCGACACGTACGGCGCGGCCGTGTCGGTCGGGCGGAGGGCCACCTTCTACGGTCGCGACGGGGTCCGCCTCCTCGAAGCACACCTGTTGGACTTCTCCGGCGACCTCTATGGCCAGTGGCTGCGGGTCAGCCTCTTCCACAGGACGCGACCGCAGCGCCGTTTCTCCGACGGCGAGGCGCTGGTGAAGCAGATGCACCAGGACATCGCCGACGTCCGGATCTGGCTGCACACCAACGCCCGTCTGCGGGTCTGCGACGGTGACGCCGACCGGACCTGAGGAGCGACCTGCTGTCCCGAGTGTCACCAGAGCGCAATATGTACGTCGCATTTAAGGACGATTCAGGCAACACTCCGGTGCTTCCCTGACCAGGCTGGATGAACGCCTTTTCGAAGGGGGTTTTCTCGTGCGAATTGCTTCCTGCCTCGTCACTCTTCAGAACCATGGCGGTCGGCGGTGACGCCCCACCCCATCGGGCCGTTGCGCCCGGAGACGCAGTACCAGCGGCATCGTCAGACTCCGGACCGGCTGAACAACTCGATGCGCAGGGCCTACGACCTCCTGCGTTCCTCCCTGCAAAGCAGCCCCGAGAGCCTGTACCTGGTCGAGGGCGAGCTGACGGAGGCCTTGTCGGCGAGCCGCAACACGGTGCGTGCGGTCCTGCAACTGCTGGCCAAGGACGGTCTGGTCACGCGCAGCCCGAAGCGCGGCACGCGCTCTGCCAACGTGACGACCTTGCGGGTCAACGAGATCGCCCCCGTCGAGGCGTTCGGCGGCGAGCACGCCATCCACGCCCAACTCCGTGCCCTGGACTACCAGATCCTGGGTTGCCCGGGCTTGGTGCGTGAGCGACTGCAGCTCGTCGGGGAATGGATTGTGCTCATGATGGAGTCTCTCCTCATCCAGCACGAGATGGTGCTGGGCATCTCGGTGAGCTATGTCGCGCTGAGCCCCGAGGAGTCCCGAGATGTCGTCGTCGACGAACCGGACGCGATCTTGTTCCTGGAGAAGCACTTCGACGTCAGGATCCGCGGAACCAAGTCGACGACGATCGGTGCGACCGCGGCCGACGCGCAGTCGGCGCGGTTGGTGGGCGTGGAGGTCGGAGCGCCCATGCTCTTCCTGGAGGACATCCTTGAGGACGAGCAGGGCCAGGCCAGGGCGCTGTCGCAGTTCCGGCTGCGGAGCGACCTCGTCGCCTTCCAGACGAACGCCGTCCGATCAGCCTGACACACCGATCAACCTGCCGAATGACAGCTCACACCCCCGCCCGGCAGGCCGCGACCGCCGCGGCCTGCCGGGCGGGCGTGCGTCCCGCCCTCACTCGTGGCCGTGGGCGGCACTTGCCACCATCGCCGCCCACAGCGCCGCATAGGCGCCGTCCAGCTCGACGAGCTCGTCGTGGGAACCGTCCTCCACGATCAGCCCGTTGTCCACGACCAGGATGCGCTGGCAGGCTCGTGCCGTCTGCAGCCGATGTGCGATCAGCAGCGTCGTACGCCCCCTCGCCACCAGTCCCATCGCTCGCTGGACGCGTGCCTCCGTGGCGAGGTCCAGATTGGCCGTCGCCTCGTCGAGCAGCAGGATCGCGGGGTCGACGACAAGTGCCCGTGCCAGGCTCAACAGCTGGCGTTGGCCGGCCGACAGGGACCGGCCCTGCTCGCTCACCGGGGTGTGGTAGCCGAGCGGCAGCTCCGCGATGAAGGTGTGTGCCCCCACGGCGCGGGCCGCCCGCTCCACGAGGAGGTCCGGCGCCTCGGGGTTCCCGTAGGCGATGTTGGAACGGATCGTGCCCGAGAAGAGGAAGGGTTCCTGGGGGACGAACCCGAGCTGGTGGCGGTAGGCCGCCAGGTCGAGCTGCTGGATCGGGATGCCGTCGACGCTCACCGTGCCCGCGGACGTGTCGTAGAACCGGGCCACCAGCTTGACCAGGGTCGACTTGCCCGCACCGGTGGTGCCGACCAGGGCGACGACCTGCCCGGGCGGGATCTCGAGGCTCACGTCGTCCATCGCGACCAGGCCCGTGCTCGGGTAGGCGAACGTCACCTGGTCCAGGGAGATCCTGCCGGACAGACGCTTCGGGGTGACGGCGTCCTCGGCGAGCGGGGTACCCGTGGGCGTCTGCAGGAGCTCTCGCAGCTGGACGACCGCGACCTTCGCCTGCAGCCATTGGTCGAAGACGAAGGACAGCTGCTGGATCGGCGTGAAGAACTGGTCGAGGTAGAGCAGAAACGCGATCAGCAGCCCGTAGGACAGGTCACCCTCGATGACACGCGGAGCGGCGACCGCGAGCGCGATGGCCTTGGCTACGGTGCTCAGCAGCTGGAGTACCGGGAAGAACCGGGCGATCAGCTCGGCCGAGCGGATCCGGGCCTCGCAGTAGGAATCGGCCAGCCTCGCGAACCGCTGTTCGTTCGCCTGTTGCTGACCGTAGGCCTGGCTGACCGCGGCGCTGGCGAGGCTCTCCTGCATGGTGGCGTAGAGAGCCGACACCCGGTCGCGCGCGATCAGGTAGGTCTTCCCGGAAGCGGAGCGGAACCACAGTGTCGAGACCAGCAGGACCGGCAGCACCGCCGAGACCGCGAGAGCGAGCCGGGCGTCGAACACGACGAGGCCGACGGCGATGCCGGCACAGGACAGCAGACTCACCATCGCGGTCAGCAGTCCCTGCTGCAACAGCTGGGCGAAGGCCTCGACGTCGGAGGTCATCCGGGTCATGATGTTGCCGGCCATGTGTTGCTCGTAGTAGTCGAGCGAGAGTCGTTGCAGGTGCGCGAACGTACGCACCCGCAGCCCGAGCAGCATGCGTTCGGCGGTGCGCTGGGCGAAGTAGATCATCACCCTGCTGTTGACCCAGATGACGCCTTGCACGGCCAGGAGGGCCGCACAGACCCAGGCCAGCATCCGGAAGGAGTCCCGGAGGACGCCGTTGTCGATGCCGAATCTGATCAGTACCGGCGTCGCGATCCACGACACCGCGTCGACGACCACCATGACCGAGGCCAGCAGCAGCGGCTTGGTGAAGGACCGGAAGGCGCTGCCCATGGTGAACCGGTCGTGTGGAGCGACT
Organism: Streptomyces cellulosae; assembly: GCF_000721105.1. Taxonomy (GTDB): domain Bacteria; phylum Actinomycetota; class Actinomycetes; order Streptomycetales; family Streptomycetaceae; genus Streptomyces; species Streptomyces cellulosae_A. The sequence continues at coordinate 20,699 of NZ_JOEV01000069.1, forward strand.
GCCTCCGCGAGGTCGATGCCGGGCTCGCCGCGCAGCTCGGGAAGGCGTTCCACGGCCTCGATCAGCGTGGGCGACACGGTAGCCAGGCCGGCGAGGGTCGAGGTGGCGCCACTCATACCGGGGCCCTGCGAGCCGGACGCCGCCCGCGTGGCGGCCTCGCTGGTGTGGCTGCTGATCTTCGGCGCGCCCAGCCGTGACACACCCTCCGGCCAGGCGGCGGGGTCCAGTTCGGTGACCGGTTCCTCGGGTTCTGCCACGAAGTCCGCGTCGGGTCCGGTCAGGAGCTCTCTGAAGAGCTGGGACCTTTCGAGCAGCTCTTCCGTGGTCCCGACGTCGACGATCCGGCCGTGGTCGAGCACGATGACCCGGTCAGCCAGAAGCAGCGTCGAGTGCCGGTGGGCGATCAGTACGGTCGTCCGCCCGGCGAGGACCTCCCCCAGCGAGCGGTGGATGGCGTGCTCCGTGCGTGCGTCGATGGCCGACGTGGCATCGTCGAGGACCAGCACCTGAGGGCTGGTCAGTGCCGCACGGGCGAGTGCGAGCCGCTGCCTTTGCCCGCCGGACAGGGTGAAGCCGCGTTCGCCCACCACGGTTTCATAGCCGTCGGGGAGTCCGGAGATGAAGCCGTGCGCATGGGCTGCGACCGCCGCGTGCTCCACCTCGTCGATGGTGGCCGTCGGCCTGCCGAACGCGATGTTGTCGCGGATCGTCGTCCCGAAGAGGAACCCTTCCTCGAACACGATCCCGACCGCGGCACGCAGCGAGGCCAGGGTGTAGTCGCGGACGTCGCGGCCGTCGAAGCGCACCACCCCCGACGCGGGGTCGTGGAACCGGGCGATGAGGTGGGCCAGGGTGGACTTCCCCGAACCCGAGGCCCCCACGATGGCGATCCGTTCTCCCGGATTCACCAGCAGCGAGATGTCACGCAACACGAGGTCGCCACCGGGGTAACGGAAGTCGACATGGTCGAGCTCGAGCAGGCCTGCGGGGTTCTCCAGCCGGACGGCGTGGGGCCGCTCCTGCACACGTGCCTGCACCGACAACAGCTCGACGACCCGCTGGGCACCGGCTCGCGCCTGCTGGCTGGTGGCCATCAGCCCGGACAGGAAGCGGACCGGGGCGACCAGCTGCAGGACGTAGCTGGAGAAGGCGAGGAACACGCCGAGGGAGACCTGGTCCTCCATGACGAGCCGGCCCCCGAAGCCGAGGATGGCCAGCTGGGTCAGACCGGGGATGGCGTCCAGGCCGGCGCCGAACACCGCGGTGATCCTCGCGGTACGGAGCCGGGACTGGAAGAGTTTGCGCGCCTCCTCGTTGAGCGAAGCCTGCTCCTGCTCCTCCTGCCCGAAGGCCTTGACGACCCGGACTCCCGTGACCGCCTCCTCCACGACCCCGGCCACGCTGCCCTGGAACCGCTGGTCCATCCAGCTCGCGGGGAACGACCGGCTGCGGAACCTCATGGCCATGACGAGGAACGCGGGTACGGCCACCACCATCACTGCTGCCAGGAGGGGGGAGAGGGCGACCATCACGGCCAGCGACACGACGAGCAAGGTGACGTTGCCGTAGGCCAGTCCCAGCTGCTGGAGGAACATCTGGATCAGGGTCAGATCCGATGTCGCTCGGGACATCACGTCCCCGGCACGCAGCTCGTCGCGCCGGGACGCGTCCAGGTACTGCATGTGCCGGTGCAGCTTGATCTGCAGGTCGCGCTGGACGTGCACGGCGACTCTCCCGCCGATCGTGCGGCGCAGGTAGTTCGCCAGGAAGCTGACGAGTCCGGTGACGAGCAGGAGCCCGATCCAGACGGATCGGGAACGCCTCTGGGAGAGGATCGTGTCATCGAGAACGACCTGCTGGATCAGCGGTATGAGGCCCATCAGGCCCATCGCGGCGACGGCGAACCCGACGCCGAGCCAGATGCGCAGACGCGCCCGCCGGTCGAGCAGGGGAGCCAGCAACTGGAGGGTCCCACGTGCGTACACCGGACGGTACTGGTTGTCCACCTCCACGTCGGGCTTGAGAGGGTCTGCTTCGCGCATGTCGGGTGGAGTGGTCATGGGCACAGGACAAGGGGCGCGGATTTCCGCGCCCCTTCTCCCGCATTGCCGAACAATTGCGCCCTTCGCGACACCCTTAGACGGCGATCCGTGGATCGGCTGCGGCTTGGAGGACGTCGACGACGATGTTGGCCACCACGTAGAGCAGACCGACGACCAGTGTGATTCCGGCGATGGTGTTGAAGTCTCCCTTGGAGATCGATTGCGAGATGTACAGGCCGATCCCGGGTCTGGCGAAGATCGCCTCGACCAGGATGCTGTTCCCGATCATCCCGGCGAGCTGCAGTCCCATCAGCGCGAGCACCGGGCTGAGGGCGTTGCGCAGTGCGTGCCTGACGAGGATCTGTGTCCCGCCCAGGCCCTTGGCCTTGGCCGTACGGGTGTACTCCGCTCGGAGGGTGCTTTCCAGGCTGCTTCTCAAGACGCGGCCGACGGCCACCGCGGGGGCGATCGCGATGCAGAACGCCGGGAGGATGAGATGTTTCAGGTCGTCAAGGAAGAGGCTGGGCCGACCCGCCACCAGGCTGTCCACCAGGAGGAAGCCGGTCGGGCCCGACGGTGCGTCGTACGCCGATGTCTGGCCGGTGACCGGCAGCAGGTCGAGCCAGCGGTAGAAGACCAGCATCGCGAGCAGGGAGGCGAGGAACACGGGCACCGACGCGCCGGAGATCATCACCACCCGCAGCACCCCCGATCCGCGCCACCCCTGCGCCGTGGCCAGCCCCAGGAAGAACCCGATCACGGTGATCAGCACGAGAGCCGTGAACACGAGCTCCAGCGTGACCGGCAGGAATTTCATGATGTCCGACGCGACCAGCGTGCGCGTCACCGACGACGTCCCGAGGTCACCCTGCACGGCGTGCCCCAGGTAGAGGAAGAACTGCACCGGCACCGGCTTGTCGAGTCCCAGTTGATGGCGGGCGGCCTCGTACACCTCCGGCGGTGCCTTCTCCCCGACCAGTGCCACGACCGGGTCGACCGGCGCCACCTTCTGCAGGATGAAGACCACCAGGACCAGTGCGGTCAGAACGGGAAGCGCTCCGAGGAGCCGACGACCCAGGATCAGCAGCATGATGTCACCTTCACGTTGGTCCGAACCGGTCAGCGGTCACGGATGCGGTCCCTGAGCGCGTCGCCGGCGAAGTTGCTGACGATGGCGATCAGGGCGACGGCTGCAGCAGGAAACACGGGGATCCACCACGCGCTGAAGATGTTGGTCATGCCTTGGGCGCTCATCGCCCCCAGCTCCGGCGCCGGCTGCGGCGCGCCCAGACCGAGGAACGACAGGCTCGAGAGCATCAACACCAGCGCCGACACGTCGAGGCTCGCAGTGATGATGGTGACCGGGACGGCTCCGGGCAGCAGGTGCCTGGTGAGCCGGCGCCTCCGTCCGGACCCCGAGATCTTGGCCGCCTCCATGTGGGGAGAGGCCCGCAGCTTGCGTATCTCCGCGCGGATGATGCGCGTGTACAACGGCCACCACACGAGCGAGACGCCGACGAGGGTGTGGACGTAGGACGGGCCGAGGGCCGCGACCACAGCGACCGCCAGGATCGGCCCGGGCAGCGCCAGGAACACGTCGGTGATCCGCATCAGGATGCTGTCGACGACGCCGCCGACGGCCCCGGCGACGAGGCCGATCAGCCCACCGAAGACGACACCGGAGGCGACGACCGCCAGCGCACCCCACCAGCTCGTGGACATGCCGACCAGGACGCGACTGAGCACGTCGCGTCCCACCGTGTCGGTGCCGAGGAGATAGCCGGATCCGGGCGCGGACATCGCCGGCCCGGCAGGCACCAGCGGGTCGTAGGGCGCGATGGCCTTGGCGAAGATCGCGACGAAGAACATCATCGCCAGTGCGGCGAAGGCGGCCCAGCCGGCCACCGGCGTGCCCTGGAAATACTGTCTGAGGCCTTGACCGAACCTGGTCCCGACCGGGACCAGATCCTTGGCGACGTAGGGCTCAGCAACAGCCATGGCTCCTCCGTAACTCGACGGCCCGCCGGTCCTCGACCTTGCGGTCACGGGCTGCTGATAAGACTCATCGGGCACCAGTGCACATCTCGGTGGTATCGCCGCAAGTTCACTTGCGTTGCTTGTTCATTGCGCGCGGGACGGGCGCATTTCACCCAGAAATCTCGACCCGGCCAACACGGCTGCGCACAGCAGGACCAGCCCTCCGCCGACCACGCATCCCATCGTCCCCAGCGCCCCGAAGAGCAGGTTGACGCTGCCCGAGCCACTGAACGAGCCCACCCCGCAGGCGATCCGGTAGTTGGCCACGGCGATCGACGGGTCCGGGCTGGTGGCGACGACCAGCACCGGTGGCGCTGCCAGAGCGACTCCGTCGACGAGCCCGAACAGCACAGCCGCGGCGAGGAAGCCACCGAGCGAACGGGCGACCGCGAGCATGCCCAAGGCGATCACACCGAGCCCGAGCGCCCACACGAGCGCCCGGGCAGGAGGGACCTTCTCGAACAGTGGACCCGAGGTGCCGAGGACCACGATCTCCACCATGGAGAGCACGCCCAGGGAGATTCCGATGCCGGCGGCGGTGAGACCCGCCCCGTCCCCGATCAGCGGAAAAGCGGTGTTCTCGATCCCGCTGCGCAGGTAATTGCCGATGAGCCCCAGCGCGAGCGCGACGCGGGCTGCTCGGCCGACCGCGAGTCGGGGCAGACCGATACGGGGCCTGCCGACCTCGTCCGAGGCCGGCAGGCGCGGTAGCAGCACGATCACCAGCGCACCCGCCGCCAGGCCCGCTCCGCAGCAGACCGCGAAGGCGATCCGGTATCCGTCGACCCCTGCGTGCTGTGTGGCCAGGATGCCGCCGACCGGTGCGCCGACGGAGCCGCCGAGCATCTGCAGGCTCGCGTTCGAACCGAGAGCGCGGTGCGGGCGGGCGCGCATCCGAATCGTCACCTGCAGTGCCGCTCCGGCGACCACGGCGCTGGCCAGGCCCTGCACGACTCGGGCGGCGATCAGCGCCGGCGCGCGGTCAGCCAGCCCGTAACAGGCCTCGCTGACCGCGAAGAACACCATCCCGACGACGGCTGTCGAGCGGGCGTCGATCCGGGTGACGACCCGCGTTCCCAGGACGTCGACCAGCATCAGTCCGGCCGCGGAGCTCACGATGAAGACGGTGACGAGAACCGGGCTGAGTCCCAGCTTGATCGCGTAGAGCAGCTCGATCGGCGCGGTCATGGCCATCACGAACCCGACGAGGACCATGGTCAGCTCAGGCCCGGCCGATTCCCGGAACCGGGCAAGCGCGCTGCCGTGGGACGTGTGCTGTGTGGTCACACCCGCACGCGATCAGAACTCACGGAGTGTCTCGCGCAGGGTGGACTTGGTGTACTCGGTGCGGGTGAGGCCCTGGCGCTGCAGCGCGGGCATCAGGCCGTCACAGATGGCGTTGATGTAGTTGCGGGACAGGTCCCAGCCGGGCTTGCTGATAAGGAAGCCGTCGCCACCGACCTCCTCCATCGCCTCGCCCATCTTCTTGGCGACCTGCTCCGCAGTTCCCACCAGCTCCAGCCCCCGCTTGGCGCGGTGCAGCACCAATTCGCGCAGTGTCTTGGGGCCGGGGCTGCCGTCGCCGCGCATGAAGTACTCAAGGGATCCGCGTTCGCCGTTGGTGGTCAGGTCCTCGGGGAGCGGCTCGTCC
>NZ_JOEV01000070.1 GCF_000721105.1 Streptomyces cellulosae
AGACGATCCATGGACGCGACTCCCTCTTTCCCACGACAGGACCAACGAGCAACCAGGTCGACAGTCACATGATCAACAACTTCTGTTAGGACCTCTAAGAGAGAAGAGGCGGTTTGAGCAGTCCGAAGGGCAGCTGCTCCTGGTGGATCAGTGGATTCCGACCGTCGCCATCTTGCTCAGCCGTGTGCGTCAGTGTGCCCAAGTGGCGGGCGCGCCTTGGTCGGGGTTGGGGAGTCCGGTGGCCTTTGCCGGTGCGGCGGGGTGCCGCATGGTGGTGATCGGGCGGCGCCGGGTTCGGCGGCCGGCGCCCTTCCCTGTCAAGTTCTTGTTCATACCTGCTTTATGGCCGGGTACAGGCCGGGGCCGTCCCGGTTTGAGCCCCAGGGGGAAGCTTGCTCTGGGCCAGGACCCGGGCCTGTAGGCAAGGCAGACTGGCCTGTCGGTCGGTCGGTAAATGCGTCGCGTGGTGCCGAGGGAGTCGGGATACTCCCTCGGTGACCCTTACCGCACTGCCTCAACCGCTTCGACCTCGTGCCCTGAGGCCCGGAGACCTCGTCGTTGTCGCATCGCTGTCCGGGCCGCTCCATGCCGTGTACGAGCCCGACCTCGAGCAGGCGGTGGTCGTGCTCGAGCGGATGGGATTCCGGGTGCGTCGAGCACCGCTCCTTGAAGGAGGGCGGCACCGTTGGTGGAGCGCGGCTCGGCCGGCGGAGATCGCCGAAGAGCTCAACGCTCTTCTGCGGGATCCCGAAGTGCGCGCGATCATCGCGCACGACGGCGGCCAGACGGCGCTCGGATACCTCGATCTGATCGACTTCGAGGCGATCACTGCCGACCCCAAGCCGATCCTCGGCTTCAGCGACATCTCGCTGCTGCATCTGGTGCTCTACGCGCGCACGGGTCTGGTCGGCTTCCATACCGACCTGGCAACCCCTGGACTCGGCGGACACTGGCAGCGCGCGACTGCGGCACGCAGGGCGGAACTCGAGAAGCTCTACTCGACGCTGCTGACCGGTACCGAGCCGATCGGGGCGCTGCCGGCCACCCCGACGTGGGAGTGCTGGCGTGCCGGTCGCACCGAAGGCCGGCTGATCGGCGGAGTGATCAACCGCATCGTGCTGAACCAGGCGACGCCCTACGCGCTGCCGCTCGAATGGTTCGACGGCGCGGTGCTGTTCTGGGAGGAGTCGGGAGGCCTGGCAGCGTATGTGTGGAGCTATCTGCAGGTACTGCGGCACGCCGGCATCCTCGATCGGATCTCCGGCATGGTCGTGGGCATCCCGGACGGGATCGACGGACTCGACTCGCCGGACGCGTCCCCGACCCTGCGCGAGATCGTCCTCGATGTCCTCGGCGACCGTGACATCCCGGTCCTGGGCAACGTCGAGTTCGGACACGCCGGCCCGAATCTGCCGATGCCCGTCGGGATCCGTGTTGCTCTCGACGCGCAGCAGCGGACGTTGTCGCTGCTCGAACCGGCGGTACGCCCGCTCACGTTGACCGGACAACCGGGCGTCTGAGCAACGCGGACCAGCGAGCCGACAGCCTCGGCAGTACCCACCCTCGGTGCGCCACATCCATTGTCCCGCCGCAAGAGCCCAGGGTGGGGCCACTTCGCCTCGCCGCCACCGCCAAGTACGCGCCGTCCTAGGTGATCAATTCCAAGGGATGCCTGCGGAGGGTGTGGGCTGGGCGGTGGCCGAAGCCACCGCGAGACGGTCAGGCGGCGGGCTGCCGGCCGTGGTTGTCGAGGTGGCAGCGGGCGGTCAGGCGTCAGGGTCGACTTCGGGGTGCGTGAAGCGCACGGGCTTGCCCAGCGACCGGGCGTAGGCGATGTCGGCTCGGGTGCTGTCTCCGATGTAGTCGCCGACTGAAGCACGAGAGTTCGCGATTACTGAGGGCTGGGTAACGCGAACTCGGCGCGCATCGTCTCGGATTGCCAGCAGGTGCGATCCTGTTCCTGTGCCCTTACCGGGCGCCATAGGCCTGTAGTGGCGGCCGTCCGGCCCGCTCCCATCCAGTGCTGTGACCGCCTAGGTTCGCAGGGTTGGTGGTCGTGGCGGTTGGATGTGGGGTGACGTCCGATCCGACCGCTGGAGGTGCGGTGGCCGAGCCTGTCCGAGTGCGCAGACTGACCGACCAGGAAGGCCAACGACTGCAGCAGATCGTGCGCCGGGGCAGCACCAGCACGGTGCGCTACCGGCGGGCGATGATGCTGCTGGCCTCGGCCGGCGGCAACCGGGTGCCGGTGATCGCCCAACTCATGGCGGCCGACGAGGACACTGTGCGCGATGTGATCCACCGATTCAACGAGATCGGCCTGGCCTGCCTGGACCCTCGGCGGGCGGGAGGCCTTCCCCGCCAACTCAGGCCTAACGACGGGGACTTCGTCATCCAGACGGCCACCACTCGCCCGGTCAAGCTCGGCCAGCCCTTCACTCGCTGGTCGCTGCGCAAGCTCGCCGCATACCTGCGCACCGTCCACGGCCGTGTGATCCGTATCGGCCGCGAGGCATTACGCGGCCTGCTCGCCCGCCGCGGCGTCACCTTCCAGCACACCAAGACCTGGAAGGAGTCTCCCGATCCGGAACGCGAGACGAAGCTGGACCGGATCGAGGAGGTCCTTGACCGCTTCCCGGACCGCGTCTTCACCTTCGACGAGTTCGGCCCGCTGGGGATCCGGACCACCGGCGGCAGTTGCTGGGCCGAACGGACCCGGCCCGACCGGCTGCCGGCGACCTACCACCGCACCCACGGGCGTGCGGTACTTCCACGGCTGGTACTCGGTCGGCGACGACACCCTGTGGGGCGTCAACCGCCGCAGAAAAGGCGCCGCCAACACGCTGGCCGCGCTGAAGTCGATCCGCGCCGCCCGGTCCGACGGCGCACCGATCTTCGTGGTCCTGGACAATGTGTCCGCCCACAAGGGCACCGACATCCGCCGCTGGACGAAGAGAAACAAGGTCGAGCTGTGCTCACCCCGACCTACGCCTCGTGGGCGAACCCGATCGAAGCGCACTTCGGGCCGCTGAGGCAGTTCACCATCGCCAACTCGAACTACCCCTACCACACCGTGCAGACCCGGGCCCTGCACGCCTACCTCCGCTGGCGCAACGCCAACACCCGCCATCGCGACGTCCTGGGCGCCGAACGCAAGGAAGGCGCCCGCATCCGCAGCGAAAAGGGCATCCGCTGGGGAGGTCGCACGATCACGCAGCTGCCTGACCGAGGCAGGTTCCAGGCGGACGTCCTTCACCACCGGACGGTCACCCGTCGGCCTCGGCGTCCGGGGCGGACTCGGCGAGACGCTTGATCGCCCGCAGCCGCACGTCCCACTCGGCCGCCAGGCCCGCCATCCACCGGGCGGTCGCGTCCAGACGCTGCGGGGACAGGAGGTAGCGGACCTCGCGGCCGGACCGGTGCCCAGCGACCAGGCCCGCCCGGTCCAGGATCGCAAGATGCTTGACCACAGCCTGCCTGCTGACGGGCAGTTCGGCGGCGAGGGTGGTGGCGGTGCCCGCCCCTTGAGCGGCCAGGACGGCCAGGATCCTGCGCCGCATCGGATCGGCAAGCGCCACCAGCACGTCATCGACCGCGGCGCGGTCGACCGTCATACGGGAAGCTGTTCGGTGTGCTGTTGGAGTTCGGCGAGCTTGCGGGTCCAGCCCGCACCGTTCTGCTCATGCCGTGCGCGCCGGTCCTCTTCCGGCATGACGAGGCCGGCGAAACCACTCTCCACCATGCGCAGCCGGGTCCCCTTGCCGTCCGGGTTCAGGGTGAACTCGACCAGAGTTGCGTTGCCATCGCCCGGTTGCTCCCCTGCGGCCCCCTGTGACCAGCGGTAGGAGAAGACCCGGGGTCGCTCAACCCGCTCGATCCGGGCCGGGAGGGTGCCGTGCACCCCGTGGTCGAAGACCATCCTCCCGCCAGGACGAAGGTCGATCTCGGCGGGGCCGCCGCTGCCGAACCAAGCACCCAGGAACTCGGCTTGGGTCAGCACCTCCCAGACCCTGTCCACGGGCGCCGCGATGACGATCTCCCGCTCGATGCTGTCAGCAACCATGCTGCATACCTCCGTTAGATGCGCAACCCGATGGTTGCATGTTTAGCGGAAGAAGCGCAACTGCATGGTTGCTCATAATCGCCTTGCTTGGCGACAGTCCCACTGCCATGCGTCCGCGGGTCACACCAACCCGGCGAACCATCCCGGTCAGAGCACCAGCCGGCCGGTGTGAGCGTCGAGGCTGGCCGCAGAGCGGGGCTGTCACAGGGTGCCCATAGGCTTCTAGCAAGATCGTCGGCAGACAGGACCATGGGGGCCGGATGGGCTGGTGGGACAGAAAGTTGGAGGATCGGGAGCGGTGGGTGCTTGATCCGTTGGTGGGGCTGGGGCCGTTGTGGTTCGGGATGGGTCCTGACGAAGTGGATGCGGCTCTGGGCGGGACGAGGGCAGGTAACTCGCAGGTCGCGGCAGACGGGGGGGCCTGGATGCGCTATCAGGACATCGGGGTGACCGGTATCTACGGCGCGGGGATGCTTCTGGTCGGCGTCGCGATCGATGCCGTGGAAGGCCCGCTGGTCCGGCTCCGAGAGGTCGAGCTGATCGCCAGGGTGCCGTCCCAGGCCCGCGCGGAGATCGATGACCTCGCCCGCCGTGAGGGTGCCGCAGTGCGGGTGAACTGGAGTGGTGATCCGGAGATCGCGGCGTGGGGGGTGTCCGTGGGCACAGCGCTGGAGTACGGGCTCTCCTCCGAGGGACACTCGGAGCGGAAGGACAGGATGATCACCTCTGCCCTGTTCGTCAGCGCCGAGCTTGCCGAAGCGCCCTACGAAGCCGGGCCGGTCATGCACTGGTGCGACGTGCGGGAACGGGAGAAGAACAGCGGCTCCTGGCCGGTGAAGACCGATCAGGAGCGCTCGCACTGGGACTGGTCTCCGCAGAAGGCGATCGGCCCACTGCGGTTCGGGATGACCCCGCAACAGGTGGCAGACGCACTGGGCGGTGAGGTCCCGGCCGGCAGGCAGGGACACTTTCCGTACTGGTGGTGGCGCAGTGGAGCGGCCGGGCAGTGGACGCTGACCGATGACCGGTTCGAACAGACCGGGGTGAGCGCGCACTACTCGTATCCGGAGGGCCTCCCGGTGCTGGGAGCAGTGACGGTCCACGGCCGGACCGGACCGCAGATTGCCTACGCCGGAATCCAGCTGATCGGGGCAACACCCTCCCGCCTGGACGCGGCCATGCTCCAGCACATCGAGGATCACGACCTGGGGCTGCTCTTCACTCCCAGCGGCAGCCCCATTCCCCCCGGGCTCCAGATGGACATGAACGCCACCCGGGCCGGGGACGGCGCGATCAGCGAGGTCACCTTCGCCTCGGCGGACTGGGAACTCTGACCGGCACGCCAGCCCGAACGCCCGACGCTGCGTCCCGCGGTGTGCGCGTAGGTGGCCAGACAGGCCAACTGCGCCGCTCAGTCACAGGTCGGCGTACGGGCGGTTCACCGGGAACCTCCACACCCCCTGCTAGTGCCGCATCAGACAACGTTCGCCCTGTGGCGCCACTGGAAACTCGTCGAAAAAGTCTGCCGGGCGTGGCCGGGAATTGGCCCTTCCTGGCCCCGTAGGGGTGTTTGGGCGGGCGCGGGGTCCGGGCCTGGAGCGGGTTTGCCTCCCGGTCTCCGCCGGGGCCTGCAGCAGCCCACTCCAGGCGTCGCGAAACACCGCCTGACCTGGTCTTTCATTCCCCTCGCCCTTATGATCGCACTCGGTCGAAAGGGGGCCGGGTGGACCGGACCGTACGCACCGTCAAGGACGTTTTTGCGCTCTTGGACGGGCTGTTCGCATCTGAATCCGAGGCTGGCCGCTTGGCGACCGGTGACGGCAAGGACTTCTGGGATCGCTTCTATGCCGACCGGTCAAAGCCGGTCCCGTTCTTCGCGGCGAAGCCCGACGAGAACCTGGCCGCCTATCTCGACCAGGGCCTGATCGCTCCCGGTCGGGCACTGGACCTGGGCTGCGGGGCGGGCCGCAATGCCCTGTTTCTCGCCTCGCGCGGCTTCGAGGTGGACGCGGTCGACCTCTCCGCGGTGGCCGTCGCGTGGGGCGAGGACCGGGCTCGCGAGGTTGGCGCCGATGTCCGCTTCCTCTGTGGTGACGCTTTCGCCCTCCCCGCAACCGAGTTGAGTGGCCCGTACGACCTGGTCGTCGACTCAGGATGCTTCCACCACTTGCCGCCGCACCGCCGGATCAGCTACCTGAGTCTCCTCGACCACGTCCTGGCCCCCGGCGGCCATCTCGCCCTCACCAGCTTCGCCGCCGGCGAGGGAGGAATGGGTTCGGAACTCGCCGACGCGGACCTCTACCGCGAGCGCGAGTTGCACGGCGGCCTCGCTTACACGCCCGAATCGCTGCGCTGGGTCTTCTCTGACCTAGTGGAAGTCGAACTGCGCCGCATGCGGGAGGAGCCGCCCGAGTCAGCACTCTTCGGTATGACGTTCCTGTGGACCGCGTTGTTCCGTCGCGATGCAGCCTCTGCCACATCAGGCGACATTCACCCTGTTCACGACCTCGCGTAGGCGCTCGTCCTGGGCATGCTTGTTCCGCCAGATGATGTAGCGGCGAATCATGCTGCCCCTGCTCCTTGTGGCTGGCGTTGTCGGTGCCGTCCAGGGTGAAGTACCGCAGGGCGGCGAACTGGGCCTCGATCCGGTTGAGCCATGAGGAGTTGGTCGGGGTGTAGGCGATCACGACGTTGTTGACTTCGGCCCAGTCCGCGACCCGGCGGCACCGCTTGGTGGTCAGGTGCGGCGAGTAGTTGTCGCACACGATCGCGATGCGCTTCTCGACCGGGTGCAAGGAGCGCAGGTAGCGGCAGAACTCCAGGAATGTGGAGTGGTTCTTGGTCTTCTTGATGTGGCCGTAGAGCTGGTCCTTGCCCAGGTCGTAGGCGGCGAACAGGTCACCGACCCCGTGCGGTCGGGTGTAGGTCGCCCGTCGGCGCGGCCGTGGTTCGCTGCCGTGGTCCTTGTGCTTGCCGCCGCGCTCGGCCCACTGGCGGCCGGGGTGGGGCTGAAGGTTGAGCGGCCCGAACTCGTCCATGCAGAAGATGACTTCGGGTTCGCCGGGATCGGGCAGGACCTCACCGTCGGCGATGGCGTAGAGGTGCTCTACTCGGGCCTTCTTGGCGGCGTAGTCGGGGTCGTTGGAGGCTTTCCAGGTCTTCACGCGTTGAAAAGTGACGCCTTCCCCGCGGAGCAGGATGCCGGACGACGCGTCACAACAGGGCGAACCTTGTCCGATGCGGCACTAGGGCGCGTATCGAGTCGTGATCAAACTGCATACTTCGCCCGCCGCCTGTGCGACTCGCGTGAGAGCATCCGTCCATGAGCAGCGACCTGGAAGTGAGTGCTCTGGCGATCAACGTCACGATCCCGCAGGCGCTCCGCTGGACGGATACTCGACGTGGTGCAGAGTTCCAATTGACCACACTCAACATCCGGCTTCTCCCGGACGGTCACCTTGCCGCGAAAGCTTATGGCCGACCAGTCGGCGGTGGTCGGGGCGCGTATGTCTCGTTTTCGGTCCCCGACGAACCAGAACTGGCGGCTCTAGTTGTCGACGCGGCCAGCCGCGCCGGGACGTTGTGGGCCGCCCACCGCGGTCTCGGCTGAGCCTAGTTCGGCTCGAGGGCAGACGGTGGCAGTTCCGGACTCCGTTCTCGCGGCGGGGTCTGGTCCGGTAGATCTTCTTGCGTGACGTGAGTGCAACTGACGGACGCAGAGTGGGAGTTCATCGGGCCGTACCTGCCGATCGGCGAGTACGGGCCGTACCCCGAGCGGCTCCGGCAGCAGTTCGAGGGTGTGATCTGGCGGTTCAGGACCGGCGGGCAGTGGCGGGAGATGCCGCAGGAGTCCGGCGCCTGGTCGACCGTGCACAACCGCTTCCGGCAGTGGCGTGACGCCGGCGTCTTCGAGGCCCTGCTGGAGGGCCTGATCGCAGAAGCGGCGAAGCGGGGCGAGTGGACCTCTCCCTGGTCAGCATCGACTCCACCACCGTGCGGCACACCACGATGCCGCCGGGATGCACCTGGACGAGGACGTAGTCACCGCGTTGGAGAAGGCTGCCGCCGAGGAGGAGAAGGCCAGGTCAAAGGGGGCAGCCTCGAAGAACAAAGCGGGCAGGACGTCACAGCGGATCCCGAGCGGGCGCAACGACGACGCATACGGCGTCGGTGAAGAGTCCGCCTGAAGGCCGCTCTTCTCGGAGGCTCCAGGGGCGGGCAGACCAGCAAGGTCCATCTGGCCGCCGACCGCAAGTGCCGCCCGCTGGCGTTCGTGCTGACCGCGGGCCAGGCGGCGGACAGCCCGCAGTTCATCCCGGTGCTCAAGAAGTTACGGGTCCGTGGAACCGTCGGCCGCCCCCGCACCCGGCCGGACGCGGTCGCCGGGGACAAGGCCTACTCGTCCCGCGGCAACCGAGCCCACCTGCGTCAACGCGGCATCAAGGCAGTGATCCCAGAGAAGAAGGACCAGGCCGCCAACCGGAAGAAGAAGGGTTCCGGGGGCGGTCGACCTGTCAGCCACGACGCCGACCTCTACAAGGAGAGGAACACCGTCGAGCGCCTGATCAACAAACTCAAGTCGTGGCGGGGCATCGCCACCCGATACGACAAGACCTCGGACAGCTACCTCGCTGGCCTCCACTTACGAGCCTCGATGATCTGGATCAAAGACCTCACCCGGACCACCAGTTGGTCACGACTCGATACGCGCCCTAGCGCAGACTGTCGAAGCCAACGAGGGTTACTGAGGCAGGTACGGTCCAACTGGACGGCCCGAGGCAGGCTAGACCAGGATGACCCTCGATCACGAGCAATGGTCAAGACTTGTGGATTGGCAGTCCGTCGGGTGAGGCCTCAGTCTTGCGTTCCAGCAGTGTGACCGTGACGCCGGGCGCAAGCGGTGCGTGCTGGGCCGCTATCAGTAGTCCTGGCGGCTCACTCTCTCAGAAGGTGAGCACTACCCGTCCCCGGAGGCCGCCAGCCTCGAGCAGTCGGTGTGCTTCGGTGGCCTGCTCGGCCGGCAAGGTCCGGGCGATCCGCGGGGTGATGCTGCCCTTTTCCGCAAGTTCGCGTAGACGGTCGAGCTTGGCGTGTTCGCGTGCGTACTGCGGCACGAACGTGTTGCGGGTCTCGATGCCGCGTTCGGCGGTCACCTGGACGCCACCGACCGACGACGCCATCCGGCCACCGTCTCGGACCGCGCTGATGGCGAGGCCGGCGACGCCCGCGGTGTCGACGAGTCCGTCGACACCGTCGGGTATCTCCCTGCGCAACAGTTGCGGGAACGCGTCACCGCGCGGCAGGACCATGTCGGCGCCGAGTTCCTTCACCAGTTGCTCGTCCTTCGGCGACGCGTCGGCGATCACGTGGAACCCGTCAGCTTTGGCCAGCTGGACGGCGTAGCCGCCGACCGCGCCGGCCGCTCCGGTGACCGCGATGGTGGCGCCCGCGGGGAGTTCGAGGAGGTCCAGCGCCATTCGGGCTGTCAGACCGTTCATCGGCAGCGTGGCGGCCTCCATGTCGGTAGCGCCCGTCGGTACGCGGACCGCCGACTCGGCCGGGACGACCAGATGCTCGGCGTAGGCGCCGTGCGTTCCGGAAACGACCACGACGGCCATGACGTGGTCGCCGATGGTGAGATCGGTGTCGGTCCCTTGGCCGATCTGCTCGACCACGCCGGCCGCGTCCATCCCCGGCACGTAGGGCGGTTCTGCGTCGGAGACGAAGGCGATTCCGCGACGTACCAACGTGTCGACGGGGTTGACCGTCGCCGCGTGTACACGGATCCGGATCTCGCCCGGCCCGGTCTCGGGGACCGGAAGGTCCAGGACCCGCAGAACGTCGGGCCCGCCGAAATCAGTCAGCCCTATGGCCTTCATGGAAAGTCCTTCCTCGGAGATGAGTCATTCGCCCGCCGCGCCGCCCGAGAGGCGGATCTCCTCGCTGTCGAGGGCGGCCTGCAGGCGGCGCAGTACGGTGTCGTCGATTTGACGCTCGTCGCGTAGCCGTACGACGGTGGCGCGTTTGTTGGCGATGAGGGCCAGGCGCAGTGCGAGGTAGTCCTGGTGCTGGAGCACCGCGGGGTCGTCGTGGGCGCCCGCGCTCCGGGCCCGGACGGACGCCAGGTGGGCCTCGTACTCCTGCCGCAGCCACTCGACGATCTTCGGATCGCTCCGCAGGCCGGCGACGAGCCCGGGCATCGCCTCGATCGCCTCTTCGATGGCGGCAGTCTCGGCGAGGTCGTGTTCCTCGTCGACCGAGGTGTCGGGTGGCAGCTTCGCCCAGCGCACCGCCACCGGCAGCAGCAGTCCCTGCACCACCAGCGTCACGAGGATGACTCCGGAGGTGACGAAGACGATGAAGCTGCGATCAAGGAACGGCTCGCCCGAGTCGAGGGTCTGGGGCACCGAGAGCACCATCGCGAGCGAGACCGCGCCCCGGAAGCCGGCCAGCCCGCTGACCACCCGGGTCCGGTGACCGACGCGGAGCATGCGTTGCCGGGGACTGCGGTCGAGCGCGCGGACCAGGTAGGTGGACGTGTACAGGAACGCGAAGCGCACGGCGACGAGCACCACGCAGATCGCGCCGACCGCGATCAGCGCGTCCCGGAGATCGGCGCGGCCCAGGTCGCGGACCGCGTACTGGAGCTCGACCCCGACCAGGACGAACAGCGCCCCGTTGATGATGAAGGTGGCCAGCGGCCAGAACGCCAAGGCCTGCGTGCGGTGTTCGGCCTGGATGATGCGTGGGGCGACCTGGGACATGATCAGGCCGCTGACGACCACCGCGAGGACACCGGAGGCTTCGATGAGTTCGGCGAGCAGGTACGCGGTGAAGGGCGCCAGGATCATGACCAGGTTGCCGAGCAGGGGGTCGGTCAGGCGGCGCCGCAGGTTCATGTTGACCCACGCGACCGCCACGCCCACCGCTGCTCCTCCGCCGTACGCGAGCAGGAACAGTCCGCCGACGTGCGGGATGCTCAGGTGTTCCTCGCCGACTGTGATGCCGACGGCCAGACCATAGATGACCAGGGCCGTGCCGTCGTTGACCAGGCTCTCCGCGCGCAGCACGGTGACCTGGCGGCGCGGCAGCGAGCGGGCGAGGACGCCGACCGCCGTCGCGTCGGTGGGCGCCATGGCCGCGCCAAGCACCCACGCGGGCCCCCAGGGCAGGCCCAGGGCGTGCCCGGCCGCCGCGACGGCCCAGGCTGTGAGGATGACGAGTACGGTGCTCAGCTGCAGGATGCCGCGCAGGTTGGTGCGGATCTCCCGCAGGGAGGTGGTCAGGCTCTCCCAGTACAGCAGCACCGGAAGGAAGAGCAACAGCACGACCTCCGGAGGCAGTTGCGCTTCCCGCACCGCCGGAACGAACCCCAGGAGCACACCCGTCACGAGCAGGACGATGGGCGGTGCGATGCCGAGGCGCTGTCCCACGGCGTTGCCCACGAGCACGGCCACGCCCAGGACCACGACGAGTTCGAGACCGAGCAAGGTGCTTCTCCTGAAAGGGTGAAGGGGCTGCTGTTCAGCGGGGTACGAGCTTCAGGTCGTGTCCCGCGAGGCCACCATGGGATCGACGTAACTCGCGCCGTACCGGCCGTACTTGGTGCGGTAGGCGGTGTCGATACGGTCGTTGACGCCGGGGTCGGTGACCTCGACGAGGGTGACGTCCTTCTTGACGCCGCCGGAGTGGACACGGCCCTCGTGGCTCGCCCGGGCCGCGCGGTGCCAGGCGCCGGCGCTGCCACGGAAGGAGCGGACGTAGAGGTCGTCGCCGTCGCGGACGACCGAGGTCGGCACGGGTGTGCGGGGCGTTCCGTCGCCGCGCGAGGGAGCCATCCGAAGCTCCTCGGCGTGCCCGATCCGGGTCAGCTCGTCGTTCGTCCAGGTCCTCACGTGTCTTCCTCCTCTACGACCGTGCGGTTACGGCCGTGCAGTGGGTGCGCCCTCGTGGGCGTGGGCACAGTTCGAGCAGCTCACGACCACGGGGGGACCGGGTCAGGGCGTCAGGAGGGTCTTGATGGCGCGGCGTTCGTCCATCGCCTTGTAACCTTCGGCGACCTGGTCCAAGGGCAGGGTGAGGTCGAAAACCTTGCCCGGGTCAATGTGACCCGACAGCACGCGGTCGATCAGGTCGGGCAGGTAGCGGCGTACGGGGGCGGGGCCGCCGCGCAGGCCGACGTGGGAGAAGAACAGCTCCTGGCCGTCGACCACCACCTCGTGCGGGACGCCGACGAAGCCGACGTTGCCGCCGGGGCGGGCGGAGTGCAGGGCCTGGCGCATGGACTCGGCGGTGCCGACGCATTCCAGGACGCTGCCGGCGCCGATGCCGCCGGTGAGGTCCTTGACGCGGGAGATGCCTTCCTCGCCGCGTTCGCTGATGATGTCGGTGGCTCCGAACTCCAGGGCCAGCTTCTGCCGCGACGCGTGACGGCTCATCGCGATGATCCGCTCCGCCCCGAGCTCCTTCGAGGCG
The DNA here is from genome assembly GCF_000721105.1 of Streptomyces cellulosae. Classification (GTDB taxonomy): domain Bacteria; phylum Actinomycetota; class Actinomycetes; order Streptomycetales; family Streptomycetaceae; genus Streptomyces; species Streptomyces cellulosae_A. The sequence continues at coordinate 12,539 of NZ_JOEV01000070.1, forward strand.
ATGACACCGCACAGGCCGACCGCTCCGTCGCCGACCACGACGGCGGTCGAGCCGGGCTTCACCTCGGCGGCGAGGGCGGCGTACCAGCCGGTGCCCATGACGTCGGAGACAGCGAGCAGACCCGGGACGAACTCGGCGCCGGGGTGCTCGTCGGTGGCCACCAGGGTGCCGTGGGCGTTGGGGATGCGGACGTAGTCGGCCTGGCAGGTGCTCATGAACTCGCGGTGCAGGCAGTTGGACTGCCAGCCGTTGCGACAGTTCGCGCAGGTGTTGTCCGAGGTGGCGAAGGAGCCGACCACGAACTGGCCGGGCCTGACGTTGGTGACCTCGCTGCCGACCTCCTCGACGATGCCGACGTACTCGTGGCCCATGGGGTGAGGTTCGGTGACGGGCTCCGCGCCACGGTAGGGCCACAGGTCCGAGCCGCACACACAGGTGGCGACCGTACGGATGATGGCATCCGTCGGCTTGATGATCTTGGGCTCCGGGACGTCCTCCACCCGGATGTCACCGGGGGCGTGGATCACGGTTGCTCGCATGTCTCTTCTCCTGATGCGTTGCTCGGGTGGGGGTGGCTCGGGCGAGGGCGGGCTATTCGTGCAGGGGGCCCTTGCCGGTCGGTGCCGCTTCAGGAGTTCGATCGTGATTCTCTTCGTGTGTCGCTGTAGTGTTGATGTCAGGGCAGCGATGCCACCCGGAAATATTCGGGTTCCTCGACGACGGTCAATGGGGTCGACGGTCCGCGAAAGCCATTACCGATTTCCTGACTCTGTCAACGCCCGAAGGGCCCGTACAGAGGAGAATTCCACCCCCGGGCAGAAGTATCCAGGGATAAAACCTTCCTACCCAGCGAAGTGGCGGATAGCGCACACTGGCCAGTATGAACAGCAGTGCGCACCGTAAGGAGCTGGGGCAATTCCTGCAGGCCCGCCGGGCTGAGCTCAGCCCCCGTACGGTCGGTCTGCCCGAAACCGACCGGCGCAGGCGCGTGGCCGGCCTGCGCCGGGACGAGGTGGCCGTGCTGGCCGCCATCAGCACCAACTACTACACCCGCCTGGAGCAGGGTCGCATGATTCCCTCTGCGTCCGTGCTGTCCGATCTTGTTCGTGTCCTGCACCTGAGTGACGACCAGCGGGACCATGTGTTCGAGCTGGCCGGCAGGGGGACGCAGGTGGGGCTCGGCGGCGGGCTCCGAGGAAGGCGCACCCGCGGTTGCATACCGTGCTGAACGAGCTCAGCCTGGCCTCCGGCATGATCCTGGACCGGTACCTGAACGTCCTGGCGTGGAATCCGATGGCCACTGCCTTGTTCAGCACTGATTTCGCGAAGGGTACCCAAGCAGCAGCGCAACTTCGTCCGGCAGCTCTTCACCGACCCGGCCATCCGCACGCTGTACGCCGACTGGAACGCCTCCGCTTGCAATGCCGTGGCCGTGTTGCGGCAGCACGCCGCGGCCTGCCCCGGCGACCGGAGACTGACCGCCCTCGTCGGTGAGCTGTCGGTGCAGGACCATCAGTTCCGTCAGTGGTGGTGAGGCCCGCCTGTGGCACCCCGCCCCGGAGGCACCAAGGTGTTCAACCACCCGGTCGCCGGTGAACTCACCCTCGCCTGGGACGCCCTCATCTGCGTGGCCAACCCCAACCAGCAGCTGATCGTCTGGAGCGCCGAAGCCGACTCGCGCACCTACGAAGGCCTGCGCTTCCTCTCCTCCTGGGCGGCGAACCAGCAGGACGACTCCGAGTCCGACGCCGTCAACTGACGAGTGCGGTCTCCTTTTGCCAGTACAGAGAATGGCAGGAAATCGCGCGCAAATAGGCCACTGCGATTTCCGGCGTGCCACCCTGATTCCTTCAGCCAGGAACAGATCCCGACCAGGGACAATTCCTTCCTACCTTCGCCACTGAATTCCGTGCCATGCTTCCAGAGCACGATTCACGCAATCCTTTTCGAGGAGCAATACCCTCATGTCCTCCACCTCTCGCCTCACGGTCGCCGTCGCGTTCCACTCCGGCTACGGGCACACGACCGTCATCGCCGAGGCAGTGGCCCGCGGTGCCGCGACAGCCGGTGCTGAGGTGATCTCCATACCCGTGGACACGATCACCGACGAGCAGTGGGCGCAGCTGGACGCCGCCGACGCGATCATCTTCGGTGCCCCCACCTACATGGGCACCGCCTCCGCTGCCTTCCACACCTTCGCCGAGGCCAGCAGCAAGCGCTGGTACACCCAGGCCTGGGCCGACAAGATCGCCGCCGGCTTCACCAACTCCGGTGCCAAGAACGGCGACAAGTCCTCGACCCTGGGCTACTTCTTCACCATGGCCGCCCAGCACGGCATGCACTGGGTCAGCCTCGGCGTGCAGCCGGGCTGGGCCTCCACTCAGGGCAGCGAAGACGACATCAACCGTCTGGGCTACTTCGTCGGCGCCGGTGCCCAGACCCCGGTCGACGCCGGCCCGGAGGCGGTCCACAAGTCCGACATCGCCACCGCTGAAGGCCTCGGCGCCCGCGTCGCGCAGCAGACCGCGTTCTTCCGCGCCGGCCGCGCCGCCCTTGCTGCCGCCTGAACCCAAGAGCCACACCCACAGCTTGAACCCAGGAACCACACCACAGCCTGACCCGAAAAGGAGCAGCACCATGTCCGATTCCCCGAACCTCGCTCTCGTCCGTCGGCTCTACGACTCCGGCATGGCCCCCGACGTGGCCGCCGAGGTCATCGACCCCGACATCGTCTGGGACATCACCCCCGGCTTCCCCTACGGCGGCGTCTACAAGACCTGGGCCAGCGCCGGTGCCGACTTCTTCGGCCGGCTCGCGCCCGAATTCAGCTCCTTCGGCGCGGTGGCCGAGGAGTTCTACGGCTCCGGTGACCACGTCTTCGTCCGCGGCCATTACCACGCCGTGTCCAAGTCCGGCCTGGAGTCGGACGCGCGCTTCATCCACCTGTGGACCGTCGGTGGCGGCAAGCTCACCCGCCTGATCCAGGCCGCCGACAGCCACGTCGTCCAGCAAGCCGCGAACAACTGACACGCCCGAACTCACGCAGGGAGCACCCATGACGAAGATCCTTTTCCTCATCACCGCCGCCGACCACTGGACCCTGGCCGACGGGTTCGAGCAGCCGTCCGGCTTCTGGGCCGAGGAGGCCATCGGTCCGTACGGTGTCTTCAAGGAGGCCGGCTACGAGATCGTCGCGGCCACCCCGGGCGGCGTCCCGCCGACCGCCGACGCGCTCAGCCTGACGCCGGACTTCAATGGCGGCGAGGAGGGTGCCGAGCGGATGAAGGCCGCTCTGCGTGAGGCGACCGAACTGGCGAACCCGATCCGCATCGAGGACGTCAAGATCGACGACTACGATGCCGTCTTCGTCCCCGGCGGCTGGGGGCCGATGGAGGACCTGTCCGACGACCCCGCGGCCGGCAAGCTGCTGAACGACTGGCTCGCCTCCGGAAAAATCGTGTCACTGGTGTGCCACGGCCCGGCCGCGCTGCTGTCCACCGTGGACGCCGACGGCAAGTCCCCCTTCGCCGGTTATCGCCTGACCGGGCTGTCCAACTCCGAGGAGATCCAGAACGGCCTCGCCGACCGTGCGAAGTGGCTGCTCCAGGACCGCCTTGTCGCGGACGTGGGCGCGGACTACCACAAGGGCGAGGAGAACTTTGCCCCCCACCTCGAAGTGGACCGCACCCTCGTCACCGGGCAGAACCCCGCCTCGGCCGTCCCGCTCGCCCAGGAAGTCGTCAAGGCCCTCGGCTGACACCCCGCACCACCGCTCAAAGGTTCAAAGAAAGAGGCCATACCGATGGACAGCAACGCGACCCTTCCCAGCGTGGGCCAGACCTGGCTGGCAGACCTCGGCACGGACACGCCGCTCGGCCACTTCACGGTGGAGATCACCTTCGACTCGGCGACCGAGGTCAGCTTCGAGGTGACAGGCGGTGCCATCAAAGGCCGGAAGCAGGCGATGGAGTACACCACCACCCAGCTCCGCGACGGCCTGTACGCGGTGCGCTGGACCGAACCCGACGCCGGTGACCACGTCACCCACATCGAGGACTACACCGAGGGAACCTGCATGGCGAGCTCCGTCATCGGTGGCGAATTCGTCCAGCTCCACGGGAAGTGGACCCGTGTCCGCTGAACCCCTGGCGGGCACAGGTCGCGCGTCATCTTGAAGTGAGGACTTCCAGGGACAGATCTCTCCCCCTGACAACATTGTTCTCCGATGTCAGGGTGAGGTCATGAACCGCGATCCTCACCGCCATGATCTGGGGGAGTTCCTCAAGGCGCGCCGTGCCGAGCTCGACCCGGCCGCCGTCGGCCTGCCCGACGGCGGCTCGCGGCGTGTATCGGGCCTGCGCCGTGAGGAGGTCGCCGTACTGGCAGCCATCAGCACCGACTACTACGCCCGCCTCGAGCAGGGACGTATACAGCCCTCGCAGTCCGTACTGGAGTCCCTGGCCCGGGTGCTGCACCTGGACGAAGACCAGCGCGCCTACCTCTACGAGCTCGCGGCCAAGGAAGATTTCCGTCCGCCCCGCCGGCAGCCGCGCCTCAAGGCGCAGCCGCAGCTGCAGCGCATGCTCGACGACATGGCGCACACGCCCGCCTTCGTGATCGGTCCGCGCACCGAGATCGTCGCCTGGAACGCCATGGGTGCCGCCCTGATCACCGACTTCGGGAAGATCCCCGAGAAGCAGCGTTACTACATAAGGCTGCTCATCACCGATCCCGCGATGCGCGAGCTGTACGCGGATTGGGAGGGCGTCACCCGGCTGGCCATCGCCCAGATGCGAATGCACAACACGAACAACCCTGGGGACAAGCAGCTCGCCGCCCTGGTGGGCGAACTCTCGGTCAGGGACGACCAGTTCCGCCAATGGTGGGCCTCCCACAACGTCGCCGTCCGGGACACCGGGACCAAGCACCTGCGGTACGCCGTCGTGGGGGACTTGCATCTCGACTGGAACGCTGTCACCTGGGCCGCCGACCCCGACCTGCAGATCATCGTCTGGACCGCCGAATCGGGCACCCCGACCCATGACAGCCTGCGTCTGCTGGCGTCCTGGGCAGCGGACCCCAGCCGATCGACCAGCGGTCGCTCCGCCTGAGGCCCCTCGCGCAACCCGCCCTTGCGATACCAGCGGTGATGTCCCTGGCGACGCGTTCGCCCGCCGCCACGTCGCGCACGGCGTAGGTGACCTCCGCGCCCGTGCCGGCGAGGGCGCGGCCGTTCTCGGCGCCAAGGCCGCGAGGCCCCGGTGACTGACGCGGGCGTGCGGGCGTTCAGGGCGTGAGGATCCGGTCCTGTTCCACCGGGGGCGTGCCGTCGTGCCACGGCAGGACCTTGCCGAAGCGGACCAACTCGCCGTAGAGGGCGGGATCGACGTGCTCGGCGAAGACCAGGTCGAGTACGGCTCCAGCAGCCTGGGCCGGGGACTGGGCCTGGCTGTAGTCGCTGAACCACGGGCGGGAGGTGGCGGTGTCGACCATGCCAGGGCACACGGAGGTGATCAGGGTGCCGACCGCGAGGTCGTGTTCGCGGCGCTCGGCAGCGACCGCGCGTACGGCGGCGACCTGAGCCACCTTTGACGGCACGTTCAGCCACACCGGCCAGCCCGCCTCCTGCGCGGTCCCGGTCTGGACGGCGCTGCGCCACGACTCGACGGCGTACTCGACCTGGTCGAGGCTCGCGCCGTCGAACAGATGGTGCAGTCGGGGGTTGAGGTGCCCGAGTGTGCCCAGGGTGCTGGCCACGACGACCAGTCGACCGCCCGGGCGCAGGATGGGAGCGAAGGAACGCAGGATCGTATGGGTGGCGGTGTTGGAGACGTCGATGAACTCGTCGGCCCGCTCGGCTTGTGACTCGTCGGGCAGCAGCCGGGCCACGGCGTTGGACAGGACGATGTCGACCCCTCCGTGGCGGGTCCGCAGGTCCTCGGCGAGGGCGACGATGGCTTCCTTGTCCGTGACGTCCAGGACGCGCCCCTCGACGCGGGCGTGGGTGCCGGGCAGCCGCGTGACCTCGCGGGCGGCGTCCGTCACGCGCTCGTGGCTGCGGCCGGTGAGCAGGACCAGGTCGCCCCGGTGCATACGGGCCGCCAGCCCTTCCACGAAGGCGCGGCCCAGTCCTTGATTGGCGCCCGTGACGAGGGCGATTCGCGAGGTGTTCATGCGGACAACGCTAGGAACGTTGCCACCATGAGTCCAACGAAAGATCGGCACGCCTAGTATGCGTAATCATCATGGACTTCACGGATGTGTCACTGACCGCGCTGCGCGTCTTTCGCGCTGTGGCAGAGCAGGGAACCTTCACCGCGGCCGCCGCGTCAATGGGCTATACGCAGTCGGCGGTGTCCCGGCAGATCGCCGCCATCGAACGGGCCGCCGGTGCGGAGCTGCTGGAGCGGCGGCGCGACGGTGTACGACTCACCGCGGCAGGCCGCGTCGTCATGCGCCGCGCGACGACCGTACTCGACGAGATCGATGCGACCGCCCGGGAGCTGTCCGGCCTGCCCGGTCAGGCCGGGACGGTCCGGGTGGGATGGTTTCCCAGCGCCGGCGTCTTCCTGCTGCCCCGAGCCCTGGCCGCGCTGCGTCGCACCGACCCTGGTCTGCACGTCGTCGGCCGTGAGGGCAGCACGCCGGCGCTGGTCCGCGCCCTGCGAGCCGGCAGCCTCGACCTGGCTCTGCTCGCGTCAGCCCCGCCGTTCCGGCCGCCGGACTCCGAATCGCCCCCGCTCGCGCTGCAAACGCTCACCGAGCGCGCCCTGTGCCTGGCGGTACCCGCCACCCACCCGCTCTCCCGCGGCGACTTCATCGACGTGGCCGACCTGCGCGGGCAACGCTGGATCGCCGGCTCCTCCGCGGAAGACCGGCTCATGGGGGTGTGGCCGGGACTGGACGAGCGGCCCGACATCGCCCACACCGCCCGCGACTGGCTCGCCAAGCTCCACCTCGTCGCCGCCGGCTGCGGACTGACCACCGTGCCCGCCGCCCTCGCCTCCGCCGCGCCACCAGGTGTCCGCGTCCTCCCCGTCCGCGGCGGACCCCAGGAACAGCGGCGCCTGCTCCTGGCCCGCCTTCCCCACCCGCCGACCGACCCGGTCACCCGCGTAGCATCCGCCCTCCGCACGGCAGCACTCGACGCCGACCCGCCCTCGCCGCCGTGACGACAGAATCGAGCTGGCAAAGCACTGCCGACACCGATGCGCTCGACGATTTCCAGACGGCGCACCGTGGCGGCGTGCGGCACAGGCGCCGGAAACGCCGCCGCGGAGAGATTCAACGCAACCTTGAAAGAGAGACCCCGCACGGGAGGAGAACGCTGGTCAGTGGCGCGCGAGGCCGGCCCGCTGCAGCGCCTCTACGGCAACCTCACTCGCATGATCGCGCAGCAGGAGGCCGCCAACGGCCCCGTGCACACCGGCCGGGCCTCGCTCAGCGTGCGGATAGGGGAGAAGCCCAGCGGTGAACTGGCCGCCACGCTCACCCGCCGCAAGGGCTGCGCCGCGGTGACGCTGACGCTGCGGCCGAACTGGAGTCGTTGCGCGAGCTGCACGACAAGGTTGTGACGCAGATGAAGGCCCACGGCGTCGCTCGACAGCCGCGGACGAGGCGCAAGAACGGCTGAGAGGGCAGAGCGGCAGAGACGGGTAGAGACCGTGCAGCACGCGGTCGTCGTTCGCTCCCGGGCGCTGGCCAAGGCCCGGCAACAGACCACGTCGCCGACGGCCCGCGGGCCGTACGGTAACCAGGCTGGCCCCAGCGGCGGTTCAGGGAAGGCGAAGGGAGAGAGCTCGGGTGGCTGAGGAGGAGACGGACGGATTACCGCCGCATTCCCTGGACGCGGAGAAGGCGGTCCTGCGGGCCATGCTCAGCTCCCCGGATGCGGTGGCGGACATCGTGGAGGTGCTGGCTGAAGCAGGCCGAGCGGGTCAAGGCCCTCGCCGTCCTCAGGCGCACCAAGGAAGCAGCCGTCCACATCGAGAACCTGGCCACCGGCGGCAGCGAGGACGACGTCGACCGGATCGCGGACGCCGCCCAGAAAGAGATCTTCGCTGCGACCGCACGACGTCATACGGGGTTGCCGCCCTCCTACGCACTGGGCGACATCGTGGAAGGCCTGCTGGACGATCTGGAGGCCGGCAGACAGACGGGACTGCCCACCTTTCCCGAAGACCCTTTCCTCCAGGGTGCGTGCGTCGGCCTTCGCCCTGCGGAGCATCAAGGAGGCGCTTTCCAACGCCTCCAGGTCTCCCTCGGCAGCCAGAACGTCGAAGAACTGGGCAGGACCCTGCGGGTCCTCAGCGACCGCCTGCAGTACGCCCGCAACCAGCTGTTCGTCAGGCCGCGCCGCGGCATCGATGGTCGAGATGCCGCTGGTTTGCCGCGCGGCAGGGACACCGAGACGCTTGCGGTAGGCCGGGCCGGTCAAAGGGGCATTTCCACAGGCCGCCGTCTCCCGCAGCGCGGCCAGGAGGGCATCGAACCGGACCTGCGGATCGGCCTCGCGAAGGTCTGGAGCGCAACCTTTCGCAGCACGGTGTACGAGGCGGCACCGCCGGTCTCTTCCATGGCCTCCCGACGGTCCGGTGTGTACCAGGCAGACACCCGCCGATATTGGTCCACCGTGTCAAAGCTGATGGTGCAGGCACGGGAGACTTCCTCCAGGACACGACGGACCTCGGCCGGATCAGAGGCCGAGCGCGCAACGGCCAGGATGAGGTCGCCCTTTGACAGACGCGCTGCGCACGCGGCAGCCACTCCACGGGACTCAGCAGCATTTAGCTGATCCCATGCGTCCCGAACAGCCCTCTCCGGCAAGACCGCATTGTGCAGTTCACGGCCTGGCTCATCCCAGAAGTTCATGCCGCCGAAGTCAGAAGCAGCCACCGACACCGTGTACGGCGTCCGAGTTACATCGCACCCCAAACGGAGCACTCGCATTCCCCGGTGCGGCGCATTTGTAGCAGGAACAGAACCCTTCATTCGCCGTCGCTTGTGATCACCAGGTGGTGTTCGACCACGTCGCCCCCTACCGCCCGCCGACTGTTCACCAGGCGGTTCGTGGACCAGGTGCAGCGCCTGAGTGGCTCGGGCACCTGGGGCTCGGCTACGCCCCCTGAGGGCAGGCATGAGCGGCGGCTGTCCAGCGACGCTCGACTGGGACAACACCGACTGGTACTGCACGCCTACGACGAGCTACGCGGACCTGAAGGGCTGAGCGCCATGGCGCAGGCGCTGGTGTCGGCCACGGCGTCGACGACCTCGTCGGGTGACACGTCGACCACGACGGTCACCGTGCGCAACACGGACGGCGCGGCAGGACGCCGTCGCTGCTGACGGACGTGCACCTGGTGGACGGGGCGGGCAAGCCGGTGCTGCCGGTGCGGTGGTCCGACAACGAGGTCAGTCTCTGGCCCGGCGAGTCGGACCCTGACGGCCACGTACCGGACGACCGATCTGCACGGGTCCCAGCCGCGGGTGCGGGTCTCCGGGTGGAACACGCCGGAGCGCACGGTTCCGGCGGACTGATCCGACGGGGGGTGGGCCGGCCCGGCCCGGCCCCCCGTGGGGTTCAGCTCATCTTGAGCGGGGTGTCGTCTATGACGAACGACGTCTGCAGGGTGGAGCCTTCGCCTGTGAACTTGAGGGTGACGGTCCGGCCGGCACAGACCGCGAGGCTGAAGCCGCGCCGGGTGGAGCCGTTCCCGGCGTTCAGGTCGGAGTAGCGGCGAGGGACGACAACACGTCCCGCCCGCGAGCGCCGCCGTCCTCAGTCAACCGGTTCACCGAAGTCGCCGACGTCTTGCCCGCGCTGATCACGGACGCCGAGCTGGCGGTGCGCGCCCACCGCGGCGAGGGCCCGCGACCCGTGGTGAGCCCGAGCGGCTGATGAACGGCACCTGGGCGGGGCATCTCAGGCCCCTCCTCGCCGACAGCCCGGACCCTGCGGCAAGCCGAGGAGGTTCTGGTCGGACATGGCGGCATCGTTTCCTCCGACCGGCCCACCTTCCACACCGGGGCACCCTCCGCTGCGACTCAAATGGCCCGATGAATTATCGAGAAACGTCCAGCCGTGGCCCGCAATTCCGCCGATCGCATTGACCTGGGATCCAAGTGGTCCTACCTTTCCCTGGGTTGAGTTCCGGTGATCCCATGGGAGGGGTCCATGCCCACGCGCCGCAGAGCCGCCCTCGTCACCCTCGTATCCGCCGTCCTGACCCTCGGCCCACCGGGACTCGCCGCTCACGCGCTCGGCACTCCGGGCCCCGCCGCCTCCGCGGATGTCTACGTGGCTCCCGGGGGCGACGACCACGCCGACGGCAGCGCCCGGCACCCCGTCCGCACGCTGGACCGGGCCCGGGACCTGGTGCGGGCCCGGGTCGCCGGGCTGCGCGCCGACCTGACGGTCCATCTGGCGCCGGGCACCTATCGCCGTACCGGCCCGCTCGTGCTGGACGCCCGCGACTCGGGGGCGAACGGGCACCGCGTGATCTGGCAGGGCACCGGCGACTCGGTCATCAGCGGCGGGCTCCGGGTGGCCGGATGGCACCGGGCCCCGGGGCGCAAGGGCCTGTGGGCCGCTCCCGCTCCCCGAGGACTCACCGACACACGGCAGTTGTACGTCGACGGAGTACGCGCCCAGCGGGCCCGCGGGGCCGTACCGGTCACGCTGACCCAGACCGCGACCGGCTACACCGCCTCCTCCGACGCCCTCGCCCACTGGAAGCACCCCGAGGACGCCGAGTTCGTCTACACCAGCGGCGAAGCCCTGTGGAACGTCGAGCGCAACGGGCTCGGCCAGTGGACCGAGCCGCGCTGCCCGATCGCCTCCGCCGACGGCACCACCGTCACCATGGCGCAGCCCTGCTGGGACAACTCCAACAAACGGGTCGAGTTCCCCGACATCCCCGGCCGCACGGTCAGCATGGTCGGCCCCGGCCGACTCACCAACGGCGGCAAGCCGTCGTACGTGGAGAACGCCTACGAACTCCTCGACCAGCCCGGCGAGTGGTACCTCGACAAGAGCGACCACACGGTCTACTACCTTCCCCGCAAGGGCGAGGACCTCGGCCGCGCCGACGTCGAGGCAGCCGCGGCAGAGAAACTGATCGACGGACGCGGCACCGCGGACGCCCCCGTCCACGACCTCACCTTCCGCGGCATCCGGTTCAGCTACGCGACCTGGTTGACTCCGTCCCGGCCGGAGGGCTTCTCCGAGATCCAGGCCGGCTACACGATCACCGGCGACCGCGGCTGGGCCACCCAGGGTCTGTGCCAGTACGTCCCGGGCGGAACCTGCCCGTTCGCCTCCTGGACCAAGATGCCGGGCAACGTCTCCTTCGCCCACGACCAGCGCGTGGAGTTCACCGACGACGTCTTCGCCCATCTCGGCGCCTCCGGACTGGAACTGGGCGCGGGCAGCGTGGACTCCTCGGTCAGGGGAAGCGTCTTCACCGACGTGTCCGGCAACGGGCTGGAGATCGGCGGAGTGGACGGACAGACCCCGGCGTCGGGCGTGCGGGTGACGGACAACCACCTGTACGGGCTGCCCCGCGAGTACCACGGCGGTGTGGGCATCCTCAATGGCTACACCCAGCACACCACCATCGCCCACAACCAGATCGACCACGTCGCCTACTCGGCGATCTCGATGGGCTGGGGCGGCTGGCCCGACAAGATCGGCGATCCCGCGACCCCGAATCCCAGCCACGACAACGTCGTACGCGACAACCTGGTCTTCGACTACATGCAACTGCTCGACGACGGCGGCGGCGTCTACACCCAGGGCCTGACGGGCACATCCCTGACCGACGGCGAGAAGGTCACCGGCAACGTCATCCATGACCAGTGGGGACTGGGCAAGAGCGTCTACACCGACAACGGCTGCACCTACGAGACCGTCGAGGGCAATGTCCTCTACCGCGCCTCCTACGCCAACGTCGCCTCCCGGCACACCGACTACCGCGACGGCCTCGGCAACAACGACCCCACCCTGATCAAGGACAACTGGTGGGAGGAAGGCACGGCCGACGGGGACAACAAGGGCCTGGTGACCAGCGGCAACAAGATCATGACTGGATTGTCCGACGTACCGCCGGACGTTCTCGCGAACGCCGGACTCGAACCCGCCTACCGGCACCTGCTGACCCTGCGCGTCGGAGGCGTCTCCGTGCCCGAGGCGCCGGCCCGTGTCGGCACCAGCACGGCGGGTGCCGACGCGCTGTACGTGACCTTCAACCCCACCTTCGCGGACGGCGGTTCACCGGTGACCGGTTACACGGCACGGGCGTACGACCCCGCGGGCCGTCAGGTCGCCCAACAGTCCGTCGACGCAGCCGAGTTCAAACGCGACGCCCTGCTGCGCATCGGCGGACTACCGGAGGGCGGCGGCCCCTTCACGGTGACCGTCACCGCGAGCAACGACCGGGGCACCAGCGCTCCCTCCCTCGCCTCGGCACCGCTGAGCCCGACGGCCGCGAGCGCGCTGCCCGCCGCGCCGACGAGCCCGAAGCTGCGCACCGCGGCCACGGCCGCCACCCTCGCCTGGACCCCGCCGACCGGAACGGGTGACGCGAAGATCGTCGGCTACCGGGTGACGGTCTCCGACGGACGCGACCCGATCGCGGTGACCGGCCGGGACGTCCTGGTCACCCAGCCCTCCGCCAAGGGCATGTTCCGGGTGATCGGCGGACTGAAGCCCGGCACGGCCTACACCGTGACGGTCGCCGCGGTCACGGCGGCGGGCACCAGCCCTGCGGCCACGGTCAGCGGGACCACGACCGCCGGGTAGCCCACCGAAACCGTCCAGGACCTCGCAGCCCGACGCGGCCGCCTCCGCCGACGGTCGAGGCCAGACCCTCGAGCTGAGGCTGCTGCCAGAACTGACTGATCCCGCATCCGGACCCCTGTACACCCACCTCCACGGGTGGGCGTACAGGGGTCTCATAAGACCAGTCCCCAGGCCAACTCTGCGACAACGGTTCGGCGCGGGCCGCGCACATCGCACCGGGCATCGGCCGTAGGGCGAGACGACGTACATGAACATGGTGTGGGACGTCAGCCGCACCGGCGGCTACACCGTTTGCTGGGAGGGATGTTCTGATGCGGGGCATGCCTGTGGGCCCCGGATGTTTCCGGGGCCCACAGGCATGCTGCTGGTGGGTGGCTACCAGCGATACCAGCGGCCCTTGCGGCCGCCCGTGTCCGCGGAGCGCATGACGAAGCCCAGCAGCCAGACGACCAGCACGATGACGGCGATCCACCACTGCCCGGGGCATGGAAGAACATACGGTCGATTTCCCTGGTTTCTTCACCGATCTTCCGGGCACTTGCTCCACTTTCTCCACCGGCACGTGGACAGTACGCATCGGGCCGATGCCGAAGGCGCGTCGGCCGGGATGGGGATGCCCTGGCGTTCGCAGACCGCCTTGTCGGGGCCGTCCTTCGGCCCTCCGGTGAACCAGGGTGCCCGGTATGCCCACCGGAAATCATGACCGGGCCGGCTTCGTGAGGCGCGGGTCGAGTCCGTACTGCTCGTGGGCGCCGAGGTTCTCGCGCAGGGTGGGACCTTCGTAATCGTCGTGGAACAGGCCGCGTTCCTGCAGGATCGGGACGACCTGGTCGACGAAGGCGTCGAAGCCGTCGTGGTAACTGTCGATGGCGATCGAGAAGCCGTCGCAGGCCCCTGCCTCGAACCACTGCTGCATGTGGTCGGCCACGTCGGCGGCGGTGCCGGCGACCACCGGGTGGTAGTCGATGACGCCGTGGGCGAGCACGTCGCGCAGGGTCCAGCCTTCCCGGGCCACTTCGAGGGCGCGGGCGGAGCGTGGGTCGTGCCGGCTGGGTATGGCGTCGGCGAGCTGCTCTGCGTTCAGCGGCTCGTCGAGCTGGCCAGGGCCGAGCGGGAGGCCGATCATGGCGCCGAGGTAGCGGACGCGTTGGTCCAGGTCGACGACCTCGTCCAGGAAGCAGCGCCGCTCCAGGGCGGCACGGCGGGAGGAGGCGATGGTCGGCATGAAGCCGGCGAGCATCTTCACCTCGTCCGGATCGCGTCCGGCGCGCCTGGCGGCGTCCCGCAGGCCCTGGCGCTGGGCCCGGGCGTCCTCGATGGTGTACGGGTTGGCGTAGACGCCGCTGGCGTGGCGGCCCGCGAGTTCCAGGCCGTAACTGCCGCCACCTGCCTGGAAGATGACCGGCTGGCCCTGCTCGGACGGTGGGATGGGCAGCGGGCCGCGGGAGGCGACGTGCTTGCCCTGCAGGTTGACCGGCTGGATCTTGTCCATGTCGGCGAACCGCTTGCCGTCGACGTCGAGAAGCCAGGCGTCCTTCTCCCAGCTGCCCCACAGCCCCTGCACGATCTGGATGACCTCGTGGGCACGCTCGTACTTCTCCGCGCGCGGCGGGATCGTCGCGCCGAAGTTCGCCGCGGCGGCGGGGTCGGAGGTGGTCACCGCGTTCCAGCCGGCCCGGCCGCGACTGATCACGTCCAGGGCCTTGAACTGGCGGGCAAGGTTGTAGGGCTCGGTGAACGTGGTGGAGGCGGTGGTGACCAGGCCGATCCGCTCCGTCTCGCGCGCGAGAACGGTCAGGATCAGCAGCGGGTCGATCATGTGGTGCGGCGCATGGCGATCGAGGTCGACGTCCAGGACCGGGGTGTCCGCGATGAACAGCAGCTGGACCTTTCCGCGTTCGGCGGCCTGCGCGTACCGCACGAACTGGTCCATGTCCGTGTAGCTGTTCAGGTTCGCACCCGGCAGCCGCCAGGCCCCGGGTGCGGCCCCGTACCCGCCGCTGAACTGCATACCCAGGACCATCTGCCGGCTTGTCACGGCTACTTCTTCAACCAGACAATGAGAAGCGGAGAGTGCCTCCGCTTACCTTGTCGAGAATACGGAGGCCCCCTCCGATCTGTGCAAAAACGGGCACCCGAGCCCGAGCCGGACGAGTGGCGGCCCGGCCCGGGCGCCGGATGGTTCCTGCGGCCGGAGGAACTACGGCCTGTCGAGAACTCCGTGGGTGGCATGCAGGACCACGCTCTGCTGCAGCGGAACCCGCTCCGTGCGGAGCGTGTTCACCGGTGCCGCCGGATCAGCCATGCCGAAGGAGATGCCGAACAGCAACTTGAGCTCCGCGGGGACACCCAGGAACTCGCGGACGGTGTCGGCGTACACGCCGAGTACGGTCTGCGGGATACCGGCCAGCCCCCGGGCCGCCAGCGAGAGCAGGAAGTTCTGCGCGTACATGCCGATGTCGCCGGCCGTCCGTACCCCGTCGCCGAGTGCCGGCATGAACAGGAAGGCGGCATGGGGAGCGCCGTAGAACTCCAGGTTCTCGCGGACCGCCGCCCTCCTGCCGTCCCGGTCCGAGCGCTCGACACCCCGGGCCCGGTAGACGCTCGCGCCCAGGGCCTGCGACCGCTCGAGGTAGATGCCCTCCTCCCCGTAGCCATCGGTGAAATCCGGGGAGGTCCGTCCCTCCTCCTCGGCCCGGAGCAGCTCTTCGGCCAGGGCGTCCCGTGCCGCACCCGAGACGACGTGCACCGTCCACGGCTGGGTGTTGCTGTTCGAGGGGGCGGTCTGTGCGTCTTCCAGCACGCCGCGGATGTCCGAAGGGGACAGGGCGGTGGACAGGAACCTTCGGGGGGAGCGCCGGGAGCGTGCGATGTCGGTGAAGGGTGATGCGGTGCCGGGCAAGGCGGTTCCTCTCCATGGCGCACAGTCACCGCGACGGCGGCCGTGGCGCAGCGCAGTACGGCAGGCCATGCGACGAGGCGGCCCGGGTGCGGGCCGGGTGCGGGATGCACCCTGGCGGGTACCGGCAGGCATGCGGATGCTCGCAGGCGGCGACATGTCGAGACTGCAGGTCGCAGCGCGGGGACTGTGCGTTCTTCGTGTTCGTCGTGTGTGTTCGTGGCGTGCCGACGCTGCCGCTCTCGTGTCGTTGCGTGGACGAGAGCGGTATCGGGTGTCTCAGCGGTGGGCGGCGCGGTTCATCTCGACGACGTCGTCGACGGTGGGATTGGCGCCGAGGGCGGCGATGCGTTCCGGGAGGCTGTCGCGGATGGCCGCGTCCTTGGCGCGGTCGGCCGCGGCCAGGGCTGCGGGCAGTTCGTCGAGGGTCAGTTCGGTGCAGTAGGCGGGGCTGTTGGGCTGCTGGCGCCAGGAGTCGGCCAGGGTGCCGGCGTCGTAGGGGTCGAAGCCGGTGTCGTCCACGAGCTGCATGGCCACGCGCCGTGCGTCCTCGGTGTCGCCGGCGACTGGGATGGCGAGGCGGCCGGGTGTTCCGGCCGGAACTCCCTTGGTGCGCTGGGTCTCTGCCAGGGCGGCGTTCCACGCCTTGACCACGGGGCGGCCGAGCAGCTCGGCGGTGTACACGCTCTCCACCTGGCCGTTGTCCACCGCCTCGATCGGCTCGCTGAGCATGCCGGGGTAGTAGTTGGAGGTGTCGATGACCACCGTCTTGTCGGGCACCGAGGCGAACAGGTCTGCCAGCTGGTCTGCCACCCCGAAGGGGATGGCCAGGACGATGACGTCCCGGCCGTGGACGGCGTCGGCGAGGTCCGCCGCGCGGGCGCCGGACTCCAGCACCTCCGCCCGGACGGTCTCGGGGCCGCGGGCGTCGGCCACCTGGACGTCGTGACCGGCCGCGCTGAGCTTGGCGGCGAGGTTCCCGCCGATGGCACCGGCGCCTATGACAGTAATTTTCATGATTTGTTCCTTGG
This sequence comes from Streptomyces cellulosae, assembly GCF_000721105.1. Taxonomy (GTDB): domain Bacteria; phylum Actinomycetota; class Actinomycetes; order Streptomycetales; family Streptomycetaceae; genus Streptomyces; species Streptomyces cellulosae_A. The sequence continues at coordinate 29,268 of NZ_JOEV01000070.1, forward strand.
AAGGTTGTGCCGCCCCTGAGGGCAGCGCGAGGTGACGGCCATGTGGTGGCGCCACCTGGCCTTGCGGGGACGGGGCAGGGTGGGGCGGGGCGGGGTGTCGGGCGGTTTACGCCTGGGTGTCCCGCTCGCGGTAGCCGCTCGCGATGAGGGTGCGGAGCCGGTCGAGCGACTCCTCCTCGGTGCCGGTGCCCTTGATCCAGGCAACGGAACAGGCCGCGAGGAACAGGTCGTGCCCCCGCACCGACGCGCGTACGCGCCCCGCGAGCTGCGCGGCTCGCACGTACTGATCGGTGGCGGAGATGAGGATGTCGCAGGGAATCGTGAGCGGGTTGTCCGGCTCCTGCGCCCGGGCCGCGGCCATGAGCGGGTCCGGCAGCCCGCTGAAGGCGCTGAAGTACTCCTCCATCGCCCGCAGCCACTGCTCCAGCGCCTCGGCCGGGTCGCCGAGCTGATCGATGTCCGCCTGGCGGGCCACCAGCTCCTCGGAACGCGTCTGCAGCACGGCCGCCAGCAGCGCCTCCCGGGTCGGGAAGTGCCGGTACAGGGTGCCCGGCCCGACGCCCGCCTCCTTGGCCACCGCCTCGAGGGAAGTGCCGACCCCGTGCTGCAGGAAGTGCTGCTGCGCGGTCTCCAGAAGGGCAGCGCGGTTGCGCTGGACGTCCGCGCGGGGCTTACGCCCCCGCTGCTCACCGGCGCTCATGCGCCCTCCTGTCTGCCGTGATCCTGCGGCCGCATCAAAACGGATGCTGCCTCCGTACGCATCCGAGACTAAAACGGAGGCGGCATCCGGTCAAACCGGCGGCCGTTCGTCAGCCACCCCCAGAGAACCGCAGGTTCCCGCGGATGACTTCCTTCCCGCCCGTCCCGGGAGCGGGCGACCCGTCCAGTACCGGGACGGGATGGGATGGTATGGGATGGGATGGGTCTTGGCGGCGTGGGTCGCCCCGGCGACGCCCACAGGCATAGATACCGGCCGGGCAGGCAGGATTTGTGCAGCAGGGTCAGCAGCGTCATCCGGTTCAGCCGGCACCACTCCAGGGTGCACTTGTGCGGCCCTCCCGCGCCGAGCCCGGCCCGGTACCCGGTCCAGGACGTCAGGGGGTGAGCTGTTGGTGTCCGATGACGGAGAGCAGTTCGAGTTTGCTGTGGCTCTCCGTGCCGGGGCGAGTGGTCAGCACCACCAGCGTTTGGGCGCGGTTCTCGGTGAACAGGACCTGGGCGTCGACGTCGATGCGGCCGAGTTCGGGATGGAGGATGGTCTTGCAGTCGTCGTAGCGTTGCGCGACCTCCTGCAGTTCCCACATGCGGACGAACTCGGGGCTGTGTGCCTGGAGTTCGGCGAGGATCCGGGCGGCTCGGGGGGTGTCACTGCCCGATGTCAGCGCGGCCCGCAGGCGGGCTGCCTGGGCGCGGCCGTGGCGTTCGTGGGTCTCCTCGGGAACCATCAGACGTTCGGCCGGGTCCATGAACCAGCGGTAGTAGCCGCTACTGGCCAGACCGGTGTGGCGGGTCTGGTCTCCGAGCAGCGCGACGGCCACGGGGTTCATGGCGAGGGTGTCGAACAGGTCGGTCTGCACCATGGCCGGGGAGTCGTTCAGGCGGTCCAGGACCCGCAGCAGCGTCGGACTGACGTGTTCGGAGCGGTGGAAGCGGGCCGGGGCGTTGTGGCCGATCAGGACGAAGAGATGGTCGCGTTCGTCCAGGGTCAGCCGCAGCGCCCGGGCGAGGGCCGCGGTGATCTGGACGGAGGGCTGCGGAGCACGCTGCTGCTCCAGCCGGGCGTAGTAGTCGGTGGACATGCCGGCGAGCTGCGCGACCTCCTCACGGCGCAGCCCCTGCGTACGCCTGCGCGGCCCCTCGACCAGCCCGACGTCGCGGGGCCGCAACATCTCACGCCGGTGGCGCAGGAATTCCGCCAGTTCCTTCTTGTCCATGCCTCCATCCTCGCCGTATCCCGCCCGGCTATCCAGAGACCGCCGATCCATGGCTGAGCAGTCCTCTCCCATCCGCGCGAAGCCGCCCGTACGGCTGGCGCCGAGGGCGCTCGCAGCGAGACGACTGGATGGTCACCTGACCTGGATGACCCGCTGGGGAATGCGCCGGCTGTCGGCGGTGCGCCGCAGGCCGTCGGTCTGGAAGACGGCCCGCGGCGACGGTCCCCCATTGAGGACACCCAACGCCTTTGACCCAACGCTTTGGCCGGCCCCGGGTCTCGTCGCCCGGCCCGTCTGAGACGACGGTGTTCGCCGTGTCGGACCGGCGCTCGCGTGCCCTTCGGCGCTCAGGACGGAGCCGGTCGCCTCCAGCGCGACGACCGGGACGAAGCCGAAGGCGCTTCCTTACCGTTCCGCGTCTTCGGGGAGGACCTCCCCGAGCGGGTCCAGCTCGCGTTCGGTCGTTCAGCTGCCGCTGATCATGGCGAGGACGTCGTCGTAGGAGCCGGTGGCCACCGCGTCGCGGATGAACCTGGCGCGCTCGACGACAAGCTCCTTCGCGTCGGGCTTCTCGCGCAGCAGGCCGAGGGTCTCGGTGAGGAAGTCGTCCAACGGCATGGACTGGTCGCTGTCCTGCTGGCCCAGCAGGGTCGTACGCACGCCCGGCGGGACCACCTCGATCACCTGGACGCCGGCGTCAGCACCGGCGAGCTGGATGCGCAGGCTCTCGGAGAAGGAGTGCAGCGCGGCCTTCGTCGCGCTGTAGGTCGGCGTGGCCGGGAACGGTACGAACGCCAGCGCCGAGGTGACGTTCATGACGACCGCGTCGTCCTTGCCCACCAGCAGCGGCAGGAAGGCGTACGTCATCCGGATCGTGCCGAGCAGATTGGTCGCGACGTGATCCTCGGCGACCTGGAGTCCGGCCGGGTCGAGGAACTTCTCCAGCAGCATGATGCCGGCGTTGTTGACCAGCACGTTCAGCCCCGGGTGACTCGCCGCCACGGTCTCACGGGCCCGGGCGATCGAGTCGGGGTCCGCGACATCGAGGACGAGCGCGTCGATGCCCGGGTGCTCGGCCGTGATCTCGTCGAGGAGTTCCTTGCGCCGGCCGGCGACGATCACCTTGTTGCCGGCCTCGTGCAGGCGCAGGGCCAGGCCGAGGCCGATGCCCGAGGTGCCGCCGGTGATCAGGATCGTGTTGCCGGTCATCTTCATGGGGGTCTTGCTCCTTCGGTACGGCGAGCCGGTGAGCGCCCGCAGCCTCGACCGTAGAGACGCCCGCGCAGGGGCGGGAGAGGAAGGTTTATCCATGGATCGGCGGTCCCTGGCCGAACAGCTGACGATCTGACGGCAGAAAGGTGCCGCTGACCTGCAAGGATGCGAGTGTCGAGTTCGTTGTTCGGTGGCGGCCTGTCGGAAGACGCTGGTTGGGCACGGACCTCGCAGCACGGCTGCTGGAAAGCAACGCGGGCTGCCGGGCCGCCTGCCCTGTCCCCGGCGTCGGCGAGTCGAAGAGGTACCGAGCGCGTCCGTCGACTGTCCAGCACCCCCAACCCCGGGCCGCTCCGTCGGTCCGTACGCAAGGGTCCATGTGCGATCTCAGCCGCCTGGTGGCCGTTCGGCGGTCAGCGGCTCGGCTCGTAGGTGAGTTGCTTGACATGCCGCAGGGTCAGGGCGGTTTCCGCGGCCTGCACGCCGTCGAGGCCGCCGATCCTCTCGCTGAGGTAGGTGTAGAGCTCGCTCGTGCTCGAGGTGGCGACGGTGGCGACGAGGTTGGCCTGGCCGGTGGTGGCGCCGGCGAAGCGGACCTCGTGGTGTTCTGCCAGCTTCCGTCCGGCGGCGTCGAGTGCGGAGGGGGCGACGCTGAGCCAGAGCATCGCGCTGATGCCGTGTCCGAGGGATTCGCGGTCATGCTGCACTTTGAAGTAGAGGATGCCCGTGGAGCGCAGACGCTCCAGGCGCCGCTTGACAGCGGACTCCGACTGGCCGGTGCTGGTCTGCAGCTCGCTGAAGGTTGCCCGGCCGTCGCGCCGCAGCACGGCGAGCAGCGCCTCGTCCGCTCCGTCGAGAGCGATGGGGGCGGCCGCCGGCTCGCTGTACGGGAGACGCAGTGCCGCCTTCTGGTCGGGTTCGAGTGCTTGAGTCTTGTCGAGCCAACCGAGGGGGCCGCCGTAGAAGGTGTGCAGCAGGCAGTGGGCGCTGACCGAAATGACCTGAGGCGTGCGTTGCAGGCGGTCGAAGAGCAGCTCGTCGCGAGCCTGTCGGCTGCGGGGTTTCATGGCACACAGCACTTCGGTGCCGCCGGAGATGAGATCGACGTGCGAGGTGTCGGGGCGCCGGGCCAGCGCGTCGGCGAGTTGTTCGGCCACGTCGGGAGTGCAGCGCAGCCGGACGATCCAGCTCTGGCGGCCCAGCAGGCTCTCGTCGGTCATGCCGACGATCCTGAGTCCGGCGGTGGTGCGCAGTTTGCGGTAGCGGCGGGCGATGGTCTGGTCGGACACTCCGAGGATCTCGGCGATACGGCTGAACGGCGCCCGCCCGTCCACCTGGAGCGCGTGCAGCAGCTTCAGATCAAGCGCGTCGGGCGAAGGGGACTGCATCGATGGCTCCTGTTTCGAGCGGGTTTTGTTCCGTCATGTCGTACGACAGCACTGTGTGGCCTGGGACCGGAAAGGTCCGGTCCCAGGCCACTGAGCGGCGCCGTGCCCGTCCCCACGGTCGGCGCCTGTACCGGCTGCAGCGGCTGTCCGCTCCTGCGCCGTGCCGGTACGTCTGGTGTCACCTCGGTGCGGGGCCGGTACGTCTGGTGTCACCTCGGTGCGGGGCCGGTACGTCTGGTGTCACCTCGGTGCGGGGCCGGTGCTCAGGAGGGGCGGCTGCCTGTGGCCGGTAGCGTCCGAGTGCCGGCGGTGGGCAGGTCGGGGGTGCGAGGCCCTTGGACGGAGGCAGCCGAACCTGTGGCCGACGGGGCGTCCTGCTGCGGCCGGCGCAGCAGGACGAATCCCACCGCGGCTGCCAGCAGGGTCAGGGCAGCGGAGGCGATCAGACAGAGCTGAAGACCGTCGATGAACGCCTGCGACAGGGCGCCGAGGACATGCGGGGTGTCCGCGCCCAGGCGAAGCCTGCCGACCGCACTCAGTCCGTCGGCGTCCGCGGTGGCGGTGACGCGCCGGACCGTCGCCCCACTCAGCCCGGCGGCGGTGAGATGTCCGGGCAGAGCGTCCACGGCCCGAGAGGACAGCAGCGCGCCCAGGACAGCGGGGCCGAGGGCGGCGCCGAGCTGACGGAAGGCGTTGTTGGCGGCAGCGGCCATACCGGCCTGGTGGAACGGCACCGAACTGACGGCGGTCGCGGTCATCGGGGTCATGACGAACGACAAGCCCAGGCCGAGCAGGGCCAGCCGCCAGGCCACTGAACCGAACGAGGTGCCGACGTCGATCGTGGTCAGCGACAGCAGTGCGACCGCCGCGCCCAGCAGGCCGCCGGGAATCAGCACCCGAGGAGACACCCGGTGCACCAGGCGTCCCATGGGGACGCCGAGGACCATCGGCACTGTGCACACCATCAGCAGCCGCCAGGCCGATTCGAGGGTGCTGAGCTGCTGGACCATGCCGAAGTAGAGGCTGAGGGCGAAGAAGAACCCGATGAGCCCGAGGAAACTGATCATGGCGATCAGTGCGGTGGCGGTGAAGGAGGGGCTGCGGAACAGTGTCAGGTCCAGCATCGGGCTGGAGCTGCTCCGCTCCACCAGGACGAAAGCGACCGATGCGACAACGGCAGTGAACAGGGCGAGCATCACCTTGGTGTCGGTGAAGGAGTCGGCGCCGGCCTCGATGATCCCGTAGACCAGTGCGGTGATGGCCAGGGCAGAGGTGAACTGGCCGGGCCAGTCCAGTCGGCGTGCTCCCGGGGCACGGGAGTCGGTGAGCAGCTTCGTCGAGACGACCAGCGCGATCAGCGAGGCGGGGACGGGCAGCAGGTAGAGCCAGCGCCACGCGAAGCGGTCGAGGACCACGCCCGCGATGACGGGGCCGAATGCGAGGGCGGCCATCAGGAAGGTCGCCCACACGCCGATGAACTTCCCGCGCTCGCGCGGATCGGGAACGGCGTGGCTGATCAGGGCGAGGGTCGAGGGCAGCAGCGCGGCCGCGCCCAGACCGGCGAAGACCTGCCCGGCCCAGACGACCTCGATCGACTGGGCACACAGGGCGATCAGGGCACCCAGACCGCTGAAGGCCAGGCCCGCCTGGAAGACCTTCTTGCGGCCGTGCACGTCACCGAAGACGCCGGCGGTGAGGATGAGCGCGGCCATGGGCAGCACGAACGCGACGCTCACCCAGGACAGCTGTGAGGTCGACGCGTCCAGCGCCCGCTGAATGGCGGGCAGGCTCGCCGAGACGGTGGTCACCGGCAGATAGGCGACGAACACGCCGACGCAGGCCATGACGAGCGTAGGCACCCGCCGCTCCTGCGGCGCGTTCCCCGTGGTCGTGACGTTCACGAAAGACCCTTTCCCTTGAGTGCCAGGCGCTGTGGTCGGCTGACTTCCGGCGCAACGTTCCGCCCCGCCGGGGAGCCGAAGCCAGCCACAACCGCCGGATCCCGGAAAACCGACATCCGGGCCGTCGGTCCGGAGAAAGTCCGACAGCCGGATCGTCGTCGACGGTGAGCATCAACGGTGCGGGGTCGGGGATCCTCCTGGGCAGCCGTCGCAGCATGGACTCGCCGATGGAGCACCAGCGCAGGTCCCCGCCGGACGCGAAGGACCGGATCACCGGATGGACGGATGGACGGATGGACGGCCCCGCTGAAGTGAACCGTGGCGTGTTTGCCGGGTGAGCAGTCGCGTCACCCGACGCGCCCGAAGGTCTGACAGAGCGGCGGGTGCAGCCGTCCTGGCCGCGCGGGAACACGGGCCCGGGGACGGTGCCGGCGAGGGCGAAGGTCGTCATGATCAGTGCTTGTGCAGGGGGGCCGTCCCGGAGGGCGTGCCCGGTCAGGGCGTCAGTAGGGGGCGTTGAGGGCGCGACGCTCGTCGACTGCCTGGTGACCCGGCCGGTGGATCGGGCCCGTGCCGAGGGTCAGGGACAGGCCTGTGCCCTGGTTGGCGTGGGCGATGATCTCCGCGGTGATGGAGATCGCCGTCTCCTCAGGCGTGCGCGCGCCGAGGTCGAGACCGAGCGGGGAGCGCAGCCGGGCCAATCGGTCCTGCGCGACGCCCGCCTCGCGCAGGAGGCGCATGCGTTCGTCGTGAGTCCGGCGGGATCCCATCGCGCCCACGTAACCGACGGGCAGATCGAGTGCCAGCCGCAGCAGGGGGATGTCGAACTTGGAGTCGTGGGTGAGGACGCAGACGGCGGTACGGCCGTCCACCTCGGTGCGTTCCAGGTAGCGGTGCGGCCAGTCGACCACGACCTCGTCCGCGTGCGGGAAGCGTGCCGCGGTGGCGAAGACGGGGCGGGCGTCGCACACGGTGACCCGGTAGCCGAGGAAGCGGCCGGCCTGGCTGAGCGCGTTGGCGAAGTCGACCGCGCCGAAGATCAGCATGCGGGGGCGGGTCGCGGCCACGTGGACGAGGACGGAGAGCCGGTCGGGGCAGGTGTCCGCGTCCCCGCCGAGCGAGACGAGCGCGGTGCGTCCCGCCCGTAGCTGGGCTGTGGCCCGGTCCGCCACCGCCTTGGCTGTTGGGCCTGCGGCCAGCGTCGCGTCGGCGATGCATCTGTCGCCGAGAACGCTCAGGGCGGCGCCGATCAGTCCCTCGGGGCCGTCGACGACCTGGGCCACTGCGGCGGGTCGGCCCCCGGCAACCTCGGCGAGGGCCGCGCCGAGAGGCGGCTGGGTCGCGGGGTCGATGTGCTGGACGAGGACGTCGAGTTCGCCGCCGCAGGTCAGGCCGACTGCGAAGGCGTCGTCGTCGGAATAGCCGAACCAGGCGCGCCGGGGAGGGCCCTGGTCGTGGAGCACCTCTCGGCACAGTTCGTAGACCTCTCCTTCCACGCAGCCGCCGGAGATGCTGCCGACGGCGTTGCCGACCTCGTCCACCGCGACCGACGTACCGACGGGCAGGGGTGCGCTGCCGTGCACGTCGACGACGGTGGCCAGGGCGAAGGGGCGTGCCTCGCGCCACCAGCGGTGCAGTGTGTCCGCGATGTTCAGCATGGGGCGTTCTCCGGGATCGCCGTGGGGAGGGTGAGCGGGTTGCCGCCACGCCGCGACGCCGAGCGCATACGCGGGGCGACCCTGGGGGTCCGGCAGCCGGACGGGGACCGACGGCCGGAAGGGCCGGTGGCATTGAAGACGGCGTTGGCGAACGGGGCCTCCGCCGTGCGGAACACCCGGTCAAGCCCCGGATGCGCATTTCCGGGAGGCTGAATCTCTTGTGATCCCGGTCGACCCGTCTTGCGTCGACAATGAGCTTCCGTCGCTTGGGTGGTGCGACGCCGGTCGCACCACCCAGGCGCTCCTGCCCGGAGTGATCCTGACGAGTTGACGGCCTACATCACATGCTCGATCCGGATGGGCAGCCGGTTCTGTCGCTGTCCGGTGGCGTGGAAGACCGCGTTCGCGACAGCGGCTGCCACGCCGATCATCGTGACTTCGCCGAGGCCCTTGACCCCGATGTCGTTGAGGAGCAGGTCGGGCTCGTCGATGAAGTCGAAGTCGATCTCCTGTATGTCGGCGTTGACCACGACGGGGTACTCCTCCAGCGTGGTGTTGAGGAATCCGCCGAAGCGCGGGTCGACCTCGCTCGACTCGCGGAGCGCCTGGCTGATGCCCCAGATCACGCCCCCGCGGACCTGACTGGCCGCGGTGACCGGGCTGGCGACCCGCCCGCAGTCGGCCACGCAGAGTGCCCTGGGCACACGGATGCGCCGTGTCGTGGCCTCGATGCGGACCTCGACGAAGTGAGCGGCCCAGCTGAAGGCCGTGAAGTCGGGGAAGACCGGACCCGCAGCGGAGAACAGGCCGGCCCGTGAACGGTCGAGCATCTCGGAGGGCTGGCCCTGTCCCACGGAGCTCACCTCCGCCTCCGGCGACCCGCCTCCGGTGGCTCGAACCGCGGCTGCCACATCCACTGTCCCGGTGTCGCCCGTGCCGAGCTGCTTGCGCAGCTCACGCAGTGCCTTGTGCACCGCGGGCAACGCGGTCGCGGTGCCCCACGCACCGGCGGTGAGATGCTGCGGCGCGAAGCGCGTGTCACCGACCCGCACGACGACGTCCCGCACGGGAACACCGAGGTCCTCCGCGACCAGGAGAGCGATGGCCGAGCGGATGCCCTGCCCCATCTCGTGGCCGTCGACGCCGACGGTCACCCGGCCATCGGCTGCCGCGGACATACGGGCCACCGCCGGAGCGACGAGGACAGGGTGGCCGCCGACGGAGACGCCCAGGCCCACGAATGATCCGTCAGCGGCACGCATCGACCCTGGCCGCGGATCGCGTCTGTCCCATCCGAACCGTTCCGCACCTCGCTTCAGACACTGCGCCAGGTGGCGGGAGGAGAAAGGCAGACCGGTGACCGGGTCCGTGGCGGTGTCGTTGGCCAGCCGCAGCTCGACGGGGTCCTGGCCGGTGGCGTAGGCCAGTGCGTCGATGGCCGACTCGAACGCGAAGCTTGCCGGGCCCTCATGCGGAGCCCTCATGAATCCCGGCGTCTGGACGTCGGTCTGAACCAGGCGTTGACGTCCCCCGAAGTTGGGTACGGCATACAGTCTCGATGTCATCTCCGTGAACATGGCGGGGTACAGGTCGTGGCGGGACGTCTGGTGCTCCGCGTCGTGGAGGGCGGCCAGGAGCCGTCCCGACGGGTCGGCGCCGAGCCGGATGCGATGACGACTGACCGGCCGGAAGCTGCCGGTGTGGAACGTCTGCGGGCGCGGAACGACCAGCTTGACCGGACGCGTCAGCCGGCGTGCGGCCAGCGCCAGTGGCCCGATGTGCGGCTGCAGTGCGTTGCGGGATCCGAAGCCGCCTCCGACGTAGGGCGAGATGACGTCGACGTCGGCCGGATCGAGGTTCAGTTGCGTGGCGACTCCGTGGCGGAGTGCGCCGGCGTTCTGGGTGCTCTCGTGCACTACGAGCCTGTCGCCCCGCCATTCCACGACTGAGCTGGTCAGTTCCATCGGGACCTGGTGCTGGGCCGGGTGCAGGTAGGTCTCGTCGATCTGCACGGGGCTCGCCGCATAGGCGCTCTCGGCATCGCCGACTTTGACGTCGGGAAACCAGGACAGGGCTTCTTCCTGGACGACGGAGGTGGCCCCTTCGTCGTCGATTCCGACGGCGAACGGCTCGGTCTCGTAGCGTGGCCGGACGAGTTCCGCCGCCTCGGTGGCGGCGACCAGGGTGTCGGCGACGATCAACGCGATCGGCTGTCCCCGGTAGGCGACGACATCGCTGAGCAGCGGCTGCAGGCTCTGGAAGGCGAAGCCTCCGCCCATCAGGAACCCGGGGCCGCGCAGTTCGTCCTCGTTGAACCGGGTCAGGACCAGACGGACACCGGGGACCGCCTCGGCCGCGGCGGTGTCGATGGCCACCGTGCGGCCCTTGCCGATCGTGGCCAGGGCGAACATGGCATACGCCAGGTCGTCCGGGACGTGGTCGGCGCCGTAGCGTGCGGTGCCGGTGACCTTTTCGTGGGCGTCGACGCGGCGCAGGTCCGGGTTCTTCATCGGGCGGCTCGCTTCCCGGCGGTGAGCAGTGCGTCAGTGACGGTGCGGACCCCCAGTTCGACTCTGAACGCACCGGTGCGAGGAGGGCGGGCCTCGGCGAAGGCGACTTCTCCCGCGTGGCGGGCGGTTTCCACGGTGAGGCGTTCGCCGATCAGTGAGCGTTCTGCTGCCGTCGCTCGCCAGGGGCGCGTGGCGACCCCTCCCAAACCGATCCGGCAGTCCGTGACCATTCCCTGTGCGTCCAGCGTCACGGCCGTGGCGGCCGAGGTGAGGGCGAAGGCGTAGGACTCCCGGTCACGGATCTTGTGGTAGGTGGAGCCGTGGCCGGCGGGTGTCGCGGGAACGCGGATCCGCAGGATCAACTCATCGGGATCCAGGGTGTGTTCGAGCAGCGGGTTGTCTCCCGGTTCGACGTGCAGTTCGCCGAGCGGCAGCGTCCGCTCGCCTGCTGGGCCGACCACGTCGAGTTCGGCGTCGAACGCGATCAGGGCCACGGCCCAGTCGCCCGGGTAGGTGGCGATACAGGTGTCGCTGGTGCCCAGCAGCGCGTGGGTGCGGTCGAGTCCCTCGAGAGCCGCACAGCCGCTGCCGGGATTCCTCTTGTTGCAGGGGAACTCCGCTCCGCCGCGGAAGTAGCCGCATCGCGTGCGTTGCAGCAGGTTCCCGCCGACCGTCGCCATGGTGCGCAGTTGCTGGGACGCCGCCCGCCACAAGGATTCCGACAGCGCCGGATAGTCGCGGCGTACGACCGGATGGTCGGCGACCTCGGCCATTCTCGCTCCCGCGCCGAACGACAGTTCCTCCTCACCCGTACTGATCTCGGTCAGCTCGGCGAGACGGTGAATGTCGATGACGGCCGGCGGGGCCTCGATGCCGAGCTTCATCAGGTCGTACAGGGTCGTGCCACCGGCCAGGAGCTTGGTGCCCGGCTCGGCGGCGGCCAGGGCATCGACGGCCCCGGCGACGCTGTCGGGCACGACATAGGCGAATGAGCGCACCGTCTACACCTCGGTCTGCTGGGTCTGGTCGGCCACCCGCCGGATGGCGGCGGTGATGCCGGCATACGCGCCGCATCGGCACAGGTTGCCGCTCATGTACTCACGGATGTCGCCGTCGGTCTCGGTGTGGCCTTCGGCCAGGCAGGCCAGGCCGGACATCACCTGCCCAGGTGTGCAGTAGCCGCACTGCAGGGCGTCGCAGTCGACGAACGCCTGCTGCAACGGATGCAGCGTGCCGTCGGCAGCCGCGACGCCCTCGATGGTCATCACGTCCTGTCCCGCGACCTGGACCGCCGGAGTCAGACAGGACACGACGCGACGGCCGTCGATGTGCACCGTGCAGGCACCGCACTGCCCCTGATCGCACCCCTTCTTGGTCCCGGTCAGCACGAGACGCTCGCGCAGCACGTCGAGCAAGGACTCGCGAGGATCCACAGCGAGGCACACCTCCTCGCCGTTGACGGTGAAGGCCGTCTCGACAAGGTCAGTCGGCGGCCCGGTGGTCGTCGATGTCGTCATCATGGCTTCCCAATCCTTTGTGACAGGGCCCCGACGAGGGGTGGGGGAGCAGGGCAGACCGGCAACCGCTTCCCCGCCGATCACCAGCGACGGCAGCTCCCGAAGCCGCGGGGCTGCACAAGCCGGCTTGTAGGAAGCCACTGCGATGGGGATCTCGCTCCTTCGTCGCGGCCGGCCGGTGAGCGCCTGCGGACTCGACCGTAGGGGCGCCCGCGCAGGGGCGGGAGAGGAAGGTTTATCCATGGACCGGCGGTCTCTGCCTGGGGGAGCGGCCCCACCCAGCGGATCCGGTGTCGCTTCGGCGTCGCGGCACCCGAGGCCGGCCATGGACGCGCCCACATCGGCTTCCCTTGGACCCAGGGAACCGAACCGTCCAGCCACCCCGGTGCCCAAGCTCCTCAGACAACCGAACAGGCACACATCCGCCAGGCTGTCCCTGGTCGGTCGTCGGGTGCTCATCGGCGCCGAGTTGGTCGGGCCTCGTCCTGACGTGCACCTGGTGTCTAGAACGGGTCCGAGGTCAGCCTCGGATCGGAAGGCAACGACAGAGCACGTCGTTCTGGAACTGGAGGTGGTGCCTGGTCAGAGATGATTCGCGAGGTACGCCCCATCCCCGGGCTTCACCTCGGCGCCGAGACCTGGTCCCTGGGCGAGCGGGCGGCTGTGGCACCAGGCTCGGAGGTGCTCTGCCCCGAGCTGAGCCCGTCCAGCAGGAGGTCACCGAGCTCGGAGAACGCGTCGCCGGCGGTCAGGCCGGTCCGCTCCAGGAGGACCCCCGACTGGACCGCGTCGATGGTGACTGCCACGACCTGGGCTGCGAAATGACCGTTGAGCGCGCGGAAAGCGCCGGTCTGCACGCCCTCCTCGATCAGTTCGTGGACCCGGCGCGCCGCTGCGGCGGAGTTCGTACGGTAGATCTGTGCCGTCGGTTCGTAACCGACCATGTCGTCGTAGAAGGCGTTGGAGTGGCGGCGCATGGCCGTGCCGACGCCGGCGAGATAGACCCGGATCCGCTGCCTGGGGTCGGGCTCGGCCTGGACAGCCTGTTCGATCTCGGCGGTCGCATCCCGGAAGAAGGCGCGGGTGACCGCCAGGACCAGTTGTTCCTTCGTGGAGGCGAGGCTGTACAGCGTCGCCTTGGAACACCCCAGTCGCTGGGCGAGCTCATCCATGGTCACCGCGGTGAAGCCTTCGGTCAGGATGATCGCCTCGACCTGGCGCAGCAGTTCGTCCCGCCGCCGGGTGTCGACGACCCGCCTGCGCGCCGTTCGGCGCGGGCGTCGGTCACGCGAGTCAGGTTGGGCCGTCACCGCAGCAGTCTCCCATGAGCGTCTCCGCCGAAAGCGGCGGGTCGTGGTCCGGGCCGGAAGGTCGGCTCTCGCAAATGGGTACCAGCGTACCGCCTAACGTACCCAGGTGGAGTTGCCCGTGAGTGACGTTCAGCCAACGGTGCTGACTGGATCGGCGGTGTGGCTTCTCGGCGATCACCTCGCGCGGAACAGGCGTGGGTGTCCACCTCCACGGGGATCGACCCGGCTCGGTGTCACCACCGCGGTGGTGGTGACCCGCAATATCGCTCGATACCAGTGATACGCATGGTCACTAGCCCGGTCGCCGGGCTGGACCGGGCGACGAAGACCGATGCAACGGCTGATTACCTGCTCGTCCGCCCGGTTCGCGGTTACCGGATGGAGGATCCGATGGAGATGCCGCCGTCCACGTCCAGGACGATGCCGGTGATGTAGCCGGCGGCTTCGCCGGCGAGGAAGGCTGCGGCTTCGGCGATGTCCTCGGGTGTGCCGGTGTGGCGCATCGGGATCTTGTTGGTGAGTTTGTCGCGTGCGGGGCCGTTCATGGAGGCGAGCATGGGGGTGTCGATGAGGCCGGGGGCGATGGCGTTGGCGGTGATGCCGTGGCGGGCGCCCTCGAGTGCGAGGGTGCGGGTCATGCCGACGATGCCGGCTTTGGCGGCCACGTAGTTGGTCTGGCCGAAGTTCCCGCGCCATGACATGGAGGAGAAGCTGACGATGCGTCCGTAGCCCTGGCGTTTCATGGGGCCGAACGCGGCGCGGGCGCAGTGGAAGCCGCCGGTGAGGCTGACGTCGATGACGGCGTGCCAGTCGTCGTCGGTGATGTCCTCGACGCGGTTGTCGCGGATGATGCCGGCGTTGTTGACCAGCACGTCGAGGCGGCCGAGATCGGCGGTGGTGCCGGTGATCCAGGCGTCGACCTGGGCGGAGTCGGTCACGTCCACCACGTCGGTGCGCAGTTTCGCGGCGTGGGCGTCGGCGATTGTCCCGGCGGCGTCGGTGAGGGCCTGTGCGTTGACGTCGGCCAGCGCGACGGTGGCGCCCTCCGCGGCGAACCGGGTCGCCATCGCGAGGCCGAGGCCTTGTGCGGCGCCGGTGATGGCGACGACGCGTCCGTGGTAGCGGTTCACTCGTTGTCTGCTTTCGTGGTGGTGTGGGGTGCGAGGAAGGCACGCAGGGCGTCGGCCACGGAGCTCGCCGACCAGTTTTCTGCGAAGGTGGCCAGTTCCTCGCGCAGAGCATGCTCGGGCGCGACGGCGTCGATCCGGTGCAGGAGCGTCTTGAGCCGTTGCTGGGCGGGGCTGCTTTGGTCTGCCAGTTGATGGCAGATGCGGATGGCGGTGGCGTCGAGGTCGGCCTCGGGCACGATTGCTTGGATCCAGCCGGTATTCGCGAATGCGGTCGCGGGCAGCAGTTCGCCGGTGAGCAGGAGCCAGCGCGACAGTCCGCGTCCGACCGCACCGGGAAGCCGGACGCTGGAGCCACCGGCCGGTACGAGCCGCCGCTTGACGTGGCCGTCGCCGATGAGGGTGGTGTCGGCGGCGACGACGACATCGCAGGCCAGGGCGAGTTCGAGGCCCCCGGCGACGGCGTGACCGTGCAGGACGGCGACCCATGGTTTCGGGCTGGCCGCGATGCGGCTGAAGCAGGCCGAGACGTCGGTCAGGAAGTCGACCGGGTTCTCGCCTTGCTCGTGCAGCTGAAGGAACTGGTGGAAGTCCCCGCCGGCACAGAAGCTCGGCCCCTTGCCCGCCACCGCGATGACCGCTGTGCCGGGGTCGGCCTCGGCGCTGGTGATCTGCTTGTCCAGGGCTTCCACGAGGGTGACGTCGAGGGCGTTGCGCCGCTCGGGGCGGTTGAGCAGCAGCCACCGGACGGTGCCGCGTTGCTCGACGAGCAGAGGTACGGGGGCGGTCAACGTGGCTCCGGGGCGGCGAGTTCGGTGCGGCGGCGGTTGCGCAGCAGGTAGCGCTGGGTCTTGCCGCTGGGCGTCTTGGGCAGGGCGTCGATGAAGTGGATCGCGCGGGGGTAGGCGTGGGCGGCGTAGCGGGTCTTGACCAGCAGCTGGAGCTCCGTGGCCAGTTCCCGCGAGCCCTCGGCGCCGTCGCGCAGGACGACGTACGCCTCGATGACCTCGCCGCGGACGTCGTCGGGTGCGCCGATCACGCTGCACTCGGCGACCGCGGGATGCTGGACCAGGACGCTCTCGATCTCGAACGGCCCGATCCGGTAGCCGGCCATGATGATGACGTCGTCGTCGCGGGAGGAGAAGAAGAAGTCGCCGTCGGCATCCACCCGCCCGGCGTCGCCCGTGAGGTACCAGCGGCCGTCGGGGGTGAACTTGGAATCGCTCTGCCCGGGGATCTGGTAGCCGCCAAAGGTCATCAGCGGGCTCGCATCGACGTCGATCGCGACCCGGCCGAGCACGCCTGGGTCGGCGGGCTCGTCCTTCTCGTCGGCCAGGACGGCCAGGCTCCAGCCGGGCAGCGGCCGGCCCATCGATCCCGTCTTGAGGGGGCGGGCGAGTTCGGGATGGTGGTGGTTGGCCAAGGGCATGCCGACCTCGGTCTGGCCGAAGTGATCGTGCACGGCCAGGCCGAGCGCCGAGTCGGCCCACTCGTTGACCTCGGGAGTCAGTGGCTCTCCCGCGCTGGACGCCCGCTGAAGGCGCAGCCCCCGCGGCACCGGCACCGACGAGGAGCGCAGTCCTCGGTACACGGTCGGGGCGGCGGCGAAGTCGGTGACCTGGTGGTCGACGAGGGTGCGCCAGGTCGTCTCCGGGGAGAACCCGCCGGACAGCAGCAGGCTGGGGATGCCGGCGGCCATCGGAGCGACGATGGCCGCGTACAGCCCGTAGGCCCAGCCGGGGTCGGCGGCGCACCAGTAGCTGCTGTCCCGGGTGACACCCAGGCCGTACTCCAGATAGACCTGCCATCCCGCGATGTAGGAGACGGGGTGGATGACCCCCTTGGGCTTGCCGGTGGTGCCGGAGGTGAACATGTGCACCAGCGGTCCGTCCCCGCTCGTGGTGACCGCGGGCACCGGCTCCGGCGACGCGGCCGCGACGAGGTCGGCCAGCGAGGCGTCACCGCGCTGTCCGCCGCTTCCGGTGACGACGACGCGGCGCTCGGGGTCGTACGGTATGTCGGGGCCCGGGTCGAGTTTGTGGCGCTGGTCCGGGTCGACAACCACCACGTGCGCGCCCGAGCCCTCCAGGCGCAGGGCGATGGCCTGGGGCGCGAACGCGGTGAACAGCGGGACGTAGACCGCACCGAGCCGCCAGACCGCCAGGATGACGGTGACCAGGTCGCTGCTCTTGCCCATCAGGGCCGCCACCCGGTCACCCGGACCGACGCCAAGCCCCTGCAGCGCCCGCGCACAGCGGTGGGAGTCGGCGGCGAGCTCGCCGTAGGTCAGCGTGGAAGCCTTGCCGTCGCTGTCGACGACGGTGAACGCGAGGCGGTCGGCGGGGTGCTGGTCGCACAGCAGCCCGGCCACGTCGAGGGAAGGAGTCGTGTAGGTCGCGGTCAGTTCGGCGACCCGGTCGGCGGCGCTCACTGCTGGTCCTTGCGGTCGATGATCGGCAGCACGAGACGGCTGGGGTGGCTCGGCCCGTGATGGATGTGGTTGATCGCGGGAATCATCTGCTCCTCGCTCTCGTGAGCGATTACGCCGCCGGTGTTGGTGTTGCGGTCGTAGCGCGGGAAGTTGCTGCTGGAGACGTCCACGCGGATGCGGTGACCGGGAAGGAACACGTTGGAGGTGGCGGTCATGTCGACGGTGATCTCGTAGACCGTGCCGGGCTCCATGAGTTCTTCGGTGGCGAGGCCGCCCCGGTAGCGGGTGCGCAGGATCCCGTCGCACAGGTTGATCGCTTTGCCGTCGGGGAAGACGTCGACGAGCTTGGCGGTGAAGTCGGTGTCCACCGCCGAAGAGGACACGAACAGGGTCAGGCTGATGGGGCCGGTGACTTCGACGGCCTCGTCGAGGACGGGGGTTGCGAAGCACAGGACGTCCTCGCGGGCGGCGACGGTCCGCTGGTCGACCGGGCCGCAGAATCCAAAGGTCGTCGGCATGGACGCCCCGCCGGCCGAGGGAACCGGGCGGCGCGGATCGTAGAGGTACGTGTCGTGCCCGACGCCGGCCGGTGGCTCGCTCGTCAACACGCCGTCGCCGCCCGCTGTGTTGGCGTGACCGGTACTCGTGAGGTGGAGGTCGGTCCACCTCGTGTCAGGCAGCGGCCACTCCTGCTCGTCGCGCCACTGGTCGATGCCCATCACAAAGATTTTCACCGGTGCCACGCCGTCCAGAGCGGTGGTGTCGCCCCGCAGCCAGCGGTCGAAGAACTTCACATGCAGGCCGGTCAGGCCCAGCATGTCGGCACTGGCCAGCGGCCCGAAGGAGCGGTCGGGATAGATGCCACTCGTGGAGAGGTGATCCCACGGACCGATGATCAGCCGCTGCCCCTCACGCGCCTGCGCACTGCCTGCCTTCTGGCGGGCGGTGCTGAAGGTGCGCACGGTCTGCCCGAGGTAGAGGTCGTACCAACCACCGATATTGAGCGCTGGGGCCGTGACGTTCTTGAGCTCGGGCGTGAGCTCCATGGAATCCCAGTACCCGTCGTGGGACGGGTGGCCCATCCAGTCGTCCCACCACTTCCCGTACGCCGCCAGAACCGGAACCTCCGCCGTCGGCAGCACATCGTTCAGCGGCTCCGGGAACAAGAACGCCTGCCCGAGCTGCTGCAGCTGGGACAAAGTGTCCTTGCCCGCAGCCAGGGACCGCTGCGCGTCGGCCGCGTACATCATGGCATTCCACACCGTGACCAGGCTCAGTGAGAGCGCACCGCCTGCGGAGTACCAGGGCGCCTCGTAGTTGTCGATCGAGGTGAAGGCCGGTGCGATCGCCTTGAGGGCGGGGGCACCGGTGACGGCGGTCTCCCACTGGACCATCCCGAGGTAGGACGCCCCGTACATGCCCACCGTGCCGTCCGACCACGGCTGCTCGGCGATCCAGGCGACGGTGTCCTCGCCGTCGGCCCGGTCCGCCATATGCGGAACGAACTCACCTTCCGAGCGGTGGGTGCCCCGGCAGTCCTGCACCACCACGGCGTAACCGGCCTCCAGCAAAGCGGGGAGGTTCGGCAGGATCCCCCCCAAAGTGATGCCCATCGCGTCCTTGCCGTACGGCAGGCGCACGAGCAGCGTCGGAGCCGCCCCCTCGGCCGGCTGCCACACGTTGGCGGCCAGGGCTACGCCGTCACGCATCGGAATCCTGACATCTATGTCGTACAGGTGCTGCATCGGTGCTCCTCATTGAGCTGACGGCGTCGCCCCCGGATTTGGGTACGTTAAGAGGTACGTTCGTACCCTGTCAATTACCGGGAAGTGCTCCTCGAGGCCGCGGCGGTCAGGGGCGGCTTCCGAGCGGGTACAGGCGAGGTGGCAGTCGGCACAAGCCGGGGCCCCGGAGACGACGTCCCGGGTGGCCGTCCGGCCGATGAGCACCGGGCCCAGGCGCTTCGTCGAGAACCTGAGGGAAGGACCGTTCGAGACGGTCGGCGTCGGCTGACGACGGCGAGGGCGGCTACTGAACCGCCCAGCGCCTCCGTCGTGGCCGTCAGGAGACGCTGGGCGTGCGCACATCCGTCCTGGTGCACGGAGGCGTGGAGGATGCCGCCGGTGGCGACGTATACGCCGTCGAGGAGTGACTGCACTTAGAGGTCCTAACAGAAGTTGTTGATCATGTGACTGTCGACCTGGTTGCTCGTTGGTCCTGTCGTGGGAAAGAGGGAGTCGCGTCCATGGATCGTCT
>NZ_JOEV01000071.1 GCF_000721105.1 Streptomyces cellulosae
ACAAGTCCGGCACCATCAAGGGCCTGTCCGCCGACGTCGGCGCGTCCATCACCTCCGGCGCCGCGATCTGCGAGATCAAGGACTGACACCCGGGCACGTACCAGAGGGCGTGGGGCACCGCCCGCAGCGGCCGGCGGCCGCCGCCGAGTGCCTCACGCACCCACCGGTACCGCGGGATCGAGGACGCGGACCTCCCGGCGCGCCCCGCTGCCGGACGAACCCGAGGCGAACCACCGACGACCATTGCGTGCGGACGCCATGCCGTTTCATCATTACTCACCAATCCCCCGGCAGACAGCCGGGGGATTTCTCTTTCTGCATCTTCGAAATTCACGTATCGCGATTTTACGGGCGCCTTCCAGACCCCTCTGAGCAGCGGTTTTGCATACCTCTGACGCTTCCCTCACTTGTTTTTTTCCGGCATGTAGTTGTGTGCGGAAATATCACGGAGACATGAATGGATTCGCCTTGTAGTCGTTTTACCGGGCGAAGAAGATGAGTACTGCTTCCGCTGACGCTCCAACCCCTGAAGGAACCCCTGAGATGGCCGAGGAGAGGTATATGGATGCTGCGGTGATTGTCGTGGGCGCGGGTCCCGCCGGGATGATGCTCGCCAGCGAACTGCGGCTCGC
This sequence comes from Streptomyces cellulosae, assembly GCF_000721105.1. Taxonomy (GTDB): domain Bacteria; phylum Actinomycetota; class Actinomycetes; order Streptomycetales; family Streptomycetaceae; genus Streptomyces; species Streptomyces cellulosae_A. The sequence goes on from NZ_JOEV01000071.1 coordinate 633, forward strand.
GGGAGTCGAGGTCGTCGTCCTCGAGCGGCTCGCGGAGCGCACCGGGGAATCGCGAGGGCTGGGATTCACCGCGCGCACCATGGAGGTTTTCGACCAGCGGGGGATCCTGTCCCGCTTCGGCGAGATCGAGACCAGCAACCAGGGGCACTTCGGCGGTCTGCCTATCGACTTCGGTGTACTGGAGGGGGCCTGGCAGGCGGCCAAGACGGTGCCGCAGTCCGTCACCGAGCGGCATCTGGAGGAGTGGGCCACCAGCCTCGGTGCCGACATCCGGCGCGGCCACGAGTTCCTCTCCCTGAAGGACGACGGCGACGGTGTCGAGGTCGAGGTCCGGGGCCCTGCGGGCATCCAGCGGCTGCGCGCCGCGTACCTGGTGGGCTGCGACGGCGGGCGCAGCGCCGTACGCAAGGCCGCCGGCTTCGACTTCCCGGGCACCGCGGCGACGATGGAGATGTTCCTCGCCGACCTCAAGGGCGTCGACATCCAGCCCCGCATGATCGGCGAGACGCTGCCCGGGGGCATGGTCATGGCCGGTCCGCTGCCCGGTGACGTCACCCGCATCATCGTCTGCGAGCGCGGTACCCCGCCCCAGCGCAGGGATGTCCCGCCGTCCTTCGGGGAAGTCGCCGACGCCTGGAAGCGGCTGACCGGCGACGACATCTCGCACGCCGAGCCGGTATGGGTCAGCTCCTTCGGCGACGCCACCCGCCAGGTCACCGAGTATCGCCGTGGGCGCGTCATCCTGGCCGGCGACTCGGCGCACGTCCACCTGCCGGCCGGTGGACAGGGCATGAACACCAGCATCCAGGACGCGGTCAACCTGGGCTGGAAGCTCGCCGCGGTCGTGAACGGCTGGGCACCGCAGGGCCTGCTGGACACGTATCACGGCGAGCGCCACCCGGTCGGCAAGCGGCTGCTGATGAACACCCAGGCCCAGGGACTGCTCTTCCTCAGCGGCCCCGAGGTGCAGCCGCTGCGCGACGTGCTCACCGAACTCATCGGCTACGACGAGGTCGCCCGGCACCTCGCCGCCATGGTGAGCGGACTGGAGATCACGTACGACGTCGGCAGCGGCACCCATCCGCTGCTCGGCAGGCGCATGCCGCACCTGGAGCTGAGCGGCGCGGTCCGCAGGACCAGCAGCACCGAACTCCTGCGCTCCGCCCGCGGTGTCCTGCTCGACCTGGAGGACAACCCGCGCCTGCGGGCCAGGGCCGCGGGCTGGACCGACCGGGTGGATGTCGTCACCGCCGAGCCCCACGCGGTACGGCCCGCCAGTGGTCTGACGGGGACCTCGGCCCTGCTGATCCGTCCCGACGGCCATGTCGCCTGGGCCGCACCCGGCTCCCACCACGACCTGCCCATGGCCCTGGAGCGCTGGTTCGGGGCGCCTCGCTCGGTATGACGCCTGTCCAGCTCCGCCCCTCGCTGATCCACGGAAGAGAGAAGAGATGCACAGCACCCTGATCGTGGCCCGGATGGACATCGAGTCGAGCGCCCAAGTCGGCAAGCTCTTCGCCGAGTTCGACCAGACCGAGATGCCGCACCGCATGGGCACCCGGCGACGTCAGCTCTTCGCCTACAAGGGCCTGTACTTCCACCTCCAGGACTTCGACACCGACAACGGCGGAGAACTGATCGAGGACGCCAAGAGCGACCCGCGGTTCGTACAGATCAGCGAGGACCTCAAGCCGTTCATCACGGCATACGACCCCGCGACCTGGCGTTCCCCGGCCGATGCCATGGCCACCCGCTTCTACGACTGGACGGCTTCCGCATGAAGCCGCGTCACGCCGACACGAGGGGAGGCCACCACTAGTGGCACGCCGGGTAGTGATCACAGGAGTCGGAGTGCTGGCACCGGGCGGCACCGGTGCCAAGAACTTCTGGAGTCTGCTGAGCGAAGGCCGCACAGCGACCCGTGGGATCACCTTCTTCGACCCCTCCGCCTTCCGCTCCCGGGTCGCGGCCGAGGCCGACTTCGACCCCCACCTGCACGGGCTGACTCCGCAGGAGATCCGCCGCATGGACCGCGCCGCGCAGTTCGCCGTGGTCACCGCCCGCGAGGCGCTCACCGACAGCGGCCTCGACCTCGGCGGATTCGACCCCCACCGCACCGGTGTCACCATCGGCAGCGCGGTCGGCGCGACCACCGGGCTCGACGACGAGTACCGGGTGGTGAGCGACGACGGCCGGCTCGACCTGGTCGACCACACCTATGCCCCACAGCACCTGTACAACTACTTCGTGCCGAGCTCGTTCTCGGCCGAGGTGGCCTGGGCGGTCGGCGCCGAAGGACCGGCCACCGTGGTCTCCACGGGCTGCACCTCCGGTATCGACTCGGTCGGTCACGCCGTCGAGCTGATCCGCGAGGGCACCGCCGACGTCATGATCGCCGGCGCGACGGACGCCCCGATCTCACCGATCACCATGGCGTGCTTCGACGCGATCAAGGCGACCACCTCGCGCAACGACGACCCCGAGCACGCCTCGCGGCCCTTCGACGGCACCCGCAACGGCTTCGTGCTCGGCGAAGGCTCCGCCGTGTTCGTCCTGGAGGAACTGGACAGCGCCCGCAGGCGCGGCGCACACATCTACGCCGAGATAGCCGGCTACGCCTCCCGCTGCAACGCCTTCCACATGACCGGGCTGCGCCCCGACGGCCGGGAGATGGCCGAGGCCATCACGGTGGCGCTGGACGAGGCACGGATGAACCCCGAGTCCATCGACTACATCAACGCCCACGGCTCGGGCACCAAGCAGAACGATCGCCACGAGACCGCGGCGTTCAAACTGAGCCTCGGCGACCACGCCTACCGCACGCCGGTGAGCTCCATCAAGTCGATGGTGGGCCACTCGCTGGGCGCGATCGGCTCGATCGAGATCGCCGCCTCCGTCCTGGCGATCGAGAACCAGGTGGTGCCGCCCACCGCGAACCTGCACACCCCCGACCCGGAATGCGACCTCGACTACGTCCCGCTCACCGCACGTGAGCACCGGACCGACGCGGTTCTCACCGTCGGCAGCGGATTCGGCGGGTTCCAGAGCGCGATGGTGCTGGCCCGTCCCGACAGGAGCGTGTCATGAGCACCAGGACAGTGATCACGGGCATCGGCGTCGCCACCCCCAACGGCCTCGGCGTCGAGGACTTCTGGGCCGCGACCCGGATCGGCAAGAACGCCATCGACCGTGTCACCCACTTCGATCCGACGCCCTACCCGTCCCAACTCGCCGGCGAGATCCGCCACTTCAACGCCCAGGATCACCTGCCCAGCCGGCTGATCCCGCAGACGGACCGGATGACCCGGCTCGCCCTGGTGGCGGCGGACTGCGCGTTCAAGGACGCGGGCATAGTGCCCGGCGACATCGCCGAGTTCGACATGGGTGTCGTCACCGCCTCGACCTCCGGCGGGTTCGAGTTCGGCCAGAACGAGCTGAAGAAGCTGTGGAGCCAGGGCAGCCAGTACGTCAGCGCCTATCAGTCCTTCGCCTGGTTCTACGCGGTCAACAGCGGCCAGATCTCCATCCGCAACGGTATGCGCGGACCCAGCGGTGTGGTCGTCAGCGACCACGCGGGCGGCCTCGACGCGATCGCCCAGGGCCGTCGTCAGATCCGCAAGGGCAGCAAGCTGATCTTCTCCGGCGGCTTCGACGCGTCGATCTGCACCTGGGGCTGGGTCGCGCAGATCGCCGGCGGCCGGCTGTCCACCAGCGGTGACCCCGACCGGGCGTACCTGCCCTTCGACGCGGACGCCAACGGCTATGTGCCCGGTGAGGGCGGTGCGTTGCTCGTTCTCGAGGACGAGCCGACGGCCCGTGAACGCGGCGCGCGGAACATCTACGGCGAGATCGCCGGATACGGGTCGACCTTCGACCCGAAGCCCGGAAGCGGCCGTGAGCCCGGTCTGCGCCGTGCCATCGAGGTGGCGCTCGCGGACGCCGGGATCGAGGCCGACCAGGTCGACGTGGTGTTCGCGGACGCCGCCGGCACACCACGGCTGGACCGTGAGGAAGCCGACGCGATCAGCGCCGTCTTCGGACCGTCCGGGGTCCCGGTCACCGCGCCCAAGACGATGACCGGCCGACTCTACTCCGGCGCGGCCCCGGTGGACGTGGTCTCCGCCCTGCTGGCCATCCGCGACGGCGTGATCCCGCCGACCACCAACGTGGAGCTGTCGCCCGAGTACGCCATCGACCTGGTGACCGCGCAGCCACGCAGCGCCCCCCTGCGCACCGCGCTCGTCCTCGCCCGCGGCTACGGCGGCTTCAACTCCGCCGTGGTGGTCCGGGCCGCCGACTGACCCCGAGCCGTGCCCGCCGCCGTTTTCCCCCCTCGGCGGGAGACGGGCATTCCACCCCTTCCGTGGCCGCTCGCCCGGCCGCACTCCACCGATGAAAGGACCCACATGTCCGAGCAGGTATTCACCGTCGATGCCCTCAAGCGCATTCTGCTCGAGGGCGCCGGGGCCGACGAGAGCGTCGACCTCGACGGCGACGTCCTCGACACCAGCTTCGAGGACCTGGGCTACGAGTCGCTGGCCCTGCTGGAGACCGGCGGCCGGATCGAGCGCGAGTACGGCATCTCGCTCCCCGACGACGTCTTCAGCGAGCACCCCACCCCCCGCGCCCTCGTCGCGGCGATCAACGCCCTTCTCCAGGACGCCGTCGCCGCCTGAGCGCTCCACCGGAATCGCCGTACGGAAAACCGCGGGCCGTCCGTGGCCGGTCGCGCCCACGCGGCGGAGCCGCACGTCCCCACAGCCCCGTGCCTCTCACGGGAGGCGCGGTACCGCACCGGCGGTCGCGGCCGCCGGCGTCACGTCGGCGGCCGCTCCCGGACACCAGCCTTCTCACTGGAGACAGACATGACGCAGCAGGACCAGCCAGTCGCCCTCATCACCGGCGCGACCAGCGGAATCGGGCTCGCCACCGCCCGCCTCCTGGCCTCCGGAGGCCATCGGGTGTTCATCGGCGCGCGCAATGCCGAGAACGTCGCCACCACCGTCAAACAACTGCAGGACGAAGGCCTGGAGGTCGACGGCACCACCCTCGACGTCCGCTCGGCCGACGACTGCCGTGCCTTCGTACAGGCCGCCGTCGAGCGTTTCGGGACCGTGGACGTGCTGGTGAACAACGCAGGCCGAAGCGGTGGCGGGGTCACCGCCGACATCGACGACGAGCTGTGGCAGGACGTCATCGAGACCAATCTCAGCAGCGTCTTCCGGATGACCCGCGAGGTGCTCACCACCGGCGGGATGCGGCACAAGCAGCGCGGCCGGATCATCAACATCGCCTCCACCGCGGGCAAGCAGGGCGTCGTCCTCGGCGCCCCGTACTCGGCCTCCAAGCACGGTGTCGTCGGATTCACCAAGGCGCTCGGCAACGAACTGGCCCCCACCGGGATCACCGTGAACGCCGTCTGCCCCGGCTACGTCGAGACTCCGATGGCGCAGCGCGTCCGGCAGGGCTACGCGGCCGCGTACGACACCAGCGAGGAGGCGATCCTCGAGAAGTTCCAGGCGAAGATCCCGCTGGGCCGCTACTCCACCCCCGAGGAGGTGGCCGGCCTCGTCGGCTACCTGGCCTCCGACACCGCCGCCTCCATCACCTCGCAGGCCCTCAACGTCTGCGGTGGACTCGGCAACTTCTGAGCCGACCGGACGAGCCAACCCTGAACCCGAGGAGTACGAGCATGCCGAACGCCGGTCCGCGCGAGGTGGAACACGAGATCACGGTCTCGGCCCCGGCCGCCTCCGTCTACCAGCTGATCGCCGAAGTGGAGAACTGGCCGAGGATCTTCCCTCCCACCATCCACGTCGACCACGTCGAGAAGAACGACCGCAGCGAACGCATCCGCATCTGGGCCACCGCCAACGGTGAGGCGAAGAACTGGACGTCGCGCCGCACCCTCGATCCGGAGCGGCTGCGGGTCGGTTTCCGCCAGGAGGTCTCCGCGCCGCCGGTCGCCTCGATGGGCGGCGCCTGGGTCATCGAGCCCCTCTCCGACTCCGTGTCCCGGGTACGGCTGCTGCACGACTACCGGGCCGTCGACGACGACCCGCAGAGCCTGCGGTGGATCGACGAGGCCGTCGACCGCAACTCCCGCTCCGAGCTGGCCGCGCTGAAGACGAACGTCGAACTGGCCCACGCGGCCGCGGACCTGACCTTCTCCTTCGAGGACACGGTCCACATCACCGGCTCCGCCAAGGACGTCTACGACTTCGTCAACGACGCCCATCTGTGGTCCGAGCGGCTCCCGCACGTGGCCCACGTCCGGCTCGACGAGGACACCCCGGGCCTGCAGACGCTGGAGATGGACACCCGGGCCAAGGACGGCTCGGTGCACACCACCAAGTCCTACCGGGTGACCTTCCCGCACCGGAAGATCGCCTACAAGCAGGTCACCCTGCCGGCGCTGATGACCCTGCACACCGGCTACTGGACGTTCACGGAGAACGGCACCTCGGTCGCCGCCTCCTCGCAGCACACCGTCACCATCAACACCGAGAACATCGCCCGGATCCTCGGCGCCGACGCCACCGTCGCCGACGCCCGGGAGTACGTGCAGGCGGCACTCAGCACCAACAGCCGCGCCACCCTCGGTCACGCCAAGGACTACGCGGAAGCCAGGGCCTGACCATGGTGGAGGACCGCACCGCAACCCAGGTGATCGTGGTCGGCGCGGGCCCCGTCGGGCTGATGCTCGCCGGGGAGCTGAGGCTGGCCGGCGCGGACGTGGTGGTCCTCGAGAAGCTCACCGCGCCGACCACCGAGTCGAGGGCGTCCACCCTGCACGCCCGCACCATGGAGATCCTCGACAGCCGCGACCTGCTGCGGCCGCTCGGCGCCGTGCCCAACGACCCCAGGGGTCACTTCGGGGGCATCCCGCTCGACCTCACGCTGCCCGGCCGCCACCCGGGCCAGTGGAAGGTCCCGCAGACCCGGATCGAGGAACTCCTGGGAGAGTGGGCGCGGAACCTGGGCGCGGACATCCGGCGTGGTCACGAGCTGACCGGCCTGACCGTGACCGCGGACCACGTCGACGCCGCGGTGCGCCTCCCGGACGGAACGACGAAGTTCTACCGGGCCGCGTACGTCGTCGGCTGTGACGGCGAGAACAGCGCCGTGCGCCGCCTGGGAGGCTTCGGCTTCCCCGGCGCCGACGCCACCCGCGAGCTGCTGCGCGCCGACGTGGCCGGCATCGACATCCCCGACCGCCGCTTCCAGCGGCTGGCGGGCGGACTCGCCATCGCGGCCCGGCGTCCCGACGGGGTGACCCGGGTGATGGTGCACGAGTTCGGCGCCCGGCCACGCGGCACGCAACCCCGGTTCGAGGACATCGCCGACAGCTGGAAGCGCGTCACCGGCGAGGACATCGGCCACGGCACCCCGCTGTGGGTGAACTCCTTCGGTGACGCGTCCCGGCAGGCCGTCCGCTACCGCGACCAGCGGCTGTTCCTGGCCGGTGACGCGGCACACCAGAAGATGCCGATCGGCGGCCAGGCACTCAACCTGGGCCTGCAGGACGCCGTCAACCTCGGCTGGAAGCTGGCCGCGCAGGTGCGGGGGCGGGCCCCCGACGGCCTGCTCGACAGCTACCACGACGAGCGGCGCGCCGTCGGCCGCCGGACCCTGAGCAACATCAGGGCCCAGGCCATGCTGCTCCTCGGCTCCGCCGAGGTCGACGCGGTCCGGCAGGTCTTCGCCGAGCTGGCCGGCGGAAGCGAGAACGTACGCACTCATCTGGCCGGAATGATCTCCGGCCTCGACATCCGTTACGACGTGGGGCCCGGCCGGCACCCGCTGCTCGGCCGCCGCCTGCCGCACGGCGACATCACCGTCGACGGGTCCACCGTCACCACCGCTTCGCTGCTCCGCACCGGTCGCGGCGTGCTGCTCCTGCTGCCGGGCGACGAAGCCCGCCGGGAGGCGTTGCGCGCTCTCGCCGCCCCCTACGCGGATCTCGTGGACACGGTGACGGCCACCTCCGCATCCGGCCTGTCCGAGGACATCACACCGGACACGGGTGCCCTCCTGGTACGGCCCGACAGCCATGTGGTGTGGGTCGACAGCGAGAACACGGATATCACGACAGCCCTGAACCGCTGGTTCGGCCGGCCTCCCCGAGCGCACCGGACTCCGGCCGTGCGCCGCGACCCGGCACCCGTACAGGAACCGGCCTCAGCAACGGCGAAGAAGAATCGGAGAACACACATGAGCAGGCTCATGGGCAAGACCGCACTCGTCACCGGATCGAGCCGCGGCATGGGGCGCGCCACCGCCCTGCGGCTGGCACAGGAGGGCGCGCTCGTCGCCGTCCACTACAGCGCCAGCCGGGAGGCGGCCGACGAGGTCGTCGCCCTCATCGAGAAGGACGGCGGCCGGGCGTTCGCCGTCCGCGCCGAACTCGGCGTCGACGGCGACGTCCACGAGCTGTTCCTGGGGCTGGAGAACGGCCTTCGGGAACGCACCGGAAACACGGACCTCGACATCCTGGTCAACAACGCCGGAGCCATGGGCGGCGTCAAGCCCGAGGACACCACACCCGAGCAGTTCGACCGGCTCTTCGCCATCAACGCCAAGGCGCCGTTCTTCCTGATCCAGCGCGCTCTGAAGAACATGCCCGACGGCGGGCGCATCATCAACATCACCTCCGGCCTCACCCGCTTCGCCAACCCGGACGAGATCGCGTACGCGATGACGAAGGGCGCCGTCGACCAGCTCGCGCTGCACTACGCGAAGCTCCTCGGCCCGCGCAACATCACCATCAACAGCGTGGCGCCCGGCATCACCCGCAACGACAACCCGGTCTTCGCCATGCCGGAGGTGGTGGAGCAGATGGCGCAGCTGTCCGCCTTCAACCGCGTCGGCGAACCGGAGGACGTCGCCGACGTGGTGGCGTTCCTCGCCACCGACGAGGCCCGCTGGATCACCGGCTCCTTCGTCGACGCCACCGGGGGCACCCTGCTCGGCTGAACCACCCCCCTCACCACTAGGCAGAACGGGACCATGACACCTTCGACGACCCCCCGGACAACCGTGCCCGCCACGGCCGGCGAGCGGTGGAGCCCCGCCCTGTGGGGCCTGCTGTTCGTGCTCGCGGGCAACATGCTCATCGATGCCCTCGAGGTGTCCGTGGCACTGGTGGCACTGCCCGCCGTGGGCGCCGATCTCGCCCTGCCCGTGGCGCACGCGCAGTGGGTGGTCAGCGGATTCGCCGCCGGCTTCGGCGGGCTGCTGCTGTTCGGCTCCCGCCTGGTCACGCTGCTCGGACGACGTCCCGTCTACCTGGCCGCCCTGCTGGTCTTCGCCGCCGCGTCCGTGGCGGGTGCCGTCACGGACAGCGAGGCGCTGTTGATCGGGACCCGCCTGGTGAAGGGCGGGTGCGCCGCGCTCACCGCGCCCACCGGGCTCGCCATCATCATCGCCGTGTTCCCCGAGGGCCCCGCACGCGGGAGGGCGGTGTCGGTCTACTCCTTCTTCGGCGCCGTCGGCTTCTCCGCCGGGCTGCTGCTGTCGGGGCTGCTCACCGAGGTGAGCTGGCGCTGGGCGTTCGCCTTCCCCGCTCCGGTCGTCCTGCTGCTCCTCGCCGCGGGGCTGCGGCTGATCCCGCACGACGCGCCGGACCGGGATGCCGCCGGACGGTACGGTGTCCCGGGCGCGCTCGGCCTCACCGGCGCCACACTGATGCTCGTGTACGCGAGCGTCTCCGTGTCCGCCCACGGCTGGCAGCATCCGCGCACGATCGGCGCGTTCGTCCTCGCGGTGCTGCTCGGCGCGGCGTACGTCCGCAGTGAACTGACCGCCCCGAAGCCCTTGTTGAACCTGGGGCTGCTCACGCAGGGGCCGCTGGTGCGCTCCGCGCTCGGTGCCGCGGCGTTGAACGGCTCGTATCTGGGTCTGCTTCTGCTGAGCACCCTGCACCTTCAGCAGCGCGCGGGGTGGGGTCCGCTGGAGACCGGGCTCGCGTTCCTGCCCGCCAGTGCGCCGCTCGCGCTCACCGCGCTCCACTCCGGCCGCGTCGCGGCCAGGTTCGGGCCGGCCCGGCTGATCGCGGCCGGTGCCGCCGCCGCACCGGCCGGCTACCTGCTCTACCCGCGCGACACCCCCTCCGAGGTGCGGTACGCCACCGACGTACTGCCCACCATGCTGCTCCTCGGCGCGGCGTTCGTGCTCGCCTTCGCGGCCCTGCACCTCCAGGCCACCGGTTCGGTGCCCGCACCCCGGCAGGCGGAGGCGAGCGGGCTGTACCAGACCGCCGTACAGCTGGGTGCCGCACTCATGGTCGGGCTGACCTCCGCGCTGTACCCCGCGGGCCACGGGGCCGCCCTCGGGCTGGTCACCGCTGTCGGCCTGTGCGGCTTCCTCGTCGCCCTGTACGGCCTGCTGCCGCGGCGCTCCGCGCAGGGCGCCACCCGCTGATCCTCGCCCCCGTACCTCCGCCACCGCGACCACCACCTACCCAGGGAGAGGGCACACACCATGGCCCCAGCCGAAGCAACCCTCAGGTCCCGGACCGACGAACTGACCGCGATCAAGGAATCGGCGCGGAACGGACCCGATCCGGCCGCGACCGAACGACAGCACGCCAAGGGAAAACTGACCGCGCACGAACGCATCGCACTGCTCCTGGACAAGGGGTCGTTCAACGAGGTCGAACCTCTGCGGCGACACCGGGCGAGCGGCTTCGGCCTGGAGCACAGGAAACCGTACAGCGATGGCGTCGTCACCGGCTGGGGCACCGTGCACGGCCGTACGGTCTTCGTCTACGCCCACGACTTCCGGATCTTCGGCGGCGCGCTCGGCGAGGCACACGCGCAGAAGATCCACAAGATCATGGACCTGGCCGAGGCCGCCGGCGCCCCGGTGGTCAGCCTGAACGACGGTGCGGGCGCCCGTATTCAGGAGGGCGTCACCGCCCTGGCCGGATACGGCGGCATCTTCCAGCGCAACACCAGGGCCTCGGGCGTCATCCCGCAGATCTCGGTGATGCTCGGCCCCTGCGCGGGCGGCGCCGCCTACAGCCCCGCGCTCACCGACTTCGTGTTCATGGTCCGTGAGACCTCGCAGATGTTCATCACCGGACCCGATGTCGTCAAGACCGTGACCGGTGAGGAGATCACCCAGAACGGTCTCGGCGGCGCCGACGTCCACGCCGGTGTCTCGGGCGTCTCCCACTTCGCGTACGACGACGAGGAGCACTGCCTGGAGGACGTGCGCTACCTCCTGTCGCTGCTGCCCGCCAACAACCGCGAGCTGGCTCCCGTCGAGCCCTGCGCCGATCCGGCCGACCGGCCGGGCGACGCCCTGCTCGACATCGTGCCGGCCGGATCGGGACAGGCCTACGACATCCGGAAGGTCATCGAGGAGATCGTCGACGACGGCGAGTACTTCGAGATACACCCGGCCTGGGCGACCAACATCGTCTGCGCTCTGACCCGCTTCGACGGCCATGTCGTCGGCATCGTCGCCAACCAGCCCGCCTCCATGGCGGGCGTGCTGGACATCGAGGCCTCCGAGAAGGGCGCCCGCTTCGTCCAGTTCTGCGACGCGTTCAACATCCCGCTGGTCACCCTCGTCGACGTACCCGGCTTCCTTCCGGGCGTGGACCAGGAGCACAACGGCATCATCCGGCGCGGAGCCAAGCTGCTGTACGCCTACTGCAACGCCACCGTGCCACGGATCTCGCTGGTACTGCGCAAGGCGTACGGCGGCGCCTACATCGTCATGGACTCCCGGTCGATCGGCGCCGACCTGGCGCTGGCCTGGCCCACCAACGAGATCGCGGTCATGGGCGCGGAGGGCGCGGCCAACGTGGTCTTCCGGCGTGAGATCAACGCCGCCGACGACCCCGAGGCCGTACGGGAGCAGCGGATCGCGGAATACAAGTCCGAGCTCATGCACCCCTATTACGCGGCCGAACGCGGCCTGATAGACGACGTCATCGACCCGCGCGAGACCCGGGCGGTGCTGATCCGCTCACTCGCCATGCTCCGGGACAAACACGCCGACCTGCCGACGCGCAAGCACGGCAACCCCCCGCAGTAGACAGCCCGAGAAACGGAAACGACGACCATGACACCCCCGCCCGGCCCACCCGGCCGGAAGTGCCAGAACGCACTGAACACCTTTCATTCCACCGTGTACTTCAGCCCTGACCTCGGCGGGGAACTGGCCGGCCGGGGCATCGACGACCCGATGGACTGTTACCTGGCGGGCCGGGCCGCGGCCCTGGGCAGAGTGGGACCGGGCGTGGTCACCGCCGTGTTCTACAACTTCCGGCACGACACCCTCGCCCGGCACCTCCCGGCCCTCTGGGACCGGGTGACTCCGGACGAGGCGCTGGCCGCCCGGCTGCGCGCGGTCGACACTCTCCTGCGCCGGGTGCTGGGGGCCGAGGCCCTCACGGGACGCCCGATGCGGGACGCGGCCGAGCTGGCGCTGCGCGCCGTCGAGGCGTGCGGCCGTGCCGGGCGCCCGCTCTACGCGGCCCACGCCGACCAGCCGGTACCCGACGCGCCGCACCTGGCGTTCTGGTACGCGGCCACCATGCTGCGAGAGCACCGTGGCGACAGCCACGTCGCCGCTCTGTGTGCGGCCGGCCTCGACGGACTCGAGGCGCTGGTCTCGCATTGCGCGAGCGATGCGGGAATGCCGCGCGAGGCCGTCATGACTCAGCGCGGATGGACTCGCCAGGACTGGTCCGCCGCCGAGGACCGGCTGCGCGAGCGCGGGCTGATGGCCAAGGACGGGACGCTGACCCCGCAGGGCGTCCGGCTCCGCCGGGAGCTGGAGGAGGAGACCGACCGCGGCGACCGTGATCCGTACCGGCACCTCGGCCCGGCCGGTGTCGCGGAACTCACCCGTCTCACCGAGGAATTCGTCCGGACCGCCGCGGCAGCCGGCGCGTTTCCCGCGGAGCTCGCGCCCTTCTTTCTGCCCACGGCCCGTCGGCAGGACAGCCGGCCGACGGCGGATTTGACACAGACGTGACAGAGCCGCAGACACATCTGATACGGGAAACCTTGAATGCGTCCGCGCTACCGAAGAGGCTGGTCGTACATGGTTCCCGGCCGTGCCGCCGGTATGCGAGCGGCCTGTGGAATTCGCCATGACTGGACATTCCTTCGCCGGATCCACCGGATCAACCGGATCAACCGGATGAACGCATCAAGGAATGACATCGAAACGGGAAAGGCATTGGATATGGCGGACGGTGCTCCGGCGCAGTCGTACAGCACGGGATCGCTGACCCGGGGAACATTCTCCCCGCTCGACCAGCTCCGGCTGTTCGAGAGGAAATACGATCCGGTGACCCGCGCGATCATCGCAGCGCTCCCCGTGGACCGGGCCTGGCGGTGTCTGGAGCTGGGTGCCGGGGCCGGATCGATGTCCTACTGGCTGGCGGAGCAGGTGCCCGAGGGCGGCGTACTCGCCGCCGACATCGACGTCAGCAGGCTGGACGAGGGTCGCGCCACCAACCTGACCGTACGCCAGGCCGACGTCGTCTCCGAGGAGTTCGAGGAGGGTGCCTACGATCTCGTCCTCGCGCGGGCCGTGCTCGAACACCTCAAGGATCCCGATGCGCTGCTGGCCCGTGCGAAGCGTTGGCTGGCACCCGGCGGCTGGCTGGTCGTGGAGGACTTCTACTACCTGCCCGCCGAGCACGCCGCGACCGCCGTGGGGCGCACCCTCGTCGGCGGGTACGTGCGGCGCATGCAGGAGCAGGGGGCCGACATGGGGTGGGCGCGGCACCTGCCGGCCGCCCTGTCCCGGGCCGGCCTGGAGTCGGTCGGGCTGCGGCTCACTCCCGCGGGGCCCGGCCAGTCCGTCGCCGACGACGAACTGATCGGCCTACGGCTGAGGCAGGAAGGCCATGCGCTGGTCGAGAGCGGCACCGTGACCGCGGACGAACTCGCGGAGTTCATGGACCTGCTCGGACGCCCGGAGGGGCGGGACATGACGACACTCATGGTCTCCGCGTGGGCGCGGCGACCGGCGGGGTGAGCGGAGCGCCCTCCCCGCCCGTGAGGCACCACCCGAAGTCACCACCGTTTCCTTGAGGGAGCACTCATGACCGCACAGCACGTCGTCCTGGTCACCGCGGCGACGGGAAATGTCGGGCCGCACGCGGTGGCCCATCTGCTCGAAGCCGGTGCCCGCGTCCGTGCGCTGGTCCTCCCGGACGACCCGAACGCGGGCCGTCTGCCCGACGGCGTCGAGATCTGCCACGGCGACCTCGGCGACCCGGACAGCCTCGACGCCGCCCTGGAAGGTGTCGACGGGGTCTTCCTCATGTGGCCCTTCTTCAGCCTCCCGGTCGACACCGCCCCCGCCGTGCTGAAGAAGATCGAGGCCACGGCACGGCGCGTCGCCTTCGTCTCGTCCGTCGGCGTGCACATCGGCCTCGAGCCCGTGGACAACAACTGCCACGCCTACATCGAGCAACTGCTCGAGCGGACCACCCTTGAGTGGACCTTCCTGCGGACCACCGGATTCCACTGCAACGCCATGGGATTCGTCCAGCAGATCCGTACCGGCGACGTGGTGCGTTACCCGTACGGCGCAGCCACCCGGACCTCGGTGCACGAGGCGGACCTCGCCGCCGTCGGCGCCAAGGCGCTCACCAGCGCCGGTCACGCCTACAAGAAGTACCTCGTCACCGGCCCGGAAGAGCTCTCCCAGGCGGCACAGCTGCGCATCATCGGCGAGGTGACCGGGCGGGAACTGTCCTGGCAGGACATCGAACACGACGCTGCCCGGCAGGCCATGGTGGACAGCGGCTGGCCGCCCTCGTACGCGGACGGGGCGCTCGACTACTTCGCGACGCTCACCAAGGAACCCGAAGTGGGCTCGAACGTCGTGGAAGAGGTGACCGGAAAGCCGGCCCGCACCTTCCGCTCCTGGGCCCTCGAGCACGCCGACGCACTCCGCTGAGCGGCGACGGTCTCACGGACACCACCTACGGAGTTCCCATGACAGAAGTGCCCGCTCACGAGCCCGGCTTCGTCACCTTCGACACCCTGACGGCCGAGCAGCCGGAGACAGCCGACGCGCTGGTCGACGCCATCGTCGCGGAGGCCGCCGGGCGGCTGCGCCACAGCCCGGGGTTCCTCTCCTCCCGCGTCCATGTGAGCCCCGACCGGCGGACGGTGGTCCACCGCGCTCTGTGGCGCGGCGCGGCGGACCACCACGCCGCCTTCCCGGACGGCGGCGACGCCGGCGTATCGACGGCACTGACGAACAGGCCCGGCGTGCGGACGGCCACGGCCTTCCGAGGCTCTCCGGCCCCCGGCATCAACGGACCCCAGTTCGGCCGGCAGCCGGGTTGGGTGGCGGTCGCGACACGTCACCTGCGCGACCGGGACTCGTTCGACGCCCTGACGGGCCTGCTGGCCAGCAGCGGCGAATGGAAGCGTCACCACCGGGGTTTCATCTCGGCCACGCCGCACATCAGCCGGGACGGCCTGACCTTCGTCAACTACGCGATGTGGGAGGACGCCGACTCCTACCGCGCGTGGATGGCCGACCCGAGGATCTCCGAGGGGCAGGAGGAGATCGCCCGTCTCGAAAGTGCCCCACCCGAGTACGTGCTGTGCACCGTGGCCGCCGATATCGAGGCCGCGTGAGCACACTCCGTACGACTGAGGGCCAGGACATGGACCCCCCTTGTCCGCTGCGTTGAACCTGGCACACCGAACCCCGGTGTCCTGTGCACGATGAACTGAAGGGCCGCACCACGATGACCGCCGTCACGAGCACGTCTTTGCGGGTCGAGATCGTTCTCGACCTCACCTGCGTCCACTCCTACATCGGGTTCACCCGTTTCGAGCGGGTCGCCGATCGCCACCGGGCGGCGGGCGGCGACCTCGACGTGGTGTTCCTCCCCTTCCAGGTCTCTCCCGACGCGCCACCGGAGGGCCGGCCACTTGCCGAGGTGCACCGCGGATTCTTCGGCAGCGCCGAGCAGGCCGCTCAGGCCACGGCGAGCATGGCGGCCGTCGGCGCCAAGGACGGCCTGAAGCTGAACTTCGATCGCGCCGTGCATGTGAACACCTTCGAGGCCCACCGGCTCCTGGCCGCCGCGGCTCGCCAGGGCCTGGGCGAGCCGATGGCCGAGCGCATCTTCCGGGCCTACCTGACCGACGGGCTGAACATCGGCGACCGCGCCACCCTGGACCGGCTCGCCGCCGAGACCGGCGTCCGGCCGAGCCCGGACGGCGCCGGGGAACTGCGGGCCGAACTGGCCCGGGTGCGGGCTCTCGGCATCCGCTCCGTACCGCAGTTCGATTTCGGCGGCACGGTCCGCCTGACCGGCGCGCAGTCCGAGGAGACGTTCCAGCGTGCCTTCGAAGCCGCCGCCGTGGGCGCCGGCTGAATCGACCCGTTCCACCTCACCTGGACACCGTTGCGAATCTTGGAGAACCTCATGAGACAGGGACGCTTACGTCACACCTGGGCCGCCACCGCCGCCGGCGCGCTGCTGGCCCTCACCGCCTCGACGGGCCTGAGCACCGCCGCCGCCCAGCCCATGACCGCCTGGCCCTCCGCGGACCGGTCTGCCGCACAGGAACAAGCCCTTCAGGTCCTGGAGCTCAAGTCCTCCGTCGGCGGACTCACCGCGCCGACCACCGCGCGCCCCGGCCTCACCACGTTCCGGGTGTCCACCACGGACCCCGCCTCGGGCTGGATATCGCTGGTCCGTCCGAAGCCCGGCGTGACCTTCGAGAGCTTCCGCTCCTCCATCCTGAAGATCATCAACGCGGTCGGGCCCGACATCATCGAGGGCAGTGCCGAGATGCGGCAGAAGGCCGAGCTGCTCGGCGGCACGGTGATCCACCCGAATCTTCCGGCGTCCTTCACCAGGACCCTGACGCCGGGCACCTACTGGTTCTTCGACTACCGGAACATCCGGGACGCGAACCCGCGCCACAGCGTCCTTCAGGTCAGCGGCACCGCCGCAACAGGCACCGCACCGGCCCCCACCGCCACCCTCACCGGCAGGATGGTCGACGGCCAGCCGCGCTGGAACCTGGACGGCACCGTGCAGGCGGGCCGTCCCATCCTCTTCCGCAACGCCATGCCCGACGGCCAGTTCATCGAGGCCATCTTCTTCCGCCTCGCGGAGGACGTCACCGAGGAAGACGTCCAGGCCTACGTCGACGACTTCGGTGACACCGGCGCGTTCCCGGACTACACCGGCCCCCTCGACCTGGAGCAGGGCACCGGCGGTCTGCCCATGAACAGCGGGGAGACCTCGCTGCTCGAACTCACGCTGCAGCCGGGCCGCTACGTCGTGGTCGACTTCTTCAGCGACGCCAAGGACGGCAGCAGCCTCATCAAGCGCGGTCACTGGAAGATCTTCGAAGCCAAGTGACCCCCGATGTTCACCGGGCCCCATGGGCCTGTGGGGCCCGGTGACTCCCATGACTCCCGTGTCTCCCGCTCTTTCCTCCCCTTTCCCTCTATTTTCCCTCTATCCTCCCGAATTTTTCTCACCGGACCCATGGCGACGGAGGCGACGACCATGAACCTGACCGGCGCGACTGCCGAAACGCTCATACGCATCGACAGCGGTGCCCCTGACGACGACGAACTGGCCGCGGTCACCGCGGTTCTGCTCGCCCGGATGGCGGCGCCGGCGGTCGACACAGACATGGACGAGGGCCGGGCCGTTGCCCGCTGGCGCCGCCTGGAGCGCATGTCCGGCCACCGCACGCCGTGCAGTTGGCAGAGCACGACGTCGCGCAGGAGCGGACGGGCTGCGTGAACGAGGAGGTCACCCGGCAGCGGGCGACCCACCACACCGCATCCGCGACTGCCTGAATCCCCTGCCACCCGTCACGAGTGCGTCCCACCCACCCCTGTCAGGAGCACTGATCGCATGGCAGAGCTGTTGGATCCCGATGCTCCGGACGTCCGCGGCATCACTCTCGACGCCGACGGCATTCCGGTCTCGGGCCTGGTCGCCCTACCCCGCAACCGGCCGCCGCGGGCCGTGGTGGTCGCCGTGCACGGTGGCGGTATGCGGGCCGGTTACTTCGACAGCCGAACCCGCCCCGGGCTTTCGCTGCTGGTCCTGGGAGCCGAACTCGGATACACGGTGCTGGCCGTGGACCGTCCCGGCTACGGCCTTTCCGCCGCCCGGCTGCCCAGAGGCCAGACGGTCGAGGAGCAGGCGGTCACCCTGCGTGCCGCGCTCACCGACTTCGCGGCCGGCCACGACACCGGCGCGGGCTACTTCGTGGTCGCCCACTCCTACGGCGGCAAACCGGCCCTGGCCGTCGCGGCGCACGAACGCGGCGACACCCTGCTGGGTCTGGACATCTCTGGCCTGGGCAGCCAGTTCGCCGTCGAACCGCACCAGCTGCCGGGCGCAGGCGGCCGTGGCGACTGGCGCAGGCACTGGGGCGCCCTGCGGCTCTATCCGCCGGACGCCTTCCGGCTCGGCCGCGGACTGGTCTGCCCGGTACCGGCCGCTGAAGCGGAGGAGGGACTGCGGTGGCCCGAGCTGTATCCCGGCATCGCCGCCCGGGTACGGGTGCCGGTCCGCTTCACCTTCGCCGAGCAGGAGCAATGGTGGCGGTTCGACGAGGAGGCGATCGCCGCGCTCCGGCGCCCGCTGGCGGCGCCCAGAGTGGTGATCGACCACCAGCCGGACGCCGGGCACAACATCAGCCTCGGGTGGGCGGCCCGCACGTACCACCTTCGTGCGCTCGCCTTCCTGGAGGAATGCCTCCTGGCACGCGATGCGGCGGCCCCGGCCGCCCGCCCGCGGGCCCTGCAGCCACAGACGGAGAACGACCCGACGCAGGAGCTGGATGCCGCCCTGCAGTGACGTGACGATGCCCCTCACCGAGATTCGGACGAAAGGCGGGAACGTGAGTACGAACGGCCTGGAGCGCAAACGCCCGACCCCGGAAACCCCGATCTTCGAAACCCTGATCTTCGAAACCCTGATGCTCGAAACGCTGATGCTCGACGAACCCGGCATCCACCGGCCCGCGCTCCTCGCCGGTGAGGACGGGGACAACCCCGACCCCCACATCTTCCGCGGAATCGACTGAACCGGCCCGATGGGAACAGTGATGACGAGTCAGCGACGCGACACCCCCCGCAGTGGAGACTCGCCACCTTCCCGAGCGCGGGCCCGATGACGAGCACCCTCGCCAACGTCTTCCAGTCCCTGACGGTCCGCAACTTCCGGTTGTTCGCGGCGGGTCAGCTCGTCTCCGTCTGCGGCACCTGGATGATGGTCGTGGCGCAGGACTGGCTGGTGCTCTCCCTGACCGGAGACTCGGCCTCGGCCCTGGGGCTGATCACAGCCCTGCAGTTCGCGCCCCTGCTGCTGTTCACGCTCCACGCGGGAGGCCTCGCCGACCGCTACGACAAGCGCCGGCTGCTGATGGGCGCGAACCTCTCCTCCTGTGTGCTGGCCGTGCTGCTCGGTGTGCTGGTCCTGGCGGGCGGGGTGCAGCTGTGGCACGTCGGTCTGTTCGCCATGGGACTCGGCCTGGTGAATGCCGTCGAAGTGCCGGCCCGGATGTCGTTCGTCAGCGAACTGGTCGGCGCCGACCTGCTGCCCAACGCCTCCGCGCTGAGCGCCGCCTACTTCAATTCGGCGCGGGTGCTGGGCCCGGCCGTGGCCGGCCTGCTGATCGGCTGGTTCGGCACCGGCACGGTGATGCTGCTGAACGCGGTGACCTATCTGGCGACAGTCGCCGGGCTGTGCCTGATGCGCCCCGCCGAACTGCACCGAACCTCTGATCGGCCTCGGCGCGCCCGAGTCACGGACGGGATCAGGCATGTGGCGGCCCAGCCGGATCTGCTGTTGCCGCTGGTCCTGGTCGCGGTGGTCGGCATGCTGGGCTTCAACTTCCAGCTCACCCTGCCACTGCTCGCCAAGACGGTCTTTCACGCCGATGTCGCCGCCTTCGGGCTGCTCACCACGGCGCTCGCGGTCGGCTCGCTCGGTGCGGCCTTCGCCACGACGCTGCGCCGGGGCAGGCCGCCACTCGGTCTCGTCATCGGGACGGCGGCCGCATTCGGTGCGTTGGAGATGCTCGCAGGTCTCGCACCGACCTACATCGCGGCCGCGGCCCTCCTGTTCCTCACAGGCTTCGCGTCCATCTGTTTCGCGCAGGCGGCCAACCACCGGATTCAGCTGGGAGCCGACCCGGCCTACCGGGGCCGGGTGATGGCGCTCTACACCCTGGTCTTCCAGGGCACCACCCCGCTGGGAGCCCTCCTCGTCGGCGCCCTCGCCGCATCCCTGGGAGCCCGGTCCGGCCTCCTCATCGGCGGCACCGCCTCACTCCTCGCCGCCGGCGCCGCACTCGCCGTCCACCTGCGCAGGACCCGTCGCGGCGCCGACACGGCGGGTGCGGGCGGGCCCCGGGGCACCATCCACCCCGACACCTCTCCCGTCCACGGACCGGGCGAAAACACCCCCCAGCCGGGGCTCCCCACGACCTCGCCAGGGGGGCCGGCAGGTCCCGGGCAACCACTGCGCCGGACCCGCTGAACCGCCTCGTCATCCACGCGCGGAGGGCCTCCTGAGGCACCGGCGCCGACGGGGAGACCTCTGGCCTGCCCGGGGCCTGCGGTCCTCGAGGAGCGTGCGGGCGGAACCCGCACGTGGCACCAGCCCGCCCGCTGCACGTCCACCGCTCGCAAGGCCAGCTGCCACGTCGGGGCTGGTGCCCGGAGCCGGACTTGAACCGGCACGCCCGCGAAGGGGCAGCGAGGTTTAAGCTCGCCGTGTCTGCATTCCACCATCCGGGCAGGCCATGGGCTCCGCATCGAGGTTCCGAGCCTATCGGGATACACACCGTCAACATCGGGCGGGCTACCGGATGTTGTCTTATTTTATTGAGGTCTGAGGGTGCATCAGCACCCGAAACAGGCCATCCGCACTCGCCAGTAGCCCTACGCGCAACTCCTCGTGGCACATGCGGAATGACGGAATTTCACCGTCCGAACGAGGGGGCTCCACCTGTTCTTGACGTGTCCTCCCTCAGCCTTCCTCAGGGACCGCCGTCATCCCCAGGTATGACGAAGCGGCCTCCGGTCCGCCCCGAGTCTGCCTTCGGAACCGGAACAGGGGGTGACTACACCGGCGCGACCGACGACCACGATGGGACACATCCACTCGCTGTCGTCCCGTCAGGAGCACCTTCCCGTGACCACCACTCCCATCGCCGGCCGGACCACCGCCGTGGCCGCGCGCGCCTCGGATCTGTCGAAGATCTACGGACAGGGCGAGACCCAGGTGGTCGCCCTGGACCGGGTCTCCGTCGAGTTCCGGCAGGCCGAGTTCACCGCGATCATGGGCCCCTCGGGCTCCGGCAAATCCACACTGATGCACTGCGTGGCCGGCCTGGACACCTTCTCCTCCGGCTCGGTGCGCATCGGTGACACGGAGCTCGGGTCGCTGAAGGACAAGCAGCTGACCAAGCTGCGCCGGGACAAGATCGGCTTCATCTTCCAGGCCTTCAACCTGCTTCCGACCCTCACGACCCGGGAGAACATCACCCTCCCGATGGACATCGCGGGACGTAAACCGGACAAGCAGTGGCTGGACACCGTGATCGCGATGGTGGGGCTGGCCGACCGGCTCGGCCACCGGCCCTCCCAGCTCTCCGGCGGTCAGCAGCAGCGCGTCGCCGTGGCCCGCGCGCTGGCCTCGCGGCCCGACATCATCTTCGGCGACGAGCCGACCGGAAACCTCGACTCTCGCTCCGGCGCCGAGGTCCTGGGCTTCCTGCGCAACTCGGTGCGGGAGCTCGGGCAGACGGTGGTGATGGTGACCCACGACCCGGTGGCGGCGGCGTACGCGGACCGGGTGGTCTTCCTCGCGGACGGCCGAGTCGTCGACGAGATGCTCCGCCCGTCAGCGGACTCGGTCCTGGACTTCATGAAGCAGTTCGACGCGAAGGGCCGCACCAGCTGATGTTCCGCACCGCCCTGCGCAACGTACTCGCGCACAAGGCCAGGCTGCTCATGACCGTGCTCGCCGTGATGCTCGGCGTGGCCTTCGTGTCCGGGACCCTGGTCTTCACCAACACCATCTCCGAGGCCTTCCAGAAGAGTTCGGCCAACGGGTTCGACCAGGTCGACGTCGCCGTGGACGCCAAGTTCCAGGAGAGCGAGGGGGACCGCCTGGGCAGGGCGCCCGAGCTGACCCAGGCACTGATCGACGAGAGCGCGAAGGTCCCGGGTGCCGCGTCCGCCGTCGGTGTCGTGGGCGGCTTCACCGCCATCGCCGACAAGGACGGCAAGCTCATCGGCGGCGGCTTCCGGTCGGAGGGCAAGAACTACTGGGGCACCGAGGACGCCCGGTACCCGCTGGTCGACGGCCACGCGCCCCGCGGGAAGAACGAGGTCCTGATCGACTCCGAGACCGCGAGGCGCACCGGATACAAGGTCGGCGACACCGTCCGGATCTCCGTCGACGGGCCGGTGCTGACCCCGACGGTCACCGGCGTCTTCACCACCGACGACGGCAATGTCGCCGCCGGCGGCAGCCTCGCCCTCTTCGACACGGCCACCGCCCAGCAGCTCTTCGGCAAGACGGGCACGTACGACGAGATCACCGTGAAGGCGAAGGCGGGCGTCAGCCAGTCGGCGCTCAAGGCCCAGCTGGACAAGGCGCTCCCCAAGGGCCTCGTCGAGACCACGACCGGCCGGGAACTGGCCGACGACCAGGCGAAGACGATCGCCTCGTCGATGTCCGGGCTGAAGCAGGGCCTGCTGGTGTTCGCGGGCATCGCGCTGTTCGTCGGTACGTTCATCATCGCCAACACCTTCACCATGCTGGTCGCCCAGCGCACCAGGGAGCTCGCGCTGCTGCGCGCGGTCGGCGCCTCCCGCCGCCAGGTCACCCGGTCGGTGCTGGCGGAGGCCTTCGTGGTGGGCGCGGTCGCCGCGGTGACCGGCCTCACCGCCGGGATCGGCATCGGCGCGGGACTGCGGTCGCTGATGGGCTCGCTCGGCGCGACCGTCCCGGACGGACCGCTGATCATCACGCCGGGTACGGTCGCCGCGGCCCTCGCCGTCGGCATCCTCATCACCATGCTCGCCGCGTGGCTGCCCGGCCGCCGGGCCGCGAAGATCCCGCCGGTGGCGGCGATGAGCAGCCTCCACGCCCAGGCGACCACCAAGTCGCTGGTCCTGCGCAACACGCTGGGCTCGCTGTTCTCGGCGGCCGGTGTGGCGGTCGTCCTCGCGGCCACGACGATGTCCGGCTCGGACGGCCAGGCCCCCATGGGCATCGGCGCGGTCCTGCTGATCACCGGTGTCTTCATCCTCACTCCCCTGCTGTCCCGCCCGCTGATCGCGGCCGCGGCACCCGTGCTGCGGGTGTTCGGGGTCTCGGGCCGGCTGGCCCGCCAGAACTCGGTGCGCAACCCCCGCCGTACGGCCGCCACCGCCTCCGCCCTGATGATCGGCCTCACCCTCATCACCGGTATGACGGTGATGGCGGGCAGCCTGCAGAAGTCCATCGACAAGATGGCCTCCTCGGCGATCCGCGCGGACTACGTCATCTCCATGGCCAACGGCAACGAGCTGTCCCCCGACGTCGAGCAGAAACTCAAGGGGCTCGACGGCGTCGCCGCCACCAGCCCGCTGCGCAACGCGGCCGCCCGGGTCGGCGGCGAGACCGAGTACCTCACCGGTGTCACGGGCGGCACGATCGGCGAGCTGACCGACCTCAAGGTCGACAGCGGTTCCTTCAAGGTCGGCGGCACCCAGGTCGTCGTGGACGACGAGACGGCGAAGACCCGTGGCTGGCAGGCCGGGTCGGGCTTCACCGCCTCCTACGAGGACGGCACGAAGCAGCGC
Source organism: Streptomyces cellulosae (assembly GCF_000721105.1). Classification (GTDB taxonomy): domain Bacteria; phylum Actinomycetota; class Actinomycetes; order Streptomycetales; family Streptomycetaceae; genus Streptomyces; species Streptomyces cellulosae_A. The sequence goes on from NZ_JOEV01000071.1 coordinate 24,477, forward strand.
CTGACCGTCGCCGGGGTCTACGAGGGCAACGAGATGATCAACGGCGTCATCGTGGACAACGCGGCGCTCGCCCCCCACGAGTCCGGCACGGCCGACATGCAGGTGATGGTCAAGACGTCCGACGGCGCGTCCGACGCGACCAAGGACCGGCTGGAGAAGGCCCTCGGCTCCAACCCGGCCATCAAGGTCCAGGACAAGAAGGACCTCTCCAACGAGATCGCGAAGACGTTCACGCTGGTCCTGAACATGGTCTACGGCCTGCTCGCGATGGCGGTGATCGTCGCGGTCCTCGGGGTCATCAACACCCTGGCCATGTCGGTCTTCGAGCGCTCCCAGGAGATCGGCATGCTGCGCGCGATCGGCCTGGACCGCAAGGGCATCAAGCGGATGGTCCGCCTGGAGTCCCTGGTCATCTCGCTCTTCGGCGGGGTGCTGGGCATCGGCCTCGGGGTGTTCTTCGGCTGGGCGGCCGGTGAACTGCTGGGGACGAGCATGCCCACGTACGAACTCGTCCTGCCGTGGGCGCGGATGGCCGTCTTCCTGCTGCTGGCGGCTACGGTGGGCGTCCTGGCGGCGCTGTGGCCGGCCCGGCGGGCGGCCCGCCTGAACATGCTGACGGCGATCAAGTCGGAGTAGAGGCAAGGGGGCTAGGGCCTGTTGCGAAAGTGCCGTTAGTTGCTGCTGTGAGTGCTGATGCGGCTAGCTGCTACCTTCCGGAGCCATGACCGACAAGGTGTATGTG
>NZ_JOEV01000072.1 GCF_000721105.1 Streptomyces cellulosae
CGATGATCGGGTTGTAGCCCGACTTCGCGAGCTGCTCCAGCCGCTGCACCTTGTCGGCGTCCGTCTCGTTGTCGCTCGGCTCGACATCCCGGCCGCCGATCTTGAATTCGTCCTCGGCCTGCTTGAAGCCCGCGTAGGCAGCGTCGTTGAACGACTGGTCACCCTTGCCGCCGATGTCGTACGCAAGGCCTATGCCCTTGCCGGAGTACTTTCCGTCCTCGGAGGGAGCACTGCCGGTGGATTCACTGCTGGACTTGCCGCAGCCGGCGGCCGCGAGGGCGATGACCGCTACGGTCACCGCGGCTTGGGAGAACCTGGTCCTCCGAGAGAAATGACGCACAGCAAGCACCCTTTCGTCCCCACAGCACCTTCGCCGGCCGCTTCCCCGAGTGCCGCCGCCGGTGGCGATTTCGGCGCACAGTAACGCGCGTAGACGAGCAGGGGAAAGGGGTTCCCCGGTGCGTTATCGAACCGTGCCGACAACGGGTTACGTCTGCGCGCCGTCGGTTACGTCCGGGTGACACAAGGGGACGAAGAGGAATTACCGGAACGGGCAAGCCATGATCGATTCTTTACCGCAACGTGGCCCGGCCACCGCTCAGTTGACCGTGCTGATCTTCAGCGACTGACCACGCCGACATTTATCGGCAGGCCACTCACCCAAAAACAGGGGGAACGATCTTGAATTTCCGTAGGTCCATTTCTGTTGCCGTCGGCACGGGCATAGTCGCGAGCGCCTCGCTCGTCGCCGTCACGGCCTCACCCGCTGCCGCCGGATCGACGAACACCACGCCGTCGGGGCCGATGCAAGCCCTTCTGACGAGGCTGTCCGGTTCGACGCCGGGCAGCCTCATTCGTTCGGCTCAGCCGCGGCCCGCCTGGCCGCGGCCCGGGCCCTACGCGTCCGCCGCGTCCAGCAGCGCCGCCGCCGTGAACAGCTCGACGCCCACCGTGATCGCCGACTCGTCGGCGTCGAAGTCGCCCTGGTGGAGGTCGCGGACGGTGCGTTCACCGGGGGGACGGACGCCGAGGCGGGCCATGGCGCCGGGGACGTGCTGGAGGTACCAGGAGAAGTCCTCGCCGCCGAGGCTCTGCTCGGTGCCCTCGACGGAGTCGGCGCCGCGGCGGGCGGTCATGGCGTCGCGCAGCAGCTCGGTCACCCCGGCGTCGTTGACCACGGGCGGGACCCCGCGCACGTAGTTGATCTCCGACTTGGCCCGGTGCAGGTTGGCGACCTCGTCGATCGCGGCGACCACGATGTCGGGGGCCTGCCGCCAGGCGTCGATGTCCAGGCAGCGCACGGTCCCGGAGAGTTCGGCGTGCTGCGGGATGACGTTCGGGGCGTGCCCCGACTCGATCCGGCCCCAGGTCACGGCGAGCCCCGCGCGGGTGTCGACGCGGCGGCCGACGAGGGCGGGCACGTCGGTGACGACCCGGGCGACGGCCGTGACGAGGTCGGTGGTGAGGTGGGGGCGGGCGGTGTGGCCGCCGGGGCCGTCCAGAGCGATCTCCAGCCGGTCGCAGGCGGAGGTGATGGCACCCTCGCGCAGCCCGATCCGCCCGGCCTCGACCCGGGGGTCGCAGTGCACGGCGATCATCCGTCCCACGCCTTCGAGGACGCCGCAGTCGATGGCGTCGGCGGCGCCGCCGGGCAGCACCTCCTCGGCGGGCTGGAAGATCAGCCGTACCGGCCGGGGCAGCCGGCCCTGGCGGTGCAGCTCGGCGAGCACGAGGCCGGCGCCCAGGACGACGGTCGTGTGCACGTCGTGTCCGCAGGCGTGGGCGCGGTCCGGCACGGTGGAGCGGTACGAGCACTCCGTCTTCGTGTCCGGGATCGGCAGGCCGTCGATGTCGGCGCGGAGGGCGAGCATGGGCCGGCCCTCGTCCCACTCGCCGATGTCACACACGAGCCCGGTCCCGACAGCGAGCACGCGCGGCTTCAGGCCGGCCCTCTCGAGCCGCTCCTTGATCGCCGCGGTGGTGCGGAACTCCTGGTTGCCCAGTTCGGGGTGCATGTGCAGGTCGCGGCGGAAGGCGACGAGCTCGGCACGGAGCGCTTCGGGAAGCGCTCCGGGAAGCAGCGCTTCCCCGGGAAGACCGGCCTCGGACTCTAGGGACATCAATGGCTTCACCCTCTGAAGGGTAGGACGCCCGACCGGTCAACCGAGCTGGATCACCAAAAGATCAGCCCGTTTGAGGCAGAAAAACTGACCGGCGAACGCATATGTACCGTTCGGGATGGGTAGACTCACCGGATTTTCCGGCCGAGCGGACAGCGTACGACACCCATCCCTTCCTCCACGGATACCACGCCTTGGCCGGAAGAAGCCGATCTGTTCACCTGTCGGGACCGCCCGGCGCGCAAGTGGCCGCACATCCCGGAATCATCACCGTCAGGCCGCTCTTTCGCGACGCTGCCTGTACAGGCCCGCAGCGGCGGGCACCCTGCCGCCATGGAAACCACCCTCGCGACGGCTCCCTGGCAGGCGTGCGGTTGCGGCGAGGATCACATCCCCGTGCTGCTGGCGCAGCTCGGCCTGTTCGGCACGGTGACTGTGGTCCTGGCGGTGCTCGTCGTGATGATCCTGGCGGGCTGGCTGCTGTCGACGACGGTGTGGCTGCTGCGCCGACGCGGTGAACGGGCGCGGGGCCCGGCCCCCGGCCCCACGGCCGACGGCGACCTCCCGCCGGGCGGGCTGGGCGGCTTCACCTGGACCTCCGAGGACCCCTGACACGGCCCGCCCGGGTCCTGCGGAAACTCAGGACGCGGCCCCGGTGAACCGCCCGCGCCGGTCCCCGGCCGGCGGCTAGGGTGCGGCAGCGTGAGTGACGCGAACCCGGACGTCGAACCGGACTTCATACAGGCCACCCGAAACTCGTACGACGCCATCGCCGACGCCTACAGCGAGCGCCATCCCGACGGGCTCGGCGGCAGACCGCTGGAGCGTGCCCTGGTCACCGCGTTCGCCGAGCTGGTCCGCGCGAGCGGGCCGGCCCCCGTGGCGGACCTCGGCAGCGGCCCGGGGTACGTCACCGCACGGCTGAGCGCGCTCGGGCTGCCCGTCTTCGGGGTCGACGTCTCACCCCGGATGGTGGAACTGGCCCGCCGGGCCCACCCCGAGCTGCGCTTCCACGTGGGCTCGCTCACCGATCTGGACCTGCCCGACGGCACCCTCGGCGGGATCACCGCCCTGTACTCGGTCATCCACGTCCCCGACGAGCACCTGGCGAGAACGTTCGCCGACTTCCACCGCGTCCTGGTCCCGGGCGGCCACGTCCTGCTCGCCTTCCAGCACGGGGAGACCGACGAGCGACTGCACCTGACCGAGCGCTTCGACCAGGGGATCTCCCTCGACTACCACTTGCGTACACCGGAGACCATGGCCGCCCACCTCGCCAAGGCCGGCCTGCGCGTCGAGGCCCGGATGCTGCGGGAACCGTACGAGGACGAGACGCGGGCGCGAGCGTTCCTGATCGCGAGCAAGCCGGCTCGGTAGAAACCCTCGGGCCTTCGCGCCGAGCGCCTGCACCCGGCCTCCTCTCCGCCTCGCCCCCGCTCCGCCTCAGCCTCCGCTCCCCCTCAGTCCCCCGCTGCCGCAACCGGCATCCCTGGCCGACGGATCCCGTACGGCGTTCCGGGCGCCGCCGCACAGGTCGTGGCCCCCTCCGGCGCACGCACGCTGTGCGAGGCGCGGCCGGGCGCGCTCGCCGTCGGCCTGGGCTGACGGCCGGGGGCATCGGCTGCCGCCGCCTCAGGCAACGGCTTCACGGGAGGCGTACGGGACGAGACCGGCCCGCGCGGGGTCGCTCCGGCCGGGGAGCGAGGACGTGGGGCCCTCCCCGCCCTCAGGGCCGCTGCCGTGACCGCCGGCAGCGGCCGGTGCCCGAAGAGTCGCCGTACGGCACCTGCCCGTCCGCGAGAAGCCCGCGCCCCGCTCCTCACACGGCCGTGACCGCCGACAACCGGGTCACGTCCCGTGCCGTCCCCGTGACTCCCGACAGGAACCCCTGCGCGCGCGGCGAGGCGTTCTCGGTGAGCCAGTCGGGGTCGATGTCGCAGACCGCGACCCGTACCTCCGTGCCGGACAGGGCGAGCGGAAGGGTGTGGACAACGGTCGAGGGGAAGCTGAGGATCGTACGGCCGACCGGGCCGCGGCGGGCTATCAGTTCCAGCGGGAGGTCGGGGCGGACGATCTCCAGTCCGCTCTCCACGGCCAGCCGGTGGAGTTTCTCGGTGCTCTCGCGGCGGTGGGCGAAGTAGCGGGTCGCGCCGTGCGCCTTGGCCAGGGACTGGACGGCTTCCAGGTACCGGTCGCCGTCGACGATGCCGGTCTCCACCAGCGAGGTGCCGACCATGTCGGCGCCCTTGGTGATGCGGGGCGGGCCGAAGCGGGCGCGGGTCCAGACGAAGGTGTTCGCGGTGACGGTGACGCCGGCCGGGGGTTCCTCCATCGGCATGGAGGAGAAGATCTCCACCCGGCGTTTCCCGCCGGGCGTCAGCCTCCTGCGGGCCACGGACGACACCGGCGCGAAGACCAGGTCCCGGGGGCCGGGGCGGCCGCCCTTGCGGTGCCAGCGCACCAGGCGCTCCCCGCTGGCGAGCTGGGCGACGAACTCCATGGTCGCCGTCCCGTCGTCGACCACGACCAGGTCGCGGGCCCGGGTGATGGCCAACAGCAGTTGTACGTAACGGGAGAAGGGGTCGCCCAGGACGATCCGGTCGGCCCGCCGGAGTACGCCGGTCAGGCCGCCGATGGTGTGGAACGGGGCGAGCGCGCCGCCCCGCGCCTCCTCCCAGCGGACCTCGTGGCCGTCCTCGCGGGCGAGTTCGGACATGCGGCGCAACTGGCCGCGGGTCATGGGGTCGATCGGGGACAGGACGACGAGGGTGAGCCCCGCGCCGGACGCGTGCGCGTGCTCCCGCGTGAGCGCGTGTTCGTGCGCCCACTCCAGCACGTTCAGGAGCTGTACCGGACTCTCCACGAAGGCGAGAGTGCGGGGGCCGGCGGACCCGGCGCGGGGGCTCATCTACGGACGACCGTCCCGTCGTGAGTGATTCTGTGGGGGGTGTGGCGGTGTGGGCTCAGAGAGACCGGGTCAGGACCAAGACCGGCTCAGACCGAAACCGGCTCGCCCGCCGCCGCCGCGATCTCCGCCTCGGCGACGACACCGCTGACGCGGCGCAGCTTCTTCATCGGGCCGAGCTCGGACTCGTAGACCTTCTTGACGCCGTCACCGAGGGATGCCTCGATGGTGCGGATGTCGCGGACGAGGCGGGTGAGGCCCTGCGGCTCGACGGAGGCGGCCTGGTCGGAGCCCCACATCGCGCGGTCCAGGGTGATGTGGCGCTCGACGAAGGTGGCGCCGAGGGCGACCGCGGCCAGGGTGGTCTGCAGGCCGGTCTCGTGGCCGGAGTAGCCGATCGGGACGTTCGGGTACTCCTTCTCCAGCGTGTTGATCACGCGCAGGTTGAGCTCCTCGGCCTTCGCCGGGTACGTCGAAGTGGCGTGGCAGAGCAGGATGTTGTCGCTGCCCAGGACCTCGACCGCGTGCCGGATCTGCTTCGGGGTGGACATGCCGGTGGAGAGGATGACCGTACGGCCGGTGGCCCGCAGCTCGCGCAGCAGCTCGTCGTCGGTCAGGGAGGCGGAGGCCACCTTGTGGGCGGGGACGTCGAACTTCTCCAGGAAGGCGACGGCCTCGTTGTCCCACGGGGAGGCGAACCAGTCGATGCCGCGCTTCCTGCAGTGCTCGTCGATCTGGCGGTACTCGTCCTCGCCGAACTCCACGCGGTGGCGGTAGTCGATGTACGTCATGCGGCCCCAGGGGGTGTCGCGCTCGATGTCCCACTGGTCGCGCGGGGTGCAGATCTCGGGGGTGCGCTTCTGGAACTTGACGGCGTCGCAGCCGGCTTCGGCGGCCACGTCGATCAGCTTGAAGGCGTTCTCCAGCTCACCGTTGTGGTTGATGCCGATCTCGCCGGTGATGTAGACGGGGTGGCCGGGACCGGCGGTCTTCGAACCGAACTGGCGCAGACGGGAGTTGGTGCTCATGGGGGGAACTGTCCTTAACTGTTGAGGGAGTCGAGAGAAGGGCCGAGGATCCAGCTGGCGATCTCTCGGATCGCGCCGTCGCCACCGGGAACGGTGGTGACCGCGCGTGCGGCGCCGCGCACGACGTCGTGGGCGCTCGCGACCGCCACGGGCCAGCCCACGAGGGCGAAGCACGGGAGGTCGTTGACGTCGTTGCCGACGTAGAGCACGCGCTCAGGCGCGATGCCCTGCTCCTCGCACCACTGCTTCAGCGCGAGGTCTTTCCGGTCGATGCCGTGCAGGACCGGCAGCTTGAGCTTCCGGGCCCGGGCGGCGACGACCGGGTTCTGCTCCGTGGAGAGGATCAGCATGTCCAGGCCGCTGTCGCGCAGCGCGGCGATGCCGAGGCCGTCCCCGCGGTGCACGGAGACGAACTCCTTTCCATCGGCGTCGATCAGCACCCTGTCGTCGGTCTGGGTGCCGTCGAAGTCCAGGACGACCGCGTCGATGTCGTCGGCGGTCGGCAGGGCGCCGGGCCGGTCGGCGTCGAACAGCGGCGCCAGTGCCCTGGCCCGGGCGAGGTCGTGCGGGTCGTCGATCTCCAGCACGCGGGCCGGGTCCGTGCGGACGAGCTCGGTGTGGCCGAAGAAGCGGTGCTGGTGCTTGCGGAAGCCGGCCGCCTCCATCGCGTAGGCGGCGCCGGTCTCCAGGAGGTCCTGGGGGCGGTCCTGGCGGCGGGGGCGGAAGGACTTGTCGTGGTTGACGCCGTAACCGCCGCTCGCCTCGCCGGAGTCGGCCGCGTCCACGGCGTCGTCGGCGTCGCGCCAGATGAAGCCGTGGAACGGGGCCACGGTCACGGCGGTGTCGGCGCCGTTCTCGACGACCGCGCCGGCCACGCCGTCGATGTCCTCGCGGAGGATGAACGGGCTGGTGCACTGTACGAGCAGCACGGCGTCGACGGCCGCCCCGTGCAGGGCCTCGTGGGCGTCCATGGCGTGCAGGACCGCGGCCTCCGAGGTCGCCAGGTCGCCGGCGATGGCGGCGGGCCGCAGCACGACCTCCGCGCCGGCCTGGCGGGCGGCGGCCGCGATGGCCTGGTCGTCGGTGGAGACGACCACGTCCGTCACCAGCCGGGTCGCACGGCACTCGCGCACCGCCCGGGCCACCAGCGGGACACCGCCGACGGAGGCGAGGTTCTTCGCGGGCACGCCCTTGGAGCCGCCGCGCGCGGGGATCACCGCGAGCACGCGGCGCACCGATGCGCCGTGGCCCGCTGCCGGGTGGGACATGGGGTCTACTCCTTGAAGAGAGGTCACAGCTCCCCCATCCGTCGGATGACGGGGGCGACCCGCTGCACGCCGTGCCGGTAGGCGCCGCGCGCCGCTCTGCGCACGATCTGCCGGACCGGGCCCGGCTCCCGGTCGGCGGCGGGGGCGCCGGGCAGCGGGGTGCCGTCCGGGCCGAGGTGGTGGCGGGCGAGGATGCCGGGCAGATAGCCGGGCGCGGTCGCGGGGGTGTAGTACGGGGCCAGTGGCGGCAGGCCCCCGGGCCGGTCGAGCAGCTTGGTGATGCGCTCGCGGGCCGTGTCGAAGGCGTGGGCGTAGGAGCCGTCGGCGACGACGCCCTGCGCCCCCACCCACTCCTCGTCGGGCACCGGCCGGTGGCCGTCGTCGAGCTGGTCCCAGGAAGCGAGGCATCCGGAGCCGATGAAGTGGTGGTTGCCGAGCACCTCGCGCACGCCGAGGTCGGTGAGGACGACGGTCGGGACACGGCGGTGCAGTGACTCCAGGGCGGCCGTGGAGCTGATGGTCACCAGCAGGTCGGTCCGGTCGAGGACCTCGCCCATGTTGCCGTACACCATGCGGAAGTTGGACGGCGGTCCGAGCCGCTGCACCAGCTTCTGGTACGGCAACTCCTCGATGTGGGTGGTGTGTTCGCCCGGCTTGGAGCGCAGCTTGAGCAGCACCTCGCGCTCGGGGTGCAGCCGCGCGTGCCGGACCAGGCGCTCCAGCAGGTAGGTGCGGTCCCTGCGGTTGTCCGGCACGGACGGCTGGGCCGCGAAGACCACGGTGTAGGGCCTGCGCCCTTGCTTCGCAGACGGGTCGTGTTCGCCGGTGTAGGCGTCCCCGCCGAGGAACGGCAGGGCGACCTCGGTCACCGCCGAGGCGTCGGCGCCCACACCCTCGTACACCGCGCGGAAACGCTCGGCGTCCTGGCGGGAGTTGGCGAGGACGAGGTCGGCGCCGTGCCGCAGCAGCAGGCCGTCGGCGAGCTTCTCGTAGACGACGCCGACGTAGCCGGTGACGACCACGGGGCGCTTCTCGCGGCCCTCCCACACCCTCCCCAGGCCGTGCAGCATCGCCTGCACGCCGCCGCCGACGAGGGCGAGCACGACGATGTCGTACGACTCCTCGGCCATGGCGCGCAGGAACTCGACGGCCGTCACCTCGCGCAGGGACTCGGCGCGCACCCCCACTTCCTCCAGCTGGCGGGCGGTGGGCGTGGCCCGGCCGCGCAGCAGGAAACCGCTCAGCGCGGGACGGGGTTGCGTGTCCTCGCGCGATGCGGCTTCCATGGACGGACCCGGAGCGATGCGGTTCGCGGTCAGGGCACCCCATTTCCAGCGGGTGTCCGAGTCCGCGAGGACGGCGATTCGCGGGGGCTTCGTTGTACTTGACGGCACGACGACGACGCTAGGAAGCAATTTCTAGGTCCGGCCCAACCGCGACTCAACGAAAAGTTAACAACAGCCCACCGACAGCCGAACTGGCCCGCCGGAAAGCGGAAAGTACACGCGAGGCACCGTTCCGACACACGGAGTTCACCCCCTGTACGTGTACCGGAAAGTTCCGCAGCCGGGCAGCCTCCTAGGGTTTCGCGGGTGCCAAAGCTTTCCGTGATCGTGCCGTTCTACAACGTGCAGCAATATGCGCCGGACACCCTCAGAAGTCTTCGCCTGAACGCCAGGCACGACTTCGAGTTCGTCCTGGTCGACGACAAATCCAGGGACGGGACCCCGGCCCTTCTCGAGCGCGCCGTCGAGGATCTGTCCAAGGTCGCCCAGGTGCGCCTCATCCGCCACCAGGAGAACGGGGGGCTCGCCACCGCGCGCAACACCGGTCTGGACGCGGCACAGGGCGAGTACCTGACGTTCCTGGACGGCGACGACTGGCTGGCCCCCGGGTACCTCTCCGAACTGGTGGCGGCCATCGAGGAGTTGGGCTGCGACTTCATCCGCACCGACCATGTGCAGGCCACCGCCCGCGCCAGGTCCGTGCACCGGGTCCCGGTCGGCCGCCGGGGCGAGGTCCTCGACCCGCGCGCGGCGATCCTGCCCGCCGACCGCACGACCTCCGTGGACTACGCCTTCGCGTGGGCCGGCGCCTATCACCGCCGGCTCCTCGACAAGGGCCTGCTGCACTTCACCGACGGGCTGCGCACGGCGGAGGACCGGCCGTGGATATGGAGGCTGCACCGCGAGGCGGAGTCCTTCGGTGTGGTGAGCCTGCTGGGCCTGTTCTACCGGCGCGGGGTCGCCTCCTCGCTGACCCAGATCGGCGATGCCCGGCAGCTCGACTTCATCCGCGCGTTCGACCAGGTGCTCGACGAGACGGCGAGCGACCGGGACGCCGACCGGCTGCTGCCGAAGGCGGTGCGCACCTACTGCGCGATCATCGCCCACCATCTGTCGGACGAGTCCAAGTGGGAACCGGCCGTGGCCAGGCAGCTGCGGTCGATGAGCGCGGCGGCGATCAGGCGCATGCCGCAGGACGCGCTCGCTGACGTACTCGAGACCATGGACATGAACCGCTCCGCCACGCTGCGGCGGCTGCGGCGCCGGGTCATCACAGCGAAGGCGGCCGCCTGATGTCCCGTACCACCCAGATCTTCTGCGCCTCGACGCTGTACGGCGTCGCCACCCTGGCCGCCGCGATCGACTCCGACCTGTTCGCCGAGCCGGACCGCAGGGTGCTGCTGGTCTTCAACAACTCCACGACCCCGGAGACCACCCCGTCGCTCGACGAGATGCCCGGCTTCGAGCCGCTGCGCGGCCACTTCGACGAGGTGCTGTCCTGGAACGAGGCCATCCGCCCCTTCCACCCGGGCGCCTGGGCCCCGCGCTCCAACGACATCCCGCTCTTCGAGCGCTATCTGCGCCTCCTGTGGAACCTCGGCGACGACCGGGTCGAACTGGCCCTGGAGTCCATCCAGGTCACCCCCGCCCTCACGGTGGCCCAGCTGTTCACCGGCGCCCCCGTCGACGTCTACGCCGACGGCCTGATGAGCTACGGCCCCACCCGCAACAAGATCGACCCGCTGGTCGGGACCCGGGTGCGCCGGCTCCTCCACCTGGACCTGGTGCCGGGCCTGAGGCCGATGCTGCTCACCGAGTTCGACGTGCCCGCGCAGGTGCTGCCCACAGACGCCTTCCTGAAGGTGATGGGCGAACTCACCTCGTCCATAGAGGAGTTGCCGACCGTGCCGGGCGACGCGGCGCTGCTGCTCGGCCAGTACCTGTCCGCGCTGAACATCCTCTCTCCCGAGGAGGAGGAGGATCTGCACGTACGGATGATGCGCGGGGCGGTCGAACGGGGGCACCGCTCCGTCGTGTTCAAGCCGCACCCCACCGCACCGGCCCGCTACAGCCGCGCCCTGGAGACCGAGGCGGAGAAGCTCGGCGTCGAACTCACCGTCCTGGACACGGCGGTGCTCGCCGAGGTGCTGTACGAGAAGGCGCGGCCCGCGCTGGTCGTCGGCTGCTTCTCCACCGCGCTGTTCACCGCCTCCGCGTTCTACGACCTCCCGGTCGCCCGCATCGGCACCGAACTGCTGCTGGACCGGCTCACCCCCTACCAGAACAGCAACCGGGTGCCGGCGCTGCTGGCCGACGCCCTGCTGGCGGACCTGGAGGGCCGCAAGGGCGAGGACCCGATCCCGGCCGACGAACTGGACGGCCTGCTCACCGCGGTCGGCTTCAGCATGCAGCCGCAGATCTACCCGTCCCTGCGACCGGCGGCGGAACGCTACCTCGCGAAGCGCTTCCGGCAGCGCACCCGCCGCTACTTCAAGCGCAGGCGGCTGACCGCGCTCGGCCTGCCGGGCGGGGTCCCGCAACGGCTGGCGTTCCTGCCGCGCAACTCGACCGCACGCCGGGTCGTCCGCAGGGCGCGGGCGATCCGCAAGGCCGTACAGCGCTGACAGTCGTATGGAGTCTTTCCCTGGTGGTCCGCCACCAGGGAAAGAAGTCCGTGCTCGTCGACGTCCGTTCGCGAAGTACTCCCCGCGCCAAGGTGAATCCTCGGCGACGCACACGTTAACGGTCATGCCGTTGAACAAAAGCCCTCAAGGTGGCGACACAGTATTTCGGGTGACGTTTTCTCCGGTGTCCACGCCGGCCGTATCCGTATCGCTTTCCGTATCGGTATCCGCATTCGGTCAGGAACGTGCACCAAGAACCCGCGGCGTACTGCGAGGGGTATCAGCGTGACCGAAACGGTCGTGAGCACATCCAAGCCACAGCCCGCCGCGGCTGTGACGATTACGGAATCGAATACCCTGGGGCGTCGTGGCGATCAGCTTCCTGATCGGCCAGCACTATGCGGTGGCCGACCTCTGGAACGCGTCGGACCCGGGCGCCTTCGCCCACCGCACCACGTTCGGCATCGTCTCCGTCGTCGCCTTCGGCTTCGTGGCGGTCGCCGCCATCGCGCTGGGCTGGCTCGACTGGGCCGACTGGCGCCGGCTGACCGTGGCCGGCGCGCTGACGTACCCGTTCTACCTGGTCCACGAGCACCTGGGCTGGGTGGTGATCCACGAGCTGCACATCGGGCTGGGGCTGCCGTCGGCCGCGGTGTTCACCCTGACCATCGCCTCGATGCTGCTGCTGGCCTGGCTGCTGAACCGGTTCGTCGAGAAGCCGCTGACACCACGGCTGCGGGCGGTGCTGTCGAAGGCACGGTGACCTACTCGATGCCGTACCGGGCCTCGATGCCCGAGATCACCAGCGCCAGCCCCTCCTCGAAGTGCCGGTCGTAGTCCTGGAAGATCTCCGCGCCCGCCGCGGCCGACAGTGGGAAGTCGGCCATCCGGCGGGCGCGTTCGTCGATGTCGTACCCCTCGCGGCGTTCGTCGGGCAGCGGCTGGACGCCCTGTTCCTCGGTGACGAAGCCCAGGGTGTACAGGTACGTCGTCGTGATGGCACGGACCGCCTGGGCGAGGGTGAAGCCGGTCGCCGTGAAGCGGCGCAGGTTGTCCTCCATCTCCTCCACGTGCACGAGCCCGGTGAACCGTGAGCCGCTGAAGACTCTCGCACCGTCGCGGTAGCCGAGCAGGGCGGCGCGCAGTCCGCGGTTGGACTTCAGCAGGCGTTCCCGCCAGCCGTCGTCCGAGCCGAGCGGGGTCCCGGCGACCATGCGGCGGTACATCTCGGTCGCCATCTCGTCGAGCAGCGCCTGCTTGTCCTTGAAATGCCAGTACAGGGCGGGCGCCTTGACGTCCAGCTCCTTGGCGATGGCGCGCAGGGTCAGGCCCTCCAGGCCCACCTCGTTCAGCAGTTTCAGCGCGGTGTCCGCGACCCGCTTGCGGTCCAGGGGGGCTCGGCGTTCCGTGTTCACACTTGACAGTTTAACGCCGTTAAGGGCACTGTCTACCCAGTGGAACTTAACGGCGTTAAGGAGAGTGGGTCATGACTGTGGATGTGGACGTTCTGATCGTCGGCGCGGGGCCGACCGGGCTGATCCTCGGGATCGACCTAGCCCGGCGGGGCGTGGCCGCGCTGGTCGTGGAGCGCGCCGAGGGGCTGTTCCCCGGCTCCCGGGGCAAGGGCATCCAGCCCCGCACGATGGAGGTCTTCGACGACCTCGGCGTACTCGACGCGGTCCGCGCGGCCGGCGGCGACTACCCGGTCGGGATGCTGTGGCGGGACGGGAAGCAGCTGGGCGAGCACCGGATGTTCGACTCCGCGGAGGCGACCGAGGACTCGCCGTACCGCGAGCCGTGGATGCTGCCGCAGTGGCGCACCCAGGAGATCCTGCTCGCCCGGCTCGAGGAACTCGGCGGGCGGGTCGCCCTGGGGCGTGAGGTGACCGGCCTCACCCAAGGCGAAGGCGACGAGGGCGAGGACGGCGTGACAGTCCGGTTCGCCGACGGCGCCGCCGTCCGCGCCCGGTACGTGGTCGCCGCCGACGGCGGCCGCTCGACGCTGCGCCGCACTCTCGGCATCGGCATGTCCGGAGAGACCGTCGACCCGAAGCCGATGCTGGTGGCCGACCTGCGCGTCAGCGGCCTCGGCCGCGACTTCTGGCACATCTTCCCGCCGCGCGAGGAGGACGGCGACATGTTCCTCGCGCTCTGCCCACTCGCGGGCACCGACGACTTCCAGTGCGTCGCCCGGTTCCCCGAGGGCACCGCGGTGGACCTCTCCGTGGACGCCATCCGCAAGGTCGTCACCACGCGTACGCACCTCGCGCCCGAGGACGTCACCGAGGTGCGCTGGGCTTCGGACTTCCGCCCCCGGGCGGCCCTCGCCGACCGCTTCCGCGAAGGACGCGCCTTCCTCGCCGGGGACGCGGCGCACGTCCACTCACCGGCCGGCGGCCAGGGCCTGAACACCGGCATCCAGGACTCCTACAACCTGGGCTGGAAACTGGGCGCGGTCCTGCGGGACGGCGTGGACCCGGCACTCCTCGATACGTACGAGGAGGAGCGTCGCCCCGTCGCCGTGCAGGTGCTCAGTTTGTCGACGAGCGTCCACCGCGGCGAGGCACGGCGCGGCGAGGCGACCCGCCAACTCGGCCTCGGCTACCGGGACTCGACGCTGACGGAGGAGACCCGGCCGACGCCGGCCCGGATCCGGGCCGGGGACCGTGCTCCGGACGCGACGGTCGCGGGCGTACACCTCTTCGACGCGTTCCGCGGACCGCACTGGACGCTGCTGGCCCTGGGCACGAAGGTCCCGGACGCGACCGGATCGGTACGAGTCGTCCAGGGTCCCGCTTGCGAGCCGTACGGCACCGGCCTGTTCCTGGTCCGCCCGGACGGTTACGTGGGGTGGGCCGGGTCCACGGAGACCGGACTCGCGCGGTACGTCACGAGGTTCGGGCTCCTCCCTTGACCGTCCCGGCCTCCAGCGCGGGCACCAGTCCGTCGAGGACCGGGAGTGCGGCCGACAGGGTCGCCCGGTCGGCGGGCGGGAGGTCGGCCACGGCACGGGCCAGGGCGGAGGTGCTGGCGCGGTCGTAGCGGGCCAGGAGGTCGAGGGCGCGGGCCGACGAGGTCAGGACGACGGCCCGGGCGTCGTCGGGGTCGGCCGTGCGCTCGACCAGACCGGCCGCCACCAGGGCCTTCACGAGGTTGCTCACGGTCGAGGGCGCGATCCGCAGCCGGGCCGCCACCTCGCGCGGCGCCAGTGGCCCGTCGGCGGCCAGCACCCGCAGCAGCTCGATCTGCGCCTCGGGCAGCTCGGGCAACCCTTCGGCCGTACGGGTCGCCCGGAGCACCGCACGTCGCAACGGGCCGAGCAGCCGCCCCAGTTCGAGGGCGACGTGCTGCGCGTCAGTGCCGACCGTGGTGTCCATGTGCCCATTCTGCCGCCGTCCCGACGCGATCGATTTTGCCTCAAAACTATTTTGTGGCAAAATAGAAGCATGAGCACAGCGTACGAGACCACGATCGAGAACCCCGTTCCCCCGCAGGACCTGTCCGGCATCGTCGGGCACCGCTTCATCTACACGTACGCCAATGGCTGGCAGTACGAGATGTACGTCAAGAACGCGACCACCATCGACTACCGCATCCACTCCGGCCACGTCGGCGGCCGCTGGGTGAAGGACCAGAAGGTCGACCTGGTGGAGCTGACCAAGGGCGTCTACAAGGTCTCCTGGACCGAGCCCACCGGCACGTCGGTGTCGGTGAACGTGATCCCCGCCGAGCGGGTGCTGCACGGCGTGATCTTCTTCCCCGACTGGATCCGCACCCACGGCGAGCGGACCGTCCTCTTCCAGAACGACCACCTCGACGAGATGCGCAAGTACCGCGACGAGGGCCCCACCTACCCGCTCTACGTCGTCCCGGAGTTCGCCCGGATCACGCTCTTCGAGTACGTCGGCGAGAACGACGAGGACGTGGTGTCCGTGGCCCCGGACGAGCTGCCGACGGGCTGGTCGGACCGGACCAACTGAGCGCGCAGGTCAGCCCGGGTCAGTCGTCGCCGTCGAGGAGGGTGTCGACGGAGAGTTCCAGGCTGACGCCGACCGACTCGGGGACGGGGACGCTCTGGCCTCGCTTGAAGCACTGAGGGTCGGGGTACTTGCCGTCGGCCGGGTCGGTGTGGAGGAGAACCTCGCCGTGTTTGCGGTCGGCGATGAGGTAGGCGGGGATGCCGGCCTGGGCGTAGCACTCGACCTTGGGGCCGAGGTCGTCGGACCAGTTCGACGATGTCACTTCGACCACCAGACGGAAAACGTTCGGTGCGTAGTAGTTCTTTGTGACGTGAGCGTCCCGGAAGTCCGCGTCGACAATGGCGAAGTCAGGGATCGCGAAGTCCGCGGGCATCGTGGGCAGCCAGATGCCGACACCCTGGACGTACCTGAGCCCAGCCTTCCGGGCTCCTGCCATATGGAACTGCACGACCAGCCAGGACAACGACAGCGCATGCGAGCCGTCCGGCGGCGGTGTCACGGTAAGCCTCCCCTGGAGAATCTCCACGCGGTGGCCAGGCAGTGCACGGGCAAGCTGGTCGGCAGCCTCGCCCAGGGTCAGCTCCTGCTGCAGTACGGCCATGGCGTCCTCCTTTTCGGGGCCCACTCTGCAACGAGCGTAACCGGAGCCAGGCGGATCCTGCCGATGATCACTCATACGGAGTAACCGCCCAGCTCAGAAGGCATCCGACGGCACGTATGTCCCCCAAACCCCGCGGAGGGCGTTGCACACCTCGCCCACCGTCGCCCGTGCCCGCAGCGCGTCCTTCATCGGGTACAGGACGTTGTCCTCGCCCTCGGCGGCCTTCTTCAGGGCGTCCAGGGCGGAGTCCACGGCCGACTGGTCACGTTCCGCCCGCAGCTTCGCCAGCCGCTCCGCCTGCTGGGCCTCGATGGCCGGGTCGACGCGAAGGGGTTCGTACGGCTCCTCCGCGTCGAGCTGGTAGCGGTTGACGCCGACCACGACCCGTTCGCCGGAGTCGGTCTCCTGGGCGATGCGGTACGCGGAGTGCTCGATCTCGCTCTTCTGGAAGCCGTGCTCGATCGCGTTGACCGCGCCGCCGAGGTCCTCCACCTTCGCCATCAGCGCGATGGCCGCCGCCTCGACCTCGTCGGTCATCTTCTCGACGACGTACGAGCCGGCGAACGGGTCGACCGTCGCGGTCACGTCCGTCTCGTAGGCCAGCACCTGCTGCGTGCGCAGAGCCAGCCGCGCGCTCTTGTCCGTCGGCAGCGCGATCGCCTCGTCGAAGGAGTTGGTGTGCAGGGACTGCGTGCCGCCGAGGACGGCCGCCAGGCCCTGGACCGCGACCCGGACCAGGTTCACCTCCGGCTGCTGGGCCGTCAGCTGCACGCCCGCCGTCTGCGTGTGGAAACGCAGCATCAGCGACTTGGGGTTCTTCGCACCGAACTCCTCCCGCATCACCTTCGCCCAGATCCGGCGGGCGGCACGGAACTTGGCGACCTCCTCCAGGATCGTCGTACGGGCGACGAAGAAGAAGGACAGGCGGGGCGCGAAGTCGTCGACGTCCATGCCCGCCGCCACGGCCGTCCGGACGTACTCGATGCCGTCGGCGAGCGTGAACGCGATCTCCTGCGCGGGCGACGCGCCCGCCTCCGCCATGTGATAGCCGGAGATCGAGATCGTGTTCCACTTCGGGATCTCGGCCTTGCAGTACTTGAAGATGTCCGCGATCAGCCGCAGGGACGGCTTCGGCGGGAAGATGTACGTCCCGCGCGCGATGTACTCCTTCAGCACGTCGTTCTGGATCGTGCCCGTGAGCTGGTCGGCGCTCACGCCCTGCTCCTCGGCGACCAGTTGGTACAGGAGCAGCAGCAGCGCCGCCGGCGCGTTGATCGTCATCGACGTCGACACCTTGTCCAGCGGGATCCCGCCGAACAGCACCCGCATGTCGTCGATCGAGTCGATCGCCACACCCACCTTGCCGACCTCACCGCTCGCGATCGGGGCGTCCGAGTCGTGGCCCATCTGGGTCGGCAGGTCGAAGGCGACCGACAACCCCATCGTGCCGTTGGCGATCAGCTGCTTGTAGCGGGCGTTGGACTCCGTCGCCGTACCGAAACCGGCGTACTGCCGCATCGTCCACGGCCGGCCCGTGTACATCGACGGATACACGCCCCGGGTGAAGGGATACCTCCCCGGCTCCCCCAGCTTCTCGGCCGGATCCCAGCCCTCCAGGGCCTCCGGCCCGTACACCGGCTCGATGGGCAGCCCGGACTCCGACTCGCGCGCCATGGTGTGATGCCTCCCGCTGAGCAGTTGCTCGCCAGTTACCAGCAGTTTTCAGCTGTCAGCCACTACGGTCCGACCCTTTCGACGGACTGTAGTGGCGTGCGTGCGTCCGGTGGAAGGAGCACGCTGGGACCTTGCTCACAGGGTGAATGCGGTCCCCGTCACAACAATGCCGTGCTGTTCGCCCGACGTCATTCGGGGGGAACATCCCAGACGGGGGGACGAGCGCGGGGCGGGGATGAGCATGGGGCGGGGATGGGGATGCAGATGGGCATGAGGACGGGGATGGGGATGCGGGGGTCGATCGCCGTCCTGGCCGGCGCGGCCGCCCTGATGACGGTGTGCGGCTGTACCGTGCAGGCGCCGGACGGGGACGGCAAGGCCCGTTCACCGGTCCACATCGAGGTCAGCCGAACGGCACCGGCCGACGAGAAGTCCGGCAGCCCGCCGCCGGCCGGCACTCCCGCTCCGGCCCCTGCTCCTGTCGGCCTGTGGTCCCGGGGCGACAGCGGCCCCGACGTCCGCGAGCTCCAGGCCCGGCTGCGGCAGGTCGACTGGCTGTTCGACGGGCCGACGGGGACGTACGACGATCTGACCGAGCAGGCGGTCAAGGGGTTCCAGGGCAAGCGAGGGCTGCCGACGACCGGGCGGACCGACAGCGTCACCTGGCAGCGGCTGCTGCGGATGACGCGCGAGCCGGGAAAGTGGGAGCTGTACCTGATGGGCGGCCAGCCGGCCGCCGCGCCGGACCCCCGCTGTCTGACCGGCCGGGTGCTGTGCATCAGCAAGTCGAGCCGCACACTGCGCTGGATGATCGACGGCCGCACGGTGATGACGCTGCCGGTCCGCTTCGGCTCGCAGTACACACCCACCCGCGAAGGCGTGTTCAGCGTCTACTGGAAGTCCCGCCACCATGTGTCGACGCTCTACGACTCCCCGATGCCGTACGCCCTGTTCTTCAGCGGCGGCCAGGCCGTGCACTACTCGTACGACTTCGCGGCCCGCGGTTACTCCGGCGGGTCGCACGGCTGCGTCAACGTACGGGACGAGGCGGCGATCGCGGATCTGTTCGCGCAGGTGAGGAACGGCGACAAGGTCGTCGTGTACCGGTGAGACCGGCAGTGGGAGTGGGGCGCGGGCGGGACCGGGGGAACGTGTCCCGCCCGCGCCAGGTGCACGAGCCGAAGGTACGGGGGGAACCCCGGCTCCGTGCGACGGCCGATGACCAGTCGGCTCACTCAGTACTGCGCCCCGACGGCCGAAAACGTCACACCCTGCGCGAAGGAATTTCTCCGACTTGGGAAACCGCAGGTCAGAGGGCTATTGCGCGGGGGCGCGTCGCTCACCGACTGCCCCGGTCGCTCTGGTTGCTCCGGTTGTTCCCGTTGCTCTGAGCGCCGTGGCCCCCTGTGCCGCCGCTGCCCTTCCCCTTGTGCCTGCCTCGGTCGCCCCTGTGGCCGCCGTCGTCGCCTCTGTGGCCGCCGTGGTCGTCCTTGCCGTCCTTGGCGCCCTTGCCGTCCTTGGCGTCCTTGTTGTTCTCGTTGCTCTCGTCGTTCTTCTTGGTCCGGCCCTTGCCGTCGTTCCCGGACGAGGAGCCGGCCAGTAGTTCCTTGCAGTACTTCTTCACGTACGAGGATCCGCCCGCCGCGAACTCCAGCGTGTGCCGGCGGCCGGCGGCCAGCCCCTTGCCGTCGCGCATGTCGCGGCAGGCCGGGAGAGCCCCGGGCCAGGCACGTCCCGGCCGGCCGGTCCGGCCCTCGGAGCCGGAGGTGGCGCCGGGGGTCGGGGAGGAGCCGCCGTCCGCGGTGTCGTGCGAGCCACCGGGACCGGTGCCGGCGTCGGAGGAGGGCTCGTTCCGCGGGATCGTCCCGGACGACGGCGAGACGGCCGGGCCGTTCGGTGTCGCCGCGGCCGAGACGGAGGCGGTGGGGTCCGGTTCCGTTTCGCCGAACCGCGTCGCCAGGAGTCCGGTTCCGGCCGCGACGCCGCCGACCATGCCGACGGCCAGCGCGGCCGCCAGCCCGAAGCGGACGGTACGGCCCCGCCGGGGGCGCGGGCCGCCCCGGTCCGGGCCTGAGATGCGAACCAGTACGGCGTCGGCGGTACGGTCGCCGGAGCGATGCCCGGAGGCGGCGCGCTCACCGGCACGGTCACTGACCCAGTCGTCCACCCGATCCACGCGCGCCTTGCGGAAGGCGGCCAACGCGGCTGCCTCACCGGGGAGTTCGCCGCTGATCGGCGCGGGTTCCACGGTGAGCGCGTCCAGCGTCTTCGCGAGCCGTTCGGCCTGGTCGCGGGCGGCCGTACCGACGCCTTCGAGGGACTCTCCGCTCAGCAAACGCTCCGCTGTTTCGCGGTCCAGCCACGTGTACTGCTCGTCGGCCATCACATGTCCTTCTGCGTCCGCGCGCGCATATGCGTCACACTCGCGGACGGCACCGCGCCGTCGCGCGGTTCTCGCTGGGGCGGCAGCGCGTCGAGCACTCCGGCCGATTCCACATCGTCGTCGAGGAGTTCCGCGAGCCGTTTCAGACCGCGGTGCGCTGCCGTCCGTACGGCGCCCGGGCGCTTGCCCAGCGTCTCGGCGGCGCTCTTCGCGTCGAGGCCCACCACCACGCGCAGCACGACGGCCTCGGCCTGGTCCTGCGGCAGCCGGGCGATGAGGGACAGTGTGGTGTCGGTGGCCAGTGCCTCGATGGCCTCGCCCGCGGTGTCGGACTCGGCGGGCTTCCCGGTCAGCTCGGTCTCGTCGCCGACGGTCGCGGGGCGTCGCCCGCGCATACGTATGTGGTCGAGCGCCCGGTTGCGGGCGATCCGGGCGGCCCAGCCGCGGAAGCGGTCCGCGTCCCCGCTGAAGCGGTCCAGGTCCCGGGCGATCTGCAGCCACGCCTCGGACGCGACGTCCTCGGCGTCCGGGTCGCCGACGAGAGTGCGGACGTAGCCGAGCAGCCGCGGGTGCACCGCGCGGTACACAGTCCGGAACGCTGTCTCGTTCCCGTCCTGCGCCGCAAGCACCGCGGCCGTGAGCTCCGCGTCGTCCCCCAGCACCCGTAACGTCCCTCTTCGATGGTCGCGATGTTCGGGACCGCAGTTGGTTGCGGATGGTCGTGAGTCCTGCGCGCCCCGGCGCGAAAGGCACGTTACGACCTGAAACCGTCGCTCGTCCACGTCCGTAGAAGATGCAACTACCTTGTCACGCGGGTCCGACACGCTGGGTGTGACAGAAAACGCACCCTCGGCGCTGTAGTGAGTACGGACCGCCGCGCGGTCCGTGCCGCGCGACGGTCGGGGCCTCTCCTGTGGGGGGTGGCGGCCCCGGCCGTTGCCGTGGCGGCGTGCGGGCGCGGGAGCGGGACGGCCACGGCGGGACGCCGGATCCGCATGACGAGACGCCGACGAGATACGCCGGGGCGCACCGCTTACCGCCGGGTCAGTTCTTCTTCCCCTTGGCTGCTGTTGGGACTGTCGGGGTCGTTGGGGTTGCCGGGGTCGTTGGTCTTGCCGACGCCACCGGTGCCACCGGCGTCCTGGCCGTTGCCGTCGCTCCCGGTCTGCCCCGCTGCCGCCTTGCCGGCATCGCCGCCCTTGTCCGTGCCGCCCGGGTTACCGGCGTTGCCCTCGTTCCCCGCGCCACCCGCCTTGCTCGGCTTGGTTTCGGGAGTCGCCCCGGCCAGTCGCCCGGCGCAGTAGGCCCGGACGTTCGCCTCGCCGCCCGCGGCCGTGACGAGTCGCTGCCAGGCCGTCGAGTCCAGCGCCTTGCCCCGGCCCTGGGCCTGCCCGTAGGCGCGGCAGTGGGCCTCGGTGTCCTTGGCGGTGGCCGGCCGGTCGGCGGGCGCGGGGGCGGAGGGGGCACCCGAGGTGGACGGGCCGCTGCTCGGGCTGCCCTGGGCTCCGCTCGCCGACGGGTTCGGGCGGCTGCTGGGCCGGTCCTGGGTGCCGTCCGGGCCGGGGCCCCCGTTTCCGATCGCGGCGAACGCGACACCCCCCAGCGTGAGGCTCGCGAGAGCCACGGAGAGCGTGGTCCGCACCGTCCGGGTGCGCCGCCGCTGCTCGCGGGGCCGCCAGTCGTCCCGGCGCCGGCTGCGCGCCCGTCGCGTCCCCGCCTCCCGGGCGGCCAGGAAGGCGGCCACGGCCCGCCGCTCCCCCTCGTCGTCGATCGGGTCTCTGCGCAGAGCGGTACGGAGCAGGGCTTCGAGGCCGGGGCTGTCACCCACTCCGGCCACCCCGGCCGCGCCGGACACCCCGGCCACGGAACCGGACCACGCATCGGCCTCCGCGCCGGGCGCGAACCCAGGTGCCGGGTGCGCGCGGCGACGGCCGGGCGTCCCGTCGCCGTTCTCTCGCTCACCCATGGCGTGTCCGTCCTGTCTGCCCTGCCTGGCCCGTCTGGCCCGTCTGACCTGTCTGGCTCGTCGGACCTGTCCGGCCCGTCTCGCCTGTCCGCCTTGTCCGTACCCGGCCGCAGCCGTCCGGCTCCGTGCGGTCGTCCGGCATCCGGTCGCCGTCGTCCGTCATGTCGATTCCCCCAGCGTCCTGGGGTCCTCATCCGTCACACTCTCGCCGTCCAGCTGGCGAGCCAGCCGTTTCAGCCCCCGGTACGCGGCCGTGCGGACCGCGCCGGGCCGCTTGCCCAGGACGCGGGCGGCGGCCGGGCCGTCCAGGCCGACGACCACGCGCAGCAGCACCGCCTCCGCCTGGTCGCGGGGCAGGCCCCGGACCAGCTCCAGGGCGTACTCCGTGGAGAGGGCCTCCAGCGCCTGGTCGTGCGTACTGCTCGGCCCCGGCAGTTCCAGTACGTCCTGTTCGAGCGTCGCCGCCCGAGGCCGTACCCGCTGCCGGCGCAGATGGTCCAGCGCCCGGTGCCGGGCGATGGTCGCGCTCCAGCCCCGGAACCCCGCGCCGTCGCCCTTGAACCGGCCGAGGTCCCGGGCGATCTCCAGCCAGGCGTCGGAGGCCACGTCCTCGGCGTCGTCACCGACGATGCCGCGCAGATACCCGAGCAGACCCGGCTGCACGATCCGGTAGGCGACCGCGAAGGCCGCCTCGTCACCCTGCTGGGCCCGCGCGACGGCCGCGCCCAGTTCCCCGTCGTACGCCTGCGCGCGGCGGGGTTCCCCTCCCTGGCCCAAGAACTGTCCTCGTCCGTACCGAGTTCGTGGCGGATCCGCGGCCCCCGGCACAGCCGCCGTCTGCCTCCGCCCCCACGATGATCAGCGCCGCAGCCCACAGAAGTGTCACAGCCGGGCCTGCGGGACCCCTCTCACACCGCTCCCACCGGCGGTGACGTCTCACGGGGCTCGCGCGCTGAGTAAGTGCCACCTGTGGGACAGGTGGTGTTTCTGCGACTTTTTCTAGGGGTGGGGTAGTGAGTTCTCGCAAGGCCCATGCGTACAAGCCGCTGAGTCTGAGGCGAAGAGCCTGGCTGACGGCCGGCGCCGTCCTCCTGAGCGGCGCGGGTGTCGTGACGTACGCCATGGCGGACCCGTCCGCGTCCGGCGGCACTGCGCAGGGCCAGAGCCGTAAGCCGTCCGTCCACACCGTGAAGCTCCGTGACGAGGGCTCGGGCCGCAGAGGCCTCGGCAAGCAGGGCACGGACCGCTTCAGCGCGGTACTGCTGACCTGGAACGACCCCGAGGCCGAGGCCAAGGGCACCCCCGAGGTGCGCACCCGGGACCTCGCGACCGGCACCTGGTCCGGCTGGCAGAAGCTGACCAAGGACCCGAACCAGGCCGACGGCGTCGAGGGCGAGCGGGCGTCCGTGCGTGGCGGCACCGCCTCGCTGTGGACCGGCGACTCCGACGGCGTCGAGGTCCGCGTGGTCAAGGCCGACGGCACCGAGGTGGGCGGCCAGCCGGCCGGCATGGACGTCAAGCTCCTCGACCCGGGCACGGACCCGAAGCGCACGGGCACGGCGACGCGGGGAGGCCCGGAACCGGCAGCCTACGCGGAGGACACCACGGCGCCTGCGACCCCGGCGACGGACTCCGCGACCCCGACGGGGACGACGACGGACACGACGACGGCGACCCCGACCGCGCCCCCGACGGAGACGGTCACAGCGACGCCCACGGACACCGCGACCGGCACCGTCCCCCCGTCCCCCTCGCCCCCCCCCACAGGCCCGACCCCCGGCCCGCGGAGGTCCCCACCCGCAACATCGCCCGCGCGGGCCTCGACACGCTGGTCGAGGTACGGGTCGGTCCGGCGCTGGAGTCGCTGCCCCA
>NZ_JOEV01000073.1 GCF_000721105.1 Streptomyces cellulosae
CCTCTCGGCCTTCCGGCGGTGTTGACTTTATCAGAACCTCTCGGTGTCCGACTCCCAGTCAACCGGGTTTGTCCTCGCGGCCGTTTGGCCGTTCCGACGAGTGAGACTTTAGCGGATTCCCCGCTCCCGACGCTAATCGGGGGCTGCGTCCTTTCGAACGCGGATTCCTCATTTCGCACAGACGCATACCAATGACACGACGACAGAACGACTGTTCGTCGGGTATTGGTTGGTCCTGCGGAATGGCTGTCCGGGGACCGACCGGGGTCGGCGCTCACGTCGGACAACTCGGAGAACACTACGTACCGGGTTCAGGTGTGTCAACTTCAGCCCTGACACCGCCGGCGACGCGTAGCCTGGAGGGCATGACTACGCGTGCGTGCACCCAGCTGTGGTGGGCCGCCTGACGGCGGCCGTCCTCACGTATGCACTCAACGGCCGCCGCTTCGGCGGCCGTTTCTGTTTCTCCCTCCGGCACTCCGAGGGGCAGCCGGCCAGTCAGGGCGGTGGGCCCGACCAGGAGGAGAGGCAGAGATGACGCGTGTATTCAGCGGGGTCAAGCCGACGGGGCATCTGACGCTGGGGAACTACCTCGGGGCCATGCGGCGGTGGGCCGCCGTCGATCAGCATCAGGCCGACGCCCTGTTCTGCATCGTCGACCTGCACGCGCTGACCGTGGACCACGACCCGGCGCGCGTTCGACGGCTGAGTCGCCAGGCGGCGACGCTGCTGCTGGCGTCGGGGCTGGACCCCGAACTGTGCACCGTGTTCGTGCAGAGCCATGTGGACGAGCACGCGCGGCTTTCGTACGTGCTGGAGTGCGTGGCCACGGACGGCGAGATGCGGCGGATGATCCAGTACAAGGAGAAGGCAGCGCGGGAGCGGGAGCTGGACGGGAGTGTGCGGCTGTCACTGCTGACGTACCCGGTGCTGATGGCGGCGGACATCCTGGCGTACGGGACTGACGAGGTGCCGGTCGGGGACGATCAGACGCAGCATGTGGAGCTGACACGGGATCTCGCGGTGCGCTTCAACCAGCGGTACGGACATACGTTCGTGGTGCCGCGGGCGACGCCTCCGGCGGTGGCGGCTCGGGTGATGAACCTGCAGGAGCCGACTTCCAAGATGGGGAAGAGCGACGACGCCAGGCCCGGGATCGTCTATCTGCTCGACGAGCCGGACGTGGTGCGGAAGAAGGTCATGCGGGCCGTGACCGACAGTGGGCGGGAGGTCGTCTACGACCGGGAGTCGCGGCCGGGGCTCGCCAATCTGCTGGAGATCCTCGCTGCGTGCACGGGTGGGAACCCTTCGGACCTGAGCGGTGTATATGAATCGTACGGCGCTTTGAAGAAGGACACCGCGGAGGCGGTGGTCGAGGTTCTCAGGCCCGTGCAGGACAGGCACAGGGATCTGTGCGCGGATCCTGGCTTTGTGGAGGGGGTGCTGCGAGATGGCGCGGAGAGGGCTCGTGCGATGGCGCGGCCGACCGTGGATACCGCTTATCGCGCGATCGGGTTGCTGCCGGCCGCTGCCGATTCCGATATCGCGGTGACTGGGGGCGGTAGGCGGACGGTGTCTTGGTGCCGCCCCCCTGGGGAGCGGCGGCCGGGCGTCAGGTGCTGCCGGAGGCCAGTTCGCGGCTTCGGTCGCGGGCGGCCTCAAGGGCGGCGATGAGCGCGGCACGTACGCCGTGGTTTTCCAGTTCGCGGATGGCACTGATGGTCGTGCCCGCGGGAGAGGTGACGTTCTCGCGGAGCTTGACCGGGTGTTCGCCGCTGTCGCGGAGCATGACGGCGGCGCCGATCGCGGACTGGACGATCAGGTCGTGAGCCTTGTCGCGAGGCAGGCCGAGGAGGATGCCGGCGTCCGTCATGGCTTCGACCAGGTAGAAGAAGTACGCCGGGCCGGAGCCGGAGAGGGCGGTGCAGGCGTCCTGCTGGGACTCGGGGACGCGGAGCGTCTTGCCGACGGCGCCGAAGATCTCCTCGGCGTGGGCGAGGTGGTCGGCGGTGGCGTGGGTGCCGGCGGAGATGACGGACATGGCCTCGTCGACCAGAGCGGGCGTGTTCGTCATGACGCGGACGACAGGGGTGCCGGCGGCGAGGCGCTCCTCGAAGAAGGAGGTGGGGATACCGGCCGCGCCGCTGATGATGAGGCGGTCGGCGGGGACGTGCGGGACCAGTTCGTCCATGAGGGTTCCCATGTCCTGCGGTTTGACCGTGAGGATCAGGGTGTCGGCGGTCTTGGCGGCTTCAGGGTTGGTGACCGGGGTGACTCCGTAGCGGGTGCGGAGTTCTTCGGCTCGATCGGAGCGGCGGGCGGTGACCAGGAGGTCGGCCGGGGCCCAGCCGGCGCGGATCATTCCGCTGAGCAGGGCTTCGCCGATCTTGCCGGTGCCGAGGACTGCGACTTTCTGGGTCATGGCTGGGGTGCCCTCCGGGGGGGTGCGTTGTCCGGGTTCATCCTCGCATCGGGGGGCGTCCGTGCGGTTGGGGTGTCCGGTGGACGGGACATCGGAGGCGGGGGTGGCCCGGTGGGCGGGGTGTGACGTTGCCGGGTCGGCGCGGCTCGTGGCTTGGCCGAGTGGGCGGGATGTGAGCGCCGGCGGGCCCGCGTGGGCTGCAGCAGTCCGGGGTCTATGGCGTCCTGCGTCGGAGTGTCGCCGCGCCCAGTCCGAGGACGAGCAGCGCGCACCCGGCCACGATCAGCACATCCCGTAGGAAGTTGGCTGTCACGTCGGTGTGGGTGAGGACCTCGTTCATGCCGTCGACGGCATAGGACATGGGAAGGACGTCGGAGATGGCCTCCAGGACGGGGTGCATGTTGTCGCGGGGAGTGAAGAGGCCGCAGAGGAGGAGTTGGGGGAAGATCACTGCCGGCATGAACTGGACCGCCTGGAACTCCGAGGAGGCGAAGGCCGAGACGAAGAGACCGAGGGCGGTGCCGAGCAGAGCGTCGAGGAGGGCTACGAGGAGCAGGAGCCAGGGGCTTCCGGTGACGTCCAGATCGAGGAACCAGACCGCCAGGCCCGTCGCGAGGGCGGACTGAATGATCGCGAGGGCGCCGAAGGCGAGGGCGTAGCCGGCGATGAGATCGCCCTTGCCGAGGGGCATGGCGAGGAGGCGTTCGAGGGTGCCGGAGGTGCGTTCGCGGAGGGTGGCGATGGAGGTGACCAGGAACATCGTGATCAGGGGGAAGATCCCCAGGAGGGAGGCGCCGATGCTGTCGAAGGTGCGCGGGCTGCCGTCGAAGACATAGCGCAGCAGGAAGAGCATCACGCAGGGGATGAGGATCATCATCGCGATGGTGCGGGGGTCGTGGCCGAGCTGGCGCAGGACGCGGGCCGCGGTGGCGGTGGTGCGGGAGGCGTTCAGGGCACGGGGTGGTGCGGGCGTCATCGTCATCGTCGTACCCGGTGTGCTCGAGGTGCTGCTGCCCGGTGTGCCGGTGCTCATCGCGCGGCCTCCTTCGTGCGGCCCGCTGCGATCGCCTCGTCGACCAGGTGCAGGAATGCCGCCTCGACCGTGTCGGAGCGGGTGCGGGTGCGGAGGGCGTCCGGGGTGTCGTCGGCGAGGATCTCGCCCTCGCGCATGAGGAGGAGACGGTGACAGCGTTCGGCTTCGTCCATGACGTGGGAGGAGATCAGCAGGGTCGCGCCGCGCTGGGCCGCGATGTCGTGGAAGAGGTTCCACAGGTCTCGCCGGAGTACGGGGTCCAGGCCGACGGTCGGTTCGTCGAGGACCAGGAGTTCGGGGGTGCCGAGGAGAGCGACGGCCAGGGAGACACGGCTGCGTTGGCCGCCGGAGAGGTTGCCGGCGAGGGCGTCGGCGTAGGTGGTCAGGTCCACGTCGTCGATGGCTCGGGTGACGTTGGCGTGGCGGCGTCCGGCGGCGGCGCGGCCCGGATCCAGGATCGCGGCGAAGTAGTCGAGGTTCTGGCGGACGGTCAGGTCGTCGTAGACGGAGGGGGCTTGGGTGACGTAGCCGATGCGGGTGCGGAGGGAGGGGTGACCGGCTGGGCTGCCGAGGACGTCGAGGGTGCCGGTGACCTTGGCCTGGGTGCCGACGATCGCACGCATCAGGGTCGACTTGCCGCAGCCGGAGGGGCCGAGCAGGCCGGTGATCTGGCCGCGCGGGACGGTGAAGTCGAGGTCGCGCAGTGCCGTGCGGGGGCCGCGGACGACGGTGAGGGTTTCGGCGCGGACCGCGGGGGTCTGGTGCGCGGCTGTTTCCTTCTCGGGTGGGCCGGGAGAGTAATTCATCACCTGATGAATAGTGCTCCCGGGGGTGGGTCACGTCAACCGGTGGCGTACGGCTGCGCATGACGCAGGCGCACGGCGCAGGCGCATGACGGTGTGGTCGGGAGGTGCGACCGGCGGGTGGAGGCAGGCACTGTGCGGCGCCGGCTGACGGGGCGCGCGGCAGATGGCGTGGAGCTACCGGGAGCGGGACCCGTCAGGGGTGGCGGCGGCGCATGCGCGGGTAGCGCGCGGGCAGATGGGGGTGGTGGCGAGGGGTGGCGATGGGGGTTCGGGGAGCGCTCGGAACGGGGAACGGGGAACGGGTAGCGGGGAGCAGTTGGCCGTCAGGCTGTGGTGGCCAGGAGCAGGATGACCTCGTAGACCTCTTCGACGATTCCGTCGGGGAAGGTACGTAGGAGGTGTTCGCGTTCTTCGGCCAGGTAGGCGGCGGTCGCCTCCTCGCCGTGGACCAGGAAGATCGAGTGGCTGCCGAGGTTGGCGAGGTGGGTGTCGAGCGCGACGCGGCGGCTCCAGCGGACCTCGCGGCGGGCGAAGTCGAGGCGGCCGGTGGGGTCCGCGGCGCGGACGTTGGCGTTGCGTTTCTCGGCGGAGACGTTCACTCCGAAGTAGCGCGCCGTGCGGTCGGCGGCCTCGGAGATCCATGGCACGTCGAGGGCGTCCGTGTTCCACCACAGCGCGAGCGCACCGCCCGGACGCAGGACGCGGAGCGCCTCCGGGACCGCCCGGGCGGGGTCGGTCCAGTGCCAGGCTTGGGCGTACGTGACGAAGTCGACGGAGGCGGTGGTCAGCGGGAGGGCGTTGCCGTCGCCCCTGACGATCGGGATGTCGGGGTGGGCGCCGCGGAACTGCGCCGCCATGCCGTCGCCGGGCTCCACGGCGATGACGTCGGCGCCGCGGGCGTGCAGGAGTGCGGTCGCGATTCCCGTGCCGGCGCCGATGTCCGCCACGCGCGCGCCGGTGAGGGGGCGGCCTGCCAGATCCTCGATCGCGTCGAGGAGAGCCGGCGGGTAGGAGGGGCGGTTGGCGGCGTACTGGGCTGCGGCGGCGTTGAAGGAGTGGGCGCGGGCGGTGCGGGCGGAGGCCGTCATGAGGCCATGGTGGCGAAGGTGGGGGCGGGGTGCAGTGAGTTTTTGGTGAGAGGTGAGAGCTGGGGGTGCGGGGGACGGAGAGGGGCCGGCGTATCGCCTGTCCGACGGGTCGGTCTGAGGAGGGATCAGAGAGATCGCCGCATGCGTGGGTTTGACTCGCTGGACCTGTCCTTACCCGCGGCGGCGCTTCTTCGACGGGTTGCCGGTGCGGCGGGTTGAGCGCTTCTTGTGCTGCTCGAGGGCTGCCTCGTACTCCTCGCGGTGGAGCTTCTCGCCGGGGGCCTCGGTGAGGGAGCGGAAGAAGTAGGCGAGGAGTGAGCCGACGAAGCCGATGGCGAGGAGACCGCGGAGGGAGGCCTGGCGGTCGGGGTCAGGGCGCTCGCTGAAGCCGTCCCAGGTGTGGCGGAAGGCCAGGGCGCTGCAGATGGCGAACATCGCGACGACCAGGACGGTGACCAGGCTGCCGGTGTCGGCGATCTGGAGGCCCTCGTAGGCGAAGCGGAGGATCATGCAGGAGGCGACGGCGGCGGCGAGGGAGCCGGTGGCCGCGCCGACGCGGCGGAGGGCGTAGCCGTTGTCGTGGTTCACCCAGGCCGTGCCGAAGAAGCGGATCGGTTCGGGGCGGGGGCCGCCCGCTGGGGAGCCCGCGGGGATGTCCTGGGTGCCGGATTCGTCGCTCACGGGACGATTATGGCTCCGGTGTGGCTCCAGGACGGGGGCGGGCTCCCTTCGGGATCAGTTGGAGCAGCGGTCGGCCACGTAACCGTCGCTGCCGGTGTTGATGTACGCGTCGGAGACGTACTGACCGTTGCTGACGTTGTCCCAGATGTTCGACGTGCCGTACGGACCGGTCACCGTCGAGCCCGGCGTCTGACAGTAGATCGGGACCTTGGACCCCTCGGGCAGGACACGGACGACACTGTAGGCCGTGCCGGGTCCGCTACGCACGTTCAGCTCGTAGCCGGGAGCCACCGAGTAGTACCGCGTCGTCGCGGCCTCGCTCGCCGCGGCGCCGACCATGAGAAGGGCGGCGGTGAGGCCCGCGACCATGACGGATCTGCGTTTCAGGAATGTCACTGGTGGATCCCCCAGGATCGGTGATGAGGTCAGCCGCAGCGCGAGGCGACATACCCGTCGCTGCCGGTGAGTACATAGGCGTCAGAGACGAACTCGCCGTTGGCGATGTTGTCCCAGATGTTCGAGGTTCCGTACGGGCCGGCCACCGACGTCCCCGGTGTCTGGCAGTAGATCGCGACCTGCGCGCCCTCGGGCAGGACGCGGACGATGCCGTACTGCGTGCCGGGGCCGCGCCGGACGTTGATCCGGTAGCCGGGTGCGACCGAGTAATAGTGCACGGCCGCGGTCTCGGCGGCTGCCGTCGTGACGGTCTCGCTCTCGCCGCCCTCGACTTCTTCGGCGCGGTCAACAGACATGAAAATCCTCCCCCGTTGGTCCCCATGACTGCCATGGGGTCCCGTTGATTCCCCTGAATCACGCCATGAAACACATGTACGCAGCTCGCACGCGGAGACTAGCAAGCCGCCTCTGTCTCGTACGAGTCATCGACTAGGCTCCGTGCGTCGCGCGCGCGGACGATCAGCACGGGGGTGGTTCCATGGCGCCACAGGGCAACACCGGAGCGGGCGCGGAAGCGGAACTTCCCGAGTACGCCGGTCACTACCGGCTGGAGTCGTGCCTCGGCTCCGGTGGGATGGGCGTCGTACACCTCGCGCGCAGCGCCTCGGGGATGAAGCTCGCGGTGAAGGTCGTCCATACCGAGTTCGCCAAGGACCCCGAGTTCAGGGGGCGTTTTCGGCAGGAGGTGGCCGCGGCCCGGAAGGTGAGCGGGGCGTTCACCGCGTCCGTCGTCGATGCCGACCCCGATGCCGAACGGCCCTGGATGGCCACGCTGTTCATTCCCGGCCCGACCCTCTCGGACGAGGTGAAGCGGAACGGGCCCATGCCGCCCTCCGAGTTGCGTCGGCTGATGGCCGGGCTCGCCGAGGCGCTGCGCGACATCCATCGGGTCGGGGTGGTCCACCGGGATCTCAAGCCGAGCAATGTGCTGCTCGCCGAGGACGGGCCCAAGGTCATCGACTTCGGCATTTCTCGGCCAAAGGACAGCGAACTTCGCACCGAGACCGGGAAGTTGATCGGGACGCCGCCGTTCATGGCGCCGGAGCAGTTCCGGCGGCCGAGGGAGGTCGGGCCCGCCGCTGACATCTTCGCGCTCGGGTCGGTGATGGTGCATGCGGCCACGGGGCGCGGGCCGTTCGACTCCGACAGTCCGTATGTCGTCGCCTACCAGGTCGTGCACGACGAGCCGGACCTCACCGGCGTACCGGCGAATCTCGCGCCGCTCATCGTGCGGTGTCTCGCCAAGGAGCCCGACGATCGGCCAACTCCGGACGAGTTGATGCGGGAACTGCGGTCGGTGGCGGCCTCGTACGACACGCAGGCGTTCATACCGGCGCAGCGCACGGGTGACGCACCGGTGCTTGAGCAAGAGGCCGAGGAGCCGGTACGGCGGCCCGAGCGGCGCCTGCGCAGGAGGGTGTTGCTCGCCGTCGGCGCGCTTGTCCTCGTCGCGGGCGGAGTGTTCGCCTCGGTCCAGCTGCTTCGCGGCGGACAGCCCGCGCCGGCGGACGCGGGCACGCCTCGGGCGAGGCCGTCCGCGTTCCGCGCGTGGGCGGCGAAGCCCGAGTCCGGGGGCAAGGGCACGCCTCGGTGCACGTACGGAGCGGGAAAGCTCTTCTGTGTCCGGTCGGGGTCGGTCTACGCCCTGGACCCGTCCGACGGCAGCCTGCTGTGGCGCCACTCGGCCGATACCGACCGTTGGAGCGTCCCGCCGGCCCTGTCCGGTGGCCTCGTGCAGCCGTTGGCCGACTACGGCAGCCACCTGGAGGCGCTCGATCCCGCTACGGGCCGGACGCGCTGGCAGCGGAACGTGCCGACGTACAACGGCATGTCGTCGGCCGGCGGCACGCTCCTGGTCACCCGCGCGGACGGGACGGTGACCGGCGTGGACAGCGCGTCCGGCGACACCAGGTGGAGCAAGGAGATACCCGGCCACGCCACACCGTCGTTCTCCACGTTTCCCGGAGACCCGCTGCTGTACGTGACGAGCACGTCCGTCGACGAGTCCAGTACCCGGGTCACCGCCGTGGACGTGGCCACGGGTGACGTGCGGTGGGACGAACGCCTCGCGGGTGCTCTGACGCCGATCGGCTCCGAAGACGGATCCGTCTTCTTCCTCTCCGTCGACCAGGTCTTCGACTACGCCAAGGCCGTCGTCCGCTACACCCCCGCGTCCGGAGCGACCCGGAAAGTGGCCTTGCCCGTGCCTCGGCAGGGCGCCGAGGCCGCTGTACACGGCGGGGTCGTCTATGTGCTGGCCACCGTCGGAGCACTGGAGGCCATCGACGTCGACACGGGCCGACAGCTGTGGCACCTGGAGACGTCCGTGGGCCGGGGGTCCGTCCCGGTCACCGACGGCAGCCACGTCTTCGTCACCGCTTCCGACGGGCGGCTGCTCGCCGTGGACGCGCGCAAGGGGACGCTCGCCGGGCAGACACCGGCACGGCTCGGCGCCAACGCGAGCGATGTGATCGCCACGCTGCCCGGGCCCGTCCTAGCCGACCACCACGTCTACGCCACCGCCCCCGACGGCACCGTCTTCGCCGTGGACGCCCGCGAGCCCCCGGACTGGTAACGCGAGGACTGGTGACGCGAAAAGAGAGGGGCCGCCCTCGAAGGGACGGCCCCAGGCTCTCGCGGAGCGAAGGAGCGGACCTCAGCCCAGCTTCGACACGTCCCGCACCGCGCCCTTGTCGGCACTCGTGGCCATCGCCGCGTAGGCCCGCAGCGCCGCCGAGACCTTGCGCTCGCGGCTCTTCGGGGCGTACACCCCGCCCAGCGCGGCCTCGCGACGGGCCAGTTCCTCCTCGTCGACCAGGAGCTCGATCGACCGCTCGGGGATGTCGATCCGGATGCGGTCGCCGTTCTCGACGAGCGCGATGGTGCCGCCGGAGGCGGCCTCCGGGGAGGCGTGGCCGATCGAGAGGCCGGACGTGCCGCCGGAGAAGCGGCCGTCGGTGATCAGGGCGCAGGTCTTGCCGAGGCCGCGGCCCTTGAGGAAGGAGGTCGGGTAGAGCATCTCCTGCATGCCGGGGCCGCCCTTGGGGCCCTCGTAGCGGATGACGACGACGTCGCCGTGCGTGATCTGCTTGTTGAGGATCTTCTCGACGGCCTCTTCCTGCGACTCGCAGACCACCGCCGGGCCCTCGAAGGTCCAGATGGACTCGTCGACACCGGCCGTCTTCACCACGCAGCCGTCGACCGCCAGGTTGCCCTTGAGGACCGCCAGGCCGCCGTCCTTCGAGTACGCGTGCTCGGCGCTGCGGATGCAGCCGCCCTCGGCGTCCTCGTCCAGCGCCTCCCAGCGCTCGGACTGGGAGAACGCCTCGGCGGAGCGGACGCAGCCGGGGGCCGCGTGCCACAGTTCCAGGGCTTCCGGGGAGGGGGAGCCGCCGCGGACGTCCCAGGTCTTCAGCCAGTCCGACAGGGACGGGCTGTGCACCGAGTGCACGTCCTCGTTCAGCAGGCCGGCGCGGTGCAGTTCGCCGAGGAGGGCGGGGATGCCGCCGGCGCGGTGCACGTCCTCCATGTAGTACGTGCGGTCCTTGGCGACGTTCGGGGCGACCTTCGCGAGGCAGGGGACACGGCGCGAGACCTCGTTGATCTCCTCCAGGCCGAAGGGGACGCCCGCCTCCTGGGCCGCGGCCAGCAGGTGCAGGATCGTGTTGGTCGAGCCACCCATGGCGATGTCCAGGGCCATGGCGTTCTCGAAGGCCGCGATGGTGGCGATGTTGCGGGGCAGGACCGTCTCGTCGTCCTGCTCGTAGTAGCGCCGGGTGATGTCCATGACCGTGCGCGCGGCATCGACGTACAGCTGCTTGCGGGCCGTGTGCGTGGCCAGGACCGAGCCGTTGCCGGGGAGGGAGAGGCCGATGGCCTCCGTCAGGCAGTTCATCGAGTTGGCGGTGAACATGCCGGAACAGCTGCCGCAGGTCGGGCAGGCGTTCTCCTCGATACGGAGGATGTCCTCGTCCGAGATCTTGTCGTTCACGGCGTCGGAGATCGCGTCGACCAGGTCGAGCGTACGGACCGTGCCGTCGACCAGGGTGGCGCGGCCGGACTCCATCGGGCCGCCGGAGACGAAGACCGTCGGGATGTTCAGGCGCAGGGCCGCGTTCAGCATGCCCGGGGTGATCTTGTCGCAGTTGGAGATGCAGACCAGGGCGTCGGCGCAGTGGGCCTCGACCATGTACTCGACCGAGTCCGCGATCAGGTCGCGGGACGGGAGGCTGTACAGCATGCCGCCGTGGCCCATCGCGATGCCGTCGTCCACCGCGATCGTGTTGAACTCGCGCGGGATACCGCCGGCCTCGACGATCGCTTCGCTGACGATCCGGCCGACCGGCTGCAGATGGGTGTGGCCCGGCACGAACTCCGTGAAGCTGTTGGCGACCGCGATGATCGGCTTCCGGCCGATGTCCGCGCCGGGTACACCGGAGGCGCGCATAAGGGCGCGTGCGCCCGCCATGTTGCGGCCGTGGGTGACTGTGCGGGACCTCAGCTCGGGCATCGTCGCTCGCTCCTTCAGACAGGTATGGCTGCTATTGAGCGTACGCCGGTCATCCAGGGGTCGGGACGGGGTGTCCGGAATGCGGGATGAGTGTCTCGTGCGCCGGCAGGCGCGGTCGCAGCCGGGCGGGCACCGCCAGGCGTTCGCCATCAGCCTCCGCTGAAGCTGACCGTCCGCGCCCGTCTGCGCCCCGCACGCCCTGCAGGCCCCGCCTGGCCCTCGCGCCCGCAGGCCCGCCTGACCTTCGCGCCCCGCACGCCCGGCCTGACCCTCGCGCCCCGTCATGGCCCCGAAAGATGCCCCTGCACCACCGGTGCCACCCGCGCGATGATCTGCTCCACGTCCGCCGAGGCCAGTGGCTCCACCTTGATCACGTATCGGAGCATCGCCGTACCGACCAGCTGTGCGGCTGCCAGTTCGGCGCGCAGTTCGGCGTCCGGTGTGTCCAGGTGGGTGGCGATGCGGCGCAGCAGCTGGGCCGCGACGAGGCGGCGGAAGACGGCGGCCGCGGTCTCGTTGGTCACGGCCGAGCGGACGATCGCCAGCAGGGGCATACGGGTCGCCGGGTTCTCCCAGACGCCGAAGATGTAGCGCGTCAGGCGCTCGCCGACCCCGTCGAGGGGACCGTCGGCGACCAGGTCCGGCGCGTTCAGCGCGGGGGCGGCGGCGATCTCGACGGCCGCCTCGAAGACCTGCTCCTTGGTGCCGAAGTAGTGGTGTACCAGCGCCGAGTCCACCCCGGCGGCCTTCGCGATGCCGCGCACGGACGTCTTCTCGTAGCCGCGCTCGGAGAACTCCTCACGGGCCGCTGCCAGGATGCGGTCGCGGGTGTCGGCCGATTCCGTACGAGGGGGCCGGCCCCGCTTCCGTCCGGTGACGTCGCTCATCGTCGGAGCGCTCTCATGGCCGGGGCACCTTCACGGCGGAGGCCAGGTGCAGGCGGGTGAAGGCCAGGGCCTCGGCGAGGTCGGCCTCGCGTTCGGCGGCGGACATGGCCCGGCGGGTGTTGACCTCGATGACGACGTGACCGTCGAACCCGCTCAGGGCGAGACGTTCGAGCAGCTCGGCGCAGGGCTGGGTGCCGCGGCCGGGGACCAGGTGCTCGTCCTTCGCCGAGCCCCTGCCGTCGGCGAGGTGGACGTGGCCGAGTCGGTCGTCCATGCGGTCGAGCATCTGAAGGGCGTCGCTGCGGGCGGTCGCCGCGTGGCTGAGGTCGATCGTGAAGTGACGGTAGTCGTCCTTCGTCACGTCCCAGTCCGGCGCGTAGGCGAGCATCTCGCGGTCGCGGTAGCGCCAGGGGTACATGTTCTCGACGGCGAACCGTACGTCCGTCTCATTCGCCATGCGCCAGATCCCGGTGACGAAGTCACGGGCGTACTGGCGCTGCCAGCGGAACGGCGGGTGGACGACGACCGTGCTCGCGCCGAGCTTCTCGGCGGCCGCGCGGGCGCGCTGGAGCTTGACCCAGGGGTCGGTGGACCAGACCCGCTGGGTGATGAGCAGACACGGCGCGTGCACGGCGAGGATCGGGATGCCGTGGTAGTCGCTGAGTCTGCGCAGCGCCTCGATGTCCTGACTGACGGGGTCGGTCCACACCATGACCTCGACACCGTCGTATCCGAGGCGCGCGGCGATCTCGAAGGCCGTCGCCGTCGACTCGGGGTAGACGGAGGCCGTCGACAGGGCGACCTTCGCATCCGGGATGCGGACTACGTCCCTTGGTTCAGCCACGGGGGCCAGCCTAAGGGGTGCGGTTGGGTGGGTGCGGGGTGCCTATTCGCCGTTGTGGTGTTCGCCACGGAGTGGGTGCGGGTGTGGGTGCGGCGTGGTCGATCTGGCTGATGGCGCGGGTGCCGCATCCCGACCGGGCACGGAGCCCGTAACCCGAGGAGGCACGGTGCCCCCGTCCCCGAAGGGCCACGGAGCCCGCATCCCGACCGGGCACCGAGCCCGTAACCCCGAGGAGGCACGGTGCCCCCGTCCCCGAAGGGCCACGGAGCCCGCATCCCGACCGGCCACGGAGCCCGTAACCCCGAGGAGGCACGGTGCCCCCGTCCCCGAAGGGCCACGGAGCCCGCATCCCGACCGGGCACCGAGCCCGCATCCCCGAAGAGGCACGGTGACCGCGCCCCCACGGGAGCACTACACCGATCCCATGTGATCAAGCTTCCGCAGGATCACGCCCTCCCTCAGCGCCCACGGGCAGATGTCGACCGTTTCCACACCGAACAGGTCCAGCGCGCCCTCGGCGACCAGGGCGCCGGCGAGGAGCTGGCCGGCGCGGCCCTCGGAGACGCCCGGCAGGTCGGCCCGCTCGGCCGTCGTCATGCCGGCGAGCCTCGGCACCCACGCCTCCAGGGACTCACGCTTGAGCTCACGCTGGACGTACAGGCCCTCGGCGGAGCGGGCCGCGCCGGCCAGGCGGGCCAGCTGCTTGAAGGTCTTGGACGTGGCGACCACGTGGTCGGGCGTGCCGAAGCGGCTGAACTCGCCCACCGTAGTGGCGATCTGGGCGCGGACATGGCGTCGCAGGGCCCTTATGGCCTCGGGGTCCGGGGGATCGCCGGGCAGCCAGCCCGCGGTGAGGCGGCCCGCGCCGAGGGGCAGTGAGACCGCGGCGTCCGGTTCCTCGTCGATGCCGTACGCGATCTCCAGGGAGCCCCCGCCGATGTCCAGGACCAGCAGCTTTCCTGCCGACCAGCCGAACCAGCGGCGAGCGGCGAGGAAGGTCAGCCGGGCCTCCTCGGCGCCGGTGAGGACCTGGAGGTCGACGCCGGTCTCGGCCTGCACGCGTGCGAGGACGTCGTCGGCGTTGCTGGCCTCCCGCACGGCGGACGTGGCGAACGGCAGCAGGTCCACGACGCCCTTGTCCTCGGCGGCCTGGAGAGCCTCTTGGATGACGCCGACGAGTTTGTCGACCCCTTCGGGGCCGATGGCGCCGTCCTCGTCGAGGAGCTGGGCAAGGCTCAGCTCCGCCTTGTGCGAGTGTGCGGGCAGGGGGCACGCCCCCGGGTGCGCATCCACCACCAGCAGATGCACCGTGTTCGATCCCACGTCGAGGACACCGAGTCTCATGTACGGAACGCTACTGCCAGCGGAGCCGTGCACCGCCTTCGCGTCCGTTCTCTCGTCTGTCCCTGGACCGACCTCGGGCGACTTACCCTGGACGGGTGCCAAAGACGAAAAAGGCGAAGAACGACAAGATGGCCAAAACGCTCCAGGGTTCTTCGCCGGTGAAAGCACCGAGTAAGTCGAAGAAGGCCCTGGCAGCCGACGAGAAGGGTCTCGACTTCGCGCGCGCGTGGGTGGAATTCCCTGATCCGGCGGACGACGAGCAGGTCTTCCGGTGCGATCTGACATGGCTGACCTCTCGCTGGAACTGCATCTTCGGCAGCGGTTGCCAGGGCATCCAGGCGGGCCGCGCGGACGACGGGTGCTGCACCTTGGGTGCCCACTTCTCCGACGAGGACGACGAGAAGCGGGTCGCCGAACATGTGGCCCGGCTCACTCCGGACGTCTGGCAGCACCACGACGAGGGCCTGGCGCGCGGCTGGGTTTCGGAGGACGAGGACGGGGACCGGCAGACGCGCCCCTTCCAGGGCTCGTGCATCTTCCAGAACCGGCCCGGGTTCGCGGGCGGCGCCGGCTGCTCGCTGCACATCCTCGCCCTCAAGGAGGGCCGGGAGCCGCTGGAGACCAAGCCGGACGTGTGCTGGCAGCTGCCGGTGCGACGGACGTACGACTGGATCGACCGGCCCGACGACACCCGCGTGCTCCAGGTGTCGATCGGTGAGTACGACCGGCGCGGCTGGGGCCCGGGCGGCCACGACCTGCACTGGTGGTGCACGTCGGCGACCTCCGCGCACGGCGCGGGCGACCCGGTGTACGTGTCCTACCGGCCGGAACTGATCGAGCTGATGGGCAAGGCGGGCTACGACCGCCTGGTCGAGCTGTGCGAGGAGCGACTGGCCTCCCAGCTGCCCCTGCTGGCACCGCATCCGGCGGATCCTGCGGTCTGACGGGGTTCGGTCCTGCGGTCCGACGACGGCTCGGCCCCGGGGCGAGGGGCCTGTACTCAGGTCGACAGGGCTTTGGGCCTTGGGCCTCACGAGATCTGGAGAGGCCTGCGCCTACGACGTGTACGGACTCGGGTCGCCGCCCTCGCCAGGTGGTGGCGTCGGGTTTCCCGGGCCCTCCGGTCCGGAGGGGGCCGGGTCGGTCGGGGTCGGGTCCGGGTCGGGGGACGAGGGCGGGTCGGTCGGCGTGGGGTCGGAGGAGGGCGAGGGCGTCGGGTCCGAGCCGGGGTCGGACGAGGGCGGCCCGCTGGGGGTGCCGGGGCCGGAGCCGGGTCCTTGGTGACCGTGGCCGGGACCCTGACCGGGAGTTGTCGGTTCGGGGTCGGACGGGCTGGGGGCGGTGCCGTAGCCCTCGATGGAGACGACGGCGCCGGCCGGTGAGACGGCCACCCGCGCGCTCCAGTACCCGGACGGCTCGCGCAGATGGTCGACGTACACCTTGATCGTCAACGTCTCGCCGGGTGCGAGGGTTCCCGAGGACCGGCTGAGGTAGAGCCAGTCCGCTCGGGTGGTCGCGGACCAGTGCACGGGCGCCGAGCCGGTCGCGGTGAGGGTGATCAGCGTGGTGTCACCGCTGTTGCCGGCCGTGACCTCCAGGTGTCCGGCGCCCTTCCTGCCGACGCCGGCGGCGCTGATGACCTCCACGGAGACGTCGGGCTCGTTGCCCCGGGCGAAGCGGCCGCCGGGTCTGGTCCTGGCGTTGCCGGCGTTCTCGTAGCCGCCGCTCGCCGTCTCGCTGTCGAGGATGTCGGAACCGTGCGCCTCGCTGGCGCTGGCGGAGTGGCCGTCGGAGCCCTCGCCCGTCGGGGTACCTCGGTAGGCGGCCCACAGGGCCAGCACGGGGGCCGCGAC
The DNA here is from genome assembly GCF_000721105.1 of Streptomyces cellulosae. Classification (GTDB taxonomy): domain Bacteria; phylum Actinomycetota; class Actinomycetes; order Streptomycetales; family Streptomycetaceae; genus Streptomyces; species Streptomyces cellulosae_A. The sequence goes on from NZ_JOEV01000073.1 coordinate 15,925, forward strand.
GACGGTGGCGACGACGGTCGTGGTCACGGCACGCGCGCGGAGGCGGTCCCTTCGCGCCGCGCGGTCCTTGGGGTCCATGGGGAAGCCGCGCCGGTCGAAGCGGGGCGCGGCCCCCCGCGCGCGCGGAAGGTGCGCCGTCGCCACGTGCAGGGCCGCGCGGGGCGCCAGGAGGACCGGCAGTTCGGAGGGGGTCACGGCGGCGCCGGGCCAGTGGCCGGGGACCGCGCGTTCGGCGGTACGGCGGCAGTGCGGGCAGTCGTCGACGTGCCGGACGAGTTCGCGGCGCAGGGCCGTGCTGAGCACCAGCTGGTTGTCACCGGTGAGCCGGGCGACACTCGGGCAGTTTCCGGTCTCCACGACGGCGAGGGCGGCGCGCGTGCGCTCGACCTCGCAGGCGGCGGCGGCCAGCAGTTCCCGGGCGGCGGCGAGGTCCAGGCCGAGAACGGCGGCGACCTCATGGGCGGCGAGGTGGTGGCGCACGGCGAGTTCGAGCGCCTCGCGCTGCTCCGGGGTGGTGCCGGCGGCCTCCGGCCAGGCGAGCAGGGCCAGTTCGCGGCGGCGCTCCTCCTGGACCTCCTCGGAGACCGGCGGGGTGGCGGGCTGCGCGCTCTGACGCCGGTCGGTGCCGGTGCGGCCCGCCGCGTGCGTGGCCTGACGTTTCTGCTTGGCCTCGGCCAGTTTGCGCAGGCAGGCCCAGCGGGCCAGGGCGTACAGCCAGGCCCTGCGGTCCCCGGGGGCCTCCGGGCCGCGGCGCTTGTCGGCGAGCGCGAGGACGTCTCCGAGGGCGGCGGTGGCCGCGTCGTGGTCGCACAGCACGGACAGGCAGTAGGTGAACAGGCCGTCCAGGTACGGCTCGTAGCGCGCGGGCGGGCGCTGCGCCAGCGTGCGCGCCGCCGCGCGGTCGCGCCCCTCCCGGTGCGCCCTGTGTGCGCCGGTGGTGCGGGTCGAGGTCTCCGGACTGCTGCTCATCACCCGTGGACCGTAGGGGGCGCGCGTTCGCCCCTTCTTGTCCCTTCGGCACTTTTAATCCGTACGGGTGAAACGATCCCTCAATAGGGGACAGTAACGACTCGTTCCGTGGCTTGTTCGAGTCCCGGGTGGCTGGTTCGCGTGGGGTGACACCGAGATCCTCACCGGGCCGTTCGAGGCGCCTGCGGCCGCCGCCATCCGGGTTGTCAGTGGTGGCGGCTACGGTTCGTGCATGGCTGCCCGTACGAAGTCCACCAAGGAGCGTCCGTCCTACCGCTGCACCGAGTGCGGCTGGCAGACGGCGAAGTGGCTCGGTCGCTGCCCAGAGTGCCAGGCCTGGGGGACGATCGAGGAGTACGGCGTGCCCGCCGTGCGGACGACGACACCGGGCCGCGTCACCACCTCCGCCCTGCCCATCGGCCAGGTCGACGGCCGGCAGGCGACCGCCCGCCCCACCGGCGTGCCGGAGCTGGACCGGGTGCTCGGCGGCGGCCTGGTGCCCGGTGCGGTCGCCCTCCTCGCGGGCGAGCCCGGCGTCGGCAAGTCCACGCTGCTGCTGGACGTGGCGGCCAAGTCGGCGAGCGAGGAGCACCGCACGCTCTATGTCACCGGCGAGGAGTCGGCGAGCCAGGTCCGGCTGCGCGCCGACCGCATCGGGGCGATCGCGGACCACCTGTATCTCGCCGCCGAGACGGATCTGGCCGCGGTGCTCGGCCACTTGGACGCGGTGAAGCCGTCCTTGCTGATCCTCGACTCCGTGCAGACGGTGGCCTCCCCGGAGATCGACGGCGCACCCGGCGGCATGGCCCAGGTGCGAGAGGTGGCGGGGGCCCTGATCCGCGCTTCCAAGGAACGCGGGATGTCCACCCTTCTGGTGGGCCACGTCACCAAGGACGGCGCGATCGCGGGCCCGCGCCTCCTGGAGCACCTCGTGGACGTGGTGCTGAGCTTCGAGGGCGACCGGCACGCGCGCCTGAGGCTCGTACGAGGCGTCAAGAACCGCTACGGCGCCACCGACGAGGTCGGCTGCTTCGAACTGCACGACGAGGGCATTGTCGGTCTCGCCGACCCCAGCGGCCTGTTCCTGACCCGGCGCGCCGAACCGGTGCCCGGCACCTGCCTGACCGTCACCCTGGAGGGCCGCCGCCCGCTGGTCGCCGAGGTCCAGGCGCTCACGGTGGACTCCCAGATCCCCTCTCCGAGGCGCACGACCTCCGGGCTGGAGACCTCCCGGGTGTCGATGATGCTCGCCGTCCTGGAACAGCGGGGCCGGATCAGCGCCCTGGGCAAACGGGACATCTACTCCGCGACGGTGGGCGGTGTGAAGTTGTCGGAACCCGCAGCCGACCTCGCCATCGCCCTCGCGCTGGCCTCCGCTGCCAGCGACACCCCGCTCCCGAAGAACCTCGTCGCGATCGGCGAAGTGGGCCTCGCGGGCGAGGTCAGACGGGTCACGGGGGTGCAGCGCCGGCTCGCCGAAGCACACCGTCTGGGCTTCACGCACGCGCTCGTACCGGGCGATCCCGGCAAGGTCCCGGCGGGCATGAAGGTCCTGGAAGTCGCCGACATAGGAGACGCTCTGAGGGTGCTTCCACGCTCGCGTCGGCGAGACGCCCCACGGGACGAGGAGGAGCGCCGGTAGACTTTGCCCAGGTCTCGCCCGTCCGTACGAACAACGTGTGCGAAACGGGAGCGCCCCAGAACCTGCGACCGGAGGAGTGCAGTGGCAGCCAACGACCGGGCAGCAGCTCCCGGAAAATCCGGTGGGAGTTCCGGTGCCGATGGCCTGATGCGCGCCTCACTGAGCGCCGTGGCACCCGGCACGGCGCTGCGCGACGGCCTTGAGCGGGTTCTCCGCGGCAACACCGGCGGTCTCATCGTGCTCGGCTCCGACAAGACCGTCGAATCGATGTGTACGGGCGGTTTCGTCCTGGATGTCGAGTTCACGGCGACGCGTCTGCGTGAGCTGTGCAAGCTCGACGGCGGCATCGTGCTCTCGTCGGACCTGTCGAAGATTCTCCGGGCGGGCGTCCAACTGCTGCCCGACCCGGCGATCCCCACCGAGGAGACGGGCACGCGGCACCGCACCGCGGACCGGGTGAGCAAGCAGGTCGGCTTCCCGGTCGTCTCGGTCTCCCAGTCGATGCGGCTGATCGCCCTGTACGTCGACGGTCAGCGCCGCGTCCTGGAGGACTCGGCGGCGATCCTGTCCCGCGCCAACCAGGCCCTGGCGACCCTGGAGCGCTACAAGCTTCGCCTCGACGAGGTCGCGGGCACGCTGTCCGCGCTGGAGATCGAGGACCTGGTGACCGTCCGGGACGTCTCGGCCGTGGCCCAGCGCCTGGAGATGGTCCGCCGCATCGCCACGGAGATCGCCGAGTACGTGGTCGAGCTCGGCACCGACGGACGGCTTCTGGCCCTCCAGCTGGACGAGTTGATCGCCGGCGTGGAGCCGGAGCGGGAACTGGTGGTCCGGGACTACGTCCCCGAGCCCACCGCGAAGCGCTCCCGCACGGTCGAGGAGGCGCTCTACGAGCTGGACGCGCTCAGCCACGCCGAGCTCCTCGAACTGCCCACGGTGGCTCGCGCGTTGGGCTACACGGGCTCTCCGGAGGCGCTCGACTCCGCGGTGTCCCCGCGCGGTTTCCGCCTGCTGGCGAAGGTGCCGAGGCTGCCGGGCGCGATCATCGACCGCCTGGTGGAGTACTTCGGGGGCCTGCAGAAACTGCTCGCCGCGAGCGTGGACGACCTGCAGACGGTGGACGGGGTCGGCGAGGCGCGGGCGCGCAGCGTGCGAGAGGGGCTGTCGCGCTTGGCCGAGTCGTCGATCCTCGAGCGGTACGTCTGACGAGCCGACGCAGCCGGCCGGTGCGAGGCGGGTGTGGTGTGCAACCCGCCCCTCGACACCGGTACGGCACGGGCGTCGAGGGCGTCCTGAGGGCGGCGATGTCGCCCGTCAGTCGTTCTCCAGCACGAACGACGTCTGCACCGTCCCGAATCCCGGCGTCTTCGCCTCCACCAGGTACGTCCCCGCCTTCGCGGCCCCAGCGGGAGGTGTCGCACACTGCGGGGCACTCGGCTTGCGGTCCCACTTCACGGTGTAGGTGATGCTGCTGCCGGCCGGCACCCGGAACACCAGGCCGGCGGAGACCTTGGGGCAGTCCGCTGAGGACCAGTAGTCGTCCTCGTTGCCCGACTGCGTGATGGTCAGCACCGCGTTCTTCGGCCCGAGGTCGACCTTGCAGTCGCCGCCGGAGGAGTTCGTCGCGGTCAGCAGCAGCGCGGGCGTGTCACCGGGCCCGTACGCGTTGTGGAGGCTGCGCACGGTCAACTTCAGTGCGCCTGCGGTGCAGTTGGGAAGCGAGGAGCTCGCCGGAAGCGCGTCGCCCGCAGCGACGCTTCCCGCGCCGCCCGCCGTCCCGCCGCCGGAAGCCCCCGCCCCGGCGGAGCCGCCGGAACCGGAACCGGCATTGGACCCCGAACCGGCCCCCGAACCGTTCCCGGAGCCGTCGCCCGACCCACTGCCGGAGCCCGATCCGCCCGAGCCGCTGCCGCTCGACTCGTCTCGTCCGCCCGGCGCTTGACTGATCGCGGGCCCGGAGCCGGACGGCCCCGGCGTGATCGTCGAGGGTGAGGGATTCTTGTCGTTGGATCCGTCGGCCCCGTTCTTGCCGCCCGGGCCGTCCGAGGTGACGATCCAGGCGATCAGCAGCGCCAGCAGGGCGACCACGGACACCAGTACGACCCTCCGACGCCAGTAGATGGAGGAGGGAAGCGGCCCGACCGGATTGCGCAGAGATCCCACGGCGCAAACTGTACGAGAGATCGGCGCCATAGCTGGTCCCACCCGCCGCCCGAGCGCACAAGTTTTCCGGATCATCATTCCGGAACCGGCCGCTCCACCCCTGTCGTTCGTCGGCTGCGGTACCTGTGATCGCAAGCCGTGACAGCGTCACCCACCCATCACAGGGCCCCACAGCAGCCGGACGCTCCGGAGACGAGCCCGACGGCACGGGCGGACGGGTCGGCAGAGGACAGCAGAGGACGGCGGGAACGGCAAGGCAGGGACGCAGGTGGGTGCACCGGGGCGACGTACCCGCGGACGCGCCCGCCACAGCACACGCCCGGCCCCCTCCTCATGGCAGGATCGGAAAGCCATGACTGTGCCCACGATGCCCCCCAGGTCCCCGAAGTCCCCGCACTCCGTGAACGGCCCCGTCGGTGACACCCCCGGCGAGCCGCTTCACACCCCTGTCATCGACTGGTTCGACGAGCACGCCCGTGATCTGCCGTGGCGGCGGCCCGAGGCCGGTCCCTGGGGGGTGATGGTCAGTGAGTTCATGTTGCAGCAGACGCCGGTGAGCCGTGTGCTGCCCGTCTACGAGCAGTGGCTCGCCCGCTGGCCGCGCCCCGCCGACCTGGCCCAGGAGGCGCCCGGCGAGGCCGTGCGCGCCTGGGGCCGGCTCGGCTATCCGCGGCGGGCCCTGCGGCTGCACGGCGCCGCCGTCGCCATAACGGAACGGCACGGCGGCGACGTACCGACGGACCACGCCCAGCTTCTGGCGCTGCCCGGTATCGGGGAGTACACGGCCGCGGCGGTCGCCTCCTTCGCGTACGGGCAGCGGCACGCGGTGCTGGACACCAACGTCCGCCGGGTGCTCGCGCGTGCCGTGACCGGTGTGCAGTACCCGCCGAACGCCACCACCGCCGCCGAACGCAAGCTGGCCCGCGCGCTGTTGCCGCAGGACGAGCGGACGGCCGCGCGGTGGGCCGCCGCCTCCATGGAGCTGGGCGCGCTCGTCTGCACGGCCAAGAACGAGACCTGCCATCGCTGTCCGATCGCCGCCCAGTGCGCCTGGCGGCTCGCGGGCAAGCCGGAGCACGACGGGCCGCCGCGCCGGGGGCAGACGTACGCCGGTACGGACCGCCAGGTCCGCGGCAAGCTGCTCGCCGTCCTGCGCGAGGCCCGCGGGCCCGTCCCGCAGGCGGTGCTCGACCGGGTGTGGCACGAGCCCGTACAGCGCGCCCGGGCCCTGGACGGTCTCGTCGCGGACGGACTGGTGGAACCCCTCCCGGGTGGTTTGTATCGGCTTCCGTTGACACGGAGCTGACAAGAAGCCGGCACCAAAGTCCCCCATAACGGCTCCAATAGGCGTATCGCTTTACCCCGTTCCTACTTCCGTTACACAACTGACGGACAGCCGAGTGCTAGCCGCGCGCTGCTTCGGACAGCCCCGTGACAACCGCTCCGTAGCTTCATTGGCGTACCGGGCGGACCCGGGACGACGAGGAGCGAACCGACGGCGAAGCGGCCGGCGGAAACGGGGATCAGGAGGCGGTCGACATGGCGCAGGGAGAGGTGCTCGAGTTCGAGGAGTACGTCCGCACCCGGCAGGACGCGCTGCTGCGCAGCGCACGCCGGCTGGTACCGGACCCGGTCGACGCGCAGGACCTGCTGCAGACGGCGCTGGTCCGGACGTACGGCCGCTGGGACGGGATCGCGGACAAGCGGCTCGCGGACGCCTATCTGCGCCGGGTGATGATCAACACCCGGACGGAGTGGTGGCGGGCGCGGAAGCTGGAGGAGGTGCCGACCGAGCAGCTGCCGGACGCCTCGGTCGACGACTCCACCGAGCAGCACGCGGACCGCGCCCTGCTGATGGACGTCATGAAGGTTCTCGCCCCGAAGCAACGCAGCGTCGTCGTCCTGCGACACTGGGAGCAGATGTCCACGGAGGAGACGGCCGCCGCCCTCGGCATGTCGGCCGGAACGGTCAAGAGCACGCTGCACCGGGCGCTCGCCCGGCTCCGCGAGGAGCTGGAGAGCAGGGATCACGCCGAGCTCGGCGTACGCGCGCCGGAGCGTGAGGAGCGGGAGCGTTGCGCGGCCTAGGGCCTGTTGCGAAAGTGGATCTTGGTCGTAGATGATCACGTCCTGTGAGGCGTGGTGACCTGACGAACAGCCAGTGGGCCCGGCTGGAGCCGAT
>NZ_JOEV01000074.1 GCF_000721105.1 Streptomyces cellulosae
GCTGGGAACGACGCGACGACATCCACGAAGCCTTCCTCGGCCTCGCCACCTGCCTCATCACCCACAGACACGTCCAACGCCTTTGTTAGGACCTCTAAGTCAGCAGCCACGGGGGCTCATGATGCGCGCTTTCCGCACGACCACCCACACCCGGACGCTTGGCGCCCTTGGCCTTGCCGCCGTCGCACTCCTGGCCGCCACGGCATGCGAGCCGAGCGACGACAAGGCCGGCGCCACCCCGCCGCCGAAGTCCTCCACCTCCCCTTCCGTCTCCGCGTCCGCGCCGGCTGCCTCCTCGACCTCTGCACCGTCCCCTGCAGCGTCCTCTGCAGCGTCCTCTGCCAAGCCTTCCGCTCCGGGCCGTCCTGGCGAGGCCGAGGGCGACCCGCAAGGCATCAACGGCAACTGCCCCGACGGCTACACCGACGTCAAGGTGGAGTGGGCCCTGCCTCCCACGAAGGACGACTCGAAGCTCCTGCTGATCGTCACCAACACCAGCACCAAGCCGTGCAAGCTGCGGACCTATCCGGTACTCCGGCTGGAGGACGGCCACGGCCAGTTCGTGGGGGTCTTCGAGAACTCCAAACCGCAGACGGAGGTGACCCTCACCCCCGGCAAGGAGGCATACGCAGGTCTGCTCCTGCGCCAGAGCAACGCCGACGTCAGCACCCTCGTGAAGAACATGGCACTCGCGCCGCACGGTCAGAGCCCCGACGACAGCACGGGCGAGGGTGTGCTCCTGGAGATGCCGAAGGGCGGCGTGCGCGTGGACGACAAGGCCCGCGTGACGTATTGGAACAGCAGTTCAGAGGCTGCCGTGTCGCCGCTGTTCGCCCACTGACGGGGGCGCCAGACGCCGGCTGCCCGGCGGCCTGCCACCGCTCGAGGGGCCTCTGAAATGCAGGGGCCCCTCACTACTGCCTCTCGCGATGGGCTGGAAGCGACGCGACGCGCCGGGCAGCCCCCGGAGCGTCGCTCCGAGGGCGTTGCGGGGACGGCGCTGCCTCACCGGCCCGGTGTTTTCACGAAGTCGCGTCGGCGTCTCGCCGACGGCGGCTCCGGCGGAAGCCGCGCCCGCCGCGAGGGTGCTCGACGGACAGGCCCCGCAAAACGGGTACTTGGGACATTACGCGACCACATCCCCCGGGAACTGCCCGACCGTCGACACCGCACGACGAGCCGAGGTGGACCGAGCTCATTTGAAACGATCAGTAAGGGCGCCGTCGGCTGGTGCCGTTGGGCAGGCGATGGCCGGGAACGCCGCAGTGGGCCCGCCGTGATCGCCGTGATCGCCCTGATCGCCGTGATCGCCGTGATCGCCGTGATCGCCGATGAGGATGAGAGTGCGGGGTGACCTTCCGCACATCGGAGGTTTTTCGCCAAGCCGGTGGTTTCATCCTGCACTTGTTCCCCGTCTGTTGCTCCTGGCGCACTGTTCTCGCAGGACGCGCACGTGTCACCCGACCTCTGACACGACGTCAAGTAGACGTGCCTGGGCACGAGTAGAGCGGAACGCGGTCGTCCCGGGGAGCGGCAACGGTTGCCGGCAAACACTCTCAAGGGCCGTTTCAGCCTCTAGTCTGCTGTCAGACCCCCCACAGGGCCTTCCCCCGCGGTGTGGGCGGGACTCCCGCCCGTACCACTGAGAACAGGCGGCCGAGGGCATGCAACCACTGCACCCAGAAGATCCCGAGAAGCTAGGGCCCTACCGTCCGGTGGCCCGCCTCGGAGCAGGCGGCATGGGCCGGGTCTATCTGGCCGCCTCGCCGGCCGGCCGCACCGTCGCGGTCAAGGTCATCCGTCCCGAGATGGCCGAGGACAAGAACTTCCGGATCCGCTTCCGGCGCGAGGTGGCAGCCGCGGCGGCAGTCGGCGGCATTTACACGGCGTCCGTGGTGGACGCCGCGCCGGACGACAAGACGCCATGGTTCGCGACCGCCTACGTACCCGGTCCCACCCTGGCCGAGGCGGTCGCCGCGCACGGGCCGCTGCCGGTGGAAACGGTCCTCGCGCTGGGCGCGGGCATCGCCGAGGCGCTGATCGCGGTGCACGCCGAGGGGCTGGTGCACCGGGACCTCAAGCCGTCCAACGTGCTGCTCGCCGTGGACGGTCCGCGCGTCATCGACTTCGGCATCGTCCGGGCACGGGACGGCTACCAGCTCACCGGCTCAGGCGGCCTGTTCGGCTCACTCGACTATGTCTGTCCCGAACAAGCCACCGGCGCTCCGGTGGGACCGGAGGGAGACGTCTTCTGTCTCGGCTCGGTGCTCGCGTTCGCCGCGTCGGGACACGCGCCGTTCACCGGGTCCGCCGCGGCCGCCCTGCTCTACCAGGTGGTCCACGGTTCGGCCGATCTGACCCTGGTGCCCGAGCCACTGCACAAAATCATCAGCCTCTGTCACGCCAAGGACCCTGCCCTTCGTATCAGCCCCGACCGGCTCTCCGCGGCCTGCGCGCCCGGCGGTGCCGAACAGGTGCTGACGGAGGGCTGGCTGCCCGCGCGGCTGGCCGCCATGGTCGACGACCGCCGGGCGGCCGCGACGGACCTCGACCGTCTCGCACGGACCCTGACGCCCGCACGGCCCGCGGCCGGAGCAGCCGCCGCTGAGGCACTCACCGTCCCCGGCAGAAACGGATCGGGCAGGACGCCGGTGGGGCCGTCGTCGCACGGGGCCGACGGCGGAGACGGCGCGGCGGACCCGGACCGCGTCCTCCCGGCCGGGGACGCCGACCACCGCGCCGCCGGTGGAGCCGTAGCCACCGGTGGAGCGCCGCCCACCGCCGCGCCGCCGGAGCGGAGACCCCCGACGACCGTGGCCCAACCCGCGGAACCGGTGGAACCGGTGCAACCGGCTGCACCGGCGGCGGAACGTTCCGCCGCACCCGCGCACCGCCGTGCCCCCGAAACCTCCCGTCTCGGCCGGCGCACCCTCCTCGCCGTGACCGCGGGCGCGGCCGTCGTCGGGGGCACCGCCCTCGTCGTCCGAGGGAGGACCGGCGGGCAGCCGGCGCATCGGCCCGGCCCCGCCCCCGAGCCGACCTGGGTCTACCGCGGCGGCCCGCTGCTCCAGACCCCGGCCGTCTTCAACGGCGGGACGGCTCTGCTGAAGAGCCGCCCGGGCAACATGATCTGCCTCGACCTGAGGAACGGATCCCAGCCCGAATGGGTCTACCAGGGCATCAGCCTCTCGCCCAGTCCCGTCCTGCTGGCCAACGACGCCGCGGTCGCCCTCGGCACCGGTGCGACTCTGATCGGCGTCGACCTGGCCGGCGGCACCGAGAAGTTCACCCTCGGCTTCGGCCGGGACTTCCAGTTCGATCAACTCCTCGGTGGATACGACGGCTATGTCGTCTCCGTCCTCGGCGCCAGGCTGGAACGCCAGTCAGACGAGCAGGGCGTCGCGACCTCCACCAGCGCGGTCTTCGGCGTCGACCTCAGGGCCCGGCAGGCCGTCGTCATACCGATCGACCCCGAAGACGTCGGCGTTCCCCTCAAGCCCGTCATCACTTCCGGCTACTTCGTCTACGCCGACGGGCTGCGCAATGTCACAGTCCGCAGCACCCGCGAGGGCGGTGGCTTGCGCTGGCGGCACCCGGTCGGCTACGACCTGCGGCCGGGTCTCGCGGTGCTCGGCAAAACCGTCTTCGCCATCGGCTCCGAGTTCATCGCCCTGGACCTCGCCACCGGAAAGCTCCGCTGGAAGGCGAAGGCGGAACGCGGCATGTTCGCCTCCCTCGGGGCAGGCGGCAACACGGTCTACGCCACGGGCACCGATCCCTACGGCGTCTACGCCTTCAACGCGGCGACCGGCGCCCGTCGCTGGTTCTGCGAGACCCCCCGCCTCAACATCGACCATCCGATCGTGGTGGGGGCGCACGCCGTCCACGTGCCCGCCTTCGAGAACAAGAATGGCTTCTACGCGATCGACGCGGCCTCCGGCCGTCTGCTGTGGAACTTCACCGACGGCCGCGAGACCGGCGTCAACGACTGGCAGCTCTCCTGCGACGGGGCCGGACACCTCGTGGCCCAGCACTTCGACCGGGCTTACGGACTTCCCGTCATCTGAGGAGCGGGCCCCGGACAGCCGGATCCCGGTTCTCAGGCAGCACACCCTTCGGCGCGCCGATCGCCGCACGCCGCCACCGGACGAGGACCGCCATGGCCGTCCACGTGAACGGGCGGCGGAACCCCGCCCCGATCCACCCGCCGAAAGGTGTTTTCGCTCAGATCCGTGATGATGATGGTGCGGACACGGGCAGCCGGGACCGACTGACGCTGGGCGTGCTGACGCAGTACCGGTGGCCGCCACCGAGCGGATGCACCGGATGATCGCCCCCGAGGTGCGCAGCGAGCAGACCAGGTGCAGGCTGGCCAGACTGCACCTGGAGGGGCTACTCGACCGCATCACCCTGCCGCAGGCCGGAGAACCGAGTGGGTTCCCCAACCCGTACGGCGTCCAATCGCCTCCGAGATGGTCGGAGATGCGCGGGCACCGGCCCTCCGGAGCGGCGGTGGCCGCACGATGACGGGAGGGACCCTCATGCCTCAGCAGACGGCGCCGGACGCACCGGCCAGGAAACCCGTCAGCGCAGGCGGCGTCTTCCTCTCGTTCGCCCCGTGGATCATCTTCGGAGTGGTCGCCAGTCCCAGTACCTGGGAGTACGCGGCCCTCGCCGCGCTGATCGCCTCGATCGCGCTGTCCGGGCAGGATCTGCTGCACGGCAAACTCCGAATCCTCGACGTGACCGGCATCGTGTTTTTCGGCGTTCTGTCGGTTCTCGGGCTGGCCCTGGACCGCGGGCAGGTCCTGTGGGTGGAGACGTACGCCCAGGTCATCTCGAACGGTCTGGTGGCCGTCGTAGCGCTCGGATCGCTGTTCGTCGACCCGTTCACCGCGCAGTACGCCCGGGAGTCGACCCCTCGCGAAGTGTGGAACTCGCCGGTCTTCACGCACATCAACACGGTGCTGACGGCCGTGTGGGGCATGGCCTTCGCCCTGATGACGGTCTCGACCTGGCTGGCCATCCGCTTCCCGTCCCAGGACGACTGGTTCAACTGGGTCGTTCCCATCGTCCTGCTCGTGTGGGCCGTGAGGTTCAGCCAGCGCTATCCGGAGTCGTACAAGGCGCGCATGACCTGATGAGCTGGTGCCTTTTCTCTGATGCTGAGCGGCTGAGCAGCCGGCCTTCTCAAGCCTGTGCGAGGGGACCGGATGCCGACAAACCGCAGAAGACAGCCCCGTCGACGCGCGCGAGGACACCCGGGCGCCCGATCCTCTCGCCGGCCACTGCTTGGGGCATGGTCCCCGGGCCGTGCCTGACGCTGCCGTCGCGGACAAGGCCTCTCGTCCCGCGCTCACCTCTCTTACCTGCGGAACCGCAACATCAAGGCAGCCATCCCGGAGAAGAAGGACCAGTTGCCGCCAATCGAAAGAAGAAAGGCAGCCGGGGCGGACGGGGCGGACGTCCCAACGGCCTCCATGATCTGGATCAACGACCTCCTGCAGATAACTGGTCGTGGACTGAACCCGATCGGCCGGACCGAACATCGCAGTTGACTACCGGACAGCCGCCCTGGGCGCGGCTCCGCGCCTACCGGAAGCCGAGGTGCGGATCCGTGCCGACCAGCTCAGCGCTCACGGCCCACAGGCGAGCGGCGACGGCCGGGTCGGCCATATGGGAGGGGACGGGCTCACGCCGCGGTATGCCACGCAGACCGAAGACCCTCGGCCCCCACAGCTGCCCTCCCTGCACCTCCGAGTCGAGGACGGCACGGACGACGGGCCATGCTCCGGCGTCCTTGCCCTGTACCAAGAGACCGGCGGGCAAGGCACGCAGCCGCTCGCCGGGGGTTGTCACGCCTACCGGCGGGCGGGACGGGGTGAGGGAGTCCAGTGCGCCACCGGGGTGGGCCACCACGCTGAGAACCGGGCTGTCCGCGGCACGCAGGCGGCGATCGAGTTCAAAACCGAAGCACATCTGCGCCAGCTTCGATCGGCCATAGGTGCGCTTGGCCCGGTAGTCCTGGACCGACTGCAGGTCGCCCAGGTCCAGGCGCTCGGACCGCGCCGCAAAGCTTCCGACCGTGACGACGCGACCCGCCGACGCCGCAGCCAGCAGGGGGGCCAGCCACTGGGTGAGGGCGAAATGGCCGAGGTGGTTGGTACCGAACATCAGCTCGTGGCCGTCCCCGGTCTCTCGACGCGGCGGGTCGTCGAGAGCGACCCCGGCGTTGTACACCACCGCGTCAAGGTGATCGAGATCCAGCATGTCCACGGCGGTCTTCAGGGACGACAGGTCGGCGAGGTCCAGTTGAAGATGCCGCACATGCGCGCCAGGGACGCGCGAGCGGATCGAGGCCATGGCGGCGTCGGCCTTCGCGGCGTTCCGGCTGCCGAGTACGACAACGGCGCCGGTGGCGGCGAGCTGCTCCGCGACAAAGTAGCCGATTCCGGCATTACCCCCGGTGACCAGGAAGATCCTGCCCTCGGCAGACGGCAGCCGGTGAACGTCCCACGCTCGGCTCTGGGATGCGGAAGACACGATGACAGGCTCCTTGTGCTCTCGGGCAGCGTGCTCACGGTGAGCACCAACCCGACCAAGGTCCCAACCTCCACCGACGAACCCCCGACAGATCACGGTTGGCACCGACAGACTTCCGATACCTCTCCGGAGAACTACAGAGAGCAAGAAGGCTGCTACGCCACTACTGACGTCTGACCGATCAGAAAGTACGCGGCACGACTGACCGGACACAGTGGACGTCACGATGGCCGTCGGCTGTCGCGTCACCGGCGGGCCATGGCTCGGGTCGGCTTGACGAGTCGCGAACCGTACGTGGACGCGGTCGGTGTCCTCGCAGTCGAGGTGGTGGCCGTTGATGTGATGTCGGCTTGTTCTGACGTCATCACCGCCTGCACACCTGTCGTTCGTCAGTGAGGTGACCGGGGCGTGCCGGTCAGGTCCGGGGTGAGTTGCCCAGGAACCGGTGGAGGGAGGTCGTCATGCTGGCGACGAAGGTGTCACGGGTCGGGTCGTCGACATGGTCCAGGGACAGGTAGGGGTTGAGGTCTTCCAACTCGACCAGGAGGAGGTCGCCCTTCTGGGTACGGCAGGCGTCCACGCGCTGGATACCGTGATCGAGGGTGTTCCAGTCGATGAAGCGGCGGGCGAAACCGAGATCGGCTTCCGTAGGCCGATAGGACTCAAGGACCCAGCGACGGTCGGGGTCGGGTGCGTGGAGCGCGTACTGGACGGTGTCGTCGACGTAGTAGAACGACACCTCATAGCGGAAGTCGATGCGGGGCTGGACCAGAATGTCGCCGAAGGTGAGGCCGTCCAACTGGTCCCGGGAGACGAAGTCGAGGCCGATGGAGTCCGCCCCTGCCTTCGGCTTGACCACGTACTGGTCAGTCTCGGGCAGCGCACCGAGGTCCTTTGGCCGGTCGATGGTGGGAATGACCGGGTATCCGGCTGCCGTCAGGTCCAGCAGGTACTGTTTGCCGGCCATGTCTGCCCGGCCGGACAGCGGGTTGTAGACCCGGGTACCGCGCGCCGCGGCCTGGTCCCGGAAGGCGTCGTACTCCTTCTGGTAGTGCAGCACGGGGCCGCTGTTGCGGACCACGACGCCGTCGAAGGCGTCCATGAGAGCGGCGGCGTCCAACGGGTGGCACAACGCGATATCAAAGTCGTTCCGCAGCCGCGACGACAGGAAGATGTCCTCGTCGCAGTAGCGCCGCCCCCGGGCCTGGTAGGCGAGATCGGTCACGAACAAAATGCTGGGGCGGCCGGGCACGGGGCATCTCCTTGGTCGGTGCCCACCAACCTACCCACGCGCCCGATCACCGCCCGGCGCGGGGCCCGCCCCTCACCGGCGACCAGTAACTCTCAGGATCCGAAGAGCGCCTCGGCGCTTTTGCCGCCGTGGTGCCGCAAGTTCCGAAGATCAGTGAGGTGCTGCCGCGACCCTCCCTCCACGGCCGCCTGCCCTCCGGGGACTTGGAGCCCGCACGCGAGCACTTCCTCGTGGGCGGGCCCTCAGAGCCCTCCGAGCCCTCCGAGCCCTCCGAGCCCTTGGTGGCATCCCCAACACCAACCGATCCACGCCTCGTCTCTCATTTGCTCCGCCGCAAGCCTCCTCAATAGAACT
Source organism: Streptomyces cellulosae (assembly GCF_000721105.1). Classification (GTDB taxonomy): domain Bacteria; phylum Actinomycetota; class Actinomycetes; order Streptomycetales; family Streptomycetaceae; genus Streptomyces; species Streptomyces cellulosae_A. The sequence continues at coordinate 8,150 of NZ_JOEV01000074.1, forward strand.
GAATTCACTTAAGGTTCAGCTAAAGTCGTTGACGAGGAGGTCAACCATGGCGTTTGTTCTCATCCACGGTGCAAGCTTCGGTGCGAACTGCTGGGACGAGCTGGTCCCCCACCTCGGTGCGGAAGCATTGGCGGTCGACCTTCCGGGGCGCGGGAGCAGGGCCGAAGTCGACCTGGGCAAGGTCACGCTCGCGGACTGCGCCGACGCGGTCCGGGAGGACGTAGAGGCAAAGGACCTGCGGGACGTTGTACTCGTCGGTCACTCCTTCGCGGGAGTCACGATACCGCGCGTCCTGGACCTCATACCCGACCGGATCCGCCACGTCGTCCTCGTGTCGGCCGTGGTGCCGACGGACAGAACCCGGGTGCTCGACCAGATCGATCCCGAAGTGCGGCATCTGGTGGAGCAGTCCATCACCGACGGCGTCTACCACCAGACCCGCGAGGGCGCCGCCGCCATGCTGTGCAACGACATGGACGAGGCGGCCACCACGTCCACCCTGGACCGGCTTGCCGACGATTCTGCCGCCCTGCTGAGCGAGACCGTGGACCTGAGCGGCTACAGACGCGAGATTCCCCGGACGTACGTGCACCTCACGCGGGACCGATGCTACGTCGAGGAACTCCAGCAGCGGTCCATTGCGCTGCTTCGGCCCGACGTCATCGATCTCGACACCGGTCACATGGCAATGATCAGTGCGCCCGAAAAGCTCGCCTCCGTCCTCAACACCATTCACGGCTGATCAACGTGCCGGCCTGCGCTTGGCGGACCGCGAACGGGCGTGACCCTCATCGACGCCGGAGCCCTCTTTGAACGTGGTCCCCTCGACTTCCGGATGGCGGCGCAGGCAGCCGGCCGGCCTCCCTGCCCGGCCTGGCCCGACAGCACATCGACCGGGCGCCGTCCTTAAGAGTCCACCAGGATCGTGGCGTACGAGTCCCCTTGCGTACCGCGAAGTCGTCGCCCCCGAGCACTCGCAAGCTGAACTGTGGAAACTCCGGCATCCCACGTTCGGTCCGCTCAGCCACCGCACCACCCCGCCTCCTGGGCAACTCGCCGTCGGTCGATAGATGCCCAGACCAGGCAGGTGACGTCACAAGACCCACGACACGGCCGAACAACGCGGACGTTCACACCTGTCCCTGAAGACAGGTGTCGGCATCTCCCACTCATGCGAGGGACAGGAGCATGTTCGTCTGTCCGATGGCCAGCGCTGTGCCGATGACGAAGAACAGTCCTTGAACGACGCTGGTGATCGGCATACGCAGCCGTGCGTGAACGTAGGACGACACGGCGAGTGCACCGGGGACGATCCAGGTCATGGCCAGCTGAAGGAACGTCACATGCCCAGTCCTCATGGACGGGTCTCCCGATGGCTCCGAGTGCGACATCCCGACCAGGAACATCCACAGGGCCACCCCCGCCAGAGCCGCCGCATCGCCGGCCGCCAGCAATAGCGCGACCGCGGCATCTGTCAGACGAGAGGGCCGCCGCGTCCCGGCCTGGGTGTCGTCGCCTGTGCCGAGTCGTCCGCTGAGTCGCCGACGCTCGCGGGTGCTGTTCCGGATTCTCTCCCACCAGACCACTGCTCGACTGCACCACGGAGGCAGTAATTCCGCCCCGACTCGGTAGACAACGACTTGGATTTCTCCGCAGCGGGCGGATGGACGAACGGGACGGCGTCGCATCGCCCTTCGACTTGGCCACACCGCGCCGAAACGCTTGGAGGGCCAGCATGTTCACCGAGTCGATCGCGCAGAGCGACAGTCCACATCTCCGCGCGGGCCCAACTCGTCGAGGTGAGGCGGTGCAGCTTCGTCCAGACCGGAGCCTGCCACCGTCACCGAGCTTCCCGGGGGCGTCGGCGACGACACTGGCTCGGGCCTGCCCGAGGGCGCCTTCCAGCTGCCGGGCGATGCCCGCGCGGCCCGCTTCATCGGCGCCGCTCCGCCGGCCGGGCACGGCCCGCACCGCTACTTCGTTCGTCGTGATGCACGCCCTCGACGTCGAGTCCATCGGCGTCCCGGCCGACGCCACTCCGGCCGTCCTCGGCTTCACCATGGCCGGCCACATCCTCGGCCGCGCGGTCCTGACCGCCACCGCCGAAACCCCCGCCCGACACACCGCATGTCCAGACTCATCGACGCCACCGAGACGTATCTCCGCACCATCCTGGAGCTCGAGGAGGAAGGCGTGGCCCCCATGCGCGCCCGCATCGCCGAGCGCATACACCAGAGCTGCCCCACCGCCAGCCAGGCCGCCGCCCGCATGGAGCGCGACGGCCTGCTGCACGTCGCAAGCGACCGGCACCTGGAACTGACCGAAGATCGGCAGCGGCGGCCAGGCCGCAGAACCCCCCACGCAGACCGCCTCGCATGTCTTCGTGGCCAAGCACTGAGCCCAGCCGGGCACCGGCCCATGCCGTACGGCCTTTGCGGGCAGGAGGATGGCCCTCGAGCACGATCGTGCTCGAGGGCCATCCTCCTGCTTCGGCGGAACGCGTGCCGCAGGCCTGACTCGATGCCGCGCGGGCCGCGAACCGCGATCTGACCCGAGCCCCAACCTGCCTGGCCGACTCGTGCCTCTGGCGAGCTCGACTGCTGGAGGCAGACAAACCCCGGCGCCGGAGCACCCCGGCCGATGCTGCCTCCAGCCTTCCGATGGTCAATCACCGACTGACTGTTCGATCCTTCTCCGGGAGAGTTTTCGGTTGCTCAGCCGACGTCAGTTGGCGGGCTTGCCGAACCAGCGGGCCAGGTGGTCGTCCAGGTCCTGCTGATCGTCGCCGATCCAGGCGACGTGACCGTCGGGACGTAGCAGGACGCACGGAACATCCAGTACCGCAGTGGGATCCGCGAGGTAATCGACCCGGTCTGACCAGCCGCCGACGGTCAGGCGTTCGGTGCGGTCCAGCAGCAGGCCGCGGCCGCGATGCAGCAGATCGTAGAGGTGGCCCTGTTTCACGTCGATGTCACGCAGGCGGCGGCCGAGCAGGTCGGGGCCTTCGCCGAAGTCGTAGCGGATGCCGATCGCGGTGATCTTCTCGATCAGATAGCGGTTCACCTCGTCGAAGTCCATCAGCTCGGTGAGCAGCCGGCGCACGGCCTGCGGGCCCGGTTCGGTGGAGTGCAGTTCCATCTGGGCGCGGGTGTTGTCCAGCACGTCCTCGGCGACCGGTTGGCGTTCGGCCTGGTAGGTGTCCAGCAGTGTTCGTGGCGCCCAGCCGCGGATGTGTGCGGCCAGTTTCCAGCCGAGGTTGACTGCGTCCTGAACGCCCAGGTTGAGGCCCTGTCCGCCGGTGGGTGGATGGATGTGTGCCGCATCGCCGGCCAGCAGCACCCGCCCGACCCGATAGCGTTCGGCCAGCCGCGTGGCATCCCCGAAGCGGGACAACCAGCGCGGGGAGTGCACGCCGAAATCGGTTCCTGCGATGGTGCACAGCTGCTGTTTGAAATCCTCGAGAGTGGGCGGTTCCGCGCGATCGGTGACTCCCGCGACGGGGACTACCACGCTGTAGACCCCTTGCCCGAAGGGCCTGATCATCAATCGCTGATGGGTCTCGCGGATTTCCGTCACCTTGGCGGCGATCTCCTCCGGCGGCACCCCCAGTTCCATCTCGCCCATCAGCGTGTCAGTCCGCGAGGGCTCGCCGGGGAAGCCGACGCCGAGCAGTTTGCGCACGGTACTGCGCCCGCCGTCGCAGCCGACGAGATAGCGCGAACGCAGCTGTTCGCCATCAGCCAGTTCGACGGTCACCCCCTCGTCGTCCTGCTCGAAATCGGCCACCACACAACCGCGCCGGACCTGCGCACCCAGTTGGATCGCATGCTCTTCGAGCAGGTGAACAATGACCGGTTGCGGGATGCCCAGCAGATAGGCGTGCGCGGAATCCAGGCCCTGGGGCGCGGGTTTGTTGATGGCGGCGAAGAAGCCGCCGGCCGGACGCTGTCTTCCGTGTTCGCGAATGCGATCCAGCAGTCCGCGCATGGCCATCAACTCGAGACTGCGAATGTGCAGACCGACGATGCGGACGAACGACACGGGCTCGGTTTCCTTCTCCAGAACGAGTACCCGCACACCGTGCAGCCGCAGTTCGGCGGCCAGCATCGCACCGGTCGGCCCGCACCCGGCAATGATCACGTCGAACATGAGGGGCGCTCGATCGGCGCCGGAGGCCGACGACCGGAGGCTGGGGACGTCGCCCGTGGTGAAGTCACGCTCGACCGTGTCCTTCGACGACGGCTCGGCGGTGAACTGCGGAGATTCCATAGGTATTGCCCTTCGGGAGTGCCTTGTTGGCGAGGCGCTCCCGGCGACACCTACATCAGTCGCCGGCCGTGACGGGAAGGGGGAGCACCCACGTCGATAGCGTTCATGGGTCTCACCTCCTTGGGTGGTGTCGCGGTCAACTGCAAACTACAAGCCCGGGCATCACCCGGTCCAATCCTTTTCCAGCCACGTGATCAGGACTCCGAACGGACCCGTGCGGTGGCAGGACGCATACGGCGCGGCGGCCCGGCCGGTCACGGTCGACGGTCTTCTCCTGGCCGCATCGAGGCGGACCGAATCCCGGAAGGCACGGCGCGCTGGAACCGGAGGCGCTCGACGAGCGGGGGGACTGAGGCAGCGCCGTCCAACGCTGCCGACGCTACCGACGGGATCGGCGGGCGGCCGACGGCCGGCGGCTGGACACCGGACCTCCGCGCCACCAGGTCCGAGGGGTTGCGGAAGCGGAACGTCTCACCGCCCTGGATCCTGGCCTTGTTCCGCGCGAACTCCGCTTCGCCCGCCGACATCTGGCGGGGTGTTGGGGCCGTCTGGGTGCGGTCGGCGGTGAGGCGTGAGGGATTGTCCAGGAATGCCTTGGCCCGAGACGCAGGGCCTATCGGAAGGCGGCGATGTGGCGTAGGGCCCAGTCGGCGAAGGTGCGGGGCGCGCGTCCGAGGAGCCGTTCGACGTCGGCGCTGATGCGCTGCTCGGCGGGGGTCGGCTCACCGAGGATGGACAGCGTGGTCTCGACGACGGGCTCGGGCATGAACCGCAGCATCTGCGCGTGGGCCTCGTCACGGGTCTGCTCGATGAACCGGAGGGGTTCGCCGAGTACGTTGGCAAGCGCCTCGACACGCTGACGGGGCGTGCTGAGGGCGGGCCCGGTCAGCTCGTATATCTGTCCGGCGTGGCCGTCCTCCCGCAGGGCTACGGCGGCGACCTCGGCGATGTCGTCCGGGTCGATGGTCGGCAGGCCGATGTCAGCGAACGGCGCGGCGACGGTCCTTCTGCCGCGGACCGACTCGGCCCAGGCGTACGCATTGGAGTTGAAGCCTCCGGGCCGCAGGATCGTCCAATCCATGCCTGACTGCTGAACGGCGTCCTCGATGGACCGTCCGAGATCCCCGTGAGAGGCCGAATGCGGTCGGGTCGCGACTCCCTGGGAGGACAGCAGGACGACCCGCCCGACGCCGCCGGCCTTGGCGACGTCGAGGATGTCCTGTGGACTCAGCAGGTGCGCGCCGGCGCCACCGCTCTGCAGGAACAGCGCGTCGGCTCCTTCGAAAACAGGCCGAAGGCTCTCAGGATCGACCAGGTCCGCCTGCGCGCAGTGGACGCTCTCCGGCACGTCCGCGTCCGAGATTCCCCGGGACGTCGCGGTCACCCGCACACCGGCTGCCGCGAGAACCTGCACGAGCGATCGGCCGACGTTACCGGTCGCACCCGTCACTACGAACATGAACAACTCCCCTGTCATTCAGCATGGTTGTCGCCGCCCGAGCGGGCGGGACCGCCGCGGAGAGCTGCTCTCCGGGCGACACGGGGACGCTAACACCGCCGATATAGTAGGTACCTACGGGAAAGTGACTATCCCAAGGAGTGTGCATGGCCGACCAACCTGACCTGGTGGCAGAGACTACGACCGACCCGGAACTCGCCTGTCCGACCAGTGCGGTCGTGGACATCGTGTTCAGCCGGTGGACCACGCCAATCCTGTGGACTCTCAACATGCATGGCCGGCAACGGTTCGTGGAGCTGCAACGACGGATCGGCACGATCACACCAAAGGTACTGACCCAGCGGCTGCGCCAGTTGGAACGCGACGGCATGGTCGTGCGTACGTACCACCCTGAGGTCCCTCCTCGAGTCGAGTACGAGATCAGCGAGCTGGGCCGCAGCCTGGCCCCGCTCTTCGCGCACCTCGCCGAGTGGTCTGCCGGCAACCTGGACAAGGTCGAGCAGGCCCGGCACGACTACGACACCGATCCACCCCGGTAACCGAGACGCGGGACGGCGAGTGGGGCGACGCGTCAGCGAGAGGGCTCGATCCTTGTCCGAATGGGCACGCATGCAGTGCACTCCTTGCCGGTGCGCACGATTCAGCGCGGCCATTCCTGAGGGCGCATGCATGAGGTGTCTTCGACTTCTCCGCGACGAGTCCGGACGTGTCCTGGTCCTACACCGGCTTCGGAGGGTTCCGGCGGTGGCTGGCGCAGACCGAGGGGTTCGAACTGAACGAGATGGACGGCTTTGGTGGCCAGCGCCCCTGGAACGACGTCTCCACCACCCTGGCACCACTCCTCAACCATCCCGACGATGACGGCCCCGACCTCACGCCGGTCCAGTGCGCCGCGATCCTGCCCCGCCTGCAGGAGATCGCCGATCAACCTCACGAGAGAAGCATCGACTCGCTCCTCCAACGGCATCTCGACGACGCCCGCCAGCTCGTGGCCGTCCTGCAGCTCTGCATCCAGAAGGACGTCGCCCTCCTCTTCGGCTGACGTCGGTCGGCACCACCGGCTCATTGTGACCAGCAGCTACGGGAAAACTCTTGGTCAACGGGGAACGCCCCGGCAGGCCCAGGTGCTGTCCAGGCCCGTGACATCCGGGCCAGTTGCGATCGCGACCGCATCCCGAACCGACGTAGAAGTCCTGCCCGTTCCCGTGAACAGAGCCGCCCTATCGACCAGCGGGAGGCATCCGGACGACCGCTGTTCCGCCCTCCAGATCCACCATGGTCCGGTTCGGCGGTGCTCCGTCCTCCTCGTCGTCCCTCAGAAGGAGCGCCGACTGGCGCTCCTTCAGTTCGCTCTGCTTGCCCGGCGAGAAGCTCGCATGAAGCTGCTCGAAGCCGGTTGCCGAGATCTGTCCCTGTCTGGCGCTGTTCCGCCAGGGAAGCAGCCCGGCTCGCCCTGCGCGCAGAAGCAGCTGATCAGCGAAGGCCACGGCGGTCAGCACGATGACCAATCCGGGCAGGGTCATGAAGACGGCGAATCCCATGCCCCCAGTATCCGGGGCGAGGCACCCATTCACACACCGTCGTCGGAAACACATACGACCGCTCCAGTCCTCGCGGCCACGTTGCACCGGCCGTTGTCATTTCTCGTTGTCAGTTCTCATCGACATTTCCGAGACCGCTGATCGCTCGGGCGCGTATCGAAGGCGTCGACGGACCGGACGAGGTGATGTCCAGAGGTCCCACCCGCCCGTTCGCCGCTGATGCACGAAGGTGGCCTGGCTGCCTCCGACGTGCGCCGCCGCTTGGGCGGCGATCTCAGGATCGAGACCAGCCTGGCGACCCTGTCACCGCCGCGGTCACCGTACGGGAGGTCGCCCGATGCATGACGGCGCATCACCGGCTGGCTCAAGCACAACGCCCCTGACTCCTACGCTGCGCTCCGGACCGGTGCCAGTTCCTTCCGAGGGACGGCTTCTCAGTCCAGCGTGATGTCCGGCTTGTAGAGGTCCATCCACAGTGCCAGGTCGAGCGCGCGTTCCAGACCACGCCGTTCCGCCTGCGTGTTCACCGGTACGTCGCGGTCGGCGGCGCGACGGAGGCGTTCGCGGTCGACGAGTTCGAACACCGGGTGGCCGGAGCGGGAGAGGAGGTCCTTGGCCTGGTCCTGGAGCGCGGCCCCGTACTTGGGGTCCTGCGTGGAGGGATAGGGGCTCTTCACCCGGTCGTACACGGACTGCGGGAGTACGTCAGCCGTCGCCTCGCGCAGCAGGCTCTTTTCCCGGCCGTCGAACGACTTCAGCGCCCAGGGCGTGTTGTAGACGTACTCGACGAGGCGGTGGTCGCAGAACGGCACCCTCACCTCCAGGCCGACAGCCATGCTCGCGCGGTCCTTTCGGTCGAGCAGGATGCGCACGAACCGGGTCAGATGGAGGTGGCAGATCGTCCGCATGCGGAACTCGAAGTCGCTCTCCCCGTCGAGACGACGGATGCCCGCGACAGCGCCTGCATAGCCGTCGGCGACATAGGCCTCCAGGTTCATGGCGTCGAGCAGTTCCGGGCGCAGGACCTCGGCGTCCTCCCCGAAGTGCCGGCCGAGGCTCACCAGCCAGGGGAAGGTGCCGCCACGGCGGGCCTCCTCGTCGAAGAACTGAAGGTAACCGCCGAAGACCTCGTCGGCGGACTCGCCCGAGAGGGCGACGGTGGACTGGTCGCGGATGGCCCGGAACAGCAGGTAGAGCGAGGCGTCCATGTCTCCCAGGCCGGCGGGCAGGTCGCGGGCGCGGATCACCTTGGCGCGGATGTCGGGGTCCGCCAATGCCCGTGAGTCCAGCACGATGTCCTGGTGCTCGGTCCCCGCCCTGCGCGCCACGTCGTGGACGTACGGAGTGTCGGGCGTACCCCGCAGCTCGTCGGCGATGAAGTGGTCGCTCTGCCCGACGAAGTCCACGGCGAAACTGCGCACCTTTTCGCCGTGCCGGCCCAGTTGTCGGGCGGCCAGCGCGGTCATGGCGGAGGAGTCCAGGCCGCCGGAGAGCAGCATGCAGCGAGGCACGTCGGCGACGAGCTGACGGCGCACGATGTCGTCGAGGAGGGAGCGGACGGTGGCGACGGTGGTGTCGCGGTCGTCGGTGTGCGGCCGGGTCTCCAGCTGCCAGTAGGCCCGCCGGCGCAGACCCGAGCGGTCGACGGTCACGACGGTCCCCGGCTCGACCTCGTTCATGCCTTCCCAGACGGCGTGTCCGGGTGTCTTGATCATCGTGAACAGTTCGCGCAGGCCGTTCAGGCCGACCCGGGCGGGAGCCAGCGGGTTGGCCAGGATCGCCTTGGGCTCGGAGCCGAAGAGGACGCCGTCGGGCGTACGGAAGTAGTAGAAGGGCTTGATCCCCATACGGTCGCGGATCATCACCAGCTTGTCCTGGCGTTGGTCCCAGACCGCGAAGGCGTACATGCCGTTGAGGCGGTCGGCGACCTGCTCGCCCCATTCGAGGTAGCCGCGCAGGACGACCTCGGTGTCGGAGTCGGTGGCGAAGCGGTGGCCGCGGTCGGTCAGTTCACGGCGCAGCTCGGTGAAGTTGTAGGCCTCGCCCGAGTAGACGAGGGCGACGGTCCCGTTCGGCGTGTCGGCGGTCATCGGCTGGGAGCCGCCCGGCAGGTCGATGATCGCCAGCCTGCGGTGCCCGAGGGCGGCCGGTCCCTGGACCCAGGTGCCGCGGTCGTCGGGGCCGCGGCAGGCCATCGTCTCGGTCATTGCATCCAATGTGACGGCCTCGGCGCGCAGGTCGCGGTCGAAGGAGACCCAGCCGGTGATGCCGCACATGTGTTACCTCCTACTTCAGTCCGCCCGGGCAACGCTCCCCTACCTGCAGTTTTCCACCTTCGGGGCCGACGCCACGACAAACCAGTTGTATTTGACATCTACCTGACGAGGGTGCGTCGCGCTGCGGAGCCGGTCAACACGGCTGTAACCCGCATGCCCCCGACACCCGACAGTTTCAGCCGCACTTTGCATACGCGAAACCCAGGCGGCCCCGTCCTGCCGGGGGCCTGCCATCAGGAACCAGCCACAGGCAAAAACTTCCCCATCATCCGGCGCACTGCCGCTCACTCGCCACCCACCAGCGCTCTCGGGCACACCATGGCTGCCGCGACGGCCGACCGGTACCGGTGCGGGCGCGATGTGGTGGGCGCTGAGGATGAGATCGGCCCGGCGCGAGGGGATCGAAGCGGCATCGCGCTGGTACGTGATCCGAGGGGGTCGCCGTCCTGCCCGCCGCTACTCAGCTCGACGACGCGAGCGGACCTCGACATTGCCACCCTGGAGAAGACCGCTGCCCGAAGCTCTGCGCCGGGTCCCGCTGTACGTAGGCCGCGACCGGCACCCCGCCGGCAACGCGCGGGCTCCGAGGATCACTTGCTTGCCGGGCCCGCAGGTTGTTCACGATGCGGGACGGCCCAGAGTTCGGGCGCGGAATGCACCCGGCGTCATTCGGGTCCGCAGGCGGAAGAACTTGCCGAAGTCGCTGGGGTCCGCGAACCCCAGCCGGTCGGCGACCGTCTTGGCGGGCAGGCGGCTGTGCTGCAGCAGACGTTTGGCCTCCAGCAGAACCCGCTCGTCGATGTACTGTTTCGCGCTCATCCCCGTAGCCGCGCGGGTCGCGCGGGTCAGTGTGCGGGCGCTGTAGCCGAGCGAGCCCGCGTAGTCCTCCACCCGCCGGGTCACCGCGTGGTCGCGCTCCACCGCCTCGTACAGGCGCCGGAACACCTCACCCGCCGTGCCTTCGTGCGGCTGTCCGCCCAGCACCCGTGCCAATCGCAGGACCAGCACGGACACCAGGTGCCGCAGCACCTCGACGTGCGAGGCGAGCGGCAGAGAGGCCATCGCCCCGAACTCGAAAGCCAGATGCTCCAGCGCGTGCCGCAGGGCTTCCGCGTCCTCGCCCGTCGGCAGCAGCGGCCGCTGCTGGAACGGTGGGTCCATGGCTGCCGCCGCCACCGTCGCCGGCGGCAGGAAACCGGACTGGAACACCACGATCGCCCCGTCCGCCTCGCGGATGTCGGGGCCGAACCGCTGTACCTGCCCGGGCCGGATCCACAGCCAGGAGCCGGGGGGCAGTTCGTGCTCGACGAAGTCCACCGCGAGCCGCAGCGACCGCTCACGGACGGCGATCAGCTGGTGGAAGGCCGGGCGCAGCGGGGCGTACGGGTCGTTGCCGTGGCGCAGGGCGCGAGCGGCGAGGCCCGAGAGTTCCACCACCTCGACACCTGCGGGCGCGCCGACGGTCGCCGTGTACGGCAGGTCCTTGACCTCATGGTGTCCGTTTTTGCCCATCGCGAGTCCCGAGCGTACCGTCGTCGTCCCCGATTCGCCTCCTAGCGTGGAAGGAGCCGAGCAAGACGGCGAAGACTCAGGTCATCGAGGTGTGAGGAGTAGGACGGTGCGGCTGATCGTGGGGATGACAGGGGCGACCGGTGCCATCATCGGGGTGCGGCTCCTGGAGCACCTGCGCGAACTGCCGGACGTGGAGACCCATCTCGTCCTGTCCCGGTGGGCTCGCAGCACCATCGAACTGGAGACAGGTCTCTCGGTGGCCGACGTGAACGCCCTCGCCGATGTCTCGCACAGCCCCGACGACCAGGGCGCCAGCATCTCCTCGGGCTCGTTCCGTACTGACGGCATGGTCGTCGTGCCCTGCTCCATGAAGACGCTGGCCGGTATCCGCGCCGGATACGCGGAGGGGCTCGTGGCCCGCGCGGCCGACGTGGTCCTCAAGGAGCACCGCAGGCTGGTCCTCGTGCCGCGGGAGACACCCCTGAGCGAGATCCACCTGGAGAACATGCTCGCTCTCGCCCGGCTCGGGGTGCGGATGGTGCCGCCCATGCCTGCCTTCTACAACCACCCCGCCGGTGTGGACGACATCGTCGACCACATCACCTCGCGCGTCCTCGACCAGTTCGACCTGCCGGCACCCGCGGCCAGGCGCTGGGAGGGCATGCGCGCGGCCCGCGCGGCCGGGCGCCCCACAGCCGCCTGACGCTCTGTCCCTTGCCGACGCCAGGCACCCCACCGTCGCCGGCACCGCCGTCCCGGCCGACCCGGATGCCGATGTCCGAGCCGCTCGGCACCCCGTCGTCCCGTCGCCCCGAAGGAGTTCAACATGGCCTACGACGACCTGCGCGATTTCCTCGTCGCCCTCGACAAGGAGGGCCAACTCCTGCACATCACGGACGAGGTCCTGCCCGAACCGGACCTGGCCGCGGCCGCCAACGCGGCCGGACGTATCGGCGAGGGCGCCCCCGCCCTCTACTTCGACAACGTCACGGGCTTCACCGACGCCCGGATAGCGCTCAACGTGCACGGTTCCTGGGCCAACCACGCCCTCGCCCTCGGTCTGCCCAAGAACACCCCGGTCAAGGAGCAGGTCGAGGTCTTCGCCGCCCGCTGGGACGCGTTTCCCGTACCGCCCGAGCGTCGCGAGGACGCCCCGTGGCGCGAGAACACACAGGAGGGCGAGGACGTCGACCTCTTCTCCGTGCTGCCGCTCTTCCGCCTCAACGACGGTGACGGCGGCTTCTACCTCGACAAGGCCTCCGTCGTCTCCCGCGACCCCGACGCCCCCGACGACTTCGGCAAGCAGAACGTCGGCACGTACCGCATCGAGGTCATCGGCACGAACCGCCTGGCGTTCCAGCCGGTCCCCGTGCACGACGTCGCACTGCATCTGCGCGCGGCGGAGGAGCGCGGCGAGGACCTGCCCATCGCCATCACCCTCGGCAACGACCCGGTGATGGCGATCGTGGCCGGCATGCCGATGGCGTACGACCAGAGCGAGTACGAGATGGCCGGTGCGCTGCGCGGTGCGCCGGCCCCCATCGCCACCGCGCCGTTGACGGGGTTCGACGTGCCCTGGGGCAGCGAGGTCGTCATCGAAGGCGTGGTCGAGTCCCGCAAGCGGCAGATCGAAGGCCCCTTCGGTGAGTTCACCGGCCACTACTCGGGCGGCCGGCGTATGCCCGTCATCCGTGTCGAACGGATCTCGTATCGCACGAACCCGGTCTTCGAGTCCCTCTACCTCGGCATGCCGTGGACCGAAGTCGACTACCTGGTGGGCCCCAACACCTGCGTACCGCTGCTCAAGCAGCTGCGTGCCGAGTTCCCGGAGGTTCAGGCCGTCAACGCCATGTACACCCATGGACTGCTGGTGGTCATCTCCACGGCCAAGCGGTACGGCGGGTTCGCCAAGGCCGTGGGCATGCGCGCCATGACCACGCCGCACGGCCTCGGCTATGTCAGCCAGGTGATCCTCGTCGATGAGGACGTCGACCCCTTCGACCTTCCGCAGGTCATGTGGGCGATGTCCGCGAAGGTCAACCCGCGCGAGGACGTCCTCGTCCTGCCCAACCTCTCGGTCGTCGAACTCGCCCCGGCCGCACAACCGGCCGGCGTCACCAGCAAGATGATCATCGACGCCACTACCCCGGTCGCCCCCGACACCCGGGGCAACTTCTCCACCCCGGCCAAGGATCTCCACGAGACCAGGGAATGGACGGTCAGGCTCCAGCGACTCCTCGCCGACCGCATCTGATCCCCCCGCACCCTCGCAAGGAGCTTCGCCATGACCGATGGCATCATCTGCCCCCGCTGCACCTGCGAAACCGTGGGCACGCTCGCCACGTCGCCCGTGCCCGGCGTCTGGGACGTCCTGCAGTGCCACCGGTGCCTGTACACCTGGCGCACCACCGAACCCGCCCGCCGCACCAGCCGCACCGCTTATCCCGAGCAGTTCAGGATGAGCGCCGAGGACATCGACAACGCGATCGAGGTGCCCTCGATACCTCCCCTCCGCACGCCGGACGAGCGGGGTGCGTGACCGCGCGTCGACGGCCAACTGATCGGCCGCGGCGGTGACTTCGCCGGCAGGGCTCCGGCAGCTTCGCGCCTTGCGGGGGCGACCCCATGGTGCGGGTCGTGCTGCCGGCCGACCCGGTGTCGGGCGTCCGCGGCAGGCAGCCGTCACGCCGCTGTGCGCGCCGTGCGTCAGGAGTTCGGTCGGCGCCGACGCGTTTCACGGCCAGGGACAGCACGGCCGCCGCAGTACCCCCACCGGGAGCCGTTCGGGAACGCCCGCCCCGTGGCGGGACGGCGGGACGGCGGTGCGGCGGTGCGGCGGTGCGGCGGTGCGGCGGTGCGGCGGCCGAACCGGTGGTCGAGGCGGGTGGTGGCGGTGGAGTGACGTGAGTACGCCGAGCAGATGGCTCGGATGAGTTCGCGGCCGCTGCGGTGACCCGGTTAGGGCCTGTTGCGAAAGTGCCGTTAGTTGCTGCTGTGAGTGCTGATGCGGCTAGCTGCTACCTTCCGGAGCCATGACCGACAAGGTGTATGTGGG
>NZ_JOEV01000075.1 GCF_000721105.1 Streptomyces cellulosae
GCCCCGCCCCGCCCCGCCCCGGCCCGGCCCGGCCACGATCGTTGTCACCGGCGCGTGCGAGGATCGGAGAGGTAGTGCACACGTGTCGGCGCAGCAGTGCGCACGCGTCAGCGAAGGAGAGCGCGCGATGGCAACGAAGCCGCCCAAGGCCGACCCGGTCCAGGACGCACCTCAGGTCGCCGAGCCGAAGCACGCGGCGGCGGGGATCCCGGCCGTCGGGCACAGCCTGCGCATCGCACAGCAGCAGATGGGCGTGAAGCGCACCGCGCTGACCCTGCTGCGGGTGAACCAGAAAGACGGCTTCGACTGCCCCGGCTGCGCCTGGCCCGAACCGGAGCACCGGCACGCGGCGGAGTTCTGTGAGAACGGCGCGAAGGCGGTCGCCGAGGAGGCCACCCTGCGCCGGGTCACCCCCGAGTTCTTCGCCGCGCACTCCGTGGCCGACCTCGCCACCCGCAGCGGCTACTGGCTGGGCCAGCAGGGCCGGCTCACCCACCCCGTGTACCTCCCCGAGGGGGGCGAGCACTACGAGCCGGTGACCTGGGAGCGCGTGTTCGACATCATCGCCGAGGAGATCCACGCCCTGTCCTCGCCCGACGAGGCCCTCTTCTACACGTCGGGACGCACCAGCAACGAGGCCGCGTTCCTCTACCAGCTGTTCGCTCGTGAACTCGGCACCAACAACCTGCCGGACTGCTCCAACATGTGCCACGAGTCGTCCGGCTCGGCCCTGTCCGAGACGATCGGCATCGGCAAGGGCAGCGTCCTGCTGGAGGACCTCTACAAGGCCGACCTGATCATCGTCGCCGGCCAGAACCCCGGCACCAACCATCCGCGCATGCTCTCCGCACTGGAGAAGGCCAAGGCCGACGGCGCGAAGATCATCAGCGTGAACCCGCTGCCCGAGGCGGGCCTGGAGCGCTTCAAGAACCCGCAGACCGCCAAGGGACTCACCGCGGGCGCCGCGCTCACCGACCTGTTCCTGCAGATCCGCATCGGCGGCGACCAGGCTCTCTTCCGCCTCCTCAACAAGCTGATCCTCGAGACCGAGGGCGCGGTCGACGAGGAGTTCGTGAACGAACACACCCACGGCTACGACGAGTTCGCGGCCGCCGCCCGCGCGGCCGACTGGGACGAGACGCTCACCGCCACCGGCCTGTCCCAGAAGGAGATCGAGGACGCCCTCGGCATGGTCCTCGCCTCGCGGCGCACCATCGTCTGCTGGGCGATGGGCCTCACCCAGCACAAGCACTCCGTGCCCACCATCCGCGAGGTCGTCAACTTCCTTCTCCTGCGCGGCAACATCGGCCGCCCCGGCGCGGGCGTCTGCCCGGTGCGCGGCCACTCGAACGTGCAGGGCGACCGCACGATGGGCATCTTCGAACGCCCCGCCCCGGCCTTCCTGGACGCCCTGGAGAAGGAGTTCGGCTTCGCGCCGCCCCGCGAGCACGGCTACGACGTCGTACGGGCCATCCGCGCCCTGCGCGACGGCGACGCGAAGGTGTTCTTCGCCATGGGCGGCAACTTCGTCTCCGCCTCCCCCGACACCGAGGTCACCGAGGCCGCCATGCGCCGGGCCCGGCTGACCGTGCACGTGTCGACCAAGCTCAACCGCTCGCACGCCGTCACAGGAGCACGTGCCCTGATCCTGCCGACCCTCGGCCGCACCGAACGCGATCTCCAAGGCAGTGGCGAGCAGTTCGTGACCGTCGAGGACTCCATGGGCATGGTGCACGCCTCCCGCGGCCGCCTGGAGCCCGCGAGCGCGCACCTGCTGTCCGAACCGGCGATCGTGTGCCGGATGGCCCGCCGGGTGCTCGGCGAGGACAGCAAGGTGCCGTGGGAGGAGTTCGAGAAGGACTACGCCACGATCCGTGACCGCATCGCCCGCGTGATCCCCGGCTTCGAGGACTTCAACGCGCGCGTCGCGCACCCTGACGGCTTCGCCCTCCCGCACGCCCCCCGCGACGAGCGCCGCTTCCCGACCGCCACCGGCAAGGCCAACTTCACCGCCGCGCCGGTCGAGTACCCGAAGCTGCCCGAGGGCCGGCTGCTGCTGCAGACGCTGCGCTCGCACGACCAGTACAACACCACGATCTACGGCCTCGACGACCGTTACCGCGGGATCCGGAACGGGCGCCGGGTGGTGCTGGTCAACCCCGAGGACGCGCGGTTGCTCGGGGTGGCCGACGGGGCGTACGTCGACCTCGTGAGCGAGTGGCGGGACGGCGTGGAGCGGCGGGCTCCCGGCTTCCGGGTCGTGCATTACCCCACCGCGCGCGGATGTGCCGCCGCCTACTACCCCGAGACCAACGTCCTCGTGCCGCTGGACGCCACGGCGGACACCAGTAACACCCCGGCCAGCAAGTCCGTCGTCGTACGTCTGGAACAATCGGCGACCGACTGAGCGTTTGCTCAGCCACCAGGTCGCATGACGAACGGAGCCGGGCCCCATGGGTGAGCAGCAGCACGTGAAGTTCCCGCAGCAGGTCATCGACGAGTACGCCGCCCTCGGCGTGGACCTGCAGGCCCTGTTCTCCGCAGGACACCTCGGCACCCGGATGGGCGTCCAGATCACGGAGGCATCCCCGGAGCGGGTCGTCGGGACGATGCCGGTCGAGGGGAACACCCAGCCGTACGGGCTGCTGCACGGCGGCGCCTCCGCGGTGCTCGCCGAGACCCTCGGGTCCGTGGGCGCGATGCTGCACGCGGGAAGCTCGAAACTCGCGGTCGGCGTCGACCTGAACTGCACCCATCACCGCGGAGCGCGCTCGGGCCTGGTGACCGGCGTGGCCACACCGGTGCACCGGGGGCGGACCACGGCGACGTACGAGATCGTCATCAGCGACGAGGAGGACCGACGGGTGTGCACCGCGCGGCTCACCTGCCTCCTGCGCGACGTCAACCCGGGAGACGGAGAACGCCTGCGCGCCACCCGCTGACCGGCCGATCCGACCGGGACGAGACCCGGCGGCGACAACACCCATACTCACCGGACCGCACCGGACCGAGCCCCGACGCCACGCGCACCGACTCGCCCCACCCGTCCGACCGCCGGAGCGCACCGCCGCCCCGCACGCGCAGAACCACCCTCGCGGCGGGCGCGGCTTCCACCGGAGCCGCCGTCGGCGAGACGCCGACGCCCTCCACAATCACCCTGCGGATATCCGTAACCGACCGATTACGGCCGCCCCTCAACGTCACTCTGCCTGCGTTGACGTAACGCTGCGTAACATGTACGCAATACAGCACCACAGTTTCATCCTCGACGGCACGCACTCCCGCAATCTTCCCGCCCTCCCACGACGGGCTGCGCCACAGTCCCGTCATGACCCTCACCCACATACAACCGGAAGTGCGGATTCTCAATATGTGGACCAAGAGGAATTCCCACCAAACCGGCCAAGAACGATTTCCGTCGAAGTTCAAAACCACCACGTCATAACAAGAACGTCACAAGCCAGCCCACAGCGATGCCGCCACCGGTCAGACAGGTTTAGAGTCACGCCCAGTCACCGCGCCGCCGGGCGCGTCCGCAGCACGGCTTGGTATCACCCAGTACGGCCCGGCGAGTCACACAGCGACCCAACTGGGCTGCTGGCGCCAGGGAGAGGATTCACCTTGCGACACCGTTCTTTGGTCATACTCACCTCCGTGCTCACCACGGGAGCTCTCACGCTGACCGCCTGCGGTTCGCGCGACGACGACAAGGGTGGGGACAGCGACAGCAAGACCGAGATCATCATTGGCGTCGACGCGCCGCTGACCGGTCAGAACTCCGCCACCGGCCTCGGCATCCAGGGTGGCGTCCAGATCGCCGTCGACGACGCCAACAAGAAAAACCTCGTACCCGGCGTGACCTTCAAGGTCCAGGCGCTCGACGACAAGGCGATCCCCGCCAGCGGCCAGCAGAACGCCACCCAGTTCGTGAACAACGACAAGGTGCTCGGCGTCGTCGGCCCGCTCAACTCCGGTGTCGCCACCCAGATGCAGCAGGTCTTCGCCACCGCCAACCTGGTCGAGATCTCGCCCTCCAACACCGCGCCCGAGCTCACCCAGGGCAAGAACTGGCAGACCACGAAGTCCCGCCCGTTCAAGACCTACTTCCGCACCGCCACCACCGACGCCATGCAGGGCGGCTTCGCGGCCGACTACGCGTCCAAGACGCTGAAGAAGAAGAACGTCTTCATCGTCGACGACAAGCAGACATACGGCGCGGGCCTGGCCAAGCTCTTCAAGGCCGGCTTCACCAAGTCGGGCGGCAAGGTCGCCGGTGAGGACCACGTCAACACCGGCGACACGGACTTCTCGGCCCTCGTCACCAAGATCAAGAACTCCAAGGCGGACCTGGTCTACTACGGCGGCCAGTACGACGAGTCGGAGAAGCTGACCAAGCAGCTCAAGGACGGCGGCGCCAAGATCCCGCTCTTCGGCGGCGACGGCATGTTCTCCGAGACCTACATCCAGACCGCCGGCAAGACCTCCGAGGGCGACCTCGTCACCTCCGTCGGCGCCCCCGTCGACTCCCTCCCCTCCGCCCAGGACTTCATCAAGAAGTACAAGGCAGCCGGCCTCAAGGGCGACTACGGCACCTACGGCGGCTACTCCTACGACGCCGCCACCGCCATCATCAAGGCCATCGGCAATGTCGTGAAGGACGGCAAGGTCCCCGACGACGCCCGCGCCCAGATCGTCGCCGAAGTCCAGAAGTCGAACTTCCAGGGCATCGCCGGCCCCGTCTCCTTCGACGAGTACGGCGACACCACCAACAAGCAGCTGACCGTCTACCAGGTCACCGGCGGCAAGTGGAAGGCCGTCAAGAGCGGCACTTTCAACGGCTGATCATTCCCAGCCGGAACCGCCGCTAGAACCACCCCCGGGCCGCGCGGCCAGACCACCCGTCACCGCGCGGCCCGCTCCACGTCCTGTGCTCCCACTCCAAACCCACATGGAGGCCATGCGGTGAACACTCTGCCGCAGCAGCTGGCCAACGGGCTGTTCCTCGGCTCGATGTACGGGCTGATCGCCATCGGCTACACGATGGTGTACGGCATCGTCCAGCTCATCAACTTCGCCCATGGCGAGATCTTCATGACCGGCGGCTTCGGCGCGCTCACGGTCTACCTCTACGTCCTGCCCAACGGCACATCCATGTGGATAGCCCTCCCGGCGATGCTCATCGGAGGCGGACTCGTCTCCATCCTCATCGCCGTCGGGGCCGAACGCTTCGCCTACCGACCACTGCGCGGCGCACCACGCCTCGCACCACTCATCACCGCCATCGGCCTCTCCCTCGCACTCCAGCAGGCCGTCTTCAACTGGTACCCGGACGCCAAAACGGACCGCAACTTCCCCCAGCTGGACTTCGGCCCCTGGCACCTCGGCTCCATCAGCATCCAGAGCGGCTCCGTCTTCGTCATCATCGCCGCCCCCGTCTGCATGGCCGCCCTCGCCATCTTCGTCCGACTCTCCCGCACCGGCCGCGCCATGCAGGCCACCGCCCAAGACCCGGACACCGCCCAGCTCATGGGCATCGACACCAACCGCATCATCGTGATCGCGTTCGCCATCGGCGGCTTCTTCGCCGCCGTCGCCGCCGTCGCATACGGCCTGCGCTACGGACAGATCAAGTACGACATGGGCTTCCAGATGGGCCTCAAGGCATTCACCGCGGCCGTGCTCGGCGGCATCGGCAACATCTACGGCGCCATGATCGGCGGCCTGGTCCTCGGCCTCGCCGAAACCATGGCCACCTCCTACATCGACGGCATCCCCGGCATGCAGCAACTCGGCGGCGGCGGCTGGGCCTCCGTATGGGCCTTCGTCCTCCTCATCCTCGTCCTGCTGTTCAGACCACAAGGCCTCGTCGGCGAACGCGTCGCGGACAGGGCGTGAGCACCATGACCACCACCGCCAACGCCCCGCGCGGCCTCATCGCCCTGCCCCACAGCGCCGCCCGCGCCCTCATCGCCCTCGGCGCCATCGGCACCATCGCCAGCACCTTCATGTCCTGGACCTGGACCTCCGAGTTCCCCGGAGACCTCACCTACTACGGCTCCCCCGCCGGACTCCAGATCCTCGACCTCGTAGCCGGCGCACTCACCCTCCTCTACGCGCTCACCCGCTGGAACATACGCGGCCTGCACTGGCTCAACCCCGCGACCGCCACCGCACCCGTCGTCCTCGCGGCCGCCTCCGCCTTCGCCGTCAGCTGGTTCAGCGCCATCGCCATCACCGTCGACCTCGGCGGCCTCGTCAACCTCGACCCCGGCGCCTACATCGCCGCCGTCGCCTCCCTCGTCGCCCTCCTCGGCGCCCTCGCACTCCCCAGCCCCGGCGACACCGCCAAAGCCTGGGTCAGCAAACCCGACAACATCCCCACCGCAGGCCGACTCCCCGGCTGGGCCGAACGCCTCATCATCACCGCCGCCACCGCCTTCGCCCTGATCGCCTTCGCCTACGGCATCGGCGTCGACCCCGACGCCAGCGAGACCTTCCTCGGCTACCTGCTGCTCGTCATCCTCGGCGCCTGGGCACTCTTCACCGCCGGCCTCTTCGACCGCTTCTCCACACTCAACGCCCGGCACAAAGGTTTCGCCACCACCATGGCGTTCCTCGCCGCAGCGCTCTTCCCCTTCGTCGAGAACAACGAACACAACGCCAACCTCGGCGTGAACATCCTCGTCGTCGGTACCGTCGCCCTCGGCCTCAACATCGTCGTCGGCCTCACCGGACTCCTCGACCTCGGATACGTCGCCTTCCTCGGCGTCGGCGCCTACGCCGCCGCCCTCGTCTCCGGCTCCGAATTCTCCCGGTTCTCCGGCGTCCAGTTCCCGTTCTGGGCCGCCATGCTCACCGGCATGGCCGCATCGCTCGTCTTCGGCGTCCTCATCGGCGCCCCCACCCTGCGACTGCGCGGCGACTACCTCGCCATCGTCACCCTCGGCTTCGGAGAAATCTTCCGCATCACCGTCAACAACCTCGACGGCTCCTCCGGACCGAACATCACCAACGGCCCCAACGGCATCTCGATGATCCCCGACATGAACCTCTTCGGCTTCAACCTCGGGACCCCCCACGACATCGGATCCATCACCATCGGCCGCTTCGCGAACTACTTCCTGCTGATGCTGATCATCACCGGAATCGTCGTCCTCGTCTTCAACCGAGCCGCGGACTCACGCATCGGCCGCTCCTGGATCGCCATCCGCGAAGACGAGACCGCCGCCACCGCCATGGGCATCAACGGCTTCCGCGTCAAACTCATCGCCTTCGCACTCGGCGCCTCCCTCGCCGGCCTCGCCGGCACCGTCAGCGCCCACGTCGGCTACAGCGTCAACCCCGCCCCGTACCAGTTCGCCGGCTCCGTACCACCCAACTCGGCCTTCCTCCTCGCCGCAGTCGTACTCGGCGGCATGGGCACCGTCAACGGCCCCATCCTCGGCGCCACACTGCTCTACCTCCTCCCCGAAAAGCTCGGCTTCCTCAAGGAGTACCAACTCTTCGCCTTCGGCATCGCCCTCGTGCTCCTCATGCGCTTCCGGCCCGAAGGCATCATCGCCAACCGGCGCCGCCAACTCGAATTCCACGAGACCGACCAGATCGACATCCCCGCACAAGGCCTTCCCGACACCACCGTCGGCGTCACCAAGGCAGGGGCGTGACCCACATGACCACCACCACCGCACCCAGCCCCGTCCTCGAAGCCAGCGGCGTCACCATGCGCTTCGGCGGCCTCACCGCCGTACGCAACGTCGACCTCACCGTCAACAGCGGCGAAATCGTCGGCCTCATCGGCCCCAACGGAGCCGGCAAGACCACCTTCTTCAACTGCCTCACCGGCCTGTACGTGCCCACAGAAGGAACCGTCTCCTACAAAGGCACCGTGCTCCCGCCCAAACCCCACCTCGTCACCAGCGCCGGCATCGCACGCACCTTCCAGAACATCCGGCTCTTCGCCAACATGACCGTCCTGGAAAACGTCCTCGTCGGCCGCCACACCAGGACCAAGGAAGGCCTCTGGTCCGCACTCCTGCGCGGCCCCGGCTTCCGCAAGGCCGAAGCCGCCTCCCACCAGCGCGCCATGGAACTCCTCGAGTTCATCGGCCTCGCCCACAAGGCCGACCACCTCTCCCGCAACCTGCCCTACGGCGAACAGCGCAAGCTGGAAATCGCCCGGGCACTCGCCAGCGAACCGGGCCTCCTCCTCCTCGACGAACCCACCGCCGGCATGAACCCCCAAGAAACCCGCGCCACCGAAGAACTGGTCTTCGCCATCCGCGACCAAGGCATCGCCGTCCTCGTCATCGAGCACGACATGCGCTTCATCTTCAACCTGTGCGACCGCGTCGCCTGCCTCGTCCAAGGCGAGAAACTCGTCGAAGGAACCTCGGAAGTCGTCCAGGGCGACGAACGCGTCGTCGCCGCCTACCTCGGCACCCCCTTCGAAGGCGCCCCCGGCGCCGACGAACTCGCCGAAGTCGAAGCCGCCGAGGCCTCCGGAGCGCAGAGCACCACCAGCACGGAAGGAAAAGCCCAGTGACCGCACTGCTGGAGGTCGAGGACCTCAAGGTCGCCTACGGCAAGATCGAAGCCGTCAAGGGCATCTCCTTCAGCGTCGAAGCCGGCCAGATCGTCACCCTCATCGGCACCAACGGCGCCGGCAAGACCACCACCCTGCGCACCCTCTCCGGGCTCCTCAAGCCCACCAGCGGCCGCATCGTCTTCGACGGAAAACCCCTCAAAAGCATCCCCGCCCACAAGATCGTCTCCCTGGGCCTCGCCCACTCCCCCGAAGGCCGGCACATCTTCCCGCGCCTGACGATCACCGAGAACCTCCAGCTCGGCGCCTTCCTCCGCAAGGACAAAGAAGGCATCGAAAAGGACATCCAGCGCGCCTACGACCTCTTCCCCATCCTCGGAGAACGCAGGAAACAGGCCGCAGGCACCCTCTCCGGCGGCGAGCAGCAGATGCTCGCCATGGGCCGCGCACTCATGTCCCAGCCCAAGCTGCTCATGCTCGACGAACCCTCCATGGGCCTCTCGCCGATCATGATGCAGAAAATCATGGCAACGATCAGCGAACTCAAGTCCCAGGGCACGACCATCCTCCTGGTCGAACAGAACGCCCAGGCGGCCCTCTCACTCGCCGACCAGGGCCACGTCATGGAGATCGGCAACATCGTCCTCTCCGGCACCGGACAGGACCTGCTCCACGACGAATCCGTACGCAAGGCATACCTCGGCGAGGACTGAGCACGCCCCCGCCGTACGACGAGGCCCGCGCCCCCGGGGAGGGAGCGCGGGCCTCGTCGTATGCAGAGGTGTAGCTACGGCCCGGTGGCCAGGCGTGTCAGCCCTTGCCGTTCTTCTTCTCGTCCGCGTCCTGGATGACCGCCTCGGCCACCTGCTGCATCGACATCCGACGGTCCATCGACGTCTTCTGAATCCACCGGAACGCCGCCGGCTCCGTCAGCCCGTACTCCGTCTGCAGAATCGACTTCGCCCGGTCCACCAGCTTCCGCGTCTCCAGCCGCTGCGAAAGATCCGCGACCTCGTTCTCCAGCTCCCGCAGCTCCGTGAACCGCGAGACGGCCATCTCGATCGCCGGAACGACATCACTCTTGCTGAACGGCTTCACCAGATACGCCATCGCACCGGCGTCCCTCGCCCGCTCGACCAGGTCACGCTGCGAGAACGCGGTCAGCATCAGCACCGGGGCGATCCGCTCCTCGGCGATCTTCTCGGCCGCCGAGATGCCGTCCAGCTTCGGCATCTTCACGTCCAGGATCACCAGGTCCGGCTTGTGCTCACGGGCGAGCTCGACGGCCTGCTCACCGTCACCGGCCTCGCCGACGACGCTGTAGCCCTCTTCCTCCAGCATCTCCTTGAGATCGAGCCGGATCAGGGCCTCGTCCTCGGCGATGACGACACGGGTCGTCAGCGGAGGCACGTGCGACTTGTCGTCGTCGGGCGCGTCTACGGGCTGGGGCGACTCGGGGGCGGTCACGGGGGCTCCTCGTTCAGGGCGGGGTACTGCTGACAAGAGCCTACCTAGCTGCAGCCCACCTGGGTCACCCGGTACACTCCTCGAGGGTTGGCCAGCCGGGTTGGCGGAATGGCAGACGCTGATGTCTCAAACACATCTGTCCGAAAGGACGTGCGGGTTCGACTCCCGCACCCGGCACCTCTAAGCGGAGGCTCACGTTCTCGTGAACCTCCGCTTTTTGCTGCGTGTCGAAGCGCCCAGTCACACACAGTGGCCGCATGGACCAGCACAGCCCTTCGATCCGCGCTCAAGCTGTCGCACTCATGCGTCAGGGCGTCCCCAATCGCATCGTGGCGGAGCATTTAAATGTTGCTCGGGGGACGGTGGGTTGGTGGCGCAGCGAGGACCGCCGAGCTCGCGGCGAAAAGTACGAGCACCCGACGGACTGCCCTCGATGCACGGGGCGCTCGTTCGACGAAGTCGCGTACGCCTACCTGCTGGGCCTATATCTCGGCGATGGTCACATCATCTCGAAGCCCAAACAGCACCACCTGTCCGTTTTCTGCAACGCTACCCAGACGGGACTCATTGCTGCCGCCGAGGACGCCATGCGCAAGGTGATGCCGCTTCCCAGCGTCAGGCAGCGCTACAAGCCGGGCTGTATCGAGGTGAAGTCGTACACGAAGCACTGGACCTGCATGTTTCCTCAGCACGGCCCCGGCAAGAAGCACGAGCGACTCATCGCCCTCGAACCCTGGCAACAGGGCATCGTCGACGCCCACCCCTGGGAATTCATCCGGGGCCTCATCCACTCGGACGGCTGCCGCA
This sequence comes from Streptomyces cellulosae, assembly GCF_000721105.1. GTDB lineage: Bacteria > Actinomycetota > Actinomycetes > Streptomycetales > Streptomycetaceae > Streptomyces > Streptomyces cellulosae_A. The sequence goes on from NZ_JOEV01000075.1 coordinate 10,817, forward strand.
TCACCAACTGGACGACTCATCTCGTCAGCGGCGAACGCAAGCGCTACGAATACACCCGGTACTTCTTCACCAACGTGTCGGACGATATCCGGCAGCTTTACACGGACACACTCGACAAGCTCGGCATCGAGTGGACGCGCTGCACCCGGCATGGCAATCCGTACAACATCTCCGTCGCCCGCAAAGCCTCAGTCGCCCTCATGGACACCCACGTAGGCCCCAAGCACTGACCCGCCATGAGGCCTACCTGTCGTCCACCCCGATGTGGTGCACCCGCACCAGGTTCGTCGAGCCGGACACCCCGGGCGGGGAGCCGGCCGTGATGACCACGACGTCGCCCTGCTCGCAGCGGCCGTACTTGAGCAGGAGCTCGTCCATCTGGTTGATCATCTCGTCCGTGGAGTCGGCGCCGGGGCCGAGGAAGGTCTCCACGCCCCAGGTCAGGCTGAGCTGGGAGCGGGTCGCCGGCTCGGGGGTGAAGGCGAGGAGCGGGATCGGGGAGCGGTAGCGGGACAGGCGGCGGACCGTGTCGCCGGACTGGGTGAAGGCGACGAGGTACTTGGCGCCGAGGAAGTCGCCCATTTCGGCGGCCGCTCGGGCGACCGCGCCGCCCTGGGTGCGGGGTTTGTTGTTTTCGGTGAGGGGTGGGAGGCCCTTGGCGAGGAGGTCTTCCTCGGCCGCTTCGACGATCTTGGCCATGGTGCGGACGGTTTCGACCGGGTATTTGCCGACGCTGGTCTCGCCGGACAGCATGACGGCGTCCGTGCCGTCGATGACGGCGTTGGCCACGTCGCTCGCCTCGGCCCTGGTGGGGCGGGAGTTCTCGATCATGGAGTCGAGCATCTGGGTGGCGACGATGACCGGTTTGGCGTTGCGCTTGGCGCGCTTGATCGCGCGCTTTTGGACGAGGGGGACCTGTTCGAGGGGCATTTCCACGCCGAGGTCGCCTCGGGCGACCATGATGCCGTCGAAGGCGTCGACGATGGCGTCGATGGCGTCGACGGCCTGCGGTTTTTCCACCTTGGCGATGACGGGGAGCCTGCGTCCCTCTTCGTCCATGATGCGGTGGACGTCTTCGATGTCGCGGCCGCTGCGGACGAAGGAGAGGGCGATGACGTCGAAGCCCATGCGCAGTGCCCAGCGGAGGTCGGCTTCGTCCTTGTCGGAGAGTGCGGGGACGGAGACCGCGACTCCGGGGAGGTTGAGGCCTTTGTGGTCGGAGATCACGCCGCCTTCGATGACGGTGGTGTGGACGCGGGGGCCGTCGACGGAGGTGACTTCGAGGGAGACTTTGCCGTCGTCGACGAGGATGCGTTCGCCGGGGGTGACGTCGGTGGCGAGGCCTTGGTGGGTGGTGCCGCAGCTGTGGCGGTCTCCTTGGGCGTCTGTTTCGACGGTGATGGTGAAGGTGTCGCCGCGTTCGAGGATGACGGGGCCTTCGGTGAAGCGGCCGAGGCGGATCTTGGGGCCTTGGAGGTCGGCGAGGAGGCCGACGCTGTGGCCGGTTTCGTCGGAGGCTTTGCGTACGCGGTGGTAGCGCTCCTCGTGTTCGGCGTGGGTGCCGTGGCTGAGGTTGAAGCGGGCGACGTCCATTCCGGCGTCGACCAGTGCTTTGAGCTGGTCGTACGAGTCGGTGGCGGGGCCCAGTGTGCAGACGATTTTTGCTCGGCGCATGTTTCGAGACTATTACCTACTCGTCGGTAGAGAATTGGTCGAGGGTGACGACTCAACAATCTTTGGGTGAAGGACTATTGACAAAGCTCGAATTGTGCGCGGGGGTGCTCCGATGAGCATTCGGGGGTCGTATTTGTTTGCGATTGCGTTTTCTTCGGCGCCCCTTGCTTCTCGGGGTCACAGCTGGGGTGGGGCCATGGTGAATCGGGCGTTGACCTGGGCGTGGACGCGTTGGCGTTGGGGTTCGAGGTCGAGGGGGGCGGCGGGGGTGTCTTCGGTGGCGCCGCCGAACATGGGGCGCATGCGGTTGCCGGGTGCGGCGGGGTAGGCCGGTGGGGTGGTCTCGGCGCCGAGGTCGGCGAGTTCGACGAGGGCGGCGAGGGTGGTGCCGAGTGCTTCGGCGTATTCCCTGGCTCGTTGTACGGCTTCTCGTACGGCTTGTTGTCGGGCTTGGCGGTGGGCGGGTGAGTCGGGGCGCAGGGTCCACCAGGGGCCGTCGACGCGGGTGAGGTCGAGGTCGGCGAGGCGGGTGGTGAGTTCGCCGAGGGCGGTGAAGTCGGTGAGTTCGGCGGTGATGTGGACGCGGCCGTGGTAGGCGTGGACGCGTTCGCCGCGGCCTTCTTTGAGTTGGGGGGTGATGGAGAAGGCGCCGGTTTCGAGTCGTTCGACTGCGTCGCCGTAGGTCTTGATGAGGTTGAGTGCGGTGGTGTTGCGGCGGGTGAGGTCGTCTAGGGCGGTGCGGCGGTCTTTGCCGCGGGAGGCGACGGTGATGCGGAGGCGGGCGATTTCGGGGTCGACTTCGAGGTGGGCTTCGCCGCGGACGGCGATGCGGGGGGCGTCGGGGGTGCCGTAGGGGACGGCGGGTTGGGGGTCGTCCGTGGGTGGGGTGGTCATGGTTCCACTGTGGCAGGTCGGTTCCGGCGTGTTGGTGGTCTTGGTCGGTCATCAGATCGAAACCTGCGGGGGCTGTTGCGGCCGGTGTGCGCGGGTCAGAATCTACGCGCGTCGTTGACTGTTTTCGGAGGAGATCGAGACATGCCGTTGAACCGTCGGAAGTTCCTGAAGAAGTCCGCTGTGACCGGGGCGGGGGTGGCGTTGACCGGTGCGGTGGCGGCTCCGGCGGCGCAGGCGGCGGAGACACAGAAGGGGCACGGGCCTGTGAAGAGGTATTCGCTGACGGTGATGGGCACGACCGATCTGCACGGTCACGTCTTCAACTGGGACTACTTCAAGGACGCGGAGTACGCGGACGCGCAGGGCAACGCTCAGGGTCTGGCGCGGATTTCGACGCTGGTGAACCAGGTCCGTGAGGAGAAGGGCCGGGGCAACACGCTGCTGCTGGATGCGGGCGACACGATTCAGGGCACTCCGCTGACGTATTACTACGCGAAGGTCGATCCGATCACCGCGGAGGGTGGTCCGGTGCATCCGATGGCGGCGGCGATGAACGCGATCGGGTATGACGCGGTGGCGTTGGGTAATCACGAGTTCAATTACGGGATCGAGACGCTGCGGAAGTTCGAGGAGCAGTGCGATTTTCCGTTGCTGGGTGCGAATGCGCTGGACGCGAGGACGTTGAGGCCGGCGTTTCCGCCGTACTTCATGAAGACGTTCCGTGTGCCGGGGGCGCCGCCGGTGAGGGTGGCGGTGCTGGGTCTGACGAATCCGGGTATCGCGATCTGGGACAAGGCTTATGTGCAGGGGAAGTTGACGTTCCCGGGGTTGGAGGAGCAGGCGGCGAAGTGGGTGCCGAAGCTGCGGTCGATGGGTGCGGATGTGGTGGTGGTGTCGGCGCATTCGGGGTCGTCGGGTACGTCGTCGTACGGTGACCAGGTGCCGTATGTCGAGAATGCGGCGGCGCTGGTGGCGCGGCAGGTGCCGGGGATCGACGCGATTCTGGTCGGGCATGCGCATGTGGAGATCCCTGAGTTGCTGGTGACGAACGAGGTGACGGGGAAGAAGGTCGTGCTGTCGGAGCCGCTGGCGTATGCGGAGCGGTTGTCGTTGTTCGACGTCGATTTGGTGTTCTCGAAGGGGCGTTGGTCGGTCGAGTCGGTGGCGGCGTCGGTGCGTCATGCGAATTCGGTCGCCGATGATCCGAGGATCACGCGGCTGCTGAAGGCTGACCATGACGTCGTGGTGGCGTATGTGAATCAGGTGGTCGGTACGGCGACGGAGACGCTGACGACGGTGGAGGCGCGTTACAAGGACGCGCCGATCATCGATCTGATCACGAGGGTGCAGGAGGACGTGGTCAGGGCGGCGCTGGCGGGTACGGAGTATGCGTCGTTGCCGGTGATCGCGCAGGCGTCGCCGTTTTCGCGGACGTCGGAGATTCCGGCGGGTGAGGTGACGATCCGGGGTCTGTCGAGTCTGTATGTGTACGACAACACGCTGGTCGCGAAGGTGATGACGGGGGCGCAGGTCCGGGCGTATCTGGAGTATTCGGCGGAGTATTTCGTGCAGACGGCTGCGGGTGCGGTGGTCGATGTGGAGAAGTTGACGAACGCGGGTGGTCGTCCGGATTACAACTACGACTATGTGTCGGGGTTGTCGTACGAGATCGACATCGCCCAGGCTGCGGGGTCGCGGATCAGGAACCTCACCTATGAGGGTGTCGCGCTGGACGATGGTCGGCAGTTCGTGCTGGCGGTGAACAACTACCGTGCCAATGGTGGGGGTGCGTTCCCGTTTGTGGCGTCCGCGAAGGAGGTGTGGTCGGAGTCGACGGAGATCCGGACGCGGATCGCGGAGTGGGTGACGGCGAAGGGTGTGCTGGATCCGAGGGACTTCGCGTCGGTGGACTGGAAGTTGACGAGGAACGGCGTGCCGGTCTTCTAGGGTGCGTGTCGAGTCGTGATCATCTGCGGGGTTCGCTCTCGCGGCGGGGCCTGGTCGGTAGATCTTGTTGTGTGGCGCGAGTGCAACTGGCGGACGCAGGGTGGGAGTTCATCGGTCTCTACAAGGAGCGGAGCACCGTTGAGCGCCTGATCAACAAGTTGAAGGCCTGGCGGGGCATGGCTACTCGATACGTCAAGACGCCCGATAGCTACCTCGCCGGCCTCCACCTCCGCGCCTCGATGATCTGGATCGACGACCTCCTGAAGCCAACAGGTTGATCACGACCTCGCACAGGCCCTTGTGCGCACCGAGGGACAGAGCATGCCCGTGCAAACCCAGGGAGTTGAGGGACCGCACAACACGCGCCCGGAACGCAACCCGAACCCGGCCCGGAGTCGGCCGGGAGTCGGCCCGGGGTCGGCCTGAACTCAGGCAGTCCCGGGTATCACAAGCCCCGACTCGTACGCCACGATCACCAGCTGTGCCCGGTCCCGCGCCCCCAACTTGCCCATGATCCGGCTGACATGGGTCTTCGCGGTCAGCGGGCTGAGTCCCAACGCGTCGGCGATCTCGGGGTTGTTGAGACCGCGCGCGACCAGCGCGAGCACCTGCCGTTCCCGTTCGGACAGCCCGCTCGGCCCGCCCAGCGCGGATGTCGTCGCGGTGTCCGGCGCGCGCAGAAAGCGGGCGATCAGCCGCGAGGTGGGACCGGGCGAGAGGAGGGACTCCCCCGCGGCCACCGTCCGGATGGCGTCGAGGAGTTCGGCCGGCCTGATGTCCTTCACGAGGAAGCCGGACGCCCCGGCCCGCAGTGCCTCGACGATGTGCTCGTCGGTCTCGTACGTCGTCAGGACGAGCACCTTCACCCCCGCGAGATCCTCGTCGGCGGCGATGAGCCGGGTCGCCTCGATCCCGTCGAGGTCGGGCATGCGGATGTCCATCACGATGAGATCGGCCCGCGCCGACCGGGCCAGCGCCACGGCCTCCCGCCCGGTGCCCGCCTCGGCGACGACCTCCATGTCCCCGGCAGACGAAACGAGCATCGCGAAGGAGGCCCGTACGAGGTTCTGGTCGTCGGCCAGCAGTACGCGGATGGTCATCGAACCTCGTCCTCCCGGGACAGCGGCAGTGTGGCGGTCACCTCGAAGCCCCCAGCGGGCCCCGGACCGGCGTGCAGTGTGCCGCCCACGGTACGGGCTCGCTCCCGCATTCCGACGAGCCCGAACCCCGGCCTGCCGTCGGACGGGCCCACCCCGCGGCCCGAGCCGGCGTCCCCGCCCGTCCCGTCGTCCCTGACACTCACCCGCAGTGCGCCGTCCGCGGTCCACAGCCCCACCCGCACGGTGAGGTCCTCTCGGCCACCGTGACGTACGGCGTTGGTGAGCGCCTCCTGCACGATCCGGTACGCGGCGGCGCCCACGGAGGGCGGGATGCCGTCCGCGCGGACGGACAGTTCGACCTTGGCCCCGGCCACCCGGCCGGTCTCCGCGAGACCGGCCAGTCCGTCGATCCCGGGCAGCGGCCCCCGCATGTCCTCGAAGCCGGAAACAGAACGGGACATGGAACCGGCCCCCGCTCCCGGATCCGCGCCCACTCCCACGACCGTGTCATGCGCCCGCAGCACCTCCAGCGTCGTACGCAGTTCCCCCCGGGCGGTCCGGCAGGTCCCCGCGATGTCGTCCAGTGCCTGGGCGACGGCTTTGCGGTCGAGGCGCTCGGGGTCGGCGGTGAGGACGTGGGCCGCCACGGACGTCTGCACGCCGATGAGCGTGATGCTGTGGGCAAGCAGGTCGTGCAGGTCACGGGCGATCCGCAGCCGTTCCTCGGCGACGCGGCGCCTGGCCTCCTCCTCCCGGGTGCGTTCGGCCCGTTCGGCCCGCTCGACGACGGAGGCGACGTACCAGCGGTAGTAGCGGACGTCGATACCGATGAACAGGACCGCGATGATCCAGCCGGAGATCTCCAGGGACTCCAGCGCCCCGTCCGAGTTGGTGAGGCCGTTGCTGATCAGTGTCGGGCCGAGGACGGCGACACCGGTGAGCAGCGTGCGGCGTACGGTGCCGGTCGCCGCCACGGTGTAGAGCGCCAGGACGATCGCGGGGGCGGGCAGGGCAGGGTTGTAGTCGAAGGCGTAGTACGGAGCCATGCAGGCCACCACCCCGAGCAGGGCCACCAACGGACTGCGCCGGCGCCATACGAGGGGCACGTGCCCGGCGAGCAGCAGCGTCCAGCTGAGATGGTCGGGCCGGGTCCCTTCGCCGCCCGTCAGGGTGATGGCTAGGGCGAGCACGGCGACGCCCAGCGCGAGGACCGCGTCGTTGCGGGTGCGGTGCGGTGCGGTCAGCGGTTCGCGGTTGATGGCGGACATGATGCGCTCGGCGAGACGGGACCGCCCGCCGCCACCGGCCGCCGTCTCCGCCGCCGGCCGGTCGCGTACCTCTGTGGTCGTTCCCCGTTCTTCCACGGCTCCATCTTCCGGTACTCGTGCGGGAACCCGGGCGCCCCTCCGGAAGGAGAGGCGCCCGGGCGGGCCCGCAGGATCAAGGTGCTCGATCGGCGTGCTGGATCAGAGCGTTCGATCAGATTGCTGGATCGAGGCGTTCGATCAGCGTGCTCAGGGTGCGCCGACGGTTTCCGCCTGCCGCGGCGGCTCGGTCGGTCCGGCCGGTCCGGTCCGTTCGGCCGGGTCGGGCTCCCGTGAGAGCACGCCCGGCCACCACACCTTCCGGCGCAGGGCGACGCTGGCGCTGGTCACCAGGTACGTCCGTACGAGGAAGGTGTCGAGCAGGACGCCGACGGCGATCACGAAGCCGAGCTGGACCAGCTGCACCAGGCCCATGTTCGTCAGCACGGCGAAGGTCGCGGCGAGGACCAGTCCGGCGGAGGCGATGACGCCGCCGGTGGTGCGCAGCGCGGTGAGTGCCGCCGCGGTCGGTTCTGCTCCCGCCAGGGACTCCTCCCTCATCCGATGCATGAGGAAGATGCCGTAGTCGACGCCGAGGGCGACCAGGAACACGAAGGACAGCAGTCCGAGCCCCGGATCGGTGCCCTTGAGGCCGAGGACCGGTTCGAAGACCAGTCCGCCGATCCCGAGGGAGGCGCCCCACACCGCGACGACCGCGACCACCAGGAGCAGCGGTGCGACCAGACTCCGCAGCAGCCCGATCAGGATGAGCATCACGCAGACGAGGACGAGCGGCACGACGATCTTCGTGTCCCGGGCGTTGGTGACCTCCAGGTCGATCTGCTGGGCGCTGTCCCCGCCGACGTAGGAGCCCTTCAGTTCGTCCCGCAGGGACTTGATGGTGGCGGTCTCCCCCGCCGACTGGGGTGCGCTCTTCGCGAAGACGGAGATCTCGGTCCAGCCGTCTCCCGTACGCCCCTTCTCCGCGCTGCCGACGCCCGGTGTGCCACGGACGGTCGCGAGGGTCTCGTCGGCGCGCCCCTGCGGGGTGATCACGTCGATGGGCTGGCTGCCCTGCCCGGGATAGGACTTGGCAAGGGTTTCCATCGCGACGACGGCCTCCGGCTTGTTGACGAAGGAGTCCTCCTGCTTGAGCGGTCCCGGCAGGTTGAGCGAGCCCAGGGCGAGGGCGCCGAGCAGTACGGCACCGCTCGCGAGTACGGTCAGCGGCCTGCGACCGGCAGAGCTGCCCATCGCCGAGAACAGGCTCCGCCGCTGCTTGGGCGTGCTCCCGAAGACGGGCACGAGCGGCCAGAACACCCGCCGTCCGACCACTACGAGGATGGCGGGGAGCAGGGTCATCATCGCGATCAGCGCGCACAGCACACCGACGGTGCCGAGTGGGCCCATGCCCCGGCTGCTGTTGAGGTCGGCGGCGAGCAGGCACAGCAGTCCGGCTGCGACGGTGCCTGAGGAGGCGAGCACGGCGGGCCCGCAGCCGCGCAGGGCGGCGACCATGGCCTCGTACGGTCGCTCGAAGCGCCGCAGCTCCTCCCGGTAGCGCGAGACGAGCAGCAGCGCGTAGTCCGTGCCCGCCCCGAACACGAGGATCGTCATCACGCCCGAACTCTGCCCCGAGACGGTCGTGCCGAAGGCCTGGTTGAGGCCGTAGGCGACACCCATCGACATGTAGTCGGCGATCCCGGCGACGACGAGGGGCACGAGCCACAGCACGGGGCTGCGGTAGATCAGGATCAGCAGTACGGCGACGACGGCGACTGTGGTGTAGAGCAGCGGTCCGCCGAGCGAGTCGTAGACCGCGCCGGAGTCGGTGGCCAGCGCGCCGGTGCCGCCCACGTCGACGCTCAACCCGCCTTCGCCCTGGGCGACTTCGCGGACGTCGTTGACGAGCTTGTCCCGCTGCTCCTCGTTCGCGCCGGGCTCGTTGCTGGCGACCGGGTACATCAGGGTCGTGCCGTCCTTGGACGGAATCCCCTTGGGAGTACCGCCGATCAGCTCGTGCTGCCGGGTGATCTCCGCGACCTGCCCGGCCGCGGTCTTCCGGTCGGCGGCGCTGAGCCCGCCGTCCCGGTGGTAGACGAGCACCATCTCGGTGGTCTCGCCCCCGGGCAACTTGTCCTCGATCTTCGCCGCTTGCGTCGAGTCCGCGCTCGCCGGCAGGTAGTCGGTGACCTTGTCGTGCTGCACGTCGGCGAGCTTCGCCGCGAACGGCCCGACGAGCGCGATCACGGCAATCCACAGCCCGAGCACCGCCCATGGAACGGCTCGCCTGCGTCCCGGCCCCAGCCTCGTCGTAGCGGTTGTCTCTGCGGCCCTCATTGACCGATCTCCCTCCGGGTGACGTCTGCTTCGGTCCCCAGACTTCCGGTGAGAACCACGGCTTTCGTCGGGCGAGAGGGCGAGGTGACGCGTACTGCCGGGGGCGACGGCGGGTGCGGATTACTCCCTGGGGAGTAGTCGGCGGACGGCGCGCGGCGCCCCGGAAGGGGCGCGGGGAACCGCGCGACCAGCCCTCATCGACCCGCGGCAGAAATCAATCTCCCGCCGGTATCGCCAACTCGCACGGGCCGGCCTGGCAATTGATCACGACTCGATACGGGCCCTGGGCCTTCCGGTTCTCGGGTTTCACCGGTCTGTCCGGCGCTGCGCCGTCCCGGGTCTCATCGGCGGTCGACGAGGGGTGTGAGGGTCGGTGTCGGTGTCTGTGTCTGTGTCTGGCGGGCCGGTGGGATCTGGGGTTGTGGGTGGTGGAGGCCGAAGGTGGTGAAGGCGGTGCGGGCCGGCAGGGGGTAGGGGTCCTTGCCGGTCAGGGTGTTGAGGATGGTGGCGCTGCGCCAGGCGGCGAGGCCGAGGTCGGGGGTGCCGACGCCGTGGGTGTGGTGTTCGGCGTTCTGGACGTAGACGTGGCAGTCGGTGCCGGTGACGGCGGGGTCGAGGACGAGGCGGAACTGTTCGTCGACGCGGGGGCGTTCGCGGTTGTCGCGGCGGAGGTAGGGGTCGAGGCCGGCGAGGATGCGGTCGAGGGAACGTTCGCGGTAGCCGGTGGCGAGGACGACGGCGTCGGTGGTGAGGCGGGTGCGGGTGTTCTGCTGGGTGTGTTCGAGGTGGAGTTCGACTTTGGTGATGGAGATGCGGCCGGCGGTGCGGACGCGGACGCCGGGGGTGAGGACGGTGTCGGGCCAGCCGCCGTCGAGGGTGCGGCGGTAGAGCTCGTCGTGGATGGCGGCGAGGGTGTCGGCGTCGATTCCTTTGTGGAGTTGCCACTGGGTGGTGACGAGGCGGTCGCGGACGCTTTCGGTGAGGGCGTGGAAGTAGCGGGTGTAGTCGGGGGTGAAGTGTTCGAGGCCGAGTTTTGAGTACTCCATGGGGGCGAAGGCTTCGGTGCGACCGAGCCAGTGGAGTTTTTCGCGGCCGGCGGGGCGTCGGCGGAGCAGGTCGAGGAAGATTTCCGCGCCGGACTGTCCGGAGCCGATGACGGTGATGTGGTCGGCGGCGAGGAGTGTGTCGCGGTGGTCGAGGTAGTCGGCGGCGTGGATGACGGGTACGCCGGGTGCTTCGACGAGGGGTTTGAGGGGGCCGGGTACGTACGGTTCGGTGCCGATGCCGAGGACGACGTTGCGGGTGTAGGTCCGGCCCAGGGCTTCGGCTTCTCCGTCGCTGTCGAGTTGGGTGAAGTCGACTTCGAAGAGGTCGCGTTCGGGGTTCCAGCGGACGGCGTCGACCTGGTGGCCGAAGTGGAGTGTGGGCAGGTTCTCCGAGACCCAGCGGCAGTAGGTGTCGTATTCGGCGCGCTGGATGTGGAAGCGCTCGGCGAAGTAGAAGGGGAAGAGGCGCTCGCGGGTTTTGAGGTGGTTGAGGAAGGTCCAGGGGCTGGTGGGGTCGGCGAGGGTGACCAGGTCGGCGAGGAAGGGGACCTGGATGGTGGCGCCGTCGATGAGCTGGCCGGGGTGCCAGTGGAAGGCGGGGCGTTGTTCGTAGAAGACGGTGTCGAGTTCGGTGAGGGGGTGGGCGAGGGCGGCGAGGGAGAGGTTGAAGGGGCCGATGCCGATGCCGACGAGGTCGCGGGGGGCGTCGGGTTCGGGGTG
>NZ_JOEV01000076.1 GCF_000721105.1 Streptomyces cellulosae
CCTCACCCCCCGGTGCTCCAGGCGCCCCGGGCGCCCCCGGCATGCCCCGGGGCGCCGCCGCACCCCCGGCCCCGCCGCAGCCGATGCCTCCTGGCGCCGTGCCTCCCGGCACGATGCCTGCGCGCGGAGCCATGCCTCCCGGCGCCCCGCCTGGCGGCATGCCCCCCGGCGCGGCGATGCCGCCTCCGGGCACCATGCCGCCGCCCCCGCCGCCCGGGGCCATGCCGCCGCCCGGGGCCATGCCTCCGCCGGGCGCCATGCCCCCGCCTCCCCCGCCCGGTGCAGCGCGCCAGCCCTCGTACGGCTATCCGCAGCAGGGGCAGCCGACCGTCGGCCCCGGCTATCAGGCCGTGTTGCGCTACCGCGCGCAGGACGGGTCGGAGCAGCAGCTGATCCGGCGTTCGGCACCGGGGACGCCGCACCCGGAATGGCAGATCTTCCACGAGCTGCGGGCGATGAACGTGCCGCCGGATCAGGTCCTGGAGCTGCACACGGAGTTGGAGTCGTGTGAGCTGCCGGGCGCGTACTGCGCGCGGATGATCCGGGAGCAGTGGCCGCAGGCCCGCATCGCGAGCATCGCCCCGTACGGCACGGATCACGCGAGCCGGCAACAGGGCATGCACCAACTACTCGCGCACCAGGGCGAGTTGCACCAGGTGGCGGACGGTCCCGCCCGGCCCGCTCCGGTACGGGCGCCGCTCCCGCAGGTGCAGCCCGCGCCGCCGATCCCGCCGGAGGGCGTGGCGCAGGAGCTGGCGGGCGCCTTCGGGCCGGGGATCTTCCGGTTCGAGCAGGCGGCGGTGTCCCGGCAGGGCGTGCCGCCGGTGGTGGCGCACTCGCTGGTGGTGGCGGGGCTGCCGATGGACATGGGCCCGTTCTTCTGGGCGCAGGCCCAGCCGGGACGGCCCGTGCCGACGCTGGCGGAACTGGCGGCCGAGCGCGGGGTGCAGCCGGCTCCGGACGCGGGCTCGTACCTCGTCATGGGCAGCGATTTCGGCAAGGCGGTCTGTGTGCAGTACGGCACCGCGAACATCGTGGCGGTGCCGGTGGAGGCGGGGCCGGGCGGTGGGTCCGTACCGCCGCAGTTCGTGAACACGGGGCTGCCCGAGTTCCAGCGGTGCCTGGCGCTGCTGGGTCGGATGTGGCGGCTCCGGTTCGGGCTGAACCAGGAGCAGGCCGGCCGGTGGACCGTGGACTTCCAGGTCCAGTTGGCCTCCCTCGATCCGGCGGCGCTCGGTTCGCCGGAGAGCTGGTGGTCGGTGCTGCTGGAGCAGATGTGGGACGGGTTGTTGTGACGTCCCGCCCCTGATGTCCCACACCTGACGCGCCACGCGTGAGAGAGGGCCGGACCCGGTCGCGAGATCGGGTCCGGCCCTTCGCGTTTGCGGTGAGGCTCCTTGCGCGCGGGCAGGGCCGTGACCCGCGTCCGGAGTGTCGAGTTATGAGCACTTACGTCCGATACATCAAGATGTGCGCGAAATCATCATGTCGCATCCGTTCGGCGGAGAGGGGCTCCAGGATGAGCAGCGCATCGATGTCGCCACATGGGTTCGTGGCCGTACGAGGGCGCGGCTACCGTCCCGAACAGGTCGACGCGTACGCGCGTGCCCTCTCCCGGGACCGGGACGCGGCCTGGGAACGGGCCGCCCGGCTGACCGTGCTGGCCAAGGAGATGGAGGCGGAGGCGGCCCGGATGCGGGAGGCCGTGGCGGCGCTCGCCCCGCAGACGTACGAGGCCCTCGGGGAGGGGGCGCGGCGGCTGTTCGAGCTCGGGCAGGAGGAGGCGCGGGCCGTGCGGGACGGCGCGCGGCATGAGGCGCAGCGCCTCGTGGAGGAGGCGCGGGCGCGCGCGGACGGCGTGCGCGAGGCCGCACACGCGGACGCCGACGCCGTACGCGCCGAGGCCGAGGAACACGCCCGGCAGCGACTGCTCGCGGCGCGCGCCGAGGCCGACGAGATCCGCATCGGCGCCCGGCGCGAGGTGAAGGAGGGGCGCGGAGAGGCGCTCGCGCCGTTGCGCGAGGTACGTCAGCGCACCACCGGGATGCTCACCGACCAGGCCGAGGAGCACGCCGAACGGTGGGCCGTGGCGGAGCAGGAGGCGGAGGAGGCGGCGGCAGCGCTGGACGCGCAGAACGCGCAGCGGATGGCCCGGGCCGAGACCGAGCTGTCCGAGGCGAAGCAGGCGTTCGCCGACGCGGAGGTGGGATCGCGGCGGCTGCAGGAGGAGGCGCGAGCGCGGGCGGCCGAGATGCTCGCGGCGGCCCGGGTCGAGGAGGAGCGGATCGCCCGGGAGACGGAGCGGGTACTGCGCGAGCACGGGGAACAGTGGGACGACGTACGGGCCCAGCTCGACCAGGTACGCAGCAGCCTGACGGCGCTGACGGGGAGGGCGACCATGGAGTGAGAAGCGCACCGGCACACCACCGCACCGGCACACCGGCACACCAGCGCACCAGCGCACCGGCACACCAGCGCACCGCAGCACCAGCGCACCGAGCCGGCTGAGACCGGCTGCCCGCCCCGGTGATGGCCGGTCAGTCCCCGTACTCTCCGAGCCGTGCGCGCCGGTAGCGGACACCCGGGTGGCCGTTGAGGGTGAGGGTTCCGGTCTCGGTGAAGCCGTTGCGTTCCAGGACGGTCCGGGACGCCCGGTTGTCGAGGGTGGTCCTCGCGGTGAGCGCGACCAGGCCGTACGTCGTCCCGGCCAGCCGGCACATCTGCCGGACCGCCGCCGTCGCCAGGCCCCGTCCGGTAGCCGACTCGCCGATGCGGTACCCGAGTTCGGCGGAGCCCTGCGCGACGTCCACCAGGTTGATCCGGCCGATCAGCTCGCCCTCCTCGTCCAGGAGGACGTGGAAGTGGCACGCACCGGTGTCCTGTTCGGCGAGGAGCGCCTGGTGGCGGGCGGCGAACTCGGTGAAGTACGCGTCCCCGCGATCTGGGATGGAGCGTGCGAAGTAGGCTCGGTTGGCCTGTTCGAAGGCGAACAACGCGTCCGCGTAATCGGCCCGCCGGCGTTCCAGGATCGGCATGGGGTCAGGGTACGCACGGGCGCGGAGTCCGGGCGCGCCTCACCTCCTGTGACGAGGGGCCCGTAGTCCCAAGGCCCCTCGTCATGCGGCCCGTGGTCCTACGGGACCCCCTCGTCATGCGACTGAGGGTGGACGTAAGGCCGCTGCCCCGCGGCCTACCGTCCTCGGTATGAAGAGATCACGCCGCTTAGCCATGGCCGCGTCCGCCGTCCTCGCGTGCACCTTGACCCTGCCGGTCGCGAGCACGTCCGTCGCCGCCGCCTCCGCCGTGCCCTCGTCCGCGTCTTCGGCGGCCTCCGGGGCGGAGCCGGTCTCCGGGCCCGCCTCGCGCTCCGCCTCCGCCGTGCTCCCGCGCCCCACCGGCCCGCACGCCGTCGGCCGCGACACGCTCCACCTCGTCGACACCGGCCGCCGGGATCCCTGGGTGCCCTCCGCCGGCCCGCGACAGCTGATGGTGTCGATGTACTACCCGGCCCGCCCGGGAACGGGCGCCGCGAGGGCCCCGTACATGACCACCGAGGAGGCCCGTCTGCTGCTGCGGCTGCGGGCTCCGGAGGCCACCGTCGCGCCCGAGGTGATCAGCGGGGTCCGCACCTGGTCGCACACCGACGCGCGCCCACTGCACGGCCGCTACCCGCTCCTGGTGCTCTCGCCCGGGTTCACGTTCCCGCGCGCCACGCTCACCGGTCTCGCCGAGGACCTGGCCGGCCGGGGATACGTCGTCGCGCTGGTCGACCACCCGTACGAGAACGCGGGAACGACCCTCCCCGACGGCACGACCCTGCCGTGCGCCATCTGCGACGAGTTCCCGGAGGGCGGGCCCGCGACCGTCGCCGCGAGCCGGGCCGTGGACCTCTCCTTCGTGCTCGACCGGCTGACGGGACGTCATCCGGCCTGGCGGTACGCCCGGATGATCGACCCTCGGCGGATCGGCATGGGCGGGCACTCCATCGGGGGTGCCGCCACCGCCGCGACCATGGCCGCCGACGCGCGCGTGAGGGCCGGGATGAACATGGACGGCACCTTCTTCGTGCCTGTCCCGGACAGCGGCCTGGGCGGCCGCCCCTTCCTCATGCTCGGCGCGACGGAGCGGACCGGCGACCTGACCTGGGACCGGACATGGGCCCAACTGGACGGCTGGAAGCGCTGGCTGACGGTCTCCGGAGCGGACCACGGCTCCTTCACCGACGTACCCCTGCTCGCGGAGCTGGCCGGCATCCCCGACACCGCGCCGCTCCCCTTCGAGCGCGGAGAGACCCTCACGCGCGCGTACGTCGCCGCTTTCTTCGACCGGCACCTCAAGGGGCTCGACCGGCCCCTGCTGGACGGCCCGTCACCGGCCAACCCCGAGGTCTCCGTACGGGTGCCCTGAGGACGCACTCCTTGAGTGGCCCGAGAGCGAGCCCCTCGATGAAGCACCTGAGAGGGCTCCTCGCGGGTTTCACTCCTGGAGAGGGCTCCTCGGAGGACTTCACTCCTTGAGCACCGGAAACCTGCGCGGCGCCAGGAACAGCAGCACCAGGAACGCCGCCGCCGCCGCGCAGGAAGCGCCCAGGTAGACGGCGTGCACCGCGTCCGCGATGGCCCGGCGGGTCGCCTCGGGCGCGGTGCCCGCGTCCAGGGCGCGCGTCACCGAGTCCAGGTCGCTCGCGCCGCCGAGCCGTGAGGCCAGTACACCGTTGGCGATCGCGCCGAAGACCGCCGCGCCGACCGTCTGCCCGGTCTGCCGGCAGAACAGCACGGACGCGGTGGTGGTACCGCGTTCCGCCCAGTCGACGGTCGACTGGACGCCGACGAGCAGCGGGAGCTGGAAGAGACCGAGCGCGGCGCCGAGCAGCAGCATCAGCAGGGTCGGCTGCCAGGCCTCGCCGGGATACGGCAGGAAGGGGAACGCGAACAGGATCAGCGTCGCCGTGCCGATGCCCAGCATGGCCGTGTTGCGAAAGCCGATGCGCCGGTACACGTGCTGGCTGAGTGCGGCCGAGACCGGCCAGCTCAGCGTCCACACGGAGAGCACGAATCCGGCGGCCACCGGTGCCAGGCCCAGCACGGACTGCGCGTACGTCGGCAGGAACACGCTCGGCGCCACCATCAGCAGGCCGAGCGCGCCGAGGGCGAGGTTGACGGCGGCGATCGGGCGCCGGCGCCACACCCACCCGGGGATGATCGGCTCGGCGGCCCCGCGTTCGATGACGACGACCAGGCCGGCCAGTGCGACTCCCGCGGCGAACAGGGCGAGCGAGGGTCCGGACAGCCAGGGCCACGCGACCCCGCCCTGCACCAGGGCCGCGAGCAGGACGCCGCCGCACGCGAGCACGGCCAGCGCGCCCGCCCAGTCGACCCGCGCGCGGGTGGGCGCCTCCCGTTCCGGCTCGTGCAGGTACCGGGCGATCAGCCACAGCGCGAGCGCCCCGATGGGCAGGTTGACGAGGAAGATCCAGCGCCAGTCGGCGTACGTCGCCAGTACCCCGCCCACGCCGGGTCCCGCGACGGCGGACACCGCCCACACCGTGGAGAGCTTGGACTGGATCTTCGGGCGCTCCTTGAGGGGGTACAGGTCGGCGGCGAGGGTCTGCACGGTGCCCTGCAGGGCGCCGCCGCCCAGGCCTTGCACGATCCGGAACGTGATCAGCGCGCCCATGTTCCAGGCCAGCGCGCACAGCAGGGAGCCGAGCAGGAAGAGGGCCGCGCCCGCGACCAGCACCGGCTTGCGGCCGAAGGTGTCGGCGAGCTTGCCGTAGACGGGCAGGGTGACGGTCACCGCGAGCAGATAGCCGGAGAACAGCCAGGAGAAGACGGAGAAGCCGCCGAGGTCGCCGACGATCTGCGGGACGGCCGTGGAGACGATGGTGGAGTCGAGGGCGGCCAGTGCCATCGCGAGCATCAGGGCAGCGACGACGGGACCGCGCCGGTCGGCCGAGGTGCCCTGCATGGCCTGGCGTACCGCCGGTCTCGTGTCGCCCACGCGGATTCCTTCCCCATGCATCTATCTGCCGCTGGACAGCTTCCCACCCACTCGTGGATCGCGGGAGTGCCTGTCCGGGGAGCGGGCGCGCTTGACCCTCACGCCACGGAAGGGTGGAGCCTGGGTGGGCCGGAGGGTGGAGTGGACCCTGAGAATCCCTCCACCTGTCGGTGGACGGCCCCTAGGGGTACCTCCGTACCAGGGGTCGGGGAGGGTTCGTACCGCCGGAGGACGAGAAGAGCCCGGGGTCGTCCTTAACCTGGCTTTACGCCGCTGGGGAGCGGCTCGGGAAGGGGCGGGGGGACGGCTCGGGGAAGGGCCGCGGAGTGGTGGGGGGAAGGGTCGGGGGAGTGGCTCGGGAAGAGCCGGGGGCGGTTGACCGTACTGCCGGGGGTGGGGTTTTCCTCAGCAGAAGACTGCGCTGAGCACCAGCGCGCCGCACCCCCTCCGGGCACCAGACTCATCGACGTAGCCACTGCGTCCCACGCTTCATCCGCACGTACCACGCTTCATCGATAACCGACTTAGGAGACATACCGTGACATCGGCTGTAACCATTCCCAGGCACGGGGGCACTGGAGGGCGTACGGCCGTTGCCGCGCGGGCACGGCAGGTCGTCAAGGCGTACGGGTCCGGCGAGACCCGCGTCGTCGCCCTCGACCACGTCGACGTGGACATCGCCCGCGGCCAGTTCACCGCGATCATGGGCCCCTCGGGGTCCGGCAAGTCCACGCTGATGCACTGCCTCGCCGGTCTCGACACGGTGACGTCCGGACAGATCCACCTGGACGAAACCGAGATCACCGGCCTCAAGGACAAGAAGCTCACACAGCTGCGCCGGGACCGGATCGGGTTCATCTTCCAGGCGTTCAACCTGCTGCCGACGCTGAACGCGCTCGAGAACATCACGCTGCCCATGGACATCGCCGGGCGCAAGCCCGACAAGGCGTGGCTGGGCCGGGTCATCGACACCGTCGGCCTCTCCGACCGCCTCAAGCACCGGCCCACCCAGCTCTCCGGAGGTCAGCAGCAGCGGGTCGCCGTGGCCCGGGCCCTGGCCGCCCGGCCCGAGATCATCTTCGGGGACGAGCCGACCGGAAACCTCGACTCGCGCGCGGGTGCCGAAGTACTGGGATTCCTGCGGCAGTCGGTGGACGAGCTGGGCCAGACCATCGTGATCGTCACGCACGACCCGGTGGCCGCCTCGTACGCGGACCGGGTGCTGTACCTCGCCGACGGCCGGATCGTCGACGAGATGTACAAGCCGACCGCGGAGGCCGTCCTGGACCGCATGAAGGACTTCGACGCCCGGGGGCGTACGTCATGACCGTCCTGAAGACCTCGATGCGCAACTTCTTCGCGCACAAGGGGCGGATGGCCCTGTCGGCCGTCGCGGTCCTGCTGTCGGTGGCGTTCGTCTGCGGGACGCTCGTCTTCACCGACACGATGAACACGACCTTCGACAAGCTGTTCGCGACGACCGCGTCCGACGTGACGGTCTCCCCGAAGGAGGCCAAGAGCGACGACACGCCGCAGAACGGCAAGCCCGAGTCGCTGCCGGCCTCCGTGGTGCAGCAGGCCGAGCGGGCGGACGGCGTCAAGTCGGCCGAGGGCGGGGTCGGTTCGTCGGCCGTGACCGTCGTCAACAGCGACAACGAGAACATGGGCTCCAGCACAGGCGCCCCGACGATCGCCGCCAACTGGACGAAGAACGAGCTGCGGCAGATGGAGATCACCTCCGGGCACGCCCCGCGCGGGCCGACCGAGCTGATGGTCGACGCCGACACCGCCGACAAGCACCACCTCAAGCTCGGTGACGAACTGCGCACGATCTCCGTCGCCGGTGACTTCACCGCGAAGATCGTCGGCGTGGCCACCTTCAAGGTGACCAACCCCGGTGCGACGATCGTCTACTTCGACACCGCGACCGCACAGCGTGAACTCCTCGGTGCCACCGGCCGGTACACGCAGGTCTACGTCACGGCCGCGGCCGGCGTCAGCGACACGCAGCTCAAGCAGAACGTCGCCAAGGCGCTGGACGGCACATTCAAGCTGCAGACGGCCAAGGAGAACGCCGACGAGAACCGCAAGGACGTCGGCGAGTTCATGAACGTCATCAAGTACGCCATGCTCGGCTTCGCCGGGATCGCGTTCCTGGTCGGCATCTTCCTGATCATCAACACGTTCTCGATGCTGGTCGCCCAGCGCACCCGCGAGATCGGCCTGATGCGGGCCGTCGGCTCCTCCCGCGGGCAGGTCAACCGGTCCGTGCTGGTCGAGGCGACACTGCTGGGCGTCGTGGGATCCATCCTGGGCGTCGGGGCCGGCGTCGGCATCGCCATCGGACTGATGAAGCTCATGTCGGCGGCCGGCATGAACCTCTCCACCGACGACCTGACCATCAAGGCGACCACCCCCATCGCCGGTGTCCTGCTGGGTGTCGTGGTCACCGTCCTCGCCGCCTACCTCCCGGCCCGCCGCGCCGGGAAGGTCTCCCCGATGGCCGCGCTGCGCGACGCCGGTACGCCGGCCGACGGCAGGGCCGGTCTGGTGCGCGGCCTGGTCGGGCTCGTGCTGACGGGCGCGGGCGGGTTCGCCCTCTACGCGGCCGGCACCGCCGACAAGGCGAGCGACGGTTCGCTGATGCTGGGCGCGGGCGTGGTGCTGACCCTGATCGGCTTCGTCGTCATCGGCCCGCTGCTGGCCGGCGGAGTCGTCCGGGTGATCAGCGCGGTGCTGCTGCGGGCCTTCGGCCCGGTGGGACGCATGGCCGAACGCAACGCCCTGCGCAACCCGCGCCGTACCGGTGCCACGGGCGCCGCCCTCATGATCGGCCTGGCCCTGGTGGCCTGCCTCTCGGTGGTCGGCTCATCGATGGTCGCCTCGGCGACGAGTGAGCTGGACAAGTCGGTCGGCGCGGACTTCATCGTCCAGGGAAACCAGCGGATCGTCCCGCAGGCCCAGAAGGCGATGGAGCAGACCCCCGGCCTGGCCCACGTCACCAGCTACAAGGAACTCAACGCCACACTCACCTCGCCCGACGGCAAGACCGACGACTCCGGAGTCACCGCCGCGGACCCGTCCTACGCCGAGGACCTGCGCCGCGCGACCACGGCGGGCACCCTGACGGCCGCGTACGGCAAGGACGCCATGTCGGTCGGCTCGGACTACGCCAAGGCGCACGGCGTGAAGGTCGGCGACACCGTCGACGTCGCCTTCAAGGGCGGCAAGACGGCGAAGCTGAAGGTCGCGGCCATCACGGACGACGACAGCGCCCTCGACCAGGGCGCGCGCTACATCAGCATCGAGACGATGCGGAAGTACGTCCCGGCCGGCCAGATCCCGCCGAACACGATCATGTTCGCCAAGGCGAAGGAAGGCCAGAGCGAGCAGGCGTACGCGGCGCTGAAGAAGTCGATGCACGGCTACCCGCAGTACCAGGTCCGCGACCAGACCGACTACAAGCAGGAACTGAAGGACCAGATAGGCCAGTTGCTGAACATGGTCTACGGTCTGCTCGCCCTGGCGATCATCGTGGCGGTCCTCGGTGTGGTGAACACCCTGGCGCTGTCGGTGGTCGAGCGGACGAGGGAGATCGGCCTGATGCGGGCCATCGGTCTCTCCCGCCGCCAACTGCGCCGCATGATCCGCATGGAGTCGGTGGTGATCGCCCTCTTCGGCGCCCTGCTGGGCCTCGGACTGGGCATGGGCTGGGGCGCGACGGCCCAGAAGCTCCTCGCCCTCGAGGGCCTGAACGTCCTGGACATCCCCTGGCCGACCATCATCGGCGTCTTCGTCGGCTCCGCGTTCGTGGGCCTGTTCGCCGCTCTCATCCCGGCGTTCCGGGCGGGCCGGATGAATGTGCTCGACGCCATCGCGACCGAATAGCCGCCCGGACGGGGGAGCGGGGGAACGGGGGACGTCGGGCCCGGTGCCGGAGGCGACAGCCACCGGCACCGGGCCCGACGCTGTGGGCGTCACCCGGGGACGCCTACCGTCGGACGGCCTGCCGCGGGATCTCCCGCTTCAGCAGGATGAAGCCCTGGGTCGCGTCCTCGATGGCGTACGTGGCGCGCGGGTGCAGCCGCCGGGCGTACGCCCGGCTGTCGTCCAGCCACTTGCGGCGGTTGTCCACGGCGAGGAAGTCCGGGGTGACCCCGTGCGTGTTGCCGAGCCAGAACACCCGGCAGCGTGAGGTGAGCCGGCTGATCGGAGCGATGTTGGCCTCCACGCTCGCCCCGTCCGGAATCTTCGCCAGCATCCGCTCGACCGCCCGCACGTCGGCCGGCTTGCGATAGGCGTCCGCCTCGGTCAGTCCGGACAGCGGCAGCGAGGTCGTCAGCGCCAGGGAGGCCGAGACGACGGCGGTGGGCAGATGGCGGGCGTACGACCGAAGCCGCGGCCGCGGGCTCAGCCGTACGGCGGTCAGGGAGTCGGCGAGCGCGAGCGTGACGACCGGCATGAGGACCGCGCTGTAGTGCCAGTCCGTGCCCCAGTAGTGGGATTCGGAGGAGAAGAACCGCCATCCGAGCGTCGGCACGGCGACCAGGAGGAGCGGGGAACGCAGGGCGAGCAGTCCGCTGGTGGGGATCAGCAGCCAGGCGAGGGTGCGGAGTTTCGTGTCGACCCCGTCGAAGGGGCCGCCGCCCGAGCCACCGACCTTGTTCCAGTAGTCGTAGCCGCCCGTGGTGTTGAAGGCCGGGATGACCATGGTCAGCGTGACGATCGTGGCGGCCACGCCGAAGGCCGCGACGGCGATCGCCCAGGGCACGGTCCGCGGCGAGGAGGACCGCGCGCGTATCGCGACCACCACCGCGATCGCGGCCAGCGTCAGCCCCATGTCCTCCTTCACCAGGACGAGCGGAAGGGCCCAGCACAGGGCGCGGCGCCAGCGCTGGGCGAGCGTCGCTTCGAGGGAGTAGGCGATCATCGGGACCGCGAAGCAGATCTCGTGGAAGTCGAAGTCGACCGCCTTCTGGATGCCCCAGGACAGCCCGTACGCCAGTCCGAGCGCGAGCCCCCGCCGCCGCCCGAGCAGCGCGGCGGCGGCCCGCGTCACCGGCACCGCGGACACTGCGAACAACGCGGCCTGCGCCACGAGAAGGGTCATGGGAGAGGGCAGGACCCGGTACACCGGCGCGAGCAGCGCGGTCACCGGGCTGAAGTGGTCCCCCAGGATGTTGAACCCCGGCCCCTTCAGATCCGCGACCGGCACCCGCAGATGCGCGTACGCCCGCACGACCTGCTCGAAGATCCCCAGGTCCCAGGACCTGTTGGCCATGTGCCGGTACCGCACGACGGACACACCCGCGTAGGCGAGAAGAAGCACCCCGGCGAGCACCCAGGGATCCCACCGCCCGGGAGGGAAACGCCGGCCACGCGGAGGTTGCGTGACCGGCCCCGGTATGAGGGGCTGCGGAGACGTCGACGGAAGCGCGGCAGCGGGCATGGCGGGCCTCATGGGGTCGGGACGGGAGCGGGGCGGGCGACGGGCTGTGTGGTGCGCCCACCTCGCGGCGGGGTCTCGGAGCCGACGGCAACGGTCACAAGGGGACGGCCGCAGATTACTGGGCGTCAGTGAAGCCGGGACGACCGGAGGGGCGGTGACGGCGATCCGCACCACCGGCGCACGCCGTGGCCGGCGGAGGTGAGGTCCCGCGCAGCCGCACAGACGGCCCGCCGGTCAACCTCGGCCCGCCCGGCGTCCGAGCGCCAGGCCGGCCGTCCACCAGCCCCACCGCACACCCGGCGGCGGAGGTTGTCCACAGGCCCCGGCGTCGGCGGCAGGGTCGTCGTACGCTGGAGACCCCCGGCCCCTCACCCGCGTCGGGCGTTTCGCGTTGCCCACCCCCGGACGAAAGCCGCCCCAGAATGAGCCTGCACGGTCTGCTCGACGCCGTCGTCAAGGACACCGCCCTCGCGGAAGCGATCACGGCAGCCGCCGACGGCAACCGTATGCACATCGACCTGGTCGGCCCTCCCGCGGCCCGTCCCTTCGCGGTCGCCGCCCTGGCCCGCGACTGTGGCCGCCCGGTCCTCGCGGTCACCGCGACCGGCCGTGAGGCGGAGGACCTGGCCGCGGCCCTGCGCTCGCTGCTGCCCTCGGAGGGCGTCGTCGAGTACCCGTCCTGGGAGACCCTCCCGCACGAGCGCCTCAGCCCCCGCAGCGACACCGTCGGCCGCCGCCTCGCCGTTCTGCGCCGCCTGGCCCACCCCCGCCCCGACGACCCCGAGACCGGCCCGGTCTCCGTCGTCGTGGCCCCGGTACGCTCCGTGCTCCAGCCGCAGGTCAAAGGCCTCGGCGACCTGGAACCGGTGGCGCTGAGGACCGGCCAGAGCGCCGACCTCGGCCAGGTCGTCGAAGCCCTCGCCGCCGCCGCGTACGCGCGCGTGGAGCTGGTCGAGAAGCGCGGCGAGTTCGCCGTGCGCGGTGGCATCCTCGACGTCTTCCCGCCCACCGAGGAACACCCCCTGCGCGTCGAGTTCTGGGGTGACGACGTCGAGGAGATCCGCTACTTCAAGGTCGCCGACCAGCGCTCCCTGGAGGTCGCCGAACACGGCCTGTGGGCCCCGCCCTGCCGTGAACTGCTGTTGACGGAAGACGTCCGCACGCGTGCGCGTGCTCTCGCCGAGCAGCACCCGGAACTCGGCGAACTGCTCGGCAAGATCGCCGAGGGGATCGCCGTGGAGGGCATGGAGTCCCTGGCGCCCGTCCTCGTGGACGACATGGAGCTGCTGCTGGACGTCCTGCCCAAGGGCGCCATGGCCGTCGTGTGCGATCCCGAGCGGGTCCGCACACGCGCGGCGGACCTCGTGACCACCAGCCAGGAGTTCCTGCAGGCGTCGTGGGCGGCCACCGCCGGCGGCGGTGAGGCACCGATCGACGTCGGCGCGGCCTCCCTGTGGTCCATCGCCGACGTCCGGGACCGGGCGCGCGAGCTGGACATGATGTGGTGGTCGGTCTCGCCGTTCGCGGCGGACGAGTCGCTGGTGTCCGCCGCTGACGCGCAGGGGGACGCGGACACCCTGAAGCTGGGCATGCACGCCCCCGAGACCTACCGCGGGGACACCGCCAAGGCCCTCGCCGACACCAAGGGCTGGCTGGCCGACGGCTGGCGCACGGTCTTCGTGACCGAGGGCCACGGGCCGGCGGCCCGCACGGTCGAGGTGCTCGGCGGCGAGGGCATCGCGGCCCGTCTGGACGCGGAGCTCGGCCAGATC
Organism: Streptomyces cellulosae; assembly: GCF_000721105.1. Classification (GTDB taxonomy): domain Bacteria; phylum Actinomycetota; class Actinomycetes; order Streptomycetales; family Streptomycetaceae; genus Streptomyces; species Streptomyces cellulosae_A. The sequence goes on from NZ_JOEV01000076.1 coordinate 13,222, forward strand.
GCGCCCTCCGTGGTGCACGTGGCGTGCGGCTCGATCGACTACGGCTTCGTGGACCCGCAGCTGCGGCTCGCCGTCCTGACGGAGACCGACCTGACCGGCCAGAAGGCGGCCGGCAAGGACGGCGCCCGCATGCCCGCGCGCCGCCGCAAGACCATCGACCCGCTCACCCTGGAGGCGGGCGACTACATCGTCCACGAGCAGCACGGCGTGGGCCGCTACATCGAGATGGTGCAGCGCACGGTGCAGGGCGCCACCCGCGAGTACCTGGTCGTCGAGTACGCCCCCGCCAAGCGCGGCCAGCCCGGCGACCGCCTCTACATCCCCACCGACCAGCTGGAGCAGATCACCAAGTACGTCGGTGGCGAGTCGCCCACGCTGCACCGCCTGGGCGGCGCCGACTGGACGAAGACGAAGGCCCGCGCGAAGAAGGCCGTCAAGGAGATCGCGGCCGACCTGATCAAGCTGTACAGCGCGCGGATGGCGGCCCCCGGGCACGCCTTCGGCTCCGACACGCCCTGGCAGCGCGAGCTGGAGGACGCCTTCCCGTACGTGGAGACGCCCGACCAGCTGACCACGATCGCCGAGGTCAAGGAGGACATGGAGAAGACGGTCCCGATGGACCGCCTGATCTGCGGCGACGTCGGCTACGGCAAGACGGAGATCGCGGTCCGCGCTGCCTTCAAGGCCGTCCAGGACGGCAAGCAGGTCGCCGTCCTGGTCCCGACGACACTGCTGGTGCAGCAGCACTTCGGGACGTTCTCCGAGCGCTACTCGCAGTTCCCGGTGAACGTGAGGGCGCTGTCCCGCTTCCAGACCGACACCGAGGCGAAGGCGGTCCTGGAGGGCCTCAGGGAGGGCTCGGTGGACGTCGTCATCGGCACCCACCGCCTGTTCTCCTCGGAGACCAAGTTCAAGGACCTGGGCCTGGTCATCGTCGACGAGGAGCAGCGCTTCGGCGTCGAGCACAAGGAGCAGCTGAAGAAGCTGCGCGCGAACGTGGACGTACTGACGATGTCCGCGACCCCGATCCCGCGCACCCTGGAGATGGCGGTCACGGGCATCCGGGAGATGTCGACGATCACCACGCCCCCCGAGGAGCGCCACCCGGTGCTGACCTTCGTCGGCCCGTACGAGGAGAAGCAGATCGGCGCGGCCGTCCGCCGTGAACTCCTGCGCGAGGGGCAGGTCTTCTACATCCACAACCGGGTGGAGTCGATCGACCGCGCGGCGGCCCGGCTGCGGGAGATCGTCCCCGAGGCGCGGATCGCCATCGCCCACGGCCAGATGACGGAGCAGGCCCTGGAGCAGGTCGTCGTCGACTTCTGGGAGAAGAAGTTCGATGTGCTGGTCTCCACGACGATCGTCGAGTCCGGCATCGACATCTCCAACGCGAACACGCTGATCGTGGAGCGCGGCGACAACTTCGGCCTGTCCCAGCTGCACCAGCTGCGCGGCCGGGTGGGCCGAGGCCGCGAGCGGGGCTACGCGTACTTCCTGTACCCGCCGGAGAAGCCGCTGACGGAAACGGCCCACGAGCGCCTGGCGACCATCGCCCAGCACACGGAGATGGGCGCGGGCATGTACGTGGCGATGAAGGACCTGGAGATCCGCGGCGCCGGAAACCTCCTGGGCGGCGAACAGTCCGGGCACATCGCGGGCGTCGGCTTCGACCTGTACGTCCGCATGGTCGGCGAGGCGGTCGCGGACTACCGCGCCTCCCTGGAGGGCGGCGTGGAGGAGGAACCGCCGCTCGAGGTCAAGATCGAGCTCCCGGTCGACGCGCACGTCCCGCACGACTACGCCCCCGGCGAGCGCCTCCGCCTGCAGGTCTACCGTTCCATCGCCTCCGCCAACACGGAGGAGGACATCAAGGCCGTGCGCGAGGAACTCGTCGACCGCTACGGCAAGTTGCCGGAACCCGTGGAGAACCTGCTGCTGGTGGCCGGACTGCGGATGCTCGCGCGCGCGTGCGGCGTCGGCGATGTCGTCCTGCAGGGCAACAACATCCGCTTCGCTCCGGTGGAGTTGCGGGAGTCCCAGGAACTGCGGCTCAAGCGGCTGTACCCGGGGACGGTCATCAAGCCGGCCGCGCACCAGGTGCTGGTCCCGCGCCCGAAGACGGCGAAGGTCGGCGGGAAGCCGTTGGTCGGGCGGGAACTGCTCGGGTGGGTCGGCGAGTTCCTGGCGTCGATCCTGGGGTCGTAGGCGGGGCTCTCGGGGAAGTGGCCACCGCGCGTGCCCGACGGGGGGGCGCTCGGCGGCCGCTCGGAGAGCGCCGGCCTTGACAGGAACTGGCGCTCCGCGGACGGACACCGTTTCCGCATGGCTCCGTGAGCTCGGCCCGAGCGCTGTGTCCGGCGCCCGGGCCGGGCGCCGGAACCTCCGCGAGTCTGCGGCCTTACGGCTGTTCGGGCCTGTCGCGGTCCATGCCGAGCGAGCCTTCGATCCGCTGTTGCGCGTCGTCGATCCGGCCCTCGTGCTTGTTGCCCGTCTTCTCGTTGGCCTTCCGCTCCGCGGCGTCGGACATGTCCCTGCCCTTGCTGCCCTTGGCCTGGTTCTTGAATCTGTCGAAGATGCCCATCCAGAGCTCCTTCCGGAGGTGACTCGCCATCGACGATAAGCCCGATAGGGGTGGTATGCCCATTTAGGCCCCATCTGGTCTGGACCTCTCGGCCGCTACCGTGAAAACCAGAGAGAACCGCCGATGCCGAGGCGGAACCGGGCAGCGAAGGGGAGGGGCGCATCGTGACGCGTCTGAGGGGCGGGGCGGGCTCCGCCGTCATGACCGGTGTGGCGGCGTGCGCCGCGATCACTCTGGTCGCGGGCTGCGAGGGCCTCGACCAGAGTGGTACCGCACCGGAGAGTGGTGCGGCGGCACCGGCACCGGACGGACGCTCCGTCAGCCCGCTGAAGAATCCCGACGGTACGAAACCCGGCCTCGCGCCCGTCACCGGCGCCACGGACGACGCCACGGCCCGCAAGCTCATCGAGAGCCTGCGGACCAAGGGCCGCGGCCCCAAGACGGGCTACGACCGCGACGAGTTCGGCTACGCCTGGATGGACACCGCCGATGGTGTGCCGCTGGCCCGCAACGGCTGTGACACGCGGAACGACTTGTTGAAACGCGATGGCCAGAACCTTCGGTTCCGCACCGGTTCCGACTGCGTGGTCGTCACGATGAAGCTGCACGATCCCTACACGGGCAAGGACATCGCCTGGAAGAAGGCGAAGGCCGCCGAGGTGCAGATAGACCACGTGGTGCCGCTGTCGTACGCCTGGCAGATGGGTGCTGCACGCTGGGACAGGCAGAAGCGGCAGCGGCTGGCGAACGACGTGCTGAACCTCCTGCCCGTCTGGGGCCCCACGAACTCGGCCAAGCGGGACTCCGGGCCCGCGTCCTGGCTGCCGCCCAGCAAGGCGATTCGCTGCTCGTACTCGGTGCGGTTCGCGCAAGTGGCACTCAAGTACGAACTGTCCGTCACGGCGGCGGACAAGGACATGATGCTCCAGCAGTGCGGCGCCTGAGCTTCAGCCGTTCCGCGGCAGCGGGTGGGCACGACGGGACGGCGTGGTGAGGCAGGGCCCCACCGGTGATGAGCCGGTCGGGCAGGGCCCCACGGCGACGAGCCGGTCGCGTCCCGATGCATTAGTAAAGATTCTGCCAAATCGCAAAGGTGCAGACAGCGGAAAATCGGTCAGGTTCAGCAAGGGTCGGTCAAGAGCAGCACAAGGTTTCCCCTTCCGGTTTTTCATAAGATCTTCACAGATGGCAAGATCGGCGCTTCTTTGTCGAATTCTTTTCATCTGGAGACCAAGCCGTGCTGCCCCACCGGCCGTTCAACCGAGCGCGCTCCCCACGCCGCGCTCGCCGTGCCCTGCGCGGCGTCGCCGCGCTCGTGCTCACCACCCTCGTCCTGATGCTGACGACCGATCAGGCCGTCGCCGAGGGAAGGGAGCTGGGCCGCATCGAGCTGCCGAGCCTGAGCCTGTCCTCGCTGGCGTCCTGGTTCACCGACCCGCACTGGGGCAAGCTGCCCCACCAGCAGACCGGCACGGCCGCCGGCCACCGCCACCAGGTCCCCGCCTCGGCGACCGCGGCCCACCGCGGCAAGGGCCACGCCCCCGGCAAGGGCAAGGGCGAACTGCCCGCCTACCACGCGCACAAGGCCACCGTGCAGAAGGGCCGCAGCGCCGGCGCCGCCCACTTCAACACCAAGACCAGCAAGCGCAGCGCCACCAAGTCCTCGCGCCGCGAGACCGTCTACGACAACGCCGACGGCTCCGTCACCCGCCGCATGTCCCCGGCCCCCGTCAACTACCAGGTCGGCAAGGGCAGATGGGCGCCGATCGACGTCGACGTGCGGGCCGGTCCGGACGGGCGCTGGCACGAGAAGGCCAACTCCCTCGCCGTCGACTTCGCCGCCGACGCCACCGACCCCGCCCTCGCCTCCCTCACACCCGACGAGAAGCACCGCGTCGCCTACGCCCTGCAGGACGCCGCCCCCGTCCAGGGCACCGCCGACGGCTCGACCGTCACGTACGCCGATGTTCTCGACGACACCGACCTCGCGCTCGCCCCCACCGCGACCGGCGTCAAGGAGTCCGTCGTCCTGCACTCCGCGGACGCCGGCAACACCTGGACCTTCCCCCTCACCCTCAAGGGCCTCACCCCCGTCCAGCGGGACAACGGCTGGATCGACCTGCAGGACTCGGCCGGCAAGACCGTCGAGCGCATCCCTCCGGCGTACGCGTACGACTCGAAGGTGAACCGCCGCTCCGGTGACCCGGCCACCACTCATGACGTCACCACCGAACTGCTCCGCACCGACGACGGCTACGCACTGCGGGTGACCCTGGACAGCGCCTGGCTGCACAGCGGCGAGCGGGTCTTCCCGGTCACCGTCGACCCGACCGTCAGCGACGGCTGGACCACCACCTACGCCGAGTCCGGGTCCGGCAACAACATCGACCACTCCTACGAACAGACGGTCAAGGTCGGTTCCTACGACTCCGGCACCCACGCGGCGAACAGCTTCGTCAACCACTGGGACACCGCCTGGGACGGCAGCAAGGCCACCGTCACCTCCGCGTCCCTGCACCTGTTCGACACCTGGGCCGCCACCTGCACCGCCGAGCGGTTCGACGTCGCCCTGGTGACCAGCGCCTGGACCCCGGAGTCCGTCACCAGCTACCCGGGCCCCTCCATGGGCTCCTCCATCGGCAACGCCACCCCGACCGTGCCCAACGCCTGCGCCAACACCGGCGCCGACCGCAGCGTCGGCGACTGGGTGACCGTCGCGCTGTCGACGTCCGCGATCCAGGGCTGGTTCAACGGTTCCAGCGCCGACTACGGCCTGGCGCTGTACGCCTCGACCACCGACAACCTGCACTGGAAGCAGTTCGGCTCGTTCAACGACCCGAACAAGGGCCCGTGGATCGAGGTCACCTACACCGGCAACACCGCGCCGCAGCTGTACGAGCAGTTCCCCGCCGACAACGCCGTCGTGGGCACCACCACCCCGGAGTTCACGGCCTGGGCCGGCGGCGCCAACTCCACCAGCGGCAGCAACAACCAGTACCTGTTCCGGGTCTACGACGCGAGCGGCACCAAGGTCGCCGACTCCGGCCTGGTCTCCACCGGGGACTGGACCGTGCCCGCAGGCAAGCTCGCCTGGGGCAAGTCCTACTCCTGGACCGTCCAGGCGTACGACTCCGCCACCAACCTGTACTCGCCGGCCACGCCGTACGAACTGTCCGTGCAGGTGCCACAGGCCGTGATCACCTCCGGCCTGTCGCAGAACAGCAGTGACCACGGTTTCGACGCGTCCATCGGCAACTACACCACCTCCGACACCGACGCCTCCATCTCCACCGTCGGCCCCTCGCTGGACGTCGAGCGCGACTACAACTCCCGCGACCCGCGCTGGACGAGCGCCTTCGGCGCCGGCTGGTCGAGCATCTTCGACTCCAGGGCCACCGAGCAGTACACCGCCTCCGGCGCGGTCTCCAACGTCCAGGTCACCTACCCCGACGGCTCGCAGGTCGGCTACGGCAAGAACGGCGACGGCTCCTTCACGTCCGGCAACGGACGCTTCGCCACCTTCAAGACGGTCACCGGCGGCTACACGCTGACCGACAAGGACGACACCGTCTACACCTTCACCCAGTCCCTGGGCTCCGGCGCCTACGGCCTGACCGCGGTCACCGACGCCAACGGCCGCTCGGTGAACCTCACCTGGGCCGGCGGCCACATCACCAAGATGGCCTCCGCGGTCTCCGGGCGCTCCCTGAACCTGACCTGGAGCACCCCCTCCGGCGCGCTGGCGGCGCACGTGGCGACCGTGGCCACCGACCCGGTCACGCCGGGCGACACCTCGACCGTGCAGACGTGGACCTACGGCTACACCGGCGACCAGCTGACCAAGGTGTGCTCGCCGCTGTCCGCCACCAAGTGCACCACCTACGGCTACACCACCGGCTCCGGCTACCAGAACGCGGCCCTCGACCTCGACCCGCACACCTTCTGGCCGCTGTCGGAGACCTCCGGCACCACCGCCAAGGACGCGGTCCTCGGCAACGAGGGCACCACCAACGCGACCTACCAGAACGTCACCCTCGGCCAGACCGGCCCGCTGGCCGGCTCCTCGGCCAAGGCGGCCGGCTTCAACGGCACCTCCTCCGACATCGCGCTGCCGAAGGACCTCGGCAACGACACCGACTCGGGCGCGATCTCGCTGTGGTTCAAGACCTCGGCGGGACCGGGCGTGCTGTACTCGTACGCCTCCCAGCCGATCGACTCCGGGCAGGCGGCCGGCTTCTACACGCCGTCCGTCTACGTCGGCACCGACGGCAAGCTGAACGCCGAGTTCTGGTACAGCGGCGGCGCCAACCCGATCGTGTCCTCGGCGTCCGTCGCCGACGGCAAGTGGCACCACGTGGTGCTGTCCGCGGCCGGCAACTCCCAGACCCTGTACCTGGACAACACCAAGGTCGGCTCGCGCACCGGCACCATCTCCATCCAGAGCGCGGTCGCCTTCGGCAAGAACCAGTCCTTCAACTACCTCGGCACCGGCTTCCTCGGCGGCGACTGGCCCGACGAGCCGAACACCGGGAAGGACGGCAAGGCCACCTACTTCAACGGCTCCATCGCGAACGCCGGCTGGTACAGCCGCCCGCTGGTCGCCGCCGACGTGAAGGCCCTCTACACCTACGGCACGCACAGCACGAGCCTGCTCACCTCCGTCAAGCGGCCGTCCGGCAAGACGTACGCGACGATGTCGTACGACGCCAACACCACCGCGCTGACGCAGCTCACCGACGAGAACGGCGGCGTGTGGAAGATGGGCACGCCGTCCGTCGCCGGTTCCAGCGACACCTACCGCGGCGCGGTCCTCGGCGGCGCGCCCTCCGAGTACTTCCGGCTGAACGAGGCCGCGGGCGCGACCACGGCCGTGGACCAGGTCCGCGGCGGCAACGGCAGCTACAGCGCGGTGACGCTCGGCGGGTCCGGTCCGTTCAGCGACCAGAAGGCCGCCGGCTTCACCGGCACCAGCTCCTCGCTGACCCTGCCGAGCGGCTCGCTGCCCGGCTCGGGCGCGGAGTCGACGAGCCTGTGGTTCAAGACCACGACCGCGAACGGCGTCCTGCTCGGCGCGAGCAAGGACCCGCTGAGCGCGGGCACCACCACGACGAGCTACACCCCCGTGCTGTACGTGGGAAGCAGCGGCAAGCTGCACGGCGAGTACTACTTCTCCGGCGGCTCCACCAAACCGCTCGTCTCCGCCGCGGCCGTCACCGACGGCAAGTGGCACCACGTGGTGCTGTCGACCGGCGCCACCAGCCAGACGCTGTACCTCGACGGCACCCTCGTCGGCACGCAGACCGGCACCGCGGCGATGTCCGGACAGCCGTACACCTACGTCGGCGCAGGCTTCATCGGCGGCAACTGGCCTGACGAGTCCCACACCAGCTCGACCAGCGGCACCGGCTACGCGACCTACTTCAAGGGCTCCATCGCCGAGGTCGCCCTCTACCGCTCCCAGTTGTCCGACGCGGACGTGGCCCAGCAGTACCAGGCCGCGAAGAACTCCACCGGCCTGCTGCCCGTGGAGACGGTCAAGGTCACCTCACCGACCAACTCGACGCTGACGTACACCTACGACGTCACCAACGGCAACCGCGCGCTGACCCAGACCGACGGCCAGGGTTACAAGACCAGCTTCGGCTACGACACGGCCGGCTTCGAGCACACGGTGACCGACCCCAACGGGGCGATGACCATCACCGGTCACGACGTGCGCGGCAACGTGGTCTCCTCGACGTCCTGCCAGGACCAGGCCGCGAACAAGTGCAAC
>NZ_JOEV01000077.1 GCF_000721105.1 Streptomyces cellulosae
CCCCCGTCCCCGCCCGCGCCCTCGCCCCTGCCCCCGCCCCCGTCCCCGCCCCGGCCCCCGACCTCGACCTCGACCTCGACCGCAGGATGCGCACCCCCGTGTCGCATCCTGGGCCGGCCTTCCGCGTCCCAGGTCACCGCCTGGATCGCCGTCTCACGGCCGAGCGGGCAGCGCGGGCCGTCGGGCGTGTGGAGTGGGCGGGCCGTGAGGTGGCTCAACACCCAGTCGCCGCCCGGAGTCTGGACAAGCTCGCCGTGCCCCGCCTTCTGCAGCGGCAGCGTCGGATCGTCCCTGGACGTGAGCAACGGGCGGTCGTCGAGTTCGTACGGGCCCGTGAGCTCGCGAGCGCGTGCCACCCGCACCCCGTGCTCGAATCCCGTGCCGCCCTCCGCCAGGACCAGGTGGTACCAGCCCTCCCGGCGGATCAACTTCGGTCCCTCGATGAGCCGTTCGTGCTGGAGCAGCAGGTGCGTGTCACCGACGCGGGCCAGCGACGTGGGGTCCAGCTCCGTCAGGACGATCCCGGCGAAGCGGCGGCCGTCCGGGCGGTGGTCGTTCTGGAGGTTCAGCAGCCACAGCCTGCCGTCCTCGTGGAAGAGCGCGGGGTCGAAGCCGTGGCTCGCCACCCGGCGGGGCGCCGTCCACGGGCCGTCCACCTTCGTGGCCGTGGCGACGTAGGTGTCCGTGTCGAAGTACGGCGTGCCGACCGAGCGGACGATCGAGTAGACCACCCAGAAGCGCTCCCCGTCCCAGCTCAGGGAGGGGGCCCAGATGCCGCCCGAGTCGGGGACGCCGGCGAGCGAGTCGCCGGGGGCAGCGCCCCGCACGTGGCCCGCGTACTCCCAGTGCGCGAGGTCCCGGGAGCGGTGGATCGGGATCGTCGGGAACCACTCGAACGAACTGGTCGCCACGTAGTACCAGTCGCCGACCCGGACCAGCGAGGGGTCCGGGGCGAAGCCGCGGATGACGGGATTGTGCAGCAAGGTCACGTCAAGGCTCTCCACATCACGCTCACGCCAGGTCTCCCCAGGACAGGCTCACTTGAGGGCCCCCAGGGTCACGCCCGACCGCCAGTAGCGCCGCATCGCGACCATCATGATCGCCATCGGCACGATCGACAGCAGCGCGCCGGTGAGCACGAGGCTCGTCAGGTCGACGCCGGACTCCAGGCGCTTGCCGGACCAGTTGTACAGGCCCAGGTTCAGGGTCCAGTTCTCCTCGCCGCGCAGCACGGTCAGCGGGAGGAAGAAGGCGTTCCAGGTGTTGACGAAGGCCAGCAGGAAGACCGTGGCGCCGCCGGTCGTCATCATCCGCAGCACGATGCTGACGAAGATCCTCAGCTCCCCGGCGCCGTCGATACGGGCCGCCTCGAGGAGTTCGAAGGGGATCGTCGACTCGGTGTACACCTTGGCGAGGTACACGCTGAAGGGGTTGATCAGGCAGGGGATCAGCATCGCCCAGGGCGTGTCCACCAGGCCGATCTCGGAGAACAGCAGGTACAGGGGGAGGGTGAGCAGGGCGATCGGGATCAGGAACGAGCCGACCACGCACGCGAACACCAGGTTGCGGCCGGGGAAGTCGAAGCGGGCCAGACCGTAGCCCGTCGCCAGGGCGAGCAGGGTGCCGCCGAGGGAGCCGACCCCCGCGTACAGGAACGAGTTGGCCGTCCAGCGCAGGAAGATGCCGCCGTCGTACGTGAACAGCTGGTGCAGGTTGTCCCACAGGTGCCAGCCGGAGAACCACAGGCCGTTCGACTGGTACAGCCCCGTGCGGTCCTTGGTGGCGGCGACGACCAGCCACCACACCGGGAACAGGCTGTAGACACTGGCCATGACCAGCCCGACCAGGAGGAAGCGCTGGCCGCCGCGACCGCGTGAGGCCGGGTCCGGATGGGTCAGCCGCCGGACCGGACGCGTCGGCGACTCGGTGCCGTTGTCGGTCATCAGCATCAGTCCGCCTCCTTCGAGGTGAGCCGGTAGAAGAGGAAGGAGGCGACGCCGAGGATCAGGGCGAGCAGCACCGACAGGGCCGCGGCGTAGTGGTAGTTGCCGGCGTTGAACGCCTGGTTGTAGATGATCATGATCGGGGTGAAGCTGTCGCTGACCGTCTGCGGGGTGACGTTGCGGAACAGCGCGGGCTCGTTGAAGAGCTGCAGCATCTGGATGATCGACAGCATGCCCGTCAGCACCAACGCCCCGCGCACATACGGGATCTTGATGCTGAGGGCGATACGCCGCTCGGAGGCGCCGTCCAGCCGCGCGGCCTCGAAGAGCTCGCGCGGCACGCCCTGGAGCGCCGAGTAGATGATCACCATGTTGTAGCCGATGCCGTGCCAGGTCAGCAGGTTGCCGATGGCCGGCCACACCATCGAGGGCGCGAAGAAGTTCCAGGCGAACCCGAACGCGTCGCCCAGCGGGGTGAGCGGGCCCACATCGGGGCTGTAGAGGTTGATCCACACGAGGGCGGCGACCACCCCGGGGATCATGTACGGCACCAGCAGCAGGATCCGGAACCGGCTCGCCACCTTCGAGGTCAGCGCGTCGAGGAGCAGCGCCAGCACCAGGCTGACCAGCAGCATGACCGGGATCTGGACGCAGGCGAAGACCACCACGCGCAGGACCGAACCCATGAACGCCGTATCGCTCAGGCCCTGTTGGTAGTTGTCGAGGCCGGAGAACCGTTCCGTGGAGCCGCCGAGGCCGAGCCCGGACTGCTGCACGCGGAACAACGACTGGTAGACGGCGTAGCCGATGGGGAGCAGGTACAGGAAGACGAAGCCGAGCTGGAAGGGCACCGTGAAGGCGGCGCCCTTCCAGCGCAGGGAGCGAATCATCGTGGAGTGCCTCAGCCCTTGACGCTGATACCGCGGGACTTCAGGTCCTTGACCGTCCACTGCTGCATGTGCGCCAGCAGGTCGGTGACCTTCTCCTCCTTGTTGACCACCTTCGCCCAGCCGTTCTGCATCTCGGTGAACATCGCGGTCCAGTCCGGGCCGTAGACCCAGTCGGTGGTGATCGTGCCCAGGCTGTCGGTGACGGTCTTCTTGGCGGGTTCGTAGTTCGCGCCGAGCAGCTTCTCGGAGATCGCGTCACCCACGTAGGCGTTGCTGTCCTTCAGCGCCGGCATCACGCCGTTGCCGGTCTCCGGGCTCGCCATCGTCTTGACCGCGCCGGTGTTCGTCGACATCCACAGCGCGGCCTCGGCGGCCTGCTTCTGGTCCGCGCAGCCCTTGGTCACCAGGGTCACGCTGCCGGTGAGGTTGGTGCCGGCCGGGGTTTTGGCGGCCTCGCCGGTGAACGTCGGCCAGGGCGAAAGGGCCCATTTCCCGAAGGACTTGGTGAAGTTCTGCACCATGCCCGCCATCTGCCAGGTGGAGATCTGCCGGGTCGCCGTGCCGCCGTTGTCGTAGTTGCGCTGCACGGCCGCGTAGTCGGCGAAGGACAGCTTGGAGTTGAGGTCGTTGTCGATGATCTCCTGGATCACCTTCGCGGCCTTCAGCGTGCCCTCGTCCTGGAAGTCCACCTTCCAGGAATTGCCGTCGATGGCGTACCAGTGCGCCCCGGCCTGCATGGCGAGCACCTCCAGGGTGCTCGGGTCCTCGCCGGCGTAGTTGGTGATCTTGACGCCATGCTTCTTCAGCTCCTTGCCCGCGGCGATGAACTCGTCCCAGGTCGTCGGGGCCTTGAGGCCGTATTTCCGGAAGATGTCGGTGCGGTAGATCGTGAAGTTCGGCGCGGAGCTGGTCGGGACGCCGTACATCTTGCCCTGCACCTCGGCGCTCGCCCAGGAACCGGCGTTGAACTTGTCCTTGTCCGCCCCGACGTACTGGGTGATGTCGGCGAGCGCGCCCTGCGAGACCCAGCTCGTGACGTACTCGGCCGTGTTCTGCACCAGGCAGGGCGCGTTGCCGGCCTTCACCGCGTTGGTCAGCTGCTTCTGCATGGTCAGCTGGTCGGTGACCTTGGTGTACTTCAGCTGGACGTCCTTGTGGGCGGCGTTGAACGCCTTGACGACGGCCTCCTGGCCGTTGGCCCAGCCCCAGAAGGGGAGGGTGACGGGACCGGACGACTTGGCGTCGCCTCCTGAGTCCGACCCGCCGCAGGCGGAGAGCAGGCCTGTCAGCGTGAGGCCGACGACGGCTGCCTGGGTGAACCTTCTCCGGGAGCTGGTGAAGTTCATCTGACCGTGATCCTTCGGGATTGGGCGTTCTCAGAACAAGAGGACGGCGGCTCGGGGCGCTGGCCAGAAACGGCGGCGGGACGACCGTCAGCTCGCGGTTGTGGGGAACCGGCCAAGCGGAAGCTGTAGTAAGCGGTTGCCGCGAAGGTAGGCCGACAGGTCCGCCCGGAGCAAGAGGTGTGCCGGAATTTATTGCCTAAAGCGTGGAAACTCGCTGGTAGTCGAGAGAAAACGGTTACGAAACGTGGATCACGGCCGCGCGGGCGGCCGCACCGAGTTCCGTACGACGACATGGGTGCCCAGCACCAGGTGGTCGCCGTCGATGCCCTTGCGGCGGCCCCCGCCGCCCTCGCGCAGGTCGGCGACCGCCCTGAGGGCGACCCGGCCCATCTCCTCGTACGGCACGTGCACCGTGGTGAGTTGGGGGGTCAGCTGGGAGGCCAGCGGGATGTCGTCGTAGCCGACGATCGAGACGTCCTCGGGCACCCTGAGACCGGCCGCGCGCAGCGCCTGCATCGCGCCCGCGGCGACCACGTCCGTCCCGGCGAGCACCGCGGTGAAGGCCGGCCCGTCGCGCAGGGCCTGCTCGACGGCCCGGTAGCCGTGCTGGTCGTCGTACGGGCCGTGGCGCACCATGCCCGGGACGAACGGCACCCCGTAGGCCTCGAAGGCGCGTTGCGCACCCCTCAACCGGCCCTGAGCGGTGCTGAGTCCGGCGTGGCCGGGCAGGACGAGGACCTGGCGGTGACCGGCCGACAGCAGATGGCTCGCCATCGCGTAGGCGCCGCCCTCGTTGTCGTAGTCGACCGTCGTCGCCGGTACGTCGCCCTCCAGGGACGGCCTGCCGACCAGCACCAGCCGGGAGCCGGCCGCGTCCAGGGAACGGGCGAAGCGGGCCATGCGCAGCTGGTACTCGTCCTGGTCGTAGGCGCCGCCGAGCAGGACCACCGCGGCGACCCCCTGCTGGCGCATCAGGTTGACCAGGGCGAGTTCGCGCTCCGGGTCGTTCCCGGTGGTGCCGACCAGCGAGAGCCAGCCGCGCAGTGTGGCGGCGCCCTCGACTCCCTTGGCGACGTGGGCGAACGCGGCGCCGGTGATGTTGTCCATGAGGATGGCGACCGTCGGCGTACCGCCCCCGGCCAGGGAGCGGGCGTGCGCGTTGGTGACGTAGTCCAGGTCCCGGACCACCTTCATCACCCGGCGGCGCAGTTCCTCGGAGACGGGGTAGTTGCCCGACAGGACGCGCGACACGCTCGCCACCGAGACGCCCGCCTGCTCCGCCACGTCGCGGATGGTGGCCCGTCCGGCGTCCCCCGACACCTTGCGCTGACTCACCGTTGCGGCTCCTTCGCCGTTGTGCCTGTTCCGCCGGGCGGCCCGGGCTCCGGGGCGCCCCGCGCACCGTGTCCGGGGTGGTGGGGGGACCCCCGCCCCCGCGCCCGTGCGGAAACCGTATCCCATGGTTTCCGGCGTGCGCCTCGACCGGGTGGCCCCGGACTCACGCGACCCGCGCCAGGTCGGAGTGACGTACCTCGTGCTCCGGCGGCGTCCCCGCGACCAGGCGTTCCAGTTCCTCGACGACGATCCGGCCGAGGCGTTCCAGCTCGTTTCCGAGGGAGCCGGCGATGTGCGGCGTGAGGAAGACGTTGGGCAGGCGGTAGAGGGGGGAGCCGGCGGGCAACGGCTCGGGCTCGGTGACGTCCAGGATCGCGTGCAGCCGGCCGGAGACCAGCTCGTCGGTGAGCGCGTCGGGGTCGACGAGGGCGCCCCGGGAGGTGTTGATCAGGACGCCGCCGTCCCTGACGAGGGCGAGCCGGCCGGCGTCGAGCATGCGGTACGTCTCGGGGATGTCCGGGGCGTGCAGGCTCACGATGTCGCTGTGCCGGAGCAGGTCGTCCAGCGGCAGGAGTTCGGCGCCCAGGGCGGCGGCCTCGGCGGGGCTGACGTACGGGTCGTGCAGCAGCACCGTGAAGTCGAACGGCCGTAGCAGCTCCAGGAGCCGGCGGCCCACCCGGGAGGCGCCGATGACACCGATCCGCCGTCCGACGTTGCCCGTCGTCGCCGTCTCGGCGGGCGGCGGGTAGGAGTGGGTGGCGCGGAAGCGCTCGCGGTGGATGAAGGTGTCCTTCCCGGCCAGCAGGATCATCGCGAGGGTGTACTCCGCGACCGGCAGGGCATTGCCGGTGACCGCGCTGGAGACGGTGATCCCGCGTTCCCACAGCGCCTGCCCGACCAGGGAACGGACCGAGCCGGCGGCGTGCAGGACGGTCCGCAGCCGGGGTGCCGTGGAGAGGACTGCGGCGTCGAGGCGGGGGCAGCCCCAGCCGGTGATCAGCACCTCGGCCCGGGCCAGGGCGTCCGCAGCGGCCGGATCGGTGAAGTCCTGTACGACCAGTGCGGGATCGAGCTCGGCCGCCCGGGTCAGCCGGGTCAGGAGAGGTGGGGGGAAGAGCAGGGGCAGGTGCACCGGATCCATCGCGAACACGGCCCTGGGTGGCTGCGGGCTGGGCATCTCTCTCCTGACACAGTGGGCAGATGGGCAGAAACATTTTCTGAAAGCGTCTTCTATCGTGGATCCAACCGTAGATCCGGCGGAGACGGGCGGTCAATCGGCGGGACGGCGGAGGTGGGAGGGGGTGACTGGAGGTGTGGGGAAGCCGCGTACTGCCGCGGCGCCGCCGCAGGTGGTCCCTTGGCGGGCCTGACGTGGTGAAATCGCTTACCGGCCATTTCCGACGGTGGCCGACGGAGACAACCGGTTCCCAACGATCGGCTGCAGAAAACACCGCCCCAGGGTCAGCTCGCGTGTGCTGAGCAGGACGTCCGGGACGGGCCGACAGCGGTCCGTCGGCCTGTGACGCCGAGGTTACCGGGTCTTTTCGAAAATTCGTCAAGGGTATTGACGCCGTTTCCGGACAGGAAGAAGCTCCTCCACAACGCGCAGCAACCGGTTGCCGTCAGAGCAGGAGGTGGTGCGTTCATGCGTCCCGAAGACGGTGCTCCTGTGAGCCGCCGCCGGTTTCTCTCCCTCTCGGCGGCCGGTGCCGCCACCGGCGCGGCGGCGCTCAGCGGCTGCGCCCTCCAGGTGTCCACCGGGGTCAGCGGCCGGGGCGAGACCGTCACGGTGATGGCCAAGCCCGACGACATCTCCCCGGACCTGATCCGGCAGGCCCAGAAGGACATCGGCGTCAAGATCGTCACGGTGCGGTACGACCTCACCAAGCTGATCGGGATGATGACCAACGGCAACCCGCCCGACCTGGTGCGCGGTGTCGGTGCCGTGGACGCGCCGTACTTCGCCGCGCGGGACGTGATGGAGAACCTGGACCCGTACTTCGCCAGGAGCTCGGTGCTCGAGCTCGACGACCTGGACCCGGTCAACGACCTGTGGCGCTACGACGGCCGCACGCAGGGCAAGGGCCCGCGCTACGGCATGGCGAAGGACTTCTCCCAGGACTCCATGTTCTGGTACAACACCGCGCTCTTCGACCAGGCGGGCGTCGACCACCCGCCGGAGCTGGAGCCCGTCACGTTCGAGGAGTGGCTGGAAACCGCCAAGCGGCTCACGCGCCGCAAGAACGGCCAGACGACAGTGTTCGGCGGCAGCTACAACGGCGTCCTCACCCCCAACGTCCTGGCGAGTCTGACGGCGGCCGCCGGCGGGAGCCTCTTCAACGACGACTTCTCCCGCATCGACTTCACCACCCCCGAGGCCCGCAAGGCGCTGGCCTGGTACATCGAGTACGGCCGTACCAGGGTCGGGCCCAGCATCGTCCAGCCCGACCCCAACGCCTGGGACGGGCCCACCTACCAGGCCGGCCGCATGGCCATGTCGGGCAACGGCTACTGGCTCGGCGGCCTGATCAACGCCGACAAGAAGCTGGCGCCGGTCTCCCGCCTGGCCCCCGCCCCCGTCTTCCAGGGCGGCCCCAGGATCAGTCCCTGCCAGGCCGGTACGGGCTTCTGGATTCCGCGCACGTCCCGCCACAAGGACGCCGCCTGGCGAGTCTTCGAGTGGTTCTTCGGCGAGGCACCCGCCAAGGGCCGCGCCTCCGGCGGCTGGGGCATCCCCACCCTGAAGTCCCTGCGGCCGCTGATGCCGGCCCAGGAGGACTACCAGAGACGCGAGTTGACAGTGCAGAACGCCGAGCTGAAGCACTTCTCGGTGATCGCCTTCACCCCGTACGCCACGGCGGACTCGCTCTACGCCCTCTTCAACGAGATCGCCCCGGCCGCGATGAACGGCCGGATGTCCGTCGACACCCTGGCCGGTCGCCTGAACGCGACCATGAACGAGCAGCTCAAGCGCGGTAAGGAGCAGGTGGGATGACGGCCGATCAGATCTCCTCGGTCGCGAGGCGGCCGGCCGGCGCGGCCAGGAAGACCGGACGGGTACGGGCCGCCGACCGGCCGCGGACCTCCATGACCGCGCGCAGGCACCGGGCGTTCTACCTGTTCACCTCTCCCTGGATCATCGGGTTCCTGCTGCTGACCGTCGTCCCCATGGCGTACGCGCTGTGGCTGAGCTTCACCACGTACGACGGCATCTCGCCCAACTGGCGCTACGTCGGTCTCGGCAACTACAGCGAGCTCCTCACCGACTCCCGGACCTGGGACTCCCTGGGCCGAACGGGCCTGTTCGCGGCGACCTCGGTGCCGCTGTCGATCATCGCCGGGCTCGGGCTCGCCGTCCTGGTCAACCGGCCGATCAAGGCACGCGGACTGTTCCGCACCCTGCTCTACCTGCCGGCCGTGGTGCCCCCGGTGGGTGTGGGCCTCGCCTTCAAGGCGCTCTTCGACCAGAACTCCGGCGCCGCCAACGGTGTCCTGACCCTGTTCGGCTTCGACGCGCTGGGCTGGCTCGCCGACCCCTACGCCCGCTACGTGCTCCTGATGAGCGTGCTGTGGGCCGCCGGAAACATCATGATCATCTCGCTGGCCGGGCTCCAGGACGTACCCCGCGAACTGCACGAGGCGGCCCGCATCGACGGGGCGAGCGCCTGGCGGACCTTCCGCAGCGTCACCGTGCCGCTGCTGTCTCCGGTGCTGCTCTTCCAGACGGTGACCGGTGTGATCGCCTCGGTGCAGACCATCATGCCGCTGCTGCTGACACCCGACGGCACGACGGCGGGCGTCACCGCGCTGCCCCAGTCCAACTACCTCTACATGATGCACGTGTTCGGGCAGTACTTCGCGCTCGGCCGCTACGGCTACGCCTCCGCACTCCTGTGGGTGCTCTTCGTGCTGATCCTCATCGTGACCGGACTCATCTTCAGGTTCACGTCCGGCGTGGTGTTCTACAACGTCGACCCGGAGGCGAAGAAGTGACCGCCACCAGCGTGCCCACCGCGTCCGCCGGGTCCGCCACCGGCGTGACCTCCTCCCACTCCGCGCCCCGGGTGCGGATACGCGTCAACCGTCTCGTCCTCTACACCGTTCTGGTCGCGCTCACCGGCCTGTTCATCGGCCCGTTCGGCTGGCTGGTCCTCACCGGGCTGAAGAACCCGGCCGAACTGGCGGCCTCGCCCGTGCACTGGCTGCCCGACCACGTCCAGTGGCACAACTTCGCCGACGCCTTCAACCTGATCGACTTCCTCGGCTACGCCCGCAACTCCCTGATCATCGCCCTGATCTACGCCACCCTCGTCACCCTCAGCTCGGCCTGGGTCGGCTTCGGGTTCGCCCGCCTGGAGGCGCCCGGCAAGAAGCCACTGTTCGGCATCCTGCTCGGGTCGATGATGCTGCCCCAGCTCATCACCCTGCTGCCGACCTATCTGATCTTCGCCAAGCTCGGGATGGTCGACACGTACTGGCCGTGGGTGCTGTGGGGCCTGGCCGCCGCCCCCTATCTCGTCTTCCTCTTCCGCCAGTTCTTCGCCGGTCTGCCGCAGGAGCTGGAAGAGGCCGCGATCGTCGACGGCTGCGGCTACGCCACCATCTTCTGGCGGATCTTCCTGCCGCAGTCCTGGCCGGTGCTGTCCGCGAGTTTCGTGATCGCCTTCACCTGGAGCTGGGGCGACTACATCGCGCCCCAACTCCTCCTGTCCACCGACAGGTCCACGCTCGCCGTCGCCGTCATGTCGACGTACGTCACCACCGCCGGCACCCCGGTCACCAACCTCCAGGCCGCGGCCTCGGTGATGTATGTCGTGCCGATCCTGCTGATCTTCCTCATCGCCCAGCGCGGTTTCGTCGCCGGCATGGCCACGACGGGCCTCAAGTGATCCCCCCGTACCGACCTGTTGCAAGGAGAAACACATGAACACGCCCCTGTCCCGCCGTACGGCCCTTCAGGCGGCCGGCGCCACCGTGCTCGCCGCCGGCCTCTCGGGCGGTCTGTCGGCCACGGCGGCCCACGCGGACGACGCCCCCGCCGCGCCCAAGCTGGTCACCTACCCCCGGCCGGCCGACATGCCGACGAACACCAGCTTCAAGGTGAGAGTCCGTACCGCCCCCGACGGGGACTGGCAGACCCTGGACATCTGGCGGCCCCAGCTGGAGGAGATCAACCCCACCACCGGGTCCGGCAAGGTCCTCAACACCTCGATGGTGTACTTCGACTTCCAGGGCTCCGTCGAGATCGAGGTCACCTACCTCAAGGGCGGCACCACCAAGGCGCGGATACGCCCCGACTCGCTCGGCATCACCCCCGAACTCCTCGGCGACACCCTGCGGTTCACGCTCGACGAGCCGCGTGACGTGGTCGTGCAGATCAACGACGAGATCTTCGACTGTCTGCACGTCATCACCAACCACATCGACCCGAACCCGCCGGCCGCCGACGACCCGGACGTCATCTACTTCGGCCCCGGCACCCACACCGTCACCGGAAACGTCCTCACCGTCCCCAGCGGCAAGACCGTCTACCTGGCGGGCGGCGCCGTCCTGAAGGCGCAGGTGTTCTTCAAGAACGTGGAGAAGGCCGCCCTCACCGGCCACGGCATGCTCAGCGCCGGGCCCGGCGGGATCCTCTGCGAGGGCAGCAAGAACATCCGCGTCGAGGACGTCATCATCATGAACCCGAACGGCTACGCGGGCACGTTCGGCATGAGCGAGAACGTCCACGTCAAGAAGGCTCGCTCGTTCAGCTCCAAGGGCAACGGCGACGGTTTCGACGTCTTCTCCTCGACCGGGATCGTCTTCGACGGCTGCTTCATGCGCAACTCCGACGACTGCTTCGCCATCTACTGCCACCGCTGGGACTACTACGGCGACACCCGCGACATCACCATCCAGAACTGCACGCTGTGGGCCGACGTCGCCCACCCGGTCAACGTCGGCACCCACGGCAACACCGACGCCCCCGAGACGCTCGAGAACCTCGTCATCAAGAACATCGACGTCCTCGACCACCGCGAGCCCCAGATGAACTACCAGGGGTGCATCGCGCTCAACCCCGGTGACTCCAACCTCATCAAGAACGTCCGCATCGAGGACGTCCGCATCGAGGACTTCCGCTGGGGCCAGGTCATCTACATGAAGGTGATGTTCAACCCGAAGTACAACACCTCGGTCGGCCGCGGCATCGAGGACGTCTACGTCAAGAACCTCAGCTACACGGGCACGCACGCCAACCCCTCGCTGTTCCTCGGCTACGACGCCGACCACGCCATCAAGGACGTCACCTTCGAGAACCTGGTGATCAACGGTCTGGTCGTCGCCGACTCGATGAAGAAGCCGACCTGGTACTACACCACCGACGCCATCCAGTGGTTCTACAACGAGCACGTGACGAACCTGAAGTTCCTCACGACCGCCGAGGCCGAGGCGGCAGCCGCGTCATGACGATCCCCGCCCCGACCCGCCGGGGTTTCCTCGGCGGCACGGCGGCCCTGCTGCTGGTGGCGGGCGCGAGCGGACTGCTCGCGCCCACCGCCGCCCGGGCCGCCGCACAGAACACCGGCCCCCGCGTCCTCACCCACCCCGGGCTCCTGCACAGCGCCGCCGACCTGGCCCGCATGAAGGCCGCCGTCGCCGCGAAGGAAGCCCCGGTCCACGACGGCTACCTCGCCCTCGCCGCCCACGCGCGCTCCCAGTCGACGTACACCGTTCAGAACACCGGCCAGATCACCTCCTGGGGACGCGGCCCCACCAACTTCCAGAACCAGGCCGTCGCCGACTCGGCCGCCGCCTACCAGAACGCCCTGATGTGGTGCGCCACCGGCGACCGCGCCCACGCCGACAAGGCCCGCGACATCCTCAACGCCTGGTCGGCCTCCCTGACGATCATCACGGGCGCTGACGGCCCGCTCGGCGCCGGCCTGCAGGCCTTCAAGTTCGTCAACGCGGCCGAACTGCTCCGGCACACCGGCTACGACGGCTGGACGGACGCCGACATCGCCCGCTGCGAGCGCTCCTTCCTGGACGTCTGGTATCCCGCCGTGTCCGGCTACATGCTCTACGCCAACGGCAACTGGGACCTGACGGCCCTCCAGACGATCCTCGCCATCGGCGTGTTCTGCGAGGAGCGCACCCTCTTCGAGGACGCCCTGCGCTTCGCCGCCGCCGGAGCCGGCAACGGCAGCATCGCGCACCGTGTCGTCACCGACGCCGGCCAGGGCCAGGAGGCGGGCCGCGACCAGGGCCACGAACAACTCGCGGTCGGTTTGACCGGCGACATCGCCCAGGTCGCCTGGAACCAGGGCGTCGACCTGTGGGGATACGACGAGAACCGCGTCCTCGCGAACTTCGAGTACGCCGCCCGCTACAACCTCGGCGGCGACGTCCCCTTCGTCCCCGACCTCGACCGCACCGGAAAGTACATCAAGCAGACCGTCTCCGCGACCGGCCGGGGCACCATGCCCCCGATCTACGAGATGGCCTACGCCCACTACGCCGGCGTCCGCGGCCTCGACACCCCCTCCACCAAGGCGGCCGTCTTCCGCGGCACCGGCGGCGCCCGGGTCGTCGAGGGCAGCAATGACGACCTGCCCAGCTGGGGCACCTTCACCTACGCCGGCACCGAGGCCCCGGCGCCGACCGTGCCGACGGCACCGACGGGAGTCACGGCGGTCGGGGACGGCACCTCCGTCACCGTGAGCTGGCTGCCGTCCGTGTGGGCGAGCACCTACACCGTCCGCAGGGCCGAGAAGCCCGAGGGGCCGTACGAGGAGATCGCCACCGGAGTCGACAAGCCGGCGTACACGGACAGCGGGACGCGCGCGGGCCGGACGTACCACTACACGGTCTCCGCCGCCAGCTCCCTCGGCAGCAGCGGTGATTCCGACGTGGCCACCGCCACCGCCGGTCTGCCCGACCCCTGGTCCACCCAGGACCTCGGGACGGTGAGGATCCCCGGCTCCGCCGTCTTCGACGGTGAACGGTTCGTGCTGGAGGCGTCCGGCACCGCCGACACCTACCGCCTGGTCCAGCTGCCGCTGCCCGGCGACGGTACGGTCACCGCGCGGATCGTGTGGCCGCTCAGCTCGCAGTACTCCAAGATCGGCGTGGCTCTGAGGGCCTCCCTGGACGCGGACGCGGCGCACGCCGCCATGCTCATCCAGGGGCTGCCGCTGCACACCTGGAGCGGGGTGTGGACGGTACGGCCGTCGGCGGGTGCCGATGTCCTTGCGACCGGCAGCACGCCCGTTCCGCCCTCCCAGCAGCAGGCGATCACCACGTCCGCCGCCTTCCCCATCTCCGGCCTCGGCACCCTGCCCGAGTCGGCCACTCCACTGGAGGCGCCGTACGTCGAGGGGGCCGGCGACGGCTACCGGCTGCGCGCGCCCTACTGGGTGCGGGTGACCCGCAAGGGCCGCGACTGCACCGGAGCCATCTCGCCGGACGGCATCCGCTGGACCCAAGTCGGTTCCACCGAGGTCGATTTGGGGCACATCGCGTACGCCTGCCTGGCCCTCACCTCCTGCCTCGGGGTCGACGAGACCTACGCCGAGACCGGCACCGGCGCCTTCGACAACGTCAGCGTGACGTCGGCGTCCGGCGAGGTGTGGACCGTGCCGAAACCCGTCCGCACCGCCGGTGACCTGACCGCGGCCGGCGGCGCCGACGCCGTCGAACTGGCCTGGACCGACCCTGACCTCTCCGCCCGCTACAAGGTGCTGCGCGCCACCGACGCCGACGGCCCGTACCTGACCCTCGCGACCGGCGTCGGCTCCGTGGGGTCCGGCACCCGCATCCGGTACGCCGACGCCAGCGGTACCCCCGGGACGACGTACCACTACGCCGTCGCGAAGACCAACACCGCCGGACGCGGCCCGCTCTCGCAGCCCGCGTCGGCGACCATGCCGACCCCGTCCCTTCCCCAGCTCACCTCCGCCACCGCCGCGTTCGCCAACCAGGGCGTCAGCTTCCGGCACCTGCTGCGGGCCTCGCACGAGCCGACCCGGTTCGCCGCACGAGGGCTGCCCGACAGAGTCCGCGTCGACAAGCGCACCGGCCTGATCTCCGGAACCCCCAACCAGACCGGTGAGTTCACGGTGACGACGACCGCGGGCAACGCCGCCGGTGACGCCACCGGCACGCTCACCCTCACGGTCGGCACACCCCCGCCCGCCCCCTGGACCTACGGCGACCTCGGCGACGTGATCCTCGACGACCGCGCCTACGGCACGCTCGGCGTGGTCGCCGTCCGTACCCCCGGCAGCACCGCCCACCAGGACGGGACGTTCGTGGTGCGCGGCGCCGGGACCGACCTCACCGTCAACAGCCAGGGCATGACAGGGCAGTTCGCACGGCAGCCCGTCACCGGGGACTGCACGGTCACCGCCCGGCTGGTCTCCCGCACCGGGGCCACCGCCGACCGGGTGGGGCTGCTGATGGCCAAGTCGCTGTCACCGTTCGACCAGGCCGCCGGGGTGATCGTCACCGGCGGGACGACGGCGCAGCTCATGCTGCGGCCCAGCGTGGCCGGAGCCTCCGCCTTCTCGGGCACCACCACCGTCCCCCTGCCCCTGCTGCTGCGGCTGAAGCGCACCGGGACCGCCTTCACCGCGGCTGTCTCCCTCGACGACGGCGCCACCTGGACCTCCCTCGCCTCCGGGCAGATCCCCGGGTTCGGTGACGCCGCCTACCACGTGGGCCTCGTGGTCTGCTCCCGCAACCCCCTGGCCCTCGCCACCACCGAGTTCGACGAGGTGAGCATCACGCCGGACTGATCCCACTGATCCCCCCACGGATTGGAGACGCACCACCATGAGCCGCACCTCCCCCCACCAGCACTCCCAGCAGGCCGAGTTGAGCCGCCGCGGTCTGCTCCGGACCGCCGGCGGTCTCACCGCCGCGCTCGCCCTGGGCACCACCTTCGCCGCCACCACCGCGGACGCGGCGCCCGCCGCCTTCACCCACCCCGGCATGCTGCACAACGCGGGCGACATCAACCGCGCCAAGGTCAGGGTCGCCGCGGGCGACGACCCCTGGCTGTCCGGCTGGAACAAGCTGACCGCCAACTCCCACTCCCAGTCCACCTGGACGGCCAACCCGCAGGCCACGGTCTACCGCGGCTCGGGCACCCCGGAGAACTACGGCATCCTCTACAACGACATCGCCGCCGCCTACCAGAACGCCCTGCGCTGGAACGTCGCCGGCACCAGCGCGCACGGCGACTGCGCCGTGCGGATCCTCAACGCCTGGTCGAACACGCTCACCTCCATCCAGGGCAATGCCGACCGCTTCCTGGCGGCGGGCATCTACGGATGGGAGTTCGCCAACGCCGCCGAGCTCATGCGCGGGTACCCGGGCTTCGACCTGGCCCGGTTCCAGAGCATGATGCTCAACGTCTTCTACCCGATGAACAACGACTTCCTGCTCCACCACAACGGCGCCTGCATCACCAACTACTGGGCGAACTGGGATTTGTGCAACATGGCCTCCGTCATGGCCATCGGGATCCTGTGTGACGACGGCGCCAAGTACGACCAGGCCGTCACCTACTTCAAGACCGGCGCGGGCAACGGATCGATCCAGCACGCGGTGCCGTTCCTGTACTCCAACGTCGACGGCTACGACCTCGGCCAGTGGCAGGAGTCCGGCCGCGACCAGGGCCACACCGTCATGGGCATGGGCCAGATGGGCGCCATCTGCGAGATGGCCTGGAACCAGGGCGACGACCTGTACAGCTACGACAACCAGAGGTTCTTCAAGGCGGCCCAGTACGTCGCCAAGTACAACGTCGGCCTGGACGTGCCGTACACCACGTACACCTGGGGCAGTGGCACGAGCTGCGCCCAGAACTCGCAGACGGTGATCGGCTCCGGGTCCCGCGGCCAGGTTCGTCCCGTGTGGGCCCAGCTCCACTTCCACTACAACCGGCGCCTGTACCTGGACGACAAGTACATCTCACAGATGTACTACGACCTCGTCGCCCCCGAGGGCGGGGGAGGTGACTACGGCTCCACCAGCGGCGGCTACGACCAGCTGGGCTTCGGCACGCTGATGTACGCCAAGTAGCCGTTGTCCCCCGAACAGCCGCAAACCGTGCTCGTGCGCCGGAATACCCGGCCGTCCTGTGATGCTCTGATGTTCACGGTGCACGAGCGCGGCACGGGAGGCTGGTGGGCACATGACGGCAGCGGACCAGACAGAGGAGCGGCCACAGGACCCGGCAGAACCGGTGGTCAGGACGCCGTACGGGGCCGTACGCGGCCGCTTCGAGCGCGGCGTCGCGGTGTTCCGGGGCATCCCCTACGCGGCTCCGCCCTTCGGGCCCCGGCGCTTCCTGCCGCCGGAGCCGCCCGAGCCCTGGGACGGCGTGCGCGACGCGGGCGCTTTCGGGCCCACGGCACCGAAACCGCCGTACTCGGACGCCTTCGCGCAGTACCTGTCCGACCCGGTGGTGCCGGGCGACGACTGCCTCAACCTGAACGTGTGGACGCCGGAGCCGAGCCCAGGGGCCCGGCTCCCGGTGCTGGTGTGGCTGCACGGCGGCGCCCTGACCAGGGGATCCTCCGCTGTGCCCGTGTACGACGGGCACTCCTTCGCCCGGGACGGCGTCGTCTTCGTCTCGGTGAACTACCGGCTCGGCGTCGAGGGCTACGGCCTCTTCCCGGACGCCCCCGCCAACCCCGGCCTGCGCGACCAGCTCGCCGCCCTGCGCTGGGTGCGCGAGTCGGTCGCGGCCTTCGGCGGCGACCCCGACCGGGTGACGCTGGCCGGCCAGTCCGCCGGGGCGATCAGCACCGGTGCCCTGCTGGCGGCCCCGCAGGCCCAGGGCCTGTTCCGCCGGGCCGTGCTGCAGAGCGGGCCGCCCGAGGCGAGCGACCGTGACAAGGTACGGCGGATGGTGCGCCGGATGGCGACCCGGCTGAAGATCCCCGCCACCGCCGCCGCCTTCGCCGAGGTGGACCGCGACCTGCTGCTGCGCACCCAGGCCGAGGTGGGCAGACTCAGCAGCCCGGTGCTCGGTGGCCCCGCCTTCGGGATCGTCGTCGACGGCGACGTCGTGCCCCGCGACCCGCTGGAGGCCCTCGTCGGCGGCGAGGCCGCCCGGGGCGTCGACCTGATGACGGGCTGGACCCGCGACGAGTACCGGCTGTGGCTGGTCCCGGGCGGACTGCTGGAACGCGTGGACCGGCTCGGCGCGGTCGCGCTGGCCGGCGCCATGGCCCGCTGCCACTGCGGCCACGAGGTGCCCCGCGGCTACCGCGCCCTGCACCCCGAGGCCGGCCCCGCCGAGATCGTCGGCCAGATGGTCACCGACCACCTGCTGCGCCGACCACTGCACCGCCTCGCCGACGCCCGCCCGGACCGCTCGTACGTCTATGAGTTCGCCTGGCCCTCCCAGCTGCCCGGCCTCGGCTCCTGCCACGCCCTGGAGCTGGGCTTCGTCTTCGACACCGGTCAGGCCCCGGAGTCCGCCAAGCTGGCCGGCCGCGGTGCCCCGCAGGACCTCGCCGACGCCATGCACGGGGCCTGGGTGCGCTTCGCCACCGACGGTGACCCGGGCTGGCAGCACTGGGACGGCTCGCATCCGGTGCGGATCTTCGGCGACGGGGAACCGCACACCGTGTACGGCCCGCGCGACCGGGAGTTCGCCGTGTGGACGGCGGACGCGAAGGCCCGAGCGGCCGCGGCGGCGATGGACGCCGGTGAGGAGGCGGACCTGCCCCCGCGGATGACGCCGGTGCGCGCCGCGGTCGCGCGGAGCACGGCGGCGCGCGACGCGATGGCGCGGCGCGCGGCGGCGGCCCGCAGCGCGGAGCTGCGGTCGGTGGTACGGAGGCTGCGGATTCCGGGGTCCGTGCGGAGGCCGTGAGCGGGGTCGCCGCCGATCGAGAAGTGGCCGCGAAGAGGTCAGGAACCGGTTGCCGCCACCGAGTCCCGCATCACCACGTGCGTGCCCAGCAGCAGATGCTCGTCCGGGGTCTCGGGCGTGCGGCCCAGCGCGGTGCGGACGGCGAGGCGGCCCAGTTCCTCGTAGGGGACGTGCACGGTCGTCAGGGCGGGGTGCAGGTCGCGGGCGAAGGGGATGTCGTCGTAGCCGGCGAGTGAGACGTCGCCCGGCACCTCCAGGCCCGCCTCGTGCAGCGCGGTCAGCGCGCCGGCGGCGACCATGTCGGTGGCGGCGACGACGGCTGTGAAGTCCAGCCCGTTCTTCAGGGCCCCGCGCATCAGGCGGTGACCGGAGTCGCGCGTGAAGTCCCCGTGCAGCAGCAGCGCCGGGTCGGGTTCCAGGCCGCGGGCGCGGTGGGCGGCCAGGTAGCCGCGCTCACGGCCCTGCGCGGTGGTGTGGTCCGCCTTGCCGCCGAGGAACAGCACCCGCCGGTGGCCCTGGGCGAGGACGTGCGCGACCAGGGCGAAGGCGCCGCCCTCGTTGTCGTACTCGATGACGGTCACCGGCGCCCCGGGGCCGAGCGTCGGACGGCCGCACAGCACCAGCCTGGACCCCGCCGACGCCAGCGAGTCGGCCATCCGGCGGGTCCGCGCGCGGTACTCGGCGGTGTCCGCGGCGCCGCCGACCAGGATCACGGCGGCGGCCCGCTGGGCCCGCATCATCTCGACGAACTCCAGCTCGTGCTCGACATCGCCCTCCGTGCTGCACACCAGGCACAGATGTCCGAGCCGGGTGGCCTCGCGCTCCACGCCGTGCGCCATGAGCGCGAAGGAGGGGCCGGTGATGTCCTCCAGCACGAACGCCAGCGTGGGCGTGCCGACCCCGGCGACCGCCTTGGCGCGCGCGTCGGCCACGTAGTCCAGGTCCCGGACGGCCCGCATCACCCGGGTACGGGTCGCCGAGCTCACCGGGTACTCACCGCCGAGCACCCGCGACACGGTCGACGCGGACACCCCCGCGCGAGCCGCCACGTCCCGGATGGTGCTCCGCCCGCCCGCGTCCTCGCTCTTCCTGGTCATCCGTCGGCCTCGTCCTCTCCCCGGGCGTCGTCGCCCACCCCTCGGGAACAGCGGCAACATGGATGGAAACCGGTTCCCGAAACGGAGGCTAGCAGGGGAGTGGGTGAACCGGCAGGAGAAGTGCGGACGTCGGCTGCGCCGCACGCCGCATGCCGCACGCCGCACGCCGCGATGTCAGCGCGGTGCGGGGCTACGCCCCCGTCAGCGTCCGCGCCAGCGAGGTGATCGCCTCCGGCCCCACCCGGCAGCACCCTCCGATCAGCCGGGCGCCGGACTCCCGCCAGCCGCGCACCTCGTCCGGGGTGAAGGTGGAGCGGCCCGCCCAGGCGCGGGCCTCGGCGTCCCAGGTCTCGCCGCTGTTGGGGTAGACGACGACAGGCTTGCCGGTGACCCGGGCGGCCGTCTCCACCGCGCCGTCCACGTCCTCGGGGACGCAGCAGTTCACGCCGACCGCGATCACCTCGTCCGCGTCGGCGGCCAGGGCGAACGCCTCCTCCAGCGGCTGCCCGGCGCGGGTGCGGTCACCTGCGACGGAGTACGACAGCCAGGCCGGCACGCCGAGTCCGCGCACGGCCCGCAGCAGGGCTTCGGCCTCGTCGGCATCGGGGACGGTCTCCAGCGCGAGGACGTCCGGACCGGCGGCGGCCAGCACCTCCATGCGGGGCCGGTGGAAGGCCTCCAGTTCGGCCACGCTCAGCCCGTACCGTCCCCGGTACTCGGAACCGTCCGCGAGCATCGCGCCGTACGGTCCCACCGAGGCCGCCGCCCACAGCGGCCGGGTCACCCCCTCCGCCCGCGCCCGCTCCGCCGCCTCGCGCGCCAACGCGACGCTCAGCCGCAGGAGTTCGGCCGCCCGATCCCGGTCGATCCCCCGCTTGGCGAAGCCCTCGAAGGTCGCCTGGTAGCTGGAGGTGATCGCCACGTCCGCGCCCGCCAGGAAGTACGCGAGGTGCGCCTCGGCGATCGCCTCGGGCTGTTCGGCGAGCAGCCGCGCCGACCACAGCTCGTCGCTCAGATCGTGCCCGGCGGACTCGAGCTGGTTCGACATACCACCGTCGAGGACGACCGTCCCGGCGGCGAGGGCTGCGGACAGGGAGGAGGAAGACGTGTCGCTGGTCATGTCACGACGCTAGCCGAGAGGCCGGGACCCGACCGGATGTGTCCAGTACATGAACAGGTTGCCCAGCATGTGGACCGCCGGGTTACGATCACGCCCTCCCCGGCGCGCCCCCCACCGCGTCCCCCCACCCGTCCCC
>NZ_JOEV01000078.1 GCF_000721105.1 Streptomyces cellulosae
ATCGGCTCCAGCCGGGCCCACTGGCTGTTCGTCAGGTCACCACGCCTCACAGGACGTGATCATCTACGACCAAGATCCACTTTCGCAACAGGCCCTAGGGGCCTGTCACCCACTGGTGGCAGGCCCCTCGCGCGTCAGTTCCAGGTACGGGAACGCAACGGCAGCCCGGACCGGCCGGACTCGGGGGTCTTCACGGCGAGGACCTGGTTGACGCCGATGCGGTTGCGCTCGAAGGCGAGGGCGGAGGCCGCCATGTACAGCCGCCAGACGCGGGCCCGGCCAGGGCTGGTGAGCTGCACGGCCCGGGGCCAGTCGGCCTCCAGGTTCGCGACCCAGCGGCGCAGGGTGAGGGCGTAGTGCTCGCGGATCGACTCGACGTCCCGGACCTCGAACCCGGCGCGTTCGAGCTGGGTGACGGTGGTGCCGATCGGGGCGAGTTCGCCGTCGGGGAAGACGTAGGCGTCGATGAACTCGTCGATGTCGTACGTCGATTCGTCCCGCTGGGGGCGGCGGGCGATCTGGTGGTTCAGCAGCCGCCCGCCGGGCTTGAGCAGCTGGAGGAGATTCTCGGCGTACTCCAGATACTTCTGCGAGCCGACGTGCTCGGCCATCCCGATCGACGAGATCGCGTCGTACGGTCCGTCGGTGACGTCCCGGTAGTCCTGTACGCGGATCTCGACCCGGTCGGTCAGTCCCTCGTCGGCGACGCGCTTACGGGCGTACGCCGCCTGCTCGTGGGAGAGCGTGATGCCGACGACGCTCGCGCCGTGCTCGCGGGCGGCGTGGATGGCCATGGAACCCCAGCCGCAGCCGACGTCGAGCAGCCGCAGACCGGGCTTCAGGGCGAGTTTGCGGGAGACCAGTTCGAGCTTGTCGCGCTGGGCGGTCTCCAGGGTGCCGCCGTCGCTCTCCGGGGCCGGCCAGTAGGCGCAGGAGTACACCATGCTGGGCCCCAGGACGAGTTCGTAGAAGTCGTTGCCGACGTCGTAGTGGTGGCTGATCGCGCGCTTGTCGCTGTGCTTGGTGTGCAGGCGGCGGCGCGGTCTGCGGACTTCCTCGCGCGGCGGGGCGGGCGGGAGCGGGGGTCCGGCGAGGACGAAGAGTCCGCGTACGGCGGCCCGCACCTCGGGGTCGCGCAGGGCCTGGGCGAGACTGCGGGCGTCCTCGCCGCGCTCCCAGACGAAGCCGGCCAGCATGTCGAGGGCGGCGTAGAGATCCCCCTCGATGTCCAGGTCACCGGCGACCCACGCACGGGCGAGGCCCAGCTCGCCCGGCTTCCACAGCAGCCGGCGCACGGCCCGGCGATTGCGGACGACGAGTGTCGGCGCGCCCGGCGGCCCCGCCTGCGAACCGTCCCAGGCACGCACACGCACCGACAGAGGGGCTCCCAGCAACTGTTCGACGAGGCTCTTCAGCCGCGGCGCGGCGTCTGACATGGCGTACACCTCCGTGACGGGGCGGATCCCGGAATGACCAACACCCACGTCACACATAAACACCTGCGAGGCCCGGCCGCAGTCCCCCATGCGCGTTACGGCTGAGCAAAATGCATGTACCTCGCACGCTTCCGTTTCCTCCCCACCCGCCCCGGCTCGCGCACCCCGGCTCACCCCCCGGCCTGCGCGCCCTGGCTCGCACACCCCGGCTCACCCCCCGGCCTGCGCGCCCTGGCTCGCACACCCCGCCTTGACCCCCAGCACGCTCATTCCGGCCTACGCGCCCCGGCTCGCGCTCTCCGTCTTGCCCGCCCCGTGGCCTGCGCACCCCGTGGCCTGTGCCCCCCGCCGTGCCCGCCCCGGCTCGCTCTATCCGCCCGCCCACCCGCCCGACTCGCTCGGAGATGGGGTGACCGCCCCTTGGGGCTCCGCCCCGGACCCGGGAGGGGACTCCGTCCCCCGCACTCCTGACGGTTCGACAGCGCGCCCCGCGGCTCGCTCGGCCACCCCGGTTCGGCGGATGTCAGTGGCCTTGGCGACGAGGCTCCTTCAGGGCCGAAACCAGGGCCTGGGAGGCAGCCCACGGGCGCCGGGGCCGGGCACGGAGGCCGGCCGGGAACGCCGAAGGGGCCGCCCGCACCACGGATGGCGGGCGGCCCCTTCGGGGCGTTCGGTGACCGGAGGTCAGGAGGCCTTGGCCTGCTCGGCCTTCGGCTTCTCCTCGGCCCTGGACTTGTCCTCGGCCTTGCTCGCGGCAGCGACCGGCGCCGGCTTGGCGGCCTCGTAGAACTCCTCGCGGGGAGTCTCCAGGGCACCCAGCGCGACGACCTCACGCTTGAGGAACATGGCGAGCGTCCAGTCGGCGAAGACGCGGATCTTCCGGTTCCAGGTCGGCATGGCCAGACCGTGGTAGCCGCGGTGCATGTACCAGGCGAGACGACCCTTGAGCTTGATCTTCATCTTGCCCATGACGATCATCGCGACGCCCTTGTGGAGGCCGAGGCCCGCCACCGCGCCCTTGTTGGCGTGCGAG
Source organism: Streptomyces cellulosae (assembly GCF_000721105.1). Taxonomy (GTDB): domain Bacteria; phylum Actinomycetota; class Actinomycetes; order Streptomycetales; family Streptomycetaceae; genus Streptomyces; species Streptomyces cellulosae_A. The sequence goes on from NZ_JOEV01000078.1 coordinate 2,470, forward strand.
TAGTCCTTCTGCGGGAAGCCCCGCATACCGGAGATCACGTTGTCGCCGAGCACCCGCGCCTGACGGAGCGCGTGCTGCGCGTTCGGGGGGCACCAGGCGTTCTCGTTGCCCGCCTTGCGGCCGACGAGGTCCGGAACCTGGGCGTTGTCGCCCGCGGCCCAGATGTAGTCCGTGCCCTTGACCTGGAGCGTCGCCTCGCAGTCGACGTGACCGCGGGGGCCGAGCGGAAGACCGTAGCGGGACAGGGCCGGGTTCGGCTTGACGCCCGCGGTCCAGACGATCGTGTTGGAGTCGACCTCAAGGCCGTTCTTCAGCACCACGTGACCGTCGACGCAGGAGTCCATCGAGGTGGAGAGGTAGACCTCGACCCCACGGCCTTCCAGGTGCTCCTTGCCGTACTGGCCGAGCTTCGGGCCGACCTCGGGCAGGATCTTGTCGGCGGCGTCGACGAGGACGAACCGCATGTCCTCGCGGGAGACGTTGTTGTAGTACTTCGCCGCGTCGCGGGCCATGTCCTCGACCTCGCCGATGGTCTCCGCACCCGCGAAGCCACCGCCGACGAAGACGAAGGTGAGCGCCTTGCGGCGGATCTCCTCGTCGTTCGTGGAGTCGGCCTTGTCCAGCTGCTCGAGGACGTGGTTGCGCAGGCCGATGGCCTCCTCGATGCCCTTCATACCGATGCCCTGCTCGGCGAGGCCGGGGATCGGGAAGGTGCGGGAGACCGCGCCGAGCGCGACGACGAGGTAGTCGAAGGGCAGCTCGTACGCCTCGCCGACCAGCGGGGCGATCGTGGCGACCTTGCGGTCCTGGTCGATGGTGGTGACCCGACCGGTGAGGACCTCCGCCTTGGGCAGCACGCGTCGCAGGGGTACGACGACGTGGCGCGGGGAGATGCTGCCGGCGGCGGTTTCGGGGAGGAAGGGCTGGTAGGTCATGTACGACCGGGGGTCGACGACCGTGACGGTCGCCTCGCCGTAGCGCATCTTCTTCATGATGCGCCGAGCTGCGTACAGGCCTACGTACCCACCGCCTACTACGAGGATCCTGGGACGCTCCGTGGTGCTCATGCCATCGAGTATCCACCTGCCCCAGGGGGGTCGCTCGTGCGCCCCTTCACAAGCTTGGTCTGTGTGTGTGCTATCCTCCGCCGCCCAAGTGATCCACGTCATGGCGCGAACCGGGAACCTGTGACCATGAGGACCCGTTGTCAATGCCGCGTGAGCTGCCCGTCCGGGTCGCCGGACCCCGCGTGAGCCCCCTCGGCCGACCCCACACGAACCCTCCCCCGGACCCCCTCCCGCACCCCTTCTGAACATGTTCAAGGGGGTATCGAACCCCCGGAAGGGTCAACGGGACCACTTTCGTGCTCCGGTAGGGCCCTATTCCTTGTGAAGAACTTCACGAACTTTTCCGACGACACGTCATCGAGGGGCCCCGGAGGACCCCTCGGATGCGCTCATACGTTGTCCCACCTGCTCAGCAGAGGCCAACAGAAGATCAGGAACGGGCGCCTACGCCACCGAGAAAGCGATGCCGTCGAGGATGTCGTGCTCACTCACCACGACCTCCTCCGCACCGATCCGCTCCATGATCGAGAGGAGGACGAGAGCCCCCGCGCCGATCACGTCGACGCGCCCCGGATGCATGGAGGGGATGGCCGCGCGCTCGGCGTGGGTGGAGTGCAGGAGCCGGTCGGTGACCTCGCGGACCTTGTCGTACGGGATCCGGGAATGGTGGATCGCCGCCGGGTCGTACTCGGCCAGGTCCTGCGCGATCGCGGAGACCGTCGTCACCGAGCCGGCCAGGCCCACCAGCGTGCGCGCCTCGCGCAACGGGACCGTCTGCTCGGCGAGGTCGAGGGCCGCCTCGATGTCGGCCCGCATCGCCGCGATCTGCTCCGGCGTCGGCGGGTCCGTCACCTTGCCGTCCGCCACCAGGTGGCGCTCGGTCATCCGGACGCAGCCGACGTCCACCGAACGGGCCGCCCGCACGTGGTCCTCGCCCACGACGAACTCGGTCGAACCGCCTCCGATGTCCACGACCAGGAACGGGCGGCGCAGGTCGTTCCGTCCCGCCAGTTCCCGCGTCGCCCCGGTGAAGGAGAACTCGGCCTCCTGGTCACCGGTGATGACCTCGGGCTCGACCCCCAGGATGTCCAGCACCCCGCGGACGAACTCGTCCCGGTTCTCCGCGTCCCGGGAGGCGGACGTCGCCACGAAACGCAGACGCTCCGCGCCATGCTCCTTGATGGCCGCCGCGTACTGACGGCACGCGGCGAAGGTCCGCTCCAGCGCCTCGGGGGCGAGACGGCCCGTCCGGTCGACGCCCTGGCCGAGCCGGACGATCGTCATACGGCGGTCCAGATCGACCAGTTCGCCGGTCTCGGGGTCCGCGTCCGCGACGAGGAGGCGGATGGAGTTCGTACCGCAGTCGATGGCGGCGACTCGGGTCACTGATCGTCCTCCTTCACGGGGCCGTCCTGCGGGAGCGTCACGCACGTCCCCTTGCGCCACCACTCGGGCAGCATCTGAAGCGCCTCATCCCCCAGCGGGTTCACACCGGGTCCGGCGGCCAGGGAGTGGGCGACCAGGACGTGCAGGCACTTCACCCGGTCCGGCATGCCGCCCGCGCTGGGAAAACCCTTCAGCTCCTCGATCTCGTCGCGGCGCCGGATGTAGTCCTCGTGGGCGGCCCGGTAGGCGTCGGCCAGCTCCGGGTCGCTCTCCAGACGGGCCGTCATCTCCTTCATCACGCCGTTCGCCTCCAGCGTGCCGATCGCCGAGGACGCCTTCGGGCACGTCAGGTAGTACAGCGTCGGGAACGGCGTGCCGTCGGGCAGGCGCGGGGCCGTCTCCACGACGTCCGGCTGTCCGCACGGGCAGCGGTGCGCGATGGCGCGCAGACCGCGCGGCGGGCGGCCCAGCTGCTGCTTGAAGGCCTCGACGTCCGCGTCGGTGGGCTCGGTGCGCGGGGTGGTCGGCGGGGGCGTTTGCATGCCTGTACGAGAGTCTCTCTGGAGTATCTGAGGTCTGAGATATCTCAGACCTGGAGTATCTGCGGTCTGAGGTACTGCGGAATATGAGGTGGCCGGCGGTTCACTGGTCGGAGGCGTCTGCCTTGTCGACGCCGTCCCAGACGTTCGCGTACCAGGAGCGGTCGGCCGCGCCCAGATCGGCGTGTGACTGCTCGGCCGCCTTCGGGTCGATGACGATGAAACCGGTCTCGCCCGGCATCACGTAGTGCAGCCGCTGCCGGATCTGCTGCGCCGCGTACGCGTCGTCCTGCCAGCGTGCCTTGAGGTCGCGCAGGTGCTGGACCCGCTGCCGGGCCTGCTCCTGCAGACGCTGCTGGTCGGCGATGTCGGCGCGCTGGGAGACGTACTGCCTTATGGGATAGGCGAGTGCCACGACCAGCGTGCACAGCACGAGGGCGAGCAGCGCCGCGCGGCCGGTGAGCCGGGAGCGGCGGGCCTGCCGTTTGGTCTGGGATCGGTAGACACGGGCCGCCGTCTGCTCGCCGAGCAGCCTGATCCTGGTCGCGGTGGAGAACCGGTCCCGGTCCTTCACGGCCATGTCCCGCCTCCCCATCACACGTGCGTACGTCCCCGCACACGGTACGGGACCGGGTACGGGGACGTACGTACGACTGGCTAAGGATTGACTCCGGCGAGGCCGGTCCTTGAAGCGACCGGCCCTTGAAGCGGTCAGCCCTTGAAGCGCGGGAAGGCCGAGCGGCCGGCGTACACCGCGGCGTCGTCGAGGATCTCCTCGATGCGCAGCAGCTGGTTGTACTTGGCGACGCGCTCGGAGCGGGCCGGGGCACCGGTCTTGATCTGGCCGCAGTTGGTGGCGACGGCGAGGTCGGCGATGGTGACGTCCTCGGTCTCGCCGGAGCGGTGCGACATCATGCACTTGAAGCCACTGCGCTGGGCGAGCTCCACGGCGTCCAGGGTCTCGGTCAGCGAGCCGATCTGGTTCACCTTGACGAGCAGTGCGTTCGCGGCGCCCTCCTCGATGCCGCGGGCCAGGCGCTCCGGGTTGGTGACGAACAGGTCGTCGCCGACGATCTGGACCTTGTCGCCGAGCCGGTCGGTGAGGACCTTCCAGCCCGCCCAGTCGTCCTCGAACAGCGGGTCCTCGACGGAGACGAGCGGGTAGGCCGCGACGAGCTCCTCGTAGTACTCCGTCATCTCGGCGGCGGAGCGCTCCTTGCCCTCGAAGAGGTACTTGCCGTCCTTGTAGAACTCGGAGGCGGCCACGTCGAGCGCGAGGGCGATCTGCTCGCCGGGGATGTAACCGGCCTGCTTGACGGCCTCGAGGATGAGGTCGAGGGCCTCACGGTTGGAGCCGAGGTTCGGGGCGAAGCCGCCCTCGTCGCCGAGGCCGGTGGACAGGCCCTTGGTCTTCAGCACCTTCTTGAGGGTGTGGTAGACCTCGGTGCCCCAGCGCAGCGCCTCGGAGAAGGACTCCGCGCCGATCGGGGCGATCATGAACTCCTGGATGTCCACGTTGGAGTCGGCGTGCGAGCCGCCGTTCAGGATGTTCATCATCGGCACCGGCAGCAGGTGCGCGTTCGGGCCGCCCAGGTAGCGGAAGAGCGGCAGGTCGCTGGCCTCGGAGGCGGCGTGGGCGACGGCGAGCGAGACGCCGAGGATGGCGTTGGCGCCGAGCGAGCCCTTGTTGTCGGTGGCGTCCAGGTCGAACATCGCCTGGTCGATCAGGCGCTGCTCGGTGGCGTCGTAGCCGACCAGCTCCGGGCCGATCTGCTCGATGACGGCCAGGACGGCCTTCTCGACACCCTTGCCCTGGTAGCGGTTCGGGTCACCGTCGCGGAGCTCGATGGCCTCGAAGGCGCCCGTGGAGGCGCCGGAGGGGACGGCGGCACGACCCGTGCTGCCGTCGTCGAGGCCGACCTCGACCTCGACCGTGGGATTGCCTCGGGAGTCCAGGATTTCCCGGGCTACGACGACGTCGATGGACGGCACGAGCATCTCCTTCTGGGATGTGACGCGGGTACGCGGGCCGCAGGGCCCATGGTGCACGGAGCCGCGGTCGGCTCCGCGGGACGAGCCTAACCGCCCAGGGCCCCTCGGCCATGCGGTCGCCCACCCCTTGGGCAGAACCGAGAGTAAATTGTTTCCGAACGGAACAAAGCCGGGGCCCAAAAAAGCCCCGCCCCGGTGCGTACGGGGGAATACGCACCAGGGCGGGGAGCCCGTGGGGACGGGGGGACCCTCACGAGGCGTCCAGCGTGCGGACCACTGAGGTGAGGGCGTGTGGTTCGACCGAAAGCCGCCGCTTACTTCAGGTGCAGCTGCTGACCCGGGTAGATGAGGTTGGCGTCCTGGACGATGTCCTTGTTCAGCTCGAACAGCTTCGCCCAGCCGCCCTTGACGTCGTGCGCCTCGGCTATGGAGCTGAGGGTGTCGCCCTTGACGACCTTGTACTCGCCGTCGCCCTTCTTGACCTTCTTGCCGGTCGGGGTGGTGACGGTCTTCTTGGCGGCCGGACGCTCGACGGAGCGGGAGGCCGGCTGCTCGGAGGAGCGGGTGCTGGTCTCGCCGCTCTGGCTCTGGCTCTGGCTCTGGCTCTGCGAGGAGCTGTTCGACGAGGAGCCGGTGGAGCTGCCACCGGAGGAGGCGCCGGACAGGCCCTTGCCGCAGACCGGCCAGGCACCCTTGCCCTGGGAGGCCAGGACCTTCTCGGCTACGGCGATCTGCTGCGCCTTGGAGGCCTGGTTGGCCTGCGGGGCGTACTGCGTGCCGCCGTAAGCGGCCCAGGTGGAGGCGGAGAACTGCACGCCGCCGTAGTAACCATTGCCGGTGTTGATGGACCAGTTGCCGCCGGACTCGCACTGGGCGACGGCGTCCCACTCGGAGGTGGTGGCGGCGGAGGCGTTGCCGGCCGCCATCAGCGGGGCGGCGACGGCGGCACCGGTGACACCGGCGATGGCGATGGCCCGAGTGGCCTTGGACGGACGACGGTGCTTGCCCTTGCCGGAAAACAGCATGGAAGGATCCCCTCACCGACGCCTGCGAGGTGAGCTGTCGGGTTCGGGCCGGTTGAGTTGCCCGGCCGCACACCTTTCGGTGCGCGGCTTCACCCCAAGCCGGTGCCGGCCGCGAGTCCCCGGAGGGCCTCGACTGCCGGACCCGGCGCTTACCTTGGGTCCCCCGCTCCTGCCTACGGCGCTTGACGCGACGACTGTTCCCGGGCAGCCGCTGGCAGGATTCGGCGTTGCGGCAGCCGGTGCTCGTGGTGACGAGCGGTCCTGACCGTAGACACGCGATCCGGGGAATTTCAAAGACGATCAGGGCTTCTGAGACTCATCCCACACTTTCACCAACCCGGACATTCGGCGCGAAGTGTGCGTGAACTCCCGCTGCTTTTCGCCCTATTCGACACCAAGTCCAAGGGTCTGGCCGGGGGTGATGCGACTCGGGTCGGTACCGATGGCCTGCTTGTTCTCCTCGTAGAGCGCACGCCATCCACCTTGGAGGTCAAGGGAGTCGGCGATGGACCCGAGCGTGTCCCCGACGCGAACCGTGTACGAGTCACCGCGGGCGGCGTGACGGCCGCCGGAGGAGCCGGCGTCGTCGGTGTCGGCGAGCGCGCCTTCCGGGGCGCTGTCGCCGCGGTGCTTGCCGCCGCTGGCCGTGACGTCGAGGGCTCCGGTGTCGACGAGGCTCGAAGTGCCGCCCACCCGCCAGGAGTTGTCCGGGATGCCCGAGTTGTCCTGCTTGGCGGCGCCCGAGGACGTGTCGTCGGGGTTCTGGGAGCCACCGGCTTCCGGACCGGAACCGGCGGAACCCGAGGAACCAGAGGTATCAGAGGAAGGGTCGGACTTGGCTGGATTGTCCGCCGGGTCCGAGGAGTTCGACGTACCCGAGGAGGCGTCCGACGACGGGGTGGAGGCGGACGGCGAAGGTGTGCCCGAGGTCGCACCCGAGGACGAACTTCCGGATGAACCGGACAGCAAACCGCCGGAGTCGGACAAGCCGGGCGAGTCCGATTCGCTCGACGCGTCCGATCCACCGCCTCCCAGACCCGTGTCGACATCGGCCGATGCGGAGTCCTTGCTCAGCCCGTTGAGCAGGCCGCAGGTGGACCAGTAGCCGACACCCTTGTCGGCGAGGATCTTCTCGGCGACCGCGATCTGCTGGTTGCGGCTGGCCTGGTCGGGGCGCGAGGCGTAGTCGAGACCACCGTGCTTCTCCCAGTCCGCCTGGGCGATGTGGAGTCCGCCGTAGTATCCGTCGCCGCTGTTCTCGCTCCAGGAGCCGCCGGTCTCGCAGTTGGCGACCTGGTCCCAGGTGGTGCCGCTGGCCGCGCTGGCGCCGGTGGCGGCGAGCAGCGGGATCGCGATGGCGGTGCCGGTCACTCCGGCCGCGACGAGGAGAGCCGGGGCCTGGCGGGGGCGACGATGACGGCCGTTCCCGGAGAGCATGCGGAGACCTTTCGCGAGACAACGGTGACCGACGCGGCACTCGACACTCGGCGCCGCGCTGATCCGTGAACGTATAGGCAGACGATCACTTGTCACAAGTTAATGCCGCGCAGATCACGTGAAGATCACAGACTTGAGCGCGTGTCACCTTTACGCAGGTGGGACAGTCGGCCACGGGGCGTGAACTCGACGGGCAACGTACGCAGTCCCCGCATGATGAGCCCGCCGCGCCAGCGCAACTCGGCCGGATCCACGGCGAGTCGCAGGTCCGGCAGACGGGTCAGCAGGGTGGCGAGGGCGGTCTGGCCCTCCAGCCGGGCCAGGGGCGCCCCCAGGCAGTAGTGAATGCCGTGGCCGTACCCGAGGTGTTGGTTGTCACGCCGGGACAGGTCGAGGGTGTCCGGGTCGGCGAACCGCTCCGGATCCCGGTCGGCGGCGGCGAGTACGACGAGGACGGGGTCGCCGGCCGCGATGTCCTGCCCGCCGATGCTGACCGGCCGGGTGGCGAAGCGCCAGGTGGCGAGCTCCACGGGGCCGTCGTAGCGGAGGAGTTCCTCGATGCCCGTCTCCAGGAGCCCGCGTTCGCCGGTGGCGAGGGACTGCTGCAGCCGAGTGCGCTGGTCGGGGTGGGTGAGAAGGGCGTAGGTGCCGTTGCCGATGAGGTTGACGGTGGTCTCGAACCCTGCGAAGAGCAGGATGAAGGCCATCGCGGCGGCCTCGTTCTCGGTGAGGTGCTCACCGTGGTCGGAGGCACGGATCAGGCCGGAGATGAGGTCCTCGCCGGGGGCGGCCACGTCCGGAAGGGCCTCGCGTTTGCGGTGGATGAGCTCGGCGAGATAGCCGCGCATCTTCTTCACCGACCGGGCGACACCTCCGCGCGGCCCGCCGCCGTGCCGGATCATCATGCCCGCCCAGTCACGGAAGTCGTCCTGGTCCTCGCGGGGAACGCCGAGCAGGTCGCAGATCGCGTAGATGGGGAGGGGGAAGGCGAAGTCATGAATGAGATCGGCGCTCCCTTCCCGGGCGAACTGGTCGATGAGGTGGTCGGTGAGTTCCTGCACGCGGGGGGCGAACTCGGCGACACGTCTCGGCGTGAACGCCTTGGACACGAGTCGCCGCAGCCGTGTGTGGTCCGGCGGATCGATATTGAGCAGATGGGTCATCAACTCGGCCTTGCGCTCACCCGGGATGCCGGTCTTGCCCTTGGCGTGCGCGGGTTCGTCGTGATGCGCCGGGTTCTTGGAGAGCCGCGGGTCGGCGAGCGCCTGCTTGGCGTCGACGTAACGGGTGACCAGCCAGGCATCCACCCCACTGGGGAGCTTCGTCCGATGCACGGGGGCGTGTTCGCGGAGCCAGGCGTAGGCGGGGTAGGGGTCGGTGGCGAACTCCCAGGTGAAGAGCTCGGGAGGGTCGGATGGCGGGCTCAGGGGGAGGGCTTGGCCGGTCACGGGCCGGCCGGTCGGAGGAGGATTGGTCACTGTTCGACCTCCCGGATCGCGTCGCGATAAGCCCGCGCCGCCGCCCGCAGTGCCGCCTCCGGGTCGATGCCGTCCGCCTCGGCTCGCACCGCCAGTGCGAGCAGGTCGTAGCCGATGCCCTCGGTGGGAGGCAGCGGGACGTCCAGGCCCGCCGTCCGTACCCGCGACGCCAGTTTCGCCGCCAGGGCGAGGCCGGGCTGGCCGAGGGGGATGCCCTCCGTCACCGAGGTGCGCTGCTTCTCTGTCGCCTTGGTGCGCAGCCAGTGCTCCTTGACCTCTTCGGGAGTGGTGGCCGTCTCGTCGCCGAAGACATGGGGGTGGCGGTGGATGAGCTTGGTGACGATGCCGCCGGCCACGTCGTCGATGGAGAAGGGGGTGTCCGGGTCCTCTTCCGCGATACGGGCGTGGAAGACGACCTGGAGGAGGACGTCGCCGAGTTCCTCGCGCAGTTCGTCCCGGTCGCCCTCCTCGATCGCCTCGACGAGTTCGTACGCCTCCTCGATGCCGTACTTCGCCAGGCCCTTGTGGGTCTGCTGGGACGACCACGGGCACTCGGCGCGGATGCGGTCCATCACCTGGACGAGGTCGAGCAGGCGGGCGCCCGGGAGGTCGTAGGAGGCGGGGAGCAGCTCCAGGTCGGGCATCGAGACGCGGCCGGAGCCGGCGAGGCGGGCGAGGCCGTCGGTGAGGGTGGGCTCGCCCTCGCCGGTCGCGACCACGACCACCGTCTTCCCTCCGGCGCACGCGTCGAGAAGGTCCTCGGCGCTCGGCGACGCCACCTCGACCGCTGTTCCCGCCTCGCGCAGATACGGCAGCTGAGGGTGCGCGCCGTCCGAGCACAGCACGCGGTCGGCTGCGTGCAGCGCCTGCCAGGCGGGCCAGGACAACAGGCCAGGAGCGACCCGGTGGCTGGTGGTGAGCAGGATGATCCTGCCGGGGGCAGGGCCGGGGGCGGCTTCGGAGCTGGTTGCGTTCACGATTCGAAGCTAACGCACCGCGCCGAGGAGGCGATCCGGTTATCCACAGGTCAGGGCGTGCAGTGCGATCGTATGAATATCCAGGCCGGACGGCGCAGCCCGCGGCTCACGTCGTCTGCTGGGTCCCCGCCGCCGTGACCTCCCGTACCCAGGGGGTCTTCGCGTCGACGCGGGTGCTCTTCTGGACGTCCCAGGCGCCGTAGCGCGGGTTGAGGTCGATGCCGAGTTTCTTGGAGGCCTCGGCCAGGGCGTTCCAGAAGGCGGGGTTGCGGGTGTCGGTGCCGAGCTTGGAGGCGAGCTTCTGGGCCTCCAGCTGGAGGCGGAGGTTGTCGTCGAGGCGCGCGGGGGCGATGCCGTACTGCTGCAGCCAGGCCGTCTCCAGCGCCTTGGAGCCGCCCGTCTGCTGCTCCAGGCCGGAGCGCATCTGCTGGATCTCCTTGCGGCTGACGGTCACGCCCGCGTCCTGGGCGGCGCGGTGCAGCACCCGGTCGAGCACCATGTTGTGCAGGGTGTCCCGGGTGAGGGTGCCCGTCTTCGCGATGACCTGCTGGTACTGCGCCTCGTCCGGCACCGCCGCGCGCTGCGCCTCGCGCACCTCGGTCACCCGGTTCTCCAGCTGGGCGACAGTGATCCGCTGACCGCCGACGACGGCCGCCGCGCCCGGATGCGCTTCGTTTCCGCAGGCGGTGAGGAGAGGGGCCGCGGTGATCGCGGCGGCGAGGAGGAGCGCGGTGCGGCGACGGCGGTGCAAGGAAGCCTCCCGAGGAGATTGTGCGACGGTGCACAAGGTCTTGCGATGATCGATGGTAGGCAGTGGGCAAGCTCTGGCCAACCCATTCGACCAACGATTCACCAGGACTTCGGGCACCGCCGCGCTCTCACCCTGCGGGGCGGTGTTTCAGTCCCGCCCCGCCACCGCCCGCTCGACGGCGCCGGCCACGCCGGCCCGCACCCCGTCGCCGGCGCGGACGGGGGTCACGTTGGAAGCACCCGCCTTGCCGTCGCCCACGAGCACGAAGCCCACCTTCCGGTACTGCGGCGCGGTCTGCGCGGCGGCCGTGACCTCGGGCCGGCCGACGGCGAGGACGACGTCGCACGAGCGCTGGAGCAGGCCGTTGAGGAACGGTCGCGCGTTGCCGGCGCTCTGTTCTCCGGTCACCTGCGCGTAGCTCACGCGCGCGTGCGTCTTCGCGGAGGCGTCCTGCATACCCTGCCACACCTCGGCGGCGGTGCCGGCCGTGATGCCTTTCTCACCGGTGAGCAGACAGGCGTCCGCTTCGGTGTAGTGCCGGGCCCGGGTGTCCGGGACGGGGGGCCGGTCGTCGCCCTGGCCGAGGAGTACGACGGTCACGACCACCGCGGCGACGACGGCGCCCGCGCCCGCCGCCAGCGCGATGGTGCGCCCGCGCAGCGAGCGCAGCCATGCGACGACGACGCGCCCCACGACCGCGAGCCGTCCTGTCCCGCCGGTCCGCTCCTGCCGGGAGGGGCGCCCCTGCGACACCTGTCTCACTTGCTTTGCCACTGCTTGCCTGCTTTCGAACTTGTCCCGCGTCGCTGTCAGCGCTGTCCGGCCCGGCGGGGCCAGACCGTCCATGCGTGCAGCGAGGCGCCCGCCATGGACAGCAGGATCAGCAGCAGGTCGGACGCGAACAGTACGCCGTGGGTGTCATCCGGGGTCAGCGCGAGTTCGGTGACCCAGGCCACCAGGACCGCGCTGAAGCCGGCGAAGGCCCACCAGTCGGCCCGGGCCCGTCGCCGCAGGGCGAGGACGAGGGACGGCACGGGACACAGCAGCCCCAGGCTGACCACGGGCAGCACGGCGAACCCGGCCCGTACGACGGGCGTCCGCAGACCCGCCGCGGCGACGACGACCTTCATGTCACACCCCTCGCCCGCTCTCGCTCGGTCCGGATCAGCCGACGATGGCGACCGGGGCGTCCCACGCGTCGCGGTCCACGGTGATGGTGTAACCGCCGCGCGACTCCTTGCTGTTGACCAGGTACTGGTGGCCTCGGCTGTGGTTGGTGTACTGCGTGGAGCCCCACGGCCAGTCCGCGGTGGTGGTGTTCTGTTTGTCCCACAGCGCGTACCAGAGGTTGCCCGGCAGGTCCGTCTTGTTGGTGGCCGTCGCGACGGCCTTGGCGCTGGAGCTGGTGAATCCGTAGTAGCCGGCGCGGTACGTCTTGGCGCGCAGGGTCTTGGTGAAGGAGCGGACGTACGTCAGCACGGCGTTGTTGCACGACGTGTTCGTGATGTCGTACGGCTCCATGTCGAGGTAGATCGGGCTGCCCGCCTTCATGCCGAGTGCCGATGCCTTGGCGACCGCGTCCGCCCCGTCGGTCGCGCCGAGGGAGGCGGCCGTGGTGGCGGTGAGCTTCTCGGGGCTGGAGCCGGTCTGGCAGGGCGGCTGGGCGCCGACGTAGATCGGGATGAGCTTCCAGCCGAGCGTGTTGACCGACTTCACCCAGGACGCGGTGAGGTTGGGCTGGGAGCAACCGCGGTTCTTGCCGCCGACGTAGACGGCGGCGGCGCCGTACAGGCCGCCCTTCCACGCCTTCATGGCGTTCAGTGAGGGTGCGGCGCAGGCGTCGAAGGCACGGCCGGTGTACGTCTTCTGCGCGGGCCAGGTCGTTGTCGCCGCCATGGAGGACTGCGCCGCGATCCCGGCTCCGGCCACGACGGCGGCACCCGCCGTCGCCCAGGCTATGTAGCGGCCCTTCTTGGACAGCCGATGACTGGACATCCCCACCCCATGTTCATGCTTCACACAGCACGTCACGGCATGCGTGACGTGCGGACCAAAATGATTGAGCTCCTGACACCGGCACCCGTCCGGCACACCTGCGCGAGGTGTCCGGCCACTTGACGCCGGGGGAGGATCGCACCGTACCCGATGTGGCCGCCCCGACTGGGGGACCTGGCCCCTAGATCATCACAAGGTTCCTTCAAAGTACGGTAAAACCGCCTGTGTACGGAGGGGTCGGCGCCCACGGCTCACAGGCGCCGGCTGTGCCGCACGACCCGTACGGCGGGCCAGGCCGGCAGGGTGGAGGCGCCCCGCACAAAGGCCGCGAGGGCGGCCCATTCGCCGGTGGTCCAGCAGTTCTTGCGCGGCAGGTCGGCCAATGGACCGAGCACCAACCGCGCCGCCCCGCGCCGGTGTTCGGCCCGGGCGAAGCGCCCCGCGATCCGGCCCATCAGGCCCATCAGACCCATCAGGCCCTTGAACGGGTCCCGCCAACGGGTGGGTTCTATGCTGTGCCCTGCGGGAGGACATGTGCGACGTGGCGAAGTCTGGTGGGTGGAGTTCGACGAGCGGCGGCTGGTCGTACTGCTGGCGGCAGACGACGCGTCCAGGATCCGGGCGATGCAGGTCGTCACTCCTGCGGGCGTCGACATCAGCGGTCTGGGCGTCGAAGTGCAAGTAGGCGCCAGGGAAGGACTGCCCTTTGAAGGCGTGCTGCGGTTCGCGTTCCCGCGCCCGGGCTTTACCCCCTGCACGTGGCTGACCACCGTGTCCCAGGACGACCTGATCGAGCGGGCGGGCGTCCTGTCCTCCGCGAAGCTCAGCGAGATCGAGGACGCCCTGCGTCTCGGCGAACAGGCGAAGGAACGGACCCCGGCGACAACCGCGAAGCTCAGCGAGATAAGGGACGCCCTGCGTCTCGGTGAACTCGGGTAGGCGGAGAGGCGCCACTCACCGTCGAGATCGCACTTCGCTTCCAGCATCCGTCGCGAAACCACCCGATGGCTCCTCAACGGCTGTGAAAAGTAGGGCGGACTGCGGGAGACCCTGCTCGGCCAGGACATCTTTTGCTCGACCGTTTCGAATCGCCGCAATGCAATCACGATCCCAGTGGACGACTCCTGCCACTTCCTCATTTCCCTTCGAAGAGCGTCTTCACTGCGGCATTCCTTGCGGCAGTGGATGCATCTGCGACTTCCGTTCCAGATTTATCCCACGCCCAACTCCACGTGAGTTTTTTAGCCCGGCTCGTCGCCGGGGAACTGCGATCGGCCCCCGTCGCCCGGCGGCGGGGGCCGTTGCCGTATGAGCGCGGAGTGCCGTGATGCCACAGCCGGGCACGCCGCCACTACCTGGAGAACGTCTCCAGGCTCCGGCGATACTGGCGGCTCGTCTCCGACCCTTGCTGGGAGATTTCGATGACGAAATCTCCCAGGGCATCCTTCGTCGGCTTCCCGTCTGCATCAGCCGCTCCGGGCTCGGCCTTCCAGTCAATCAGGTGCACCTGGACCTCGTACCGTCCCGGCTCCAGAGAAACCTGCAGCCGGTCCGCTCCGGTGTACTCCCCCACAGCCTCGAGTCCCCCCAGACCCACGAGCCCATCAGAAACAAGAAGGTATGGCTGCGACGAGACCAATCGGTACCGTGCCTCGCGCTCCATGAGGCCGCCGAGCGCTGGTACTCCGCGTACGGTGAACTGGTAGGCACCATCGCCCCCGATGTTGATGGGCACGAGAGCTCCTTCCCGGACAGCCTCCAGCAGGCTCTCATCGTCGGCGACCTCGTCCTCCCAGTCGTCGAGGTCAGTGACCGAAGCGAAGCGCGAGAGTCGCCACAGTGCGAACATCCCCGCCGATGTACCCACCGTCCTCGTCACATCGAGTCCCAGCAAAGACACAGCCCACTCCCACGCTCTAGCACCGTTTACTTATGTTGATTTTGCATACCTGGTCACCCGGTTTCAGCCCCAGCTTCTTCAGCTGCCGTGATATCTGCGATCCGATGCTCCGATTGACGGAGCTGTCGAGCGGCGTCATATTCGACACGTCGTCCGCACCACCGAGCTGCAGCTCAAGGATGTGATCGATGTCCGACCCATCCACCGTCTCGTTGCCCGCGCGACGCCACATGTCCGCAGCGCTCCCAGAGCGCTCCACCTTCGTCACCACCAGCTTGCCGGCGGACCCAGCAGCGTTGAGAGCAGCAACCTTGCGATCCGCGGCGGCTATCTGGTCCGCATTCCAGCTCTTCTTGTACTTGAGCTCAAGCGTCGCACCATCGCAGTTGTGGACAAGGACGGGAGTGTTCCCCGCCTTCACATAGTACGTGTGGAGGCTGCCGATGGTGAGGTCGTAGGTGGTGGTGTTCGCGTGGTAGAGGCGGACGCCGGTGACCTCGGCGGTGCCGGTCGGGGTCTGCAGGACGTCTCCGGTGTGGAGGTCCTTGGCGTCGACGAACGCCGACTGGGTCTCGTCGTAGAACGGGTGGTGGAACGTCGTCGTCAGGTGCGCGTCCTGCGCGGCCGATGTGTCTCCCGCCGCTGCGCCGGGCGTCGCAGCCTTGGTGTCCTTGGCGGACGTCGCGCTGCTGACCGCCGCCACCGGTGCCGTCGCCGGCTCCTGGCCGTGGCCGTGGCTCGCCGCCAGCGCGCCCAGTACCGCCGCCGAGGCCGCGAGGCCGAAGGCCGCCTTCCTAGCCACCTTCCGGGCCAGGGAGGACTTCGCCCCGTCCTTCACCGTCTGCTTCGCCGCTGACTGGGCCGCCTTCTTGATGGTGACGTCGACGAAGTCGTGGTCCGTGTGCGTCACGATCACTGCGGTGACCTTGTGCGCCGCCGTACCCGCAGCCCCGGGCACCGAGTTGGCGATCGTGTCACCAACTCGGACATGGTCGATGGCCTTCGTCGAACCGTCGGCCATCAGGACCCGCGTGCCCGCGGTGAAGCTGTGACACTCCACTGCGCTCGACCCCGACTGACTCCGCGTCCCCGCCCCCTCCGACTGCGCCGCCGAAGCCGCCTCGTCCGTGGCATCCGCCGCCGCGGAATCACCGGCCTCGGTCACTCCCTTGCCGAACAGGCCGCCCACGGCCTCCATCGCCTTGGGCGCCACCTTCGCCAGGAACTTGCCGCCGAGGCTGCCCAGCGCGCCACCGAGCGCGCCCGCGGCCGCACCCTCCACAGCCGAGCCCGCGAACGCACCCGCGCTGCAGTCACCGCCGCCGTCCTGCGCGCACTTGAAGCCCTGCTCGACCAGGGAACCCGCCGCACCCGCCAGCGCGGCGCAGCCGATCGTGCCCACGCCCGCGGTCGCCGCCTCACAGCCGGCGAACACCGCCGTGGAGACCACGAACGACGTGATCGCCGCCGCATGATGCTTCACGAACTTCGCCGTCGACTTCGCCGCCGACACCGTCGCGTGATACGCCGTCCGCGTCGCATGAGCGACCGCCTTCGCCGCCTTCTTCACCGCGTGCGCGACCTTGTGCGCCGCGTGCTTGACCGCGTGCACCACCCGGTGCACGACATGCGACACCTTGTGATACGCGGTATGCACCGCATGGACCGCCGCGTGATACGCGCGTCTGACATGCCGGGACGCGTAGTGGTACACGCGCCGCGTCACCCGCACCGTCGCCCGGTACACGTCCCGCACGCGGTGGACCACCTTGTGCGCCGCGTGCTTGACCGCGTGCACGACCTTGCGCGCCACGTGCTTGACCGCGTGGTAGACCTTGTGCGCCGCGTGCGAGACGGCCTTCTTGACGTGGTGCACGGCCTTCTTCGCCCCGCACACCACGTCGTACCAGGAGCAGTTGCCCGACTCGTCCGTACCCGCCATCGGGTTGTCGTCGACGTACGCGAACGGGTTCGCCGCCACCGAGTTCGGCACCGCGTCCAGCGACACGCTGTCCTTGTTCAGGAAGTCGCCCGTGCCGGGGTTGTACCAGCGCGAGGCGGTGCCCACGTCGCCCGTGCCCGGTTCCGTCCAGCCCGACTGGAAGCCCAGGTGACCGGTGACCGTGTCGGTCGGGGAGACCACCTTGCCGAGCGGGTCGTACGACGCCG
This sequence comes from Streptomyces cellulosae, assembly GCF_000721105.1. GTDB lineage: Bacteria > Actinomycetota > Actinomycetes > Streptomycetales > Streptomycetaceae > Streptomyces > Streptomyces cellulosae_A. The sequence continues at coordinate 19,186 of NZ_JOEV01000078.1, forward strand.
AACCCGCCAGGGACGTGGCGCCCGACGTGAAGGTGCCGACCACGTCGCTGTGCTGGTCCGTCAGGGCCAGCGCCCCCGTGCCGCCCGCCGGCTTGACGCCGATCACGCCGCCCGCCGGGTCGTACGTGTACGTGTTGTCCTCGTCCGAGGCGATCGTGTTGTCCGCGCCCGAGTAGGCGAAGGTCCGCGTCGACTGGTCCGTGGTGTCGGTGTCGGTGATGTTCCGGCCCAGCGCGTCCAGCGTGTACGACTGCGTTCCGGCCGTGATCTGGCCGCCGAACGCGTCCGTCTTGTACTGCACCGACCCCGACGCCTGCGACTCCTGCGTCATCGTGCCGCGCGCCGAGTAGCCGTAGGTGTTCGTGCCGTCCGACGTCAGCTCGTCACGGGCGTCGTACGTGTACACGTCCGCGCCGTTGCGGATCCGGTTGCCGGAGGCGTCGTACGCGTACTGCGTCGTGTTCGTGCCGTTGTTCCACGAGGTCAGACGGTCCGACCAGTCGTAGGTGTAGGTGTTCGCCGACGCGCCCGACACTCCCGTCGTCGTCTTCGACGTCAGGTTGCCGTTGTGGTCGTAGCCGTACGTGAAGCTCGCCAGCGTCGACGCGCCCTGCGTCAGCACGTCGCTCGTCAGGTTGTGGGTGCTGTCGTAGCCGAAGGTGCGCGTCTGGCCCGTCGAGCCGTACTTGACCGTCTTCGGGTTGTTCAACTGGTCGTAGGTATACGTCAGTTGGGTGCCGGTCGCCGCGTCGTTCAGGGAGGACAGGCGGCCTGCCGTGTCGTAGCCGTACGACGTGGTGCCCGCCGCGTCCGTCCGCGTCAGCATCGACGCGTCGTCGTTGTACGTGAAGCTGGAGGAGCCGGCCGAGCCGGACGCCGTGAGGACGTCGTCCCGGTCGTCGTAGGTGAACGCGTCGTGCGTGGCGGCCTGGTGGTCCGCCGCCCCCGTGATGCCCGCCTCGTCCGTGTCCGCCGACAGCACCCGGCCGTCCGCGTCGTAGTTGAAGCTGCGCTTCGCCGTCGCCGCGTCCGCGCCGGAGCCGGACATCGTCTTCAGCTGGCCGTTCGGGTCGTACGTCATCGACGTCGTGACGCCGCCCGGCAGCGTGGCCGTCGTCAGTTGGCCGTCCGCGTCGTAGGCGAACGTCGTGGTCGAGTCGGCGGCCGAGGTGTACTGGGCGGTCGTCGGCGCGATCACCTTCTCCTGCTGGCCCCACGGCGTGTACGTGTAGCGCCAGGAGTTGCCGCGGCCGTCGGTGAAGCGGGTGCGGTTGCCGGCCGCGTCGTAGCCGAAGGTCGTGGTGATCGAGGTGGCCGCGTCGACGGGTTCCACCTGCTGGGTGATCGTGCCCGCCGCGTCGTACGTCCAGCGCGTG
>NZ_JOEV01000079.1 GCF_000721105.1 Streptomyces cellulosae
TACCCGTGCCTCCAGCACACGCCGATCATCAGCGTCAAGCACCATGCCCGGTCAACGAGCCGATGGCCATCGGCGGAACTTCCGCGGCGCAGCACTAGGCCGCCGTGAAGCCGACCCGGTCCTCGAAACAGCACACCGGTACATGCCTCTCCAGCGCGTGTGGGAGCACGCGGGATCACTGACCCCGGACACCAAGAGCACTGGCGATACCGCCCCGGCACGTCTCCTCTTCGAGGAGATGACCCGGCACCGCGACCCGTCAGAACTCGTCAACTTCCTCGCGTCCCACAGCTCCAGACAGCGATTGGTGACGGCCGGGAGCAGCTCGCCGACACTCTCCTGACCGCGATCGCCAGCACCTACGGGGAGGAGCAGTTGCTCGAGCTGACCGATCACATGCGTGACGCCGGACTCGCCAAGGAAACCAGCCGTCTGTGGCGCAGCATCGCCGAAGAGCGCACCCCACTTGCTCCCGTGCTGCGCGCCCTGCGCGACAACGAAAGGACCTGGGAGACCACTGCCGTCCTGCGACGCCTGATCCCCCAACTGGTCATCAACTCATACCAAGACGACGCCACCACGCGTGCAGCGCGGATGAGCGCGGTCCTCGATGAACTCCCCAAAGCCGGCCTGTATCAGGAGACCGAGACTCTTCTCCAGCTCATTGCCGACTACTACCGCTCCCTGGAACGTCCCGACGCCGAGTACAGGGCTCTGCTCACCCCCTACAGGCTCTGAACTCACCCCCGAGGCCACAACTCCGCCCGGAGCCCAGTACCAGGTTCACTGCCACACCCTCACTGACGCGAAGCCGACACATCGCACCGAACGCCCGGCACGGGGCCGGCGGCCGGGGCCGCGGGCTCGTCGTCCTGGTCGACGCGGGCGGTGCCCCGGGCCGGGGTGATCCGGGCCACGGACGCCGGGGCCTGGCGGGGCTGCGCGGGGGCCGGTTCTGCCAGGCGTGCAAATGCTGCCCCGGGCTGTCCTGCCCCGACCGGATGAGGAACCGTCAGGTCGTGCCACGGTACTCGTTAAGGCATGGCATCGCCATGCCTTTCCGCAGGTCAGAGCGTATGTAAGGAAAATTTGATGCGCTAGGCTGACGGTCGTCACGGACGTCGTGATGCGGAGTGCGGCTCTGTCTGCATGCCCAAGATCGAGCCGACTGCACAAGAGGTGATGGCCACGATCCCCCCGCAACAAGATTCACACCATCGACGACGGAGACATGGTCACGTCGGCCACCTTCAACGCGCTGCTGAAGGTGATCGAGAAGCCGACGGAGCACCTCAAGTTCGTCGCCGAGCATCTCAAGGGCCTATTTGCCACCACCGAGCCCTCCCAGGAGAACAACAAGTTCTCCGTGGACGAGCCGCTCTTCGAGGACGACGCCGAGCCCGCCATCGTGGTGATCGGTTCGCCACCAACAGGGCGCTGACCAGGCATCACGCGGTGGACGGATTCAGAAAGAGGAACGCGCGCGGACCGGTCCCCGCGCCTCATGACCTGTACACCGAATCCCCGGTGAACAGGGGGAGTTGCAGGTCAAGGCCTGTACACCCGGCTCATCGCCAGCACGGACACGGGGTTGTCAGTGGTGAGCCATAGAGTCTTACGCGTAAGCAGTGCCCTTCGGACGACGAGGGGAGACCCCTGCCCTGCGAAGCTACGCCCTAGGAAAGCTGCTTCGCGGACCAAAGGGGCCTCCCCATCGCCTGACGTCGGGCTCCCGTTCCTGTCGAAGGAGTCCAGAAGCGTGACGTCCATTGACCGTACCCCTTGGGGTACGGAGCCTCCCGCCCGGCACTACGCGTGGCTGCCGGCCTTGACCACCCTGGCGACGCTCGCCACCGTCCTCGGCCTGGCCCTCACCGGCCACACCGAGGCCGCTGTCGCCGCCGGCCTCGCGGGCGGCGCTGTCGGCACCGTCCAGATCACCGTGCACATCCGGCGCTGACCACCGTCCGGACGCCCTCCGGGGCACCCGGACGTCCCGCGCCCGTTCAGCCTGTTCTGTTGGGTCAACGCCTCCTCCTCCCTGTCTGTGGCCACAGTAGGGGGAGCCACTGACAATGGTCCTGACCAGCAACTTTGTCGTTCTGGTCGCCGTGCATCCGGCCCGACCATGGCCCCGACCACAGTACGTCAGAGCCATGGTCGGGCCACTGTCGTGTTCAGGAGGTCGTACGGCGGTCGAGAGCGCGGGCGAGGTGCTCGGCGACACGGTCGTCGGCGTCAGCAAGACGGATGAGTTCCCGCATGATCTCCGACTTGTCGACGGGACGGCCCGCGCGGCGGCGCAGCGTGAGGACGAGCTGATCGAGCGTGAGGGCGTCGTCCTGGTCCAGGAGCAGCGTGTACTTGCTGGGCTTGGCCGCAGCCAGCTGCGCGGGCACGGCCGCCGTCCTGCCGTCAGCAGGGCTTCTGGTCTGCGGTTTCTGTGGTGAAGCGCCCGGACAGGCCGGTGAGCAGTGCGCTGACGCCGCCGGTGTCCACGGCGAAGTCGTCCTTCTTCTTGGCGTTCATGCTGCGAGGGTCTCCGGGAGGTAGCCGGCCTTCACGGCCAGGTGAGAACAGCCGCCTCCACGACAGCCGACCTACCCCACACCGGCCGGAAACAGCCGCCTGGTCAGGCTCATGAAGCGGGCCTGCCCGCAACTATCCCCATGACCAGGCACCCAGCATCCTGTCCCGCTGACACCCACCCAATGCCACCGCCACGCCCGCTCACAGCGAAACAGCCACACCTCCGGAGACCCTCCCAGAGACGTACATCAGTCGAATTCTCCAAGACCTCTCGCGTTGCTACTTTCGATATGCTCTTTAGGTGTGCCGAGTTCAGTCTTCCAATGCACCCGCTCTTCGATAAAGTGGAAGTCTGGAATTATCGGAGGGTTGAAGTATAGGGATTGCCTTTGCTCTTCTTCTTGCCGACGGTGGCGTTCAACGCGGTGTTGCAGCCGCGCCTCCGGGAAGTCGAGTGTGAGGTGTTCTCCGCCGTCGATCTGAGGCACTGTCGCGCGCATCTGTTCGTTGTCCACGGTCACGGTGGCACTTACCTCATAGGCGGTGTGGGTTCCGTCGTTGCGCAGGCGGTACACGCCCGGCCGTACCCACTCTCCATCCCAGTGCACGTCGTGGCTCTCGACTCCGCGGCGTTCCTGTTGGTGGAACAGGTCGTTCGCTTGCTGTGCCAGTTGATTGGCGTCCGTCGCGATGCGGTTGGCTTCGTGAGCCAGCGCGTTCGACGTGACGCTCTCCTGGTTGGCCTCGCGGGACAGCGCGTTGGCCTGGTCCGACAAGTTCTTCGCCGCGTCTGCAATCTCGTTCGCTTTGCGGGAAAGCACGAGACCCTCCTTGGCGGTCTTGTTGGCCTCCTTGGCCTTCGACAGACTCGCCCATGCGACAAACACACCGAGGACGCCCGCGGCTCCACCGATCAGCCCGGCCCCGTCTCCCCACTCCCATGCCATGGCGAGAGGCTAACGGCAGACAGCTCCGGGCCGACGGCGGGACCGGTGCTCATTGCCTGCGGTGCAGCAGCACCACCGTGGCGACGAGCAGCCCGGCCAGCGTGGCAATGCTCAGGGCCATCGTGAGCGGCTCCTTGAGTACCGGGTACGCGTGGACGAGAAACGCGCCGAACGCGCACGCCATCAGCGCGACCACTGCCCCGATCACGACCACCGGCAACACCCACTCCGCCCGGTCGGGAAGCGTCGGGGGATTGGGCACCGGTGCCGGAGCACCGTGGCCCTGGCCCTGGGGCTGGGGCGGGTTCGGAGTGGTGGTGGCCATGGATTCCCCCTGAGTGCCTGTGTCTGAGCCTTGCGTGACAAGGTGACTGGCGCTTCCGTCCAGGTTGCGGTCTTGAACGCGCCGAGTCGGTCCAGGCTGAAATCAGATGGTGACGGGCTGGTGAAGGAACCTCAGGAGGAGTGGCAGACGTCCCCTAAGTGATCAAGATTAAGGAGTCTGCACAATGCGGATCTACATCAGCGTGGACATGGAAGGCGTCACTGGGCTCGTCGACGCTGACGATGTCCAGCCCGGCGGCCGGGATTACGATCGTGGACGGTTAATGATGGCGGAGGACGTTAACGCAGCCGTCCGGGGCGCCGTCGCTGCCGGCGCCACTGACATCACCGTCAACGACGCTCATGGTCCGATGCGCAACATACTGCCGGAGACCCTGCACCCGGCAGCCCGCCTCATCCGCGGCAAGCCCAAGCAGATGGGCATGCTCGAAGGCCTCATGCCCGAGCATGAGGCCATGGTCTGCGTCGGGTATCACTCCCGGGCCGGCGCCCTCGGAGTGCTCAGCCATAGCTTCATGGGTCACGAGATCGAAGACATGTGGCTGGACGGCCGGCCGGTCGGCGAGATCGGCCTGGCCCACGCCACCGCGGCAGCCATCGGTGTTCCGGTAGCGGTCCTTACCGGTGACGACTGTGCCTGCGTGGAGATGAGGGAATGGGATGCCTCTGTTACTACCGTGGCCGTGAAGCGTGCGCGGGACCGATTCGCGGCAGATCTGCGCCCAGCTGAGGAGGCACACGCGGCCATTGAGGAGGCAGTCGCCACCAGCCTTTCCACGCAGCGGACGACTTCAGCGGTACCTTCCGATCCGTCCACCCTCACGGTCCGCTGGCAGTCGGCGTCAGTCGCCTCAACCCTCCTGGGAATTCCAGGGGTCACTTCAGAGGACACACGGACCGTCCAGGCGCAGGGAAATCTGCCTAGCCTCTACCGGTTGTTCGGGGTGTGGATGCGAGTAGCGGCTTCCCTGACCAACCAGCCACCGTACTGCTGACCCGCCTCAAAACGACAGCTGGGCGCACGTCGGGCTTCTACTGTTTTGGTATGGGCAGAGATGGTGTTCCTCGGCTGCGGCTGATCCTGGCCCCGGACGACGACTCGGGGCCACGGTTGTGCCGCGGGTGCGGTTGTCCTCTGATGCCGTCGGCGAGAACGGCAGCGGTGTTCTGTTCGTCCACCTGTCGGTCGCGGCACTGGCGGCGGATGCGGCGGGCGCGGGCGAGGACCGAGGCGGTCCAGGCTGGTGTGGCGTCCAATTGCCCAGAGTGCGGGGCGTCGTGGACGGTCGGGGTCGAACGTCCTGCCTCGGCAGCGTACTGCTCTCCCGCCTGCCGCAAACGGGCCTGGCACAGGCGGCGCGCGGTGGACGCCGGGTTGTGAGCCCGCGCATTCGGCGGCTGTCAAAGTGCTTCACTGCGGGGCCGTGCGCCCTGGCGGGTTCCTGGTGCTGGTCGGATGGTGCGAAGCGACGGCCTGCCGGGGCGAGCTGACGGCATGAAATGGGTGCCGCACCCGGGACCGCCGGGGGTGATGTCCGGATGCCCGCGATGATTGGCAGTGTGACCCGGGAACGCTACTACGAGCTGGTCAAGCTGGGGCGGGACTGGGTGGCCGCGATGAGCAGCGTCCAGTGGCGGCTCGGGGACGCGGCCGTGGAGATCGAGCCGATGCGCTCGTATGGGGGCGCGAATCCGTCCGGGAAAGATGACCTGTTCACGGTCAGCGAGGCCCTCCGGATGTTCGCCGAAGATGTGGGACTGGCCTATACGACGGTCCGCAGTTACCGGTGGGTGTCCTCGCGCTGGCCGACGGAGCGTCGGCGCGTGGACGTCTCGCACACCATCCACAAGATCCTGGCCAGCATCCCCGATGAGCAGGAGCGGTTCGAGGCGGTCACCAACCCGCCGCCCAGCCCGCGCGGCGGGCAGCCGCGGTGGACACACGACAGCGCGAAACGCGTGGTGGGCTGGAAGGTCGACTCCCCGGAGAGCGTCCAGGAGAAAGTCGAAGCGATCCACGACCTGGCCACCGACGACGCGGTCGCGGCCGTGGTGACCACCGACTTCCTGCGCCGTCCGGCAGTCGCCGACAAGGCCATGGCCGACGACACAGCCCGGCACGCGGTCAACGAAGCCCAGTTCGACCGGTTCCGCCAGCAAGCTCAGTTCGTGCACCAGGAGGCAGCCCCGCAGCTTCAGCGCATGGAGCACAGCGCCCAGTTCATGGACCTGGTCGCGGCCTGCGCGCAGTTCGTCACCACCGCCGGCAGGATCGTTCCCAACCTGCGCGGCGAGCACTACGCCGACGCCGAACGCGACACCATCGGCCAAGGACTCTCGCGGGTGCGCGCCGCGGCCGACTGGATCGAGAACGCTGTCACCCGCGGCGAGGTCGACCTGGACGAGCAGCTGATGAGGCTGCTGAAGGGGTCGGGTGAGTAGGCGATGGGGCGGGGTGTCCCCGCTCACGTCCACGCCGAAGCGATCCTCAGCGCCCTGCAGGAGGCCCGCCCCGCCGGACTGACCGTCACCCAACTGATGGCCGCCACCGAACGCACCCGCGCGCAGATCCACACCGGGCTCGCGCACCTGCGCCAGGTCGCCGCCGCGCGCGGCCTGCCGCCCGTGACCTGGGACCGAAAGTGGGGATACCGGCTGCTGGACGACGCGCCGGAGGTGTGGATCGGCTACGAGCGGGCCTTCTTCCACGCCGTGCACCACCGCGTCGCCAACTTCATCGCCGGGACCCTCCTGCCGCACCAGACCAAGACCCCCGACGACCCCTATATCCGCACCGTCATGGCCCAGATGGGCGCGATCGAGTCCACCCTTCAGCTACTGGCCAACCTGGAGTGAAACAGAGCAGGAAGGCAGGCAACGGGCCGCAACCGCAGCGCAGTTGGCTCCTGACCCCCAAGATTGCGGCCCCAACCCCCTTGATGCTGCCGCACTACCGCTACCCCTCCGACACCAAGGACGTGGAATGGCTCCTGCTGGAGCCCCTTCTCCCCGTCCCCGCATGCAAGACCCCCAAGGGCGGCGCCCCAGAGAAGTGGCCCCGCCGACGCGTGGTCGACGCCATCCGCTACATCACCGACAACGGCGCGAAGTGGAGGGCGCTGCCCGCCGACTTCGGCATCCCCTGGCGCTCCGTGTTCGGGTACTTCGCCCGCTGGGCGAAGGCCGGCGCTCTCAAGCGGATCCTCGACCAGCTCCGCCGACGGCTGCGACTACGCCGCCGGCGCTGCCCCTGGCCGGTCCGGGTGATCGTGGACTCCCAGTCCGTCAAAGGCGCGGAGACCGTGTCGAACGCGACGCGCGGATACGACGCGAACAAACACATCAACGGGCGGAAGCGACATCTCATCGTTGACCAGCACGGCCTCCTCGTCGACCTGCTCGTCACCCCCGCCGACGTCCAGGACCGCGACGCGGCCCGCATCCTGCTCACCCGCCTCCATGCCGAACACCGCGAAATCGTCCTGGTCTGGGCCGACAACGGCTACGGAGGCGAGGAGTTCAGCACCTGGGCCCAGGACACCCTCGGCATCACGATTAAGGTCGTTCCCCGCCCCAAGGACGCCAAGGGCTTCGTTCTGCTGCCGAAGAGGTGGGTGGTGGAACGGAGCAACTCGTGGACCATGCGGGCCCGGCGCAACGCTAGAGACTACGAACGGCTGATGTCCCACGCCGAAGCCCACATCCAATGGGCATTCATCACTCTCATGACCCGCCGCCTGGCCCGCCCCCGCCACCGGGCCGAGGCACCGACGGTCACCCTCGCAGCCGCATGAGGACCAGCGCCCTGCTGCTGCCGTTCGGAACGGCGACCATCGACGCCCAACCGAACGGCAAGCGGGATCACTACCACCCTTCATACCCTGTGACCAGCGAAAAGAGGATGTGACACAGCTTCTCAGAGAGCAGCAGCGATGTCGCGGTGCCCGGCTGCGGTGGCGATGGCGCGCAGGACCGTCGCGGTGTTCGTCCGGCCCCAGGCCGGGCGGACATCGCCCAGGAGCCTGCTCGCAGCTCGCCACGGTCGAAGGCCTTGGCGAGTTCGATCCAGTCGAGCCGGAACGGGATGCCGTCGTCGTCATGGACGAACTGCGGATGGTGGTAGACGATGCGGTGCATCCAGTAGTCGTGCTCGACGAGAAGCTCCAGGGCGGCCTTATGGGTGTTCCTGTCGCCGACGTGGCGCACGAGGCTGGCGGTCATCTCAGCCGGCTCATACGTCGTGGTGGTCACGGTGTTCCCTTCCGGAAGTTAGAGGCCGATGCCGTCGGAGTCGGCGTCGGTCCGCATCGCGGATGTAGCGCCAGAACCCTGGGGAGTTGGCGGCACGGCCAGACTGTGCGCGGATCTTCGGTCCGTACTTCGCCTGGCCCATCGCCGTGAGCCACTTCTCCCGAGTCAACGCATAGCAGCTGTCGCAACCCGGCGAGGTGCTATCGCACCCGGTCGTCGGACGCCGCACTGGGGCCTTCCGCACGACTGGCCCGCGGTCAGTATTCGCCCGACGCCCGCAATTCCTGCATTACCGCGTCCGTATGCTCCGGGCAGTACACCCGCACCCCGACCAGCAGCAGCCGGTACGCGTTGTCTTTGACCGCGCCCCAGTCCGCGCCGGCCGGGTACAGGCTGCCGCCACCGAAGGAGAACAGCCACTTCACGCTGTGCCCCTGATCCAAGGCCGCGCACCACTTCGGCGGGAACGCCAAAAGCTCCTCGTTGGCGGGCCGTCTTTGAGTGAAGGCAATGTCTTCGGAGTCGTAGATGTACTGGCCCTCCCGTTCCGCGCTGGTGGAAGGGGACGGCGTACCCGCCGTGAAAGCCGACTTGCTGTCGTCGTGGCCGCTGTTGCTGCCGCAGGCGGCCAGGGCGATAAGCAGGGCCGCAGTGAGCGCAGCGATGACGGTGTGGCGCATGAAGTCCCCTTTGGATGGTGTGGGCGGGATCGTACCGGTTGCCGCCCACACCATGACCAGCAGCTCGGTCAGACGTCCTTCCCGACGTTGCACTCCCCAGTCAGCACCGGATCCGCGATCGGTTTCTCCGCCAGGTAGGTGGCCTCGCCGTAGTCATGCTCACCGTCCTGGCGTACGACAATCGCCTCCACCTCGTCGTGTCGTTCCACCATGTCGTCGATGGCGACGTCCCGGCCGACAAGCAACAGCCACGGCAGGTGCGCCTCTTCCGACGCCTCCTGGATACAGACCACGTAGTCCCGCGCTGCAGAAGTCTGTCGTCAAGGCCCGGGTGGCGCGCGGCGAGACGGCTTCGGCGACGAATACAGCGCCGCCCGCCGCAGCCGGGACGCGTCCGCGAACTGCTTCAGTCGCTCCAGTAGCTCGGGCGGGAGCGGCGGGATCGGATCGACCATGCGGGTCTCCGTACTCGGGTGCTGGTTCTCTGCACCCTCGCCCCTTTCCGGCGTATCCAGGCCGTGGGCGTCGGCCGGGTCCCGGCAGGTGCTCCGGCGACTTCGCCACCCGTCCCGCGAGACGGAGCGAGGCCATGGCCCGGCGTACCGGATGGCGTACGCGCTGACGCCCACGGGCGTCCCGTCCGTGGGCATCAGCGCGTGGCGTCGGTCAGCTCTGCAGCATGGCCTTGAGGTTGTCGAGCGTCAGTTCGTTCGTGCCGCGGTCGGCTGCCCTGCTCTGGGTCCAGGCGACGACCGTCGGGTGCGCATCCTCGTACGGGGTGCCGGCGGGCGTGGTTCCTCCGTCGTTGCGGGCGACCTGGGTGAGGTAGGCGGCCAGGGCGTGCGGGCCTCCGCCGCTGTAGCCGATGTTGTAACCGTGGGCATGCTTCTGCGGCAGGATCGACAGGAGCCCCTTGTCGGTCCGGGCCCAGAACGGGCCGCGGCCGGTGATGAAGCTGCTGAAGATGTCGTCGGGGGGCAGTTCGAGCGGGGCGTACGTCTTGTAGCTCCACTGGTCTGTGTCGCCGGTGCCCACGTGCTTGAAGTGTTCGCCCACGACGGGCAGCCCCAACTCGGGGTCGTAGAAGGCCTCGCGGCAGGTACAGCCCGATCCAGAGATGGCCGCTGGGCTGTTCTTGTCCTCCGTGACGCACGGGTGGAACAGGGACGGGGTCTTCGTCGGGGCCACGAGCGTGCAGTGCATCGCGTTCGGCTCGCAGCGCTCCAGCCTACTCAGCCACTTCTGGAAGTGAGGTGTCACTGTCTGGGACGCCTCGATGTCGAGCTCTGCGTTCAGCGAAGACGAGGCGATGCCGAGCTGGGCCTCGGTGTAGAGGACGAAGTGCAGGTAGCCCGTGGTCGGGTCGGTCAGGTTCAGGTCGCCTGGTTCGAACGTCAACGTGGCACTCCAATGCGGGCTGTGCTGGGCGGCGGGGTCAGAAGACGCGGTGTTCGGGACGCAGGATGAGGCCGCGGTTCAGGAACTGCGCGGTGTCGTCCGGTCCGAGTCCGAGGGCGCGGGAGACGGCCGTGCCTTCGTCGTCGGGGACGAAGACGAGCAGGATCTTGCGGCTGGCGGGATCGGCCATGACCCGGCGGGCGGCTTCAATGGTGTGGGCGACGCAGCCGGTGGTGCCGTCTTCGACGATGTCCCGGCGCGTCTTGTCGTCCCAGACGTTGAGCTGGAGGTTGGCGCCCTCGGTGGAGCAGTCCTCCTTGGAGTCCGCACCGAGTACACACCGCCCGAGCAGCGCGGCGTGGGCGTAACGCTGGAGGTAGACGGCCGTGCCCAGGAGCCGGTCGACTTCCTTCGCCGTGTTCTCACGGGCCTTCTCAGAGCTGACGAGCGAGGTCGTCGGATCGATGGGGCTGTACCCGGATCTTCAGCGCCGCCAGGCTGCGGGCAAGGTCGTCGGCGACGCTGAGCAGGCCCAACAGTTTGAAAATCCGCCATCTTGAAGATGCTGGTCACCGGGCTGGTGTGAGTCGTTGTTCGTGTACTCGTGCTGGTCGTGGGCGGTTGTCGGGGCTCAAGATCGTCTGCCGTTTCGGTACCGACCTGCACGGCGACGTGAGCGCCAACGCCTATGACTACACCGACCAGAACCCGCTGACGGAATCGGACACCGATGGCGCGAAGCCCCGCTCGGCGGCTTCTGGTGCAGCGTGGCCGCGAACGGGGTGGCCGACGCCGCTGACTTCTTCTGCGGTGCCTCAGGGCCGCTGGGCGGAGCCATCTGCGGCTTTTTCGTCGGTGTCGCCTACGGACTGGCGATCTACACCTACGAGTACCTCGGACGCGGCTTCGGCGTCTCCGGTGCCGCCAGCATGGCCTGGACCAACGGCTGGGAGTACGGCCTGGCGGCGGCCGGGATGGGCCTCCTCGCCAAGGCGATGAAACCGCTTTACCCCTACCTGGAGAAATACGGTCCGAAGATCGCGGTATGGGCCGAGAAGGCATGCGGCAAGACCGCCGGCCACTACATCATGGAGGCGCTGGCACGGGTAGAAGGATTCGTCTACAGCAAGATCAAGAAGTAGCGGCTGATCAGCAGATGAGAAGCTGACCACCCGGAGGTGAGCGGGCCGACCGCCCGCCCACCGCCCGACCCGCGACGCACCGCTACCACCGCGTCGCCCCGGCCTTTGAGAGGAGGACAGATGCTGCAGCTGTTGTGCACGATCGCCGTGGCCGCACTGGCCCTCTGCGTGATCAGCCTTGTTCGGGCCGCCCTGCGTCGCCGCGGGCCCGACCTCGACCGCCAGTCCGGTCCCGCCGATCCCGAGCAGCGCGTGCTCATGCTCCTGGGATCCGGGCAACGCATCGCCGCCGTCAGGCAAGCGGCCACCCTCACCGACGGCGACATGGCCGCCGCCCTCGCCTACGTCGAGCGCCTCGAAGCCGGTTCCGGCCGTTGACCGCCGCCACGCCGCCCAGCGCCGGCCACGGCACCGCCGGCGGCACCGGCTGACCGTCCACAGCGGACGCGCTCGGTCAGCCGGTCCGTGGCCAGCGCGTTCGGTTGACCGAGGAGCTCAGTGAAGATCCCATCTTGAAGATGCTGGTCACGGGGCTGGTGAGTCGTTGTTCGTGTACTCGTGCTGGTCGTGGACAGTTGTCGGGGCTCAAGATCGTCTGCTGTTTCGGTGATCGCAGTTCCTCATCCACGGCGCGCGAGGGCGGGCGTCCGTACGCTCTCCGGGCGGGAGGTGCGTCAGGTGGCCCAGGATGCGGAACCGGACGTTCGCGCGTTGATCACGGCTCGCCGGGCTGAACTGGAGGTGCAAGCGGAGAAGTTGAGCCAGCAGCTCCAGGAAGTGCGCGACGAGCTGGAGGAACTCGCTGTCGCCGAGCGGGTCACGCGTCGGCTGGCTCAGCAACTGCGCGCCGAACCGGAGCAGAAGACGCCGCCGGCCGCCGGGCAGGTCGCGGGCCGGGGCGTGTTCCTGGTGCCGCAGCGCGAGCGGGGCGTCGACGAGGCGGTGCTGCCCACGGACTACCAGCGAATTATGGATGTGGTGCGCAGGGCGGAGGGGCCGGTCATGGTCAAGCAGGTCTGCGGTGAGCTGGGGATTTCCCTGGAGCCGGCTCGCTCGGAGGCACTGCGCTCGAAGCTGAACCGACTGGCCGAGCGCGGCTGGCTGCGCAAGCTGGCCGACGGGACGTTCACCACCACGCTGTGAACACGCCGCGCGGCTCACGCGATCTCGTACCAGGGCTCGCCGCGCTGCAGCCGGGGCAGGGTGTTCACCCACACCGCGACGGTGATGCCCTTCACGTCGGCGGTGAGCGCCTGGCGGCGGTTGTCGAGCAGGTGCTCCTCCTTGCCCGCCAGGACGACGTACAGCAGCGGGAAACGCTCCGAGCGGGTGTAGCGGTGGCGCTGCCAGAACGGGAACGTGCGGCCGTTGGTGCCGCGGGCTCCCTCCCAGACTCGGTGTCCGGCGTAGCGCTCGTAGTCCCAGACCTCACGTGCGAGCCGGGCCTGGGACATGGTGCCGTTGTCGAGCTCGAACAGGCGCACCTCGCTGGTCTTGGTCGGCACGGCGAGGACAGCGTCGGTGTTGAAGCTCAGGCCGGTCTGCCTGATGGCGTGGTTCACCTCCACCTGCCAGTCGGTCAGGCACTCGCGGTCGCCGGACAGGACCGTGTCGGTGTAGGCGAGGATCATGTCCGTCACCGCGACACCGTGCGGGCCGAGCCCGGCTCGAACGGCCTTCGCTCCGGTGCCGGCCTTCGGGCGCAGCGGCAGCTCGTTGCCTTCGGCCAGAGCTTTCTGTCCCGCCACCGTCAGGTTCCAGATCTGGTGCTTGCCCACCTTGCCGTTCGTCTCCGCCAGTCCGAGCTCCGCCAACTCCTTCATCGCCCTGCGCACGTACGACCGGCCGTCCGACTCCTCCTTCGTGATCACCTGAGCCATCTGCTGCACCGTCGCTATCCGCACACACCCCAGCAACCGCAGCGCATCGGCCCGCACCTTCCCGGCCGTGGGAGTGGACCTCTTCCCCTTCACCGACGTCTCAGGGGAAGGGAGAGAGGTGTCGGCATGACGGGAGGCACCCTGACGGGTGGTGTGAGCTGCGGTGATGGGAACGACGTTGGAATCGTTCACGGCACTGGACGCGGCACTGGATTCCGGGCCGCCCGTTGGCCGCTCAGCACCCCTTGACCAGGTCGGGCGGCTCCGGGTCGGGCTGCCGGGCGCTGCTGGTGTACGTCACGACGAGGCTCCTCACGCAGTGGCGCGGGACTCCAGACGGAATCCTGCCGTCACTTGCTAGAGGTGTGGCGAAAGCCAACGGTGTGACACTCCACCCAGCGCCGTTACCGAGCCGTGATCATCCGTGGGCGCCGCTTGTCCTCTGACATCGAAGTTGGACCGATTGCCATCGAAGCTGGACGGCTTGAACACCGCGCGCTATCTCCTGCGTGCCCTTGTAACCAGAAACGCAGCTCCAACGATGACGATCAGAACGATGGCGATGATCCAGAAGGGCGGGGAGCCCTGACCCGCTCCCTTAGCCAAGAGCTGCATGTGCAACATGTCGCTTCCCGCCCCATCCGTGGTAACTGATTACGGCCCGCCATCCGGGTGCCCGGTCCACGCGTACGTACCCCGTCAATCCGTCCAGCTTCGATGGCAGACGGTCCAAGTTCACTGTCAGAGGACACCGCTGTCCAGTGACGTTGGATCACCGGTCGGTTCAGCCAGTGCTCTTGGTACGGCAGCGGACCCCGGCCATGTGCTCACCGGGGCCCGCTGCGTTGGGTGGGTGCGGTTCAGCCGCAGCAGTCGCAGCCGGGGCGGCACCCGCAGGTCTCGCGCTGCTCGGCACTGGCGGGCGGCACCGCTGCGGCCGGGGTCGCGCAGCAGCCCTTGCCCTGCCAGGTGTCGCGGCCTTCCTTGACGGCGATGGCGGCGATGACGAGGGCGGCGATGGGGTCGGCCCAGGACCAGCCGAGGGTGGCGTTGAGGACCAGGCCGACCAGGAGCACGGCGGACAGGTATGTGCACAGCAGGGTCTGCTTGGAGTCAGCGACCGCGCTGACGGAGCCGAGTTCGCGTCCGGCCCGGCGCTGGGCGGCGGACAAAAACGGCATGACCGCGAGGGAGAGGGCGGCGATGACGATGCCGGGAATGGAGCGGTCGGCCTCACCGGTGCCGGCCAGCGCGCGGACGGCGTCGATGCCGACGAACGCGGCGAGCGCGAAGAACGACACCGCGATGATCCGCAGGGCGTGCTTCTCCCGGGCCTCTCGGACGGCGTGGTCGGAGGCGGAGAACTGCCAGGCGACCGCGGTGGCGGAGGAGACCTCGATGACGGAGTCGAGCCCAAAGCCGATCAGCGCGGTGGAGGAGGCGATCGTCCCGGCGGTGATCGCAACGGCCGCTTCGATGACGTTGTAGGTGATGGTGGCCGCGACCAGCAGCCGTATCCGCCTGGCGAGGACGTCACGGCGGGCCGGGGAGGGGCCGATGCCGATGGATATCTCGGCAGCCATCAGCAGCATCCCTTCGCGTCCGCGTCCGCACACGTCTTGTCGGCTTCAACGGCGACCACGGCGGTGCGCAGATCGTCCAGCGCGTGACCGAGGCGTTCGTCGGCGAGCTCGTAGCGGGTGCGCCGGCCCACCGGCACCGCGACGACCAGGCCGCAGTCACGCAGGCACGCCAGGTGGTTCGACAACCGGGTCCGGGAGATCTCCAAAGCGTCGGCCAGATCGGCGGGATGGGCCGGGGCCTCCCGCAGGGCAAGGAGAATCCGGCAGCGGATCGGGTCGGCGAGGGCGCGGCCGAACCGCGCCAGCACCTCGATGTCAGCAGCGAGAGTCAGCACGCCCACGACAGTACATGAATGGCTGAATTCACAAAATCCTGCACTGTCGGCACCCCGCCCGGCAGCGGCTTTCCCTCGGTGCCGCCCACCAACCCGCCCTAGGCCGGGCCAGCCACCCCACGGCGACCGTCAACATGACACCGGTCCAGTTCACCTCAAACGGTGACGCGGACCCGAGATCGCGGGGCAGAGCGCGAAACGGAGGCGCTCGAAGCGCGCACAGCCCGCCACTGGAGCCCGTGAACAACGCACGGGCTGGCGAGGCCCAACTTCCGTTCGGCTACGGCGTTTCTGCAACACCTTTCCGTGACGCCTGCCGTTCCCGGCAGGCCCTCACCCGGCACCGCGGCGAGCAGTACACCGCCGACCACGCGCGCTCGACCCCCACCGTCCAGCACCGCCCGCACACCGGGCACTCAGCCTGTTCCCCGGACTGGATCGCCACCACCCTCAGCCGGGTCTGCTCAAGCACCCGCCAGTGCCGCGATCTGCATCTGCCTGAGCAGAACACCGCCGTCGCTGCCCTCGTCGACGGCAACGGGTCACCACACTCCCGGCAGTACCGCCGCCC
The DNA here is from genome assembly GCF_000721105.1 of Streptomyces cellulosae. Classification (GTDB taxonomy): domain Bacteria; phylum Actinomycetota; class Actinomycetes; order Streptomycetales; family Streptomycetaceae; genus Streptomyces; species Streptomyces cellulosae_A. The sequence continues at coordinate 15,662 of NZ_JOEV01000079.1, forward strand.
CAGCCCTCGCGACACCACAACCCTGATCGTCGCGACGATCAGACCTCAACACCAGCCTTCAAAAACAGGTACTCAGCTTGTTCTTTTTCTTCCAGCCTCGAACGGTGTCTCGTACTGAGTCGCTCACCTGAGGGTTTGCCGGACGTGGGGGCGGCCTTCGTCTGATCCTGTGCTCCGACCAGGGTGCACGTGACCGAGACGAAGGCCGTGAGGGTGAGTCTGCTGCCTGATGTTGTGCGGAGGGATGCGTTCGCGGAAGCGTCACGCTTCCGGGGCGAGTTCTACGAGTGTCTGACCGCCCGGCGCGACGAGCTGTTCGAACTCACCGATGCGGTGCTGTGTGCGGACGGCGCGGTGAAGTCCCCAGTGGATCTGACGCTGCTGCCCGAGCATCGGCGTGGGCACGGAGCGATGTACGGAGGCCTGAACCACGGCCGGATCGATGTCGACCAGGTACGGACGGTGCTGGCCGGGCTGTCGCTGCCGCGGTTCGACGGCGGACGTCTGGTCCTGGCCGTCGATGTGTCGCCATGGCTTCGTTCGGAGGCGCCATGCTCGGCCGAGCGGCTGTTCTGCCATGTCTATGGCCGGGCGAAGACGGCGTCGCAGTTCATCCCGGGCTGGCCCTACTCTTCGTCGCCGTCCTGGAGCCGGGCGCCACCTCTTGGACCGCGATCTGGACGCGGTCCGGCTCGGACCGGTGGACGACGCCACCGCGGTCACCGCCGCCCAGCTGCGGGGAGTCGTTGAACGGCTCATCGCCGCGGGTCAGTGGCGGGCCGGGGACCCGGACATCGTGATCGTCAGCGATGCTGGCTACGACGTCACCCGCCTGGCCTGGGTCCTGCGCGATCTACCGGTCGAGCTGGTCGGCCGGGTCCGCTCCGACCGCGTCATGCGACTGCCGAAGCCGCCTCGTGTCTACGACCCGAAGGGCGGCCGGCCGCCTAAGCACGGCCCGGAATTCTGCTTCGCCAAGCCGGAGACCTGGTCCGAGCCCGCGATCACCACCGTCACCGCAACTACCAACTACGGCAAGGCCGAGACACAGGCATGGGACCGGGTCCACCCAAGGCTCACCCACCGCTCCTCATGGCTCGACCATGACGGTGAACTTCCCCTAATTGAGGGCACGTTGATCCGGTTGAAGGTCGAGCATCTATCGAAGGACCGTGATGCCCCGCCGGTGTGGTCATGGTCCTCCAAGACCGGCGTCACTCCGGACGACGTGGACCGTTTCTGGCAGGCATTTCTCCGCCGCTTCGACCTGGAGCACACCTTCCGCTTCGCGAAGCAGACCCTCGGCTGGACTACTCCGAAGCTCCGTACTCCCGAGGCAGCGGACCGCTGGACCTGGATCCTGATCGTCGCTCACACGCAGCTCCGGCTCGCCCGGCCTCTCGCCGAGGACCTCCGCCGGCCTTGGGAGAAACCCACCACTTCCGACCGGCTCACCCCGGCCCGGGTCCGCCGGGGGTTCAGGAACATCCGCGCTCACCTCGCCTGCCCGACCCGTGTTCCCAAACCACGAGGCGCAGGCCCCGGACGACCACCTGGCGCCAAGAACAAACACCGGGCACCCCGCTACGACGTCGGCAAGACCGTCAAACGCCCCGAGACCCTCAAGGCCATCGGCAAGCCTGGCAGGTCCTGGTAGATAAAGAACAAGCTCAGCCTGGATCCGGCGGCGTGACTCGTCCGTCTCAAAGATCAGCAGTGCAAACTTCCTGATCATTCTCTCTGGACGCTGCGGAGAGGCCGCAGTCATCGGTTTCCTGGGAGCGGTGCTGTACGGCGGGGTGTTTTGGTTTCGGCCATGTGCCAGCCATGGCGGTGCGGGCATGCTCTGTGACCCGTTCAGCGGGTCAGTCCCACCGCGGTCGGCGTCGTCGAAGCGTCGTCGGATCGGTCCGAGCCGGGCATGATCGCGTAGGTGAGGAACGAATAGGCTGGCCATGAGGCCGGTGGTGAGACCAGCGGCCTGCAGCTGGTCGTTGGATGCGCTCGGTTCCTGGTGTGGGCGGTGACGGCCGGCGGGGCGGGCAGAGGGTCAGGCGCTGTCGGTTCCGGACGGGGAGACCCATTCGACGAACTGGACGATCACGCCGTTGGGGTCGGTCACCTGGAAGAGGCGCTCGCCCCAGGGCTCCTCGCGCAGCGGCATGGTGATCTCCACGCCTGCGGCGCGCAGCCGCTTCTCCTCGTCGGCTATGCCGGTGCCGGTGAGGGCGAGGATCAGGCCGGAGGCACGCTGGTCGCGCTGGTCGGCGGGCAGCACCTCGTTGCCGCGTGCGAGCAGGACGACATCCACCGCGGCGTCGTTGCGCGACAGGGAGGCGAATCCATCGGCGGCGGCCTGCTCGATGTAGCCGAGGTGAGTGGTGAAGAACCACCGGGAAGCAGCGAGGTCGTCGACGGTGAGCGAGACGGTTGACGCGGTGATCTGCAAGAGGGTGCTCCTGATCAGTTGAGGCCTGTCGCCCCGCCGGTCGGCGAGGCGATCGGGCGGGTCAGTAGCCGCCGCGGCGCGGCAGGCTGCGGGCGGGCGGGGGAAGGCGTCGGGAGCGGGCCGAGGCCATCTGTGCGAGCAGCCGCCCGTCACCGCGGCGCGACGCGGGGCTCGGCGCGGCGGTGCCGCCGCCGCTCCCGGTCGGAGCCGTCAAGAGGTCGATGACGGGGATGCCGACCAGGGTGCGGTGAGGTTCCGACATGGGCACTCGCCTTCGTATCGCCGATGGAAACTTGCTACGGACGTAAACTTAGTCCAGGCGCACTGGGGGTGTCAACATAAAAATGCTATGAGTATAAGATTGCGCCATGGCTACTGACATCACATCGCCCGTTCAGCCCACCGGCCTGCGGGACTCCAAGAAACAGGAGACCCGGCAGGCAATCTCCGACCACGCCACCCGCCTGTTCATCGCCCAGGGCTTCGAACAGACCACCATCGCCGAGATCGCCACCGCCGCACGGGTCGCCAAGAAGACCGTCACCAACTACTTCCCACGCAAGGAAGACCTGGTCCTGGACCACCAGGACGTCTTCATCGCCTCCCTGGCCCACACCGTGGCCGACCGCCGGCCCGGCGAGTCCGCCCTGGCCGCACTACGCCGCGCCTTCGCCGACGCCACCGCGGCCGCAGATCCCATCGCCGGGTTCTCCGGCCCCGCCTTCGCCCGCATGATCGCCGACAGCCCCACCCTCTCGGCCTGCCTGCGCGGCCTGCACGACCGGCGCGAACACGCCCTCGCCCAGGCGCTCGTCGCAGCCGTCGGCGCACCACAAGACGACATCACCGTCCGCACCGCCGCCGGACTGCTCGGCACCGTCCACCGCATCCTGTTCCAGCGCATCCAGGAGCTCACCCTGGCCGACCGCCCCAACGACGAAATCACCGAAACCGTCGCCGCGGAGGCAACCCGTGCCTTCGAACTGCTCGAACCCTCCCTCAGCCACTACGCCATCGCCTGAACACCCCTAGCTCCGCAGAGGGTGCAAGATCAGAGCGGAGCTTCGGAGCGGGCTCCAGCCGTCTCAAGTCCTAGCTCAGCTCGCCAACCGGGTCGTGGTGAGCCAGGACGGTACGGTGTCCGTCCCGCCCTCCACGCCGTCCCGGTAATTTCCCAAAACGGGCAGAAAACGAGCAAGGGGAGGATCAGGAAATGCCGGGTATTCAGCTCCGGAAACACCAGGTCGACCAGAAGGCGAGTTTCCGTAAGTGGGTGGGATTCCCTGCAAGCTCATCTGTGCCCCCTCAGGGGGCACGGGGCACCATCGTGTCCGCGACCGGATCCGGGAAGACGATCACCGCCGCTGCGTGCGCGCTGGAGTGCTTCCCCCACGGCCGGATCCTCGTGATGGTGCCGACCCTGGACCCTGCTTGTGCAGACCGCCCAGGCGTGGCGGGCGGTGGGCCATCGCTCCCCCATGGTCGCCGTGTGCTCGCTGGACAACGACCCCGTCCTGACCGAGCTGGGGGTGCGCACCACCACCAACCCGATCCAACTCGCCCTGTGGGCCGCCCACGGGCCCGTCATCGTGTTCGCCACGTACGCCTCTCTCGTGGACCGAGAGGACTTCGAGGAGCCGACGGGCCAGGGACGCGTTCGCGGGCCGCTGGAGGCCGCCCTGGCGGGCGGAGAGCGCCTGTACGGCCAGCGCATGGACGGCTTTTCGCTCGCCATCGTGGACGAGGCCCACGGTACGGCGGGTGATCTAGGTCGTCCGTGGGCGGCGATCCACGACAACGCCCGCATCCCCGCCGACTTCCGGCTCTACCTGACCGCGACCCCGCGCATCCTCGCCGCGCCCCGGCCGCAGAAGGTCGCGGACGGCCAGGAGGTGGAGATCGCGACCATGGGCCAGGACTCGGAAACCTACGGGCCATGGCTGGCGGAGCTCGGGCTGAGCGAGGCGATCGAACGCACGATCCTTGCCGGTTTCGAGATCGACGTGCTGGAGATCCGCGACCCCTCTCCGGTCCTCGGGGAATCCGAGGAGGCGCAGCGGGGCCGGCGCCTGGCGTTGTTGCAGACGGCGCTTCTGGAGCACGCCGCCGCGTACAACCTGCGCACTGTGATGACTTTCCATCAGAAGGTGGAGGAGGCGGCGGCGTTCGCGGAGAAGATGCCGGAGACGGCCGCGGAAGTGTACGTCAACGACGCCTCCGATGACGACCTGGCAGCCGCGGACTGGTTCCCCGCATCGTCGATCGACGCGGAGTTCTACGAGCTAGAGGCCGGCCGCCACGTCCCGCCGGACCGCGTGTGGTCGGCGTGGCTGTGCGGCGACCACCTCGTCAGCGAGCGGCGCGAGGTCCTGCGGCAGTTCGCAGGCGGCATCGACGCGGCCGGCCGCAGGGGTCCACCGCGCCTTCCTGAAGGCCGCTGTTTGACGGGGCTAGGGCCTGTTGCGAAAGTGCCGTTAGTTGCTGCTGTGAGTGCTGATGCGGCTAGCTGCTACCTTCCGGAGCCATGACCGACAAGGTGTATGTG
>NZ_JOEV01000080.1 GCF_000721105.1 Streptomyces cellulosae
GGGCGGGTGGAGTGGGGCGGGCAGCACGGCACGCGGATACGCGTGTGGCCGGTCGTCGACCGCGCAGCGTACGAAAGTTTCGCGATGTGGATCAGATAGTTTCCAGCGGAGGTTAGCGACGGTCGCCCGCGGGGGTCAATGGCCGCGCGAGTCACTCCACACGAGGAACACACCGGACCCCCGGCCCCCCGGCCCCCCTCCGACGGACCTGACACCCCCGACACGCCGGGGCGCCCGCCGCCGACACGTCATCGGCAGCGGGCATCAACCCACTTGGTCAGGTGGGGAATTGGCCGTGCGGGATCAGTTCTCGGGCGGAGCCGTGCTGTCCCGGACCGTCAGGGTCGTCGCGATCTCCAACCCGACCTGGGGTGCCTCCTCGCCGCGGCCGAGCGTGAGAGCGAGCTCGGTCGCGGCGGCGGCCATCTCGGTCAGGGGCTGGTGGACGGTGGTCAGGGGCGGTTCCACCCAGGCCGCGACCGGCAGGTCGTCGAAGCCGACGACGCTCAGGTCGGCCGGGATGCGCAGGCCGGCCTCGCGTGCCGCCTGGTAGACGCCGAGCGCCTGCAGGTCGTTGGCGGCGAAGATCGCAGACGGGCGGTCGGGCAGGGCCAGCAGGGAACGCGCCGCAGCGCAGCCGTCCTCACGGGTGAGTGGCGCGTGCACGACGAGTTCCGGATCGACCGGCAGGCCCGCTGCGTGCATCGCGGAGCGGTATCCGTCCATCCGGGCGCAGCAGTACAACTGGTCCTGCGGGCCGCCGATCATGGCGATGCGGCGGTGCCCGAGCTCGGTGAGGTGACGGGTCGCGGCCCGGCCGCCGGACCAGTTGGTGGCGCCCACGAACGGGACGTCGTCCGGCAGTTCCGTGGCCGGGTCGAAGACGACGAACGGGATGCCCTTCGCCTTCAGTTGCGCACGTTCACCCTCGGAGAGCTGGGCCACCGACAGGACGCAGTTCGGACGCCGGAAGACGGTGTCGTCCCAGGTGGGTGGGGCGGCGTCGTGCAGGCCGAACTCGGAGACCATGACGCCCACGCGATGTTCGCGGGCCACCCGCTCGACGCCCCGGATGATCTCGATCGCCCACATGTGCTTGAGCTCGCGGAACACGAGCTCCACGACGTTGTTCCGGTTGGCGCCCGTGGGCCTGCGATAGCCGTACCTGTTGACCAGTTCCTCGACCCGCGCGCGCGTGTCCGCGGAAACCCCCGACTTGCCGTTGATCACCTTGGAGACGGTCGGGACGGAGACTCCCGCCGACTCGGCGATGTACGCGATGGTGACCGGCCGGGACGTGTCGCCCTGCCCGCCGTCCTTGTCCACCGGGTCCACCGGCTCGTCAACTGCGTAGTCCGCCAAGGTCGCCTTCCCGATCATCGAACCGCTCACACCGGCCGAGGGCCGGATTCGAGTGCCGGTTGCGCGGCGCCGTCCAGGTGCGCCGCGGCCATTCTCGCATCTCTTGCCGTCGAACCTGTGGTCCCGGCCACACCTTCATGTTAACTTCTCCGCCGCACACAGCGAAACTTTCCTTCTCCGCTCCCCTTCGACGGCCGCCTCCAGGCCGAGCCCACGTGTCGACGTGTCTGGCACGGACTGCCAGATACTGCGCCGCCCCCACCGGAAGGTGCACGTGATGACGAGCAGACTGGCAGGACTCCTCCATCGACGAGGCCGGTCGTCGCGCCTGAAACGAAGACTGGCGGCACTCTTCCTGGCGATCGCCCTGCTCCCGCTGCTGCCCACCACCGCCCAGGCCGCCGATCCCCCGACACCCCCGCCCAGTGCCCCGGCCGCCCGCAGCGCGGTGGCGGCGATGCAGCCCGGCTGGAACCTGGGCAACACCTACGACGCCATCCCCGACGAAACCTCCTGGGGCAACCCGCCCGTCACCAGGGAACTCCTGAAAAAGGTCACATCGCAGGGATTCCGGAGCATCCGGCTGCCCGTCACCTGGGGTGTCCACCAGGGCGCGGCGCCCGACTACACGATCGACCCGGCCTGGATGGCGAAGGTGCGGCAGGTCGTCGACTGGGCACTGGACGAGGACCTGTACGTGATGATCAACATGCATCACGACTCGTGGATGTGGGTCAACAACCTCTCGGCGGACCACGACGCCGTCCTCGCCCGCTACACCGCCACCTGGACCCAGGTCGCGGCGGAGTTCCGGGACGAACCGTCCAAGCTGGTGTTCGAGAGCATCAACGAGCCGACGTTCAGCGGCACTTCGAGTGACGACGACAACTACCGGCTGCTGGCCGAACTCAACCGCGTGTTCCATCGGATCGTGCGCGAGTCCGGCGGCAAGAACGCCGCGCGCCTGCTCGTGCTGCCCACCCTGTACACGAACGCCGACCAGGGCCGGCTGGACGCGCTGGCCGGCGAGCTGACCTCCCTGCGCGATCCCATGGTCGCCACGACGATCCACTTCTACGGCTGGTGGCCGTTCAGCGTGAACATCGCCGGCTACACCAGGTTCGACGCCACTTCCGAACAGGATCTCACCGGCACGTTCGACCGTGTGTACAACTCCTTCGTCGAACGGGGCATCCCGGTCATCATCGGCGAGTACGCCCTGCTGGCGTACGACCACAACCGTCCCGGCATCATCGAACGGGGCGAGGTGCGCAAGTACTTCGAGTTCCTCGGCGACCACGCCCGCCGGCGCAAGCTCACCACCATGCTGTGGGACGCCGGTCAGTTCCTGAACCGCAACACCCTGCAATGGCGGGATCCGGAACTGTTCGCCCAGATCAAGTCGAGCTGGACCACGCGTTCGGGCACCGCCTCCAGCGACATGGTGTTCCTCCCGAAGTCGAGCGCCGTCACCAGCCAGACGCTCACCCTGAACCCGAACGGCACCGACTTCCAGGGCCTGCGGCACGGCTCCCGCAATCTCCTCAAGGGCAAGGACTACACCGTCTCAGGCAACCAGCTGACGCTGACGGCCGTCGCACTCACCGAGCTGGCGGGCGACCGTAACTACGGAGTCGACGCGACGTTGGAGGCCCGGTTCTCGCGCGGTGTCCCGTGGCGGATCGATGTGATCTCCTACGACAGCCCGGTGCTGTCCGACGCTGCAGGAAACACCGGCGGCCTGACCGTCCCCACCCGGTTCCGCGGCGACATGCCGGCGACCATGGAGGCCAGGTACGACGACGGCAGCAACGCGGGCCCGGCGAGCTGGACTCCGTACCAGCAGTGGGACACCGCCTTCTCGGCGTACACGGGCGACTCCATCAAGCTGACCTCCGACTTCGTCAACTCGCTGAAGGACGACTCCCGGGTGACCCTCACCTTCCACTTCTGGAGCGGCGCGACGGCGACCTACCACGTCGTCAAGACGGGCGACACGGTGACGGGCTCGACCGCCTGACGACGGCAACAGCCGTTGTGGCATGGCGGTGGCACCCCCGTCGGCATGGAAGGAGCCGCGGGGGATGTGACTTGCGGACAGTTCGGCCAGGACCGTGGGGACGTCGGTCGGTGAAGAGCTTCCTGGCGGGTCACTGATCTTCTCGGAGGACGCGAAGTCGCGCGGTTCAGCTGATGTCGAAGCCCTGGCGGCCGAAGCGGCGGGCACCGGCGGCGCCGAGTCCGGTTCCGGCTCCGATGAGGGCGAACGTGGTCACGAGCTACTCCTTGCGAGGGACTGAGCAGGGTTCGGTCAGCGGGGGGTGAGCTTGAGGGTGGTGGCGCGGGCCCGGTCGGCGACCATCGGTGGGACGTAGGCGCTGGCGGCGGCGTACTTGGTGCGGTAGGCGCTGTCGATGCGGTCGTTGAGCGCGCCGTCGTGGATCGGGGTCAAGGTGACGTCCTGGTCGATGCCGCCACAGCGGATGTGTCCGGTGCCGCTGGCCTTCGCGGTGCGGAACCAGGCACCGTCTGGGCCGTTGTAGGAACGCACGTAGAGGTCGTCTCCTTCGCGCACCACCCAGATGGTGGTGGGCGTGCGCAGCCGGCCGTCGGCCCGCTGGGGCTGGATGTGCAGTTCTCCGGTCTGCTCGATCGCGTCGAGCTGGTCGCTGGTCCAGTGCGTCATCGCGGTGTCTCCTTCTACGCGCGGTTGTCCGTGGAGGGGGGAGCCGCAGGCCGGGGAACGGCCGGAGCGGCGCGGTCTTCTTCTTCTGGGGCGCCCGCTGGTGTGGGGCGGAGGTAGAGGCTGGCGGTAGCGGCGGCCAGGGTGGTCAAGGCGGCGAGGACGAGGCTGATGCGCAGCCCGGGTAGGAAGTGCGTCTGGTCGGCGATGAGGGCACCGAAGACGGCGACGGCGAGTGCGCCGCCGAGCTGGCGGCTGGTGTTGAAGACGCCGCTGGCGGTGCCTGTCTGGTGGGCGGGGACGCTGTTGACGAGCAGCGCGGTGGTCGGAGGCATGGCGAGCGGGCCGCCGAGTCCGACCGGCAGCATCAGCAGGGCCAGCGCCCACGTCGGTATCCCGGCCGGCACCAGGGCCAGCGAGAGCAGGCCGCAGGTCATGAGGTACATGCCGCACCCGATCGGCACCCGGGGCCCGAAGCGTTCGGCGGCGCGGGCGGAGAGCGGGTTGACGAACGCGGAGAGCACCGTCATCGGGACGAACGTGAGCCCGGTCGCGAGCGCGGACAGGCCGCGCTGCTGCTGGAGGTGGATGCTGAAGACGAACACCATGCCGTAGAAGGCAGCCATGAACGCGAACCCGGCGCCGCAGGAGATCAGCACGGTCCGTCGGCGCAGCAGCTCCAGCGGCACCATCGGATGCCGGCCGCGGGCCTGGGCCCGGACGAACACCGCGGCTGCACCCACCGTGAGCAGCGCGGCGGCCCAGACCTGGGGTGCGGCGAATCCGGCGGAACCCGCTTCGATCGCGGCGAACGTCAGCGCGCCCATCGCGAGGACCGCGCTGATCTGCCCGGTGACGTCGAAGGGCACGGCGCGGCCCGGTGAGCGGGCGGCGAAGGCCAGCAGCACCAGCGCGGCGACGCCGACCGGCAGGTTGATGAAGAAGATCGTCCGCCAACTGATCAGGCTGGCCGCACCACCGGCGACCGGCCCGGCGGCGGAGGCGACCGCGCCGCCCACCGCCCATAGCGCCACCGCACGGCCCCGTTTGACCGGATCGGAGTACGCCTCGCGGATCAGCGCCAGGCTGGTGGGCATCATCGCGGCCGCCCCGGCACCCTGCACCAGGCGGGCGGCGATCAGGGCGGGCAGGCTGGGGGCCAGCCCGCACGCGGCGGAAGCGGCCACGAACACCGCCAGGCCCAGGGCGAACGCCCGGCGCGCGCCGACGCGATCCGAGAGCGAACCAGCCGACAGCAGCAGGGCTGCGAACATCAAGGCGTAGCCGTCGACGACCCACTGCAGGCCCGTCATCCCGCCGCCCAGGTCGGTCCGGATGGCGGGCAGGGCGACGTTGACGACCAGGGCGTCCAGAGTGATGACGAAGAACCCCAGCAGTGCCGCTGCCAGCGCCGCGCCCGGCCGCACCCGCAGCACCGGCCCCGTCCCGGCACGGATACGCCCGGTGACCGGCTGCCCGAGGACTGAGCCTGTGTCGTCGGCCGGCTTGCGCCGGCGCGGAATGGAGTTCTTCAGCATGGTCGTTGCTCCGCCCTCGGGGCGGCTCGTCCTTTCTGTTCGCGGCAAGGATTCAGCGGGCGACGTACCCGCCGTCGACCGGCAGCGCGGTCCTGACGACGAAGCCTGCCCCGAGGCCGCACAGCCACAGCAACGCCGTGGATCCGGGGTGGGTGCCGACCAAGACGGGCGGACCGGACGCACCGGACGATCTGCAGCTCGGCCATCAGGCACAGGGGTGGCTCGCCTCCAGCGACGGCCCCCAGGCCCTGACCACCGGCGGGTACTGGGTTCCACCGCCGGCAGGTGCAGCCGCACCACGCAGTCCACGGCGAGGCGCTCCAGGACCGCCTCCTGCGGAGGCCGGCCGAGGAGACGAACACCGCGCTCTGCTGATCGTGGCCATGGGTACCTGCGCTGAGAGTGCTGGTGAACTCCCCCACGGACGGCCCCTGCCCGCAGCTTTCTGCTCCGGGATCGTTCGCGCTACTCGTCGGAGTACGGAGATGTCGCCGATCCGCGTGTCCCGCACGGTGCGGCGGGATCATCCGTTCGGGTCTACCAGGCATACGCTTCGGGGGCTTCGCCGCCGGGGCCTGGCCAGATCTCGTCGAGCTTGTCCAGCGTTTCCTTCGACAGGTGCACGTCGAGGGCGTGCCGACTGGTCGCGAGCTGTTCGGGGGTGCGGGGGCCGACGATCGTGGCGGTGAGGACCGGGTTGTGCAACAGCCAGGCCAGAGCGACGTCGGCGGGCTGTTCGCCGATCTCGGCGCACAACGCCTCGTACGCCTCCAGCTGAGGCCGGTACCGCTCGATGGCGTCCTGCGTCTTCGGCGTCGCGCGGCGGCCTTCCCGTGCCTTCTTCAGTGCTCCGCCGAGCAGCCCGCCGCCCAGGGGGCTCCACGGGATCAGGCCGAGCCCGTAGTGGCGAAGTGCCGGGATCACTTCGAGTTCGATGGTGCGGGCGGACAGGTTGTACAGGCTCTGCTCGGACACCAGGCCGAGGAAGCTGCGGGAGGCGGCGGCGTTCTGTGCGGTCGCGATCTGCCAGCCGGCGAAGTTGCTGCTGCCGACGTAGATCACCTTGCCCTCGCGTACCAGCTGTTCCATCGCCTGCCAGATCTCCTCCCAGGGAGTCGACCGGTCGATGTGGTGCATCTGGTAGAGGTCGATGTGGTCGGTCTGAAGGCGTCGCAGGCTGTCCTCCGCGGCTTTACGGATTTTGTACGCGGACAGGTACTTGTCGTTCGGGCCGGTGCCCATCGGCTGGTACACCTTCGTCGCCAGCACGATCTGCTCCCGCCGGCCGCCCTGGGCGAGCCAGCGCCCGATGATCTCCTCGGACAGCCCGTACCCCTGCTCCATGTCAGGAGACTGCGGCCCGCCATAGACGTCGGCGGTGTCGAACAGGTTGATGCCGGCCTCCAGCGCGGAGTCCATGATCTTGAAACTGGCGGCTTCGTCCGTCGCGTCGCCGAAGTTCATGGTGCCCAGCGCGAGACGGCTGACCTTCAGGCCGGTGCGGCCCAGGTGTGCGCACTGCATGGCGTTTGCCCTTCTTGTGGGGGGCGCGGACGGCTGCGTACCCGTGCCGCGAAGAACTCGTGGGTCAGGAGTTCGCCGTCACACGGCCGATAGGTCGCCCCGTGGCGACGGTGTGCTCAGCCACCCGGGCGTGGAGGCGCATCACCGCACCCCCGAGCAGCCGGCCCAGAGCCCGCGACGTCGCCGCCGGCCCCGCCGCGGTCGTCGCCACGACCGCGCCGACGCGCCAGAAAGCACCTGTGGCCAGTGCGGTCCCGCGGGCCGCGAGCACGACCCGAAACGTCCCGGAGGCCGGCACCAGGACAACAGAAGGAAGCTTGCCGGACCGGTCTTCGATGAGGGGTGACATGCGGTGACGTTCTCTTTCCGAGGCAGTGGTAGGCCGACGCACGCTCAGCGACTCCCGTTGACCACGGTCAGCGCCCGCTACCGTGCGACGTGACGCCGTCGGCCGGTAGGGCCGACTCCGGCGTCCGGTCAGGGCTTCAGGAGGGCCTTGACGGCTCGGGTCTCGTCCATTGCCTTGTAGAACTCGGCCGGTGGATCGGGCCGGTGATCCGGGTCAGGGGCAGGCCCGTGCCCTGATTGGTGTGGGCGATGATCTCCGCGGTGATGGAGACGGCCGTCTCCTCGGGCGTACGGGCTCCGAGGTCGAGGCCGATCGGAGAACGCAGCCGCGTCAACTCGTCTGCGGTGACGCCCTCCTGACGCAGGAGTCGCAGGCGCTCGTCGTGGGTGCGCCGGGAGCCCATGGCGCCCACGTAGGCGACGGGCAGGTCGAGGGCCAGACGCAGCAGGGGGATGTCGAACTTGGCGTCGTGGGTGAGGACGCATACGGCGGTGCGCTCGTCCACCTCGGTGCGTTCGAGGTAGTGGTGGGGCCAGTCGACCACCACTTCGTCCGCGTGCGGGAAGCGGGCGGGAGTGGCGAAGACGGGGCGGGCGTCGCAGACGGTGACCCGGTAGCCGAGGAAGCGGCCGGCCTGGCTGAGGGCCGCGGCGAAGTCGACGGCGCCGAAGACCAGCAGGCGCGGCGGGGACGCATGGACATGGACGAGGACGGACAGCCGGTCGGGGCATCTGTCTCCCTCCCCGCCGATGTCGACGCGGGCGGTGCGGCCGGCCCGCAGCAGGGCCCTGGCCTGGTCGGCCACTGCCCGGTCCGCCGACCCGCCGTCCACGCGCCCGTGGGCGGCATGGTCACCGCCGAGCACGCTCAGCGTGGAGCCAAGAAGGTGCTCCGGGCCGTCCACGACCTGTGCCACGGCGACCGGACGCCCTCGATCGATCTCGGAGAGGGCCGTGACCAAGTGTGGCTGGGCTGCGGGATCGATGCGCTGGACGAGGATGTCGAGTTCGCCGCCGCAGGTCAGGCCGACGGCGAAGGCGTCGTCGTCGGAGTAGCCGAACCAGGTCCGCTGCGGAGCGCCCAGGTCGTGGAGCACCTGTCGGCACAGTTCGTAGACGGCGCCCTCGACGCAGCCGCCGGAGATGCTGCCGACCGCGGTGCCGTCCTCGTCCACCGCGACCGACGTACCGACCGGCAGGGGTGCGCTGCCGTGCACGTCGACGACGGTGGCCAGGGCGAAGGGGCGGGCCTCGCGGCACCAGCGGTGCAGTGTGTCCGCGATGTTGAGCATGGCGGTTCTCCATGGCAGGACAGGATCGGAGGGTGAGCGGGCCGCCGCCACGACGCCGGGGAAAACGTCATGCGGCGGCGGCCCCGGGAGGTCCGGCAGCCGGACGGGGGAGGCTGCCGGACGAGCGGTGTGCACCGCGCCGGCCCGAAGCGCACGGGTCAGAGCAACGCCTCGGCGGTGATGGGCAGTTCGCGGACGCGGCGGCCGGTGGCGTTGAAGACCGCGTTGCCGATCGCGGCCGCCACCCCCACCTGGACGACCTCGCCGAGCCCTTTGACGCCGAGCGCGTTGCCGTCGTTGTCCTCGCCGTCCAGGTAGATCGCCCTGACGTCGGGGACGTCGGCGTTGACGGGGACGAGGTAGTCGGCGAGGTTGGCGTTGACGATCCGGCCGTCGCGGTGGTCGGTGGCCGTGTGTTCCAGCAGGGCCGTGCCGATGCCGCCCACGATGCCGCCGATCGCCTGGCTGTCGGCGAGCTTGGGGCTGATGATGCGGCCCGCGTCGTACACGCCGAGCATGCGCCTGACCCGTACGAGGCCCAGGGTCGCGTCGACGGCGACCTCGGCGAAGGTGGCGTTGTAGGCGTGGTAGGAGTGCCGCGCGGGACTGGGCGGCCCGGTGTAGGAGCCGCCCGCTTCGAGGTGGGTGCGGTCGTTGCGGGCCAGTAGCGTCCGGTACGTCTCGCCGCGGGCCGGGTTGTCCTTCATGTGCAGCCGGCCGCCGCGTACGACCACGTCGTCCGCCTTCACCCCGTACAGCGGTGACTCGCGGTCCTCGACGGCCAGCTTGATCGCCTGCCGCCGCACCTGGTTGCAGGCGTCGTGGACGGCGGTGCCGACGCTGGCCATGGTCGACGAGCCGCCGTGCGGGCCGGTCTGCGGGTAGAGGGAGTCGCCGAGCCGGAAGGTGACCGTGCGCATGGTCAGCCCGAGGGCGTCGGCGGCGACCTGGGTCTGGGAGGTGTAGGTGCCCGGCCCCATGTCACTGGTGGCCGCCTCGACCACGGCGGTGCCGTCGGCATCGAGGCGGGCCCGGGCCTGTGCGGGGTAACGCCCGGGGTCGTAGACACCGGCGGCCATGCCCAGGCCGATCAGCCAGTCACCCTCGCGCCTCGACCGTGGCCGGGCGGAGCGGCGCTGCCAGCCGAACTCGCGGGCGCCGACGGTGTAGCACTCGCGCAGCCGGCGGGTGGAGAACGGCAGGTTGCTCGACTCGTCCTCGTTCGGTTCGTTGCGCCGGCGCAGCTCGATCGGGTCGACGCCAAGCTTGTGGGCGAGTTCGTCCATGGCCGACTCGATCACGAACGAGGCCGAGGCGAAGCCGGGGCCGCGCATCCAGATCGGGGTGTTCACGTCCAGGGGGACCGTCCGGTACGCCTGGCGGACGTTCGGCATGCTGTAGGTCATCTGCCCCGCGCCCATGACGGCCTCGGTGAACGTCTCGTACGAGGAGGTCTCGGCGTCGATGTCGTGGATCGCGGCGGTCAGCCGGCCGCGCCCATCGCTGCCGAGGCGCAGCCGGTACTCGTACGACGGCCTGAAGCCGGTGCCGAAGTACATCTGTTTGCGGCTCAGCACCAGCTTGACCGGGCGCTTCGTCTCCCGCGCGGCCAGGGCGGCGACGACGCTGTGCGGCCAGCAGCGCAGCCCGCTGCCGAAGCCGCCGCCGACGAACGGGTTGATGACGCGCACCGCCTCCGCGGGCAGGTCGAACACGGCCGCGAGCTCGTCATGCGTGCCCACCACCCACTGCGTCTTGTCCCACACGGTCAGCTTGTCGCCGTCCCAGCGGGCGATGGTGGCGTGCGGTTCCATCGGATTGTGGTGATTGCGCGCCAGCTCGTAGGTGACATCCAGCCGTACGGGAGCGTCGCGCAGGCCCGCTTCCGCATCGCCGCGCGCGTATTTCGTCGGCTTGTCCCGCTCCGCATCGTGCAGGTCGGTCGAGGGCTGTACGGCGTCGTACTCGACCTTCACCAGGCTCGCGCCGTGTTGCGCGGCCTCCAGCGTGGTGGCGACCACGACGGCGACGGGCTGGCCGTGGAAGAGCACCCGGTCGTCCTGGAAGACGCGCTGCCGCCGGCCGGGCGGGTTGTTCGACCCGGCGTTGTCGCGGTACGGCAGCTTCGGGGCGTTGCCGTGGTGGATCACCCGCAGCACGCCCGGCTGGGCCTCGGCGGCGCCCGTGTCGATGCCGGTGATACGTCCGCGGCCGATGCTCGCGTCCACGATGACGGCGTGCACCGCCCCGTCGACGTCGAACTCGGCGGCGTACTGCGCGTTGCCCGTGACCTTCAGCCGGCCGTCCACCCGGGACAGCGGCGCACCCACGGCTGCCTGCGGCTGGGGGCTCACTTGGTACCTCCTACGATGCGCAGCTGGCGTGCGACGGTCCGCTCGAGCAACTCGACCTTGAAGCGGTTGTGTTGCAGGGGACGGGCGCCTTCCGCCGCCTTGGCGGCAGCGGCCGTCCACAACGAGTCCGAGGGGCGCTCGCCGACGAGGTGCCGCTCGACGGCGGGCAGCTTCCACGGCACCGTGCCCACCCCGCCGGCGGCCACTCTCGCCTCGCGGATCACCCCGCCGCGCACATGCAGCGCGACGGCCGCCGAGGTCAGGGCGAACTCGTAGGACTGCCGGTCACGCACCTTCAGGTAACCCGACTTCAGCGGACGCGGCAACGCGGGAACCTCCACTGCGGTAATCAACTCGCCCTTCCTGAGGGCCTGTTCACGGTCCGGGGTGCTGCCCGGCCGCAACAGGAAGTCGGCGAAGGGGACCTGGCGCTCCCCGTCCGGACCCAGCAGGCGCACCTGCGCCTCAAGCGCCGCGAACGCCACGGCGGCATCGGACGGGTGCGTGGCCACACAGGCGTCGGAGGTCCCGAGGATGGCGTGCGTGCGGTTGACGCCGTGCAGCGCGGCACAACCGGAGCCGGGCTCGCGCTTGTTGCAGTCGGCGGTCACGTCACGGAAGTACGTGCACCGGGTGCGCTGCATGATGTTGCCGCCGATGGTGGCCATGTTCCGCAGCTGTGCCGACGCGCTCAGCTCCAGTGCCTCGGAGACGACCGGGAACAAGGTGCGCACCTTGCGGTGGGCGGCGGCCTCGGACATGGTCACCAGAGCGCCGATGCGCAAGCCCCCGCGCTCGGTGACGGTGATCTCGCCCAGCGGCAGACCGCTGATGTCGACCAACGCCTCGGGGCGTTCGACGGTCTCCCGCATCAGGTCGACCAGGGTGGTCCCGCCGGCGATGTAACGCCCGCCGCGGCGACCGGCGGCGAGGGCTTCCCGAGTGTCGGACACGCGCGTGTAGGTGAAGGGATGCATGACGGCCGATCCTCACTTCCGGCCCGCGGTCTGCTCGACCGCGCGCACGATTTTCACGTAGCAGCCGCAGCGGCAGATGTTGCCGCTCATCCACTCCCGGATCTCCTCCGGCGAGCCGGTGTGGCCCTCCTGGATGCAGCCGACACCGGAGACGATCTGGCCCGGGGTGCAGTAACCGCACTGGAAGGCGTCCTCGTCGATGAACGCCTGCTGCAGCGGGTGCAGTTGATCCCCGTCGGCCAGGCCCTCGATGGTGGTGACCTCTGCGCCCTCCAGGCGAACGGCCAGCGTCAGACAGGAGTTGACCCGCCGGCCGTCGACCAGCACGGTGCACGCGCCGCAGGCCCCGGCGTTGCAGCCCTTCTTCGAGCCGGTCAGGTCGAGGTGCTCGCGCAGCAGATCCAGCAGCGAGGTGCGGTTGTCGACCGTCACGGTCCGGCGGCTGCCGTTGACCGTCAGGGACACGGGGCTGGAGGGCGGCGCCTCGGCGGCGGCCACCTCCTCCGGAGCCGCGAGGAATGATCCTCCGATCGCACCGCCCGCGACGACCGCACCACCGACCGCCGTACTGGTGGCGATGAAGGTGCGCCGAGTGGGCGCCGGGGAGGACTCGCCGGCGCCGGTGGGGGGTGGAACGGCAGACTCTGGGAGTTCTGTGGACATACGTACGCCTTCGTATCGCGGACGGATCGGCCGTACACAACAGCGGGACAGGAGACTGGATCTCGTCACCGTGTGGAGGAACTGGGCAACCGCGCGGCTTGGCAGCGGCGACTGGTCACATCGGGAGTCTTGCACCACCGGCAACGCTCGTGGCAGGGAGACTTTCCTCCCCCCTTGAGCCTCTGTCAGGAGCGACTTGCCGACACGATCGGGGGCACTTTCGCGCGGGGAGAGGCAGGACAGAGCCGCGCCGACTCCCCCGTGGTGGTGGGTCCGCGTCGCTCACCACTTCGTTGTGCGTGGCGGACTGATCGTCCGCTTCGGGCAGGTCGCTGACGCGGCCCTCCTCCGGTTCGCCCTGACGTCCTGAGTGAGCCCGGGTTGCGTGATCGAGGGCCGGGGTTACTGGTTGCGGGTGCGGGGGCTGTTGTACTGCTGGTCGGTGACCGGCTCGGCCCAGGTGGTCTCGGGGGTGGCGTCGCCAGTGGCCTCCCACATGGCGATGTGCTCCATGAACCGGTCGGGCGTGGCGCCGTGCCAGTGCTCCTCGTTCGGCGGGCAGGCGACGGTCTCGCCGGGGTGGGCCTCGAAGACGGTGCCGTCCCGGGTACCGATCAGGGCGATGCCGGAAACGACGTGCAGGGTCTGACCGACAGCGTGGGAGTGCCAGTTGGTGCGGGCGCCCGGTGAGAAGCGGACCAGGTTGGCGCGCATCCTGGACGGCTCCTGGCCGGCCACGATGACGTCCCACCACACGTCGCCGGTGAACCAGTTGGCCGGGGCCTTGCTGCTGGGCTGCTGCTTGATGAATTCCATGGTGTCTCTCCAGAGTTGTTGGTGCGCGGATCGTCTCTAGCGGGCGACGTAACCGCCGTCCACGGGAAGGGCGACGCCTACGACGAAGCCCGCTCCCGGACTGCACAGCCACAGGACCGCCTGAGCGATCTCCTCAGCGGTGCCGAGCCGGTTGACGGGCTGGTTGGCCTCGGCCTCGGCGCGGTCGAGTTCCCCCTTGGCGATCATGTCGCTGACCATCGGGGTGTCGATGGTGCCGGGGCAGACGGCGTTGATGCGGATGCCGCGCGGGGCGTATTCGAGGGCCGCGCTGCTGGTCAGGCCGATGACTCCGTGTTTGGAGGCGTGGTAGGAGGCGCGGCCGGGCAGGCCGACGAGGCCGCCGAGGGAGGAGCAGTTGACGATGGCGCCGCTGCCCTGGGCGCGCATGTGCCGCAGTTCGTGCTTCATGCAGGCCCACACGCCGCGGAGGTTGATGGCGTTGACGCGGTCGAACCTCTCGGCGGGTTCGTCGGCGGCGTCGCTGGGCGGGATCTGGATCCCGGCGTTGTTGTAGGCCATGTCGAGGCGGCCGAAGGTTTCCACGGTGCGGTCGACCGCGGCGGCGACCTGGTCCTCGTCGCTGACGTCACAAGTGACGGCGAGGACTTGGTGGCCGGCGTCGGTGAGTTCCTTCGCGGCCGCGTCGAGGGCGCCCTCGTCGATGTCGGTGAGGGCGACGGCGGCTCCTGACGCCGCGAACGCGCGGGCGGTCGCCAGACCCATACCGGCGCCGGCTCCGGTGACGAGGGCGACCCGTCCGGTGAAGTCGTAGCTGGGGTTCATGTCGGGTTGTCCCTTCGAGCGTTGAGGTGCGGCGTGCGCGGCGAGTGGAGTCGGGGTGTCGGGGCTGCGGAGAGTCTTTCTCCGCCGGTACGTCGGCTTGTCGGCTGGTACGTCGGCTTGTCCGCTGGTACGTCGTCCTGTTCGTCTTCGTCTCGCGTACTACGCGGATCCCGGCGTGCGTCAGTACTTCGACGGCACCTGTGCGGGCTCGTCGTGTCGCGCGTCCGTCGGAGTGCTGCTCCTGGCGACGATCCGGCCCTTGTGGGAGGCGCCGTGGACGGCGAGGGCGATCAGCGGGAGGAGGGTGAGGGCCGCGATGACGGTACCCACGAGGGGCGGGCCGGTCAGTCCGAGGGAGGAGTCCAGGGCCGTACCGGCGATCGCCGAGCCGGCGGCGATGCCGGTGTTGAAGGCGGAGGTGGTCAGCGCCGAGGTGAGGGTGGGGGCGTCGCCCGCGAAGCGCATGGCGAGGGCGGTGACGACCGGGTTGACCGTGAAACCGGTCAGGCCCATGAGAAAGACGAGAGCGGTGGCCGTCACCGGGTTGGTGGACAGCGGGATCATCAGGAGCAGGACCAGAGCGGTGGCCGCGGCGGCCGTGATGGTGGTGACCATCGGACGCCGGTCGCCCAGGCGGCCCCCGGTGGTGGTGCCACCCAGGGCGCCCACGCCGAAGGCGATGAGGACGAGCGGTACGGCACCTGCGGGGATGCCCGCACGGTCGGTCAGCAGCGGCGTGACATAGGTGTACGTCGCCAGGACCCCGCCCATGATCAGCATCGCGGCGCCGAGCGCCAGCCACAGCCGGCCCTGACGCAGCGCCCGGACCTCGGCCCGGAGGGACACCTCGACGCGCTGCTCCCGGGCCGGGATGAAGCGGCCGATGAACACGGCGGCGAGCCCGGACAGGACGGCCAGGGCCCAGAAGGGGCCGCGCCAGCCGGTGAACTGGCCGGCGAAGGAGCCGACCGGCACGCCGACGACGTTGGCCAGGGTCAGCCCGCCGATCATGACGCCCGTGGCACGGGTGGCGTTGTGCGGCCCTGCGGCGGTGGTGGCGACGACGAAGCCGACGGACCAGAACGCTCCGGTCGCCAGAGCGGTGACGACGCGGGCGGCGAGGACGATCGTGAAGGAGGTGCTGAGGGCGGCGACCAGATGTCCGAGGCAGAACACGGACAGGGCCAGGATCAGCGTCTGGCGCTGAGGCAGGCGCAGGGTCGCCATGGCCATGGTCGGCGCACCGACGATCATGCCGATGGCGAAGGCGGTGATCAGCAGGCCGGCGTGGGAAACGCTGACTCCGAGGTCAGCGGCCAGCTCCGGCAGCAGACCGGCGACGACGAACTCGGTGGTCCCCATCAGGAACGTGCCGGCGGCGAGCACCCAGACGACGAAGGGAAGCTTGCCGGGGGTGGTCCCGGACGCGGAAGGCATACGTGTGCTCTCTCCTTGAGTGGAAATCGGCGGATCATGGTGGCGGCTGAAGCCGTCGCGGCGGACAGTGGACGGCGCGGCCACGTTTCACGGTTCCACGGAGCGCACCGGGCGAAAAGGGGAGGATCTCCTCCCCCCTTCCTGCGGGGCGCCACGTGAGGAGCGGTGGGGCGGTCAGGGCGCGGCTTCGATGGTGATCTCGTCGGCGGTGGCGAGCTGCTCGGCGCCGCCGTCGGCCATGTGCCCGAGGATGACCAGGCCTGTCGCGTACGGGGCGTCGCCGTAGTAGGTGGCGAGCTGGTTCCAGGGCGCGTAGTAGGCGAGATCACCGACCTGGGGGTCGGCGCCTTCCGGGGCGCCGGAGGTGGACAGCTTTCGGGGCAGATCGGCGGTCTTCTCGGCCTGGTGGAAGTCGCGCACAGGCAGGGTGAGAGGGAGCTGGGCGGCGAGGTCGCGGGCGGTTGAGCTGTCGTTCAGGGTGGCGGCGATGTGGTGGCCGTTGAGGGTGAGCCGGATGTTCATGGCGGTAGTCCTGGCGGACGGTGAGGTGGTGGCCGGGGCTGTCGAAGCCTGCGGCGACGCGGGCTTCGACGAGGAGGGTGGGGAGTCGTTGGTGCAGGCGGTCGCAGCCAGCAGCAGGGCGGCGGCCGTGACCGCGCGGGCGAGGGTGCGCAGGGGTGCCGGGTTCACGAGTTCGTCCAGGGGATTCGTCCAGGGGATTCGTCCAGGGGATTAGTCGGGCAGGGGCTCGGAGTAGTGGCGGAAGCCGTCTCGCTGCTGGTGGATGTCGTACAGGCGCTGTGCCAGCGCGTCGGGGCTGCTGTGCTCGGCGTCGGGCCGGATCGCTCCTGGGATGATCAGCTGGGCGGCGTGGATGTTCTCCGGGGCGAGCGTGTCGTGCAGCATGCGGGCGTAGGCGCTCTCCGCGGCGAAGGCGACCGAGGTCCCGGCGACCTTCGGGTTGGGGCGTACGGCGCTGGAGCCGTTGACGAACAGCAGCGTGCCGCGGCCGAGTTCGCGCATGCCGGGCAGGACGGCGTTCACCGCGGTGACCGGGCCCTTGACGGAGAAGGCGAGCGGGGCATCGAGGTCGTCGGCGCTCGTGTCGAGGACCGGCTTCATGAAGTCGGCGCGGGGCACGGGGCTGTACTGGAGGATCTCGACGGTACCCAGGTCGGCCGCGGCTGCGTACAGGGCCGCGGTCAGCGACTCGATGTCGAGGACATCGGCCGTGTAGCCGCGCGCCTGGACGTCGTCACGGGCCAGTTCGGCGGTCAGGCCGTCCAGCTTCTCCGCATCGCGGGCGATGAGGGCAACGGTGTGGCCGGCGGCGCCGAAGCGGCGGGCGGCGGCAAGTCCGAGACCGGGTCCGGCACCGATGAGGGCGAAGGTCGTCATAGTCGGTCCTTGTGCGAGCGGGCGTGTTTGCCGGTCCTGGGGCCGCACCGCGTCGGTGCGGCCCCAGGTGTGGACGCGTCGGCGCTCAGGGCTTGAGGAGGGCCTTGATGGCGCGGCGCTCGTCCATCGCCTGGTAGCCCTCGGCGACCTGGTCCAGGGGCAGGGTGAGGTCGAAGACCTTGCCCGGGTTGATCCGGCCGGACAGGACCCGGTCGATCAGGTCGGGCAGGTAGCGGCGCACGGGGGCGGGGCCGCCGCGCAGGCCGACGTGGGAGAAGAACAGTTCCTGACCGTCGACCGCGACGTCGTGCGGGACGCCGACGAAGCCGACGTTGCCGCCGGGGCGGGCGGAGTGCAGGGCCTGATGCATGGACTCGGGGTTGCCGACGCACTCCAGGACGGAGTCGGCGCCGATACCGCCGGTGAGGTCCTTGACGCGGGCGATGCCCTCGTCGCCGCGTTCGCTGACGATGTCGGTGGCACCGAACGCGACGGCGAGGTCCTGGCGGGACGCATGGCGGCTCATGGCGATGATCCGCTCGGCGCCGAGTTCCCTGGCGGCGATGACGCCGCACAGGCCGACCGCTCCGTCGCCGACCACGACCGCGGTGGAGCCGGGCTTCACCTCGGCGGCCAGGGCGGCGTACCAGCCGGTGCCCATCACGTCGGACACGGCGAGCAGGCTCGGCACGAACGCGGCGTCCGGGTGCTCGTCGGTGGCGACCAGGGTGCCGTGGGCATTGGGGATGCGGACGTAGTCGGCCTGGCAGGTGCTCATGAACTCGCGGTGCAGACAGGAGGACTGCCAGCCGTTACGGCAGTTCACGCAGGTGTTGTCCGAGGTGGCGAACGAGCCGACCACGAACTGGCCCGGCCTGACGTGAGTGACCTCGTCGCCCACCTCCTCGACGATGCCGACGTACTCGTGGCCCATCGGATGGGGTTCGTCCACCGGCTCCGCGCCGCGGTAGGGCCACAGGTCCGAGCCGCACACACAGGTGGCGACCGTACGGATCACCGCGTCGGTCGGCCGGAGGATCTTCGGGTCGTCCAGGGTCTCGAAGCGCACGTCGCCGGGGGCGTGGATGACTGCTCCGCGCATGGGGTTGCTTCCTTCGCTGCGAGGGTCGGTGTGCCGCAGCCGGGGGTCGGGACCAGCTGCTCGACATCGAGCCTCACACGGGAGGGCGGGCGCGAAAAGCGGAGGAATTCATCCCGGGAGGGGAACATCCTGGGAGGAAATTGTCCCCCCTTTCCCGGGTGGAACCGGTGTCATGCTGGGAAGCATGACCGGCAACGTCCCCCTCAATGAGCTGGGAGAGTTCCTCAAGAAGCGCCGCTCGGAGCTGAGCCCGCGCACGGTCGGACTGCCCGAGACCGACCGGCCCCGCCGGGTGCCCGGGCTGCGCCGCGAAGAGGTCGCCCAGTTGGCGAGCATCAGCACCGACTACTACACCCGGCTCGAACAGGGCCGTATGCAGGCATCGGCACCCGTGCTGGACGTCCTCGCCCGCGTCCTCCACCTGGACGACGACGAGCGCGGCTACCTCTTCCAGCTCGCGGGCAAGACCACCACCCGCGCCCGGCGGCGCGGCCGGCAGAAGGTCCAGCCGCAGCTGCAG
>NZ_JOEV01000081.1 GCF_000721105.1 Streptomyces cellulosae
ACTGAGCCCCCACCCCCCAGCCGCGACCGCCCCCTCCAGCGCCCCCGCGCCCGGCGACAGCGCGAGCCGCAGCACAGCCCACCACCACAGCCCTCCAACGCCCAGAACCGCCCCCCAGGCGCCACACACCCGCCAGTCCCGCCAGTCACGACAGTCCCGCCGGCGCCGTCGGGTCTTCCGCCGCCGCCAGGCCCCCTGATGCCCCATCGGCCGTGCCATCGACTCTCCTCCAGCCAGACGCCAGTGACCGTCCTCCCCCGGAGGGAGGGCGCACCGACAGCACACGGTCGCAGGCCGGCGCAGAGGGCAGCGCCGCGGCGGCACGCGGCCAGGCGGCACGCCTTCCACGCTCCACGATGCACGAAGGCCCCGGCCGGCGCCTCTCCAGCTCACCTGTGTCCAGGTGCTCCGGAGAAACCCCGACCGGGGCCTCGCACACGTCTCGGCGCATCGTCAGCTCATGCGCACACCGCCCGAACGATCAGGCGGCAACCACGTCCACCGCTTCGGCGGGCGCCTTGATGGTCACCCGTTCCGGTGGCACACCGGCCACCGAGACAGAACCCAGCATCGGGCGAACCGGCGTGGTCACAGGCTCGCTGGGGGTGGCCGCAGCAGACCGCGCCAGTTCGGCGAGGGCAAGTTCGTCGCTCACTTCCCGCATGAGCTCGGACATCCGTACGTCCAGCGCGTCGCAGATGGCGGAGAGCAGCTCGGAGGAAGCCTCCTTCTGCCCCCGCTCCACCTCGGAGAGATAGCCGAGTGAGACTCGGGCGGACGAGGAGACTTCGCGCAGAGTACGGCCCTGGCGTTGGCGCTGCCGACGCAGCACGTCACCCAGCAGGCGACGGAGCAGAATCATCGGTGGCTCCCTCCTCGGACCGCGTAGCCGCATCCTTCTCGCCCCACCGTACCGCCTTGCGCCGCGGCCGTGCGGGGAGCGATGTCGTGTTCACTCAGGGCTGCAAACATCAAAACCCCCCGTTCCGTTCCGTATCCTGTGCCCGCTCATTCCCAGTCTGTTCGCTCGCAAGCCCCTCCAGGAGCAGTGCGAGTACGCTCCGTACACTCTCCTTACGAATTTCCGCCCGGTCGCCGTTCAACCGCAGCGCGGTCACTTTCCCGCCACCGGTCGCGCCACGGGGCGCTTCGGAATCCGGTGCGGAGGGTCCGTCGACGGCCACGAAAACCGTCCCGACGGGCTTGCCGTCCTGCGGTTCGGGGCCGGCGACCCCGGTGGTCGCGATGCCCCAGTGGGCGCCGAGTGCCTTGCGCACTCCAGCCGCCATCTCTGCCGCGACCTGCGGGTCCACCGCTCCACGCACCGCCAGCAGAGTCGCGTCGACACCCAGCAGTCGGTGCTTGAGTTCGGTGGCGTAGGCGGTCACCGAGCCCCGGAACGCCTGGGACGCCCCGGGTACCGCTGTGACTTCCGCCGCGACCAGACCGCCGGTGAGCGACTCGGCGACGGCGAGCGTCTCGCCCCTCACCGTCAGTAGTCGTACCACTTCGGTGGCCTCGGAACTCACCCTTCCGTCTCCTCCAACGCCGCCTTGCGCTCGGCGATTCCCTGCCGACGCAGCACAATGGCCTGTCTCACATAGTCGAGCCCGGTCACCACGGTCAGAACGACCGCCGCCGCCATCACCCAGAACCTCAGGGTGGCCAGCCACCCCGTCAGCGCCAGAACGTACATCCCGACGGCCACGCCCTGGACGAGGGTCTTCAGCTTGCCGCCCCGGCTCGCCGGGATGACGCCGTACCGGATGACCAGGAAACGCAACAGCGTGATCCCGAGTTCCCTGCCGAGGATGACCACGGTCACCCACCACGGCAGGTCGCCCAGAGCGGACAGACAGATCAACGCCGCCCCCATGATCGCCTTGTCGGCGATGGGGTCGGCGATCTTCCCGAAGTCGGTGACCAGGTTGTACGTCCGCGCCAGATGGCCGTCGAACAGGTCGGTGATCATGGCGATGGCGAAGGCCGCCCAGGCGAGCGAACGCCACGCGGGGTCGTACCCTCCGTCGGCCAGCATCAGGGCGACGAACCCGGGCACCAGGACCAGCCGGAGCATGGTCAGCAGATTGGCGATGTTCCAGACACTGGCCTGGTTGACGGCCGCGGCCGCGATCTTCCCGCCCCGCAGGGCCTTCGCGTCGGACGCACCCGCAGCGGCCCCGGAACCACCCGCGGCACCGGAGGCCCCGAAATCACCCGGACCACCAGAACCATCGGACGGACCGGAAACACCGGAGGAACCGGAGGAGCCTGCAGCGCCGGCAACACCTCCGGCGACACCCCCGGTCACGGACGAGGTACCCGAAGCCGCCGCGCCCGCACCCGTGGCCGCGCCCTTCGCGGCGGAGGAGCCACCCGCGGCGGACGCCGGTACTCCCGTCATCTGCCCGCCTCCTCACTACCCGCGAGCGAACCGTCGAGCGGCTCGGCCACCAGGTCGACACCTTCCGTACCGACCACCTTCGCCTCGACGATACGGCCGACGCTCAGCCCCTTGTCGCTCGTGAGCAGCACCTGGCCGTCGGTCTCGGGTGCCTGGTGCGCCCCGCGGCCGTAGACACCCTCGACAGGGTCCACCGACTCCACGAGCACGCTCACCGTCTCTCCCACCCGCTCCTCGGCCCGCTGCGAGACGAGTTCCTCGGCGAGCCGGGACACCCGGGCCAGCCGCTCGGCGACGACGTCCTCGTCCAGCTTGTTCTCGTACGTCGCCGCTTCCGTGCCCTCCTCGTCGGAGTACCCGAAGACGCCGATGGCGTCCAGCCTCGCGCCGTTCAGGAAGCGCTCGAGTTCGGCCAGGTCGGCCGCTGTCTCGCCGGGGAAGCCCACGATGAAGTTGGAGCGCACGCCGGCCTGGGGCGCCTTGCTGCGGATGGTGTCGAGCAGTTCCAGGAAGCGGTCGGTGTCGCCGAAGCGCCGCATCGCGCGCAGCACGTCGGGCGCGGAGTGCTGGAAGGACAGGTCGAAGTACGGGGCGATCTTCGGGGTGGAGGTCAGCACGTCGATCAGGCCCGGGCGCATCTCGGCCGGCTGGAGGTAGCTGACCCGGACCCGCTCGATGCCGTCGACGTCGGCGAGTTCGGGCAGCAGGGACTCCAGCAGGCGGATGTCGCCCAGGTCCTTGCCGTACGAGGTGTTGTTCTCGGAGACCAGCATGATCTCCTTCACGCCCTGCTCGGCCAGCCACCGGGTCTCGTTCAGCACATCGCTGGGCCGGCGCGAGATGAAGGAGCCGCGGAAGGACGGGATGGCGCAGAAGGAGCAGCGGCGGTCACAGCCGGAGGCGAGCTTCACGGAGGCGACCGGGGCGCCGTCGAGACGGCGGCGCAGGGGCGCACGCGGG
Organism: Streptomyces cellulosae; assembly: GCF_000721105.1. Classification (GTDB taxonomy): domain Bacteria; phylum Actinomycetota; class Actinomycetes; order Streptomycetales; family Streptomycetaceae; genus Streptomyces; species Streptomyces cellulosae_A. The sequence continues at coordinate 3,365 of NZ_JOEV01000081.1, forward strand.
CCGGAGGCCGGAGCGAGCCCCTCCGGAAGGTCGGCGGGGGCGGCCGCGGCTGCCTCCTCGGCCGGCCCGTGCCCGGGCAGCGCGACGGACGCCGCCGAGTCCTGCCGCTCGGCGGGGCTGATCGGCAGCAGCCTGCGCCGGTCGCGCGGGGTGTGCGAAGCGTGGATGCCGCCGTTCAGGATGGTCTGCAGGCGGTCGGAGATGTCGGCGTAGTCGTCGAAGCCGAGTACGCCGTCCGCCTCGGGGAGTGCCTCGGCGAGGTCCTTGCCGTACCGCTCGGCCATGCAGCCCACCGCCACGACGGCCTGGGTTCTGCCGTGCCCCTTGAGGTCATTGGCCTCCAGGAGGGCGTCGACGGAGTCCTTCTTGGCGGCGTCGACGAAGCCGCAGGTGTTGACGACGGCCACGTCCGCGTCCGCGGCGTCCTCCACGAGGGCCCAGCCGTCCGCCTCCAAGCGGCCTGCGAGCTCCTCCGAGTCCACCTCGTTACGGGCGCAGCCAAGAGTGACGAGTGCGACGGTACGGCGTTCAGGCATGGGCTCAAGACTACTTCGTCCCGCTGACACCCCACGTCGACGGGGTTGGCCGATCCGGGCCGACCCCGTCCGCGGGCCCCCAGGTCCTCAACCGACCTGCGGGTCGCCCTTCGTATACGTGAGCCGCTCCACGGCCCCCGGCTGCCAGTCGTCGTCGATCTTCTTGCCGTTGACATACAGCTGGATGGCACCCGCGTCGCCGAGGACGAGATTGACCTTCTCGTTGTCCTGGAAGGTCTTGGACTCGCCCTGCTTGAGCAGGCCGTCGAACAGGAGGCGGCCACTGTGATCCTTGGCCGAGATCCAGCTCTTCCCGTCGGCGGCGCTGACCTGGACGGTCACCTTGTCCTGGGGCGCGGCGGCGATGGCACTGTCCGAGGTGTCCGGTTTCGGAACCTCGGGCTTGTCGTTCTTCGGGGTGGGCGAGGCGGTGGCGCTGGTCGAGGGCTTGGTGCCGTCGGCGACCTGTGTGTTGGCGCCCGAGCCGTCGTCGCCGCCCTTGAAGGCGGTGAACCCGACGAAAGCGACCACGACGACGATCGCGGCGACCATCGCCGCGGTCCAGTTGGGTCCGCGCCGCTCCGGACGGATCCGCTCCGCCTCGAACAGCGGTGCGGCCGGCGTCGGCGCCGGACGACCGCCGTGGTCGGCGTCGAACCGGGCGAGCAGCGGAGCGGGATCGAGGTGGACGGCCCGGGCCAGGGTCCTGATGTGTCCGCGCGCGTACACGTCTCCGCCACACGGACCGAAGTCGTCCGCCTCGATGGCGTGCACGATGGGCAGGCGGACCCGGGTGGCGGTACTGACGTCGTCGACGGTCAGCCCGGCAGCGATACGTGCCTGCTGGAGGGCACGACCGATCGAGAGGCGATCTTCCTCACGGTCGCCTTCGAACGGACGCTCGTCTTCAGGGGAGTTGCCGAGGGACACGGGGGCGCCTTTCGAGCGTTTTAGCCGCCTGTGCTGGAGGTTCAGTCTATGGCGGGTACGAAAGGGTGGGGCAACCGGTCGGTAGGACTTTGTACGCCATCGGTATGGCCGGACACGCCGATGGCGAGGCAGCAGCTTTTTGCTTCCCTCAACTTGACGTACGCCGAAGGGAAACGGTTGCTCAATGATCCCTTACGGGTGAGTCACGATCGGCCACCCGCCTTGGGCTCCCTTCAAGCCTCCCCGCGGATCACCGCGAGCACGCCGTCCAGCTCATCAGGCTTCACAAGAACATCACGAGCCTTTGAGCCTTCGCTCGGTCCGACGATTCCCCGGGACTCCATGAGATCCATGAGCCGCCCGGCCTTGGCGAAGCCGACCCGCAGCTTGCGCTGGAGCATGGACGTCGACCCGAACTGTGTGGAGACGACCAGTTCGGCCGCCTGGCACAGCAGGTCGAGGTCGTCGCCGATCTCCTCGTCGATCTCCTTCTTCTGCTTGGTGCCCACGGTGACGTCGTCCCGGAAGACCGGCGCCATCTGGTCCTTGCAGTGCTGGACGACCGCCGCGACCTCCTCCTCGGTCACGAAGGCGCCCTGCATACGGGTCGGTTTGTTGGCCCCCATCGGCAGGAACAGCCCGTCGCCCTTGCCGATCAGCTTCTCGGCACCGGGCTGGTCGAGGATGACCCGCGAGTCGGCGAGCGAGGAGGTGGCGAAGGCCAGCCGGGAGGGCACGTTCGCCTTGATGAGACCGGTGACGACGTCGACCGACGGCCGCTGGGTGGCGAGCACCAGGTGGATGCCGGCCGCGCGCGCGAGCTGCGTGATCCGCACGATGGCGTCCTCGACGTCACGCGGGGCGACCATCATCAGGTCGGCGAGCTCGTCGACGATCACCAGCAGGTACGGATAGGGCTGCAGCTCCCTCTCGCTGCCCTCGGGCTTCTTGACGGTCCCCTCGCGCACCGCGCGGTTGAAGTCGTCGATGTGCCGGTAGCCGTACGCCGCCAGGTCGTCGTACCTGAGGTCCATTTCCCGTACGACCCACTGGAGCGCCTCGGCGGCCCGCTTCGGGTTGGTGATGATCGGCGTGATCAGGTGCGGGATGCCCTCGTAGACGGTCAGCTCGACGCGCTTGGGGTCGACCAGGATCATCCTGACGTCCTCCGGGGTCGCCCGCATCATGACGGAGGTGATCAGGCAGTTGATGCAGGACGACTTGCCGGAGCCGGTCGCGCCGGCGACCAGCATGTGCGGCATCTTCGCCAGCGAGTGCATGACGTAGCCGCCCTCGACGTCCTTGCCGAACGCGACCAGCATCGGGTCGTCGTCCTCCGCGGACTCGGCCAGCCGCAGCACGTCACCGAGGTTGACCATCTCCCGGTCGGTGTTGGGGATCTCGATGCCGACGGCCGACTTGCCGGGGATCGGGCTGATGATCCGCACGTCCGGACTGGCGACGGCGTACGCGATGTTCTTGGCGAGGGCGGTGATCCGCTCGACCTTCACAGCGGGGCCGAGCTCCACCTCGTAGCGCGTGACCGTCGGCCCGCGCGTGAAGCCGGTGACGGCCGCGTCGACCTTGAACTCGGTGAAGACGTTGGTGAGGGAGGCGACCACCGCGTCGTTGGCGGCGCTGCGTGCCTTGCCGGGACCTCCGCGCGTGAGGAGGTCGAGCGCGGGCAGCGCGTACGTGATGTCGCCGGACAGCTGCAGCTGCTCGGCGCGCGGCGGCAGTTCGCGCGGCGCGCTGGGCGGCGCCTTGGTCAGGTCGCGGACCTCGCCCTTGCGTGGCGTGTCGAGCTTCTCCTGCTTGGGCCGCGCGGCCGGCGCCGGCACGGGGGTCGGCGTCGGTGTCGGTGTCGTCTCCTCACGGTCGCCCACGCTCACCCCCTGGGTGAGGTCGGCGACGATCGGCGAGGGCGGCATGCCGTGCAGCACGGCCCCGTCGAGGGCGGCAGCGGCGGCCGCGGCGACGTCCACGGCGTCCAGGGAACGGCCCATGTCGGGCTGCGGCACGGCGGAGCGCCTGGGGCGGCCACGGCGCTTGGAGAGGGCGTCCTGCTCCGCGCTGTCGGGGTCGTACGCCGCCGGGGCGGGAGTGCGCCTGCGAGTGCGGGCGGGCACCGCGTCACGCCACTGGTCGTCGTACCGCTCGTCGTCCTCGCTGAGTTCGTCCTGGACGTACCCCTGGACGATGCCGAGCTTCACGCCGAGCAGCCGCAGCCGCTGCGGGATGGCGTTGACCGGGGTCGCGGTGACGACGAGCAGCCCGAACACGGTGAGCAGGACGAGCAGCGGTACGGCGAGGACCTCGCCCATGGTGTACGTCAGCGGGGTGGCCGCAGCCCAGCCGATGAGGCCGCCCGCGTCCCTTATCGCCTGCATGCCGTCACTGCGGGCGGGCGAGCCGCAGGCGATGTGGACCTGGCCGAGCACGCCGATGACGAGCGCGGACAGGCCGATCACGATCCGCCCGTTGGCCTCGGGCTGCTCGGGGTGGCGGATGAACCGTACGGCGATGACCGCGAGCAGTATCGGCACGAGCAGGTCGAGCCGGCCGAAGGCACCGGTCACCAGCATCTCGACGAGGTCCCCGACGGGCCCGCGCAGGTTGGACCAGGTGCCGGCGGCGACGATCAGGGCGAGGGCGAGCAGCAGCAACGCGATGCCGTCCTTGCGGTGAGCCGGGTCGAGGTTCTTCGCGCCTTGTCCTATGCCGCGGAACACCGCGCCGACGGCGTGCGCGAGGCCCAGCCAGAGGGCGCGGACGAGGCGGTAGACGCCCCCGGTCGGGCTGGGCGCCGGTTTCGGGGGCGCGGCCTTCTTCGCCGCGGCCTTCTTGGCGGGCGCCTTCTTCGCGGGTGCCCTTTTGGCGGCGGCCTTCTTCGCCCCAGCCTTCGCCGGAGCGGCCGCCTTCTTGGCGGGCTTCTTGGCTGCGGAGGGACGTGAGGCCATAGGTGTGAGGTTACCGGTGGAGACGACGGTGGACACGCGTGCCCGATGCTTCACCCGTTCGTGTCGTCAGTACGGGGCGCGGGGCTGACACCGACTCATGCGATGCCGCTCGAGCTGGGAAAGGGGGCGCGGGCACTCCGCCGCTGCCGGACCGCGCGGCCCCCCTCGTATCGAAGGACCGCGCGCCGACAACACACCCTCGCCGGGCGTCAGTTCTGCGAGGGCACCGAATTCGCACTCCCGGTCCCCGGCTCCAGCGCGTCCAGCGCCCGCCGCAACCCGGTGAGTTTGCGTTCGAGATGCGCCGCCGTGGCCACCGCCGCAGCGTCCGCCGACTCGTCGTCGAGCTGCTTGGACAGCGCCTCGGCCTGCTCCTCGACCGCCGCGAGCCGCGCGGAGAGCTCGGCGAGCAGCCCGGCCGGCTCCTTGGCCTCGCCGACCGCGGCCTTGCCGCCGCCACCGCCCTCCAACTGGAGCCGCAGCAGCGCCGCCTGCTCCCGCAGTTGGCAGTTCTTCATGTAGAGCTCGACGAAGACGGAGACCTTGGCGCGCAGCACCCAGGGGTCGAACGGCTTGGAGATGTAGTCGACCGCTCCCGCCGCATACCCGCGGAAGGTGTGGTGCGGTCCGTGGTTGATGGCGGTGAGGAAGATGATCGGGATGTCCCGGGTCCTCTCCCGCCGTTTGATGTGCGCGGCCGTTTCGAATCCGTCCATGCCCGGCATCTGGACGTCCAGCAGAATGACCGCGAAGTCGTCCGTGAGCAGTGCTTTGAGCGCTTCCTCCCCGGACGATGCCCGCACCAGCGTCTGATCGAGCGCAGAGAGGATGGCCTCCAGCGCCAGCAGATTCTCCGGCCGGTCATCGACCAGGAGGATCTTGGCCTTCTGCACCATGGCCCGCCCTCCTCGCCCCGGCGTGGGGCCTCCCCTGTCCGCAGGACTCGGGGTGACGCCGACCGGCGCCGCCCCGGGGGACGACTCCCTTTCGCCGCCCGTCCTTGTGCCGGTCATCGTAGCCGCACCCCGCCCGTCGACACACCCTGTCACCGCGATGTCACTGTGCACATAGCAGAAACGCGGCGAGAGACCAGAAGGTTCCCCGAATCCCGTACTTCTACACGACTTCGGCCACCCTGAGTCAGCAACTTTGGGCACCTGCCGAAGGTTCCCGCCACATGGTCACGAAGCCCGAACATACCCCGACCGTTCCCGTCACTCCCCACGCATCCACTGCTCCATCACGGCCAGCAGGTGATCGGGGTCGACGGGCTTGGTGACGTAGTCGGAGGCGCCCGACTCGATCGCCTTCTCCCGGTCGCCCTTCATCGCCTTCGCGGTCAGCGCGATGATCGGCAGTCCGGCGAACTGCGGCATCCTGCGGATCGCCGTGGTCGTGGCGTACCCGTCCATCTCGGGCATCATGATGTCCATCAGCACGACCGCCACGTCCTCGTGCTGCTCCAGCACCTCGATGCCCTCGCGGCCGTTCTCGGCGTACAACACCGACAGCCCGTGCTGCTCCAGGACGCTGGTCAGCGCGAAGACGTTGCGGATGTCGTCGTCGACGATCAGCACCTTCTCCCCGCCGAACCGGATGCCGCGCCGCGGCTGCTTGGGCGCGCTCTCCTGCTCCGTGGCCGTCGGCCAGCCCTCCTGCTGCGCGTGCCGCTGTTCGATCTCCTGCACGGGCCTGCGGCGGCGCCGGAAGAGCGCGGCCGGACCGTTCTGTGTCTCCCGGTACGACTTCACCTCGGCCGGCGTCTCGACCTCCGCGTCGGACAGCTCGGAGGACTCCGGCAGCGAGCCGGACGCCATCAGCTCGCCGACCTCCAGCGGGGGCGCGAGCTGCTGGTAGCCCTGGGGCGGCAACTCGCTCGGGTGCAGCGGCAGGTACAGCGTGAACGTCGATCCACGTCCCGGCTCGCTCTGCGCGTGGATCTCACCGCCGAGCAGCTGGGCGATCTCCCGCGAGATCGACAGCCCGAGGCCGGTGCCCCCGTACTTGCGGCTGGTCGTACCGTCCGCCTGCTTGAACGCCTCGAAGATCACCCGCATCTTGCTGGCCGCGATCCCGATGCCGGTGTCGGTCACCGAGAACGCGATGAGGTCCGCGCCCGGGTCGCGCAGCGAACCGGTCTCCAGGAGCTGCTCACGGATCCCCATCGGCACATCCCGGCCGGCCGGCCGGATGACCAGCTCGACGGCGCCCGAGTCGGTGAACTTCACCGCGTTGGACAGCAGGTTGCGCAGCACCTGAAGGAGCCGCTGTTCGTCCGTGTGCAGCGTGGCGGGCAGCTCCGGCGACACCCGCACGGACAGGTCGAGGCCCTTCTCCGCGGTCAGCGGCCGGAAGGTGGCCTCCACGTAGTCGACGAGCTGGACGAGCGCGATCCGCGTCGGGGAGACGTCCATCTTGCCCGCCTCGACCTTCGACAGGTCCAGGATGTCGTTGATCAGCTGGAGCAGGTCGGAGCCGGCCCCGTGGATCGTCTCGGCGAACTCGACCTGCTTCGGGGAGAGGTTCCCCTCCGCGTTGTCGGCGAGCAGTTTGGCCAGGATCAGCAGCGAGTTGAGCGGCGTCCGCAGCTCGTGCGACATGTTGGCGAGGAACTCGCTCTTGTAGCGCATCGAGACCGCGAGTTGCTCGGCACGCTCCTCCAGGACCTGCCGCGCCTCCTCGATCTCGGTGTTCTTCACCTCGATGTCCCGGTTCTGCTGGGCCAGCAGCTCGGCCTTCTCCTCCAGTTCGGCGTTGGACGCCTGGAGGGCCTTCTGCCGGTTCTCCAGTTCGGCCGACCGCTCACGGAGTTGCTCGGTGAGTTCCTGCGACTGCTTCAGCAGCACCTCCGTCTTCGTGTTGACGGAGATGGTGTTGACGCTGGTCGCGATCATCTCGGCGATCTGGTTGAGGAAATCCTTCTGGATCTGGGTGAAGGGAGTGAAGGACGCCAGCTCGATGACGCCGAGCACCTTGCCCTCGAACAGCACCGGAAGGACGATCACCTGCGCGGGCGGCGCCTCTCCGAGCCCGGAGGAGATCTTGAGATACCCGCTGGGCGCGTTCTCCACGAGGATCGTGCGCTTCTCCTGGGCGGCCGTCCCGATGAGTGCCTCACCCGGCCGGAACGACGTCGGCATGGAACCCATCGAGTAGCCGTACGACCCGAGCATCCGCAGCTCGTACCGGTCCTCCTCCTCGGTGCTCAGGTCCTTGCCGTCGAGGAGCGGCATGGCGACGAAGAACGCGCCGTGCTGCGCGGTCACCACCGGCGTGAGCTCGCTCATGATCAGTGACGCCACGTCCGCCAGGTCCCGCCGGCCCTGCATCAGCGCGGAGATGCGGGCGAGGTTGCCCTTGAGCCAGTCCTGCTCCTTGTTGGCGATCGTGGTGTCGCGCAGGTTGGCGATCATCTTGTTGATGTAGTCCTGCAGTTCCTGGATCTCCCCGGACGCGTCCACGTCGATCTTCAGGTTCAGGTCGCCACGGGTCACCGCGGTCGCCACGCGCGCGATGGCACGCACCTGCCGGGTCAGGTTCCCGGCCATCTCGTTCACCGACTCGGTGAGATCGCGCCAGGTACCGTCGACGTCCCGCACGCGTGCCTGGCCGCCCAGCTGGCCCTCCGTACCCACCTCTCGGGCGACTCGGGTGACCTCCTCGGCGAACGAGGACAGCTGGTCGACCATCGTGTTGATCGTCGTCTTCAGCTCGAGGATCTCCCCGCGCGCGTCGATGTCGATCTTCTTCGTCAGGTCACCCTTGGCGATGGCGGTGGTCACCATGGCGATGTTGCGCACCTGACCGGTCAGGTTGGACGCCATCTGGTTCACCGACTCGGTGAGGTCCTTCCACGTACCGGCCACACCCGGCACCCGCGCCTGTCCGCCCAGGATGCCGTCCGTGCCCACCTCACGGGCCACCTTGGTGACCTGGTCGGCGAAGGAACTCAGTGTCTTCACCATGGTGTTGAAGGTGTCGGCGAGCTGCGCGACCTCACCGCGCGCCTCGATCGTCACCGTACGCGTCAGGTCACCGTTGGCGACCGCCGCCGCGACCTGGGAGATGTTGCGCACCTGCATGGTCAGGTTGTTGGCCATCAGGTTCACGTTGTCGCTGAGGTCCTTCCAGATGCCCGTGACACCCGGCACCCTGGCCTGACCGCCCAGCTGGCCCTCGGTGCCCACCTCGCGGGCCACCCGGGTCACCTGCTCGGCGAAGGACGACAGCTGGTCCACCATCGTGTTGACGGTGGTGACGAGTTCGAGGATCTCGCCCTTCGCGTCGACGGTGATCTTCTTCGACAGGTCGCCCTTGGCGACCGCGGTGGTGACCTCGGCGATGTTGCGCACCTGGATGGTCAGGTTGTTCGCCATGAAGTTCACGGACTGCGTGAGGTCCTTCCAGGTGCCGGAGACACCCTGCACCTCGGCCTGACCGCCGAGGATGCCCTCCGTACCCACCTCACGGGCCACCCGTGTCACCTGGTCGGCGAAGCTCGAGAGCTGGTCCACCATCGTGTTGAGGGTGTTCTTCAGCTCCAGGATCTCGCCACGCGCGTCCACGTCGATCTTCTGCGACAGGTCACCCCGGGCCACCGCCGTGGCGACCTGCGCGATGTTGCGCACCTGCGCCGTGAGGTTGCCGGCCATGCCGTTCACCGAGTCGGTCAGGTCCCGCCACACACCGGCGACGCCCGGCACCTGCGCCTGCCCGCCCAGCCGGCCCTCCGTACCCACCTCACGGGCCACCCTGGTCACCTGGTCGGCGAAGGCGGACAGCTGGTCCACCATCGTGTTGATGGTGTTCTTCAGCTCCAGGATCTCGCCACGCGCGTCCACGTCGATCTTCTGCGACAGGTCACCCCGGGCCACCGCGGTCGTCACCTGGGCGATCTGCCGCACCTGAGAGGTGAGATTGCCGCCCATGAAGTTGACGGAGTCGGTGAGCTCCTTCCATGTACCGGACACGCCCGGCACCACCGCCTGACCGCCGAGGCGCCCCTCGGTGCCCACGTCCCGGGCCATCCGCGTCACCTGGTCGGCGAAGGCGGACAGCTGGTCCACCATCGTGTTCACGGTGTTCTTGAGCTGGAGCATCTCGCCGGAGACGTCCACCGTGACCTTCTGCGAGAGGTCGCCGTTGGCCACCGCCGTCGTGACCTGGGCGATGTTCCTCACCTGTCCGGTGAGATTCCGGAACGCGGTGTTGACGGAGTCGGTGAGGTCCTTCCAGGTACCGGCGGCCCCCGGTACCTGTGCCTGTCCACCGAGCTCACCCTCGACGCCGATCTCGCGCGCCACCCGCGTGACCTCGGCACCGAACGCGGAGAGCTGGTCGACCATCCCGTTGACGGTGTTCTTCAGCTCCAGCATCTCGCCGGCCACGTCGACGGTGACCTTCTGCGACAGATCACCGTTGGCCACGGCCGTCGTCACGGCGGCGATGTCGCGCACCTGAGTGGTGAGGTTCCGGAAGACCGTGTTGACGGAGTCCGTCAGGTCCTTCCAGGTCCCCGCCGCACCCGGCACGTTCGCCTGTCCGCCGAGTTGTCCCTCGGCCCCGACCTCGTTGGCCACGCGCGTGACCTCGTCCGCGAAGATCCGCAGCGTCTCGGTCATCTGGTTGATCGTGTCGGCGAGCTGGGCGACCTCACCGCGCGCCGACACCGTCACCTTCTGCGACAGGTCACCGCTGGCGACGGCGGTCGTCACCTGGGCGATCCCACGCACCTGGGCCGTCAGGTTGCCTGCCATGAGGTTCACCCAATCGGTGAGGTCCTTCCACACACCCGCCACTCCGGGCACCTGCGCCTGGCCACCCAGCTCGCCCTCGACACCCACCTCGCGAGCTACTCGCGTCACCTCGGAGGAGAAGGACGACAGCTGGTCCACCATCGTGTTGACGGTGTTCTTCAGCTCCAGCATCTCGCCTTCGACGTGAACCGTGACCTTCCGGGACAAGTCACCCTTGGCCACCGCCGTCGTCACCAGCGCGATGTCCCTCACCTGCGCCGTCAGCCGGTACGCCATCGTGTTGACGGACTCGGTGAGGTCCTTCCAGGAACCGGACATGCCCCGCACGCGCGCCTGCCCGCCCAGCTTGCCCTCGGTGCCCACCTCACTGGCCACCCGCGTGACCTCGTCGGTGAACGTCGACAGCTGGTCGACCAGGTTGTTGACGGTCCGCCCGACCCGCAGGAACTCCCCGCGCAGCGGATGCCCGCCTCCGTCCGGCGCCTGCGTCCGCAGCTCCATACGGGGCGACAGATCACCCTCCGCCACCGCCGACAGCACCCGGCCCACCTCGGAGACAGGCCGTACGAGATCGTCCACAAGGGCGTTCGAATTGTCGATCGCAGTGGCCCAGGAACCCTCACAGGCGCCCGTTTCCAGCCGTTCCGTGAGTTTTCCCTCACGGCCCACCATGCGCCGCACACGCGACAACTCACCCGTCAGATGGAGATTCCGGTCAGCCACCTCGTTGAAAACCGCGGCGATCTCCGACATCACGCCGTCCCCGGACACCGTGAGCCGCTTTCGGAAGTTCCCGTCGCGCATCGAGACGAGCGCCACCATCAATCGATCCAGGGCAGCGGTGTCCACCGCGGTGGTCCCTCCCCGCGGCTTGCGCTGGTTACTCGGGGACTGTCCGCCTTTCGCGCGCGTCTTAGTGCCCCGCGTCGCTGCGCCAGACTCCACTGTGTCCCTCCCGCAGGGGTCGACCGTTACTGCTGTGGTCCGGTACTACTGCTCGACGTACCAGTTACTGCTGGGTATACATGTCCGCTATATCAGGGCCGGACCAGGGGCTGCTGCCCATCACATGCAAACCACACTCAGCCTGCCGGTACCTTCACCGGAAGCTTGCCCAGTGTTTCACCCCGGCCGAACCAGGCCATAACAGTTCGGCAGCTTCGCACATCGTCCGCACACCCTCCGGACGGAAACACTGCAGACCGGCATCCGCACGGACGGGGAAGGTAAGTAACCTTGCATGCGGCTGTCCAGCCACGCCGGTCCGTCCGGCCTGGGCGGTGGCACGAGAACGAGCGGGCATCGGAGGGCGGCCGCACACATGACCACCGGACTGATCCCGGGGGGACAGACCCCGGACCCCCGGCCGACGGACGCTCTGCCGCAGCAGCGGCACGAGCCGACCGGCCAGGCAGCCCTGCACGCCGACAACAGGCCGAGGAGTTCAGTGATCACCGCGCGCGCGGCCGCCAGCTTCGAGCCCGTCGGGCGATCGGTCGCGAGCGCCCGCGCCTTCGTCCGCGACACCCTCCAGGGTTGGGGCTTCGCCGACATCGTCGACGACGCCGTCGTACTCACCAGCGAACTCGTGACCAACGCCGTGGTGCACGCGGGCACCTCCGCGGACGTCCTGTGCCTGCGCACGGACGACGGCGTACGGATCGAGGTGGCCGACCGCTACCCGGAGCGTGAGATCCCCCTGCAGGGCCAGGCCGTCAACATGGGCAACCTGGACCGCGAGGGCGGCCGCGGCCTCCAGCTCTGCGCGGCCCTCGCCGCCCGCTGGGGCGTGGACTACACGCCCACCCACAAACAGGTCTGGTTCCAACTCGACCTCCCCGAACGCCCGGTGGGCACCCGCGCCGCGGGCCCGTCCCTCCCCGCCCACCTCCTCCCCCTCGCCGACGGCCGCGTCCGTGTCGCCGTCGTCCAGATCGACCGCACCGGCGCCATCACGTCCTGGAACGAGGACGGCGAGGAACTCTTCGGCTACGCAGCCGAACAGGTCATCGGCAAGGCCCTGACCGACCTCGCCGCCTGGCCGCACACTCCGGGCACCAGCACGGGCATCGCGGAGGCCCTCCAGCTCTCCCGCTGGGAGGGCAGTTACGGCATCAGGGGCGCCAGCGGGCGGGTGATCTCCGTGTACGCCTCCCACCTCCGCGTCCGCGACACCGGCGGCGAGCCCTCCACCGTCTGCCTCCTCGTGCGGGATCACGAACGAGCCGTCCTGCAGACCCCGCTGCGGGTACCGGCCTCGGACACGTCCACCTCCTCCGACGGCCAGAGCACCGACCCGTTCGAGGTGTTCATCGGCTCACCGGCCCCGGACGACCTCGACGGCCTCCTCCAGCGCACGGTGGAGCGAGCCCGCGACATGCTCGACGCCGACTCCGCCTTCCTCCTCCTGGCGACCGACGACGAAACGGAGTTGGAGGTCCGCGCCTCCACCGGCCTGCCCTCCGCCCGCCAGCGCTTCGCCCGCGTCCCCGTCGAGGCCGGCCCCGGCCGCTACGGCTCGGCCCGCATGCCGGCCGTCCACGACGACCTCACGGCCGTACCGGGCGCCGTACCGCTGCTGAGCGGCACCGGCATGCGCTCGGTCGTCACGGTCCCGCTCAAGGTCGAGGGCCGCCTCACGGGTTCCCTCGGCGTGGCGGCGGAAGCTCCCGGCAGATACTCCAACGAAGAGGCTCTCCGCCTCCAGTTCGCCGCGGACCGCATCGCGTTGGCGGTGGAGTCCGCCCGCCTCGGCGAGCTCGAACGCCTGCGCAGGGGCTCCCTCAGCTTCCTCGTCGAAGCCTCCGACCTCCTGGCCGGCACCCTGGACCGCGACCAGACCCTCGCCCTCATGGCCCAGATGACGGTTCCGACCCTCGCCACCTGGTGCGCGGTCTACACGATCGCCGACCAGGCCTCCGAGCCGTACCTCTCGTACGTCCTGCACGAGGACGAGGAACTGATCGACGGCATCAAGTCCCTCCTCTCCAAGGTCCCCCCGCCGGACCCGGTGCCCACTCCCGGCGCCCGCGTCTGGTCCGCCCCCGGCGAGGCGGCCCACCAGGCGGCCCTGCGCAGCTCCATGCGCAGCCTGGGCCTCAGCGGCGGGCCGACCCACCAGATCGCGTCAGGCATCGGCCCCACGCTCGCCACGGCGTCGGCGGTGGGCGGCGAGACAGTGGTGCTCCCCCTCGTGGCCCGCAACCGCGTCATCGGCATGCTGACGCTCGGCAAGCCCACCGACGAACACTTCCGCCAGGAAATCCTGGAACTGGCCGAGGACTTGAGCCGCCGAGCCGCTCTGGCCCTCGACAACGCCCGCCTCTACTCCGAGCGCACGGCCATCAGCCAGTCCCTCCAGCGCAGTCTGCTACCGCCCGAACTCCCCGAGATCGACGGCGTCGAGGTCGAGGTCATCTACCGCGCGGCCGGCGAGGGCAACGAGGTCGGCGGCGACTTCTACGACCTCTTCCCCATCCGTGACGGCGCCTACGGCTTCGCCATCGGCGACGTCTGCGGTACGGGTCCGAACGCCGCCGCGGTCACCGGCCTGGCCCGGCACGCGCTGAGGCTGCTGGCCCGCGAGGGCCTGAGCGGCCCGGCGGTCCTGGAGCGCCTCAACTCCGCGATCCTCGACGAGGGCGCCCGCAGCCGCTTCCTGACGCTCCTGTACGGCGAGTTGTGGCCCCAGGAGGACGGCAGCGCCCAGTTGAAGGTGGTCTGCGCCGGCCACCCCCTGCCGCTGCGCCTGCGCCAGGACGGCACGGTCGAACCGGCCGCCGAACCGCAGCCGCTCCTCGGCGTCATGGAGGACCTCGAACTGTACGAACAGGCGGTCACCCTCGATCCCGGCGACGTCCTCCTCTGTGTCACCGACGGCGTCACGGAACGCCGCGAGGGCACCCGCATGCTGGGCGACGACGGCCTCGCCGACGTCCTCACGACCTGCACGGGCCTGACAGCGGGCGCGGTCGCGGCCCGCATCATGCGCGCGGTGGAACGCTTCGCGTCGGACGCCCCGTCCGACGACATGGCGATCCTCGCCATGCGCGTCCCCGGCCTTCACAAGGACTGACGAGGACCGTCAAGGGCATGCGAAAGGCCCCCGCCCGAAAGGGCGAGGGCCTTTTGTACTGGAGCCCCCAAACGGAATCGAACCGTTGACCTTCTCCTTACCATGGAGACGCTCTACCGACTGAGCTATAGGGGCCGGTCGCCTTTTCGAGGTTTCCCCCGCGGCAACGGAATAGATCATACCCCGAACAGACCGGTGCGCCCAACCGCGCGCACTGGCGGAACAGTCCCTCAGAAGGCAGGCTCCAGCAGCCCTCCGAGAGCATTGCACGCGCCCACGGTCCGCTGCATGTCCCGCTTGGTCAAAGAGGCGTCCACCGGCAGCGCCAGCGTCTCGTCGGCAGCCCGCTCGGTCTCCGGCAGCGACACGCACCGCCGGTACTCCGGCAGCCGGTGCACGGGCGTCTTGGCGGGCACCCAGCACTCGACGCCCCGGGCCCGCACGGCTTTTGCGAATGCGTCCCGGTCCGGCCGACCGTTCCCCGGTACCCGTACGACGTACTGCTGATAGGTGTGGCCGACAGCCCCCTCGGGCGTCCGCACACCACGCAACTTCGTATCGAGGTAGGCAGCCCGCTGCCTGCGCTGAGCGACCTCGTCGTACGGCGCCCCTGACTCGCCCTCCTGCAACACCAGCAGCCCGTGCCGTTCCCCGACCCCGAGCAGTCGGACCATGTCGGCCGGCCGCCCGAAGCGGTGGACGACAACAACGGCCGCCGTTCGCGGAGTCACGGCCGCCTCGACAGCGGCCGCGTCCAGACAGTAGGTGAGCGGGTCTATGTCGGCGAACACCGGAAGCGCCCCGGCCAGCACGACCGCCTCGGCAACCTCCACGTTCCCGAAGGCTGGTACGACGACCTCGTCACCGACACCGACGCCGGCGGCCCTGAGCATTGCAGCAGTACCCATGCCCTGGATGCTGGTTGCGCAACGTGAACTTCAAGTGACGCTGAACAAAAAAGGGTTGGGCCCGGAACCGAAGTTCTGGGCCCAACCCTTTGAATGATTGTTCGGCGGCGTCCTACTCTCCCACAGGGTCCCCCCTGCAGTACCATCGGCGCTGTAAGGCTTAGCTTCCGGGTTCGAAATGTAACCGGGCGTTTC
>NZ_JOEV01000082.1 GCF_000721105.1 Streptomyces cellulosae
CCCACATACACCTTGTCGGTCATGGCTCCGGAAGGTAGCAGCTAGCCGCATCAGCACTCACAGCAGCAACTAACGGCACTTTCGCAACAGGCCCTAACCCCGCCATCAACGACCCTGACGCCTGCTGTCGGAACGTCCTGCCCGAGACGCAAGGGCTGAGGAGTCTCCACGCTCCGCCTTCCACCGCACGCGGATCCGCCGCGTGCCCACACCTGAGGGGGGACCTCGTGTCCACGCTTGCTCTGCTCGTCGTACTGCTCTGGGTTGTCGTCGGCCTGGCGGTCGTTGTCGGCCTCGGCTATCTCGTCTTCCGCCGCCCGCGGCTGAAGGGGCCGGTCATGGTCTCCCTGACCGCCGCCACCGTCCTGGTCGCGTTCCTGACCTGAGTCACTCAGGCCGGCGCACAGTCTGGTGAAGCCGGGCCCGGCAGCCCGGTGTCCCCGACCGTGCGGACAGGGCGTTGACCTGCCGTGGTCGGGCCCATGGCCGGGGTACCGGCGGCCCATGGTCGGGCCTCTGGTCGGGCTTGCCCGGGCGGCTTGCCCGTCCGGTCCGAGGGAGGCCGGACGGGCGGCCAGGGGGCCGGAGGGCCGGGCCGAATTGGTTTGGTGATTAGGGGATCTTGTGGCTACCTGATCGCTATGCCAGATCAGGACACCTTCATCCCCAAGCTTGGCCGCAGCCGTCAGGCCGAGTGCCCGCACTGCTCGAACCGGGTCGCAATGTCCCTGCGTAATCTCCGCTGGATCCATCCCGAAGTGAAGCATCCGGGTTCTCCGCAACGGCCAGGCCAGCATGTAGAGGAGCAGGTGTGGTCGTGCGACTTCTGCGACATGGCAGTGGTCGAGCTGTACTCGGTTGACCGCCTCCCCGCGAGTGGGAGCAAGCACATCGCCGGTAAGCGTGTATACACGTTCCTCTCCCGGGTATGGCCGACGCAGGAGCCGCGTGCATTCTCGCCGGACGCCCCGGAGAAGGTCCGCGACCTCTTCCATGGGGCAGGGCGAGCCGAGGCGGCGGCGGCCTTCCGGCTCGCCGGGGTCGGCTACCGGTCCGTGGTGGAAGCGATCTGCAAGGAGTGCGGAGCCCAGGGGAAGAACCTGCACGCGATGATCGGGGATCTGGCTCGGCTCAACGTGCCCCAGTCGGTGATCGATGGATTTCACGAGGCCCGGATGCTCGGTAACGACTCCGTCCACGACGGGCTGGAGTACGCGCCCGATGAGATCGCCGACATTGCCGGCCTGATCGAGGAGGCGGTGCTGATCTTGTACGTCCAGCCTGCTGAGCGGCAGCGGATGGCGGCGACCCGGCTGGCACGACGTACGGCGCACAAGGCCGGGGTGGCCACTCCGGCTCCTTCGACACCCTGACTGAGGGCGGGGGAAAGGGTAGGGGTGGGAGGACCATTTCCACCCCCCGTCCGGAATGGATCACGCGGGCGGATTGCGTGATGACGTTGCGCGGGGGTCTCGCGATCGGGGGCTGATCGCGCCGTCGGTCGGCTGCCATGAAGACGGAGGCAAGGCTCGGATGAGGCACGGTTGTAGCCAGTGCGGGCAGAAAAGTCTTCGTAACTTTCTGTGAGCGAAAACCCTCACCAGAAAGCGATGCCCGAAATGCCCGAATCTCGTAATGTTGCTTTCCTGTCGTCGGATTGAGCGACTTGATCTTTAAGGGGGCTGTGCCCGGCCGCCCGGCCGGGTAACGCTCCGGATCGGACGACAAGTCCCCAGGAAAGCAAGGCCCGTTCGGCGCTCTGACGGCACGTTAGTGTGGTGTCTGCTTCACATGGAGAACCCTTCGGAGGGACCGCGCGCCGGGCCCCGGAGCTCCGGGTCCGGCAGTCGGCTGGTACCCACCGTCCGAAGGCAACTCATCATGATGAAGCGAAAGAGGTCTACGCCGGCCGACTGGCGGACGATGCGTCGTCGCATCCGCCTGTGGCTCGCTCCGGTGGCGACCGCCTCGTACTGGATCGGACGCAGCATCCGGGAGTGGTCCCATCCCTGGATGTGACGACGCCCCCGACTTGAAGAGCTAGCCGGGGACGTTCGCCCAGTACGGCACAAGGTGCCCTCGCCGTTCCCGCGGCGGGGGCGCTGCCGTTTCGGTACACCGTCTGCGCGTGTTCCGCGTATTACGCAACACCCCCACCATGCCAGCTACAGAGCTGACATGTCAGGTCGCGCTCCCTCGATTCTCACGACGAGCGGTCTCATCTCGACCGTTTTCGCCCCTGAAGGTCGATTTGTGAGGAATTTGGCAAAGATCCTCTTCCGATCAAGCGTCGGTAAGCTGACGTCATCTTCAACTGACGATCCGCACCCATCGTTGGCTTGCGGCATCCCAGCTCACGACGACACGCCGGCCTCGGCCATCGGGCTTTGCCAGTTCTTCCAAACCGTGCTCGCCAAGGTCAACGAGCGCTTGCAGCGCCGCGCTGGGGATGTCGCTCGGCACGCGAAACTCCATACGCCCTCCGCGTACCTCGATCACCAGGTTCGGTCCGAAGACCCGGGCCTCGCCACGATCGAGACGTTGCCGGATCGTGGCACGCGCGGCATCGAACGTGCGCTGCGCTGCCTGTGTGGCAATCGTCTGGAGAAACGGCACGAGCCCCACAGCAGCCGAAAACGCCGCCACTTCGAAGAATGGTTCAGGGATACCACCAAGGGGTGGGGGTCCGGAGCAGCCGGTGGGAACGGACTGCGGGGGCACGGACTCCGGCTCGGCAGAAGCAGGCCGCGGGGGCGGGGAGCCCGGCTCGGCTGAGGTGTACCACGTGGGCAACGGGGGCAGGGACTCCGGCTCGGCAAAATCGGCCCACTCCGGCTCGGCAGGAGCGGCCCACTCCGGACGGAGGCCCCGTGAGGACGTGAACAGGGGCACGGACTCCGGCTCGGCAGAAGCAGGCCGCGGGGGCGGGGAGCCCGGCTCGGCTGGGGCGTACCACGTGGGCAACGGGGACAGGGAGCCCGGCTCGGCAGGAGCGGCCCACTCCGGACGGGGGCCCCTTGAGGACGTGAACACCGGGTGGCAGAGAAGCTCGTTCCAAGGTTCACCTGTCTGTTCGCCAAGGACAACCAGTGCGAAGGCCGCGTGTCCGAGGCTGTAGGTGAACGAGCGACCATCGGACGAGGCGGAGTTCGGCCGATGTTCTTGCGCCGCGTCCAACCACGTTCGCAGGATCTCTGGCGTCAACTCCCTCGCCGCGTTGCGCACACCAGGCAGCGCGGCGTGAGGAATACAGCGGGCCATGAGCAGACCTTTGATTGCCGCCATGTCCCCCTGAGCGGCGCTCACTCGTAAGTCATCAGCCATCCAAATCCCCCCTTGATCTCTGCGGAACCATCCTGGCGCAGCTGAGTGATTCGAACCAGACTGCCAGGGATCTTTACGGCCAGCCCTACAGATTAAATTCGACGTGCTCGACATCGGTGAACTCCACGTCCAGACCGTGGGCGCGGCGGCCGCCGTCGCGGAAGTACATGTCTCCCAGGCCTTCGGCGGCGATGTCGCGCAGCTGCCGCTCGCTCGCGCCGGCGTCCTGGGCGTCGAAGAGGCGGGCGGCGTACTGCGGGGGCAGGGCGATGGTCAGGTGCCGGATGCGGGCGTCATCGGTGGTGCCGGGCGCCGCGGTGAAGCCGAAGCGGGCGCGGGTGTCGACCACGAGACCGGTGCTGGTGGCGGCCTGCTTCCTGGCCTGGGCACGGATGCGGGGCTGCCAGCGCTGGCGCACGGCGTCCTGAAGGCGCTGCGCGAGGTCGGCGCGAGGCCGGCGGATCTGGTCCTTCACGTACCGCTCCATGGTGCGCTGCGAGATACCGAGGGCGTCGGCTCCAGCCACAGGCCGACGACCAGCAGGAACAGCGTTTCCCTGCTCGCTGGCGATGTCCGCGCGGATGGAACACATGCAGTGGCGCCTGCGGGTCCACGGTTGACCAGCTCGAAGATGTGAAGAAGTCGATGGACCTGCTCCGCTTGAAGCTGCCAGAGCGGTGATGCCGTACCGCGCTGGGCGTGTCAGCCTTGGCGCCGGGTGGCCCGTTCGAGGGTGACAGGCAGCGCACCCGACGACTGCTGAGTGCACCAGATCGTGCCGCCGCCATCGGCCTGGTGTCGGCAGCGTAGCGCTGGCGGGCAGAACCTCAGGCGCGCTGTGCGGCCCAGGGTCTTTCGCTGCTCGGGTCAGCGGCATCGCACTGGAATGCGTGCAGGCCCTGGGACTCTGTGGCGCTACCCGGGACGGTGTCGACACCAGTTCTGCAGGTGGACAGAAGGTTCAGTACAACGCGATGGCGTCGATCACTATGGCGGGACCAGAAATGTACGCGTGGACATCGTCGTCGGGGACGTCCAGGCCCAGCCTGCTGAGCTGTTGGGTGACCTCCTGGAGGTCATCCTGGATCTGCGCCATCATGATGCGGCGCATCATGAACTCCCACCCATGCAGGAGCCATTCGTCGGTGACCCTGAACTCGTCTTCCGGGATCAGTCGATACACGCTACCGAGGACGCGCAGATCTCCCTCCAGGTGATCCGCCGACGCTTCGTCGATGAAGAAGTTAGGGCGTACGTTGACGTACACCTTGTGTGGCAGCGAACTTCCTGTGACCTCAAGAAGCATGGGCAGAGGCAGCAGTTCGTTCTCCAGATAGACCCGTTGGATCGCCTCAGCTACATCGGAGTCTTCGACGTCCAGGTTAGCGAGCTCGCTGAGCTCATTGATGCCACGGGCCAGCATGAGTCGTCGGAAGACGAAGAACACCTTGCTCATCACGCTCGCCGCCGTGATCCGCGCGCTGCCCTCGATCTCAACGAGGGCGTCCTTGGAGAGCGCGGAGTCGCCGGAAGGATTGACGTGGACCGCCTTCTCGCGGATGAGGCCGTCGATCACCTTGGAGACCGTCGCCTTCTCCCGAGGAGCCAGGCTGTAAGTCGACTGGAACTGGAAGTCGCTTCCTGCGGATCCGCTCAGAGCTAGCGCGCCGATGCCGGCCTTGCCGCCGCCGGACCGCTTACTCACCGTCGTCTCCACGATGTCCTGCGCCACAGGGACGTTTACGTCGTGGTACTCCGCCTGGGACAGCAGCGTTTCCAGGTCGAGAAAGCTGGGAGACCTCAATGTCATGCGAGAAGTCTTCCACCCGGCGCTGACAACAGGACGTGGCGGCGTCTAGCGCGGGTTGGGCACGAACGGATTGTCCCTTATCCGCACAGCTCTTCCTCGAAAGGCGGCCAAAGGCCCGCAGCGTACGCGCTGTGGTGGCGAGGACATCGTGGTGCTTGTGCGTCGCCAGGAACCGGGCGGCGGTGGCCGCGAACCCGATCAGGAACACCGCCTTGGTATCGATCTTCGCCAGCGAGTCCGACTCGCGCGTCAGGCGCGAGGCCACCTCGTTGTTGAGGAACTCCAGCGTGTCTTCCTGCGCCTCGAGTTCAGCCGGTGTCATCGTCATGCCGAGACCTAGAAGCCGAGGCCGAGAAGACCACGCGCCGCTTGACGGGGAGCGGCAACCGCCAGCACGGCTCACGTGCCTTCGGGTTCCTTTGCTCGCCGAATCTCGCACTGATCAAGCAGCCGGGCGAAGTAGCTGTAGGCGGCCAGCCGCTCCATGCCCTCCTGTTCGGTCAGCTCATCGCGAGTGTGCGTCGCGACGTTCCTGACTGTGAGATTCAGTCCGGTCGCGAGGTTGTTCAGCGCGCCGGCCAACGGTGCTAGGCGGTTTCGTTTAGATCAGCGGGCAGACCAGAGGAAGATGCCCGCGATGTGAAGTCCGGCGAGGTAGATGGTCGCGGTCTTCTCGTAGCGGGTGGCGATGCCGCGCCACTGCTTCAGGCGGTTGATGCACCGCTCGACGGTGTTGCGTTGCTTGTATGCCTCGCGGTCGAAGGCCGGCGGTCTGCCGCCCGCCTGTCCGCGCTGCCGCCGGTTGGCCTGCTGGTCGGCCCGTTCCGGGATCACCGCGCGGATGCCGCGTCTGCGTAGGTGCTCGCGGATCGCGCGGGAGGAGTACGCCTTGTCGGCCAGGACCAGGTCCGGCCTGGTGCGGGGCCGTCCATAAGGGCGGGGAACGCGCAGGCGGGCCATGACGTCGGTGAAGGCGGGTGCGTCGCCGGCCTGACCGGCGGTGAGGACGAACGCCAGTGGCCGGCACCGGCCGTCGGCCGCGAGGTGGATTTTCGTGGTCAGTCCGCCGCGGGACCAGCCGATGGCGTGATCGTCCGGCTCGCCGACCGGGGCCCCTTTTTGCGGGCCCCGGCCGCATGCTGGTGAGCGCGCACGATGGTGGAGTCCACGGACACGGCCCAGCTGACGTCTTCGTCCGCGTCGGCCTGAGCCACCAGGGCGGTGAACACCCGCTCCCACGTGCCGTCGACGGCCCACATCCGCAGCCGGTTGTAGACGCCCCGCCAGTTGCCGTACTTCTCCGGCAGATGCACCCACTGGGTACCGGTCTGGAACTTGAAGGCGATCGCGTCGATCACCTCACGATGGTCCCGCGGCCACCCCGCTTCGGCCTCCGGTCCGGGAGCAACGGCTCGATCCGCGCCCACTGCGCATCAGTCAACGGCACACCCGGACCAACGACCGGCTGATCCAAACGAAATGGCCTAGTCCTCCGCGCATGCTCTTGGCCGTCTGGTCTTCCGCCGGGCCGGGCCAGGCGAGCTTGGGCTTGCCGGGTTCCGGGTCTCCCGCGGAGAGGGCCTGCTGCCAGAACGAGGTGTCGGTCACGTCGTTGCGGCCCAGGCGTTCTTCCAGTGCACGGTCAGCGCCTCCGACGCCTCCCGCACCGCGACCCGGTATTGGTGGGTCGTCCAGTGCGCGGCCGCCGCTGTCCAGATGACCTCATGGAGTTCGGAAGGGACGAATCCCGGCGTCGCTGACTCCGCCGCCTCCTCCGCCTCGCTGAGCATCATGCTCAGACGGCCCCGGACCCTGGCCGCCGTGGTGCGGATTTCCTGGGGTGCGAAGAGCGCCTTCGGAGCTGACATCAGCGACCAGTTCTCGATCGGGTCCAGGACACCGATCCCGGCAACGGCGATCTTCGCCCCCGTAACGGCGACGGCCCGAGCAGCGGCACCCGCAGCCTCCGCAACGTCGAACTCGCGCGTGCGGACCACCGCCTCATCCTGCCCATCCTTGGTCCAAACCGTGGGGAACTGTCCGCGAGATTGGACATGGTCCGACTCAACCTGAGTCTCCATCCACCGCTCGAAGACCTCCTCAAACCGCTCCACGGCGGCCAGCAGCCGCTTCAAGTAGTCAGCGCTGTATGTCGCCACGCACTACCCCCTCCTCTGACCGTGTCTGTCTGACCCCGAGAGCCTAGAAGGGGCTGGCGCAGCAGCTGCTTACGGTAGGGACCGTGATACCCCCTTCCAACGACCAAGCCGCACCGGTGCCGGTTCGGTCGTGCTGCCCGCCGATCCCCTGCTCGGCACCGAGCAGCAGCAGGTCGTGGCGCGGCTGTGGAAGCGGCGGCAAAGCGAGCGCACGGCCAATCCCCCCGGTAGCCGGGGCAGCCCCCCACGTCAGCAGCAGTCGTAGCCGGGCCGCTGGCTAGCTGTTCAACCCACGGAGAGCTGTTCTTCTTGGGCGATCGTTCGCAGGGCGAGGTATGCCCGCTGAATGAAGGTGCCGCTCAGGGCAGGGCCCGTGTTGGTCAGTGCGGTGAGAGCGGTGTGTGTCCGGGGGCTGAAGCCCGCGAAGGTGGTAAAGCCCCGGGTGCCTCCTGAGTGGTGGTAGAGGTCATGGCCGGGTTGGGGCCGGATGTTCCAGATCAGGGCGATGCGCCGGCCTGAGCGTGGCAGCGCCAGGCGGGGCGTGGTGACGTCGGCGAGCGCTGCCCGTAGTGTGCGGGGGATTCTCAGGGGCGCCATGGCGGGGTCGATGAGGCCGTCGAGGACCGTGAGCAGATCGCGGGCGCTCGAGCGGGCGGCCCCCGCGCCCGGCAGGGCAGGGATCTGCCAGGCCGGGCGGGGCCTGCCATGCCAGTAGCCGGTGGCCTGTGGCTGCCCGGTGTCACAGCTGGTGTGTGCCAGGCGGAGCGGTTCCAGTACGCGGTCGGACAGCAGTCGCGCGTAGTTTCCGCCGGGGCCGTGCGCGGCGTGCGTGAGCAGTTCGCCGAGGAGCCCGACGCCGAAGTTGGAGTAGCGCACTCGGGTGCCGGCGGCGGTACGTGGCCGGGCGCGGGCCAGGGCGTTTCGTAGGGCGGCGGGGGAGTAGTCGGCGTAGGGGTTGCTGAACCAGGCGGGCGCCGCGCTGCGCAGGAGGCCCGAGGGCAGGTGCGGCAGTCCCGAGGTGTGTGTGGCCAGGTGGATGAGGGTGATGGGTGAACCGCGTAGTCGTGGCGAGGCCGAGCGGGGCAGGAAGCGGGTGATCGGGTCGTCGTAGGCGACCTCGCCGCGCGCGACCATCTCGGCGAGCAGGAGGGCGGTGAACGTCTTGGTGAGGGAGCCGATCTCGAAGCGGGTGTCGGGCCGGGTCGCCGTCCCGCCGTGCAGGGCGGTCACCCCGCTGGTCAGGAGCGTGCGTTCGGGGCCGCGCCGGAGGGCGAGTGCCACGGCGCTGGCGCCGGGTGCGGCCTTGACCAGGGTGGCGAGCAGGTCGGCGGCCCACGTGGGGCCGTCGCTGCCTGCGGCCGGCAGGCCCTCGCACGCGGCATGCGCGAGGTGGTGGGCGGCCAGGCCGCTCATCGCGGGCCCGCCGCCCCGCCCAGCGTGCGGGAGACCGCGAGGGCCCCGGCGATTACGGCGACCACGGCGGTGTGCTGATGGTCCGCGAACCGCTGGCCGGGGTCGCCGGTCACCGGTTCGCCGTCCCGCGGCATCAGGCCGTCTGGATGCTGGGCGCGGGCCAGCCGCTGCCAGTCCGTGAGCTCGCAGTACTGCTCCTTTAGACAGCACCCGACGATCATCAGCTCGCCGACCAGGTCCCACTGCTCGATCTCGGCCCAGATGTCGATCCATACGGGCAGCCATGTCCTCACGTACGCGGTGAGGTCCTCGGGCAGACCTGAGGGGCGGGCGCCCCAGTCGGTGAGGTGGAAGACCGTGTGGGTGACGCAGTAGCCGGTCATCCAGTCGATGAGCCAGGGCTCCGGAGTGGCGCCGAGCCAGGTGGCGCGGGTCGGCGTCGCCCAGTCGTGGTCGCGCTCGTGCGTGTCGAGGCCGACGACGCGGGCCGCGTTGGCAACGGCGAGCCGGCGGTTGGGCATGACCTCCGCGTTGCGTACGGAGCGCAGCGCGATGGTATGGGCGAGCAGTCGCTCCAGGGGCTCGTGACGCAGGCCGCAGCGGGCGAACGGCGCGTAAGTCTCCAGGGGGTCGGTCATCATCGAATAGCGCAGCAGTCGTTCGTAGAGCATGTCGCCCTCGCCGAGTTGCTGCCAGCAAAAGCTCACCAGTTCCCGGGCCATGCGCAGTTCGGCGGTGCCTGAGGCCGCCTCGCGCAGCACGAGCGAGGCGGCGAGCGCGGTCTCGCCGAGCGGTTTGTAGACGCTGTTCGGATCACCGAGGTCGGCGGTGGTGTCGGCGGGCAGCGCCCCGCGCTCCCGGTGTGTGTGGAGCCAGGCCAGGGCCTGGGCGCTCACCTGGTGGGCGGTCTGTGTCACGGACGCCGTCATGGGGCCTCCAGTCCGAGCACCTGCCGGGCGATCGCGGCGTCGAGCGCGAGGCGTGGACCGCCGCCGTGCAGGCGCAGGTGTTCGACCATGGGTACGGGGTCCAGGGGCAGGCGCACACCCTCGGCGCTCAGTAGGGCGAGCCAGCGCGTGATGCGCATCGCGGTGGGGAAGTCGCGGCGCAGCACGGCACGGGTGGCCCCGCGGGCGAGAGCGAGCGGGGCGGCGCGGGCGGCTGTGTGCACGGGCCCTTTAAGGCCTGGCAGGGCAAGGGGGGAGAGTTGGCCCATCCGTACCGACCAGCGCTGCCAGCTGATGGCAGTGTCGGGGTCCTGGGAGCCGGGGTCGGCGGTGTCCACGGGTAGGTCGGCGGCGGAGGCGGGGGGCCGCGGTGCCAGGATGCCGTCCGGTTCCGTGCCGGTGCGGGAGGCCAGCAGGGTGGCGGTGGCCCAGTCGCGCCAGGCGGCGATCCAGGGCTCCGCCGCCCCGGTGGGCGGTGGCGCGGAAACGCTGGCCGGCGGGAAAACGGTGAAGGACTGTGTGATGACCGCTGCGTCCTCGGGATGGAACGCCGCGTCGGCCAGGAGGCATGGGGCGAAGATGTCGGCGCCGACGACGCGGACGGCGGCCAGCGCCGCCGTGGGGTCATCCGCCTCTTCGACGTGCCGGGCGACCAGAGCCGTGCCCCCGACACCGCGAAGAGCATCGAGGGCGCGGACAGCCAGGCCAGCCGCCGACGCGACGTACGCGCTCTGCGGCCGATCAGGACTCACTTCCCCTTCGGTTCCTTCGGCTCCCTCGGCGAAACGAGCAGCAGATTAAGGAGCGAGCCTGCGGCCTCCGGTGCGTAGACCGGCGCGTCGCTTACTACTGCTTCGGGCTCCACCATGGCCGTCCCGAGCGCCGTGGCATCTGCCGGAGCGACGAGACGCGGTGCGTGCTGAGTAAGCATCATTCCTCCCAAACCGTGAAGACGTCGCCACCATGATCGGCGACACCCAACCTCACACCATTTTGACTGATATGTCGCATATTGCCAGTTCGGTTCCGGCAATCGAAGCAAGCCGGACTTGCGCGGGTTGGCGACAACACGGCCGGCGCTCCAATGCTGGTTGAGCCGTGAGATAGCGCGCGGCACTCAGAGCGCCCACGACGAACCCACCCCCGCCGCCCTCCTCAACCGGCGACAGGCGAGTGGGCTCAACCCCGTACCGTTCGAAAGCCATAAATGCATCAGCCATCCGAAGGTCCGCTCGGCGACCCAGCGTCGCGGGATCACCTTGAAGCCTTTGACGCCCAGGGCGCGTTGTGGCGCAGGTCATGCTCAGGCGGGCGACCGATGTCGAGACCCTTGCTTCTGCGCTCGGCCCGCCAGGTCGTGAGCGTGGGCCCGATCAGCTGCCAGCGCGCATCGGAGAGGTCGCTGGGATACGGGCAGTATCACGTCATATTTCAGTAGTACCGTCGCGCGGGTCGCCTCCCCAGGGCGCAAACGAGGCCAACCGGGGGCACGTTGGGATCAGACAGAAGCGAACGGAACGAAACGGGTCGCCGAGCGAGGACATGAATCCCTTGTCCCTCGTCAGACACGTCTGCCCCGATAGCCCCATGCCGACTCGGTGGACGAATCTGCGCCAAACCGCCGGTGATCTGGTCCAAGATCGCGAAGCGGATGCCCATCTCGGCTCGGTGGGCAGCAGCGGTCATCAGGTGCCGGCGGGGCCGGACGTGGGGCGAGATACCGCTGAATGCGGACAGGAACCGTTGGGCCCCGCCCACCGAGCCGAAGCCCTCCATCGCGTGTTTACGCTGCCCGGTCGGCTGGTGGCTGTTCTCGGCCCGATCGTTGAGGTACTTCGACTGCGCCGCAATGGACCAAGCTGGCCCTTGCTGCTCTTTCTCACCTGAATGGAGCAGCGTTCGAAGCCGCAGGCGGTGCTGCTTGCCGGAATCATCTTCGCTTGGCATATCGGGCACGGGCGGCCCACACCTGCCTGGGTAAGGAGGGCATCCGAGCAGGTGCATGGCGAGCGCCTCTGGAATGGCCCGGGCAAAACTGAACCGGTCACCGGGCCGCCGCTATCTGACGGCGTTTGCTCACGTTCGCCGACCATCACGGAGGAAGTCATGAAGACTCCGGCCGAGATACGGGTGCCGGTCTTGATCGTCGGGGGCTCTCTGGTGGGTCTTTCCGCCTCAGTGCTCCTGGGGAGGCTCGGTATACCGCACCTGGTGATCGAAAAGCGCAGGAAGATCTCGGACCACTCCCGGGCTCGTGGCTACACCGTGCGCACGATGGAGATCTACCGGGCTGCAGGACTGGAGGAGGCCATCGACAAGGTGGCTGCCGACCGGGCCCGGCACCTGGGGGTACTGCGCACGGACCGGCTGGACCGCCAGACCGACCATTTCGAGTACATCGACCGGGACCCTGACGGCCTGGGAGCACGGATGAGCCCGGTCTTCTGGGCCCACTGCCCCCAGGCACAGCTGGAGCCCCTGCTCCTGAGCCACGCACGCCAGTACGGCGCGGATGTTCGCTTCGGCACCCAGATGATCAACCTCGAACAGGACCAGGACAAGGTCGCGGTCACGGCGAAGGTCAACGCCACCGGGGAGCAACTGACCATCCACGCCGACTATGTGCTGGCAGCCGACGGAGCGCACAGCACCGCGCGTGAGTGCCTGGGCATCGGGGTGTCCGGACGTGGCGTGCTGATGCACTACCTCAGCGTTCTGTTCCGCGCCGACCTGGAACCCGTGGTCGCCAAACGGCGCTTCGCCGTCTGCCACCTAGAACACCCACAGGCCCCTGGGCTCCTGCTGCCCATCGATGACAACGACACGTGGATCTTCCAGATCCCCTACCACCCCACCCGCGGCCAGACACCCAGGCAATTCACCATCCCCCGGATCACCGACTACCTGCGTACCGCCATCGGCGATCCCGACTTGGATATGCAAATCCTCAGCACCGCTCCGTGGGCCGCGGCCGAAACCATCGCCGAACGCTTCCACGCGGGCAGGGTCTTCCTCGTCGGCGACAGCGCCCACCAGATGCCCCCAGCCGGCGCGTTCGGCGCCAACACCGGAATCCAGGACGCCCACAACCTGGCCTGGAAAATCGCCGCTGTTCACCACGGGTACGCCGGTCCCGGCCTGCTGGACACCTACGAAGCGGAACGGCGGCCCGTAGCACTGGCCACCGCCGAACGCGCCTGCGAACGCTCCACCGAACTCAGCAGCAGCCTCACCGGCGCCGTCGCCCCCTCCCAGCGCCCCCCACTCGCCAGCCCCAGCACCCTGCTCGTCGCCTACATGGCCTACCGCTACAACTCCCAAGCCGTACTCGGCCCACAGCACGACGACATCCTGCCGCCCACCGCAGACCTGAGCGGCGAACCCGGCACCCGCGCACCCCATCTGTGGCTGGATGACCAGGGCCGCCGCATCTCCACCCTGGACCTGTTCGAACAGCACTTCGTCCTGCTCAGCTGCCCCTCTACGCCATGGCATTCCGCTGCCTGCCAGATCGCCGAACGCGACCAGTGGCCACTGCGCAGCTACCGCATCGGCACCGGGCCCAACGCCGACCTGACCACCGACCAGGACACCGACTGGATCAGCCAGTACGGCATCACTGCCCAGGGAGCAGTCCTCGTCCGCCCGGACGGCTTCGTCGCCTGGCGCACCAACACACCCCCACCTCCCGGCACCGAAACAACCGTCCTGACCGGCATATTGTCCGATCTCCTGTGCAACCCGAGCGGTGGTGGCCGGGGCCGCACAGCTGCCGAACGCGACCGCGCTGGGCGGCGAGCTGATCCTGTGGGAGACACGGCTCGCGTGTGAGCGGCTGCACACCAGGCTGCAATGGCGCGGTGCTGGGGCGGCCCAGGCTGCCGACGAGTGGCCCGAAGTGGGTTCTGGAGGCCCTGTCGTACGGCGAGAGTTGGGTGCACAGCAAAATCAAGAGATAACCACCGCGCACCCCTGAACGGACCGATACCCGGGGGCGGACCACCGGCCCGCCCCCGGGTCCTGCCGCGAGTACCGCTCATCCGGCTGAGGGCCCCATGCTGAAGCTGATCTGTTCCATCACCTTCGCTGTACTCCTGCTCTGCGCCTACGCCGCCGTCCGCGGCGCTCTACGCCGCCGCCACGCCCCGGCAGCCGACCCTGCCTCCGAGGAGGCCGTCCTGTCTTTGCTGCGTTCCGGCCGCCGGGTGGCCGCGGTAGGCCGGGCGAAAGAACTCACCGACGGTGACACCGAAGCCGCACTCACCCTTGCCGTGGCTCAGTTTTCCCGCACCGGCCCGCTGTTCCGTTTGCCGTCGGGTGGCCCTGCCGCGTGGCCGTCCGGCGGTGGTGCTGCGTTCGAGGCGTTGAGCGCCCTGGTGCTGCTCCGGTCCAGGGGGGTGAGGGCTTTGTGGTTCTTTCTCGCGGGCGCGCAGGCCGATGTAGCCCTGGCCGGGGAAGGCTCGGAACATGGAGTCGGGGGTGAAGAAGTAGGTGAAGTGGGGTGCGGGCCGGCTGTAGGCGGTGACCGCTTGTGAGGCGCCGAGGATGCCCACGGCGTTGACGGCGAACGGCAGTGCTTTCTCGCTGTGGATCGACCCTGCGGTGATCTGCTCCTCCGTGGGTTCCCAGCCGGCGGGCATTCTGGCCTTGGCGGCAGCCCGGGTGCCTTCCCGGTACAGCGCGCGGTAGGCGGGATCCTGCATCGCCTGTCGGACGTAGGCGCGCGCCCGGCGGTACTGCGGGTGGCCGGCCCAGTCCCCGAACTCGCTCACCCGCAGACCGGGGGTACCTGCCGCCTGGCGGGCGCGCCGGATGCGCGAGGCCATCTGCCGCACGTCCGCCCGGGCCTTCTTGCGGGCCTTGCCGGCCTCGAGCCCGCGGGCGAGGTAGGTGGCCTCGGTCATCTCCAGATCGGACACCACGACGTCGACGTGCCTGATCTTGCTGGCAGCCCACTGGAACAGGATGGTCAGGCGGGAGACGGAGAAGTAGGGATTGCCGGGGCTGACCGTCAGGACCAGGTGCTCGCCTGCCTCCAGGATGCGGGCACAGTTGTCGGTGCACGGTGTGACGTCCACCAGCTCCCTCTGCACCGCTCTCCTTCATCCCCAAACGAACCGCCCAAGCGGTGACAGAACACACCATAAGGTGCCCGGTGTTCTGCTGCGTGAGTGGAAACCGGGTCCGGCGCGGCGGAGACCATGGGGACACCGTCACCTCCGGCCGCACCAGGGGCGTGCTCTTGCCCGGGCCGCCGTCGTGAGCGGCCGGGCGGGCCATCTGCAGCACGATCGGGGTGCGGCATCCGTCGAGCATGGGTGATCTCGTTGTTCATGGGCTCCGGGCACGGCCTCGGGGCCCCGAGCGCCGGGAAAGCAGGGCGTGAGGCATCGGCTGTCGTGTCCCGCGATCTACGGCACGGCAGGGGCCGGGCAGGTCGGCGTTGCCGCGGCTGGCGGTGGACGCGAGGTGAAGATCCTGGACGGGAGGCCGCGCCGATACGGCGGGCCCGGTAAAGCAAAGAGAGGTGCGCGGGTATGGGCGACAGGGCGACGGTATGCATCGGCGTGGTGGTACCGCTGACGGGCCGGCTGGCGCCCTTGGGTGAGCCCTTGTCTTTCGTGCTGCGGCATCTGGCACCGCACCTGAAGGAGATCCGCAACGCCGGTCGCACCTTCCGGGTGCGGGTCGCGGTGAGCGACAGCCGCTCCGAGGTCCGGGCAGCCCGGCAGGCGGTGTCAGATGCCGGGCACGCCACAGCGAAACCGCAGAACGCAAAAGCCACCACGCCTGCGCCACCTCGCCCCCGGGCTGATGCCCCTGGACACGCGCATCGAGGCAAATGAGTGGCGTACAGGTGGGACCCGGCGGCTTCGGGCACGGCGCCGTCAGTCACCGGCTGGCTCTCCTGGCGGGAGTGGCGTGCGGTCTGCTGTGGTTGGTCCTTCGGCCGAGGGTAAGGGTGACGCGTTCGCGTCCAGTTGCGCCCAGACGGTGTCGGGGCGCAGGGGGAGGGTGGTGAAGCGGATGCCGGTGGCGTCGCGCAGGGCGTTGGCCAGGGCGGGGCCGACGGGGTTTAAGAGGTCCTAACAGAAGTTGTTGATCATGTGACTGTCGACCTGGTTGCTCGTTGGTCCTGTCGTGGGAAAGAGGGAGTCGCGTCCATGGATCGTCTC
>NZ_JOEV01000083.1 GCF_000721105.1 Streptomyces cellulosae
GCCCCAGCCGGGGCCGGGCGGGGGGGGCGGGGGGGCCTGGCCGGGGGCCTCGGCGCCGGTGGGCGCGGACCACTGGCCCGGGGCGGCTGCTCCTTGGACCACTGCGAGCCGGGGCGCTGTGGATCCGGTTCCGACTGCTCCGTTCCCGGCTGGTCCGCGGGGTTCGCGGGGACGGGCCGGTCGGCGGGCTCGGTGGGACCGGACGCACCTGGCCGCTGCCCGTCGGACGGGGCGGATCCGGGCGAGGCCCAGCCCGGAGTGTCGTTCATCGTCGCTCCTTCACGGTGCCCGTCCGCGGTCGCGGCGGCAGGTTGGCAGCCATCGTGCCATGGGGTGGTCATCGAGTGACCAGCGGCGGTGTGGGCTGGAGACCTTCAGTTGTCCGCCGGATAAGGGGCACACTGACCGCATGGCTGATCAGCACGCGCAAACCGGCGAGAACAGCAGGCTCACCGAGATTCCGGCGATCCGCTGGGAAGAGCCGCCCGAAGGCCCCGTCCTGGTACTTCTCGACCAGACGAGGCTGCCCGCAGAGGAGGTCGAACTCGTCTGTACGGACGCGTCCGCGCTGGTGGAGGCGATCCGTTCGCTCGCCGTGCGCGGGGCACCACTGCTCGGTATCGCGGGGGCGTACGGCGTCGCGCTCGCCGCCGCGCGCGGGTTCGACGTGGAGGACGCCGCGGCAGCGCTGGCGGGGGCGCGACCCACCGCGGTGAATCTGGCCGTCGGGGTGCGCAGAGCGCATGCCGCGTACCGGGCCGAGCTCGGCAAGGGAGGTGACGACCGGCAGGCCGCCGAGGCGGCGCTGGCCGCGGCGCGCAGGCTGCACCGGGAGGACGCCGAGGCCAGCGCCCGGATGGCCGAGCTGGGGCTGGCGCTGCTGGACGAGTTGGTGCCGGGCGGCGGGCACCGGATTCTCACCCACTGCAACACGGGATCGCTGGTGTCGGGCGGCGAGGGGACGGCGTTCGCGGTGGCGCTGGCGGCGCACCGGGCGGGGCGGCTCAGGCGGCTGTGGGTGGACGAAACGCGTCCGTTGCTGCAAGGTGCTCGCCTGACGGCGTACGAGGCGGCTCGCAGCGGAATGGCGTACACCTTGCTGACCGACAATGCGGCGGGCTCCCTGTTCGCGGCCGGAGAGGTGGACGCGGTGCTCATCGGGGCGGACCGCATCGCGGCCGACGGTTCGGTGGCGAACAAGGTGGGGAGCTATCCGCTCGCGGTGCTCGCCCGGTACCACCATGTGCCGTTCATCGTGGTGGCGCCGGTGACGACGGTGGATCCGGACACGCCGGACGGGGCGGCCATCGAGGTCGAGCAGCGCCCCGGGTTCGAGGTGACCGAGATCACGTCACCCCAGGTGACGATGGCGGGAGCGGGAGGCGGGATTCCGGTGGCACCCCTGGGGACCCAGGCGTACAACCCGGCGTTCGATGTGACGCCTCCGGAGCTGGTGACGGCCATCGTCACCGAAAAAGGCGCCGTGTCTCCCGTGACGGCTGAGGCGCTTGCAGAGCTGTGTGACAGGTCACGCCAGGTAACGATTTAGTTAATGGGATGATGGCATTCATGAAGGGACGAGTCCTTGTCGTCGATGACGACACCGCACTGGCCGAGATGCTCGGCATTGTGCTGCGTGGTGAAGGTTTTGAACCGTCTTTCGTAGCCGACGGCGACAAGGCGCTGGCCGCTTTCCGTGAGTCCAAGCCCGATCTCGTGCTGCTCGATCTGATGCTGCCGGGCCGGGACGGTATCGAGGTGTGCCGCCTGATCAGGGCGGAGTCCGGGGTGCCGATCGTGATGCTCACGGCCAAGAGCGACACCGTCGATGTCGTCGTGGGCCTGGAGTCGGGTGCCGACGACTACATCGTGAAGCCGTTCAAGCCGAAGGAGCTGGTGGCCCGGATCCGGGCACGGCTCAGGAGGTCCGAGGAGCCGGCGCCCGAGCAGCTCGCCATCGGCGATCTGGTCATCGATGTGGCCGGTCACTCCGTGAAGCGGGACGGGCAGTCGATCGCGCTGACGCCGCTGGAGTTCGATCTGCTGGTCGCGCTGGCCCGTAAGCCGTGGCAGGTGTTCACGCGTGAGGTCCTGCTCGAGCAGGTGTGGGGCTACCGGCACGCGGCGGACACCCGGCTGGTCAACGTGCACGTGCAGCGGCTGCGCTCCAAGGTCGAGAAGGACCCGGAGCGGCCGGAGATCGTGGTGACCGTCCGTGGCGTGGGATACAAGGCAGGACCCAGCTGACATGTCCGAAGACAGTGCCGCCTCGTCGCCCGGACGGACCGGGGCTCAGGCGGGGCGGCCTGTCGGCCCGAAGACGTCAGGCTCCCGTTGGGGGCGCTTCCTCGAGGGCGGGTTGCTGCAGGGCGGAGTCCAGGGCAGCCCGGTCCTGCGTCTGTTCCTGCGCTGGGTGCGCCGGCCGCTGCTGCCCGTCATGCGGTTGTGGCGGCGCAACATCCAGCTCAAGGTCGTCGCCACGACCCTGCTGATGTCGCTGGGCGTCGTCCTGCTGCTCGGCTTCGTCGTGATCGGACAGGTGCGCAACGGGCTGCTGGACGCCAAGGTGAAGGCCTCGCAGAGCCAGGCCACCGGTGGGTTCGCGGTGGCCAAGCAGAAGGCCGACGAGGCGGCGGCCGGGACCGGCGACGACAGCGCTCCGGCGGACGCCCGTACCGAGCAGAACGTCAGCCCGTGGATGGGTGACCTGGTGGAGTCGCTGTCCAGCGGCGGCCAGGGCGCGTTCGACGTGGTGACGCTGCCCGCCGCCGCCGGCGACGACAGCGGCGGCGGGCGCGGACCGCGAGCCTCCGGTGACGTCGACTGGGCGGCCAGCGTCCCCGAGGAACTGCGTGGGCGCGTCGACAGCTACACGACGGCGGCCCAGAGCTACACGCGGATCACCTACGACAAGCCCGGCAAGGACTCCCAGCCGGCGCTGGTCATCGGCAAGCAGGTCAACGACCCGAACGGTGACCCGTACCAGCTGTACTACCTCTTCCCGCTGACCCAGGAGGAGAAGTCGCTCAGCCTGGTCAAGGGGACCCTGGCGACGGCCGGCCTCTTCGTCGTCGTACTCCTCGGGGCCATCGCCTGGCTCGTCGTGCGGCAGGTCGTCACTCCGGTGCGGATGGCGGCCGGGATCGCCGAGCGGCTGTCCGCGGGGCGGCTGCAGGAGCGGATGAAGGTCACCGGCGAGGACGACATCGCGCGGCTCGGGGAAGCCTTCAACAAGATGGCGCAGAGCCTGCAGCTGAAGATCCAGCAGCTGGAGGACCTGTCGCGGATGCAGCGGCGGTTCGTGTCGGACGTGTCGCACGAGTTGCGGACGCCGCTGACGACCGTACGGATGGCCGCAGACGTCATTCATGAGGCGCGCGAGGACTTCGACCCGGTGACCGCTCGGTCCGCGGAACTGCTCGCCGACCAGTTGGACCGTTTCGAGTCGCTGCTCGCGGACCTGCTGGAGATCAGCCGCTTCGACGCGGGCGCGGCGGCCCTGGAGGCCGAGCCCATCGACCTCAGGGAGGTCGTCCGGCGGGTCGTCAGCGGTGCCGAGCCGCTCGCCGAGCGCAAGAGGACGACGATTCGGGTCGTCGGCGACCAGCAGCCCGTGGTCGCCGAGGCGGACGCCCGGCGGGTGGAACGGGTGCTGCGCAACCTGGTCGTCAACGCCGTGGAGCACGGTGAGGGCAAGGACGTCGTCGTCAAGCTCGCCGCGGCGGGCGGGGCGGTCGCGGTCGCGGTGCGCGACTACGGCGTCGGACTCAAGCCCGGCGAGGCGACCCGTGTCTTCAGCCGGTTCTGGCGGGCCGACCCGGCACGCGCGCGTACCACCGGCGGTACGGGCCTTGGGCTGTCCATCGCCCTGGAGGACGCGCGGCTGCACGGCGGCTGGCTGCAGGCGTGGGGCGAGCCGGGTGGCGGCTCGCAGTTCCGGCTGACGCTGCCGCGCACCGCGGACGAGCCGCTTCGGGGCTCTCCCATACCGCTGGAACCCAAGGACTCGCGCCGCCACCGCGGCCTCAATGACGCCGGCCTGCCGCGCGGGGGCAGCGAGAAGACGGCCACCGTGCCCGCCCAGTCGGCCGGTGACCAGACGTCCTCGCGGGACCCGATCGTGCCGCGGCCGGCCGCCCTGGCGCCCTCCGCCGACCCGACCGCGCTGCCCGGCAACGGTGCCCGCGTGGTGCCCCGGTCGACTTCGCGTCCGCGACGGCAGGAGGAGACGGCTCCCGGGGAGGAGCCGCGAGGCGGGACCGTGAGCCGCCCCGACACGGGGGCGCAGAGCCCGCCGGGGGAGTCCGCGAAGTCTTCGGAGGATCAGTCGGTGGAGTCGTACGAACAGGGGGAGGCATTCCGTGGGCGGTGATGGCGACAGGGGCGCCCGACGGGGAGCGGGGCGTGCGCTGGCGTACGCCGCCTGTGGCGTCGTACTGCTGGCAGGGTGTGCCTCGATGCCCGACAGCGGGGATCTGCGCGGTGTGGAGTCCACTCCGCGCCAGGACACGCAGGTACGGGTCTTCGCCATGCCGCCTCAGGAGAACGCGCCGTCCCAGGAGATCGTGCAGGGCTTCCTGGAGGCGTTGACCAGCGATGATCCGCACTATGAGACGGCCCGCCAGTATCTGACCGCCGACGCCGCGAAGACCTGGGAGCCCGAGCGGGCCACCACGGTGCTCGCCCAGGGGCCGGAGATCGATGTGGCCCGTTCGGGCGGCCGGGAGGACAACAACGACCTCCTGTTCACGCTGACCGGCAGCGAGGTCGGCACGGTGGACGAGCAGGGGTCGTACGCACCCGCCGACCAGAAGTACCACCAGTCGGTGCACCTGGTCCGGGACCAGAAGACCCAGCAGTGGCGCATCGACGGGCTGCCGCAGGGCGTCGTCATGGGCAAGTCGGACTTCCAGCGCAACTACATGTCCGTCGACAAGTACTACTTCGCCTCGAACACGACGGGATCGCAGACCGTGGCGGTCGCCGATCCCGTGTACGTGCGCGAGCGTGTGGACGCCATGACACAGATGGTGCGCTCCCTGATCAACGGGCCCACGACCTGGCTCCGGCCGGTCGCCAGATCGAGCTTCCCCACCGGGACGGAGCTGCAGAAGGGCGTCACGTCGTTGACGCCGGACGACCAGAGCAAGCTGACCGTCCCGCTGAACGACAAGGCCGCCCGGGTCAGTCCGACCGTCTGCGACAACATGGCGGCCCAGATCCTGTTCACCCTGGAGAACGTCACGCCCGCGGTGGACGAGGTCGAGCTGAGGGCCGGCGGCAAGCAGTTGTGCGCGCTCAGGGACCGGGCCGACGCCGTCGCCGCGCGCGGCTCGGTGCAGCATCCCGGGTACCTGTACTTCGTCGACGGCAAGCACCGGCTGGTGCGGATATCGGCCGACGGCAGCGGTACGAAGCCCGATCCGGTGCCCGGGGCGCTGGGTGAGGGTGCAAAGGACCTCCAGGCGGTGGCCGTGTCGCGGGACGAGTACAAGGCGGCCGGGGTCGGCATCGGCGGCAAGTCGCTGTACGTCGGGTCACTGACGTCGGGCGGGTCGCTCGGGGAGCCCGTGCTGACCAGCGACGGCGCCACGCCCGCCGACCGGCTGACCACGCCCAGCTGGGACGCGGAGGGCGACCTGTGGGTGGCCGACCGCAACCCGCGGGACCCGCGGCTGCTGGTGCTCGAAGGGGGCGCCGGCAAGCCGCTGAAGGTGGACGCTCCGGGGCTGAACGGGCGGATCAGGGACGTCCGGGTGGCCGCCGACGGGGTGCGGATCGCGCTCGTCGTGGAGAAGGGCGGCAAGCAGTCGCTGCTCATCGGGCGGATCGAGCGGGGAGAGAAGTCGGGTGGGCACCCGCACGTCTCGGTGCAGGAACTTCGGGCGACCACACCGGAGCTGGAGGAGGTCACCACCATGTCCTGGGCCGGTGACAGCCGGCTCGTGGTGGTCGGGCGTGAGAAGGGCGGCGTGCAGCAGATGCGGTACGTCCAGGTCGACGGCTCCACGCCGGAGGGGCCGACGCCGACGGCGTTGACGGGCGTGAAGGAGATCGCCGCCTCGGAGGACGACCAGGTGCCCTTGGTGGCGTATTCGGAGGACGGGATCGTACGGCTGCCGTCCGGGGGGCAGTGGCAGAAGGTGGACGCGGACGGGACGGCGCCGGTGTATCCGGGGTGAGTGCCGATTGGTCCGGCTGTTCTGGTTGTTCCGGGCGAGTCCCGGGTGAGAGGTCATGGCTCATGGGTTTGTACGACCGGTGAGGTTCGTGAGCGGCCGTTTTCGCTGGGGTGGAACCCCGGTGGGAGCGGCCGTTCGCTGTGCCCGGGAGTTGTCCACAGGCAGTTGTCCACAGGGGTGGCAGAGGCGCTTCGGCGTTGGCACAGTGGTGGACATGCGGGGGTGGTGGCAGGACCTCACCGACCTGGTGCTGCCGGCCGAGTGCGGAGGCTGCGGGAGGCCGCGCACGGTGCTCTGTCCGGAGTGCCGGGCGGCGCTGAGCGGGGCCGTACCGCGCCGGGTGCGACCGGTTCCGGAGCCACCGGGTCTGCCGGC
The DNA here is from genome assembly GCF_000721105.1 of Streptomyces cellulosae. Taxonomy (GTDB): domain Bacteria; phylum Actinomycetota; class Actinomycetes; order Streptomycetales; family Streptomycetaceae; genus Streptomyces; species Streptomyces cellulosae_A. The sequence goes on from NZ_JOEV01000083.1 coordinate 6,558, forward strand.
CGTGCACGCGGCGGCGCGGTACGCGGACGAAGTGCGAGCGGTCTTGCTGGCCCACAAGGAGCGGGGTGCGCTGGCGCTCGCGGCACCGCTGGGGGTGGCGCTGGCTCGGGCTGTGCGGGCAGGGGTGGCGCGGGCTGACGAGGCTGTGGTGCTGGTTCCCGTGCCGTCCGCGCGGCACGCGGTTCGAGCGCGGGGGCACGATCCGGCGCGGCGGATCGCGCTCGCGGCGGCCCGTGAGCTGCGGCGGGTCGGAACACCGGCGCGGGTGGCCGCCGTACTGCGGCAGCGGCGGGCCGTGGCCGACCAGGCCGGGCTCAACTCCCGGGAGCGGCTGGCGAATCTCGCGGGCGCGCTGGCGGTGACCGGGGGAGGAGAGCGGCTGCTCACCGGTGGCCGGGTGGTGCTCGTCGACGACCTGATGACGACCGGGGCGTCGTTGGCGGAGGCGGCACGTGCGGTGCGGGTGGTGCTGGCGGAGGTGCCGGAGGTGGCGCAGGTGAGAGAGGCGGCGGGGGCGACGGAGGAAGCGGGAGGTGGCGTGCGGGCGCGGGCCGGGCGCGGAGGAGTGGCGTACGGGGGTCCCGCGGGTGGGCGGGGGGCCCTTGCGCGCGGTGGCTCGGGGAGCGGACGGGAAGCGGGGGAGGCCCGCGGCCGGGCGGTGGGAGTCGGCGAGCCGGCTGTGTACGGCGGGGGAACCGCGGCGGTGTACGCGGCGGGAAGTCGGGAAAGCAGAGAGGAACGGATGACCCGGGGGACGGAGGAGGCGACGAGGTGGGTGCCTGGTCGGCCGGGAACGGTGGACGGTGGCGCCGTACATGACCTGATCCGCGCGGCCGTGGTCGCGTCCACGCCGGATTCTTTCGAAATAAACCGGAACTGATTGAGAACTTGCATCGTTGCAGGTAATGACAGGACCAATTCACCTGAACGGAGGTACGCCGCAGTAGAGGGTGACGACATCCGTCCGGGCGAGATATGTTCGGGTTGTGAGAGAAAGGCGCAGGCCAACCCTCTCGAATCCGAATGCCGTGCTGCGGGATTTTCCTCATCATCCGCACCGGTGGCGTGGAGATCTCGCCCATGGGGGAGGAGGTGGAAGTCACCGAGTCCGAGGTTCCGGGTCTCACCGGAGCCGGGTGCAAAAGGGAGATGCTCCGCAACGAGGCGGAGCGATCCGGGAACGGAGTTCTGCGTGGACATCGTCGTCAAGGGCCGCAAGACCGAGGTGCCCGAGCGGTTCCGCAAGCACGTGGCCGAGAAGCTGAAGCTGGAGAAGATCCAGAAGCTCGACGGCAAGGTGATCAGCCTCGACGTCGAGGTGTCCAAGGAGCCCAACCCCCGACAGGCCGACCGCTGTGACCGAGTGGAGATCACGCTCCGCTCCCGCGGTCCGGTGATCCGGGCGGAAGCGGCAGCCAGCGACCCGTACGCGGCACTCGACCTGGCGGCGGAGAAGCTGGACGCCCGGCTGCGCAAGCAGCACGACAAGCGCCACACCCGTCGAGGCTCACGCCGACTGACGGCGGCCGAGGTCCCCGACCACGTCCCGGGCGCGGCGACCCTCAACGGCAACGGGAACGGCCACGCCGTCCACGACGACGAGTCCGAAGGGGTCCCCACCAAGAAGATCGGCTCGCTGGAGATCAAGGGGGAGGGCCCCCTCATCGTCCGCGAGAAGACCCACGTCGCCTCTCCGATGACCCTCGACCAGGCTCTCTACGAGATGGAGCTGGTCGGGCACGACTTCTACTTGTTCATCGACTCCGAGACCAAGGAACCCAGCGTCGTCTACCGGCGGCACGCCTACGACTACGGCGTCATCCACCTCAGCACGGACCCGATGGTCACCCAGGCGCAACCCCAGGCGGCGGGTGGCACGCTGGGTGGCTGACCATCCGGCTGACGACTGAGCCGGTGCCCCTGGTGCGCGTCGTGCGCCCCCAGGGGCACCGGCGTGCGACCACTTCACGTCCCGCTCTGTCACCTCACTGTCGTCCGGGCATGAAATCATGGCCACACCGGCCCAACCGTTGGGCCGTTGCCTTGGGTTGGCGATGGCACAGGACCAACAGGCCACAGCCTTCAGGGGGAGGAACGATGGCGGACACCTTCGGACCGATGCAGGGCGACGACGCCGGCAACGGTGTCGCCGGCATGGGCCCGGACTCGGGCTCACCACGCAAGGAGCCGATCCGTGTCCTGGTCGTGGACGACCACGCCCTCTTCCGCCGTGGCCTGGAGATCGTGCTCGCCGCCGAGGAGGACATCCAGGTCGTCGGTGAGGCGGGTGACGGGGCGGAGGCGGTCGACAAGGCCGCCGACCTGCTGCCGGACATCGTGCTGATGGACGTACGGATGCCCAAGCGGGGCGGTATAGAGGCGTGCACCTCCATCAAGGAGGTGGCCCCCAGCGCGAAGATCATCATGCTGACGATCAGCGACGAGGAGGCCGACCTCTACGACGCGATCAAGGCAGGCGCTACCGGATATCTCCTGAAGGAGATCTCCACGGACGAGGTGGCCACCGCCATTCGCGCGGTGGCCGACGGGCAGTCGCAGATCAGCCCGTCCATGGCGTCGAAACTGCTCACCGAGTTCAAGTCGATGATCCAGCGGACCGACGAGCGCCGGCTCGTTCCGGCGCCGCGGCTCACGGACCGTGAACTGGAAGTACTCAAACTCGTCGCCACGGGAATGAACAACCGGGACATCGCCAAGGAATTGTTCATCTCCGAGAACACCGTGAAGAACCACGTGCGCAACATCCTGGAGAAGCTGCAGCTGCACTCCAGGATGGAAGCGGTCGTCTACGCGATGCGGGAGAAGATCCTCGAGATCCGGTGACGGCTCAGGATCCGGTGACGGTCCTGCCGGGCGCGGTCAGCTGAGAGCGCGGGCGAGTTCTCTCACGAGGGGCTCGCGCAGTTCGGGTGCGTCCACCCGTTCCACCCGTACGTCGTCGCAGTTCACCCACCCGGCCGCCTCGATGAGGGCCTGGGCGACCGAGGGGACCGTCTTCGGGCCGTCCAGCGTGACCTGCCGGGCGACCAGTGTGTGGCCCTCGCGCGCCGGATCCACCCGGCCGACCAGCCGGCCGCCGGCCAGCACCGGCATCGCGAAGTAGCCGTGTATCCGCTTCGGCCTGGGGACGTAGGCCTCCAGGCGGTGGGTGAAGTCGAATATGCGTTCCGCACGCGCCCGCTCCCAGATGAGGGAGTCGAAGGGGGACAGGAGCGTGGTGCGATGGCGGCCGCGCGGGGGTGTCTCCAGGGCGGCGGGATCGGCCCAGGCAGGCTTGTCCCAGCCCTCGACCGTGACCGGGACCAGACCCGAGTCGGCGATCACCGTGTCGACCTGCTCGGCCTTGAGGCGGTGGTAGTCGGCGATGTCGGCGCGGGTGCCGACGCCCAGGGACTGGCCGGCCAGGCGGACCAGGCGGCGCAGGCACTCGGCGTCGTCCAGGTCGTCGTGGAGCAGCGCTTCCGGGATGGCGCGTTCTGCGAGGTCGTAGACGCGCTTCCAGCCGCGGCGCTCGACGCAGACCACCTCGCCGTACATCAGGGCGCGTTCGACGGCCACCTTCGCGCCGGACCAGTCCCACCACTCGCTGGTCTTCTTGGCCCCGCCCAACTCGGTGGCGGTGAGCGGGCCCTCGGCGCGGAGCTGCTTGATGACCTGGTCGTACGCGCCGTCGGGGAGTTCGTGGTTCCAGTGCGGGCGGGCTCGGTAGGCGCGGCGGCGGAAGGCGAAGTGAGGCCACTCCTCGACGGGGAGGATGCAGGCGGCGTGCGACCAGTACTCGAAGGCGTGGGGTGGTTCCTCAGGGGCGCCGGTCGTGGGCTTGTTCCAGTAGGCGTTCTCGACTGTTCGACGGCCCACGGCTCCCAGGCGGGCGTACGGGACGAGTTCGTGTGACCGGGCCAGGACCGAGATGGTGTCGAGCTGGACCGCGCCGAGGTGGCGCAGGACGCCTCGGACGCCGGACTTCCGGTCGGGGGCACCGAGGAAGCCCTGGGCTCTGAGGGCGAGACGGCGGGCCTCGTCTGCGGAGAGCGTGGTGGTGGGGTGCGAGGTCGTCATGGGTTCGCACGATAGGGGGTGGGACTGACAGCGCGGGCTGAGCTGCGGTTTGCTCCGTGGCTAGGGCTGCGCCGGCAGGTACGGCGCCGTCGACGGCAGTCCCAGGTCCGACGGGAGCAGGGAGCCCACCCAGCAGTCCCGGCGTACTCCCTTGTTGTTGACGGCGGAGCGCAGGGTGCCCTCGATGGTGAAGCCCGCTCGTTCCGCCACGGCGCGCGAGGGGGCGTTGCCCACTTCCGCGCGCCATTCCACGCGGTCGATGGAGGCGCGGGCGAAGGCCCAGTGGGCGGCGGCGCGGGTGGCCTCCGTGAGGTAGCCGTTGCCGCGGTGCTCCTTCGTGCCCCAAAAGCCGACCTCGGCGGTGCCGAGGGAGCGCAGGGTGATGCTGAGCATGCCCACCAGTTCCTCCCCTTCGGGGAGGAAGACACCCCAGGTGAACATCGAACCGCAGGCCCAGCCGTCGGGGACCACCTGCTGGGTGAAGCTCTGGGCGTGCTCACGCAGATACGGCGCGGGAATCGTCGTCCAGCGCTGGATGTCGGGATCCTGCGCGGCCGCGTACACGGCGTCGGCGTGCCGCGCCTCGACCGTGCGCAGGACGAGGCGGTCCGTGCGGAGTGTGACGGGGTCCATCGGGTGATTCTGCTCAGCCGGTCCCCGGGGCGCCAACTTTTAGCCGTGTGTGAGCGGGTGATCACCATTCGCGTAATTCGTCGGCGGGGGCGGCACCATCCGCGGCACGCGGACGTTGTCCCCTTTGACAGGAGACCGCTCTGCGGGAGACCGCGGTCCCCCTCAGGCGGAGATGTGAAGCGGTGGACGGTCGTCGTCGCGGCAGGCCTCCCGGCGTGGTGGGGTCCTCGCATACGATGGCCGTTGCTCAGTAAGTCCAATGGAAACCGACCGTCCCAGGCCCGACCGGCAAGGAGACCAACCCCCGTGTCCGTCCTCTCGAAGATCATGCGTGCAGGCGAAGGCAAAATCCTGCGCAAGCTGCACCGCATCGCGGACCAGGTCAACTCCATCGAAGAGGACTTCGTCGACCTCTCCGACGCCGAGCTGCGGGCCCTCACCGATGAGTACAAGCAGCGGTACGCCGATGGTGAGAGCCTGGATGATCTGCTCCCCGAGGCTTTCGCCACCGTGCGCGAGGCCGCCAAGCGTGTCCTGGGCCAGCGGCACTACGACGTGCAGATGATGGGTGGCGCCGCGCTCCACCTCGGTTACGTGGCGGAGATGAAGACCGGTGAGGGCAAGACCCTGGTCGGCACCCTGCCCGCGTACCTGAACGCCCTTTCCGGCAAGGGCGTCCACCTGATCACGGTCAACGACTACCTGGCCGAGCGCGACTCCGAGATGATGGGCCGCGTCCACAAGTTCCTGGGCCTGAACGTCGGCTGCATCCTCGCCAACATGACGCCGGCCCAGCGCCGCGAGCAGTACAACTGCGACATCACCTACGGCACGAACAACGAGTTCGGCTTCGACTACCTGCGCGACAACATGGCGTGGTCCCAGGACGAACTCGTCCAGCGCGGCCACAACTACGCCATCGTCGACGAGGTCGACTCCATCCTCGTCGACGAGGCCCGTACGCCGCTGATCATCTCCGGCCCGGCCGACCAGGCCACCAAGTGGTACGGGGACTTCGCCAAGCTCGTCACGCGTCTCAAGCGCGGCGAGGCCGGCAACCCCCTCAAGGGCATCGAGGAGACCGGCGACTACGAGGTCGACGAGAAGAAGCGCACCGTCGCCATCCACGAGCCCGGTGTCGCGAAGGTCGAGGACTGGCTGGGCATCGACAACCTCTACGAGTCGGTGAACACCCCGCTGGTGGGCTACCTGAACAACGCCATCAAGGCCAAGGAACTCTTCAAGAAGGACAAGGACTACGTCGTCATCGACGGCGAGGTCATGATCGTCGACGAGCACACCGGCCGTATCCTCGCCGGCCGCCGTTACAACGAGGGCATGCACCAGGCGATCGAGGCGAAGGAAGGGGTGGACATCAAGGACGAGAACCAGACGCTCGCCACGATCACCCTGCAGAACTTCTTCCGCCTCTACGACAAGCTCTCCGGCATGACCGGTACGGCGATGACCGAGGCCGCCGAGTTCCACCAGATCTACAAGCTCGGCGTGGTTCCGATCCCGACGAACAAGCCGATGGTCCGCAAGGACCAGTCGGACCTGATCTACCGCACCGAGGTCGCGAAGTTCGAGGCGGTCGTCGACGACATCGCCGAGAAGCACGAGAAGGGCCAGCCGATCCTCGTCGGTACGACGTCGGTCGAGAAGTCCGAGTACCTGTCGCAGCAGCTGTCCAAGCGCGGCATCCAGCACGAGGTGCTGAACGCGAAGCAGCACGACCGTGAGGCGTCGATCGTCGCCCAGGCCGGCCGCAAGGGCGCCGTGACGGTCGCCACCAACATGGCCGGCCGTGGTACGGACATCAAGCTCGGCGGCAACCCCGAGGACCTCGCGGAGGCGGAGCTGCGGCAGCGCGGCCTCGACCCCGAGGAGCACATCGAGGAGTGGGCCGCGGCCCTGCCCGCCGCCCTGGAGAAGGCCGAGCAGGCCGTCAAGGCGGAGTTCGAGGAGGTCAGGGAGCTCGGTGGGCTCTACGTCCTCGGCACGGAACGGCACGAGTCGCGTCGTATCGACAACCAGCTGCGCGGTCGTTCCGGCCGTCAGGGCGACCCGGGCGAGTCCCGCTTCTACCTCTCCCTGGGTGACGACCTGATGCGCCTGTTCAAGGCCCAGATGGTCGAGCGCGTGATGTCGATGGCGAACGTCCCGGACGACGTGCCGATCGAGAACAAGATGGTCACCCGCGCGATCGCGTCCGCCCAGTCGCAGGTCGAGCAGCAGAACTTCGAGACCCGTAAGAACGTCCTGAAGTACGACGAGGTCCTCAACCGGCAGCGCGAGGTCATCTACGGCGAGCGCCGTCGCGTCCTGGAGGGCGAGGACCTGCACGAGCAGGTGCAGCACTTCATGGACGACACCATCGACGCGTACGTCGCCGCCGAGACCGCCGAGGGCTTCCCGGAGGACTGGGACCTCGACCGGCTGTGGGGCGCCTTCAAGCAGCTCTACCCGGTGAAGGTCACCGTCGAGGAGCTGGAGGAGGCGGCGGGCGACCGCGCCGGACTGACCGCCGAGTTCATCTCCGAGTCCATCAAGGACGACATCCACGCCCAGTACGCGTCGCGCGAGGAGCAGCTCGGCTCCGAGATCATGCGTGAGCTGGAGCGCCGGGTCGTGCTGTCGGTCCTCGACCGCAAATGGCGCGAGCACCTCTACGAGATGGACTACCTCCAGGAGGGCATCGGCCTGCGTGCGATGGCGCAGAAGGACCCGCTGGTGGAGTACCAGCGCGAGGGCTTCGACATGTTCACCGCCATGATGGAGGGCATCAAGGAGGAGTCCGTCGGCTACCTGTTCAACCTGGAGGTCCAGGTCGAGCAGCAGGTCGAGGAGGTCCCGGTCGAGGACGCCCCGCCGTCCCTCGACAAGCAGGACGCGGTGCCGGCGCAGGCGGGCGCGCGTCCCGAGATCCGCGCCAAGGGGCTCGACGTCCCGCAGCGGCGTGAGCTGCACTTCTCCGCGCCCACCGTGGACGGCGAGGGCGGGGTCATCGAGGGTGAGTTCGCCGACGAGGACGAGCCGGTGCGTTCCGAGGCCGACGGCCTCACGCGCGCGGAGCGGCGCAAGCAGTCCCGTGGGGGGCGGCGCCGCAAGAAGTGACGCCTGGGTGCCGGCGGGGCGCCCTGCGGGGTGCCCTGCGACGCCGTAGCGGTGTGGTAGCGGCTTGAAGGGCCGGGTCGCCTTGGGGTGCCCGGCCCTTCGGCATGCTCGTGGTCAGTCCTCGTAGGCGCGCGGTGGGCGTGGACCGCCCAGTTCCACTGCCGTGCAGCGCCAGCGGCGGTCCCGGCCCTGTTCCAGGCGGAAGGCCATCGCGCGCAGTTGGTCGCCGGCGCCGATGCGGGCGAAGGCCTCGATGGCGCCGGGGCGAGGGACGTAGTAGCCGATGTCGCGGACGACCGGTGCGGTGCCCCGGGTGGTGCGCAGGGGGCCGCGTTCGGCGAGCCAGGCCAGTTCGTCGTAGGCGTGGCCCGCGGTGTGCCGGAGCATCCAGTGGACGGGGCGACGGCCGCTCAGGACTGCCAGGAGGCGGTCCGCGAAGACGTCGGTGGGGCGGGGCTGGGGGAGAGACCTGCGGGGGGTCTGGAC
>NZ_JOEV01000084.1 GCF_000721105.1 Streptomyces cellulosae
GAGTGGGGGCGGGCGGCGCGGGTGCTGGGGGAGGCGGCGGCGAACCTGGTGGGGCTGCTGGACATCGACCTGGTGTTGCTGGGGGGTCGGACGGTGGCCGCGGATCCGTCGGTTTTCGTACGAGGGGTCGGTGAGGTGCTGGTGGCGCGGGACCGGCGTGAAGGGGGGCGGGACGGAGGACGGGACGAGGGAGCGGAGAGGGGTGTGCCCGTGCGGGTCGCCTCCGGCGGGGTGTGGGGGGTTGCGGAGGGGGCGGCACAGTTGTTGTTGGCGCCGGTGTTCGGGCGGGGGGAGGGGTAGGCGAGGCCGTCATGGGTCGACGGGCTCGTCCCGCCGGCCGGGCGGGAGGGGTAGGCGAGGCGGTCGTGGGCCGACGGGCTCGTCCCGCCGGCCGGGCGGCATCGCGGGGCCATTCGGTGAACCCCGTCGGAGCGGCGCCGATCACCGGGCACCACCGCCCGGCATGGTCATGTGTTTATGGGATCGCCTACGACGTCTGCTCTGCTCTGTCTCGCCGTGGCCGCCGGTGTTCAGCTTCCGCTGGTGGGTCCGGCGTACGCCGATGCGTGTGCGGCCGGGGCCGAGGGGCGGGACTTTCCGGTCAGGGCTCGGATTCACGGAGGGCCGGGGGTCTATGAAGCCGGCGGCGGGTACGGCGTCTGGTATCTCGAGCTGACCAACGCCACCGACCGGACCTGCGGGAACATCCACCCGGTGGTGGTCCTCGTCGACGAGCGGCGGGTCCTTGAACCCGGGCAGCCCCGCCTGGAGTTCTACGAGGAGGGCGGCGTCCGCGCGCACTCCGTTCCGTTCGAGCGGACCGACTCCGACGAACTCGTCGGGGTCTTCGCGGGGGAGAGGGACCGGTTCCCGGGGTTCACCGTCGGGCCGGGGAAGACGCTCAGCGTGAAGGTGCGGCTCGCGGTCGGCTCGGACGCCGTGGCGAACCAGGTCACCGCCAACGCGGCCGTCGTCCAACGGCATGACGACGACGGCGACTGGGTCGGGCAGTCGAACGACTACCGCTTCCAGATCGATTCCGAGGCGGACGCCCCGATGCCACCGGCGTCGTCGGCGCAGTCGCCCTCGCCCTCGCCCTCGCCCTCGCAGTCACCGTCTCCCTCGCAGTCACCGTCGCCGTCCCGACCCCCGCGTGCCGACGCCACCGCACCCGGCACCAGCCGGCTTCCCCTCGCCGACGAACTCGCCGGCACCGGTCTGGGCCCGATCACCGGAGCCCTCACCGCCGGCCTCGCCCTGCTCCTCGTCACCGCCGGTGCCCTGCTGGCCCGCAGGCGCCGCTGACCCGGCCTCTCCCGCCGTCCCCGCTCGAACCGGCCATTCCCCCAAGATCCGGCTCTGTCTAGGCTGGGGCCCCGCAGCACCGCGTACTCGCGTACTCGCGTACGGCAGGAGATCCCGCACATGGCAGAACGCAGGCCCATCGAGTCGTGGCTCACCGACATGGACGGTGTGCTCATCCACGAGGGCGTACCGATCCCCGGGGCCGACGCCTTCCTCAAGAAGCTGAAGGAGTCCGGGAAGCCCTTCCTGGTCCTCACCAACAACTCGATCTACACCCCGCGCGACCTGCACGCCCGGCTGCGCCGCATGGGCCTGGACGTGCCGGTCGAGTCCATCTGGACATCGGCCCTCGCCACCGCCCAGTTCCTGGACGACCAGCGGCCGGGCGGCTCGGCGTACGTCATCGGCGAGGCGGGTCTGACCACCGCGCTGCACGACATCGGCTACATCCTCACCGACCACGAGCCGGACTACGTCGTCCTCGGCGAGACCCGCACCTACTCCTTCGAGGCCATGACCAAGGCCGTACGGCTCATCGAGGCCGGCGCCCGCTTCATCGCCACCAACCCCGACGAGACCGGCCCCTCCACCGAGGGCCCACTGCCCGCGACCGGGGCCGTCGCCGCGCTGATCACCAAGGCCACCGGCAGGCAGCCGTACTTCGCCGGCAAGCCGAACCCGCTGATGATGCGCACCGGGCTCAACGCGATCGGCGCGCACTCCGAGACCAGCGCGATGATCGGCGACCGGATGGACACCGACGTACTGGCCGGCATGGAGGCCGGGATGCAGACGTTCCTGGTGCTCACCGGGCTGACCCGGCCCGAACAGGTGGAGAACTTCCCCTACCGCCCCTCCACGGTCGTGGACTCGATCGCGGACCTCGTGGACCGCGTCTGAGTCGCGGGGCGCGTCCGAGCCGGAACCCGGCCATCACAACCCGTCATCGACCCCGCCCTCCCGATCCCGCGATCCGGCCCCCGGATCTGAAACCCGGCGGGCGGGTGGAACGACCCGTTCGGAGCAGTGCCGCCCCGCCCGGGATGCGGGGCCGGGGCCCCGGGGGGAGTCTCCAGGTATCTGGAGGTTCACGATGGGTTCAGCAAGGATCACTCTCTGCGCCGGTGTCATGGCGGCCGTCGCCTCCGCGCCGGTCGTCGCGTCCGCACCGGCGGCGTACGCGCAGGACGGCGGCATCTCGGTCAGCCCCGCGTCCCCGGCTCCCGGCAGTGACGTCGCCCTGCGGATGAGCGGCTGCGGCGAGAAGACCGCCACGGCTGTCTCCGCCGCGTTCGTCACGGACGTCGAACTCGCCGTCGTGGACGGCGTGCTCATCGGCGAGAGCCGCGTGCGCTCCACGCTCACGGCGGGCACGTACGACGTGAAGGTCAGCTGTGGCGCGAAAGCCCACAAGATCCCGCTGACCGTCGTGGACGGACGGACGCGGCCCACCGCCCCCGCCTCCCCGGTCGCCCCCGTGCACGCCGGCGGCGGGGGCACGGCGCACCTCGCCGTCGTGGACAACGCCCGCGAGGCCGGTCCCGGCACGGTGCACGCGGTGATCGGGCTGCTCCTCGCCGGGGTCGCCGGGGTCGCCGTCGCGCTGCGCGGCAGCCGCCGGAGCCGCAGGACGGGCTGACGGCCATGTCCGAGAACGAACACCTCTCCGCCGACGACCACCCCGCCGACCGCGCACGTCCCTCCGGCACCGGCCGGCTGGTCACCGGCGTGGCCTGGGCGCTCCTGCTCATCGGGCTGTGGCTGTGGGGCCGGGAGGTGACCGACGTACGGCCGGGCATCTCCGCTCCGGCCACCGGCGACATGGCGGCGGTCGGCCGGCCACCGGGCGTCGAACTGCCGCCCGCGCTCCGGCCGCTCGGGAAGGCCCTCCCGCAACGCGTCGACGTTCCCGAACTGGGCATCCAGGCACCGGTCGTGGCCCGCGGCCTCGACGGGCAGGGGGCGATCGACCCGCCGCCCTTCGACCAGGCGGGAGTGGTCGGCTGGTACGCGGCCGGGGCGAGCCCGGGCGCCGCCGGAACGGCGCTGATGGTCGGGCACGTCGACACCGAGACCCGGCCGGCGGTCTTCTACAAGATCAGCGCGATGAAACCCGGCGAGACCGTCCGCGTGGTCCGCGACGACGGCAAGGTCGCCGAGTTCACCGTCGACGACGTCCAGGTCGTCACCCGCGACCACTTCGACGCCCAGCAGGCCTACGGCCCCCGCCGGACCGGACGGGCCGAACTGCGGCTGATCACCTGCGGCGGCACCTTCGACCGGGCCACCCGCAGCTACACGGCCAACGTGATCGTCTCGGCGTACCTGACGGGCACCGGACTGTGACGGCGCCGGAACGTCACGGCGCCCGACCGGGAGGGGCCGGGCGGGGCGACGGCGCCCGGCCCGGCCGGCGGCCCGCTCCCCCCTGAAGCCACCGACCGGGCTGGTCCTCAACCGCGCGCGCACGGGCTGCGGGAGTAACCCGGCGTCGGCGCGGGAGGTCTGGAACGTCACGGTGGTATGTGACGGTGGCCGGGGGCTGGGGCCGTATGACACGACTTTAGAACGGATGTGCGCCGGGGCCCAGAGGCCGAGGGAGGCCAAGTCCCCGAACGCCGACGCTGTGTCACCGGACGCCGTACGGGCGCGGGTTGGGCTCCCGCGGGCTACGTGCCGTGGTTGTGCAACCCGAGGGCCGCCGCGTGGGCCAGGGCCTGCGCCACCAGCAGCTCCCCGGCCGTGCCGTCCTCCTCCGGCGCGGGCGGCGTCGGCAGGGATCTCCCTGGTGGTGTACCGCATACCGAGTACTCCCCTTCCGCTGACGCGCGCCCCTGGACAGGCGCGCGTGCCCCGGCCGCCGGGGCTGTAACAGCTCACCGACAAGGCTCGGACGACCTCGTGGGCGGCGCGAGGGGTGTGTCACGATTGAGACTTGGAACGGTGCACCCAAGGGGGAGTTGGATGTACGTCAGCAGGGGGGCCGGAACGCGGGCTGCCGTGGCGGTGCTGGGGGCGGCACTGCTGGTCGCGGGCTGTTCGTCGGGAGACGAAGGGGGGAAGAAAGGCGACGAATCCGGGGCGGCGATCAAGCAGCAGCCCAAGGAGGCCGACCCGTTCTGGGTGAACCCGGACGGCAACGCGGCGAAGCAACTGGCGGCCTACCTGAAGGCCGGCAAGAAGGCGGAGGCCGAGCAGATCCGCAAGATCGCCGAGCAGCCGACCGGGGAGTGGATCGGCCCGGAGAACCCGGAGCAGGAGGCCCGCGGTTTCACCGAGGCCGCCGAGGAGGCCGACCGCACGGCCATCCTCGTCCTCTACAACATCCCGCACCGCGACTGCGGCCAGTACTCGCAGGGCGGCGCCGCCGACGGCGACGCCTACCGGGCCTGGATCGACGGCGTGGCCAAGGGCATCGGCGACCGTTCCGCCACCGTGATCCTGGAGCCCGACGCCGTACTCCACCTCGTCGACGGCTGCACCGGCAAGAAGTTCCACGAGGAGCGCTACGCCCTGCTCAACGAGGCCGTGAACAAGCTGGCGGGCCTGAAGAACACCAAGGTCTACCTGGACGCGGGCAACGCCGGCTGGGGCCACCCCAACCAGATCTTCGAGCCCCTCCAGCGCGCGGGCGTCGGGCAGGCCGACGGCTTCTCCGTCAACGTGTCCAACTTCTACTCCACCGAGGACTCCATCGCCTACGGCAAGAGGCTCTCCGCGAAGGTCGGCGGCAAGCCCTTCGTCATCGACACCAGCCGCAACGGCAAGGGCCCGTACCAGGACGGCACGGCGAAGGAACGCTGGTGCAACCCGCCGGGACGGGCCCTGGGAGAGACCCCGACCACCAAGACGGCGGACCCCCTGGTCGACGCCTACGTCTGGGTCAAACGCCCGGGAGAGTCGGACGGCGAGTGCAAGGGCGGCCCGAAGGCGGGCCAGTGGTGGGCGGACTACGCGCTGAACCTGGCCCGGGACTCCGGCTGACGGCGGGTTCCCCGCGGCGCCCGAAGGGGCGCGGGGCCGGTGACGAAGCGACCCCGCGGGAGCGCTACGGCACCTTCACCCACTGCGCCTTGGACGGCGTCCCCTGATCGTCGTCGACGAACAGCATGTACCACCCCGACTGAACCAGGTTCTTGTTCTTCGGCACGGTCACCGTGATCTTGTCCCCGGACGCCTTGAAGTCCAGGGCGATCGACCGCTGATCCACATCCGTCACATGCGTCGACGCGCTCGGCCGGATCAACCGCGCCTTCCTCACCGACGAGGCGTGCTGGGACGTGAACGTCCCCGACCCGCCGCGCTCGATGGTCTGAGGCCCGCCCGACAGCGACGGCCGGGAGTCCCGGTACATATACGGCGGCGTGTACATCTCGATCCGCTGCTCGAACGTTCCCGGCTTGGTGTTCGCCTTGTCCCCGTACAGCGAGTCCGAACCGAAGAACATCACCCGACCGTCCGGCAGCAGCAGCGACCCGGAGTGGTAGTTGCGCCCCACCAGCGGATCGGCGACCTCGTCGAACGTGTTGGTGTCCGGGTGGTACAGCCGGGCCTGCAGGATGTTGGAGTCGCCGCGTCCGCGGTAGTCCTCCGAACCGCCCGACACCAGGACGGAGTCGTCCGGCAGTACCGAGGCCTGCGGGTACCGCGTGCCCTTCTCCAGCGTCGGCCCGTCCACGAACTTCGGGTCGGCCGCCTTCAGGTCGACGATCCGGGTCCTGTTGCTGGACAGCTTGGACTCGCCGACCCCGCCGCCGCCGATCACCATGAACTTCTCGTCCTGCGCCGGAGGCAGCAGCACGGTCCCGGACGTCTCCATCCGGTCCGGGTCGCTCAGCCCGGGGATCTTCTTGAACTTGTTGCTGGCCACGTCCCACACGCCCGGCTCACGGCCCACGTCGTCCGGCCCGTAGCCCGCGTTCGAGCCCGAGTAGAAGACCTTGCCGTTCTGCATCAGGAACAGCGCGGGGTACGTCGGGAACTGACGGGTCTTCGGCAGGTAGGTCCACTTCTTGGTCTTCGGGTCGAAGACCTCGTTCTTGCCGGGGACCAGCTGCCCGATGTCGTCGAGGCCGGAGACGCTGAGGATCTTCCCGTTGCTCAGGGTGGTGAGCGTCGGGTACCAGCGGGCCTCCTTCATCGGGTCGACCTTGATGTACTTCTCGGCGATCGGGTCGAACTCGAAGGCGTCGCGGATGCCCTGGAAGTCCTTCTTGTCGAGGGCGAGTTTCTGCGCGATGCCGTATGTGTTCTTCGCGTCGGCGCCGGACAGGCCCTGGACGGTGTAGTTGTCCTGGGTGCCCGTCTCGTACGTGGCGCCGCTCTTCTGCGCCTCGACGTAGATACGGCCGAGTCCCGGGGTGTTGCCGAGGAACTTGCCGGTCCTCTTGTCGAAGTTCTTCGTGGCCCGCTCGACGACGACCGGGTCCTTCGACACGAAGGTCTTGCCGTTCTCCTTGCCCACGAACTTCGTGCCCGCGGGCAGCGTGATCGGCTTGTCCGGGTTCTCGTTGTGGACGATCATCAGGCCGCCGGCCTTGGTGACGTCACCCTTCAGCTTCTCGTACCGCTTGGTGCCGCCCGCGATCAGCAGGTTGCCGTTGGCGAGCTGGGTGTGGCCGGTGCAGAACAGGTCCTTCGGCGTCGGGATCTTCTTGATGGTGCCCTTGACGGGATCCCAGATCCGGGTGTCGAACTTCTTGTCGTCGAAGTTGTCCTGGTTGTTGCCCGAACCCGCGACGAGCAGTACTTTCCCGGTCCGCAGCAGCGCCGCGTGAATGGTGTTCTGCCGGTACTGCTCGGGGAACTCGATGATGTCCCACTTGCCGTTCTCGGCTTTGTACTCGGGTTTGTTGATCTGGTACTGGTGGTATTTCGCGGTGCCGAAGCGGTAGAGCCACGGTCCGTTCATCCCGGCCAGCGCTAGCACCACCGCCGTGCCGATGGCGAGTCGACGGACACGGCGGCGGCCGGCCTGGTCCTTCATTCCTTACGTCCCCCAAGTCCACCAAGGGCGATCTGCATGGTCTGGTCGCCCGTCCCGTTCGACTCCGCCCAACTCGGCTTCTGCTGCGGGGCGTGCGGGGCCGGGGTGCGCTGCGTGGGCAGCGGCTGCGGCTCGTAGCCCCCCGCGGCAGCGGCGGGCGGTACGGACGGGGCGACGGGAACCGCGTCCTGCGGCTCCTGCTCGGGCACCGCGGGCTTCTTCCTCGTCTGCCGCAGCATGTGGCGCCAGGCGAAGATCGGCGTCGCGGTGATCAGCGTGGCGAAGGTCGCCCAGATGATCATCGCGGGGTGCGAGTGTCCGAAGACGAAACCGGCGGTGATCGAGGAGCCGAAGATCGCGATGAAGTACCAGTGGTACCGGAAGGTCGCGAACCACCGGTCCGGGCTGGCCGAATCACCCTTGGGGGTGACCACGAACTTGCTCTTGCGTCGCAGGACGGAGTCGACCAGCGCCTTGGCGTACAGCGGCGCGGACAGTGCGGACATCACCATGCCGGCCACACCGCCGGAGCCCTCCGGCTCGTGCGGGGAGACGTTGTGCCGGCGGTTCCAGATGTACAGGCCGATCTGCAGCGCGGAGGCGTTGCCGTAGAGCATCAGCCACACCGTCGGGTCGATGTTCACACCCGAGGCGCCCAGGCCCAGGAACAGCGCGCAACTCAGCGCCGCGAGGATCCAGTTGAGGGCGGACATCGGGTAGAAGATGATCATCATCGTGTAGTTGAAGAGCTTGCTCGGCGGCAGCGAGTACCAGCCCTTCCAGTACTGCTTGAGGATCGTCTCGTACGTGCCCCGCGACCAGCGCATCTGCTGGGTGAAGAAGTCCGTCCAGGCGCTGGGGCCCTCACCGACCGCGAGCACGTCCGGGGTGTAGACCGAGCGCCACTTCTTGCCCGTCGCCGGGTTCTTGGCGCGGTGGATCTCGAAGCCGGTGGCCATGTCCTCGGTGATCGAGTCGTACAGGCCGCCGATCTGCTTGAGCGCCTTGATCCGTACGGCGTTCGAGGTGCCGACGAACATGGGGGCGCCGTACCGGTTGCCGGCGCGCTGGATCAGCGCGTGGAAGAGGAACTGCTGCGACTCGGCGGCCTTGGTGACGAAGTTGTCGTAGTTGCCGTAGACCTGCGGGCCGATGACGAAGCCGATGTTCGGGTCACGGAAGAAGCCGAGCATCCGCTCCAGGTAGTTGGGCAGCGGCACGTGGTCGGTGTCGACGGAGGCGAAGAAGTCGTAGTTGTCGCCGTGCGCGTCCAGCCAGGCGTTGTAGTTGCCGTGCTTGGTCTTGGCGCGGTGCGGGCCCGAGGGCTGGTTCCACTTGGCGACGCCCTTGCGGGAGAAGTGGTGCACACCGAGACGGGCGCAGACCTCCTTGACCGCGGGATCGTCGCCCTCGTCCAGGAGCCAGACGTGCATGAGGCCGCGGTGGCGGATCTTCACCGCGGCTTCCAGGGTCTTCGTCACCATCTCCAGCGGCTCCTTGCCGGGCACGAAGGAGGTGAGGAAGGCCACTCTGGTGCCGGTTTCGGGCACCACCGGGACCGGGTCGCGGGCGACCAGGGTGGCGTGCGCGTTCGACAGCACGTTCATGCAGCGGAAGAACTCGATCAGACCGATCGAGACGAGCATCACGATGTCCAGCGCGGGCAGCCAGTCGAAGGCCGGGTAGTCGCGCTCGGTCCAGTGCTCGGGCTGCAGCAGCCAGGCCAGCAGCACCAGCGACAGCAGCGGGGCGGCGGCCAGCATCAGGGCGACCCGGATGCGGTGCGGCTCCTGCGAGATCAGCGAGCGGTACTGGACTCTGTACGGCTTGGTCGGATCGGGCTGTGTGAGGGGTCCCGCGAGCCGGCTGTAGTGCTCGTAGTCGTACTTCGGCAGCGTCTTCTTTATCCGGCGGAACGCACCGGTCCGATGCGAAGGCACCCTCAGCTGGGTGGTCTGGGACGGGTCGTAGTTCTGCCGGGCGCCCGTCGGCGTCGACGTCATGAGTCATCCCCCCACACGCGTGTCACCGCGTGGTGTCGTTTCTTTCTGCTGCTCGGGTCCCCCTAGACCCTTCACAGTCGTGTCAGCTGAGCCACAGTCATCACATCGTCCACCTTCATGGACACAGGACTGAGGCCTTCCGGTTGCATGATGCCTCCCTCGGCATCACTCCATGAACGGGGCCCCCTCTCCCCGCCACCCCGGCAACCGGCTTCCTGCCCCCAACTGCCGCGTATCCGCAGCATCTTGAAAACCAGGGTTCTACGGTGCTCATCATGATCGCAAGATGCGAAACGCGGTGTTTACCGGTCATACGCGTTCATTGTGGCCTCTGTGGGGACCTTGTGGAGTCGTTGTGGACAGGAGGGTACGGATGTTGTCGAAGTGCTCCCTTGTGACCCCCTTCGCACGTGTCACCCGACCTGACCGCGTCCCTCGCCCGGCGGCATGTCGGCCGGACCCCGGTGGGGATGGCGTGAAACGCGCGGTCGGTCCCGGGGAGGCCCGTTCCTCGGCGGCCTCCTCCGGTTCCATACGGTCGACGGGTGCGTCCAGTTCAACGAGAGGGGCCTCCGAGGGCATCGCAGAGGGACCCGCCCCGAGAACGCGAAAGCCCCCCGCTCCCGCGAGGGGCTTCTCACTGTCGTGCGCCGCCAGGGACTCGAACCCCGGACCCGCTGATTAAGAGTCAGCTGCTCTAACCAACTGAGCTAGCGGCGCCTGCTGACCTGCACAACCTTACCGGATCCCGGAGGGTGCCCCGGACCATCCGCGCGCCTGTCGCCCGCCACGGGTCCGCTGCCCGACGGCCGCCCGGGCGGGCCCGCGTACATCATTCGGACCGTCAAGATGCGCGTCGGGATGACAGTTGAGAAGCTGGCGAACGTGCACAGGCTCGGACATTTCAACCCAAGATGTGAGGGGAATCGTATGGCGGCTCCGGTCTTCGAGGAATTCGATCCCGCGAGCGACTGCGACTGCCCCGGATGCGTTCACTGGCGGCGCGTGCCGCCGCCTGCCCGGACCGGCCGTCACCCGGTCGCCCACCGGGCCGTGATCCTCGCCGCCGCCTCCACCGCGCTCGTCGCAGGTCATACGGCACCCGCCCTCGCCGCCCCGCACGCCCCCGGCGGTCCGGGCGTTGCCGCGGCCGGCGAGCCGGTCACCCCGCAGGGCGGCGAGGCCCTACTGCGCGGCCCGGCCGGAAAACGCGACAAACCCCAGCTCAGAACGCCCGCGACGACCCGCGCGGAGATCATGGGGCGGGCCAGGCAGTGGGTCGCCGCGAAAGTGCCGTACAACATGTACGCGTCCTGGAGTGACGGGTACCGGCAGGACTGCTCGGGCTTCGTGTCGATGGCCTGGAACCTGCCGGGCAACGAGTGGACGGGCAGCCTCGACCAGTACGGCGTGCGGATCGCCAAGGACGACCTCCAGCGCGGCGACATCCTGCTCTTCCACAACCCGGACGATCCCGGGCGCGGATCCCACGTCGTGATCTTCGGCGGCTGGGCCGACCGCAGGCACGCCTACTACATCGCCTACGAGCAGGCCCGCCCGCACGCCCGCCGGCGGGTCACCCCGTACGCCTACTGGACCCACTCCGACGACTACGTCGCCTACCGCTACAAGGGGCTCGAGAGCGCCACGACGGGCGGGAAATCGGCGGCATCAGCGCCATCAGCGCCATCGGCGCCATCGGCGCCACCGGTGGGCACCGACCCCGACACCGCCAAGTCCGGTGCGAGCGCGCCGGACGCGACGCCGTACCCCGGGCGGGCGTACTTCGGCCCCGGGGCGAACAACAAGTACGTCACCCAGCTCGGCCGGATGCTCGTCGAGCGCGGGGCCGGACGTTACTACACCTCCGGGCCCGGCCCCCGCTGGTCGGACGCGGACCGCAGGGCCACCCGGGCGTTCCAGGAGGCGCAGGGCCGGCGCGGCCGGCGCGCCGACGGGCTGCCCGGCCCGCTGACCTGGGAGCTGCTGGTGACGGGTGCGGGACGCGACATCGCCGGCGGAGCGGCGGGTGCGCCCGCGCTCTCCTCGCGCGGGGTGCCCGGCTATCCGGGACGGGCGGTGTTCCGGCCGGGCGCGGACAACGAGTACGTCACCCGGCTCCGGAAGCAGCTCCTGAAGAAAGGGTTCGGCAAGTACGACACCACCGCCCCGGAACCCCGCTGGGGCGAGGAGGACCGGCGAGCCGTCGAGGCCTTCCAGCGCGCCCAGGGCTGGCGGGGCGGCAAAGCGGACGGCTACCCGGGCCCCGAGACCTGGCGCCGGCTCTTCTCCTGACCCTGGTTTCCCGCAGTCGACCACGGCCTTCTTCATCGGCCACGGCTTTCTGCTGTTGACACGGCTTCCCGCCGTGACCCCCTGTTGTGACGCACCTGGCGCGGAGGCTGGAGGCACCCGTGAGCACGACCACTTCCCACATCCCCGACGAATCCGAGGGCCCGACCGGAGGTCCGTCCCGACCCGGCCGGCTCATCCAGAACGAGGCGACCACCGAGATCCCCGTCCATCTGCTGTTCCGCGACGAGCCGGACACGGTGGCGGTGCCGCTGGAGCCCACGGTCGTGGCACGCCGTCAGGGAACGGGCGAGCAGCCGCGCTTGCGACGGCCCGTGCCGCCCACGCCCCGGCCCGTTCCGGAAATCGACCCCGAGCTGGAGGAGCAGCCCGCACGGGTGCTGCCCGGCGCGGCGGGCGTGCTCGCCGGTGCCTGCGGGGTGGCCGGGACGGTGGCCACCTCGTGGTGGGCAGGGGTGCTGCCGCCCCTCGCGGTGCAGGCCCTCGGGCTGCCGGGGTCCGCGGCGGCCGGACTCGGTCCCGTCCAGTGGGCGGCGTACGCGGGGGCGGGCGCCCTCGGGCTGTTCGGCTTCGGCGGGCTGGCCCGGGGCCGGACCGGACGGGCCTGGGTGCTCGGCCTGTTCGGCCGCTACCGGGGCACGGTCCGGCGCACCGGCCTGCTGTGGGTCAACCCGCTGCTGCTGCGTCGGCGGGTGGACGTACGGCTGCGGCACTGGCGCGGCGAGGAGATGCACGCCGCCGACGCGAGCGGGGTCGCGCTGCGGGTCGCGGTGCTGGTGGTGTGGCGGGTACGGGACACCGTGCGCGCCACGCTGGGCGTCGAGGACCACGAGACGTACCTGCGCGAGTGCGTGGAGGCGGGCCTGGCCCGGGTGCCGGTGGAGGCGCCCGGCTCCGGACGCGGCTCGGCCGACGCCGCCGGGGACGCGCTGACCCGGCGGGTCGCGGCGGACGCGGCTCCGGTCGGCATCGAGGTGTTCTCGGTGCAGCCGCTGCGGGTCGAGTACGCCCCCGAGGTCGCCGCCGCGATGCACCGCCGCCGGATCGCCGCGCTGGACGCCCAGCACCGGGCGAGCGTGCTGACCTCGGTGGTGGACTCGGTGGAGGACACGGTGACCCGGCTGACCATGCGCGGACTGGTGGAACTGGACGACTACGAACGCAAGGCGCTGGTGAAGGACCTGACGGTGGCGTTCTGCTCGGGGCGTGGGGAAGCGGGCTGCTGATTGGTATGGACATGTTCAAGTAACCGCAATAATCTGGGACTTGGTCTAGACCTACCTGCACAGCTCACTGAACTTCCCCCACGTTCTCCAGGAGCGGCAGCATGCGCAAAAAGACCAAGTGGTACGCCGCCGCGCTCGGTCTCGCGACGACCGGAGCGCTGGTGCTCTCGTCCCCGGGCGCGAGCGGACACGGCTACACCGACCTCCCCATAAGCCGTCAGAAGCTCTGTCAGAACGGCTCGGTGGCCAACTGCGGTGACATCCAGTGGGAGCCGCAGAGCGTCGAGGGCCCCAAGGGCTTCCCCGGCTCCGGCCCGGCCGACGGCCGGATCTGCTCCGGCGGCAACACCCGCTTCGCCCAGCTCGACAGCCCGAAGACCCCGTCGGGCGGCGGCTGGCCCACCACCAGGGTGACCGGCGGCCAGAGCTACACGTTCCGCTGGCAGTTCACCGCCATGCACGCCACCACCGACTTCAGGTACTACGTCACCAAGCCGGGCTGGAACCAGAACCACAACCTGGCCCGCTCCGACCTCAACCTCACCCCGTTCCTGACCGTCCCCTACAACGGCCAGCGACCCCCGTCCACGCTCTCCCACTCCGGCACCCTGCCGTCCGGCCTGAGCGGCCACCACGTCATCGTCGCCGTGTGGACGGTCGCGGACACGACCAACGCCTTCTACGCCTGCTCGGACGTCACCTTCTGACCAGGCTCGGGGAGTGCCGGAACCTTGAGGGTTCCTTGAGGCCGACCGGCACTCCCCGCGGGTAGGTTCCCCTCACGCCGCCGTACGTGACGGCGTACGGATCCGGGGGAACACCATGGAAGCCTTCTTCTACGTCGTGCCGCTGCTCATGATCGGTCTCGTGTCGTTCAGCGCGTTCACCGTGATCCGCCGGGCCCGGGACATCAGCAGTGCCTGGGGCAGCGGCCTGACGGCGGAGGCACGCTGTCTGCGGACGTACACGACGACCAGCGGCGGCGGTGAGACGCCCGTGAGGACGACACTGCACCACGTCTACGAGTTCGCCACCCGCGAGGGCCGCCTCGTCCGGTTCGACGAGACGGGCGGCCCGGGCACCATCGTCGAGGGTGACTTCGTCCCCGTGCACTACGCGGCGGAGCGCCCCGAACGGGCCACCGCCAAGGCGCCGGCGCCCGGGAAGCTGGCGGCGGGCACCGGCTGCCTGCTGACGCTCTTCGCGGTGATCATCCTGATCTGCCTCGGTTTCATGGCCGTGGCCCACACGATGTTCGACGCCACGGGCAACCTGATTCCGTAGCCATCGCTCTCCACATCTGACGGTACGTCAACTACCGTGCGCGCCCATGGAGTCCAGTCGGAGCGGCACGGTGGCGGAGCTCGTGGCGGCACGGTGGGACGACCACCGGCCGGGGCTGTGGTGCGGGGAGCGGACGCTCACGCACCACGAGGTGGCGGCGGGGGCCTCGGCCCGGGCCGCGCTCCTCGAGGAGCTGCTGCCACCTGGCCCGCACATCGGCGTCCTGCTGGACAACACCCCCGAGTACCCGCTCTGGCTGAGCGCGGCCGCCCTGGCCCGCGCCGCCGTCGCCGGCATCAACCCCACCCGCCGCGGCCCCGAACTGGCCCGCGACATCCTGCACACCGAGTGCCGCGTCCTGCTCACCGAACACAGACACCTCCCCCTGCTCAAGGGCCTGGACCTGCCCGGGGTGCGCCTGCTGGTGACGGACACCGAGGAGTACGACGCCCTGCTCGCGCCCTACGCCGACGCACGGCCGGACCCCTCCCGCG
>NZ_JOEV01000085.1 GCF_000721105.1 Streptomyces cellulosae
CGCCCTGCTGCGCACCATGAAGGTGATGGGCCAGGGCCGGCCGGGCGGCACCAGCTTCATGGAGGACTACACCTACCACCTCGGCCCCGGCACCCCGCGTGTCCTGGGCGCCCACATGCTGGAGGTCTGCCCCTCCATCGCCGCAGCCCGTCCCCGCTGCGAGATCCATCCCCTCTCGATCGGCGGCCGCGAAGACCCGGTCCGCCTGGTCTTCGACGCCGCTCCCGGCGCCGCCCTCGTTGTCGGCCTCTCGGACCTCGGGGACCGGTTCAGGCTGACCGCCAACGCCGTCGACGTCATCGCCCCCAGCGAACCCCTGCGCCGTCTGCCGGTCGCCCGCGCCGTATGGAAGCCCCGCCCCTCCCTCGCGGAGTCCGCCGAGAACTGGCTGCTGGCCGGCGCTCCGCACCACACCGTGCTCAGCTCGGCCGTGGACCTCGAGACGCTGAGCGGCTACTCCGCCATGACCGGCGTCGAACTGCTCACCATCGACGAGAACACCACCACCGAGCAGTTCACCAAGGAAGTCCGCTGGAACGCCGCCTACCACCGCCTCGCCCAGGCCCTGTGAAGCCCGTGCCCCGCATCCGAGGAGACGAACGACCGATGACCGCTCATGTCCGCGCCGGTCTGCGGCAAGAGGTCCTGGACGCGAACCTGGCCATCCCCCAAGTCGGCCTGGCGACGCTGACCTGGGGCAATGTGAGCGGCGTCGACCGCGAGGCGGGGGTCTTCGTCATCAAGCCCTCCGGCGTCCCGTATGAGGACCTCACCCTCGACCACCTGGTGACCGTTCGCCTGTCCGACGGCGCCGTCGTCGACGGTGACCTGCGCCCCTCCACCGACACCGAGACCCACCGCTGCCTCTACCTGGCGTTCGGGTCCATCGGGGGCGTCACCCACACCACGGCCCCTTCACCTGGGGCAGCACCGCCCGCACGTCCCTCGAACACGCCATCATCTGCGAGGCCGTCGCCGACATCGCCCTCCACACCATGACCCTCTCCCCGATCGCCCCACCACCCGACCACCTCCTCGACCGCCACTACACCCGCAAACACGGCCCCGACGCCTACTACGGCAACCCGGACATGACAGCCGCCCCCGGATGACCGCTGCCGCCGCCGTCGACCGAGCCGACGGCGGCTCAGGTGCGAGGGGTCGCCGGGCCATCAGGCCGTCGTATCCCATGCCCGTCCGTGTCAGGGCGTCGTCGGGTCCGCGAAGTCGAGCAGCACCTTGCACGACCGCGCCGGGTCCGCCGCCAGTTCGAAGGCCTCGACCGTGCGTGCCACCGGGAGTACGGACGTCACCACCGGGTCGACCGGGAGGCGGCCGTCGGCCAGCGCTCGGAGCACCTCGGCGAGCTCGGTGTCGAAGCGGAAGGAGCCGACCAGCCGTAGCTCCCTCGTGATCACGGCGTTCGCTGCCACCGGGGTGTCCCCGGGCGGGAGCAGGCCGAGGCCCACCACCAGGCCGCCCCGGTCCACTCCGTACACGCAGGTGCGCAGTCCGGCGGGGTTGCCCGAGGACTCGATGGCGATGTCCGCCGCCAGTTCCTCCAGTACGTCGTCGGCGCTCGAGGGACCGCCCACCCGGACGGTCGAGTCGGCGCCCACCTGTTTCGCGACGGCCAGCGGCGCCTCGTGGACGTCGGTCACGGTGATCTCACCGGCGCCGGCGGCGCGCAGGGCCGCGACCACCAGGCAGCCGATCGGGCCGGCCCCGGTGACCAGGACCCGCTTCCCGCGGACGTCGCCGGCCTGCCGTACCGCGTGCCAGGCGACCGCCGCGGGCTCGGCGACCGCGGCGAGCCGCATGTCCAGGCCCTCGGGGAGGGGCAGTACCCGGTCCGCGGGCACCACCAGGACCTCCGCGAAGCCGCCCTGGACGTGCGGGTTGCGGGCGGCGCTGCCCAGATAGCCGGTGTCCAGGCAGGTGTTGCGCCGCCCGGCGCGGCACTGGCGGCATCTGCCGCAGGAGGCCAGCGGGTGTACGGCCACCGGGGTCCCGGGCGGAGGGGCCTGTGTGCCGGGGCCCGCCGCGCGTACCCGGCCGACGATCTCGTGGCCCAGGACGAGCGGTTCGCGCAGCCGGAACTCGCCGACCGCGCCGTGCCGCCAGTAGTGCAGGTCGGAGCCGCAGATCCCGCCGTAGCGGATGTCGACCGCCACCTCGCCGGGGCCCGGCTGCGGCACCGGTCGTTCCTCCAGGCGCAGGTCGCCCGCCCCACGGGCCACGACCGCTCGCATCGTCGGTGAGATCGATGAAATCGATGATTTTGCTGGCTTTGATGAGTTCGATGAGTTCATGTGCTCGGTCCTTCTCAGATGACCGCGGTCAGGCCGCCGTCGACGGCGATCACCTGGCCGTTGACGAAGTCCGACGCGGGGGCGGCGAGCCACACCAGCGTTCCGACGAGATCCTCGACAGAGGCCCAGCGACCGGCCGGGGTGCGGCCCCGGATCCAGGAGTCGAAGGCCGGGTCGTCGACGAGGGGACGGGTGAGTTCGGTGACCACGTAGCCGGGTGCCAGGCCGTTGACCGTCAGCCCCGAGCCGGCCCACTCCGCGCACATGCCCCGGGTCAGCATCGCGAGGCCGCCCTTGGACGCCGCGTAGGCGGCGATGCCGGGGCGGGCGAGCCAGGTCTGTACGGAACAGATGTTGACGATCTTTCCGTGGCCGCGCCCGACCATGCCCGCGGCCACCGCCCGGCCGACCAGGAAGGCGCTGGTGAGGTTGGTGTGCAGGACCCGCTCGAAGTTCACGGCCAAGACCTCGAGGAGCGGTTCGCGGTGCTGTACGCCGGTGTTGTTGACCAGGATGTCCAGCGGGCCGAGCCGGTCCTCGATCTGCTGGACGCCCGCCTGCACGGCCGCCTCGTCGGTGACGTCGAAGGGCACGGCGTGCACCGTGGTCCCGGTGCGGGCGGCGAGGTCGGCGCGGGCCCGTTCCAGGGCCTCGGGGTCGCGGCCGTTGAGCACGAGTTCGGCGCCCGCCTCGGCCAGTCCCGCCGCCAGGGCGGCTCCGATGCCCTTGCTGGAACCGGTGACCAGGGCCAGCCGCCCGGAGAGGTCGAACAGCGCGGGGCCCTTGGCCGTCATGAGTGGTCTCCCGTCGGAACGGATCCGTAGTAGTGCATGAGCGCGGCGTTGTCGGCGTCGCCGTGGCCCGCGGCGGCGAGCCAGCGGTGCAGTTCGGAGACGGCGGTGGTGACCGGGAGCGGGACTCCCGCCGAGCGCGCGTAGTCGCGGGCCGCCTCCAGGTCCTTGACCATGTTGCTGACCCGTCCGGTGGGCGTGAGGTCGACTTCGGCGAACTTGAGGAAGAACTCCTGGAGGAGCACCGAGTCGGCCCTGCCCCCGGTGAGCGCCGCCCGTACCTGCCGGGGTGGCAGACCGGCCGCCCGCACCAGGGCGGCGGCCTCGGCGAGGGCGGCGAATCCGCAGCCGACCAGCACCTGGTTGACGGACTTGACCAGCTGTCCCGAGCCGGGCGGGCCGATGTGGGTGAGGCGGGAGGAGAGCGCGTCGAGCACGGGCAGCGCCCGTTCCACGTCCTCCTCCTCGCCGCCGAGCATCAGCGTCAACTCACCGCGTTCCGCACCCGGTACACCGCCCGACAAGGGAGCGTCGACCCAGCCGGCGCCGAGCTTCGCGGCGCGTGCGGCGAAGGCGCGGGTGCGGCCGGGATCGATGCTGGACATGTCGATGACGAGGACGCCCTCGGGCGCGGCGGTGAGGACCCCTTCGGGGCCGAAGACCACCTGTTCGACGATGTCGGCGGTGTTGAGCGACAGGATCACCGTGGCGGAGGAGGAAGAGGAGGAAGCGAGCAGTGCCGCCGAGTCCACCGGTTCCGCCCCGTCCCCGGCGAGTTCCGCCATCGCGTCCTGCCGGACGTCGTAGACCCGCACGGTGCGCCGGCGCTCCAGCAGCCTGCGGGCGATGGCCGACCCCATGACTCCGAGCCCGGCGACCCCCACCTCCGGATGTCCTGTCACTCTGACCTACCTTCTGAACCAAATGCTGTAACGAGAACAACATACTGTGCTTAGCGGTGTAGTGATGCCCTTCAGGCCGTTCTATGTCCAACATATTGGTTTGGATTCCACATACTGTTACGGTCCTCGGCGTTCGCGGATGTACGTCGTGCCCCCACGTCCGTCGGGACGGAACGGAGACCAAGACGGTGACGAAGGACGAAACCCAGGTAGTGCTCGGGATAGATCTGGGCACCACCGCCACCAAGGTGGTCGCGGTGGACGGTGCCTGCCGGGTGGTCTCGACCGTCGAACGTCCCGCACCCCTGCGCACCGGGCGGCACGGGGAGGCCGTCCACGACCCGGACACGGTGCTGGCCGGAGTGAGAGGCGCGGTCCTGGAGAGCGCCGGGATCTGTGCCGGGCGCGGACTCACGGTCGTCGCCCTCTCCTTCAGTGCGGCCCTGCACACCCTGCTCGCCCTGGATTCCTCCGGCGAACCGCTCACCCCAGCGCTGAGCTGGGCGGACACCCGGGCCGCCGACATCGCCGGACGTCTGCGGGCAGCCGGCGGCGCCGACGCCCTGCACCGGGCGACCGGAACCCCCGTGCACTCCATGGCCCCGCTCACCAAGCTCGCCTGGTTCACGGCGCACGAGCCGGAACTCGTCCGGCGTACGGCCGCCTGGTGCGGTCTGAAGGACTACGTCCTCTCCCGGTTCACGGGCAGGCTGGTCACCGACCTGTCCTGCGCCTCCGCCACCGGCCTGCTCGACATGCGCACCACCCGATGGCACGGCCCCGCCCTGGACGTCACCGGGGTGAGCGCCGACCGGCTGCCCGAACTGGTGCCGCCGACCGCCGTGTTCACGCTGCTCCCGGAAGCCGCCGCCGCGCTGGGGCTGCCCGCCGGACTGCCCGTGGTCGCGGGCGCCGGAGACGGCCCGCTGGCCAATCTCGCCGTCGGGGCCACCGCGCCGGCCACCGCCGCGCTGTCCCTCGGCACCAGCGGCGCCCTCCGCGTCGTACGTGACCGGCCGGGCGTGGACGAACGCTGCCGGGTGTTCTGCTACTACCTCACCGACGGGCTGTGGGTGCTCGGCGGGGCGGTCAGCAACGCCGGGGTCGTCGCCCAGTGGGCGGCCGAGTCCTTCGGCGGCGTCGACGTCGGCGACCTGCTGAAGGAGGCGGCCCAGGTGGAGCCGGGCTCGGAGGGCCTGATCGCCCTGCCCTACCTGCTCGGGGAGCGCGCACCCTGGTGGGACCCGGACGCGCGCGGCGCCCTGATCGGGCTGCGCCGCGGACACGGCAGGGCCCACATGACCCGGGCCATGATCGAGGGTGTCGGACGGCAACTCGCCCTCGTACGCGACTCCTTGCTCGCCGCAGACGCCCCGATCACCTCGGTACGGGCCACCGGGGGCGCGCTGCGTTCCATCCTGTGGGCGGAGATCGTCGCCGCCGCGCTCGACATGCCGTTGGAGATCACCGACGACGCCGCGGGCTCGGGCTTCGGTGCCGCGCTGCTGGCCCGGCACGCGCTCGGTGCCCTGCCCTCGCTGACCGCGCCGGTGCCGGGTGCCCGCGCCCACCGCACCGTGACCCCCGACCGGACGGCGGTGCGGCGGCTGGCAGAGACGCGGGAACTCGGCGAACAGCTGTATCAACTCCTGGGCGCGGTGCAGGGGTTGGCGGCTGCTCCCCGGTAAGGGCGGGCGTAAGGGGTTGAGGTGAGACTGCGGTCATCCGCGGCCGCCGACCGCCGGTCAGCTCTGCCCGGCCATGACCACACCTGCGCCCGCGCCCCCGTCCCCGGGCGCCGGCGGGCACGGGCCGCGGACATGGCGGGGGCGGACACGGACCGACGTACCGCCTCCTCGACCGCCCAGCGGCCCTCGCCGGAGTCGTCGACGCGGCCGGCGAGGGTGGCCGGGCCCGGGTCCTGGTCCAGGGCCCGCGCCAGGAGGTCGAGCAGCCAGGAGCGGACGACCGTGCCGTGCCGCCAGGAGGCGAGCACCTAGGGCCCTTCTGATGGATCTCCGCGGCGTCGCGACGCCCGGCACGCCCGCTCACCGCACGGCGCGAAGGGCCAGGTGGCTCCGCCACATGACCCTCCACGCCGCACGGCGATCGCACGCACCGAACGCCGCTCCTTCTCCCACGGAGCCTGCATGTGTCTTCAGCCCTTCGTGGGGTGAATCAGGGAGGAGCGGGGGAGTGGGGCGAGCCGTCGCGCAGCAGGCCGAGGACGACGCTGTTGTCCAGGTCGCCCAGGCCCTGTGCCTCGATGGCCGCGTACAGGCCGGCGACGGTGGTGGAGAGCGGCAGCGTGACACCTTCGTCGTCGGCGCTGTCCAGGACGAACCCGAGGTCCTTGTGGAGGTAGCGGGCCGGGCCGGACGGGCTGAAGTCGCCCTCGGCCAGGTGGTGACGTTTCTGTGTCAGCACCTCGGAGGAGGCGAGGCCGCCGGCCAGTACGTCGAGCAGCGCGGCGGGGTCGAGGCCGCCGCGTTCGCCGAGCAGTACGGCCTCGGCGAGCGCGACCAGGGTTCCGGCGACGACGAGTTGGTTGCACGCCTTGGCGAGCGAGCCGGCGCCGGTGTCACCCATCCGCCGTACGGTCGAGCCCATCGCCTCCAGATACGGGCGGACCCGTGCGACCGCCTCGACCGGGCCCCCGGCCATGATCGACAGACCGGCCTCGCGGGCGCCGGTCACCCCGCCGCTGACGGGAGCGTCGACGACCGTGATCCCCTGCGGGAGCAGCCTCTCCGCGAGGGCGCGCACCGCGACGGGGGAGACGGTGCCCATCACCACCAGGGTGTCCATGACCGGCCGACCGGAGCGCAGTCCGCCCGGGCCGTCCAGCAGTTCGATCACCTGGGGGAGGTCGGGGAGCATGGTGAGGACGACCGGTGCGGCGGCCGCCACCTGCTCCGGGCCGGCGGCGGTGCGACAGCCGGCGGCCGCGGCGGCCTCCAGCGGGGGCCTGCCGCGGTTCCAGGCGAGGACGTCGAATCCGGCCCGGGCGAGGTTCACCGCCATGGGCAGCCCCATCGCCCCGAGCCCCACGAAGCCGACGGTGCCCATGGGTCCGGTCCCGTTCACGCGCCGGCTCCCGCCGGGGCGTCCGGACGTGCCGTCAACTCGGCGAGTTTTTCGGCCAGTTGAGGACTCCCGAGCACATCCCGGTTGACGACGAAGGGCGGTACGCGGCCCGCCGCCACCTCCAGTACGGCCCGGACCGCGCTGCCGCCGTTCCCGGCGGACATCTCGTCGGTCCAGGCCAGGGCGTGCGGGCTGAGCACGACGTTGTCCATGCCCAGCAACGGGTTGTCGGGGGCGGGCGGCTCGCTCTCGAACACGTCGAGTCCGGCGCCCCTGATCCGACGGATCCGCAGCGCTTCGATCAGCGCGGCCTCGTCCACGATGGGTCCGCGGGCCACATTGAGGAGCACCGCTGTGGGCTTCATCAGGGCCAGCCGCCGCGCGTCGACGAGATGGCGGGTCTCCTCCGTCAGCGCGCACATCACGATCACGGCGTCGGCCTGAGCCATCACGGTGTCGACGTCCGCCAGTCCGACGCCGAGCGCGGCCGCGGTCTCCGGTGGGCAGTACGGGTCGTACGCCACGAGGTCGACCTCGAACGGGCGGAGCAGTCCGACCAGGTCACGGGCCGTGTTGCCGAGCCCGATCAGTCCTATGCGGCGGCCGGTGAGCCCGAGGCCCATCCACTGTTCCTTCTCCGCCCAGCGGCCCTCCCGCACCAGCCGGTCCTTGGCGGTCACGTTGTGCAGCACGGACAGCAGCAGGGTGAGGGCGGCGGTGGCGACCGGGCGCCGGGCGCCGTCCGGGGTGATCGTCACCAGGGCGCCGTTGCGGGTGCACGCGTCGAGGTCGACGGCGTCGTAGCCGACGCCGAAGCGGGCGAAGAGCAGCGGTGGGCGGACGGCGCCCTCGAAGGTGCGTGCCGTGACGGCGGGGCCGGCGAACAGGACGGCGTCCAGGCCGTCGACGTCGCTCCCGAGGAGTTCCGCGGTGTCGCGCGGCAGGTAGTGCCAGTCGACCCCGGCGGCGTCGAGGTCGCCGAGCCGGATGTCGCCCCACACGTTGCGGCCGTCCGCGTCCAGGAAGTCCCGGCTGACGCCGACCCTGAACCCCGCGCCTGACGCCGAGGACCCCGGG
Source organism: Streptomyces cellulosae (assembly GCF_000721105.1). Classification (GTDB taxonomy): domain Bacteria; phylum Actinomycetota; class Actinomycetes; order Streptomycetales; family Streptomycetaceae; genus Streptomyces; species Streptomyces cellulosae_A. The sequence continues at coordinate 8,170 of NZ_JOEV01000085.1, forward strand.
CCCGATGCGGTACCCATCACAGCACCGCGATCGGGTTGACGGGCGAACCCGTGCCGCCGGGGACGTTCAGCGGGGCCACGACGAACAGGAACTCGTAGCGGCCGGCCTGCGCGCAGGCTGCGGAGAGCGGTTCGAGGTCGAGGTTGTCCAGCAGCGGCACGCCCATGGCGGTGATCGCGAGGGCGTGCACGGGGGAGTGCAGCCCCTCGACCGGGGAGGGCCGTACGTCACTGTCGCCGTCGCCGCCGAGCAGTGCGATCCCGCGCTCGGCGAACAGGGGCATGGCGTCCACGTGGAAGCCGGCGCTGGCGTTGTCCGGGTTCCAGGCGCCGAGTTCGGCGCGGCGCCGGAAGTGGCCGGAGCGCAGCAGCACCGCGTCGCCCTCGCCGACGGTGACGCCGAGGGCCTTCTCGGCGGCGGCGACGTCCTCGGCGCGCACGGCCCGGCCGGGCTCCAGCCAGTCGGTGCCCAGCACGGCGGGCAGGTCGAGCAGGACGCCCTTGGTGACGAGCGGGCCGAGCGCGGAGACCGCGCCGAAGCGGGCGCCGCCCGAGTCGACGACCTCGCGTGCGGTGCGGCCGTCGTAGAGCTGTCCGCGGTAGGCGATGTGGGAGAGCGCGTCGAGGTGGCTGACGCCCTTGCCGTGGTAGTCGACGGCGATGAAATCCTTGTGGCAGGACGGTTCGGGGGCCTCGACGTCGCCGAGGTCGGACATGTAGTGGAGAGCGGGCTTGCCGTTGTCCGGGCCGGGCACCGTGTTCCAGGGCAGGGCCGTGGGGACGGTGGTGCCGGTGCGGACCAGGGTGGCGGCGCGCCGTGCGTGCTCGGGGGTGACCCGGTTCCAGGCGCCGCGGTCGGCGTCGGCCGGGGCCCACCGGCCCCAGGTGCTCAGCTCGTCGAAGAGCGCGTCGAAGTCCTCGCGGGACATCGGGGGACCGTTGGGAGGCGGATCATGCGGGTTGCTGGTCATCTGCTGTTCAACGCTCCAAGGCTCGGAGGGTGTCGTCGGCCGGCCCCCAGAGGTCGCGCTACGGTCGAGTGGACCGAAGGGAAGCGGAGAATCTCGACGGCAAAGCGTGCGCCGACGGCATTGTCGTTCGGGGGCACACGAGGGACAATAACCAAAATGCTGAACGACGAACAGAATGATGGGTGGAGATACTGGTGAGCGCAAGTGATCCGGGCAGTCTCGTCCCCGCCGTGACGCGGGCCGTGGCGATCCTCGACGCACTCGGTGAGGCGGAGGGCCGCCCGCTGTCGGTGAGTGAGCTCGCGCGCGCCCTGGACCTGCCGAAGTCCTCGACGGGCAATCTGTGCGCCTCGCTGGAGGCGGCCGGCATGATCGCGCGCAACGGCTCCGGCTTCAGTCTCGGGCGCAAGCTCGTCGAACTCGGCGGGCGGTACCTGAACACCGTCGATCAGCTGCGTGACTTCTACGAACTGTGCCGGCGCAGCTCCCACATCTCCCGGGAGACCGCCCGGGTCGCCGTACTCGACGGCCTGGACGTCCTCTACCTGGGGCGTTACGACGGCACGCAGCCGTTGCGACTGACCGCCAACATCGGCGACCGCTTCCCCGCCAACTGCACGGCCACCGGCAAGGCCATCCTGTCCACGCTGGACCCGGCGGTGGCCGAGGACCGGCTGCGCGGCCGTGCCCTGCCCGCGCTCAGCGAGCGGTCCATCACCTCGGTGCCGGCCCTGATGGCGGACCTGGCCGAGACCAGGGAGCGCGGCTACGCGATCGACGACGAGGAGACCACGGCGGGCATCCTCTGCCTGTCCGTGCCGGTCAACGGCTTCCGCACGGACTCGGCGCCGTTCGCGATCAGTGTCACCGTCCTCAAGGCCCGCCTCGACGACGAGTTCCGCGAGGCGCTGCTGAAGGACCTGCGGGTCATAGCGGCGGGGCTGGAGAACCCGATGCTGCCGCAGGGGGCGCCGGCCGGCAGGAGCTGACGCCGGGGCCGGTCGGCGGCCCTCCCGGCACCACTCGGTGCAACTCGGTGCTGTTTCACGGCGGCCGTACGGAGATCTTTCCGTACGGCCGCCGTAACTTTGGGGCAATAAATCCCAACGGGGCTATTGACCAAGATGCTGGGAGGTGTACAGGATGCTGGTCAAGCCGATGGAGTGGCCCTCGGCTGGCAGATCCTTCGGAGAAGCCCGTGCATGACGCTCCCGATGACACAGCCGACACGGCTGGCACAGCTGCAAAAGCCGACGTACCCGACGTGGCCGATGCCGCATCCGACACCGCGTCCGATCCGGTCCCCGGCCCGTCCGCCCCCGGCCCGTCGGCCGGCCCCCAGGACTCCGGCCACCCCCTGGTGAGCATCCGCGGGCTGCGCAAGCGGTTCGGCGGCACCCTCGCTCTCGCCGATGTCGACCTCGACATCCACTCGGGCAGCGTCGTCGCCCTATTGGGTCACAATGGGGCGGGAAAATCCACCCTTATCAAGATCCTCGCCGGGATCTACCGGGCCGACCAGGGCGAGGTCACCGTCGCCGGTCACCCCCTCGGCACCGACACCGCCTCGGCGGAGATGTCCTTCATCCACCAGGACCTCGGTCTGATCGAGTGGATGACGGTCGCCGAGAACATCGCCCTCGGCACCGGCTACCCGCGCCGCGCGGGGCTCGTCTCCTGGCGGCAGGTCCGCGAGCGCAGCACCGAGGCGCTGGACATCGTCGCCGGCCACCTCGACCCGGACGCCGCCGTCGCCGACCTCACCCGCGCCGAACGGTCCCTCGTCGCCATCGCCCGCGCCCTGTCCACCCGGGCCCGGCTGATCGTCCTCGACGAACCCACCGCGAGCCTGCCCGCCGCCGACTGCGCCCGCCTCTTCGAGGTCCTGCACACCCTGCGCGACCGCGGCCACGGCATCATCTACGTCAGCCACCGGCTCGACGAGGTCTACCAGGTCGCCGACAGCTTCGCGGTCCTGCGCGACGGCCGCCTCATCAGCGAGGGCCGCCTCGCCGACCACGGCCCCGACCGCATCGTGCGCGACATCGTCGGCCACGAACCGGAGAGCCACCGCCCGGAGCCCGGCCCCAGGACCCGCGGCGGCGAGGCCCCGACCGTGCTGCGTCTCACCGGCGTCACCACGGACGGCGCGGGCCCCGTCGACCTGGACCTGCGCGCGGGGGAGGTGCTCGGCATGGTCGGCCTCACCGGCGCCGGGCACATGGACCTCGGACGTGCCCTCGCCGGATCCCGGCCGATCCAGGACGGCGAGGCACTCCTCGACGGCAGGCCGTACCGGCCGGCCTCGACCGCCGCGGCCGTCGACGCCGGGATCGGCTTCGTCACCAGCAACCGCCAGGAGGAGGGCTGCGCCCTCGAACTCACCGTACGGGAGAACTTCCTGGCCAACCCGCGCGCCGACAGCCGCTCCCCGTGGCGCTGGATCAGCCCGTCCCGCGAGCGCGCGAAAGCGGCCTCGCTGGTCGAGCGGTTCGGCGTACGGCCCACCAACTCCGAGGCCCCCATCGCGACCCTCTCCGGCGGCAACCAGCAGAAGGTCATGATCGGCCGCTGGCTGCGGCTGAGCAGGCGCGTCGTGATCCTTGAGGAACCGACCTCGGGAGTCGACGTGGGCGCCAAGGCGGAGATCTACCGCCTGCTCGACGACGCGCTCGCCCAAGGACTCGCGGTCCTCCTCATCTCCACCGACTTCGAGGAAGTCGCCGACGTGTGCCACCGCGCCCTGGTCTTCGTACGGGGCACCGTGACCGCCGAACTCAGCGGTGAGGCCCTCACCGTCACCGAACTCACCCACGCCGCGTCGGCCATGCCGGCGCTGACCGGAACGGCGGACAACTGATGGCCACCGAGACCGATTCCGCCCGTCGGCAGGCCGACCGAGGCAAGAGCGCCCAGCGGGACGGGTCCGCCGGGGACGGCGCCGGCGACGGAACGCCCCGCGGGTCGCGCGAGCAGCCACCCGGCGGCGCCGACAAGGGCGCGGACAGCGGCTCGGTCACCGCCCGGCTGCGCGGCGGTCACCTGATCGGCACCTATGGCCTCCTCGGCCTGACCGCCCTGCTGTTCGTCGTCTTCGCGCTGGCCCTGCCGGACACCTTCCCGACGATGGACAACGCCTCCTCGATCCTGTCCAACCAGTCGATCCCCGCGATCCTCGCGCTCGGCGCGATGATCCCCATCGTCACCGGCAAGTTCGACCTCTCCGTCGGCTACGGCCTCGGCTTCGCCCACGTCCTGGCCATGCAGCTCATCGTGAACAGCGGCTGGCCCTGGCCGATGGCCTGCGTCGTCGTCATCGTCGGCGGCGGCATCGTCGGCGTAATCAACGGTCTGATCGTGGAGTTCGCCAAGATCGACTCCTTCATCGCCACTCTCGGCACCGGCAGCCTCCTGTATGCCTGCACCGGCTGGATCACCGACGGCGCCCGGATCGTGCCCGGCCCCCACGGCCTGCCGCCGGCCTTCACCGACCTGTACGACTCCAAGTTCCTCGGCCTGCCCGTCCCCGCCTTCTACGTCCTCGCCCTCGCCGTACTGCTGTGGCTGCTGCTGGAACGCCTGCCGCTCGGCCGCTACCTGTACGTCATCGGCTCCAACGCCCGCGCCGCCGACCTCGTCGGCATCCCCACCCGCCGGTACGGCATCTACGCCTTCGCCGGGTCCGGACTCGTCGTCGGCTTCGCTGGCGTCCTGCTCGCCGCGCAGCAGCAGATCGGCAACCCGAGCGTCGGCATGGACTACCTGCTGCCCGCGTTCGTCGGCGCCCTGCTCGGCTCCACCGCCATCAAACCGGGCCGCGCCAACGCCGCCGGAACCGTCGTCGCCGTCACCATCCTCGCCATCGGACTGGCGGGCATCGGCCAACTCGGCGCCGAGTTCTGGGCCACCCCCCTGTTCAACGGCGGCACCCTGCTCCTCGCGGTCGGCCTGGCCGGCTGGTCCGCCCGCCGCCGCCTGCGCGCCGGCGCCACCGCGACCCGCCGCTCACTGTCCTCGCCCGCGACATCCACGCCCGCGACGGAACCCCCGACCGACCCCGCGCCGACGCAGCCGACGCCCACCGCCGAGGCGGCCGCCGTCACCGCGCCGGCCACCGGTGCTCCCGGCAGCGACGCACCGAGCACACCGTGACCGCCTGACGGCTCACTGCTCCCCTTCTCCTCTTCCCCTTCTGGGTTTCCGGACCTCCGGACCTCCGTCCGGACCTCCGGACCTCCGTCCGGACCTCCGGACCTCCGTCCGGACCTCCGGACCTCCGTCCGGACCTCCGGACCTCCGGGTCTCCGCGTCCTCCTCGTTCCCCGTCTGCGTGTCCCTCGTCTTCGGGCCTTCCCGCCCGCCTGCCGTACGTCCTCAAGGAGCACCGCTGTGTCGTACCACCCGACCCGCAAGGCAACCCTCAGAGCCGTGGCCGCCCTGGCTGTGGTGACCGCTTCCGTCGCCGGCTGCAGCCGGGGCTCGGACAGCGGCGGCTCCGCCGCCGTCGGCGGGTCCTCGAAGGCCGGCTGCCCGGCCGTCCTGGCGAAGGCCAAGAAGGCGGTCGCCGACGCGGAGGCAGTCGACGCCCCCTGGGGCGGTCCCACCACAGGTCCCCGGGCGGTGGCCGGCAAGACGATCGTCTACGTCGCCCAGAGCATGACCAACCCCGGTGTCGCGGGAGCCGCCGAAGGCGTGAAGGAGGCGGCCAAGGCCATCGGCTGGAAGGTGAGGGTCATCGACGGCCAGGGCACCCCGGCCGGCATCCAGGCCGCCGTCAGCCAGGCCGTCGCGGTGAAGCCCGACGGCATCGTCCTGTCCGGCTTCGACCCCAAGTCGACGGCCACGCAGGTCGCCCAGGCGAACGCCGCCGGTATCCCGCTCATCGGCTGGCACGCCGTGGGCACCCCCGGACCCAGCACTGACCCGAAGCTCTTCAGCAACATCACCACCAAGGTCGAGGAGGTCGCGAAGGTCAGCGCCGACTGGGTCGTCAGCCAGTCCAACGGCAGGGCGGGCGTGGTGGTCTTCACCGACGCGTCCATCCCGTTCGCCAAGGGCAAGTCGGACCTGATCGAGAAGGAACTCGCCACCTGCTCCGACATCAAGCTGCTGTCCACGTCCAACATCCCGATAGCCGACGCCAGCAGCCGCACCCCGCAGGAGGTCTCCGCGCTGCTGTCCCGCTTCGGCACCAAGTGGACGCACTCGGTGGCCATCAACGACCTGTACTTCGCCGACGCGGCGCCCGCGCTGCGGTCGGGCGGCAAGCAGGGTGACGGCGCCCCGTTCAACATCGGCGCGGGCGACGGCGACCCCTCGGCGTTCCAGCGCATCAACAGCAAGCAGTTCCAGGCGGCCACCGTGCCCGAGCCGCTGTCCGAGCAGGGCTGGCAGATGGTCGACGAGTTCAACCGCGCCTTCGCCGGCAAGCCCGCCAGCGGCTACATCGCGCCGGTGCACATCACGACGGCGGCCAACAGCGGCGGCGGCTCCTCCTGGGACCCGAAGGGATACCGCGAGGCGTACCGGAAGCTGTGGGGCAAGTAGGCGGCACCGCCGGCCCTCGCAGGTCCCTCCCGCTCCTCCCCGGCGGGAGGGACCTGCCACGGCCTGACGAGAGACCCTCGCCCCGGACCGCCCCGGACCGCCCCGGACCGCCCCGGGCCGGACTCGACCGGACCCGACCCGACCGGACTCGACCGGACCCGACCCGACCGGACCGCGCCGGACCGGGCCGCCCCCGACCGGACCCGGCCGCCCCGGACACGATCGGACCGGACCCGACCGAACCGGACCCGACCGGACCGGCAACCGCGACGCGAGCCCCAGTGGAGCCATGACTTCCGTGACCGACAACGCACTCAAGCGCCTCTCCGACGAAGGCGTCGCGATCTGGCTGGACGACCTGTCCCGCAAGCGGATCACGTCCGGCAACCTCGCCGAACTCGTCGAGCGCAAGCACGTGGTCGGCGTGACCACCAACCCCACGATCTTCGAGCAGGCGGTCGGCAGGGGTGACGACTACGCGGACCAGATCCGCGAACTGAAGCTGCGCGGTGTGACGGTCTCCGAGGCGGTCCGCATGATCACCACGGCGGACGTCCGGAACGCGGCGGACGTCCTGCGCCCGGTGTTCGACGCCACCGGCGGCCGTGACGGCTGGGTCTCCATCGAGGTCGACCCGCGGCTCGCGCACGGAACGGACGCGACCGTCGCCGAGGCCAAGCAGCTGGCCTGGCTGGTGGAACGCCCCAACACGCTGATCAAGATCCCGGCCACCCGCGCCGGCATCCCGGCGATCACCGAGGTCATCGGCCTCGGGATCAGCGTCAACGTCACGTTGGTCTTCTCGGTGGAGCGCCACCGCGAGGTCATGGACGCCTACCTCGCCGGCCTGGAGAAGGCCAGGGAGCGCGGCCTGGACCTCTCCCGGATCCACTCCGTGGCCTCCTTCTTCGTGTCCCGCGTCGACACCGAGGTCGACAAGCGCCTCGACGCCATCGGCACCCCCGAGGCCAAGGCGGCCCGCGGCACAGCAGCCCTGGCCAACGCCCGCCTCGCCTATCAGGCTTACGAGGAGGTGTTCGGCCCCGCCGAGGGACCGGGCGGATCGTCCCGGCCCTCCGACGAAAGCCGCTGGGCCGCCCTGGACCGGGCCAGGGCGAACAAGCAGCGTCCGCTGTGGGCCTCGACGGGCGTCAAGGACCCCTCGTACCCCGACACCCGCTACGTCACCGAACTGGTCGCACCGGGCACGGTCAACACCATGACGGAGGCCACCCTGGACGCCGTGGCCGACCACGGCGAGATCACCGGTAACACCATCGCCGGGACCTACCGGCAGGCCCGTTCCGACTTCGACGCGCTCGCCGGCCTGGGGATCTCCCACCGCAATGTCGAACACGTCCTGGAGACCGAAGGGATCGAGAGGTTCCAGCAGTCCTGGGACAGCCTCCTGAACGCCGTACGCCACGCGCGGCCGGTCAGGGCGCCGCTCACTGTCACCACACCGACTCGGTTCGCGTCGACGCGTCTGCCCTAAGCGGGGCTCAACCGGAGCAGCACCGCGCTGTCGGGGCGGGGCAGGGACACGGTGAGGTTCCCGGTGGCCGGATCCCACTCCGCGGTGGCCGCCGTGGCCTCCGTGGCCGTGGGGTGGAGGACCGTGGGGTGGAGGACCGTGGGGTGCAGGCGGGTGCCGCGGAGGTGGGGGAGGGTGAGGGTGCGGGTTGGGCCGCCGCTCCCGTCCCGTCTCCAGAGTGTGAGGAACGTGGAGTTCTGGCCGCGCAGGCCATGGGCGATCCAGGGGTCCTCCCAGGAGGGGAGGCCCAGAGGCCAGAACGGGTGCGTGGCGGTGATCTCCGGGCGGATGTCCTTGTAGACGGAGATCGCCGAACGGACCAGGGCGAACTGCTCGTCGGTCATCAGGTTGAGGAAGCCGGAGAGGTGGATACGGCCGAGGAGAGGGCCGGTGAGGGTGAAGGCGATCTCGTCGAGGGTCTGGTCCGGCTGGGGGTAGGCCCAGATCGCGGCCTGTTCGGGGGTCGCGGCGGTGGCGGCCGCGGCGGCGATGGGCGGGTAGCGCAGGGGGTCCTGCTGGTCGCTGGTGGACTGCAGCTGGGTCACCGCCAGTTGCGCGTAGTCCATGCGCAGGCCGCCCGAGCCGCAGTTCTCCAGGACGAGGTGGGGGTGGCGGTCGAGCAGGGAGTTCAGCCAGTCCAGGTGGGCGCGGTGGTGCCCGAGCAGGCCGGCGCCCGCGCTCTCGGGGCCGGCCTCCGTACCGGGGCCGATGTTGATGTTGTAGTCGAGTTTGAGGTAACCGACGCCCCACTCGCCGACCAGCCGGTCCACGACCTCGTCGAGGTGGGCGCGGGCGGCCGGGTGGCGCAGGTCCAGGTGGTGCCGGCCGTGTTCCGTGACGCGCACACCGCCGCGCCGGAAGAACGCCTCGGGCGGCAGCGTGTGGGCGAGCGGGCTGCGGACGCCGACGACCTCGGGTTCCAGCCAGAGACCCGGGGTCATGCCGTGTCCTCTGATGGCGTCCAGGACCTCCTGGATGCCGCCCGGGAAACGGTTGGGCGCCGCGTCCCACGCGCCGACGGCGTCCCACCAGCCCTGGGCGTCGTCGTCGTACCACCCCGCGTCGATGACGAAGACCTCGGCGCCGGCCGCCCCCGCCGCCTCGATGAGGGGCAGGAGCCGTTCCGTGGTGGGGTCGCCCATGAGGGTGTTCATGTAGTCGTTGTAGATCACCGGGAGCGTGCGGAGGTCCGGGTGCGGGCGGCGGATCGCGCGGCGGTAGTCGGTGAGTTCGCCGAAGGCCGCGTCCAGGCCGCCGGTCTCCGTGTGGACGAGGACGGCGGGGACCGTACGGAACTCCTCGCCGGGAGCCAGGGAGTGGTGCCACTGGTGGTGGGCGTCGTCCGGGCCGAACAGGGCGACGTAGGCGGCGCCCTCGCGTTCGCCCGTCTCGAAGCGCCAGCCCGCGCTCGACTCGATCTGCCAGAGCCAGGCCCGGCCGTCCGGGTCGGTCAGGGCGGCGACCGGGAGGTGGCGGCCGGTCGACCAACTGCCCTGCGAGTAGCGCTCGAAACAGCCGCGTCCCTCGTGGCCGTGGGCGGAACGGCTCAGCGGGACGACCTGGTCGCGGAACGCGGACTGCCGCCAGCGGCACTCGGCGAGCCAGTCGTTGTCCGCCCAGTGCAGGGTCAGGCCGTCGAGGCCGCCGTCGCCGTCGGCGATGCCGCCCAGGGCCAGGGTGGTCACGCTCTCCAGCCGGAGCGGCGCGGTGCCCTCGTTGACCAGGCGCACGTGTGCGCGCAGGTATGCGGCGGCCGCCCCTGCTTCCAGGGTCACCTCCGCCACCAGCCCCGTCGCCGAGTCCGCCAGCCGGATCGTCGTACGCTCCCGGTCCCCGTCCCGGACCGTCTCGTGGTCGCGGTAGGCCAGACGGTCACCGATGGCCGTGTCGATGAAACGCTCGCCCGACCAGGTGCGGCCGTGGCCGGTGGCGGTGACCTCGACGAGGGGGACCAGGCAGGCCCAGTCCTGGCCGGGCCTGCCCAGCCTGACCGACCCGGTGGCATCCACGACGGCGTACAGCCCGAGCGCCGGGTGCGACCAGATACGGGACCTCTCGACTGTTCCTACGGCACGGGTCAACGCACTTTCCCCTTCTGGGATTTCGTTCCTGCGGCTCTCGTACAGGCGTTGAGCTGCGGCTTCACGCTGGTCGGGAGGGCTCGGGCCGCCTCGGTCTCTCTGTGTGGAGGGTAAAGCCCCCGTTACGGTCTCTTGACGCCCACGTTGTGACCGCTCACAATCCTCGCATGCATGTGACCGGTCACACAACCTCCGGCAGCGACGCCGACCCCCACCCGGGGCAGCAGAAGGCCGCCAGCATCCGCGATGTCGCGCAGGCGGCAGGCGTCTCCTACCAGACCGTTTCGAGGGTCATCAACGGCCACCCGAACGTCCGGGAGGAGACCCGCCGACGGGTCCAGGCCGCCATCGAAACCCTGGGATTCAGGCGCAACGCCACCGCGTTCGCCCTGGCCAGCGGGGTGACCCGGTCGGTCACCGTCCTCACGACCAACACCGTCCTCCACGGCTACGCGGCCACCCTGCAGGGCCTGGAGGAGGCGTCCCGCGCCGCCGGCTACCCGCTCGGCGTACGGGTCGTGACACCCGAGGACGACCTGGACCGTACGATCGCCGCGGCCGCCGACACCGGTGGCGGCCTGGTGGTCATCGGGTTCGACCGTGTCGGCGCCGCCGCCCTGGACCGCGTACCGGCGCATGTGCCGTGCGCGGCGGTGGTGGAGGCGCCGCCGCCCGGCAGGACCCCCGACCGCCCGGCGGTGTGGGCCGACGACCGCGAGGCGGCCCGTGCCGCCACCGCACACCTGCTCGCGCTCGGCCACGACACCGTGCACTACGTGGCGATCCCCGCCTCGACCGGCACCCGGCGCTCGGCGGGACCCCGCGCCGAGGGCTGGCGCCAAGCCCTCGAAGCGGCGGGCGTCGTCCCTCCCGCGCCGTCCGGCAAGGGCTGGGACGCCCAGGCCGGATACGACGCGGGGAAGAAGCTCGCCCGGAACCAGGACGTCACCGCGATCCTGTGCGGCAACGACGACCTCGCGCTCGGTGTCCTGCGGGCCCTGCACCACGCGGGCCGGCGGGTCCCCGAGGACGTCAGCGTCATCGGCTTCGACGACGCCCCGCACTCCGCGTTCATCACACCGTCCCTCACCACGGTCCGGATGGACTTCCAGGGCCTGGGACGCGCCGCCTTCGGACTCCTGCGCACCCAACTCGACACCGACCAGCAGGCACCCGCGCCGGTGCCGGCCGAACCCGCCCTCATCCTCCGGGAGAGCTCGGGGCCGCGACAGAGTTCGGGGCCGCGAGACACCTGAGGCGGACCTGACGCTCGTGCTCCGCACAGGGGTCAACCGTCCTCCTCGCCCCCTCACACACCCTCCCGCCCCCCTCACGGGGCTCCACAGCAC
>NZ_JOEV01000086.1 GCF_000721105.1 Streptomyces cellulosae
TACGAGCACCGGGCAGACCTTCACCAGGGGCTCCTCGAACTCGCCTGCTCGATCATCTGCCTGCGGCGGCTCTCGCGATCATTCTGAAACGATCAGTTATTCGGAAGCGTGCGTACGGGCGTCCTTGTGGACCTCCGGAGCAACGCCGACCCGCTGGGCCAGGCGTCGGGCCCCTTCGCGGGCAGCTGGCCCGGCAGTGCCGGGATCGATCGTGCCGGACCGCGCAACCGGCGCTTCGAGCAGAGTCGTTGCCGACCGGCCGGGCGTCGAGGCGCACACGCTGAGCAGGCGGCGGACCCGCTGCGTGCGGGACCGGCTGAACGGCCTGGCCGACGAGCCTCCTGTGGGCCTCCCCGGCCGGCATCACTCGGATCTGGCGTCCGCGGCCGAAGGAAGTCCAGTGCCGACGGCGGCAACTATCGTGCTTTCATCACCAGTTCACTCGGCCGCACGCGGGAGTCGGCAAGAGTGCAGGTGACCAGCGATCGGCCGGTGGCTGTGGGCATACCGCGAGCAGTGCACCCGAGGGGGCTGCCCAGCCGTCTGGAGTGAACCGGCCCGGAACCACTCGTGAGCCAGAAAAGGCCTTGGGCGTGGCGGTGCGTGGACCGACCACACCCCAAGGCAGGGGAGGAAGTCTTTGTCAGGCGAGCTCCGCGGTGAGCGTGATGGTGGTACCCGTCAGGGCCTGACTGACAGGGCAGTTGACCTTCGCGCCCTCGGCGGCGGCGACGAACGCGTCGTTGTCGAGACCCGGTACGGTGCCCTCCACGGTCAGGTGGACACCCGTAGACCCACTTCGGTCCGCTGCTCATGGCGAAGCCCTGGAAGAGGGACCGCCGGCCACCCCTCGCGCACGGTGCGACGCTGACGGGAAGCCGGCGACCACGGCCACCCCCGCCACCCCCGCGGCGGCCCGCCGACGGAACGGGGTGACACGCCGGCGGCCACGCACCGGTGGGGAACGACGCTGTCGCACAGAGGCGATCCGACGCAATTCCACGCAAGCTTATTCGATGGTCAACTACCCTCACACTGGGTAACCTTCCATGTCGCCCATCAGACCAGGATCGCGCACGACCACCCAACGTCAGCACTCCGCCAGGGGGACAGGTGATCGACGCGTACGAGGATCCGGGGACGCCCGACTGTCGCGGCGGCTGGCGGTACCTGTGGTGGCTGGTGCTGCGGCAGCCGGGGCGGTCGGCGGCGGGGGCGCTGCTGGCCAGCGTGTGGATGGCGCTGCTCGCGGCGACGCCCTATCTGATGGCCAAGGCGGTGGACGAAGGGCTGGAGAAGGGCGACCTGGGCGCGCTGGCGCTGTGGACCGGTGTGCTGGTCGCGGTCGGCGCGTTCAACGCCTGGCTGAGCATCATGCGGCACCGCACGATGACCCGGGTGCGGATGGACGCCAACTTCCGCACGGTCAAGGTCGTCGTCGGCCACGCCGTGCGGCTGGGGGCCGCGCTGCCCCGGCGGGTCGGCGCCGGGGAGGTCGTGACCATCGGGGTCGGCGACGTGAACCAGATCAGCTCGGCCCTCACGGTCATCGGGCCCGGCGTCGGCGCGGTCGTCGCCTATCTGGTGGTCGCCGGGCTGCTGCTGACCGTGTCCACGCAGCTGACCCTGGTGGTGCTGCTCGGGGTGCCGCTGGTGGCCGTGCTCGTCGGCCCCTTGATGCTCCGGTTGCAGGGCACGGAGGCGGAGTACCGGGAGCGGCAGGGCGTCCTGACGGCACGCATCGGCGACCTCGCGGTCGGGCTGCGCGTCCTCAACGGGCTCGGCGGCAAGGGCCTGGTCGCCGACGCCTTCCGGCGGGACTCGACGCGGCTGCGTGAGCAGGGCTACCGGGTCGGCGCGGTCACCAGCTGGATGCAGGCACTCGGGGTCGGGCTGCCCACGCTGTATCTCGCTGTGGTGACCTGGTTGGCGGCCCGGATGGCGGCCCAGGGAACGCTCACCGTGGGCCAGTTGGTGTCGGTGTACGGCTATGTCGCGGTGCTGGTGCGCCCGGTGGCGTACTTCGTCGACTGGGGCTACCAGCTCGGCCGGGGTGTGGTGGCCGCCCGGCGGGTCGTACGGCTGTTGCGGGTGGCGCCCGAGCCGGACGGCGGCACGTGCGAAGCCCCCGCCGAGCCGTCGGCGCTCTACGACCCGGAGTCCGGGGTGCGGGTGCCGCCGGGGCGGCTGACCGCGCTGGCCGGGGCGCGGCCCGCGGACGCGGCGGCCGTCGTCGACCGGCTCGGCCGGTACGCCCCCTCGGCGGCGACCTGGGGCGGGGTGCGCCTGGACACGGTGCCGCTGCCGCAGGTCCGGGCCCGGATCCTGGTCGCCGACCACGAGGCCGACCTGTTCGCCGGGCCGTTGCGGGAGGTGGTCGGCGGACGCGGGGAACCGGCCGACGCGGAGATCATGAGGGCGGTGCGGGCCGCCGCGGCCGAGGACCTGGTGCGGGGTCTGCCGGACGGGCTGGACTCGGCGATCGACGCGCAGGGGCGCAACCTGTCCGGCGGGCAGCGGCAACGGGTCCGGCTGGTGCGGGCGCTGCTGGCCGACCCGGAGGTCCTGCTGGCCGTCGAGCCGACCTCGGCGCTGGACGCGCACACGGAGGCGGCGGTGGCGTCCCGGCTGCGGGAGGCACGCCGGGGTCGTACGACCGTGGTCACCACCACGTCCCCGCTGATGCTCGACCGCGTGGACACCGTGCACTACCTGGTCGAGGGGAAGGTCGCGGCCACCGGCAGCCACCAGCGGCTGCTGGCGGAGGAGCCCGGGTACCGGGCGCTGGTGACGCGGGACGCCGGCACTTCCGGCGACGAGATCGCCACCGGTACCGAGGAGGTCGTCGGATGACCCGGGGACAGCTTCCCGTCGCCGACGCCGGCGCCGTACGGCGGGCCTCCGCGCGGCTGGTGCGGGCCGACGGGCGGGCCTTCGCCGGAGTGCTCGCGCTGAACGCGGCGGCCGCCGGGGTCGGGCTCGCCGGGCCGTGGCTGCTGGGGCGGATCATCGACGAGGTGCGGGCCGGGGGCGGTGTCGACGCGGTGGACCGGGCCGCGCTCGGGATCCTGGCCTGTGCCGCGGCGCAGCTGCTGCTGGCGCGCTGGGCACGGTACGCGGGGCACCGGTTCGGCGAGCGGACGCTGGCGCGGGTGCGCGAGGAGTTCGTCGACCGGGCCCTGGCGCTGCCCGCCTCCGTGGTGGAGCGGGCCGGCACCGGCGACCTGACGGCCCGCGGGACCGCGGACGTGGCCACCGTCGGCACCACGCTGCGTGACGCCGGACCCCAACTGCTCATCAACACCGTGCAGGCGCTGTTCCTGCTCGGCGCGGTCTTCGTGATCGACCCGCTGCTGGGCGTACTGGCCGTGCTCGGCCTGACCCCGGTCTGGTTCGCCCTGCGCTGGTATCTGCGCCGCGCCCGGGACGCCTATCTCGCCGAGGGGGAGGCGAACTCGGAGGTCGCCGAGACGCTCGCGGCGACCGCGGCGGGGGCCCGCGCGGTGGAGGCGTTCCGGCTGCGGGAACGCCGGGTCGCGGTGAACCGTCAGGCGCTGGAGCGGTCCCGGCGCCGGCGCCTGTACACGCTGTACCTGCGCTCGGTGTTCTTCCCGGTGGTCGAGGTGTCGTACCTCTTCCCGGTGGCGGGGGTGCTGCTGCTCGGCGGGGTGCTGCACGCGCACGGGACGGTCAGTCTCGGGGCGGTCGTGGCGGCGGCGCTGTATCTGCGCCAGTTCGAGGGGCCGCTGGACGAGATCCTGGTCCGGATCGAACAACTCCAGAGCAGCGGCGCCTCCTTCGCCCGGGTGGAGGGCCTCGCCGGAGCCCCGCGGGCCGACGAGGCCCACGGCTCCCCCGCCGCCCCGGCGGACGACCGCATCGACGTGACCGACGTGCGCTATGCCTACGACCGGGGCCGCCAGGTGCTGCACGGGGTGGACCTGACCGTGCGTCCCGGGGAGCGGCTGGCGGTCGTCGGTCCCTCCGGTGCCGGGAAGTCCACGCTGAGCAGGCTGCTGGCGGGCGTCGACGCGCCGAGCACGGGGGCGGTGACGGTGGGCGGGGTGCCCGTGGTCGGGCTGGGCCCGGAGCAGTTGCGCCGTCAGGTCGTCCTCGTCACGCAGGAGCACCATGTGTTCCTGGGCACGGTCCGCGACAACCTGCTGATCGCGGAACCGGCCGCGACGGACGAGCAGTTGTGGTCCGCCCTGACGGCGGTGGGCGCCGACAGCTGGGTGCGGGAGCTGCCCGAAGGTCTCAGCACCGAGCTGGGCGAGGGTGGTTGCCGTACGGACGGCTCCCAGGCGCAGCAACTCGCCCTGGCCCGGGTGGTTCTGGCGAACCCGCACACCCTGATCCTCGACGAGGCGACGGCCCTGCTGGATCCGACCACCGCCCGGCACACCGAGCGCGCCCTGGCCGCCGTACTGGAAGGCCGCACGGTCATCGCGATCGCCCACCGCCTGCACACCGCGCACGACGCCGACCGGGTGGCCGTGATGGAGGACGGCCGGCTCACCGAACTCGGCACACACGAGGAGCTGGTGACGGCGGACGGGGCGTACGCGGCGCTGTGGCGGTCGTGGCACGGGGATTCCGGGCCGGATCACTGAGCCCGGGCGCCGAGTCCCCGACCACTGCCCCCGTACTGGCACCTCCTGGCGATCTGTCCGTATACCGAACGTGAACTCCCGGACAACGAACCAGTTCCGGCCAAGTTTCTGACGCGGCCCTGACAGAAACCGCGATCTGCTGCCACTCTTCCCACGGCTGCTCCACAGCAACCTCACAGATCCCACCGCTGTGGCACGGCCGAGCTCCCGCACGAGGTTTTCCGCACCGCCCCTGCTCTGCCCGGACGGCCCACCCGCCGGCCGGTCTCCCCTGGCCGCGCGACCCGCGGCCACGCAGAAGGAGTCAGTGTTGAGAAGTTCCTCCCACAGACCCACCCCCCGCACCCCCCACACGCACACCGCCCGGCGCAGGGCCGCCGCCGTCGCCCTCGTCGGCGTCTCCGCCCTGATCGCCGCGGCCGTCCAGTCGGGCGCCGCCACCGCAGCCCCGAGGCAGGCACCGTCGGCCGCCGGCAAGGTCCTCCCGGGCGCCGAGTCGGTGAAACTGACCCCCGCCCAGCGCGCCGAACTGATCCGCCAGGCCGACTCCGCCAAGGCGAGGACCGCCAAGGACCTGGGCCTGGGCGCCAAGGAGAAGCTCGTCGTCCGGGACGTCCTCAAGGACGGCGACGGCACCGTCCACACCCGTTACGAGCGCACCTACGACGGCCTGCCCGTCCTCGGCGGCGACCTGGTCGTCGAGAGCACGAAGGCCGACACGACCGAGGCGGTCGTCAAGGCCACCCGGGCCGCCATCGTGCCGGCCACCACCACGGCGAAGCTGTCCGCGGCGAAGGCCGAGACGCAGGCCCTCAAGGCGGCTCGGGCGGCGGACGCCAAGAGCCCCGACGTCGACGGCGCCCCGCGCAAGGTGATCTGGGCGGCCGACGGCAAGCCGACCCTGGCGTACGAGACGGTGGTCGGCGGCTTCCAGCACGACGGCACCCCGCAGGAGCTGCACGTCGTCACGGACGCGGCGACCGGCGCGAAGCTGTACGAGTGGGAGGCCATCGAGACCGGCACCGGCAACACGGTGTACTCGGGCACGGTCAACCTGACCACCACGCAGTCCGGTTCGACGTACAACCTCACCGACGGCGCGCGCGGCGGGCACAAGACGTACAACCTCAACCGGGGCACCTCCGGCACCGGCACGCTCTTCTCCGGGCCCGACGACGTCTGGGGCAACGGCAGCGCCTCGAACGCGGAGTCGGCGGGCGCGGACGCGCACTACGGGGCCCAGCTGACCTGGGACTACTACAAGAACGTGCACGGCCGCAGCGGTATCCGCGGTGACGGGGTGGGCGCGTACTCGCGGGTCCACTACGGCAACAACTACGTGAACGCGTTCTGGGACGACTCCTGCTTCTGCATGACGTACGGCGACGGCTCGGGCAACGCCAACCCGCTGACGGCGATCGACGTGGCCGCGCACGAGATGACGCACGGGCTCACGTCCAACACGGCCGGCCTCAACTACAGCGGCGAGTCCGGCGGTCTGAACGAGGCCACGTCCGACATCTTCGGGTCGACGGTCGAGTTCTACGCGGGCAACTCCTCCGACGTCGGTGACTACCTCATCGGCGAGGAGATCGACATCAACGGCGACGGCACCCCGTTGCGCTACATGGACAAGCCCAGCAAGGACGGCGCGTCCAAGGACAGCTGGTACTCCGGCATCGGCTCGGTGGACGTGCACTACTCCTCCGGCCCCGCGAACCACTTCTTCTACCTGCTGAGCGAGGGCAGCGGCACCAAGACCATCAACGGTGTCACCTACAACTCGCCCACCGCGGACGGCCTTCCGGTCACCGGCATCGGCCGCGACAAGGCGGAGAAGATCTGGTTCCGCGCGCTGACCACGAAGTTCACCTCGACCACCAACTACGCGGCGGCCCGCACCGGGACGCTGGCGGCGGCGGGTGAGCTGTACGGCACCACGAGCGCCGAGTACAAGGCCGTGCAGGACGCCTGGGCGGGCGTCGCCGTCGGTGCCCGCTCGGACGGCGGGGGCGGCGGAGGCGGCGGCACCTCCTTCGAGAACGCGGCCGACGTATCGATTCCGGACAACGGAGCCGCGGTCACGTCCTCGATCACGGTGTCGGGGCGGACCGGAAACGCGCCGTCGAACCTCGCCGTGGCGGTCGACATCGTGCACACCTACATCGGTGACCTTCAGGTACAGCTGGTCGCCCCCGACGGGACGGCGTACACGCTGAAGGCGTACGGCACCGGCGGGAGCGCGGACAACATCAACACCACCTACACGGTGAACGCGTCCTCCGAAGTCGCCAACGGGACCTGGAAGTTGAGGGTCCAGGACAACGCGGCCCGGGACACCGGCTACATCAACAGCTGGAAGCTCACCTTCCCGTAGGCCCCAGGCCTTTCACAGGTCGTCGAGGTCAAGGCGCCGCACCCGGGTCCAACTCCCGGGTGCGGCGCCCTCGTTCATATTCCCGAAACATTTACCGGACAGTCGACTTTCAGCCAACATCACTTCAGGGTCCTGACATGTACGCGGCACCGATGTCACTCTTCCCTCAACCGCCGCACAACTTCCCAGCAACCCCCCACTCCAAGGAGTTTGTGTGACCTCCCTCTACGCGCGTCACAAGCGTTCGACCCTGGCCATCGCGACCGCCGTCGCCGCCGGCGCCCTGCTCACCACCGGCCTGACCACCGGTTCCTCAGCCGCCGCCGAGACCACGGCGGACACCGGCAGAGCCACCCTCGCCGCCGCTCCGCTCCAGCTGTCCGCGTCCGCCCGCACCTCGCTCATCCAGGAGCAGCAGGCCGACGCCGCCGGCACGGCTCAGGACATAGGCCTCGGCGCCAAGGAGAAGCTGGTCGTCAAGGACGTCGTGAAGGACGCCGACGGCTCGGTCCACACCCGCTACGAGCGCACCTACGCGGGTCTGCCGGTCCTCGGCGGCGACCTCGTCGTCCACCAGTCGTCCACCGGCGCCACCAAGAGCGTGACCAAGGCGACCAAGTCCGCCATCAAGGTCGCCTCCGTGACGCCGAAGCTCGCCCCGGCCAAGGCGGAGAAGCAGGCCCTGACCGCCGCACAGGCCGCCGGCTCGGAGAAGACCGCCGCCGACCAGGCCCCGCGCAAGGTGATCTGGGCCGGCGACGGCACCCCCGTCCTCGCCTACGAGACCGTCGTCGGCGGCCTCCAGGACGACGGCACCCCGAACGAGCTGCACGTCATCACCGACGCGGCCACCGGCAAGAAGCTCTACGAGTACCAGGGCATCGAGACCGGCACCGGCAAGAGCCTCTACTCGGGCACGGTCACCCTGGGCACGACCAAGTCGGGCACGACGTACAACCTGACGGACGGCACGCGCGGCGGCCACAAGACGTACAACAAGTCGCACGGCACCAGCTCGTCGGCCGGCACCCTGTTCACTGACGCCGACGACACCTGGGGCACCGGCGCGGCCTCCAGCTCGGCCACGGACCAGACCGCCGCCGTCGACGCCGCCTACGGCGCGCAGGAGACCTGGGACTTCTACAAGTCCACGTTCGGCCGCAGCGGCATCAAGAACAACGGCGTGGCCGCCTACTCCCGCGTCCACTACGGCAACGCGTACGTCAACGCGTTCTGGGACGACAGCTGCTTCTGCATGACGTACGGCGACGGCGAGGGCAACGTCAACCCGCTGACCTCGCTGGACGTGGCCGGCCACGAGATGAGCCACGGCGTCACCTCGAACACCGCGGGCCTCAACTACAGCGGCGAGTCCGGCGGCCTGAACGAGGCCACCTCCGACATCTTCGGCACCGGCGTGGAGTTCTACGCCAACAACCCCAACGACGTCGGCGACTACCTCATCGGCGAGGAGATCGACATCAACGGGGACGGTTCCCCGCTGCGCTATATGGACAAGCCCAGCAAGGACGGCGGCTCGGCGGACTCCTGGTCCTCCAGCGTCGGCAGCAAGGACGTCCACTACTCGTCGGGCGTCGCGAACCACTTCTTCTACCTGCTGTCCGAGGGCAGCGGCGCGAAGACGATCAACGGCGTGTCCTACAACTCGCCGACGTCCAACGGCTCCACGGTCACCGGTATCGGCCGCGCCAAGGCGCTGCAGATCTGGTACAAGGCGCTGACGACGTACTTCACGTCGACCACCAACTACAAGGCGGCCCGCACCGGCACGCTCTCGGCGGCCAGCGCGCTCTACGGCTCCACCAGCACCGAGTACAAGGCGGTCGCCGCGGCCTGGTCGGCGGTCAACGTCAGCTGACTGTCAGGCAGTTACAGCACCGCGACAGGGCGGCACCCGGGAGGAAGGCATTCCCGGGTGCCGCTGCGCGTCGTGCCTCAGTACGCGATCAGCACCACGGCCATCGCGACCCAGCACACCGCCACCAGGACGGGCAGCAGGACCATGATCAGGCCGGTGGGCGACTGCTTGAGCCACTCGTTGCCCGTCCTGTCGGCATTCCGCGCCACTATCCGCTGCCCGCCGTGCCAGGCCAGCACCTCCTCCAGTGCCGACGCGGCGTCCTTGCGGGCACTGAGGTAACGGCGACCGAAGCGGAGCATCTGCGAGAAGGCGATCGCGCATCCGAAGCCGATGACGCAGATGATCAGCGCCAGGCTGCGCGCCAGGTCCTGCATGGCGCTCTCGTCCTTCTCGACACCGAGCGTGAATCCGAGCGCCGCCGCCAGGCCGGCGGTGATGTAGAAGAAGTTGTTCAGCTTCTGCCAGTTGGTGTTGTCCTCATGCTTGTAGAGGTCGACGGCGACCATGTACTGGGCCTGGAGCAGCTCCTGCCGCGGCTTGCGCGACACCCACACCATCCGCTCCCTGCCGTCCGGCGGGGTCAGCCGGGTCAGCTCGTCGAAGCCGAGCTTGCGGTGGAAACCGACGGAGGCCTCGTTGTAGGGCTCGCTGACGACCGCGGCGATCACCGGGCTCCCCGACCACCGCTCCAGGACGTGGTGGTAGAGCTGGGACGCGACACCGGAACGGCCCGCCGAGCGCGCCACACAGATCTGCTTGATGACGAGGAACGCGCCGAGCGTGCTCTTGATCCGGTGGTTGAGCCATTCGTCGGGTCCGATGCGCTCGTCGCTGTAGGCCAGCAGATAGCCGACAACCTCGCTGCCCTTGACGGCGACCCAGAAGTGTTCCGCGGTGCCGAGCTGGGCCCGGTAGTCCTCGATGGTGTAGTCGGAGACGAGGAAACCGTCACGCCCCGCGCGCTCCGGATCCGAGGTGTCCAGGCGCCAGTCCCCGGCCAGTGCCACGATCTGCGCGAGATGGGCCTCCCCGGCCCGCACGATCTCCGTGCTGCCGGCCCCTGCCGTACCCATGTCCGCCCCCCGTGAGACGTCCCGCTGTCGACTTCATCCCAATCTACCCACGACCAGGGCGAGTTGAAGACAGTCGGCACCCGGAGGCCGCGCGACCGGGGCACCGCCCTACCCTTGGTTCCCATGTTCACGTACGAGGATGTCGGCGCGACCCGCGAGAACGGCTTCTGCCCGCCCGGCTTCCACCCCATGCATGTGCGCGCCCGTATCGGGGAGGGCGAGGAGGTCTTCCGCAGAGCCTCCGAAGCGGTCCTCACCTGGGAGATGCACCGGGAGCTCGGCGTGGGCGTCGACGCGAGCGCGGACCGGGCCGCCCCCGACGTCGACGTCACGGTCACCCTCGCCGGCCTGATCAAGGCGCCCTGCCGCGTCGTCTGGACGGTCGAGGAACCCCGCCGCGCCGGCTGGGCGTACGGCACGCTCGCCGGTCACCCGGAGAGCGGCGAGGAGTCCTTCGTCGTGGACCGCACCGGCGACGGCACGGTCTGGCTGACCGTGTCCGCCTTCAGCCGCGCCGCCAAGTGGTACTCCCGCGCGGGCGGCCCGGCGACCCGGGGACTGCAGCACGCGTACGCCCGGCGGTGCGGGGCGGTGCTGCGGAGGCTGTGCGCCGGGGACGAGGCGTAACCGCCCGGCCTCACGCAACGCGCGGTCGCCCACCGACCGCGAAGACGGCACCGGCGTACTCCTCGGTCTGATCGGACAGTGGGGGCCGACGTGCAGCCGGTTCCCGCCACGGCCGGTGCTTCGCGTTGCGTTCGGCAATATGACGATGTGATGAATCCTGGGCATGACTGAAGGAGGGGGCGAGGGCCCGGAGATGCCCAGGTCCCGGCTGTACGACTACGTGGAGATGGCCGACCCTGACGACACGGCCGGGCAGCCGCCGCAGGTCAGCGGTGAACCGCAGTCTCCTGACACCCTGTTGGGGCCTGCCGTGCCGCCGACCGCTGCTGTCTCCTCTCCAGGCGCCGCGGACGGCATCGCCGACGCCCGTCGCGAATTCGCAGCCTTGCTCGGTGAGTTCCGCCGTACGCCTGTACTCGTCCCTCTCGACCCCGACAGCGAAGACCCGTTGGTCGGGGACCACGGCGGCGTCCGCTGGATCTACGCCTTCTCGGACGAGTCGGCGCTGGCACGGTTCGCGATCGCGAGGGGTGAGGGTTCGCGGGAGTGGGCGTATCAGCGGGTGTTGGGAGCCCGGTTGTTGGATGCCGGTGTCCCGGCGGTGGGTGTCCCGTGCGGGGTGGCGCTGGACGTCGGGAGCGAGGGCGACGACGGGGTGCTGTTCCCGCCGGTCGTGGGGATCGTGCCGGACGCGGCGGCCATGGACACGGAGCCAGCGGACGGCAAGCCAGCCGACGGGGAGACGGCGGACGGGGAGGAGAGGCGGTGAGCGGTATCGGTAGCGACGAGGGCGGCGGAGGCGGCGGCATGGACATCCAGGCGTCGGGCCTGGACTCCATCGCGAAGGGCATCAACCTGGCGCTCGCCGAGTTGAAGGAACTAAGCGCCGACAGTTTCGCCGGTCAGGGGCGAGGCTTCTCCGAAATCGCCCTCTCGGGGCTTGACGTGGGGAACGACGAGCTGAAGTCGGCGTTCACGTCGTTCTGCGAACGCTGGGAGTGGGGCGTGCGCGCTCTCGTGGAGGAGGGCAACCTCTTCGCGCAGAACGTGGGTCTTGCTGCGGGAACGCTGTACGAGACGGACCAGTACGTCGACGGTTTCCTGAAGGTCGGCGCGAACTCCCTGATCGGCAACCCGTACGCCTCCGAGGACGATGCCTCGCAGCTGGGATGGGGCCAGATTGCCGGCAGCGGACTCGGCTCCCTGAAGAACCCGGACTACAGCAAGGAGTCCTTCGACGAGGCCTGGGCGAACAGCAAGCAGGGCTGGAAGGACGCCGGCCGGGACCTGATGACGTCGCAGATGATGACCGGGCCGATCCCCGGTCCGCTGAACATGCAGCAGGCCACCGGCGCGAGTGACGAGCAGTACGAGGGCCTGATAGACGCGGCCTTCGGGCCCTCCGCCGAGGAACGCGCCCAGACCGCCGCCCAGCAACAGCCGCAGGCGCAGCATCAGTCGCAGCCGCAGCAAGAGGGAGAAGCCGGCTGATGGGGATCGACGGGCTGATCAACTCCGGCTTGGGCAAGCTCGGCGACGGCCTCGACGCGGGCAAGAAACTCCTCGGCGAGGGCATCGACAAAGGAACGGACGTCCTCGCGGACGGCCTGGACTACGTCGGCGCCGACGACGCGGCCAAGGTGGTCGAGTACGTCGGCGACCAGCTCGCCTCCGACCTCGGCGCCACCCCCGGCGAACAGCAGCTCGGCGAAACCGACCTGCCCAACCAGCTGGTCCACGGCAGTCCCTCGGCGATCCGGTCCTCCGCCTCCCACCTGAAGGACTTCCGCAAAGCCTTCGACACCGTCGGCGAGGGCATGCGCACGCTCGACTCCTCGCACTGGAAGGGCGAGGCCGCCGACACCTTCCGCGAGAAGTTCGCCATGCATCCCCCCAAATGGCTGCACGCAGCCGACGCCTGCGACCAGGCAGGCAAAGCACTGGAGGACTACGCGGCCACGGTCACCTGGGCACAGGAACAGGCCCGCGACGCCATCGACCTGTACAAGAAGGGCACGAAAGCGTCCGAGCAGGCGCGGGACTCGTACAACAAACGCGTCGACACCTACAACGCCAAAATCAAGGCCGGCCAGGATCCCGGGCCGCGCCCCGAACCCTTCCACGATCCCGGCACCGCCGACATCAAACGCGCCCAGGAGATCCTCGCCGAGGCCCGCCGCCAGCGCAACGACGCCGGCCGCACCGCCGCCGCCTCCGTCCGCGCGGCCCTCGCCCACGCCCCCGCCGAACCACCACTCCTCGACCAGGTAGGCGCGGACCTCAAAGACGGGCTCATGACCGTCAGCACCGAACTAACCCACGTCGTGGGCGGTGCGGTCAAAGGCGTGGCCGGCACGGTGAACTTCGTCCGCGGCCTCAACCCGGTCGACGGCTACAACCTCACCCACCCCGCCCAGTACCTCCAGAACGTCAGCATGACCCAGAGGGCATCGGCCGCCTGATCCCCGAACTGATCGGCGGCAAAGGGCTGGGACTGGCGCGCGGCGGGCTGAAGGCGGGCGTCAAACAGGGCCTGGAGGAGGCGGCGGAACAGGGCGCCCGCCGGGGGACGAAGAATGCGGCCGAGGACTCCGCGGCGGACACCGCCAGAAAGCACCCGCAGGAGAACGACAGTCCCGACCCCCACAAGAAGGTCGACAAGGACCCTACCGACCCGGTCGACCTGACCACCGGCAAGATGTACCTGCCGCAGACGGACGTCGCCCTGCCGGGCGCCCTCCCCCTGGTCTTCAAACGGCGCGTGGAGTCGGGGTACCGCTTCGGCCGCTGGTTCGGCCCGTCCTGGTCCTCCACCATCGACCAGCGTCTGGAGATCGATGCCGAGGGCGTCGTCCTCGTCTCGGAGGACGGCCTGCTGCTGGCGTATCCGCACCCGGCACCTGGCCTCCCCACTCTCCCCAGCCACGGCCCTCGCTGGCCGTTGGACCGCGAGGACGGCGGCTACACGGTCACCGACCCGCAGACGCGCCGCGTATGGCACTTCGCCGACCGCGGCCCCGACCTGGCGGTCCTGGAACAGATCGACGACCGCAACGGCAACTGGATCACCTTCGAATACGACGCCGAAGGCACCCCACTCGCCGTCGTCTCCAGCGCCGGCTACGACGTCCGCATCTCCACGGAAGCAGGCAGGGTCACGGACCTCCGCCTGGCAGCGGCCGACCAGGTGCTGATGCGCTACGGCTACACCGACGGCCACCTGACCGAGGTCATCAACTCCTCAGGCCTGCCCCTGCGTTTCACGTACGACGAGGCCGGACGCGTCACTTCCTGGACGGACACCAACGACCGCGCCTACACCTACGAGTACGACGACCAGGACCGCTGCATCGCCGAAGGCGGCACGCACGGCCACATGACCCTGCGCCTGTCCTACGACGAGACGGACCCGGACACCGGCCTACGCGTCACCACGGCGACCACCGCGGAAGGCCACACCCGCCGTTACCTCGTCAACGACGCCTGCCAGGTGGTCGCCGAAGTCGACCCACTCGGCGCGGTCACCCGCTTCCAACGCGACCGCTACCACCGCCTCCTCTCCCACACCGACCCGCTCGGCCACCGGACCACATTCCGCTACGACGAGGCCGGCAACCTCCTCACCCTGACCCGCCCCGACGGCCGCGAGGCGAGAGCCGAGTACAACGACCTCGGCCTGCCGGTGAAGGTGGTCAACCCGGACGGTACGGTCGTCCGCCAGACGTACGACGACCGCGGCAACCGCACCTCGGTGACGAGCGCAGCGGGCCAGACGACTCATTTCGCCTACAACGAGGCGGGCCACCTGACCTCGGTGACCGACCCGCTCGGCCACACGACAACGGTCGTGTGCGACCGCGCGGGCCTCCCCCTGAAAATCACGGACCCGCTCGGCGCGACCACCCGCTACGAACGCGATGCGTTCGGCCGCCCGGTCACCGTCACCGACCCCACGGGCGCCGTGACCCGCCTGGAGTGGACGGTGGATGGCCACCTGGCCCGCCGTACCGCAGCCGACGGCTCGACCGAGTCATGGACGTACGACGGCGAGGGCAACTGCACCACCCACACCGACCCGATGGGCGGGATTTCCCGCTTCGAGTACACGCACTTCGACCTGCTGACCGCCCGCACGGGCCCGGACGGCGTGCGCTACAACTTCGACCACGACAAGGAACTGCGGCTGACAAAGGTCACCAACCCGCAGGGCCTGACATGGACGTACGACTACGACGCGGCCGGACGCCTGATCACGGAGACGGACTTCGACGACCGCACGCTCGCGTACACGTATGACCCAGCCGACCGCCTGACCTCCCGGAGGAACGCGTTCGGCGAGGAGACGCGGTTCGAGCACAACGCGCTGGGCCAGGTGATCCGCAAAGACGCGGCTGGCCGGATCACGACGTACGCGCACGACATGACGGACCAGCTGGCGGAGGCCATCGGCCCGGACGACACACGTCTGACCCTCCTGCGCGACCGCTACGGCCTCCTGCGCGCGGAGACGGTCGACGGCCGCACGCTGACGTACACCTACGACGAGCTGGGCCGCCGCACGGGCCGTACGACCCCGACCGGCGCGACGACGACGTGGTCGTACGACGCCGCGGGCCGCCGCGCCGGCATGGTGGCGTCCGGCCGCTCGATCGACATCACGTACGACCCGGCAGGCCGCGAACTGGCGCGCCGCATCGGCGAGACGGTCACCCTGGAGCACACCTTCGACCCGCTGGGCCGTCTGACCACCCAGTCGGTGACCGGCGCCGGCGACCGTGCGGTACAGCACCGCGCGTACACCTACCGAGCCGACGGCAACCTGATCGGCATCGACGACCAGCTGTCCGGCTCCCGCCGCTTCGACCTGGACGCGACGGGCCGCGTGACAGCGGTGCACGCGGCGAACTGGTCGGAGACGTATGCGTATGACGCGGCAGGCAACCAGACGTCGGCGCACTGGCCGTCCTCACATCCCGGCAGGGACGCAACCGGCACGCGCGACTACGAGGGCACCCGCATCACCCGAGCCGGCAACGTCCGCTACGAACACGACGCCCTCGGCCGCATCACCCTGCGCCAGAAAACCCGCCTCTCGCGCAAACCCGACACCTGGCGCTACGAATGGGACGCGGAGGACCGCCTCACGTCGGTGACAACACCGGATGGCACGCGCTGGCGCTACACCTACGACCCCCTGGGCCGCCGCACGGCAAAACTCCGCCTGGCGGAAGATGGCGAAACGGTCGTGGAACGCGTGTACTTCACCTGGGACGGCGCGACCCTGTGCGAACAGACGACCACGTCTGTCACCCTGCCCAACCGGGTCACCCTCACGTGGGACCACCGAGGTCTGCACCCCGTAGCCCAGACCGAGCGCATCACTACCGCATACGCGCCCCAGAAGGAGATCGGCTCCCGCTTCTTCTCCATCGTCACCGATCTCGTCGGCACCCCGACCGAGCTGCTGGACGAGCAGGGAGACCTGGCCTGGCGCACCCGAAGCACCTTGTGGGGCACCACCGCGTGGGCCGCGAACAGCACCACCTACACACCCCTCCGCTTCCCCGGCCAGTACTACGACCCGGAAACGGGCCTTCACTACAACTACTTCCGCCACTACGACCCCGAAAGCGCCCGGTACCTTACCCCGGATCCGCTCGGGCTCGTCCCAGCGCCCAACCCAACCACCTATGTTCATAATCCACACGGACAATCTGATTCACTCGGACTTGCTCCCGAATGTCCTCGTGGCAAGAATGGGCGCGGGACTTACGACCTCAGGGAGCCGAACCCGAACTATCCGCCCGACGAAGGAGCGGCCGCAGCCATGAGGTCTGCTCCGATTGGTGGGAACATCGACTGTTCGGAGATCGCAGAGTACATCCTAAGAGAGGGAGGAGGGCGAGGAAAGATCATCAATTTCACGATGCGTGAAAGTTCCGCCATTAATATTCCTGAAGATGCAGGTCGTACAGTGACGGAATATCGTTATCATGATGTTTATACGGACGGGCGTTACGTGTACGATCCCGCGATGAGCTCAAAACCAATTCCATACGGTGACTATGAGCGGGCAATCCGTCTAGAGAATCCGGGAAAAAAGCTGATCGTCCAAGATGGGGGATACTCCGGCCCTCTCTGGTGACGAGCGAATGGATGATCGTGTCGAGTCGTGGCGAGCAGGCAGTGCAGGCGCTGAGAAGGTTTGGGGAACTCGCATGGTTCAAATTGCCTACGGAATTCAATTCTACATATGGCTACGCTCAGGTTCCTTACATGGGGTGGCGCTACGCGTTCCCAGAAGAAGGGGTGGCGCAGCTCATTGAAGCTGCCGTCAGGGCTCTGCCGACGCAAATTGACTGGGAAATCGATAGAACGCGCAGAAACTGGGTGCTGGTCCCAACGCGGGTTCTGCGTGAGGCGCAGGGGCTCGCCGACCCCAGCTTCAGAGACGTTGTTCACTCTATCAATGTTCAAGATCAAGAATTTTGCCTCAAAGCGCTGTCAGATTTCGATCTCATCATCCAGCATCTGCTGCAGGTGCACATCTCGGAAGGCTGAGGCAGTAAGCTTTCCCAACCTCATTTTGAGTTGGCCAGTTACAGGGGTAGCACCGCTCGGATGAGCAAAATGCGTAGGGCCAGTGGCTACCATCCGCACTTCGACGACGACCGCGTGCTCGAGATCCTAAAGAACCCGGACGCGGTGCACCTGTCCGAGGGCGGCCGCGGAAACCCCATCTTCCGACGGGGTGAGGGCATTGTGCTCAGGAAAGGCCCGGGGCGGGCGCGGGCGATGTGATAACCATTTACGGCCCGTCCGGAGTCAAAGGGGAGTCAGGGGCCAAGGCAGTAGGCGGGGCGGCCGATGACCCCGGGCCGCCGGTAACCCACGGCGATATCGTGAACGGCAACGTTCCAAGCTCAAGAGGCGGCACCATGCCGCGGGCGCAGCAGATCCGGTGAGGCGGCAACCCAAGTGAAATTCTCGATGGGCGAAACCATGGACGTCGAGGCCACGGGGCATCCGCTGACGTTCACGCCGCGCTTCGACATCACCGGACCTCAGGTGATCGTCGCGGATTACGCGGACCCAGCTGGGCGCGAGCGGTTGATCGGGGCGACTTTCGGGAGCATGCAATGGCTGTGGTCGGAAACCGATGAGGTACGGTTCGCCACCGAGAGTCGGGAACTGATCGGCGCCACCTTCCACGTCCCCCCGAAGTCCGCTCCCGCACAGGTCTGTCACACGCTGCCGGACAGTCTGCCGACGCTGCCGGGCGGCTTGCA
Organism: Streptomyces cellulosae; assembly: GCF_000721105.1. Lineage (GTDB taxonomy): Bacteria > Actinomycetota > Actinomycetes > Streptomycetales > Streptomycetaceae > Streptomyces > Streptomyces cellulosae_A. The sequence continues at coordinate 17,862 of NZ_JOEV01000086.1, forward strand.
CGCGGACGCCGTGGCGGAGTTCTCCCTGCTCCAGGCGACCGTTTTCTGCTGCACACCCGATGGTGCCGAGCTGACGTGTCTGAGGGGCCTCGATGTCCTCGAAGGCCCGGCGCCGATACGGATCGGCATCGCCTCCGATGTATGCCTCCTCGTCCAGGAAGGGGCCATGGCCGGCTGGAGTCTCAACGATCCCGCGCGGTATCTGACGGATGGCTTCACAGAGCCCGAGGCCGGCCCCCCTGCCACCGTGACTCGGCTCCGGCTCGCCGAGTGCCTTGCGCTGGTCTCCGAACCGCTCGTCGACGGAGTGATGGACGGGGAACCGGATGCCTGGCGCAGGCTTCGGGCCGTCGAGCGCGCCCTGCGAGAACAGCGGGAGGATCGTGGCCGGGCGGACGTCCTGCACCGGCTCGTCAGCCGGTTGATCGAGGACTACGAACCCTGATCCACCGACGGAGTGAAGGGGCGGCGCCACAGTCGCAGTAAGGGATCTGTGAAGGGCGGGGTGCTGGGCACTCTGTATGGCGCCCGGCCCTGCGAGCGGGACCAGCAGAAGAACCCGAACGCGAACGTGACTGCGAGGTTCTCCTCCTTTCTGATCCTCGTCGGGTCGGGGAGCCAGCCGTCAGGTGACGGCCGCAAGGGCGGGCGAAGAGATCGCCCGCCCTGTCTCGTCAAGCCGCCCGCCCCCGCCACGTCACCTCAGCAGCACCCCCGCCGCCTCCACCACCTCCTCCGACGGCAGCGCCACCAGTCCCGGTTCGGCGCTGGAGGCCAGCAGACGGTGGGCGGGCAGGACGCGGACCGTGTAGCCGTAGGGCCCGGTGCGGTCCAGGGACAGCGGGCCCTCGTACACCCACCGCCCCTCCGGGTCGGGGCCCCCGGCCGGCTTCAGCGGGACGGTCGTGGCGTCGGTGATGCGGTCCTCCTCGTCCACCCGGCCGGAGACCGCCTGCACCTCGACGTCGTCGGGCCCGAGGTCGCCGAGCGCGACGCGTACCCGCAGGCCGAGGGTGGTGCCGAGTTCCGCGGTGGCCGTGGCGGCGGTCGTCTCCACGTGGTCGACGGTGACACCGTGCCAGGCCGCGCGCAGCCGGGCCTTCCACTCGGCGATCTCGCGCGCGGCGTCCGGGTCCGTGGTGCGGTGGGCGTGGGCGGCCGGGGCGTACAGCCGCTCGACGTACTCACGGACCATCCGCCCGGCCAGCACCTTGGGGCCGAGCAGGGTGAGGGTCTGGCGGACCATCTCGATCCACCGGTCGGGCAGGCCCTCCTGTCCGCGCTCGTAGAAGCGGGGGGTCACCCGTTGTTCGAGCAGGTCGTAGAGGGCGGCGGCCTCGATGTCGTCGCGCCGGTCGGCGTCGGTGCCCACGCCGTCGGCGGTGGGGATCGCCCAGCCGAAGTCGGGCTGGAACCACTCGTCCCACCAGCCGTCCAGGACGGAGAGGTTGAGACAGCCGTTGAGCGCGGCCTTCATCCCGCTGGTCCCGCACGCCTCCAGCGGCCGCAGCGGATTGTTGAGCCAGATGTCGCAGCCCGGGTAGAGCTTCTGGGCCATCGCCATGCCGTAGTCGGGCAGGAACACCAGCCGGTGCCGCACCCGCGGGTCGTCGGAGAAGCGCACGAGCTCCTGCACCAGCCGCTTGCCCCCGTCGTCCGCCGGGTGCGCCTTCCCGGCGACGACGATCTGGATCGGCCGCTCGGGATGCAGCAGCAGGTCCATCAGCCGGTCACGGTCGCGCAGCATCAGCGTCAGCCGCTTGTACGACGGGACGCGCCGCGCGAACCCGATGGTGAGCACGTCGGGGTCGAGCACGCCGTCGATCCAGCCCAGCTCGGCCGTCACCGCGCCGCGCTGCCGCCAGGAGGCGCGCAGCCGCTCGCGCACCTCGGTCACCAGCTGCTCGCGCAGGTTGCGGCGCAGCTCCCAGATGTCCTGGTCGGGGATGTCGGCGACCACGTCCCACCGCTCCGAGCCGCCGACCGTCAGGGCGTCCTCGGTGCGCTCGGCGCCGATCTGCCGGGCGCCGAGCCGGAGCACCTCGGGGGCGACCCAGGTCGGGGCGTGCACCCCGTTCGTGACGGAGGTGATCGGCACCTCCTCGGGGTCGAATCCCGGCCACAGGCCCGAGAACATCTCCCGGCTGACCTTGCCGTGCAGCAGGGAGACGCCGTTCGCGCGCTGCGCCAGGCGCAGGCCCATCACGGCCATGTTGAAGAGGTTGGGTTCGCCGCCGGGGTAGGTCTCCATGCCCAGCTGCAGGACGCGTCCGACGTCGATGCGGGGAAGTTCGGCGTCGGGTCCGAAGTGGCGGGCGACCAGTTCCCGGTCGAAGCGGTCGATGCCGGCCGGGACGGGGGTGTGGGTGGTGAAGACGGTCCCCGCCCGCACGGCTTCGAGCGCGGAGTCGAAGTCCAGGCCTTCGGAGCAGAGTTCGGCGATCCGCTCCAGGCCGAGGAAGCCGGCGTGGCCCTCGTTGGTGTGGAACACCTCGGGTTCGGGATGCCCGGTGAGCCGGCAGTACGTCCGTACGGCCCGCACTCCTCCTATGCCGAGCAGCATCTCCTGGAGCAGCCGGTGCTCGCTGCCGCCGCCGTAGAGCCGGTCGGTCACCCCGCGCTCGCCGAGGTCGTTCTCCTCGACGTCGGAGTCCAGCATCAGCAGCGGTACCCGGCCGACCTGGGCCAGCCAGATCCGGGCCCGCAGCTGCTTGCCGCCGGGCAGCGCGAGACAGACGTCGGCCGGGGTGCCGTCGGCCTCCCGCAGCGGGGCGACGGGCAGCTCGTGGGGGTCGAGCACCGGATAGTGCTCCTGCTGCCAGCCGTCCCGGGACAGCGTCTGCCGGAAGTAACCGTGCCGGTACAGCAGGCCGACCCCGACGAGCGGTACGCCGAGGTCGCTGGCCGCCTTGAGATGGTCGCCGGCGAGGATGCCGAGACCGCCGGAGTACTGGGGCAGGGCGGCCGTGATGCCGAACTCCGGGGAGAAGTAGGCGACGGCGGCCGGGAGTTCGGTGGTCTGGGTCTGGTACCAGCGGTCGCCGGTCACATAGTCGTTCAGGTCGTCGGCGACCGCGGTGAGCCGGCGCAGGAAGCGCCGGTCCTCGGCGAGCTCGGCGAGCCGCGCGGGACGCACGCTGCCGAGCAGCCGTACCGGGTCGCCACCTGAGGCGGCCCAGCGTTCCGGATCGACGGACTGGAACAGGTCGCGTGTCTCCGCGTGCCAGGACCAGCGCAGATTCCGCGCCAGATCACTCAGCGGCCGGAGAGGGTCGGGGAGAACGGGACGGACGGTGAATCGACGGATCGCCTTCACTTGCCACCTCGACGCGTTCGCTGGAGGACGCACGACAGTGTGCGCAGCGTTCTTCAAACGGTACCGGCGTTTGGGCCGCTCCCGCTGGTCGCCCCGCCCCGGGCCCCGCTGCCGGCCCGAAGAACCCGCCGTGGGACGCCGGACGGACCGCCGACACGGGGGCCCGATATGGCCGGTTCGCACCCGCAGGCGTTCTTGTGGCGCTTCGCGCCGCACGAGAGGCTGCCAGTGGCGTCCCGGCCCGGGGAACCGCCCAGCGTCTGAGCTGCGGCTGCCGGACGCCGACCGAGGAGGGGGTACACAGCCATGGCACGGACGCGAAGGCGGCGTCTGCGCGTGGCGGGGGGTCTGACCGCGGTGACCTGCGCCGCGGCTCTTTCGGCCATCACCCTGCCCGCGCACGCCGCGCCCCTGGGGCCGATAGCCGGCGCCGGACAGCCCGGCTCCGTCGGCGGAAGTTACCTGGTGACACTCAAGGGGGGAACGAAGGCCCCGTCGGCGGCCGGAAAGGCCCTCGCCGAGAAGTACGGGGTGAGAATCGGCCATACCTACGGCACGGTGCTGAACGGCTACGCGATCCGGGCCGACGAGAGACGGGCCCGGCTGCTCGCGGCGGACCCGCGGGTCGCCTCGGTCGTCCAGGACAGCCGGGTGAGCCTGGAGGGGACGCAGAAGAACCCGCCGTCCTGGGGCCTGGACCGGCTCGACCAGGCCCGTCTGCCGCTGGACGGGACGTACACCTCGCCGGACTCGGGGGGCTCCGGGGTGACCGTCTACGTCATCGACACCGGTGTCCGGATCAGCCACCAGGACTTCGGCGGGCGGGCGAGTGACGGCTGGGACTTCGTCGGCGGTGACCGCGTCGCGGGCGACGGCAACGGACACGGCACCCACGTCGCCGCCACCGTCGCCGGCACCCGGTACGGGGTCGCCAAGAAGGCCCGGGTGGTCTCCGTGCGGGTCCTCGACAACGCGGGCGCGGGCACCACGGCCCGGGTCATCGCGGGCATCGACTGGGTGACGGAACACGCCAGAAAACCGGCGGTCGCCAACCTCAGCCTGGGCGGCGCCCGCAACGCCCAGCTGGACGCCGCCGTCCGCGCCTCGATCAGGTCCGGAGTGACGTACACGGTGGCGGCGGGCAACGACGGGCGGCCGGCCGGACTCTACTCCCCCGCCGGCGTCAAGGAGGCGATCACGGTCGGTGCCACCGGCCCCGGGGACGCGAAACCGGCCTTCTCCAACTTCGGTCCGGCGCTCGATCTTTTCGCCCCGGGCGTGTCGATCACCTCGGCGTCACACAGCGGCAACACCGGACGGGCAACATATTCTGGTACGTCGATGGCGGCGCCGCACGCGGCCGGCGCGGCGGCGCTCCATCTCGCGGGCCACCGCGGGGACACCCCCGCGCAGGTCGGCAAGGCACTGGTCTCCCAGGCGGTATCCGGCAAGGTGTCCGGCCGGGGTCTCGGTTCGCCGGACGAATTACTGCACGTGACGCGCTGACGCGGGGCACGTCCGGTACCGGTCCCGTTCGGCCAGAACGGGGCCGGTCTGTTGTGTCGACATACGCGTGAGTAGTTAGCAAAGTGCCGGATTGCTCACCCGAATAGGGTGGGAAGGCTCCTCCGGTACACCCCGCAGGTACCACACCGGCACGCCTCAGGGATGCCCCGCAGGACCCACCTCCCCACAGTCATCCGCCCATCAACGTTGACGCGGACAGGAGCGGTCATGCCCGCCACGCACCACTCGTCAGCACCCCCGACATCGAGCACCGAGGCGTACCCCGTACGCCCGGTCGACAGCGGCCCGCCGACTCCGGAGCCACCCTCCGCGGGCGACGGCACGGCCGTCGGGCGCATACCCGTCCTCGACGTCCGCCCGGTCATCCAGCACGGCCGCAGGCCCGCCAAGGCGGTGACCGGAGAGTCGTTCGAGATCTCGGCCACCGTGTTCCGCGAGGGCCACGACGCGGTCGCCGCGAACGTCGTGCTCAAGGACCCCGAAGGCCGCCCAGGCCCCTGGACGCCCATGCGGGAACTGGCTCCCGGCTCCGACCGCTGGGGCGCCACCGTCACCGCCGGGGAGCCCGGCCGGTGGACGTACGCCGTGGAGGCCTGGGGCGATCCCCTCTCCACCTGGCGCCACCACGCGCAGATCAAGATCCCTGCGGGGATGGACACCGACCTGGTCCTGGAGGACGGCGCGCGTCTGCACGCGCGCGCGGCCGACGGGGCGCCCGAGGACGCGCGCAAGGTCCTCCTCGCCGCCGTCGAGGCCCTGCGGGACGGGAGCCGCCCCGCGGCGGCCCGGCTGGCGGCGGCGTTGACGCCGGAGGTGGACGCGGTGCTGTCCCGGCATCCGCT
>NZ_JOEV01000087.1 GCF_000721105.1 Streptomyces cellulosae
CTGCAGCTGCGGCTGGACCTTCTGCCGGCCGCGCCGCCGGGCGCGGGTGGTGGTCTTGCCCGCGAGCTGGAAGAGGTAGCCGCGCTCGTCGTCGTCCAGATGGAGCACCCGGGCCAGGACGTCCAGCACGGGCGCCGATGCCTGCATACGGCCCTGTTCGAGACGGGTGTAGTAGTCGGTGCTGATGCTCGCCAACTGGGCGACCTCCTCGCGCCGCAGCCCGGGCACCCGGCGGGGCCGGTCGGTCTCGGGCAGTCCGACCGTGCGCGGACTCAGCTCCGAGCGGCGCTTCTTGAGGAATTCTCCCAGCTCATTGAGGGGGACGTTGCCGGTCATGCTTCCCAGCATGACACCGGTTCCACCCGGTGAAAGGGGGAGAGTTTCCTCCCAGGAAGTCACACGGCTCAACGACTTGTCCGGCCTGTCAAGACGATGCTGTGGTGAACGCGTCGAAGGCGGAGCGGGGCCTCGCCGCACGCCCTCCGGATTGCTCACCACACCGCTCGTGCGCCGGGTTCACGCCCTGACGGCGTCCTTCCGGTTTCCCCCACACTGAGGCTGCCGCCGGGTCCCGGGGAGGGCCTCGCGGGTCTCGACACCCATGGGGGGACTGTGTCGTTTCTGCCTGAGCCCGCACGTCATGCCCGGCCGGGAGGGGGCGGCGACGTGCAGGTGGTGGTGGTTGGCGCCGGGTTCTCCGGCATCGGTGCCGCTCTCCGGCTTCGCCGGGAGGGGTGGCGCGACATTCTGGTGCTGGAGAAGGCGTCGCAGCTCGGGGGCACCTGGCGGGAGAACACCTACCCGGGGTGCGCCTGCGATGTCCCGTCCTCGCTGTACTCCTACTCCTTCACCCCCAACCCGCGGTGGAGCAGGATCTTCGCCGGGCAGCGGGAGATCCATGACTACCTGCGGACGACCGCGAAACGGTACGGCGTCGACGAGGTGCTGCGGTGCGGTGTCCGTGTCGTGGAGGCCCGGTGGGACCAGAACTCGGGGCGCTGGCTGGTGCGGACGACCGACGGCGAGTACCGCGCCAGGGTTCTGGTCCTGGCCACGGGACCGTGGCATGAGCCACGGCGGCTCGTGGTGCCGGGCCTGGGCGAGTTCCCCGGGCCGGTGTTCCACACCGCTGAGTGGGACCACTCGGTGGACCTCGCCGGTCGGCGCGTGGCCGTCGTCGGCAGTGGTGCCTCCGCTGTCCAGGTCGTCCCGGCCATCCAGGCACGGACGGCGGCCCTGCACGTCTTCCAGCGCACCGCGCAGTGGCTGCTGCCCAAGCCCGACCTGTCCGTTCCGCCGGCCCTCAACTGGTGTGCGGACCGTCTTCCAGGCATACGGCACACCGTGCGGGCCGGCCAGTACGGCCTGCAGGAGGGCATCGGCTACGTTCTCCGCCACCCACGGCTGGTAGGACCTCTTGAGGCCGTGGCCCGGGCACATCTGCGACGCACGGTCCGTGACCCGGTGCTGCGCGGGGCGCTGACGCCCGACCACCGCCTGGGCTGCAAGCGTCTGCTGACGTCGAGCACGTTCTACCAGGCGCTGGTCCAGCCCCATGTCCACCTCCACCCCACCGCGGTGTCCTCCGTACGCGGCCGGCACCTCATCGGTGCCGACGGCACCACGGTCGAGGCCGACGTGGTGATCACCGCCACCGGCTTCCGTGTCGGTGAGCCGGCGCTGGCCCGCAGCGTGCGCGGCACGACGGGCCGGACGTTGCACGAGACCTGGACCGAGGACGGTCCTCAGGCCTACCTCGGCACCAGCGTCACAGGGTTCCCCAATCTCTTTCTCCTCCTGGGCCCCAACCTCCTCTCCGGCTCCACCTCCGCCATCAGCGTCCTCGAAGCCCAACTGGCCTACCTTGCTGCCGCTCTGAGGCACCTGCGCCGCGAAGGCCACGTCTCCATGGACGTCAGACCAGCTGTCCAGGCCGCCTACAACGCCGCGGTCCAGGAAGCACTGCGGACCACCGTGTACAACGCGGGCGGCTGCTCCAGCTACTACTTCCACTCCAGCGGTCGCAACACCTTCTGCTGGCCCTGGTCCACCGGCCGGCTCATCCGCTCGCTGAATCGCTTCGATGCCGCTGCCTACACCTGCCACGCACCGTCCACCCCTGCTCCGGTGCCCGCACCCCGGGCGGTGGCGGAGGACATCTTCCCGGCGGATGACATCTTCCCGGCGGATGACATCTTCCCGGCGGATGACGAAGGAATCACCGCATGACCCGACAACGCCCCAGGCCACAGCCGTACGGCCCGGAACACTCGGACGGCACCGGTGCACCGCACGCTGTCGGCCCTCCGTCCCGCATGTCAGTGCGAGGCAATGGCCAGAAATGATCTTGCTTGGACGGTGCCACCGGGCTTGAATCGGGCGTTCTAGCCAGATGGCCGAGCGGACTGCCAGCGGTGTCGGCGGCCTACTCGTCGCAGGCCAGCGCATCCAACTCGGCCGGCCCCATGCCCACCAGGTCGTCACCGCCCACCCGGACGACAGCGTCATCCGCGTCTTCCACGGCGACGACCTGATCACGACCGTTCCCCGCACCACCGCCAAGGGGGTGGTCGTCCACAAGTCCGGGGAGTACAACAAACGAAAGATCGTCGAGGGCAGACGTCAAGCGACAGTGTGACGCCAGGGCCCAATGGCCGGACCCCGCAGTGGATGAGCGCTCGTCTCGAGCGTCATCTCTCCTGGCTACTTCCCCGGTTGTCACCAGGCCGGAGTCGATCGAGTGGCGGGGCGGCGGCTCGACGGTTGCGCGGGAATGTTGGCCTACGGGGGGCAGTTGGGAGTTGCGGGGTCACGACTGGGTCACCTTCTTCACCGATCTCTCACATCTGACGCACTGGTTAGGTAGTTTCACCCCTCACGTACTTAAGCAGGGGGTCCCGTGAGCTACTACCAGCCTCAACCGCCGATCCAGCCTCCGCCGGGACCGCCGGCTACCCGTCCCACACGGAAGTGGGCCCGCAAGCGCTTCGTACTGCCCGCCCTGGGCCTCGCGTTCATCATCGGCGTGGGCAGCGCAGGCGCAGACGGCCAGAACCCGAACGCGACGAAGACGGCGGTCAGCGACAAGGCGCAGCCGACGGTCACGGCCACGGTCACCGCGACAGCCACGGCGACGGAGACCGCGAAGCCGAAGCCCGCGCCGACAGTGACGGAAACAGTCAAGGTGAAGGTGACCGTCACCGCGCACGCCGCTGCCACGGGGTCGGGAACGGTCGGTAGTTCGACGACTGGCGGATCGTCGTCCAGCGGCGGGTCCAGCTCGTCGGGTGGCTCCAGCTCTGCGGGCGGCGGTGCGACGGCTATGTGTAATGACGGTACGTACTCGTACGCCGCTCACCATCAGGGGGCCTGCTCGCATCACGGTGGTGTGGCTGTCTTCTACCGGTAGTCGACGCCTTGAAGGACGAGCTCATAGGGATCCCTGGCGAGGCTGAAACCCAGCGGAGGCCGTCTGATGGACGACCGCTGCCGATGCGGGCTCTCTGGCACCGGAGACGGTGGAGGCGTTGCCGAGCCGCTCCGGCCAGTGCAGGCGTCAACTGGTGGCCCTGGCTCGTGCCACGAAAGGCCGTTTGGGTCAGACCTTGATGACGGTGGCACGTCCACCGCACAGTGTGCTGAGATCCTCCGGGTCCGATGTAAGCACGGTGACGGGGGCGTGGGCGGCGAGGGCGGTGGCGCTGAGCATGGCGTCGATGGCGTACTTGTGGCCGTGCAGTCCGGCGTCGGCGAGGAGAGCGGCGGCGTGGCGGGCGATGGCCTCGGTGACGGGTTCGACGACAAGTCGGGACAGCGTCCACTCCAGGGCCGGTCGGTTGATCCGAGGGTGGACGACTTCGACAAGAGTTGCCGCAGAGGTGACTACCCGCAGGTCGTCGGCGCGGGCGAGGGCGAGCCAGCCGGTTACGGTGCGCTCACGCAGGACGGCCTTGGCCAGCCCTTCACTGTCGAGGACCAGGGTGCCGCCCGGGACGGCGGGGGAGCGGGTCACGCGACGTTCGCCCCGCCTTGCGTCTGTTCCTGGCGGGCCTGGTGGAGCTGATCGCGTAGAGCCTGGATCTCCTCGTCGGTGACGGGACCGTGCTCGGCCTCGGCAACCTGGATGATTTCGTTGAGGTTGTCGCGTTCGATCTGACGGGCCACGGCGGCGGCCACATAGGCGGACAGTCCGGAGGGGCCGCTGCGGGCCTTTGCCGCTTCCGCGATGTCGCGCGGCATGGTGATCGAATACTTACCGGTAGCCTCGGTCATGCTACTTATCCTACCTCTCGTCCTCCAGGTGTGGGGCGGCTCGGCGAGGAGATTCGCCTTGTTGATCGGCTTGTTCGCCGGCATGTATTACGCCGGGTTGCGGCCCGCCGAGGCCGTCGCAGTGGCCCTGCCGGACTGCGTCCTGCCCGTGGGGGCTGGGGCAGGGTGTTCCTGCATCTCACTCGGCCCCAGGCAGGCAAGAAATGGACCGACACCGGACGGCTCCATGACGAACGCGGCCTGAAGAGTCGTCCGCCGGGCGACACTCGTCCGGTGCCGCTGCCGCCCGAGCCGGTGAAGCTGTGGCGGGAGAGTATCCACACCTTCGGTACAGCGGAGGACGGACGGCTGTTCTTCAACGAGCAGGGCGGGATTGTCGGCTCCAGCACCTGCTACCGCGTCTGGCGTGAAGCTCGCGAACTGGCCTCGCCACCCGATGTGGCGGGCTCGCAGCTCGCGGCCCGCCGTACGGCCTGCGCCACTCGGCTCTGTCTACCTGGCTGAATGCCGGAGTGGACCCCACCGAGGTCGCCGAACGTGCCGGCAACAGCGTTGAGGTCCTTATGGCCCGGTACGCCAAGTGTCTGCACGGACGGCAGACGGTCGCCAACCAGCGCATCGAGGCGCTGCTGAACGAGTACCAGTAGCGCGAAGAGCGTGTCGGTAAGGGGGGCCGATGTTACGGAGCTAGGTGTTGCGGGTCATGAGGTTGATGGCGCCGACGGGGTGTCGGGCAGTGCCGTTGGATCTTCGAGGGTCTTTCGGGGCGCTTGGTGAGTCTGGCGCTGAGGTCCCAGAGCTTCTGCTGGATGCTCGGATCGTAGGCATCGGCGTGTGTCTTTGCGGCACGGGTGCGGTCGTAGAACTGTCCGGTTACCCCGTCGAGTTCGGGGGCGAGGAGGAGGCGCAGGGTGGCCTGCAGGCCGGTTTCGAGGGAGTCGATGCTGTAACCGACCGATTCCAGGACCATCTTGGTCGGCATGTAGGTGGCCGGGTGCAGGCTGTTGACTGTGACCCGGTGCGGGTCGAGTTGTCGGGCGAGCGCGAAGCCGGTGGTGATCATGGCCAGTTTGGACTGACCGTAGGCGCGCATGCCCGAGTAGCCGTGTTCGAGGGTGGGGTCGTCGAAGTTGATGGGGGCCTGGCCGATGGAAGCGACGTTGACGATACGGGCGGGGGCTCCGCGGTCGATCAGCGGCAGCAGACGCCGGGTCAGCGCGAACGGGGCGAGATGGTTGACCGCGAAACGGAGCTCGTGCCCGTCGACGGTGAGTCGGCGGTCGGTCCCGTCGGGTTCGCCGCCGCCAATGCCGGCGTTGTTGACCAGCACCGAGATGTGATCGGTGAACTCGGTGATCTCGTCCGCAAGGCCGTGTACTTGCGCCAGCTCGGAGAAGTCGGCCCGGATCGTGTGGATCGAGGCCGGCGCATCGGCCAGCGTGGTGGCCAGTTCGTCGAGCCGGCTCTGATTGCGTCCGTGGAGGATGAGCGTCGTTGCGGGCCGGCGTGCGAGGACGCCGCTGAGTGCGCGGCCCAGCCCGTCGGTTGCTCCAGTGATGACGATGCTTCGATCGGACATGCGCTACTCCTCTCCGGGGTGTTCGTTCAGCAGTCGTCGGATGGCGGTGATGTCGTCTTGGCCGAGCAGGCGCTCGGTGGCGAGGACCCGGTACCAGATCAGGCCGAACACCAGGTCGGCGGCGAAGGCTGCCGTCAGGTGAGCGGGCTTGTCGCCGCGGGCTGCGGCCCGCTCGACAATGGTCTCGAGCGCGGCCCTGCGTTTGATCAGGAAGCCGTCCTGGAAACGGCGCCGGAAGTCTGCGTCGCGCTGCGCCTCGGCCATCAAGGAACGCAGGACGGGGACCACTCCTGGGAAGGCCATCAGGGCGGCGGAGTCACGCAGGAACGCGTCCAGCTCCGCGTCGAATGAACCCTGGTCCGCAGTTGAGACGTTCAGATCCGCTTTGAGCGCCAAGGCTTCGAGCAGGACGTCCGCCTTTGTGGGCCACCAGCGGTACACGGTCTGCTTGCCTGCCCCGGCTCGGGCGGCGATGCCCTCGATGGTGAGGTCTGGGTAGCCGACCTCGGTCGTGAGCTCGTAGGCCGCGGTGAGGATCGCGAGCCTCGTCTGCTCGCTCCGCTTGCGGCCGCGGGCGGGTGTCGTAGCGCCGGTCATGCGGGCCAGCCTAACCCATTATCGAGACGTCACGTCTAGAAATGATGCTACGCTCATTCGAGACGTCACGTCTCGGAATAAGGAGTGAGCATGACCACTGCACTCGTGATCGGCGGCACGTCGGGGGTCGGCCTGGCGGTCGCCCGACAACTCGCCAGCCGAGGACACGCGGTCCACGTCGCCGGACGAAACGCAGAGCGGCTCAACCGGGCAACCGCGGCCATCGACGGAGACGTCCACGGGCACGTTCTCGACGCCGCTGATGCGGAGGCGGCCGCCGCGCTCGCGGCGAAGATCGCCCCGATCCGCCACCTCGTCATCACCCTCGCCGGCAAGGGCGGCGCCGGCCCGCTCGGCGACTTGCCGCTCGACGGACTACGGCAGGCGTTCGAGGAGAAGTACTGGCCCACCGTCACCGCACTCCAGGCCTCGCTCGCTCACCTCAGCGAGGACGCCTCGATCACCCTCGTCGGAGCCGTCACAGCGAGGGCTGCCCTGCCCGGCACAGCCGGGATCGGCTCGCTCAACGCCGCCGTCGAAGGGCTCGTCCAACCGCTCGCTGCCGAACTGGCGCCGATCCGGGTCAACGCCGTCTCGCCGGGATACGTCGATACGCCCTGGTGGGACGGACTCGCCGCCGGGGACCGATCCGCGTTCTTCAAGCAGGCCGCCGACGCCCTGCCCACCAAGCGCATAGCCACCGCCCCGGATGTCGCCGAGGCCATCGTGCTGCTGGCCACCAACCCCAACATCACCGGAACCGTCATCGAAACAGACGGCGGCGCACGCCTCACCGCCTGACACTTCTTCACCATTGCCCAGCCGCCACACCGTCGTGACACGGAACGGCTTCGGCGAGCAAGCGCTGGCCTGCATGCAGAACGGGGTCGCGAACCGCTGCTCGCGACCCCGTTCTGCGACGCCGGCTGATCGCCCACGTCGCAGCAGAGATGGGGATATCCCGCGCCTGCGCGTCGAAGTGGGTCAACCGCTACCGCCGCCACGGTGAGCTGGGCTTGCACGATCTCCCTTCAACCCCGCGCCGCCAGCCGACCGCGACAGATGCCGCTGTCGTGGCCCGGATCGAGGACCTCCGGCGCAGCCAGAAATGGCCGGCGTTCCGGATCGCATTCGAGCTCCAGACGGAGGGCGTCACGATCAGCCGCCGCACAGTGTCACGGCACCTGCTCGCGCTCGGGCTGAACCACCGCAAATTCATCGACCCGAACGGCCAATCGAACCGGGAGCCGCGGAAGATCAGTGCGCGCCGCCCCGGGCACATGGTCCACGTCGATGTGGAGAAGGTCGGCCGGATCCCTGACGGCGGCGGCTGGAGAGCCCACGGGCGCGGCAGCGAACAGGCCAAGAACGTCGAGCGTCGCAAGAGGAAGAGCGGGCGCGGCGGCTACATTTACCTCCACTCCGCCGTCGACGGGTTCAGCCGACTCGCCTACACCGAGGCCCTGCCCGACGAGACGGCAGCAACCGCCATCGCGTTCATGCACAGGGCGAGAGCATGGTTCGCCGCCCACGGCATCATCCACATCGAGCGGATCGTCACCGACAACGGAGCCTGCTACCGCGCCAACGCGTTCGCCCAAGCACTCCTGAGCTGGATGCCTATTTGGGGCGCCGCTTTGGAGGTACCGGCCCAGGGATGACGTCGAGGTTCATGTGCTCCTTGAACAGGTGCACCAGGTTCGCTCCGTCGAGGAGTTCGAGGCGCCCGTGCTCGTTGGCGAATGCCTCGCTGACGCGGCCGAACCAGGAGGTCGTCACCAGGATGCCCTTGGCTGCCCGCTTGTGTTCCACAACTCCCGCGAGTGCCGACACGGTCTCGAACGGAACCACGTTCTTGGTGCGTTTGGCCTGGATAACGCATAACCCCTTCATCACGGGGTCGGTGTTCATCGCGACCGCGTCGACACCCTCGTCCTTAGACGGCTGGGTGTTCACGCTGTCCAGGCCGATGGCTTCGAAGAGTTGCCTGATGAGGTGTTCGAACTCCGTGGGTGTCAGGTCCATCAGCACGGGTCGGCTGTCCAAGCCCGCCACGACATCCAGGCTGTCCATGAGCCGGAACTTGGACAGGTCGAACGTGACCAACGGTCGCACTGGCTCCAGTTCGTACGGGTTCGGGGAGATCAGCGACCGCAGTCGTTTCAGGCAGGCCCGTGGATCCACCTGGGTCAGAACCAGCTGATTGAATTCGTCCCGATCAGTCTGGAGCGTGATCAAGCACGGATGGACGTTCCGCCCCGTGGCGCGGTCGATGGTGGCCACATGTCCGTTCAAGGCGATGGACTGAACCACGCCCTCGGTGTCGGCGGTAAAGAATTCGTACACGGTGCGCAGAGCCGTTTGAGCCAGGACCGATGCGTACAGTTCCTTGCGCTCTTTTTCCGGACGCGGAACAGGCAGGATCTCGTCACGCGTTTTCACGTAGCGGTATGCGCGGGCCGCAGGGACCACGTCCTCCAGCGGCAGGTCAATCTCAACCAGCAGGTCACCCGTGTCCGCCTGGTACGAGACCTGGTGTGCCTTGGGGAAGCCGTGCGGATACACGGAGGCAGCCAAGACCTGGTCGGCGAACCACTCGACTGCCTCTACGTCCCTGTCCCGGTACGCGCTGCGCCGCTGTTCGAGATCGGTGTTCCATGTCTCGACTCGTGCGGCCTCTTCGTGGTTGCGTTCCTCATGTTGGGCGCGAGCTTTCTCCAACTTCTCGACGCGCTTCTTCTCATCGCGCGCATGGTCTCGCAACGCCCTGTCGAACCGCTTGCGGGCTGCTTCGACCTCTGCGTCGTAGCCGCGGCGTCCAAAGCCGAGAGCGCCGAGCAGTCCGCGCGGTGCCTCCGGCTCGTACTCCTCCCAACGAGGCAGCGGTGCAGCTTTCGTACGACCCTTGGGTGGCACGAATAAGGAAGGAACGAACTCCTGCTTCAGTCGGTCGAACGTCAGCGCTTGCCCATCCAGTACGGCTGTTCGCAACAGCTTGGACAGTTGCTCGGCATCGTTCTCGGCAACGCTCGTCTGGTCCAGGGCTTCCTGCGCGCGGGCCGCCTCGTAGGCGAACTTCTCTTCGCGAGCCTTCCGTTTGGCCTCGGCCTCGGCAGCCTTCCGGGCCCGCTCCCGTTCCTTGGCCTGCCGCGCGAGCTCCCGTGCGTAAGGATCGTTCCCGCCCGCCACTGTTTCCCCCAGCTCAGTGCATGATCGTCAGTTGGAACCCTCCGCAGTATCTCCCACTGGATCGACGACGTCAGCAGGTAGTTGCCTTGCCGGGTCGAGTGGTCACGGCCAAGTGAAGCCGTGTGTGTTTTGGCATGCACAAGAAAGGCCCTGACCGGCGTTTCCGCTGGTCAGGGCCTAAATTTCCGGTGCCCCCGGCAGGATTCGAACCTGCGCACACGGCTCCGGAGGCCGTTGCTCTATCCCCTGAGCTACGGGGGCGTGTCGGCGGCCGAGCTGCTTGCTCGCGGCGACGGGTAGAACACTACCAGCTCCCCCGAGGTGATCAGGAACGGGTTTCCCGGCGTCACGGGGGCCGGTGTCGCCCGCACGGGGTGGAAGTGGCTAAAACCCGGACGCGGTGGCCGGTCCCGACCTACTCTCGAGTTGTGCCAGGCGCCTTTGGCCGGGTGCTTGTTGTGGACGACAACAAGGTCATCCGGCAGCTGATCAGGGTCAATCTCGAACTTGAGGGTTTCGAGGTGGTGACCGCGGCTGATGGTGCCGAGTGTCTGGATGTCGTTCATCAGGTGCGGCCCGATGCGATCACCCTCGATGTCGTGATGCCTCGACTGGACGGCCTGCGGACCGCCGCACGGCTGCGTTCCGATCCACGGACCCGTGATCTTCCCCTCGCCATCGTCAGCGCCTGTACTCAGTACGAGGTCGACAACGGCCTCGATGTCGGCGTCGACGCCTTCCTCGCCAAGCCGTTCGAGCCTGCTGAACTCGTGCGTGTCGTACGGCAGTTGGTCGAGGGGGGGAGGGTTGCGAGGGCCGTGGAGGAAGGCGCCGAGGGGGCTGCGTTCGACGACATCCTCGGCGGCACCGGAGAGGCCGAGCGGGCCGGACAAGCCGGTGGCTGACCGGACCCGGCGAGGCGGCGGCTGGTCGAGACGGGTCGGTGGCTGACCGGACCCGGCGAGGCGGCGGCCGGTCGAGACGAGGCGGCGGCTGACCGGTGGAGTGTGCGCCAGCCCCGCCCCCGTCCACATGCCGGACCTCCGCTCAAACCTGCTCGCCTACCCACCCCCCTCCTCCCCTACGCTTGTCCCGTGACCCCCGTCGAGCTCTCCCGTACCGTGCTGCGCGCGGTGCGTCGTGCCGTTGACGCGGGGGAGCTGAGCGTGACGGTTCCGGAGCGGGTCGTGGTCACGGCCCCCGGGCCCGGGGGGTGCGGGGACTACGCCACCAACATCGCCCTTCAGCTCGCGCGGCCGGCCGAGCGGACACCCCGGTACGTCGCCGAGGTGCTCCAGGGGCATCTGCTCGGCGCCGACGGGGTCGACGACGTGGCCATCACGGGACCCGGGTTTCTGAACATCAGCCTCGGCGGCATCGGCTGCGCCGCTCTCGTCGAGGAGATCCTGAGCAAGGGGCAGGCATACGGCCACACCGGCGCGCCCAGCGGACAGGACCGGCGGATCCGGGAGCCTGAGCAGGCTCGGTCGGCCGTCCTTCGACTGCGCGCCGCCCACGAAGTCCGCGCCGTCGTCGTCGCGGATGCCGTCGCCCGCCTTCTCCGTTCGCAGGGCACCCTCGTGCGCGTCACCTGCGAGGGCCGCCCCGAGCCGGGATGGCAGGGCGTCCTCGGCGTGCGTGTGGAGACGGACGCGGATGTCGATGTCGATGCCGATGCTGATGCCTTCGCGGCCGGCGGGCCTGACGAAGCAGCCCCGGCCGAGGTCGACGTACGGCCGGTTCCCGCACCCGCCGATCCGCTCCCGCTCGGACGTGACGCCGGTCGGTGGGCTCTCCTCCATCCGGCCACCCATGACCGGCCCCGGATCGGCGACGAGCACCTCGTGCAGCGTGAGGGTAATCCCCTCTTCCGCGTCCGCTACGCCCACGCCCGCACCCGGGCCCTCAGCCGCAACGCCGCCGACCTCGGATTCCACGCCGAACCCGGCGACGTACACCCGGGACACCCAGGTCACCAGGCACACCCAGCTCACCAGGGACAACCAGTTCACTCGGGTCACCAAAGGCACCCGAGCCACCCCTGTCACCCGGGCCCAGTCACCGAAGCGCCCCCCACCACCGCTCCCACCACCCCCGCCGCCTTCCTCGCACC
>NZ_JOEV01000088.1 GCF_000721105.1 Streptomyces cellulosae
GCGGGTACCACATCGCTGCGCGATGTGCAAGGGGGGCGGTCGCTGCGCTCCCGCTGCCCGCGCGATGCGCGGGCGGATCCCTGCGCTGCGCTCCGGGATCCGGTGGGGCCGGCCGCTGCGCGACCGGCGCGGCGCGCGATGCGCGGCCGCCGGCCGGGTTGACGGAGTGTCACGTGCGGCTAGTGGGGCCTCCAGTACGGGAGTTGGGGAGTGCTCCGCACTCCTGGGCGGGTCCGCTGCGCTCCCCCGCCTGACGGTCCTTCCGGCTGCGCCTCCAGAACCGTTGAGGCCCGCTGTCGCGGGCCGGACTGGCTACGAGGGAAGGGGGTCGCTCCGTTCGTGTCGGGTTCTAGTGTACCGCGTGCTCAAGTTGATGCACCATGTACCGTTGGCGGAAACACGGGACACCCCCCAACCACCCGGACGGGGCACGGGAAGCGAGGGACCTTTGAATCCGTCGGGCTTCGAAAAGCGCTTTCAAACGCGGAAGGAAAACGATCGTGACGTTAATTCAGGGATGGATCCGGAGCTGATCCGCTATCGGATCGTGGCGCAGCGCACCGATCCGGAACACCCGGGCGCGTCGGTGCTGACGAACTACGCCTACGGGCGGTCGGTCGAGGAGGCCGTCACCAAGGCCCGCAAGGCGCTGGAGAAGCCGGACGGTCTGTACGGGGACCAGGGCATGTACCGCGTGGTGGAGGTGGTCGAGGAGAGCCCGTCCAGCGAGCTCCGGCAGCAGGAGGACGCCCGCCGACGGTACCTCACCACCATCCTGGAGAACGCCACCACCACCGTGCGCGGCCGCGAGCCGGACAACCCGGATGCGGAACTCCTCAGCCGCCTGGACGACTTCTTCACCCGCGCCGTCACCTTCCCCGACCCGCACACCAGCGGCGTACACCCCCGGCCCCACCAGGCCACCTTCGGCTGGACCAGCGAGCCGCCCGGGATTGAGCACGCCAGCGACCCCGGCCGGGCCCTGGCCCTGTTCCTCCTGGCCTACCTGGAACACCACGGCCTGGACCTGGGGCAGGCAAGCGCCCGCACCAGCGCCCTGCCCGAAGAGCGCACGGACATCGGCCGGCCCTCGGCCCGTGCCCCGGAAGACAACGAGGCGTCGCCGGAACTTGTCGAGCGCGTCCTGGACATCTGCGGACAGCACTACGCGGCCGTGACCGGCACCAACTCCGAGCAGTGGGACCAGGAGTCGGCCCGGGATGTCGTGCGCATCGCCCTGTGCACCGTGCAGTTGATGGAGCGGGACACCTACTACCCACGGGCGCTGGAGACCTACCTGCAAACGCACCGGGCGCGGCTGGAGCGGCTATGGCGCCGCTACGGGCCCGGCGGCATGTTCGCGGGCGAGCTCGTGCTGATCGACCTGCCCGCCTGCTTCATGCTGTGCGAGAGGATCGAGAAGACTCCGCCCTGGCTTCAAGGGGTTTGGACGCGGGAGGGCCAAGAGGAAACCGCGCTGGAAAGGCTTGAGAACGCCTGGCTGTACGACACCGGAGAGGAGGACGGGCGATGAGCAGGATTCCGCTCAAGAAACACCAGGTCGACCAGAAGTCGAGTTTCCGTAAGTGGGTCGGATTCCCTGCAAGGTCATCTGTGCCCCCTCAGGGTGCCCGTGGCACGATCGTGTCAGCGACTGGGTCCGGCAAAACGATCATGGCTGCCGCGAGCGCCCTGGAGTGCTTCCCGGAGGGCCGGATCCTCGTGACCGTGCCGACCCTGGACCTGCTCGTGCAGACCGCCCAGGCCTGGCGGGCGGTGGGCCACCGCTCCCCCATGGTCGCCGTGTGCTCGCTGGACAACGACCCCGTGCTGAACGAGCTGGGGGTGCGCGCCACCACCAACCCCATCCAGCTCGCCCTGTGGGCAGGGTCGGGGCCGGTCATCGTGTTCGCCACGTACGCCTCTCTCGTGGACCGTGAGGACTTCGAGGACCCGACGGGCCAGCGGAAGGTTCGCGGGCCGCTGGAGGCCGCTCTGGCGGGCGGAGAGCGCCTATACGGCCAGCGCATGGCAGGCTTCGACCTCGCGATCGTGGATGAGGCTCACGGAACCGCTGGTGATCTTGGGCGGCCGTGGGCGGCGATCCACGACAACCAGCGGATCCCCGCCGACTTCCGGCTCTACCTGACCGCCACCCCGCGCATCCTCGCCGCTCCCCGCCCAGAGAAGGGCGCGGACGGCCAGGAGGTGGAGATCGCGAGCATGACCGACGACCCGGATGGGACGTTCGGCGCCTGGCTTCCTGGAGCCGAACTTGGGCTATCGGAGGCGATCGAACGCGAAATCCTCGCCGGGTTCGAGATCGACGTCCTGGAGATCCGCGACCCCTCCCCGGTCCTCGGGGAATCGAAGGAGGCGCAGCGGGGCCGGCGCCTGGCCCTTCTGCAGACGGCGCTCCTGGAGCACGCCGCCGCGCACAACCTGCGCACCGTGATGACTTTCCATCAGAAGGTGGAGGAGGCGGCGGCGTTCGCGGAGAAGATGCCGGAGACCGCCGCGGAGCTGTACATGAACGACGCCTCCGACGACGACCTGGCGGCCGCGGACCGGCTCCCCGCGTCGTCGATCGACGCGCAGTTCTACGAGCTAGAGGCCGGCCGCCACGTCCCGCCGGACCGCGTGTGGTCGGCATGGCTGTGCGGCGACCACCTCGTCAGCGAGCGGCGCGAGGTCCTGCGGCAGTTCGCAGGCGGCATCGACGCGGCCGGCCGCAGGGGTCCACCGCGCCTTTCCTGGAGCCCGGCGAGGACCCAACCGACATGGTGGCCTCCGCCAGTTTTCGCCCGCTTGCAGCGGTCCTCCAAGGACTCCGCAGTCATGATGAACGACTCGTCGAGCAGCTCGCCTCCCGTGCCCTGAGCAGCGGAAAGCGCAAGGTACACATCCAGCGCGATGAGGACGGGCAGATCGTCGGCGCCGGCGGCGCGGTGGGCGAGGACCAGGAGCACGATGACACCGACGGTGCGGTCGAGTCGGCCCTGCTCCACTTCTCCTCCCCCAGGGACGCGGCGACCATCGCGGCCTTCCTCCGCACCCGGGTCTACCGGCCGGAATCGTTGGTGTGGCTGGAGGGCTACCAGGCACTGTTGCGCTGGCGGGCGGAGAACGAGATCACCGGGCTCTACGCCGTTCCCTACGACGTCGAGGTCGAAGTGGGGGCGACGAAGGCATTTCCGCTGGGGCGCTGGGTCCACCAGCAGCGAAAGGCACTGCGGGCCGGGGAACTGGAGGAACGGCGCAAGACCCTGCTGGACGCCCCGGAGGCCGGAATGGTGTGGGAGCCGGGCGAAGAGGCGTGGGAAACCAAGCTCGCCGCGCTCCGGTCCTACCGGCGGGCCATGGGGCACCTCGCTCCGCGCCAGGACGCGGTCTGGGGCGAGGGCGAGGCGATGGTGCCCGTCGGGCAGCATGTGGCCAATCTCAGGCGGAAGGGCGGCCTCGGGAAGAACCCGGAGCGGGCGGCGGAGCGCGCGAAGCAGCTGACGGCGATCGACCCGGACTGGAACTGCCCATGGCCGCTGGACTGGCA
Source organism: Streptomyces cellulosae (assembly GCF_000721105.1). Classification (GTDB taxonomy): domain Bacteria; phylum Actinomycetota; class Actinomycetes; order Streptomycetales; family Streptomycetaceae; genus Streptomyces; species Streptomyces cellulosae_A. Next base: position 3,551 of record NZ_JOEV01000088.1, read on the forward strand.
GCGCCACTACCGCATCCTCGCCGACCTCGTCGACGCCGACGGCCACCTGCCCGACATCGCACCCGGCGTACTGATGGACGGCGACGACGTCGGACGATGGCTCGCACGGCAACGCGAGGCGAGCACCTGGGCGCAGCTGTCCACCGAGCAACAGGAACGGCTGTCTCAGCTGGGCTTGAAGCCCATCCAGCCGCCATCTCCGGCCCCGGCGGCCACCCGCGCGACGAAGCCGGGCAAGGCGCAGCAGGCCTTCCAGCGCGGACTTGCCGCCCTCACGCAGTGGGTAGAACGGGAAGGCCATCAGCCTGTACCACGCGGCCACGCTGAGCAGATCGCGGTCGACGGCGAGACGGAGCCGACCGTGGTGAAGCTGGGCGTATGGACATCGAACACCCGCGCGAGGTGGGACAAGCTCACCCCCGAGCAGCAGGCCGCCCTCGCCGCCTTGGGTGTGCCCTGGGCGAAGGCCGCAGCGGTGCCTGCCCCGTCCGGCAGTATGGACGACGGTTCCGTCCGGCCCGCGCCGTCAGACGCACAGGCGCAGGAAGACCACGGCCAGGGCGACACGATCACGCGGGAAGAGCGCGAGACCCCGGCAGCACGGGGCCGGGCGCGGGCGCAGCGGATGAACGAACTGATGAGCAACCACACCAAGGCAGAACTGCTGCGCATGGCCTACGCGGGCGGCCTGGTGAACCACAACTCCCCCGAGAAGTGGCGCAAGGACGAAATCGCCTCCGCTGTCGTGGACATCGAGTTCCGGGCGGCCGACCGGCTCTGACCACGGCATGATGCTTGTAACTGAGCACTACATCTGGTGGATGAGCGCTGAATCTGGCGGGCTGTGGGGCGGAATTATCGAGGTTCGAGGGGAACTGCGAGTTCGGCCCGGGACCTACGCTGGCGCTACCTTCCACCCCGTCTAGGAGTAGCGTGCCGCCTGCCTTCGTTCACCGGATCACGAAGTACGACCCCGCCGACCGTGACGAACACGGCAGCTACCAGGGCGCGGAGGAGACGGTCAGCGACCACGGGCCGGTCGAGGCCGCGTACCTGGAGGCGATCTCCGCGTTCGCGGAAGCTGCGGGCATTGACCGGCTGGAGATCCGTGAGCCCTCCGTCGCCGGGCTCGTCCACCTCGGCGCCCAACCGGCGGTCGAGGGACACGGTCTCGGCGGGCTCTTCCCGGCTGACCTCGCCGGTTACCACGACGGGGCCGAGGTCTCCCTGGCCATGGCCCTGGAGCTGATCCGCGTCATGCTCCGTGAGCAGGGCGCCTGGTGCCGGCTGGAGGCGGGAGACGGTTTCGCCGTGCACGTCGGATGGGACCAGTACGTGTACGTGAGCAGCGACCAGCCCTGCACAGACGCCGTGGCCCGTACGCGGGAACTCGGCCTCTTCGCGGAACCACTGGCGGCCTCCCCCTACGCTGCGGAACCAGAGGTGACAGAGGCCGCCGACGAAGGCTTCTGGGCGTCGGTGCGCACCGAGCTGGCGGTGCGACAAAGCCTGCTCCTGGAGGAGACCCCCATCGTCAACGCCACACGCTGGCACCGTCTCACCACGGAAAACCTCAATGCGGTGCGCGCCGGTCTCGGCCCGCGCGCCCGGCTGACCGTCTGGCCCGACCTGCAACCCGAAGTCGGCGCGGTCCTGACCGCACTGCCGTCCGAATGGCACATTGAGTTCGTCTGGGAGGCGAAGGACGGAACGATCAGAGACGTGGTCGCCGATGAGACCGAGTACCAGGAGCTCGCCGCCCTGGTGGCCGACGCGCGAGCGGCCCGTGCCCTGCCCCTCTACGCCGACGAACGCAGTCCACTGCTCCAAGCCGTTCTACCCGACAGCGACGGCGCACTGCGCGCACGATGGTGACCCGATTCACGAAAGCCGGCCCAACGAAACCCGCACGTCAGCCATGCTGACCGCCAACCGCGCCGCTCATCCCGCCCAAGTAGAGCGCTCATCCGCCAGATCGGCTGCTCAGTCTCAATGCTGTCGACGGGGCTCGCGGATGTTCGAGGTCTACAGGTCGAACTCGAGGTGCTCGATGTCCGTGAACCGGACCTCCTCCAGCTGGCCAGCGCGGCGGCCGGCGTCCTGGAAGTACACCTCCTTGAGTGCCTCAGCAGCGAGCTCCTGGAGACGCTGCTCGGTGGCACCCGCCTCCTGGGCGTCGAAGAGGCGGGCCGCGTACTGCGGGGGCAGCGCGACGGTCAGGTGCCGGATGCGGTCCTGGTCCGTCGACCCGATCGGCGCGGCGTAGCCGAGCCGGGCGCGGGTGTCGATGACGATTCCGCCGGTCGTCGCCGCCCGCTCCTTGGCCTTGGCGCGGATCTGCGGCTGCCAGCGGGCCTTCACCTCGCGCTCCAGGCGCGCGGCGAGGTCCGGGCGCGGCTTTTTGATCTGGTCCTTCACGTACCGCTCGACGGTGCGCTGGGAGATCCGGAGCATCTGGGCAACCGGCTTGGTGCCGCCCAGCTGCTTGACCAGGTAGCGCATCTGCGGGCCCGCGTTCTTGGGCGCCGGGCGGGTGAACGCTTTTTGCACCGCGGCGTCCAGGCCGTCCCCGAACAGGCTCATCGTCGCCTTCTCCTACTCTCCGTTGTCGACGTCGGTGACGGTGCCGTCCTTGATGTACCGGGCGAGGTTGAGCTCCGGGGCGTTGAACCGCTCGCGGACCTCTTCGCCCCACAGGACGCTCTGGGTGCCCTCGTGCTTGACCAGGCCTGGGTTGATGCCGAGCTTGAAGCCGCCGGGGAGCGGCTTGCCGTCCCGGTAGGGCAGGAAGTCCAGCGGGCTGGTGCCATTGGCCGCGTAGACGACGCAGTCGGACAGGACCGCAATCGGGTACTGCCCGGTGAATGCCGCGTGCTTGACGATCTTGCGGTGCAGGTTGATCCGGGTGCGGGAGATGACCGCCGCGCGGATGTCCGGCCGCCACGTCGGGCGGGACAGCGCCCGCCACGGCTCGCCCGGACGCCAGCCCTCACCCCGGGGCCGCTCGCGCAGCTTGCCCAGACCGCCCTTCACCGTCGCCTTGACCGCCGAGACGACGATCGCCAGCTGCGGGTCACGCTGCCGGTAGCCGTCCATCGCCGCGAGGAACTCCTCCGGTGGCAGGTCCGCGCCGACCCCGAGGTCGGCCATCGTGGCGAGGAAGGCGTCGCGCAGCCGCTGGTACCAGGCGTCCAGGTAGCGGCCGTTGTCGTGGCGGACGTACGCCTCGATCGGTGTGACGTCGTAGCCGAGTTCCACCGCGTAGGCGATGGTGGGCGTGGCGTACCAGGCCGGGCCCTGCGGGTGGTCGCCCTTCGGCGTGAACGGGCTGGGCAGCAGACTCGCGTCCAGGTCCGCCCACGTGTCCTTGCCGACCTTCACCCTCGACAGGTCCACATGGGAGAGGTCGACCAGCCACGAGCCGGGCAGCTTCGCATCGAACACCGGGTTCTCGAGGTGGGTGGGCGCGCCGAGGCCGACGACCAGGCCGTTGGCGCCGGCGGCGAAGGCCATGTTCACGTCGATGCCGACCAGGTGCCGCAGGGTGCACTCGGCATCCGTCATCGGCCGCGCCCAGTCGTACGCCTCCTCGAACAGCTTCTCCCCGGGGCCGCGCACGTGGAAGCGCGGCAGGTCCTTGAGGAGCGGGTGTCCGTCGGGGGCCTCGCACGGCGCGCAGTCGACCGGGTCCTTGCCCAGGCTTCCGGGGTTGTGCTCGGAGTGCCGCTTGCCCGTCGCGTCCGGCTCGGAGGCGCGGGTCGGCGGGTGCAGCGCGGTCATCAGTTCCAGGCCGGTCACGGCGGTCGATCCGCGCGGGGTCATCACCCGGGACGCGTACACGCCCAGCACGCGGGCGAGTTCCGCCGGCGCCAGCTGGGCGGCCTCGCCCCAGTGCCGGGAGTCGAGCGCGTTCCACGACGGGATGCACAGCTGCACACAGGCCCGCTCCGAACCGGTGGCCGGGCGGTAGATCCGCGCCCACGGCCCGAACCCTCGCTTGGTCAGCTTCCACTCCGCACGCACCAGCTGCTTGATGACCTTGTGACCCTCAGGAATCCGCCCGGCATGCCGCTCCTCCTGCGTGAGGGCGCTGGGCAGGCCGTAACGCTTAAGCGCGGCCTCGGTGAGCACCAGCAGCGGGTCGGCGTCCTTGCCCGGACCGGACAGCTTCGGCGCCCCGAGCCTGGCTTCCTTGAGTGTCCAGTCCACCAGGGCCGGCAGGCTCTTGGCGGGCACGTCCAGGACCAGGCCGCCAACGCAGTACGCCAGCACCTGGCCCTCGGCATCGACGTCGACGACGGCGAGCGGACCATTCTCGAACCGCGGGTCAGTGCCGCCCGCCGGCGTGTTGGCCGGAGCCGCCCTCTTTGCACCCGGGCGGCGCGACGCCGACGACGTCGTCGTCGTGGTGGTGGTGGTGGTGCGCGCCGGACGCGGCGCGGCCACCGGAGCAGCGGCGACGGAGGCAGGGCTGGACTGGGTGTTCTCGGTTGCGGTCATGGCCGCAGCCTCGGAGACCGGCGCTGCGGCCCGAGCCCGAACTTCCCGAGCGGGGGCGGGCTCGCTGGTGAACGCCTCGGCCACCGCCGTGTCCTGCTCGGGTGCGGCAGAGTTGGCAAGGGCGGGGTAGAGCTCCGCGAGCTGCTTGAGCATCCGCGCATACGCGTCACGCTCCGGCGGCCGCGGCTCGGTCTTACCGGCCTCCCAGCCGGACACCGTCGCGCGCCGAACGTCCAGGGCCGAGGCCACTTCGTCCAGCGTCAGGCCGTGTGCTTGGCGCAGCCGCTTACGTTCCGCCGGCGGCGGCAACGGAGACCGGGACGCGACCAGCGCATCGATCCGATCGAACAACTCGGACATCGAACACCTCCTGAGCCACCACACTCTAGCCCAAGAAACGTACCGATAGCGTACGTTTGCCGTACGGATAGCGTACGAAATGCGGTAGGCATCGATGGAGTTTTGCGCCTCCTCCTTCTCGCGGCACCTGGGTCCATGCGCTGTGGTCCGCTGTGGAGACGAGGAGAGACAGCTCCGGGCGCTGGGACTGAAACCAGCTCGAGGCCCTCGGGTGACCCCCGGCTTGGCGAAGGAGCCGAGAGGCAGCTTGCACAAGCTTCCGCTGGCCATCCGTTGCGAAAGCGCCCGCCGGGACGGCGGACACGAGACCGTGGTGGAGTGACCCATCACCCCGGCCTGCTGCGGACCGCTCCCCTGCATGGGGAGACGACCTCGTCGCTGATCGGCCGCATCGCGAGCCGTTACGGGATGGAAGCGAAGGCGTTGCGGTCGTGCTGGCAGTGGCGCAACTACCCGCCTGGGCACGACGGTGGGGGCGCGCGGGCCGACGCCGAGGTACTGCTGAACGCAGCCGGACTGAACTCACACGGGCCCACCTCCGCGCCCGCCGCCGCCCGACGGCGGCCTCCCTGAGCTGGGCATCGACGATCACCACGCGCTGGTACGACCACCACCAACACCTGCACCAACGCTGGCACACCCTCCTGCGCCGGCTCACCACCGCCAACCCTCACATCCCCCCCAGGCCCGGCCTCCCCCACCCTGACCTGCCGCAACCTGATCACCTACCCCGAGACCCTCACCCTCGCCACAGCCCTCGACCGCCTGCCCCCACACCCCCTGACACGCACCCAGCAGACCGCCTTCCTCCACGACCTGGCCAGCCGCCTCCAACTGCCCCGCCTCGCACCCGCCGACCACGACCTGCTCTGGCAACGCCTCACCACCCGCTGAACAGCCCACACCCCTTGCCGCCCCAGCCCTCACAAGACCGTCCAGCACCGGTACCAATAGGCGCGCCAACCACCCCGCGCAAAAACCGGCACCACACTCAGCTCACTGAGCAGCACAAAAAAACCAGCTCAGCCTATGTGCCAGCGGTCACCCACGCCTTGGCGTCACGTCAACCTCACCGCGGGAACAGGAAATGCCGCTCAGTACAGCTGAGCAACAACAGGCCACAACCAAGATCATTAAGCAAGCGCAACAGCTACGCCACAGCAGCTGTCACGGAAGTCTCGACTCATTGCCGGTCGGGATCTTGTGGGGTGGCGGAATGCCGTCGATGCGGGCGGTTCTGGAAGCGCGGCGGAAGGCCGCGGCGGTGCGGGTGGAGGAGCTCGAAGCCGAACTGGTGCGGGTGCGGACGGACTTGGCGGACGCGGAAGAGGTACTCAGGCATCGGGTGATCGGCCTGGAGCAGTATCTGGAGGCTCTGGCCGAGGACGAAGCGCCCGCCGTGGCGGCTGTCGGGTCGTCACGGAGGAAGCCGGTCGGGCCGCGGCGCGCGGTGCCTCACCGGGAGAACGCGGTCGGTGTCGAGGACCTGTCGGTGGACTATCAGGCGTTGATGGCCGCCGTCCTGGACGCAGGAGCCGATGGGCTGGGTGCCCGGCGGGCGGCGGTGGTGCTGGGCTGGGACAGCGCGTCCGTCTCCCGCGTCGAGGGAGCGAGGGCACGGCTGAAGCGGCTGGTGGAGCGGGGCTGGCTGGTCGAGGAGAAACCGGGCCGGTTCACGCTGCCCGCGCCGGAACAGGTCGGGGGTGGTGGGCGGCCAGACGGCGGCTCATGAGCATGGTCATCGACCACAGGATGACGACTTCGCTGGTGTCGGTGCGTCGTTCGTAGTCACGGACCAGGCGCCGGCTGCGCAGGAACCAGGCGAAGGATCTTTCCACGACCCAGCGGCGGGGCAGGACCTGAAAGCCGCTGACGTCGTCGCTGCGGCGGACGACGTCGACAACGAGTCCGAGGTGCTGGGCGGTCCAGTCGGCGAGGTGGCCGGTGTAACCGCCGTCGGCCCAGACCCGCGCCAGCCGCCGGAAGTGATTCTTTGCTGCGGGCAGCAGGATGCGGGCGGCATCCCGGTCGGTCGTGGAGGCCGGCGTGACCAGCACGGCCAGCAGGAGTCCGAGGGTGTCGGTGAGCAGGTGCCGCTTGCGTCCGTTGATCTTCTTCCCGGCGTCGTATCCCCGTGAAGCAAGAGTGACGGTGGCGTCCGCCTTCACCGACTGCGAGTCCACGATGGCCGCGCTGGGCTCCGGGCTGCGGCCCTCGGCCCGGCGGACAGCCTCGCGCAGCCGTTCATGCAGCTCGGCCACCAGCCCCGTATCCCGCCAACGGGCGAAGAAGGCATACACACGCGGCCAAGGCGGGAAGTCACAGGGCATCGCCCGCCACTTGATGCCGTTGTCGACGAGGTAGCGCACCGCGTCGATCATCTGCCGGTGGCAGTAGCCCTCCGGTCGTCCGCCCCGGCCCGCCAGCCATCCCGGCACCGGCAGCAGATCCCGCACCCGCGCCCACTCGGCATCGCTCATGTCCGAGCCGTACCGGGGCCGCCGGGCCGGCCGGTCGGACGCGTTCCCGAACCTGTGGGCGAGACAGTCACACCCGCGAGTGGACGAACTGGACTCGGCAACCACGACCACGCGACACTTCGACAACAGGGCCTCTTGCTTCTCGCTGGACTCGACATCCGCGAGCTACCAAGAGGCCCTTCTTCCATGCCTCCACACCGGACAACTCACCCGAACCAGGCCCCTGTTCGAACCCCACCGATCACACGGCCGGATAGAGAACAGCCAGTCAGGTGCGCGATGTCGTGACGTCAGCGTCACCTGAGGCCCAAATAGTGAGGTCGATAAGCTGCCCTTCCGGGAAATCCTTATCACACACCCCCCACTTTCCCGCCCCCAACTTGGTAGCACACTGCCCATATCGGCCACCCCGGATCGCCCAATTTACGTACCATGCGTCCCCGTCCGCCTTCATGTCCTTGATGTAGATCTTGTCGCCATCCGCCTGGAAGCAGGCCTTGACCCTCACATTCGATACACAGGGACTTCCAGGCTCGGGCCCTTCCGGTGCCGACTTTGCAAAGTCGAACTCTGGCGAAGCAGCCACCGCCGCCACAGGGTTAACGAATGCGGCCACCGAAAAAAGTGCAGACGCGGCAACCACGAGCACCTTCTTGTACTTCATGCCGTTCCCTCTCATTGTGCGCCTCAATCGGTCATCCCTCTTCCCCCTTCCTCACCGCAATAGTTGAGCGGACGGATTGGGTGATCCGGGGGTGAGGCTGCGCGTGATCGAGGTTGCCATGAACCTGAACAGCTGTCGTGCGCACTCCGTCCACGGTTTCCTATGCAATGCGTCCACGCCGGAGAGGCGCCTGCCAGCAGTGGAAAAGGTGCCTGCAGCCAGGCCACACCGCTTTCACCTTCCGCCCGGGAGCAGCAACGTGGACTTCGTCGTGACGATCGTGCGGGACCGGTGTCCGAGCCGGTCGAGCGCCTCGCCCAGACCGATAACAACGCCGAGCCGCTGCCCGACCGGCGGTGCTGACGGGGACGGTGCTCGACAAGCCTTTGGCACGCTGTACGAGGGGTCGTGAGCCCCTCTTGTGTGGGCTTCGGTCTGTCCGGGCCCGCGTTTCACAAGGTCACGAGAACCCCGGCCGTCCCCGGCGCAGCCTGCTGCCGAAGAGCGTGAGCCGGCCGAGGAAGCTGCGTGAGTGGGGCTGCCCAGCAAGCCGTCGAGGGCAGTCCCCTCACGCGGAACTGCGCTCTACGCATCAGCTGACCCCCACCAATCGCGCGCCGCCCTCGCCTGTACCCGTGCGCGGTACTCCATGGGCGACACTCCGTACGCGCGCCGGAAGGCTCGCCCGAAGTCGGAGGCGCGGACCATCCCCCAGCGCGTGGCGATGGTATGGACGGGCGTGGAGCCGAGGTTGGGGTCCGCCAGGTCGCGTCGGGCGCCCTCGAGGCGCAGGTCGCGGATCCAGCCCGCGACCGTCTCACCGGGAGTGTCCTCCTTGAAGATCTGGTGCAGGTAGCTCAGCGAGATGTGATGCGCGGTGGCTATCACGGGCGGTGACAGCTCGGGGTCGTGCAGGTTCTGGCGGATGAATGTCCGTACGCGCGTCGCCAACGCCCGCTGGCGGGTTTCCGGCGGCAGCGCGTCCTCCGCCTCCAGCACCTGCGCGAACCAGGCGGACAACAGGTCGATCAAAACGGTGCCGAGGCGGGGCGCGTCGGACGGCTTAAGGACGTCGGCCTGCTGCTCCAGACCGGTGAGGAAGCCCGTCAGCAGGGCACCCACCCCCTCCCGCCCCGGCAGCCGCCGCCCCAGCAGCTGCTGGATGCGGGCAGACGGCAGAGGCACCAGTGCCTTGGGGAAGTCCACGCCCACCCCCCTGTTCACCTGGCGGACCGCGTCGGCGGGCAGGTGCACTTCGTACGGCCGCGACGTGTCGCTCACCCACAAATCGCTCGGCCCGTACGCCTCGGCCCGCCCCACATGCTCGAACCCCAGCCCGCCGCCGAGCACCAGCGACAGGTGGTACATCTCCGGATCGGACTGCCGCACCAGCTTCTCGGTACGCCGAAACCCCGTCGGCAGGTGCGCCGTCGGCCACACCAGCACCGGGCCCAGCTCCAGCAGCCGCTGTTCCGCCCAGAAGTCATCGGCGAACTGGCTGCTCATGTGACTGGGCGCGATCGCCCGGTGCATCAACTCGCACCAGTACTCGAACCGGTGCTCCTTGGGCACGTCGTCGCTCCTGAAGACCGTTCCGATCATGCCGGGGTCAGTCCTGAGCGGCGTACGGGCGAAGTCCGCCCAAGCAGTAGGGCATAGAGGGAGTTGGGGGTCGATGGTGTTCTTGGAGCCCCGGATGCGCTGCATCCCGCGGGGCCCCAGCATCGGTCTCCCGCACATCCACATCGAGGACCAGGGCAAAAGGCCCGGTCTCCTGCTCATCGAAGTCAACAACGGCGGACAACACGCCCGCCCTCCTCGGATTTCCGGCATGAAACGACCGCCACTACGATACCGCTCGCCAGCTGATCGACCCCGCCACCGACTA
>NZ_JOEV01000089.1 GCF_000721105.1 Streptomyces cellulosae
CTGCTCCCCGGTGCTCCCGGTGGCCAGCAGGTCGCCGCGCACGTCGGTGACGATGACCATGGCGTCCTTGACCGGGCTGCCGCTGTGAGCGGCACGGACCAGACCGGTCAGGCCGCTGGTGCCGGACAGGAGGATGTCGTACGACAGCGGTTCACCGTTCACGACGACGGTGGCGGCCCGGGGCTCGAAGCCGTCCGCGGCGGCGATCAGCACGTAGGGGCCGGTGCCGGGGGCGTCCAGGGAGTACGAACCGTCGGTGTGGGTGACCGTCCGGTCCAGCTGCCGCCCCGCCAGGGAGATCAGGGTGACCGCGGCCTGCGGCACGGGAGCGGACTTTGCGCCCCGCACGAACCCGTGCACCGCGACCCCGCCGCCGGTGACCTGCTCCGGCTCCGGCTCCGACTCCCGCTTCAGCTCCGATGACGCAGGCGTGGCCGTGGCGGCCGGTGCCGTGACCGTGGCCGTCGGAGCCGGTGCCTCGGCTCCGGTGCGCAGCGGTGCCTCCCTGATGAAGGCGCAGAAGACGAGCGCGACCAGGGCGAAGGGGGCGCCGCACAGGAAGATGTCGGCGATGCCGTGGCCGTAGGCGCTCTCCACGACGGTGCGCAGAGGGCCCGGCAGGCGGTCGACGTCGGGGATGCTGTCGGAGGTGCTCGACCCGGACAGCGCGGCGGAGTACTTGGGGTCGAGGCCGTTCAGGCCGTCGGTGACGTAGTGGGTGATGCGGTGGGCGAGGACCGCGCCCAGCGCCGAGGTGCCCAGGGTGCCGCCGAGGGATCGGGAGAAGGCGACCGTGGAGCTGGCGGCGCCCAGGTCGGCCGCCTCCACCTGGTTCTGGGTGGCCAGGACCAGGTTCTGCATCATCATGCCGACGCCGAGGCCGAGCAGGGCCATGTAGATGCCGACGTGCCAGTACGCGGTGTCGTACCGGATGGTGCCGAGCAGGCCCAGGCCCGCGGTCAGCAGGACTCCACCGGCCAGCAGCCAGACCTTCCAACGGCCGGTGCGGGTGATGATCCGGCCGGAGAGGGTGGAGGCTCCGGCGAGGCCGAGGATCATCGGGAGGGTCATGACGCCGGACATGGTCGGCGACTTGTCGCGGGCCAGCTGGAAGTACTGGCTGAAGTAGATGATGCCGACGTACATCGCGACGCCGACGAAGAGCGAGGCGAGGGAGGTCAGGGCGATGGTGCGGTTGCGGAACAGACGCAGCGGGACGATCGGTTCGCGGCTCCTGGTCTCGGTGACCAGGAAAGCGACGAGCAGCGCGGCGGTGCCGCCGGTCATCGTGTACGTCTGCCAGGACAGCCAGGCGTACTTGTCGCCCGCGAAGGTGACCCAGAGCAGCAGCAGACAGACGCCCGAGGTGATGAAGAAGGCACCGGCCCAGTCGACCTTGGCCTCGCGGCGGACCACGGGCAGGTGCAGGGTGCGCTGGAGCACGATCAGGGCGACGACGGCGAACGGTACGCCGATGTAGAAGATCCAGCGCCAGCCGAGCCAGCTGGTGTCGGTGATGACGCCGCCGATCAGCGGTCCGCCGACCATGGCGGTGGCGAAGGTGGCGCCGAGGTAGCCGCTGTAGCGGCCGCGCTCGCGGGGCGGGACCATCGCGGCGAGGACGATCTGGGCGAGCGAGGTCAGGCCGCCCATGCCGAGGCCCTGGACCGCGCGGCAGGCGATGAGCATGCCGGGGCTGTGCGACAGTCCCGCCACCGCCGAGGCGCACACGAACAGCACCAGCGCGAACTGGACCAGCAGCTTCTTGGAGAACAGGTCGGCGAGCTTGCCCCACAGCGGGACGGACGCCGTCATCGTCAGCAGGGACGCCGTCACGACCCAGGTGTAGGCGCTCTGGCCGCCGCCGAGGTCGCCGATGATCCGGGGCAGGGCGTTGGAGACGATCGTGGACGACAGGATCGCCACGAACATGCCGAGCAGCAGCCCGGTCAGCGCCTCCATGATCTGGCGGTGCGTCATGGGAGTCTCGTCGGGCCGTCCGCTCCCGGCGGCTTCCGGACCTGGCCGATGCGCTCCCGCGTCACCCTGGGCCCGGGTATCGGCCGGTGTGGACGTCGCCATGGAGTTCCTTTTCTTCCCGCTCCCGTTGCTCAGCCCAGAGTGGTTTCCGTTGGTTGCTGCAGGCAAGTGGGTCCGGGGCGGAGGGGCTCCAAGACTTGGCAAATTGGCGCCGGGGCGGCAGGTGGGCACAGGGCCCGGCCCCTACTCCGGCACGGTCCCCGCCATCCGCTCCCACTGCGCCGCCGTGACCGCCCTCACGACGAGGACCGCCGCCACCGCCGCGCCCACGATCGCCGCGTCGGCGGCGAGCAGCATCCATCCGTCGGTGTAGGCCCGGGCGATGAGCTCGTCCGTGTCGTCGGCGGACATGAGACCCACCCCGCTGAACAGACCGATCAGCCACAGGCCCCACCACCAGTTGACCGAGCTCGGGAGCGGCCTGCCGGGGGCGCCCCGGCGATGGATGTCGACGACAAGACCGCGGGGGATCCAGAGGTTGGCGAGCGGGAGGACCCAGCCGAGGTACATCCATATCCAGGAGTGGCGCGCCTGTTCACCGGAGAGGGCGCGGGCGTTGTCCCGTACCCGCCACAGCCAGGACAGGAACAGCAGCGCGCAGAGCACGACGGCGCCCTCGCTCAGGGCGTTGACGATGTGGTAGCCGTCCTCCAGCGAGGTCGGCGGCCGGTGCCGGCCGTCGCCCTGGTCCGGTGGTCCGGACGCGGGTTGCCCGGCCGTCGCGAGGCGGATCTCCCAGACCGCCCGGACCAGCCAGGCGGCCCCGGCGAGGGCGAGACCCGCGACGGCACAGCGGGCCTCCCACCGGACGGGGCGCAGGGCGGAGGGGGCGGCGGGAGCGGGCGGGTCGGCCAGATGATCGTTCACCAGGTCATGGTGGGGGACCGCCGTGGAGGAATGCCATGACGAAATGGCTCCTTCATTGTCACAGTCATGCCATACGCGGTGACGTGCACGCCACACACCGTCAAGGTCGGGCCGGACACGGCCGAAAGTCGCGTCGGACGCGGTCACGGTCATGCCGTACGCGGCGGCGACCGTCGGTCAGCCACCGGTCACAGGGCCCGGTTCAGCAGGTCGAGCAGGGCGCTCCAGTGGCGGTCGTCGGCCTCGGCGCCGTACATCGCGGTGTCCGCCTGGGTGAAGCCGTGGTGGGCGCCGGGATACACCTCGCTGCGGTGGCGGACGCCCGCCGCGGTGAGGGCCTTCTCCAACCGGTCGATCTGTTCGGCGGGGTTGGCCAAGTCCTGGTCGGCGTGGCCGAAGTACAGCTCGGCGGTGATCCGGTCGGCGAGCAGGTGCGGGCTGTCCGGCGCGTCGGTCGCGAGGCGGGCCCCGTGGAACCCGGCCGCGGCGGCGACCCGCTCGGGATACGTGCCCGCGGTGCGCAGGGCGAGACCGGCGCCCATGCAGTAGCCGGTGACTCCCGCCGGGCCGTCCACGGTCAGCGGGGACGCGGCCAGCCAGTCCAGGTAGGCGGCGGCGTCGCTCATCGAGCCCTCCGGGGTGAGGGTGCGCGCGGCCGGGCCCAGGGCCTGGATGATCTCCGGCCGCTCGGCCGGGTCGATGAACTCGGGCAGCTCCACGACGGGGGCGCGGCCGTACCGGTGGAAGACGTTGGGCACCAGGACCGTGTACCCGGCCGAGGCGAGCCGGTCCGCCATCGACCGCAGATGCGGGCGCAGCCCGAAGGCGTCCATGAAGAACAGCACGGCGGGGTGCGGGGAGCCGTCGTCGGGGTGGGCCAGATAGGCGTCGGCGACGCCGTCCGGGGTGGGGATCTCGACGGAAGCTCCGAGCACGTCGGTCATGGGGTGCCTCTCACACGGCGCGACATGCACGACCTGCACACGTCCTGGGTTCGCTCTGGTTCGCGCTGGTTCACGTCTTGGTTCGCAGTTCTTGGTTCGCGTCTTGGCTCGCGTCTTGGTTGCGAATGTGACACTGAGTGTCACGTTAGCGAGCGAGTGACGGTGCTGCAAGCGAAGGTCCGGCGGGGGCTACGATCGCAGGGTGACCGGAGCAGCCCGCCCCCGACCGCCCACGCACACCAGGGACATCGCCCGGGCCGCCGTACGGGCCGAACTGGCCCACGTGGCCTTCGAGTTGTTCAGCCGCGACGGCTTCGACAAGGTCACCCTCGACGACCTGGCCGCGGCGGCGGGGGTCTCCCGGAGCACGTTCCTGCGCTACTTCGGCACCAAGGAGGACGCCGTCCTCGCCGCGTACGACGGCCACGACCGCCGGACCGCCGACGCCCTGCGCGCCCGCCCGCCGGCCGAGGACGACTGGACGGCGCTGCGGCGGGCCCTGGACACCGTCATCGAGCGCTACCACGAGGACCCGGCCGGTTCCCTGGCCACCACCCGGCTGGTCCGGGAGACCCCGGCCCTGTGCGCCCGGCACCTGGAGAAGCAGCACGGCTGGCGCCCCGCCCTGGCCGAGGCCCTCGCCGAGCGGGCCGGCACGCCGGGGGACGTGACCGTCGGCCACACGGTCCGCGCCGCCGCCGCGCTGGACTGCCTGAACGTGGCCCTCGACCACTGGACGGCCTCCGACGGGCGTCTGGACCTGGTGGACCTGCTGGACGAGGCGTTCGCCGCGCTCACCGGCGCCTGAACCCCGCCGGGCTGCCGGCTCCCCCTGGGGCCGCCCGTGACTCAGGCCACACAAAGCCACCGCTTTTCGGCCATACTCGAAGGATGAGTACCGCGACGTTTGTACTGGCGGCCACGTCGGGCGACGTACTCAACGTGATCGCCGCCTTTGCCGGTGGCCTGTTCATCGCCGGCATGCTGGTGTGGGCCGTGCGACTGGGCATGAAGGTCATGGATCAGGAACTGCCGCATCCCCGGCCCGAGGAACAGCCCAGGCTGCCGGAGACCGGCCCCGTCCGGGAGACGCGGGAGCTGCGCGAGCCGGACGAGGTTCCGGCGCCCGGGGACGGGGGGGAACGGCTCATGCCGTACCAGCTCCACGCCTCCGGGACCCGACGAGGAAAGGACCAGGTCCGCAAGCGCTGGCTGCCGGGGTCCAGTGGTTCGTTCGGCAGCGGCGGCATCGGTCACGTCTGAGGCCGGCCACCCGCGGGCCGGTACACGGCGAGCGCCCAGATCACGAAGATGTTCACGGCGATCATGATGAGCGACCAGAGCGGCGCGTACGGCAGGAACAGGAACTGTGCGATCAGGCTCAGCGACGCCAGGAAGATACCCGTGATCCGGGCCCACCTGGCGCCCATCAGGATCCCCACGCCGGTGAGCGCGGCCACCGCGCCCAGGACGAGCAGGATGATGCCCCAGCCGGTGAGGTTGATCTTGTAGACGTAGTCGCCGAGGGTGGCCCAGACGTCGTCCTTCGCGAGGGCGGAGATGCCCTGGAAGATCGCCAGGATGCCGTTCACCAGCATCAGGACACCGGCGAGGATGACCCCGCCCCTGGCCCAGCCGGTCTCCGCGGGCGTCGAGGCATAGCCGTAGTCGTCCCAGGTGGGCCTGGTCTGCTCGCCCGTCGCCTGCTGTCCCCCACCCCTCGGCTGCTGCCCTCCACCCGTCGGCTGCTGCCCTCCACCCGTCGGCGGCTGTGTCGCGTGCGGCTGCTGGGTCATGGCCGGACCCCATTTCTCTCCGAGGCGGTGGGCGGGGTACGCCGTCCGCCGGTGTCATGTGCTGTCGCCTGCGCTGTTCCGCGCCGGTGTCCTGCGTTTCGACCATCGGGCGCGGCAGCCGCCCCCGCCAGGGGAACAGGGCCGTACGGGTGACACCCGGCATGCACGCGCCCGTGCCACCGGCCTTCGCGGGACAGGCAGGACACACAGTGGGGGGACCTGACAGCGAGGGACACCCTCATCGCACCTGGAGGCGAACATGACCGGTCACCCCGCACGCCGGACCACGGGCGCGGCACGGACGGCGGTCGTGGCCACCGCGCTCACCCTGTCCTGTCTGACGGGCTGCTCCGGCGACGACAGCCCGTCCGGCGCCGCCAGCAAGGCCGAGTCGGCGGCCCGGTCGGCCGGCGCCGAGGTGACCGGCGCCGCGTCCTCGCTCGCCTCGCGCGGCTCGGGCGCACTGGCGTCGGCGACGGCGGAGGTGGGCCGGAAACTCGACGACATCAAGGGCGGGGTGGACGTCAAGGACGCCGTCCGCCTCGGGAAGCCCGCCGCGGACGGCGACCGTACGACGGTGCAGGTCACCGCCGACAACTCGGCCGGCTCCACGAAGTCCTTCTCGGTCCAGGTCGACTTCACCGACCAGGACGGCACCCTGCGCGACATGGTCCTCGTGACGGTGTCGGACGTGGCGGCGGGCGCCTCCGGCAAGGCGACGGCCCGCAGCAACCGTGAGCTGAGCGGCGAGGTGAGGGCGAAGGTGGGGCGGGCGGTGCGGTACTGAGTTCGAAGAGACGGACGAGGCGGTGCGATGACCGCTGACGCCCCTTCAGTCCGGTCGGCCGACCGGCCGGCCGGCCCTGCCGCTCCGGTCAGGCCATCCAGAAGAAGACGGCGGTCATCCGCTTCTCCGCCGGCGTGCGGCCGAAGTAACCGGTGGCGCTGTGCACGAGGTTGGCGTTGTAGAGGAGGAGACGGTTGTACTTGTGCGGCACGCGCACGTCCTCCTCGAAGGCGTCCGGCGGGACGAAGCGCGTACCGAGTGCGTCGACGAGGTTGTCGTGCGGGGCCTGTACGACATTGCCGCCGAGCCGTCCGCCGGGCAGGGCCTGCCGGTAGAAACTGGTCCCGCAGTCCTTGGGCACACCGGGATTGAGATACAGCACGGCGGCGTACCGGCACAGCGAGCGCGAGTCGGTGTGCGGCCGGGGCGTGCTCTCCCCCTCCCCCACGACCTGTACGCAGTTGTGGTTGAGGGTCCCTCCGCCAGGGGCCTCCTGCACCCACAGCTTCCCGGCCCCGGTCGCCTCGCGCACCGCCCGCTCCACCCGCTCCAGTTGCCCCGGCCCGAGTCCGGGCATCGCCCGCAGCCCCGGCCAGGCCTCCGGCTTGTGCGGGTACCCCTCGACCCAGTCGTCCTTGGCGAGACAGCCTTCCCGTACGGCGTCGACGTCCGGCAGTACCTCGTCGATCACCCAGTAGTCGCGGCCCTTGGTGGGCTTGCGGTAGGGGAGGACGGGAAGCGTGCCGGCGGCCCTCACCGGTACCTGCGGGCGCCGCTGTGACATGGACATGCGGCAAATCTAGGCGCGGGGCCCGTCAGGACTCTCCCGCGATTACCTCCCGAAGTACCCGCGAACCGGTCAACGTTCGGTCAACCGGGCGAGACGCCCGCCGGGGCCGGTCTCGGCATCCCACTCGAGACTTTGCCAAATCAAAAGGTTTCTTGACCGACCCCTTCCGTACTTCTGTCCGTCAGGCCCGCACACCGGCGGGCCCTCGACCGGGCAGGAGGCATGGTGCGCTTTTCGCGGAACGCGATGGGAACTCTGTTCGTGGGCGGTGCCCTCACGCTGACCCTGGGTGCGCTCGCCTACCCATCGATGCTCGGTCTCAGCACCGTATCCAGCGCCCAGGACAGAGTCATCGCCCAGACGCAGTGGGGGCCGTTGACGGAGCAGGACCGGGACTTCGTGGTCAAGGTGCGCGCGGCGGGACTGTGGGAGTACCCGGTGGGCCAGATGGGGCTGAACAAGGGAACGTCCAAGGCCGTGCTGACGGCTTCCGAGCACCTGGTCGACGGACACGCCGGGCTGGACGACGCCTGCCGGAAGATCGCCCCGATGCTCAACATCACGCTGCCCAACGTGGCCAGCCCGCAGCAGGTCGGCTTCGTGAACCAGCTCAACTCGGACCCCAAGGGCACCCAGTTCGACTCGGACTTCGCCAACATCCTGCGGGTGACGCACGGTTCGATCTTCAACACGATCGCGAAGATCCGGTCCACGACGAAGAACAGCATGGTGCGGCTGCTGGCCGACAAGGCCAACGTCACCGTCCTGGACCACATGACGGTCATGGAGAAGACCGGGCTGGTCAACTTCGACCAGGCCCTCTTCACCCAGACCACCCCGCCCAAGCTGCCCAGCGACCAACTCACGCCGCCCGCGCCGCAGGCCGGCGAGCCGATGGTCGTGCTCACCCCGCCGGCGAACAGCACGGAGACCCCGATCGCGATCCCGTCCAACCCGTCGGCGGGCTGAGGCCCGGCGCTCCCCGCCGGTTCACCGGCCGCTTGCGGCCACCACTACGCCAGCCACACCGTGGTGTCAGGCCCGAGCAGCGCGCCCCCGTCCGCCAGGGGCGCGCTGCTCAGCAGCACATCCCCGGGCGGCAGGGGTACGGCCGTGCCGGACACGTTGGTGACGCAGCGCCAGCCGTCGTGGCGGGTGAAGTCCACCACCCCGGACGGGCTGTCGTCCGCCCAGGTCAGCGACTCCCCCTCCTGCAGCTTGCGGCGCAGGCGCAGGGCCGTGCGGTAGAACTCCAGGGTCGAGCCCTCGGTTCCGTCCTGCGCCTCGACCGCGTACCGCGCGAAGCTCTCCGGCTGCGGCAGCCAGGCGCCGGCCGCCCCGAAGCCGTACGAGGGTCCGGTCGTCGTCCACGGCAGCGGCACCCGGCAGCCGTCGCGGCCCTTGCGGACGCGGCCCGTCTGCTCCCAGATCGGGTCCTGGAGCACCTCGACGGGCAGGTCGGCCACCTCGGGCAGGCCGAGTTCCTCGCCCTGGTAGACGTACGCGGATCCCGGCAGCGCCAGCATCAGCAGCGTGGCCGCCCGGGCCCGCCGCAGCCCTGCCGTCTCGTCGATCGCGGGGGCGTGACCGCCGGACAGGAGCCAGGCGTTGGAGTCGGTTCCGGGCGGGAGCATCAGGCGGGACGCGTGGCGCACGACGTCGTGGTTGGACAGGACCCAGGTGGCGGAGGCGCCGGCCGCCCGGGCGGTGGCCAGGGAGTCGGTGATGACCTCGCGGAGGGCGTCCGCGTCCCAATCCGCCTGCAGATACTCGAAGTTGAAGGCCTGGCCGAGTTCGTCCGGGCGGGCGTACAGCGCGCGCCGGGCACCGGGGACCCAGGCCTCGGCGACGGCCATGCGGGGCGGGCGGTAGGCGTCGAGGATCTTGCGCCAGTCGCGGTAGATCTCGTGGACCTCGTCGCGGTCGTAGAAGGGGTGGGTGCCGGGCGGGAAGCCGGGCAGCGCGTCCTCCGCGCTGAGTTCGGGGGAACCGAGGTCCCGCAGGGGTTCGCTGAGGTCCTTGGCCAGGGCGTGGGCGACGTCGACGCGGAAACCGTCGACGCCCCGGTCGGACCAGAAGCGCAGGGTGGTGCGGAAGTCGGCGCGGACCTCCTCGTTGGCCCAGTCGAGGTCGGGCTGCTGGGGGGCGAACAGGTGGAGGTACCACTGACCGTCCGGGACCCGCCGCCAGGCGCTGCCGCCGAAGACGGACTGCCAGTCGGTGGGCGGGAGTTCGCCGTGCGCGCCCCGGCCGTCGCGGAAGACGTACCGGTCGCGGGCCGGGGATCCGGGGCCGGCGGCCAGGGCCTCCTGGAACCAGGCGTGCTGGTGGGAGGTGTGGTTGGGGACCAGGTCGACGATCACCTTGAGGCCCAGACGGTGGGCCTCGGCGGCCATCACGTCGAAGTCGTCGAGGGTGCCCAGGCGGGGGTCGACGTCCCGGTAGTCGGCGACGTCGTAGCCGCCGTCGGCGAGTTCGGAGGGGTAGAAGGGGCTGAGCCACAGGGCGTCGACACCGAGGGCGGCGAGGTGGGTCAGCCGCCGGGTGACGCCCTTCAGGTCCCCGAGCCCGTCACCGTCGGCGTCGGCGAAGCTGCGGGGGTAGACCTGGTAGACGACGGCCTGCCGCCACCAGTTGGGGTCCTTGGGGGAGAGGTCGGGGGAGGAGCGGTCGGGGGAGGAG
>NZ_JOEV01000090.1 GCF_000721105.1 Streptomyces cellulosae
CACGCGCTGGACGTACGACGCGGCGGGCACGATCACCCAGCAGGTGGAACCCGTCGACGCGGCCACCTCGATCACCACGACCTTCGGCTACGACGCGGCGGGCAACCGCACCCGCTTCACCGACGGCCGCGGCAACTCCTGGCGCTACACGTACACGCCGTGGGGCCAGCAGGAGAAGATCACCGAGCCGACCACCGCGAGGTACACCTCCGCGGCCGACTCGACCACGACCTTCGCCTATGACGCCGACGGGCAGATGACCTCGGCGACGCTGCCGGGCGGCGTGACGACGGCGCTGACGTACGACGTCAACGGCCAGGTGAAGTCGATGTCCGGAGCGGACGCCGACGCGGCGACGGCCAGGCGGAGCTTCGACTACGACGCCGACGGCCGGGTGCTGTCCGCGGACACCGACGCGGCGGGCATCACGGGCGAGGTGGACCACCAGGCCGCCACGCACGACGCGTTCACCTACGACGACCGCGGCGATGTGCTCACCACGTCGGGCTCGGCGGGTTCCTCGAGTTTCGACTACAACGACGACGGCGCGATGACCTCCCGCACCGACGCCGCGGGCCGGACGGCGTACGGCTACGACACGGCCGGCCGCCTGTCGTCCCTCGACGACGCGGCGACGGGTACGCAACTGACGTACGGCTACAACCAGCTGAACCAGCTGAAGACGGTCAAGTACGGCTCGACCGGGCAGACCCGCACCTTCGGCTACAACAGCTCCCACGAGCTGACCAGCGACGTACTGACGCAGGGCGCCTCGACGCCGGCGAGCTTCACCTACGACTACGACAAGAACGGCAACCTGACGTCGAAGACGACGACGGGCGTGTCCGGCGCGTCGGCCAACACCTACACCTACGACTGGGCCAACCGCCTCACCTCCTGGAACGACGGCAGCAAGACCACGGCGTACGGCTACGACGCCTCCGGCAACCGCGTCCGCAACGGTGCGGACGTCTACACCTACGACGAGCGCGACGAGCTGACCTCGGACGGAACGCACACCTACAGCTACTCGGCGCGCGGCACGATGACGCAGGAGACGTCGGCCTCCGGTGGCACGGTGGCGTACCGGACGGACGCCTTCGGCGCCCAGATCGTGGCGGGCGACCAGTCCTACACGCTGGACGCCACGGGCCGGAACATCACCGACACGGACCACTCCGACAACTCCACGCGCTCCTTCGCCTACTCGGGCGCGGACAACACGATCGCGTCGGACGGCGACGCCACGTACTCGTACGACCCGGGGGGCGGCGTCGTCGGCGTCAAGCCGGCCGATGGCAGCGGGGCGCTGGCCCTGACCGACCAGCACAACGACGTGGTCGGCACCTTCACCTCCGGGGCGACGGCGCTCACCGGCTCGGCGTCGTACGACCCGCTGGGCAAGGTGGTGTCCACCGCGTCACTGGTGGGCCACCTCGGCTTCCAGTCCGGCTGGACCGAACCCGGCACGGGCGACGTGGGCACGGCCTCGCGCTGGTACGACCCGGGCACCGGCGCCTTCCTCAACAAGGACAGCATCTCGCTGAACCCGGTGCCGAACTCCGTATCGGCCAACCCGTTCGCCTACGTCAACGACAACCCCCTCGCCGGCACCGACGAGTCGGGCAACTGCTCCTGGTACGACGTGGTGTGCGGCACGAAGAAGGCCGCGCACAAGGTGCACCACGCGGTCAAGCACGCGGCGCACAAGGTCTACCACGCGGTCAAGCACGCGGCCCGCAAGGTCGTCCACGCCGTCAAGCACGCGGCCCACAAGGTCGCGCACCACGTGCGGGACGTCTACCACGCCACGGTGCACGTGGTGCGCCGCGTCTACCACTACACGGCACGGCACGTCAGACGCGCGTATCACCGGGTCGTCCACGCGGTGCACAGCGCGTACCACAAGGTCTCCCACGCGGTGCACCGAGTGGTCCGTACGGTGAAGAAGGCCGCGAAGAAGGTCACGCACGCCGTGAAGAAGGCGGCGCACGCGGTCGCCCACGCGTCGAGGACCGCGTACCACGCCACGGTCAAGGCGGCGAAGGCGACGGCGAAGTACGCCAAGCACCACGCGGCCGCGATCACGTCCTTCGTGGTCTCCACGGCGGTCTTCGCCGGCTGTGAGGCCCTGACGGCCGGCGTCGGCTCCATCGGCTGCGCGGCGGCGGCGGGCGCGGTCGGCTCCCTCGTAGAGCAGGGCTTCGCCTGCGCCGAGAACGGCGGCGACGACTGCGACGCGGGCGCCTTCGCGGGCGCGGCGGTGACCGGCGCGGTGGCCGGCGCGGCCGGCGGCGCCCTGGGCAAGATCGGCGGCAAGCTCCTGGCGAAGGCGGCCCCGAAGGCGATGAAGGTCGTCGGCGGACTCTTCGGCAAGGGCGCCACGGAGGCCGGGGACTCGGCGGCAGTGGACGCCACCGAGGCGGCCGCATCGCGGGCGGAGTCGGAAGGCGCGGGGACACGGGCGCAGTCGCATTCGGACGACGCGGGCGGGGCCGGTGGGGAGTCCGGCCCGGGCTGCCGGGTTCCGACCATGCCGCACAGCTTCACCGGCTCGACGCGGGTGCTGATGGCCGACGGTTCGACGAAGGCGATCGACCGGGTGCGGGTGGGCGACTCGATCGCGGGCTCGGTGCCGGGAGCCTCGGGTACGGAGGCGCACAAGGTCACTGACGTGATCGTGACGCGGACGGACCGGGACTTCGTGGACGTGACGGTGAAGGGGACGGTGGCGAAGGCCGCCGGGAAGTCCTCGGTGAAGGCCGGGGCGAAGCCGAAGTCGCTGGCCAAGAAGGTCGCTCGTAAGGCGGCGTTCGGCCTGGCGGCGTCGGCGGCGGTGCTGGGTTCCCTGTCGGGAGGCCACGGTCACGGCGACAGCCGGACACCGGCGACGCAGCCGGTGGCGGCGGTCGGCACGGCCTCCGGAGCGACCGCTCAGGACGCCCACCTGACGACGACCTTCCACCACCCCTTCTACGACGAGACGCAGTCGGCCTTCGTCGAGGCCAAGGACCTCGAGCCCGGCGATGTCCTGCAGACACCGACCGGCAGGACCGAGGTCACAGGCGTCCGGCTTTACCGCGCGAACACCACGACATACGACCTCACTATCGGCAGCCTCCATACGTACTATGTACTCGCTGGTCAGACACCGGTCCTCGTTCACAACAGCAACTGCCCGACCGCATCGAAATACGAGGACATCACGAGTCCCGGCGCCCGCATGCTGAACAAATCGACAGACGTGGGTCCCGTGGACTTCGGAAAGAATCTTGAGGCCAATGGGTGGAGCCGCACCGAAAAGGGCCCGAACCTCATGTACGAGAAGGATGGGGCAAGGTATTTCCTTCGAGGGAAGGCGAACAGCCACAAGGGGTGGACGGCTGACTACTACAATCCGGGGTCCAAGAAGGCCGACATCAAGATCAGGCTGGGTGAGGACTAATGGCAGAGGCAGGTTCGATAGTGATCGATCGCAACGGCTATCTGGGTGTTCGCTCCCGTAGTGCAGTCACCTTCGATCTTGATGCCAGGCTGCCTGGCCAGGTCTTCAAAGAGGGTGTGGAGGGCTCGCTGTTCTGTGAGTTCGATGCGGTCCTCGCCCCGGAATTCTGGCCGGCGCTCTGCGCGATGGCCCGGTGGCATGGCGACAGTCGCGTCGAACTGCTGGTTCTTGAGCCGGATTGCGACGACTTCTACCGTCCGGAGTATCGGATGTATCCGGCGTTGTCGTTGTCCGTAGACGCCGACATGGACGACTACTGGGCGGCGATCGGTCACGAGCCGGACGGTGACATCATGGGGTCGATTGCAATCTCTGCGAACGTCATCGCTGTGACCGGAGCTTCCGGAAGATGGGGGTGTTGGGGTGAAAGGGATCCCGAGGTTGCAGTTTTCCGGGGGTTTCCCAACGTGGCCGCACGGAATGAATGGCGCGCACATTTCGGGCCCTTCCTGGAGGTGTCAGGTGCTCTGGAGTCGTATCTCCCACTGACCTTCGCGGGTCGGACCGTCCCGGACGAGTACGCCGCAACCCTGACCGCCAACTATGGACCTCCGAGCGGTAGGCGGCCGTAACGGCACGGAGCATCCCGCCGATGTTTCGGCGGGATGTTCCGTCGGCATCATGGGAACCAAGACTCCTCGTCGAGTTCCACGATCCGGCCCAGGTGCCGAGCCCCGCACAGAAGTACGCTTATGCAAATAGGAAGCCCCGCCAGGTGAGTCCTGGCGGAGCTTTTGGATCCAAGCAGGAGCGCAACCGATCCGCTCAATGGGAAAGCCGGAGACAGTGCGGCTTCCCGCGCCTATCAGAAACACATGAATCGCCCAGGCAGCGCGGCGGGTGGCCGAGACGGTGGCGCGTGAGGTCGGGGCATGCCGTACGGCTGGGCGGGCCATACGGCGATGCGAGCGGGGACGCCAGGTAAGTCGGGTGACGTTCTCACAAAGAAGTCGACAAGGGACAAAGGCGTCGGCTCCGCTCAAGGCGGGCTGGTTCAGCAAGAAATGGTCAAGACCAGTCCATGATCCTTCCTCTGCTCTATTCACGGCTTGTTTACAACAGGCAAGCTCTGCGCGTTTCTGTGGCTTATCTGTCAGCGAATTGAACGAGTTCGGCAACGTCCGTTGCGACCTCCGTTGTGGCCTTCGCTGACGGTCGGGCCTGCCCTGTTGTGCCCGCCCGACCGTTGGAGTCGTAGCCGTGCGTGTTCGGCCCTTCCGCCGTGTCCGCTCCGCCCGCCGTGCCCACCGCGCGAGGCGGCGCATCGCCGCGCTCGTGCTGACGGCGCTCGCCCTGATGCTCACGACCCAGCAGGCCATGGCCGAGGGTGCCGAGCTGCACGCCGTCGACCTCTCGTTGCCGAGCCTCGCCTCGGTGACCTCCTGGCTGAAGGACCCGCACTGGGGGAAGTTGCCGGCCCAGGAATCCGGTACCGCCGCCGGCAAGCGTCACCACGTCTCCGCGCAGGCCACCGCCGCGCACCGGGGCGCCGGCCGCAAGCCAGGCCGGGGCAAGGGCGAGCTCGCCGCATACCACCCGCACAAGTCGGCGGTGCAGCACGGCAGAAGCCAGGTCGGCGGCCACTTCAATCCCAGGACCAGCAAGCGCAGCGCCACCAAGTCCACCCGCACCGAGACCGTCTACACCAACGCCGACGGCAGCGTCACCCGCGAGATGTACACCAAGCCCGTCAACTACCAGGTGGGCAAGGGCAGATGGGCGCCCATCGACGTGGACGTGCGGGCGGGGCCGGACGGCCGCTGGCATGAGAAGGGCAACTCCCTCGCCGTCGACTTCGGGACCGAGGCCACCGACGACGACCTCGCCTCCCTCACCGTCGACGACGATCACTCCCTCTCCTACGGGCTGAAGGACGCCGCGCCCGTCAAGGGCACAGCCGACGGTTCCGACGTCACGTACCAGAACGTCCTGAGCGACACCGACCTCCAGCTCGCCCCCACCGGCACCGGGATCAAGGAGTCGGTCGTCCTGCACTCCGCGGACGCCGCGAACAGCTGGACCTTCCCGCTCACCCTCAAGGGCCTCACCCCCGTCGCAACCGACAACGGCTCCATCGCCCTGCGCGACGCCGACGGCCGGACCGTCGAGCGCATCCCCGCGAGCTACGCCTTCGACTCGAAGGTGAACCCCCGCTCCGGAGACCCGGCCACCACCCACGACGTCACCACCGAACTGGTCCACACCGACGGCGGTTACGCCCTCAAGCTGACCCTGGACGACGCCTGGCTGCACGATCCGCGCCGCGTCTTCCCGGTCACCGTCGACCCGACCGTCGACGACGGCTGGACCACCACCTACGCCGAGTCCGGGTCCGGCAACAACGTCGACCACTCCTACGAGCAGACCATCAAGGTCGGCTCCTACGACTCCGGCACCCACTCGGCGATCAGCTTCGTCAACCACTGGGACACGGCCTGGGACGCCAGCAACGCCACGGTCACCGAGTCGCACCTGGACCTCTTCGACACCTGGGCCTCCACCTGCACCGCCGAGCGGTTCGACGTCGCCCTGATCACCCAGGCCTGGACCCCGGAGGGCGTCACCAGCTACCCCGGCCCCACCTACGGCTCCTCCATCGGCAACCTCACGCCCTCCGTGCCCGACGCCTGCGCCAACACGGCCGCCGACCGGTCCGTCGGCGACTGGGTGCGGGTCCCGCTGTCGACCTCCGCCATCCAGGGCTGGTTCAGCGGCACCACCGCCGACCACGGCCTCGCCCTCTACGCGTCGACCAGCGACAACCTGCACTGGAAGCAGTTCGGCGCCTTCAACGACCCCGCCCTCGGCCCGCACATCCTGGTCACGTACACCGGCAACACGGCGCCGCAGCTGTACGAGCAGTTCCCCGCCGACAACGCCGTGGTGGGCACCACCACCCCGGAGTTCACGGCCTGGGCCGGCGGCGCCAACTCCACCAGCGGCAGCAGCAACCAGTACCGGTTCAAGGTCTACGACGCCAACAACGCCCTGGTCGTCGACTCGGGCCTGGTCGCCACCGGTGACTGGACCGTCCCGGCCGGAAAGCTCGTCTGGGGCAAGAACTACACCTGGCAGGTCCAGGCGTACGACTCCGCGACCGCCCTGTACTCACCTCCGGACCCCTACGCGCTGTCGGTGCAGGTGCCGCAGCCGGTGATCACCTCCGGCCTGTCGCAGAACAGCAGCGACCACGGCTTCGACGCGTCCATCGGCAACTACACCACCTCCGACACCGACGCCTCGATCTCCACCGTCGGCCCCTCGCTGGACGTCGAGCGCGACTACAACTCCCGCGACCCGCGCTGGACGGGCGCGTTCGGCGCCGGCTGGTCGAGCATCTTCGACGCCCGCGCCACCGAGCAGTACAACGCGTCCGCCGCGGTCACCGCCGTCGACGTCACCTACCCCGACGGCTCCCAGGTCGGCTACGGCAAGAACAGCGACGGCACCTTCACCCCGGGCGCCGGCCGCTGGGCCACGTTCGTCTCGGTCACCGGCGGCTACAAGCTGACCGACAAGGACGACACCGTCTACACCTTCACCCAGTCCCTGGGCTCGGGTGGCTACGGGCTGACCTCCGTGACCGACGCCAACGGCCGTGCCATCACCCTGACCTGGGCCGGCGGTCACGTCACCAAGATGACCTCCGCCGTCTCCAGCCGCTCCCTCAACCTCGCCTGGTCCACCCCCAGCGGCGCCTCGGCCGCGCACGTCGCCACCGTCACCACCGACCCCGTCACCGCCGGCGACTCCACCACCGCGCTGACCTGGACCTACGGCTACACCGGCGACCAGCTGACCAAGGTCTGCGCACCGACGTCGGCCACCAAGTGCACGACGTACGGCTACCAGACCGGCTCCCAGTACCGCAACGCCTCCCTCGACCTCGACGCGGACGAGATGTGGCCGCTGACGGAGTCCTCGGGCACCACCGCGAAGGACGCCGTCCTCGCCAACGAGGGCACGAAGAACGCCACGTACGAGAACGTGACGCTCGGCGCGGCCGGCCCGCTCACCGGCTCCTCGGCCACCGCCGCCACCTTCAACGGCACCACCTCCGACGTCGCCCTGCCGAAGAACACGGGCAACGACACCAACTCCGGCGCCCTGTCGCTGTGGTTCAAGACCTCGGCCGGGCCGGGCGTGCTGTACTCGTACGCCTCCCAGCCCATCGGCTCCGGGCAGGCGGCCGGCTTCTACACGCCGTCCGTCTACGTCGGCACCGACGGCAAGCTGAACGCCGAGTTCTGGTACAGCGGCGGCATCAACCCCATCGTGAGCGCCGCGTCGGTCGCCGACGGCAAGTGGCACCACGTGGTGCTGTCCGCCGCGGGCAACTCCCAGACCCTGTTCCTCGACAACACCAAAGTCGGCTCCCGCACCGGCACGGTCTCCATCAAGAGCGCGGACGCCTTCGGCAAGAACCAGGTGTTCAACTACCTGGGCACCGGCTTCCTGGGCGGTGACTGGCCCGACGAGGCGCACAGCAGCACCACCGACGACACCGGCTACGCCACCTACTTCAACGGCTCCATCGCCCAGGCCGCCTGGTACGGCCGCCCGCTGGTCGCCGCCGACGTCAACGCCCTGTACCAGTCGGGCACCCACGCCTCCAGCCTGCTCACCTCCGTCACCCGGCCGTCCGGCAAGACCTTCGCGGCCATGACGTACGACCCGGTCACCACCACCCTCACCCAGCTCACCGACGAGAACGGCGGCGTCTGGAAGCTCGTCGCGCCCACCGTCACCGGCTCCAGCCAGACCTACCGGGGCGCGGTCCTCGGCGCCGCGCCCGCCGGGTATTTCCGCCTGGGCGAGGCGGCCGGCGCGGGCACCGCCGTCGACGAGGTCCGCGGCGGCAACGGCACCTACAGCGCGGTGACCCTCGGCGCGACCGGCCCGTTCAGCGACCAGAAGGCCGCGACCTTCAACGGCAGCACCTCGTACGCGGAGGTGCCCACCTCCGTGCTGCACGGCAGCAACGACCGAAGCGTGGAACTCTGGTTCAAGACCGCCGCCCAGGGCGTCATCGTCGGCGACCAGTCGGTGGCGCTCTCCGGCGCGACCGCGGCGTCCGGCACCTGGTCCCCGTTGCTGTACGTCGGCAGCGACAACAAGCTGCACGGCCACTTCTACGCGGGCAGCGGTTCCGCAGCCGCCGCGTTCGGCTCCACCGGCACGGTCACCGACAACGCCTGGCACCACGCGGCGCTCACCGTCTCCGGCTCGACCCAGACGCTCTACCTGGACGGGGTCCAGCAGGCCACCTACTCCGGTGCTCCCAACGACCAGTCGAACTCCCACCTCTACCTCGGAGGCGGCTTCTCCAAGGGCTGGGTCAGCTCACCCGCCGACGTCAGCCACTTCACAGGGTCCCTCGCCGATGTCGCCCTCTACCACTCGGCGCTCACCGCGCAGGACGTCGCCGCCCACGTCGACGCCGCGAAGAACTCCACCGGTCTGCTCCCGGTCGAGACGGTCAAGGTGACCTCGCCGACCAACTCGACGCTCACGTACACGTACGACGTCACGAACGGCAACCGGGCCCTGACCGAGACCGACGGCCTCGGCAACAGGACGAGCTTCGGCTACGACACGGCCGGCTTCGAGCACACCGTCACCGACCCCAACGGGGCGATGACCATCACCGGTCACGACGTGCGCGGCAACGTGGTCTCCTCGACGTCCTGCCAGGACCAGGCCGCGAACAAGTGCAAC
>NZ_JOEV01000091.1 GCF_000721105.1 Streptomyces cellulosae
CCTCTCGGCCTTCCGGCGGTGTTGACTTTATCAGAACCTCTCGGTGTCCGACTCCCAGTCAACCGGGTTTGTCCTCGCGGCCGTTTGGCCGTTCCGACGTCTCAAACCCTAGCTGATTCTCCCGGCGAGCCCCAAATCGAGGTTCGGGGCCCGAGCCGGACCCAAAGGGAATTCGAATTCGGGCATGCCGAATTCGACCCCGTTGGGAGATCGTGCTGGTGGTTTGTGTGCCGCTCGTGCGGCGGAGGCGCTGTCGAAGAACCGTTACGGCTCCGCGGCAACCCGAAGAACTATACGGATCCGGCAGGGGGCCGTCAAGTGGACCCTGTCAAGATCTTTTCGTGCGACCGGCCGTGTCGGCATGAGTCCAGGTCAGTAGAGGTCAGTCCAGGTCTGTCAGTCGGCCGCCGGCGTCCGGCTGGGCGTGCTCGACCCTGCGGAGGAGGCGGGTGAGGACCTCACCTAGGGCCGTGCGCTCGTCCTGGGTGACGTCCTGGAGCAGGTCCTCCTCGAAGACCGTGGCGAGGCGCATCGCCTCCAGCCACTTCTCGCGGCCCTCCACGGTCAGCTCGACGATCACGCGGACGCGGTTGGACTCGTCCCGCTCTCTGGTGACCAGACCTTCGGTGACCATGCGGTCGATCCGGTGGGTCATCGCGGCCGGCGTCAGGCCGAGCCGCTTCGCGAGGTCGCTGGGGCCCAGGCGATAGGGAGCGCCGGAGAGGACGAGGGCCTTGAGGACCTCCCACTCCGCGTTGCTGATGCCGAGGGCGGAGGTCTGGCGGCCGTAGGCGACGTTCATCCGGCGGTTCAGCCGGGAGATCGCCGAGACGATCTTCTCGACCTGGGGGTCGAGGTCCTGGAACTCGCGCTGATAGGCCTCGATCTGCTCTTCGAGAGTCGGTTCGCCGAGCGTGCCGGGGGTGTCACCCATGGGCGCAAGTATCGCATGGGCTTGCTTGGCGTTGAAGTTCTTCGAGATGTACTGTTTAGCTTCTAACTTTAGGTTCGAAGTCTTCAGGGCTAAGAGCGCGAGGACTCACCTACTACCTGAGAGAGGTGAACGTGACCAGGGCGATGGGCGCAGCGATGCGCCGGATCCACGTGGGCAACGCACTCAGCGCGTTCGGGCTCGGCTTCACCGTCCCGTACCTGTACGTCTACGTGGCGCGGGTGCGGGAGCTGGGAGCCGTGACGGCGGGGCTCGTCCTCGCCGTCTTCGCTGTGGCAGCGCTGATCGTGCTGCCGTTCGCCGGCCGCGCGATCGTGCGGCGCGGCCCGTTGCCGGTGTTGCTCGCCGCCCTGGTCACCGCCGCACTGGGGGCGCTGGGTCTGGGGCTGGCGGGCAGCGCGACGACGGTGTTGCTGTCGGCGGCGGCGCTCGGGGCGGGACAGGCCGTGATGCAGCCGGCGCTGGCGACGATGATCGTGGACTGCTCCACCGCCGACATGCGCTCGCGTGCGTTTGCCCTGCAGTTCTTCCTGCAGAACCTCGGGCTCGGGGTGGGCGGGCTCATCGGCGGTCGGCTCGTCGACACGACCCGCGTCTCCTCGTTCACCTTGCTGTTCGCCATCGAGGCGGCCGTGTTCCTGCTGCTGGCCGTGGTGATGGCGACGGTGCGGATGCCGCACTCGCCGCGTGTCGCGGACGCTCCCCGACCGTCCGCCCGGGGTAGCTGGAAGCAGCTGCTCGGGAATCGGGCCATGGTGCAGCTGTGCGTGCTGGGGTTTGTGCTGTTCTTCGCCTGCTACGGACAGTTCGAGTCCGGGCTGAGTGCGTACGGCGTCGAGGCCGCGGGAATCTCGACGTCCGCGCTGGGGACGGCGCTGGCCGCCAACACCGCGATGATCGTGGTCGCGCAGTTCGCCGTGCTGCGGTTCGTCGAGCGGCGCCGGCGGTCGCGGGTGATCGCCGCCGTGGGTCTGATCTGGGCCGTGGCCTGGGTCGCGGCCGGGTACGCCGGGCTCGGGCACGGCAGCCGGGAGATGGCGACGGCCGCGTTCGTGTCGACGTACGCGCTGTTCGGGCTGGGTGAGGCGATGCTGTCGCCGACGGTCGCTCCGCTGGTCGCCGATCTGGCGCCGGAGGGGATGGCCGGGCAGTACAACTCGGCCTTTGCCCTGGTGAAGCAGCTCGCGCTGGCCGTCGGCCCGGCGGTGGGCGGGCCCATGGCGGCCTCGCTGCATGCGGCGTACGTCGTGACGTTCCTGCTGTTCTCGCTGGCGATCACGTATCTGGCGGTGCGGTTGGGGCGGCAGCTGACGGCCGTGCAGGATCAGCCGTGGCGGGCGAAGAGCCGGGTGGTGGCGCGGGGCGGGCCGGCCACGGCCGGGCAGACCCAGGCGCACGCCTGAGGTACCTGGGGGCCCGGCGTTCGCTGGGCCTTCCTCATTTCGTACCGGTCGGCAGCGCGAACTCGCACCACACCGCCTTGCCGCCGCCCGGTGTTCTCCGGGAGCCCCAGTGGGAGGCGATCGTCGCGACGATGGCGATGCCACGGCCGGACTCGTCACCGGCTTCGGCCCGGCGGCGGCGGGGGAGGTGGTCGTCGCCGTCCGTGACCTCGACGATGAGGCGGCGGTCGGTGCGGCGCAGGCGCAGGCGCATCGGTGGGGTGCCGTGTTGCAGGGAGTTGGCGACCAGTTCGCTGACCGCCAGGACACCCAGGTCGTGCAGTTCCACCGGGAAGCGCCAACTGGTCAGGACGCCGGAGGCGAAGGCACGCGCGCGTGGCGCCGCTTCCACCCCGCCGAGGAGTTCGAGCGCCGCGTTGCGGAAGAGTTCGCTGTCGGGTCCGGTGCGGGCGGGGTGCTGGAGGACCAGGACCGCCACGTCGTCGTCGTGCTCGGCGGTCACACCGGAGGCGCGGACCAGGCGGTCGCAGACGACCTGGGGGGTGCCGGTCGCGCCGGACAGGGCTCGCTCCAGTGAGGCGATGCCCTCGTCCAGGTCCTCGTTGCGGCGCTCCACCAGGCCGTCCGTGTACAGCACCGCCGTGGAGCCGGGGCTGAGCGGGATGGAGCCGGAGGAGTGCATCCAGCCGCCGGTTCCCAGGGGCGGGCCGGTCGGTTCGTCGGCGCGCTGCACCACCCCGCTCTCGTCGCGGACCAGGATGGGCAGGTGGCCGGCCGAGGCGTAGACCAGGCTGCCCTCGTTCGGGTCGTGGATGGCGTACACGCAGGTGGCGATCTGGTTGGCGTCGATCTCCGTGGCGAGGCCGTCCAGGAGCTGGAGGACTTCGTGCGGGGGGAGGTCGAGGCGGGCGTAGGCCCTGACCGCCGTACGGAGTTGGCCCATGACGGCGGCGGCACGGACGCCTCGGCCCATCACGTCGCCGATGACCAGGGCGGTGCGGCCGCCGCCGAGGGTGATCACGTCGTACCAGTCGCCGCCGACGGCGGCCTCCGTGCCGCCGGGCTGGTAGGTGGCGGCGATGCGGAGGTCGTCCGGTTGTTCGAGTTCCTGGGGGAGCAGGGAGCGCTGCAGGGTGACGGCGGTTTCGCGCTGGCTGCGTTCGCTGGCTCTGAGGCGTTCGGCGGCCTCGGCGTGGTCGGTGACGTCGGTGGCGAAGACGAGGATGGCACCGCCCGCGTCCGCGGCACCCATGGCACCGACTCCACTGTCGCCCTTGGTCACCGGCGTGCAGGTGAAGGTGTACGAGCGGCCGTCGGGGGCCTTGCGGGACTTGACCGTGCGGGGCTTGCCACTGCGCAGGACCTGGTCGAGGAGCGGGAGCAGACCGATCTCGTCGAGTTCCGGGAGTGCCTCGCGGGCGGGGGCGCCGGTCGGGCGGGGTCCGAAGGCCGTCACGTAGGCGTCGTTGACGTAGGCGAGGCGGTGGTCGGGGCCGTGGACGTGGGCGACGAGGGCGGGGACGCGGTCGAGGACCTCACGCACCGGCAGTTCGTCGACGCCGGGGACGGGCGGTGCGACGTCGGTGAGTTGTTCGATGCGGGCCGCGGGTACGGAGGAGGCCGCGGTGTCCTCCCGCCGGTCCGGGGTGAGCTGGTGGTCGGTCCGCGCTGCGGCGCGGCGCTGCGTTCCGGGGAGCCGGGCGTTCCAGCGCGTGAAGTTCACGAATCCTTGCCTCGTGTCGTCGTCTGCGGCGTCTTCGGCCGGCTCCGGACCCGGTCGGGGGCCAGGGGGTGCCACCCCGGGAGTGCAGCACTGGGAGGAAGCCTGGGGGGTTCGAAGGGCGGGGTCGGTCCGTCCAAGGTCGGGGACCAGTCTGGCAGGGCGGCCGACCGGGTCGGCATCGGTCAGACGCCTACCCGGTGGCCGGAGTTCCTCGGTCCGGTCAGGACGACCCCTTCGGGTTGTTCGAAGGGTCATGAGGAGGCTTTCCACCGGCCGCGAGTTCGAACTCCGCACGGGGGTGTTCGAGCGACCCGAGGGAGACGATCTCCCTCTTGAAGAGCCCCGCGAGCGTCCATTCGGCCAGGACGCGGGCCTTGCGGTTGAAGGTGGGGACTCTGCTGAGGTGGTAGACGCGATGCATGAACCAGGCGGGGTAGCCCTTCAGCCTGCGTCCGTAGACGTACGCGACTCCTTTGTGCAGTCCCAGGGAGGCCACCGAGCCGGCGTACTTGTGGGCGTACGTCTCCAGGGGCTCGCCGCGCAGGGAGTGCGCGATGTTGTCGCCGAGGACCCTGGCCTGGCGGACGGCGTGCTGGGCGTTGGGGGCGCACTCCCTGCCGGGTTCTCCCCCAGTGCCTTCGGCCCGGGAGGTGCCCCCAGCGGTGACGTCGGGGACGGCGGCGGCGTCTCCGGCGGCCCACGCGTGCGTGGTGCCCTCGATGGTCAGCTCGGGGGTGCAGATCAGCCGTCCGCGTTCGTTGAGCGGCAGGTCGACGGCGGCGAGGACCGGGTGCGGTTTCACCCCGGCCGTCCACACGACCGTACGGGTGGGGAAGCGGGCGCCGTCGCTGAGGACGGCGACCCGGTCCGCGCAGGACTCCAGGCGGGTGCCCAGGCGTACGTCGATGTTGCGGCGGCGCAGTTCGGTGACCGTGTAGCGGCCCATCTCCTCGCCGACCTCGGGCAGGATGCGGTCCGAGGCCTCGACGAGGATCCACTTCATGTCCGCGGGCCGGATGTTGT
This sequence comes from Streptomyces cellulosae, assembly GCF_000721105.1. Taxonomy (GTDB): domain Bacteria; phylum Actinomycetota; class Actinomycetes; order Streptomycetales; family Streptomycetaceae; genus Streptomyces; species Streptomyces cellulosae_A. Next base: position 5,102 of record NZ_JOEV01000091.1, read on the forward strand.
GGTAGTACCGCGCGGTGTAGCGGGCCATGTCCTCCAGCTCGGCGAGCGCCTCGACGCCGGCGTAGCCGCCGCCCACGAAGACGAAGGTGAGGGCGGCGTCGCGGACGGCGGGGTCGCGGGTGGAGGAGGCGATGTCCATCTGTTCGATGACGTGGTTGCGCAGGCCGATGGCTTCCTCGACGGTCTTGAAGCCGATGCCGTGCTCGGCGAGACCGGGGACGGGCAGGGTGCGCGAGATCGAGCCCGGCGCGAGGACGAGATGGTCGTACGAGAGCTGTTGTGCGCCCGTGCCCTCCTCCTCGGTGGCGAGGGTGGTGAGGGCGGCGGTGCGTTTGCCGTGGTCGATGGAGGTGACCTCGCCGATGACGATTCGGCAGCGGTCGAGAACGCGGCGCAGCGGTACGACGACGTGGCGTGGGGAGATGGAGCCGGCGGCGGCTTCCGGAAGGAATGGCTGATAAGTCATGTACGGGTCGGGCGTGACGACCGTGATCTCGACCTCGCCCCGCTGGAGTTCCCGTTTCAGGTTCCGTTGGAGGCGCAGGGCCGTGTACATCCCGACGTAACCGCCGCCGACAACGAGAATGCGCGCACGTTCCTTCACCATCCCATGACGCACCCGGCGCTTGCGTTTGTCCACAGCCCCGACAATTTGTGTGACCACGCGTCGTCGGCGCGCCGGGTTGGCCGAATCACCGACGTGCGCGGAATATTCGCAGGTCAGCGGGTGTGGGCCGGGCGGTCACCAGGGGCGTAATCGGGACGTATCCCACCCGTACTCTGATCGGGGGGCGCTCCGTGCGGAGCGTGCCCCTTCTGAATTGACTCCCTCTCAACTATGTTCGTGTGTCGACGGGGTGTAGGGGGATGCGCCTTCGGATCCGCGACGGGTGGGTCCGGGTAGCGGGCCTGTTCCGTTCGCTCCGGCTTTCAAATGACGGGGAGAGTCTCCGGGGGGAGACGTCATTACCGGGGGAACACTTATGCATGTTCAGGATTCTCGTTGGTCGTCCACGTCCGCCATCGCGCCCGGTGGCGGGGCGATGGGCGGCGCGCTCGGCTCAGCGATGGGCTCGACGATGAGCGCGGCGGCGGGCAACGGACGCGACGGTTCGCGGACGACGCCGCTGCGCGTGGACGCACAGCGCAACCTGGAGCACGTACTGCGTGCGGCCCGCGAGGTCTTCGGCGAGCTGGGGTACGGCGCGCCGATGGAGGACGTGGCGCGGCGCGCGCGGGTCGGCGTCGGCACGGTGTACCGGCGCTTCCCGAGCAAGGACGTCCTGGTGCGGCGGATAGCCGAGGAGGAGACCTCCCGGCTGACCGACCAGGCACGGGCGGCACTCGGCCAGGAGGACGAACCGTGGTCGGCGCTCTCGCGCTTCCTGCGGACCTCGGTGGCCTCGGGCGCCGGGCGGTTGCTGCCGCCGCAGGTGCTGCGGGTCGGGGTGGCGGACGAGGACAACGGGTTCGACGCGTCACGGGTTCCGCAGCAGCGGACGCAGCCGGGCACCGGGGAGCTGCGGCTGGTCGCGGAGGCTCCGGCACTGTCCGCGGACGACGACGCGGGCGCGGCGGCACTGCTCGAGGTCGTGGGCCAGCTCGTGGAGCGAGCACGCGCGGCAGGCGAGCTGCGGTCCGGCGTGTCGGTGGCGGACGTCCTGTTGGTGATAGCGACGGCGGCCCCCTCGCTCCCGGACGCGGCCCAGCAGGCGGCGGCGTCGTCGCGGTTGCTGGACATCCTGCTGGAGGGGCTGCGATCACGGCCGGCGTAAGGGGCGGCGCTCGCGACCTGCGCCAGGGACAGCGGTCCGGGGTGGCGGCTTGCGGGGCGGGTGCCCGGGGAGGCGGCGGCTTGCGGGGCAGGAGCTGACGGGGTGCCGGCTTGCGGGGCGGCGGGTGCTCGGCCTGTGGCGCAGGTGCCCGGGGAGCGGCGGTGCTTTGGGCGGGCGCCCGGAGAAGTTGCGACCTGCGGCGCAGGTGCCGAGGGGACGGGCGACCTGCAGGACGGATGCCCGGGCGAGGGGCGGCGCTTGGGGTGGGCGCCGGGGGCGGCTGCCTGTGCGGCGGCAGCCATGAGGGCATCGGCCCGGGCCGGCAACCCCTGAGGCGGCGCCTCGCGAGGGTCGGCCTTGGGTGCGGCGGCCGGAAAGGCGACGGGCTCCGGGGCGGCAGGTCCAGGCAGCGGACCGAGTCGTCCGGCTCAGGCGACGGCCCCAGGCGTCAGTGCCAGGCGACGGCCCCAGGCGTCACTCGGCCGGTGCGGTCCCAGACGACGGGCCCGAGTGGGGGTCTCTGGGCAGGTGCCCTTGCGGTGGCGGTCCGTGGGGCGGTGTGGCCGTTGTCGGGCGGCGCCTTACCCCATTCGGGCGTGACTCGAATAGGTGACGAGGGAGTGGGAGCATGACGCCGCTCGCACGCCGGGGGCGCTCCCTCGGGGCGTTCCGGGCTTTTCGGGCGCCGGTGTCAACTCGCACGCACAGAACGTCGGTTCAGTCTTCCCCGTACGGGTGAGGGCCGGCACCGCGTCACGGGAAGTCCCCACGGATGAGTGTCACCACTGCTCCGCGGGTCCCTGAACAAAAGCCAATATGGCACTCTGACCCGGTGTTCGGGACTGGTAGGGCTGGCGGCGGGGGCTTTCCGCGATGAGCTTCGACGGGCGGGACGGGTCACTCGGTGACGACGACGCGGAGACCGGCGACGCGGCCGTCCCGCACGTGCCGAGCCAGGGGGGACGGGCCGGCGGTGTCCCGTACGAGCCGGTGGAGGCAAGCCTCCCGCTGGAGGCCGGCATCCCGGCGCAGGGCGGCGAACCCGTCGACCCCGTCGAGGGCAGCGTGCCCGCCCAGCGCGACCGGCGCGAGAACGGCGGCGTCCTGCCGCCGCCCAGGGGGCTGCCGCCGTCCGACGCCGACCTGATCGAGCGGATGCGCGCGGGCGACGACACCGCCTACGAGGAGCTCTACCGGCGCCACGCGGCAGCGGTGCGCCGGTACGCCCGTACCTGCTGCCGGGACGGCCACACCGCGGACGACCTCACCGCCGAGGTCTTCGCCCGCGTACTCCGGGCGGTACGCGGCGGCTCCGGCCCCGAGCAGGCCGTACGCGCGTATCTGCTCACCACCGTCCGACGGGTGGCCGCGAGCTGGACGAAGTCCGCACGGCGCGAACAACTGGTCGACGACTTCGCGGTGTTCGCCGCTCAGTCCACGCGCGTGGCCCAGGTCTCCGCCGACGGCATCCTCGACCTCGGCGCCGATGTCCGGGCGATGCACGAGGCCGAGCAGTCGATGGCCATGCGGGCCTTCCGCTCGCTGCCCGAGCGCTGGCAGGCCGTGCTGTGGCACACCGAGGTCGAGGACGAGTCGCCCAGCCAGGTCGCCACGCTCTTCGGGCTGGACGCCAACGGCACCCGGGTGCTCGCCGGCCGCGCCCGCGAGGGCCTCAAGCAGGCGTATCTGCAGGCCCACGTCAGCGCCGCCCTCGCCGGCGACGAGGAGTGCGCCCGTTACGCCGACCGGCTCGGCGCCTACGCCCGCGGCGGCCTGCGTACGCGCGCCGAGCGAGAGGTGCGCAAGCACCTGGAGGAGTGCGTCAAGTGCCGGCTGGCCGCGGGCCAGATCAAGGAAGTCGCCGACGGCCTCCCCGCCGTCGTACCGGTCGCCGTCATCGGCTGGTTCGGCGCGGCCGGGTACGCCAAGGCGTTCGGGCTCATCGCCGGCGGCGCCGGTGCGGGAGCGGCCGCGGCGACCGGTGGCGGCTCTTGGGGAGGCTCTTCCGGCGGGGCGGGAGGCGGCGCGGCGGCCTCCGAGGGTGTGGGCGCACTCGTGAAGGCCGGTGTCGCGGCCGGTGTGGTGGCCGTGGCGGCCGCCGCGGTGGTGCTCCTGCTGACGGGCGGCGACAGCCCGGCCCGGAAGTCGGACGCCAAGGCGCCCGCGTCCGCGCCGGTCGTGGAAACGGCCGGCAGCAAGTCCACGCCCCCGAAGACTGGGCCCGAGCCCAACCCCCCGGTGCTCGTGGCAGCGTCCGCCCCGAGGCCCACCCCCACGC
>NZ_JOEV01000092.1 GCF_000721105.1 Streptomyces cellulosae
GAAGCATCACTGGTACGAGGTCGGCCACTGGGTGAAGTCGTTCGTGTGGGACGGCCTGATCGTGGACGGCATCTGGGGCACCATCAAGGGTCTGGGCACGCTGGTCGGCTTCGGCGGCTGGGACGCGATGGGCCAGGCATGGAAGGGTCTGGCGCAGCTGGCGACCGGTCTGGCGATCTCCTCGATCCCGGGTCTCAGTACGGCTTTCTGGGCGCTGCCGGACGACAAACTCCCGTCCTGGATCCGTGATTCGCGTACGGCGATGAAGGAGACCGGCAAGGCACTGGTCGCCTGGGACGAGTGGGGCAAGAACCCCGGCCGCGCGGCCGGTGCGGTCACCTTCAACGTCCTGACGACCGTGTTCACGGGTGGTGCGGGCGGCGCGGCGGCGGGCGCCGGCAAGGCGGGCGCGGTGGCCAAGGTGCTGTCGGTCGCCGGGAAGGCGGGGAAGGTCATCGACCCGATGACCTACATCGCCAAGGGCGCGGGCGCGGGCCTGTCGAAGATCGGCGACATCGCCAAGGGCCTCAAGGGCGTCGGCGCGATCGACATCCCGACGCTGCCGGAGGGTGCGTTCACCCTGCCCGAGGGCGCTTTGAAGCTCCCGGACGGCACGGTGCGGTTGCCCGAGGGCACGGCGATCCCGGAGGGCGCGACGCGGCTGCCGGACGGCAACATCCAACTCCCGCACGACACCCCGGTCCTGCCGGCGGGCACGACGAAGCTGCCGAGCGTGGAGGGGTCTCCGGCCCAGTACATGGACGGCGAGGGCAACCTCCTCGACCAGCACGGCAACGTGGTCGACAGCGTCGGCAACGCACCCACGGACGTGGTCGACAAGGGGACGTCCGGAAACCCGGCGTCCGGCGCGGATGTGCCGCGCGTGGACTCCCCGGTCAAGGAACCGGCGCTGGTGGGCGCGGGCGCCCACAACGTGGACCCGGCGGGCCAGTCGGTGAAGCTGGGCAACAGTCTGGACACCAACCCCGGCGACATGGGCCGGGTTGGGGAGGAGGTGCCCACGACATCGGCGGTGCACGCAGGCGCTGAGACGCCCACCGTCCACGCCGGCGGAGACCTGCCGGGTGGGACTGCTGGAAGCCATCTCCCTGGTGGCAGCGCCGACCATATGCCGGGCGGAACAGCTCACGAGCACGGTGCGAGCCCGTCTGCCGGTCATGAACCGCCGACTGGTCATGGGGGCGAGCACAACGGCAGTCACACTTACCAGCCTGAAGGCCACGGTCAGGAAATCCCCGGCGGCGGCAACGAGCAGCCAGCGACCGACGGCCACACTGGTGGGCCTGCCAACGGTGGCCATGACGGTCCGGCCACCCTTGGGGATGGGCCGAATGGTCCTGATGGTGGCACGGGAGCGGATCTCCCCCGGGGGAACGATCCGTTGCCCGAAATGACGCCGGAAGAGCGTACGGCACACTGGCAGCACCTGGAGGAGGTCGAACAGCGCAGTCCAGAAGATTTTGACGCTTTGCAGCGCGACCCGGACAAGAATGGCGGAATATCGGAACCCTCGAAAGATGAAGGCCGTGTGGGGCTGGACCTTCGGGAGCAGCAGCGGCTACCCGAAGACATCCAACGGCCCAATGAGGCGGACCGCGGTGAGTTCTACTCACCAAGCACTGGCCGATACTATGACATCAAGGGAGTGCACTCGGACTGGCCCCCGTTCAACAATGTTCGCGACAAGTCGCAACCATTCCGCGGTGCGTATGATCCGGAGAATAACGGGCGATGGGTCAGTAAACTTCATGAGCAGATCGTCGGGAAGGGGAGAATTGTCATCCTGGACCTCAGAAATGCGAATCAGGCGGCGATCGACGACGTGAAGGAAATTGTCGAAAAGAATGGCTGGGGAGACGATGTCATCTGGTACCCGTAAGGGGTGGACTCCCGCCGGATTGCCACAGAACGAGATCGCCGCTCAGAGGCTGCGGGAGTGGCTTGAGGGGGAGGGTGGACTCGACGCTGTCGGGCTTGACTTCAGCGGTGCGGACCTCTCGTATGGTGACTTCTCCGAGTCGTGGTTCACCGACGCGAAACTCATGAACGTGAGACTCGTCGAGGCGGAGCTTTATCGTTCGGATGCCCAGGGGGCAGACCTCACGGGAGCTGATCTCAGGGGCGCTTCTCTCGTGCGAGTCAACCTGGATGACGCCATTCTGCGAAACGCGATTCTGGATGCCGCGAACTTGGTAAAAGCTTCTTTTTACGCCGTCGACGCTTCAGGCGCAAGTTGTCGCGGTACGCGTTTCGCTGGCGCTTCGCTGTTGGGTGTTGACTTTCGATCGGCTGATCTCCGTGATTCTTTTTTCGATGAGAATTCCTTCCAGGTCACGCTGGATGAGAATACGAAGATCGAAGCGGCGACCGGATCCGTTTTCGGACCTGCGGTCATTGTCGGTAAAGCGGGATCTCGAGAGCTGTCCGGCGGCGAACTCGAGGAGTGGATGCGCGGCAAGGGTGGAAACGTACGAGTCATCAATATGCGTAAATAGCTTCTGGCGAAGCGCTCTGCGACCCGCCAGGAATCTGGCATTGACATTCGTGGGGAGCGTCACGCCGAAGTGATATGGGTCAGTTGACTGTACGGCGTTCTGGCTGCTGCCGGACACCAGGTTGCCGGCCCGGAACTGTGATTCGCGGAGCGCGATCGACTTCGGCCTGCAACTTGCGCTGGTGATCGCTGGGGTCCGTTACATGGAAGTTCCGAGGGCTTTGTCGACCGCCGCCTCAGCGCCGTAAAGCCGAGGGGCGAGCCGTGCCAGCGCTGTGTGAAACGATCCCGGTGATCCAGGAGACATCCCTTTGTAGGCAGAGGTGAACCAGTTCGACGCATTGTCGGTTGCGGACTTCGACGGGCAGCTGGTGTCGGATGTGGACGATGTCGTCCACGAGGCGCTCGACGACCTTCGGCGCTGCGAGCGCGTGCCGCACACCGGTGGGGACGCTTCGGAGTGCATGTGACCGCCTGTCTGACGGCAGCACAGGAAGAGTATGAACCGCATTGATCTCGATGATTCCGACGTAGATCTTGATTACGGTCTGCGGCTCCTGTACCGCGGCGAACCGTTCACGGGGGAGGTCGAGGAGTATCTCGCGGGACATCGCGTGAGTCTGGTGACCTACAAGGATGGGTTCCGGGACGGCCCGTTCCGCGAGTGGTACAAGAGCGGGGTCCTTCGCGCAGAGGGAATGATGCGGATGGAGAACCTGTCCGGGGAGTACAAGAGCTGGCACGAGAACGGAGTGCTTGGCATGAAGAAACTCCACAGCGCGGACGGCGGAACCCCGCTCTCCCACTGTGAGTGGGACGAGGATGGACGCCCAACCCGGGCTTGGGAGAACATGAGCCCGCAGGGATGACGCCCCCGTCCGACAGCAAGGGACCCTGGGAGCCGAGTGCCACAGTCGCCGCCCTGCTCTGCCGGAACTTCGACGGCCAGCTCGCCGACCCCGATGACGTCATCAGCGAAGGGCTGGACGGCGGTTATCAGGAACGTTCCGAGGATCTGAGGAAGGTTCTGCGGGATTCCGGTGAGGATCCCGCTGGGCGCTTTCTGGCCTGCGTCGCGCTGACCCGCTGGGCGGACGAGGCCGGGTACGAAGCGGTCGCGCAGGCCGCCCGGAGCCCCGAATCGGTGCCATGGCGAGGTGCCTCCCACGACAGGTTCCACGGCCAGGACGACACCTTCGGGCTGCTCGCCGACGCCGTGGGAAACAGCGACGACATGATCGAAGAGCGCGGCACCCGCACCGAGCGCACGCGGGCCGCGCGAGCGCTGCTCGCCATCGCGGACCGCGTCCAGTTCGGCCGGCGCATCGGAGCCCTGCTGCGTCCCGATCTCGTGGTGGCCGGCCTTACGGAGATCCAGTCGACGGTGGATCGCGGCATCGCAAGGCTGGCGGCGGAGCAGCTGCCGTACGACCTCGGCCTGCAACTGGCGCTGATGACCGCTGCGGTCCATCGGGCCGACGCCGCATGGGCCTTGGAGGCCGCCAGTCGCCTCATCGCCGTAAAGCCGGGTGAGCGAGCCCTGAGGGAGCTGTGCGAGGCCATCCCGGAGATCCAGGAGACATACCGTTGCAGGCAGACGTGAGCCGGTTCGACGCATTGCTGGGGACGGACTTCGACGGGCAGCCGGTGTCAGATGTGGACGACGTCATCTACGAGGCGCTCGACGATCCCCGGCACCGCGAACGTGTGCCGGGACTGGCCGGCCTCCTGAACGACGACTCGGCCGTGGCCCGGGAGCGGTTCCTGGCGTGCGTCGCGCTGACGACCTGGGCGGAACCGGCAGGGTACGACGCGGTGATCGACGCGGCCCGTGATCCCGAAGGGGCGCCCTGGTACGACATCCTCATCGACCGCAAGTTCTCCGTGGACAACACCTTCGCGCAGCTGTCGTTGGCCGTGGGCGACAGCGACGACCTGGCGCGGGAGAAGGGCACCTGGGAGCAACGGACGGAGGCATTCCGGGCGTTGGTAAGGATCGCGGACACGGAATACTTCGACGAAAAGCTCGGAGATCTGCTCGACCTGCGGACTGTCGCCGCCGTTCTTCCCGACATCAGAGAAGTCGTGGCACGAGGAACCGCGGAACTCGCCGCGTGCCGGTCGCAGAGATTCGACCTGGCGACCCAACTCGTCGACCTGGCCGCGGCGCTGGCACCGGTGAATACGACCGCGGCCGTGAGCCTCGCGCAGGACGTGCTGAGCCAGGACGCCGGTCACCGCCCGCTCATCCACGCGGTGGCGATCGTGCAGCGCGCGAATACGCCCGAGGCTCGCCGGTTCGCCGACTACCTGTCCGCTGTCGGAGACGACGAGGTACGCGCCCGGGTCAAGGAGGCTCCTTGAGAGTCTTACCGGCGATGAGCAAGCAGGCTCGGTGAGGCGCTGCGAGAACTGGACGCCCGGTACCGGAAGTTGACAATCGAAGACGGCGGTCGAGCCCTTTCCACTGCTTTGATGCAAGAGACCGATGACCCGGCTGTCCGGCCCTGGTACTGGCGCCGCCGCCCACTGACACTGCCGTGGTAGTGATGAACATGCGACGCATCGACATCGACGACGACGGGGTCGACATCGGCTTCGATCATCGACTGCTCTATGCCGGCGAGCCCTATACGGGGGAGGCCGAGGAGCACCTGGCCGGGCATCTGGTGAGCCGCGTGACTTACGCGGACGGGTTCAGGGACGGTCCCTACCGCGAGTGCTACAAGGGCGGCACGCTCAGCGCCGAGGGCGACATGCGCAGGGGATTCGTGTCCGGGGAGTTCAACCGCTGGCACCCGAACGGTGTCCTGGCCCAGCGAATGATCAACAGCGAGGACGGCAGGACGCCCATCGCCGCATACGAGTGGGACGAGGGAGGGCGCCCCACCCGGGCCTGGAAGAACACGTCTCCGCAGGGCTGACGAGGCCGGGTACTGGTCTCCTTCAAGCCGCCTTCAGCTCGCACCACACGTACTTGCCCCGATTGCCGTGTCTGCTCAGCGGCTGCCACCCCCACGTGTCGGCGCACGCCCGGACGAGAGCCAGCCCGCGTCCGTCCTCGTGGTCGGCGGCCTGGTCCAAGGGCCGCGGCGGTTCCGGTGGTTCGGGGTCCGCGTCCCACGCCCCGATCCGCAGCACGCCCACCGACCAGCGCACGCGCAGGGCCGCGGGCCCCTTCGTATTCCGCACGGCATTGGAGACCAGCTCGGCGGCCAAGAGTTCGGCGACGTCGACGAGGCTGATCAGTCCGTGCATGGTGAGGATCAGGCGGAGGGTACGGCGACTGACGGTGACGGCTCGGAGATCGTTGGGGATGTAGAGGGAGTACTCCCACGGTTCGGGCTCAGGTTCGGCTTCGTTTTCGGGCATGGTGAACTCCGTTCGGCTGGTGGGGGTGTGGTCGCCGGGCGGTGGCATTGCCGCAGCCGTCATGGCAGGACGGAGTGGTGCGCTTCCGGTGTCCCGGTGTTCCGCAGCGTGTGCGTCGCGTCACTGACGGTAGACCTTAGATTTAACCTAGAGCAAGCTGGTCCCGTAATCTGACCCCCGAAAGAGCCGACTTTTCCGGCGCGTTGAACGAAGGAGCGGTCGATGGGGACCAGGCGCGAACCAACAGCACGGCAGATGCGTCTGGCGGTCGAACTGCGCAGGCTCCGGGACGCGGCCGGCCTCAGTGCGCGCGAGGCGGCAGGACTGCTCGGCGTGAACTCCGTCCAGATCAGTCAGATCGAGTCCGGCATTACAGGAGTGAGCGAGCAGCGGCTTCGCCGCCTTGCGGCCCACTACGCGTGTACGGACGAGGCGTTGGTCGATGCCTTGGCGGCGATGGCCACCGACCGGACACGCGGCTGGTGGGAGGAGTACCGAGGCCTTCTGCCTACCTCGTTCCTGGACCTGTCCGAGCTGGAGCACCACGCCGCTTACCGTTGGGATGTGGACTTCCTGCACGTCCCGGGGCTTCTGCAGACGGAGGACTACAGCCGGGCACTCTTCTCACGCAGGGTTCCCGAACTTCCCGAGGATGAGCTTGAGTTGCGCGTCCGCCATCGAATGCAGCGGCGGGTCATCCTTGAGAAGCCCCACCCGGTGACGTACGAGGCGCTGGTCCATGAGGCAGCGTTGCGGATCAGGGTCGGCGGCAAGGTCACCTCACGCGCTCAGCTTGCCCGCGTCCTGGAGCTCTCCGAAGCTGAGCATGTAGCCGTACGTGTCATCCCCTTCGACCTGGACGACTTCGCCGACATCACAGCCGCCATGGTGTACGCCGGCTGCGCCGTCCCCAGGCTGGACACCGTGGTCCGCGACGGCCCGCACGGCACACATTTCATCGACTCCGAAGCCCAACTCGGCGTATACCGAACACTCTTCCGTAGAGTGGAGGCGATGTCACTCGACCCCGATCGGTCACAAGACTTCATCCACAGGCTGGCCAAGGAACTGTGAGGCTCCCGGTGACCACCCCCGAGAACTGGCGGAAGTCGTCCTACTCCGGCAGCGGCGACGGCAACGCCTGCGTAGAGATCGCAAGCGACCTCACCCGAGTAGCGATACGAGACTCCAAGGATCCTTCCTACGGCACCCTCTCCTTCCCGCCCCGGGCCTTCGCCGCGTTCGTCGAGGCTCTCAAGCCTGATTCCGCCGTGTGATCGCCAGTACGAACGTCGCCCGTTGGGCGATCGTTTTGCCGGGTTGACGGTCGTGTCCCGGAGGACTGCGAGGGGGAGGCCGTGTCATCCGCTGCACGCGAGAGTTGGGTTCCCGCGAGATGGCCGACGGATGAGACTGCTGCTCATCGGCTGCGTGAGTGGCTTGAGGGGGAGGGTGGGCTCGACGCCGTGGGGCTCGACCTGAGCGGTGCGGATCTTTCGTACGGTGACTTCTCCGAGTCGTGGTTCACCGAGGCGAAGATGGTGCGGGCGGACCTCAGGGGCGCTGATCTCACGAGCAGTTCTCTGGTGCGAGTCAGTCTGGATGACGCCATCCTGAGAGCGGGGCGGAGGGTATTTCGTCGAGGAATTCATCGACCTGAACGGTGCGATGGTCCGGCTCGGCACGGTGGAGAGCAATCTCGCCGCGTCTCCATTCCTCACACTCGCGCAGGCGATCCTGGACGCCCTGGACGCCGAGGGCGACATCACTACGAACTCGCAGGAATGACACCCCTGTCCGACAGCGAGGGGACGTGGCGGGTCGGATCACCTACTGCGTCGCAGAGGGAAGCTGATCGCCGCCGCGCCAGGCGTCGTGGTCGGTGACGAGGCGGTGGATGTGGGTGATGCCGTGAGCGGCGAACCAGACCTTCGCTTGAGCCAGGAATGGCGGCGGCAGCGGATCGCCGGGTGAGCCGGCCCGGGTCGGCCGCGATGAGGCCGAAGGCTTCAGGTACCGCGCGGAGTGCCGCAGTGGCGCGTAGCCCGGCGCATCCGGATCGCGGGTTCATCGCGTGATCGGGGTGGCGCCGGTCGCCGCGATGGACAGTTCCCACAGCCGTGCGGCTGCGTCGGGGTCGATGGCGTACTCGCGGACGCCGTCGTCGTCCATGGGCTCGGCAGGGGCGGAGATGCGCGCGACGTCGCAGTCCTCGAGGTAGAGCCCGCCGCGACCGTCGAGGAGCGGAGACGTGGCGGCCCACAGGCCGGTGGCGGCGCCTTGGGAGGGTGTCTTGAAGTCGGCGCCGATCACGGTGCCGTGCTCATCCACCCATCCACGTTCGATCTGCTCCTGGAGAGTCATTTCTCGCTGGAGGCCGGTGATTATCTTGCCGGGGTGGAGAGCGAACGCCCGGACGCCGTCGTTGCGCCCGAGCCTGTCGAGTTGCACGGCGAACAGGGCGTTGGCGGTCTTGGCCTGGCCGTAGGCCAGCCACTTGTCGTAGCCGGTGCGAAAGTGCGGGTCGTGCCAGCGGATGCCGGTCAGGGTGTGCCCGGCGGAGCTGTTGACGACGACGCGCACACCGCCGCCGGCGGCCAGGAGCGGGTAGAGCTCGCAGACGAGGGCGAAGTGTCCGAAGTGGTTGACGGCGAGCTGGCCTTCCCAACCCTGTCCGACGCGCCGCTCAGGGGTGGCCATGACGCCGGCGACGGCCATGAGGAGGTCCAGCCTGTCGACGGAGTCGTTGATCTGTGCGGCGGCGGCGCGCACGCTGTCGAGGTCCGCCAGATCCATGGGAATGACTTCGCAACCGTCTACATCCGCGAGAGCGGCGCGGGCGGCCCCGGGCCGGCGTGCTGGAACGATGACCCGGGCCCCCGCGGTCACCAGGCCACGGGTGGTTTCCAGACCCAGTCCGGAATAGCCCCCGGTCACGACGGCGGTTGCGCCGGAGAGGTCGAGGCCGGCCATGACGTCCTCAACGGTGCTGGTGGCAGAGAAGGGCGAGCCGATCGGCTGCTGATCAGTGATGGTCATGCCGACAACGCTAGGAACTAGAGCGAGGTCTAGATCAAGTCCTAGGCTGTGCCGCATGGCGACTACCGAAACCCGTGCGGAGCCACTGAGCATCGGCGAGGTGGCCGAGCGGACCGGACTCAGCGTGCACGCACTGCGCTTCTACGAGCGCGGGGGACTGTTGGTCGGACCGGTTCAACGCACCGCGGGCGGCCGACGGCGATACACCGCAGTCGATGTCGACTGGCTGCTGATCTGCGTCAAGCTGCGTGAATCCGGCATGCCGCTGGCCGACCTCAAACGGTTCGCCGAACTGGTACGGCACGGTCCGGGCAACGAGGCTGAACGGCTCCAGCTCCTCGACGCCCATCAGCAGCGCGTCGAGGCACAGATCCAGGCACTGGAGGAATGCCGTTCAGTCATCGCCTGGAAAGTCGGCGTCTACGCCGAGTACCTCGCCCGCGGCGAGGCCGACGGACTCTGGGACCCGACGGTCTGAGGCGAGGACGAGCACGGTCGCGCCTTGTCTGCCTGCCGACGCCGTCATCAACGGCAAGGGTCCTACTTATCCTTAAGGGATGAATTATGTCCATGCTCGCGCGAGCGCCGCATGAATGCGCGTCCTGGTACTGGGACTTGGAGGACTACGCGCCGCCCGGACTGCAATCAGCGCTCACTACCGCCGCGCGGATGTCCGCCGTACTGGAGAAACATGATCTGTTGAAGCCAGGTGCCTTGGAATGGCACTGGATCGTGCCTGATCTGGGTGGCGCGGTCGGAAAGACGCGTGTGCAGCTCACGAGGTCACTCGACGATGAGCAGGTGATCCGGCGCATCGAGGCGTTGCGTCCTGTTGGATTTCCGGAGGCGGAGTTCAGCGGGTTCCTCGTTGCGGGGCTCGGCATGTGGTTCGACGAGCATGGTTCACAGCACCTCGAGTACCGTCTGGTGGAGTTAACGGTCTCCTCGGAACCCTTCGGTCTGTCAGCTGATGTTTCCGTCTTCCATGACATTTGGGGACCGTTCGACTTCCGTGGCGCGCCTCATCCGGAAGTGCACCGGCAGAATGCTCCGCGGCTTGCTGCCGCGCTGATTGAGCTGGAGGAACTGCTGGGGGTGGCGGCTGAGCCCGGCGAGTCCAAGTATTTTGGGAGGGCTGTGCGCTATGGGGTGATGGAGCCGGAAGCAGTCGACGGGCGGGGGCCTGACCTGACTGATCAGCTCTGAGAGTCGTTCTGTCGGCGTACCGGCGGCAGGCAGGCAAGCGCATCGCGCACTGTCATCGGTTGCCCAGCCACAGAGAACAGCAGCGAACAGCACTGGCCGAAGGGAGTTATTCCGACCGTGCGCTGTTCCCCGTCCTGCTCTCGCTTGCGCCAGCCCGGGCAGCAGTCGCCCGCCAAGTGACACCGCGCAGGCCCCGAGGGTCAACAACCCGCCGACGAGGAATGTGCCGCGTACGTCGGTGAGTGGCAGGACGAGTTCCCCGAGCGCGGCGCCCGTCGCGACACCGGCGTTGTAGGCGCCGGAGTTCGCCGCGAGTGCCATATCGGTGCGGCCCGGTGCGCAGTGCAGCATCGCGTTCTGGGTGGTCATGAACACCGGTCCGAGGGCACCGCCCGTCAGCACCAGGAACACCACCGATGCCACCGGATCGGCGTCGGCCGCGTACAGGCCGAGCATGCCCACGGCCTGGGTGGCGACGGCAGTGGCCGGCGCGGCCTGAGGAAAGCGGTCCAGCAACATCCCGGTGATGCTCAACCCGGCCAGGCACGCAACACCGAATGCCACGAACAGGGCAGTGATCGTGCTCGGGGAGAACCCGAGGGCACTGGCGCTCTCATCCCGCATCGTTGCAAGGCTGGCCAGGACCGGCTCGAAGGCTGACCACAACGCCTCACACCGCCGGGTGCGCGCCGCCCAGGTCGACCACGAACCCGAGGTCCTTGTGCCGGTAGGGGCGCGCCGGGACGTTCCCTACGGATTGACGCGCGCAGGGCACGTTCGATCTCGCGGTCAGCGTCGGTGACCGGACTTCGGTCCTCCTTGTCCTCGGCGCCCAGGTCAGGTGCGCCGAAGTAACGCCGGGAGGGTGGGCTCGACGCCGTGGGGCTCGACCTGAGCGGTGCGGATCTTTCGTACGGTGACTTCTCCGAGTCGTGGTTCACCGAGGCGAAGATGGTGCGGGGTCGAACTGCCGGCGGAGCTTCCGGAGAACCCTTACGAGCCGCTGCTGGTCATGTTCCAGCGGGGGGCCTCTATGTCTTTCGTCAAGCGAGGCGTGGGGTTCGGGGTTCGTAGAAGGTGCCGTCGCGGAGCATCGCGAACAGCACGTTGATCCGCTGGCGGGCCAGGCGGAGAAGTGCCTGGGTGTGGGTCTTGCCGCGGGCCCGGCATCGGTCGTAGTAGGTGCGGGAGGCGGGATCGTGCAGGGCGGCGAACGCGGACAGGAACATCGCGCGTTTCAGCTGCCGGTTGCCGCCTCTGGGTGCGTGTTCGCCGTGGATCGAGGTCCCCGACGACTTGGTCGTGGGGGCAAGACCGGCGTAGGAGGCGAGGTGGGCGGCGGTGGGGAAGCTGGTTGCGTCGCCGACGGTGACCAGCAAGGTGGCGGCGGTCCTGACCGCGACCCCCGGAATCGAGGTCAGGACCGCGGAAAGAGGGTGAGCCTCCAGCAGCTGCCCGATCTGCGCTTCCAGGGCTCGTCGCTGTTCGTGGACGGCGGCGAGCGAGCGGGCCAGGGAGGGGATCACGAGGCCGAGGGTGCCGGTTCCCGGGACCACGACGGCCTGCTCGTCGAGCGCGTCGAAGACCTCGTCGATCAGCCGGGCAGCCATGCGCGGAGCCTTGGGCCGGATCACCTCAACCAGCCTGCGGCGACCGGCCTTTCGCAAGCTGGCTGGGGATCCGTAGCGTTCCAGCAGCCAGGTGACCGCAGGGTGGTCCAAGCGCGGCCCGAGGACACGTTCCAGGCTGGGATGGAACTGGGTGAGCAGGCCGCGTATCCGGTTCGAGGTGCGGGTCGCCTCGGCCGCCAGGTCCTGGTCGAAGCCCACCAGCACGGTCAGCTCGGCGGTGATCTCGTCGGTCAGCTGGAGCGAGCGCAGGGTGTGCGGCATGGTCCGTGCGGCGTCCGCGATCTCCGCGGCGTCCTTCGCGTCGGTCTTTGCCTCGCCCGGGTAGAGATCGGCGATCCGCCGCATGGACAGGCCGGGCAGGTAGGCGACCTTGCAGCCGGCATCCCGGGCGACCGTCAGGGGCAGGGCGCCGATCGAGGCGGGCTGGTCCACGATGACCAGGACGGTGCCGAACTTGGCGGCCAGCTTGTCGAAGACGGCCCGCAGTTTCGGCTCGCTGTTGGGCAGCTGCTTGTCGAAGACCTTCTTCCCGGCCGGGGTGAGGCCGTGCCCGTGATGGGCACTCTTGCCGACGTCCAGACCGAGGAAGACGCCCACGTCGTCGATGTCGTCCAACCCATCCTCCCGAAAGGGGTTCGTGCGGTGCTGGCCAGGGCGTTGGCGTGGTATGCGCGCATCCACGTTATGCAGACCTGCCGCCCGCAAGCGGCCGGGCATTGCGCCCGGCCAGGCGGTAGTCGGACCTCTCATCAGCGTCTCCAACGGCGCCTCTCGGACCAGGTGACACCACCCCCCAGGTCATCGGTTCGACAGGGGGGAACAGTCATGCCGGGCCCGGAGGCCAGCGGCCCCATTGCGGAACCCCGAAGAACATAACGGGGGGAGGGTATTTCGTCGAGGAATTCATCGACCTGAACGGTGTGATGGTCCGGCTCGGCGCAGTCGAGAGCAATCTCGCCGCGTCTCGTCTCCTTTCCTCACGCGCACGCCGGCGATCCTGGACGCCATGGACCGAGGGCGACATCACCTACGACGCGACGATCAGTGACGGATGCCCTCGGAGCAATCCGCGTGGAATCGTCCGACGCCGGATCGACGAAGGACAGACGTAGGTTTCTGCCCCACGACGCCGGCGTTGGCACGCCGGTCCTGGAGGGCCGGATCGCCCCCGCCATGCGCGCCCCGGACCCGATCACGGCGCGACGCTCGCGGCAGCGGGTTTCGCCACCGTCGTCGAGCGTACGTACACCATCGACCTGCCCCGCCCGCTCCCCGCCGCGACCGGCCGCTACGCCCGGGTATGCCTGCAACGGTTGCGCGGATTCGGGGCGGCTCTGCTCAGCGAAGGGGACATCGAGGCGCTTGTTGCCCTGACGACCGACCACGGCCCGCACAGCGTCCTGCACCGGAACGACTTGAGCGTGCGGGCCACCCGCGCCCTCCACGTCGCCGCCCGCCCCCGAGGAGTGGGTGAGCGGAGGAGGTGGGGGCGATGACGTCGGGCGTCGAGGAGTGACTCTGCTCACCTCTCCGGTAACGGGATCCCGGCAGAGTTGTGGTGCTTGTGTGCGGGCCGGGAACCCCGATTGCGCAGCCAACTGCCGGGTTGATAGAGATGGCTGGAAGTAACTCCTGCGGTGGGCCGGGAAGAGGTCGCCGCAGTAGCCCGTACGGGGGAGGCGTAATGAAGTTCGACATGGGTGCGCAGACGCTGTCGCAGCTGCAGCGCGATTCAAGGGGCTCGAGTGATGATCTCGGGTCGCTGATCCGGCAGTTGGTGCAGGCGGCGACGCCGCTGGAGGGCAAGTTCAACGGCTCGGGCCGAGCGATGTTCGACCAGTTCAAGGGGCGCGCGGACCGCATCACCTCCGACCTGAACTCCTCGCTGGCGGCCATCCTCGGCGGTCAGTCGGGCATGGACTCGGCGTTCAGTTCCGGCGACCAGGAGCAGGGTGACAAC
>NZ_JOEV01000093.1 GCF_000721105.1 Streptomyces cellulosae
GTGTATAAGAGACAGGTGTGGGGCTGTCTGGTGGGGGGCTGCGCGGTGGGGGCGGTCCGGTGTCGCCGGATGGGGGCGGTGGTGCGTGGCCGTGGGATGGAGGGGGCGGGGGGTCGCCCGAGGGGGGTACGGGGGTTTCGTCGGACGGGGCCGGTGAGGCGCTGGCGGACGCGTCTGTTCGATATCGCTCTACCAGGGCATCGTCACGCCGCCGTTCGGGCGGAGGATCTGGCCGGTCGTGAAGGCGGCGGCGTCGGAGGCCAGGTAGAGCACGGTGTGGGCGATGTCCTCGGGTTCACCGACCCGGCCCAGCGGTGACATGCGGGCCATCAGCGACTCGGTGTGCGCCTGGGTCTCGGCGTCGTGGCGGTCCGTCATGGGGGTGCGGATCCAGCCCGGGGCGACCGCGTTGACGCGGATGCCGTGCCGGCCGACCTCCGTCGCCAGGGTCTTCGTCAGCTGGACGACGGCCGCCTTGGACGCGCCGTAGCAGAGCAGGCCGGGGCCCCCGGTGTCCACGGCGCCGGAGGCCATGGTGACGATGCTGCCCCCGGTGTTCCGGGCGAGCATCAAGCGGGCGGCCTCCTGGCACGCGTACAGCACGCCCTTGAAGTTGACGTTCAGTACCCGGTCGAGGTCCTCGTCCCGGGTCTCCAGAACCGGGCTGCTGTGCATGATTCCGGCGATCGCGGCCATCACGTCGAGGCGCTCGCAGGAGGCGACGGCCTGGCGGAGCCGGTACCGGTCGGTGACGTCGAGGTGGTGGAGGTGGGCGGTGCCGCCGGCCTCCTTGATGCTTCTCGCCGTCTCGTCCAGGCCGTGCGTGTCGAGATCCGCGCAGTGCACGGTGGCACCCGCCCGGGCCAGCAGGACGGCGGAGGCACGGCCGATGCCGCCGGCGGCGCCGGTGACGAAGGCGGTGCGTCCGGTGAGGTCGTACGCGCTGACGGCCATGAGAAGGACGGTACGAGGATTTCTGACGGGTCGTCAATTAGTCGTACGGAGCTGTACGGGGCGGCCTGGGCCGGGACGGCTGGGAGGGCTGTGGGGTCGGACGGGTCGGGCCTGGGGCGATCGGTGGGTGCCCGGTGCCGGAGCGGGGCCGGTCTGGCAGGTCGGGCACCAATACGTGGGGCGTTCACGGGAGCCGTCGCCCTGGTCGGCCACCCGGACGGGGGTGTGACAGCGCAGGCAGGGGCGGGGCGCGCGGCCGTACACGAACAGGTCCTGGCCTCGGCGGCCGGTCGTGACGCGGACCGGGCGGTCCCGGTTGACCTCCAGAAGGCTCTTGGCGAGCGCGGGCAGGTGTGCGGCGCGGTCCTGGGGGAGGGCGCCGACGGGCAGCCAGGGGGTCACGCCGAGGAGGAAGCAGAGCTCGCACTTGTAGACGTTGCCGATGCCGGCGAGATTGCGCTGGTCGAGCAGGGCCTCGCCGAGGGGGCGGGTGGGGTCGGCGAGGAGGTTGGCCAGAGCCAGGCCGGGGTCCCAGTCCGGGCCCAGGAGGTCGGGGCCGAGGTGACCCACGGCGCGGTGTTCGTCGGCGGTGCGGAGGAGCTCGAGTACCGGGAGGCGGTAGCCGACGGCCGTGCGGTCGGCGGTGCCGAGGATCGCGCGGATCTGATGGGCGGGGCCGCCGGTCCAGCGCTGGTCGTGGGCGTACACCTTCCAGGAGCCGTCCATCCGCAGGTGCGAGTGGAGGGTGAGGCCGCCCTCGATGCGGGCCAGGAGGTGCTTGCCGCGAGGGGTGACGTCCAGGACGGTGCGGCCGGTGAGGTCGGCGGTGGCGTACTTGGGGACCCGCAGGTCGCTCCGCGTCAGCACCTTGCCCGCGAGGGCGCTGTGCAGCCGTCTCGCGGCCTGCCAGACCGTGTCTCCTTCGGGCATGGGTCAAGGGTGGCACGCGGGAGGCGGCGGGGGCGGCTGGTGCGCTTCCCGATTCCTTGGGGGTGCGATGACCGGGCGGCGTCGGGTGTGACGCCGGGACGAGTGACGGTGTGGAGGGGTTCTCGCCGTTTCATGCCCTGAGGCGTAGGCCGCGCGGGGTGGCGATGAAGCCGGTGGCTTCCAGGAGGGTGCCGATGGGGGATGTCAGGGCCGACGCACCGTTGACGCGTTCCAC
This sequence comes from Streptomyces cellulosae, assembly GCF_000721105.1. GTDB lineage: Bacteria > Actinomycetota > Actinomycetes > Streptomycetales > Streptomycetaceae > Streptomyces > Streptomyces cellulosae_A. Next base: position 2,120 of record NZ_JOEV01000093.1, read on the forward strand.
GGTGACCGTGCCGAGGGAGCCCGCCTTGGCCGCCGCGGCCAGGGCCTCCGCGGCGGCCCGCAGGCGCGGGTCACCGGTGGCTGTGCCGTCGGGGTCGGAGGGCCAGGCCAGCAGGGTCTTGCCGCCGCGCTCCATGTAGAGCGTCAGCTCGCCCTCCACGAGCACGACCAGGGATCCCGCCTTGCGGCCGGGCTTGTGTCCGGCGCCGGTGGGGGGCTCCGGCCAGGTGAGAGCCGCGCCGTACGCGTTCGCGGGATCGGCGGCGGCGAGGACGACGGCCTGGGGGCCGGGGGTGGGTCGGGGGCGGCGGGTGGTCGGGGCGGAACTGTACGGGGAGTACGAGCCGTAGGGGTCGTACGGGCCGCTCCGGTCGGTGCCCGGGGCGGACGAGGCGGATCCGTACGGGGTGCTGGTGCCCGGGCCTGGTCCTGCTGCTGGGGCGGTCGGTGGGGCGAGGTCGCGAGGGGAGGTCCATTCGCTCCGTGTGGTGGGGGAGGGAGGCCAACCGTCGCCGGGGCCGGGATCGGCGGGGGTGGTGCGACCGCTGGGCGGGCTCTGTCCGTCGGACGGGTTCCGGCCGTCGGATCCGAAGGGGGTGGGGGTGTGGAAGGCGTCCCGGGAGAAGTCCGGGAGGGGGCCGAAGGCGTCGGGAGCGAAGTCGGTGTACGGGGCGGTGCCGTCGGGGGCGGTGTCGGTCCCGGGCGGGAGTGGCAGGGCTTCGCCGCGGTCGCGGGCGTTGGCCACCGCGCGGAGACGGTCGACCGCGCCGTCCATGGCGAACTGGGCGGCGCCGAGACCCTCGACGACGTAGCCGCGGCGCGCCTGGCCGCTGTCCTCGAAGGCGGACAGGATGCGGTACACCGCCGAGAAACCGCCTTCCACGCCCTCCGCGGAGACGGCTCCCCGGGTCACCACTCCGTGCCGGTCGAGGAGGACGCGGGCGAGGGCGTGGGCGCGGACGGTGGGGTCGCTCTCGCGGTCCGGGAGCAGGGACCAGCGGCCGGCGACGGTCGGCGGGCCGCTGCGTGAGGCGGGGCGGGAGGCGGCGGTCAGCGAGCCGTAGCGTCCGCGCGGGATCGTGCGCTTGGCGCGGTGGGCGGTGGAGCCGGCGGTGCGGCCCGAGCCCAGGAGGGAGCGCATGGGGGTCAGCGTGTCGTTCGTGAGGCGGCCGGACCAGGCCAGGTCCCAGAGGGCGTCGGCCAGTTGGGGGTCGGTTGCTTCGGGGTGGGTGGTGGCGCGGACCTGGTCGGCGATCTGGCGGAAGAACAGGCCGTAGCCGCCGGAGAGGGCGTCCAGGACGGATTGGTGGAGGGCGGTGAGCTCCAGGGGGTGGGGCTGTGGGAGGAGCAGGGGGGCCGCGTCCGCCAGGTAGAGGGAGACCCAGCCGTCCTTGCCGGGGAGGGAGCCCGCTCCGGCCCAGACGATCTCACCGGCGGCGGTGAGTTCGTCGAGCATCGCGGGGGTGTAGTTCGCGACGCGGGAGGGCAGGACGAGCTTCTCCAGTGCGGACGCGGGCACGGACGCGCCCTGCAACTGCTCGACGGCCCGCACGAGACCGTCGAGGCCACGCAGGCCGTGGCCCCTGCCGATGTGCTGCCACTGGGGGAGGAACTGGGCGAGGGCGGGCGGTGGCACCGGCTCCAGTTCGTGGCGCAGGGCGGCGAGGGAGCGGCGGCGCAGGCGGCGCAGGACCGCCGCGTCGCACCACTCCTGGCCGATCCCGGCCGGGTGGAACTCGCCCTGGACGACCCTGCCGGTCGCCGCGAGCCGCTGCAGGGCGCCCTCGGTGACCGCGACGCCCAGACCGAAGCGGTCCGCGGCCGTGGCCGAGGTGAACGGGCCGTGGGTGCGGGCGTAGCGCGCGAGCAGGTCGCCCAGCGGGTCCTTGACGGGCTCCGTGAAGGCTTCCGGGACGCCCACGGGGAGCGCTGTACCGAGAGCGTCGCGCAGACGGCCCGCGTCCTCGATCGCCGCCCAGTGGTCCGCGCCGCCGATGCGGACCCGGATCGCGCGGCGGGCGGCGGCCAGCTCCTGGGCCCACTGCGGCTCGGCGCCCCGTTCGGCCAGCTCGGCGGCCGTGAGCGGGCCGAGGAGGCGCAGGAGGTCGGCGACGCCCTCGGCGTCCTTGACGCGGCGGTCCTCGGTGAGCCACTGGAGTTCCCGCTCCAGCTCGGTCAGCACCTCGGCGTCGAGCAGCTCACGCAGCTCCGCCTGGCCGAGCAGTTCGGCCAGCAGCCGCGAGTCCAGGGAGAGGGCGGCGGCGCGGCGCTCGGCGAGCGGTGAGTCTCCCTCGTAGAGGAACTGGGCGACGTACCCGAAGAGGAGGGAACGGGCGAAGGGGGAGGGCTCGGGGGTGGTGACCTCGACCAGGCGCACCTTGCGGGCCTCCAGGTCGCCCATCAGCTCGACCAGGCCGGGGACGTCGAAGACGTCCTGGAGGCACTCGCGGACCGCCTCCAGGACGATCGGGAAGGATCCGAACTCGCTGGCGACCTGAAGCAGTTGGGCGGCGCGCTGGCGCTGCTGCCACAGAGGAGTGCGCTTGCCGGGGTTGCGGCGGGGCAGGAGCAGCGCGCGGGCGGCACACTCGCGGAAGCGGGATGCGAACAGGGCCGAGCCGCCCACCTGGTCGGTGACGATCTGGTCGACCTCGCCCTTGTCGAAGACGACGTCCGCCGCGCCGACAGGGGCTTGGTCCGCGTCGTATTCGGTGCCGGTCTTCGCCGGCTCCTGGTCGAGCAGGTCCAGGCCCATGAGGTCGGCGTCGGGAAGCCGGAGGACGATGCCGTCGTCGGCGTGCATGACCTGGGCGTCCATGCCGTACCGCTCCGAGAGCTTGGCGCCGAGGGCCAGCGCCCACGGCGCGTGCACCTGGGCGCCGAAGGGGGAATGGACGACCACGCGCCAGTCGCCGAGTTCGTCGCGGAAGCGCTCCACGACGATCGTGCGGTCGTCCGGGATGTGGCCGCAGGCCTCGCGCTGCTCGTCCAGGTAGGACATGACATTGTCGGCGGCCCAGGCGTCCAGGCCCGCGGCGAGGAGGCGGAGACGGGCGTCCTCCTTGCTGAGGGAACCGACCTCGCGCAGGAACGCGCCCACCGCACGGCCCAGTTCGAGCGGGCGGCCCAGCTGGTCGCCCTTCCAGAACGGGAGCCTGCCCGGGACACCGGGGGCGGGGGAGACCAGGACGCGGTCGCGGGTGATGTCCTCGATGCGCCAGGAGCTGGTGCCGAGGGTGAAGACATCGCCGACCCGGGACTCGTAGACCATCTCCTCGTCGAGCTCACCGACCCGGCCGCCGCCCTTCTTGGGGTCGGAGCCGGCGAGGAAGACACCGAAGAGGCCGCGGTCGGGGATCGTGCCGCCGGAGGTGACGGCGAGCCGCTGGGCACCGGGGCGGCCGGTGATCGTCCCGGCGACGCGGTCCCAGACGACGCGCGGACGCAGTTCCGCGAAGGCGTCGGAGGGGTAGCGGCCGGCGAGCATGTCGAGGACGGCCGTGAACGCCGACTCGGGGAGGGAGGCGAAGGGGGCGGCCCGGCGGACCATGGCGAGCAGGTCGTCCAGCTGCCAGGTGTCCATCGAGGTCATCGCGACGAGCTGCTGGGCGAGGACGTCCAGAGGGTTGGCGGGGACCTTCAGCGACTCGATGGAGCCGGTGCGCATGCGTTCCGTGACGACTGCCGCCTGGACCAGGTCACCGCGGTACTTCGGGAACACCACGCCGGTGGAGACGGCTCCGACCTGGTGTCCCGCGCGGCCGACGCGTTGCAGGCCGGAGGCCACGGAGGGTGGGGACTCGACTTGGATGACCAGGTCCACCGCACCCATGTCGATGCCGAGTTCGAGGCTGGAGGTGGCCACCACGGCGGGGAGGCGGCCGGCCTTGAGGTCCTCTTCGACCAGGGCGCGCTGTTCCTTGGAGACCGAGCCGTGGTGGGCGCGGGCGATGACCGGTGGCGCGCCCTGCGCCGCACCCGAGCCGCCCATCAGCTCGGCGGGGGCATGGTGCTCGTCCAGAGGTTCGCCGGTGGCTCGCTCGTACGCGATTTCGTTGAGGCGGTTGCAGAGCCGCTCGGCGAGGCGGCGGGAGTTGGCGAACACGATCGTCGAGCGGTGGGCCTGGACGAGGTCGGTGATCCGCTCCTCGACGTGCGGCCAGATGGAGGGGCGGTCCGCGCCGTTCGACCCCTCGGAGCCGTCGGCGACCGGGGAGCCGCCCAGTTCGCCCAGGTCCTCGACCGGGACGACGACCGAGAGGTCGAACTCCTTGCCCGACTTAGGCTGGACGATCTCCACCTTGCGGCGCGGCGAGAGGTACCGGGCGACCTCGTCGACCGGGCGGACCGTCGCCGACAGGCCGATCCGGCGGGCCGGCTCGGGCAGCAGCTCGTCCAGGCGCTCCAGGGAGAGCGCCAGGTGCGCGCCGCGCTTGGTGCCCGCCACCGCGTGCACCTCGTCGAGGATCACCGTGTCGATTCCGGTCAGCGCGTCACGCGTGGCCGACGTCAGCATCAGGAACAGGGACTCCGGAGTGGTGATCAGGATGTCCGGGGGGCGGGTGGACAGAGCTCGGCGCTCGGCGGCGGGGGTGTCGCCGGAACGGATGCCGACCTTGACCTCCGGCTCGGGCCGGCCCAGACGTACGGATTCCTGGCGGATGCCGGTGAGGGGGCTGCGGAGGTTGCGTTCCACGTCGACGGCGAGGGCCTTGAGAGGAGAGACGTACAGGACCCGGCAGCGCTTCTTGGGGTCGGCGGGCGGGGGTGTGGAGGCGAGCTGGTCGAGTGCGGCGAGGAAGGCCGCGAGGGTCTTGCCGGAGCCGGTGGGGGCTACGACCAGCACGTCCGAGCCCGCTGCGATGGCCTGCCACGCGCCGGCCTGGGCCGCGGTGGGCGCGTCGAAGGCGGCCGTGAACCAGCCGCGGGTCGCGGGGGAGAAGCCGTCGAGGGCTCGGTGTGCGTCGCTGACCATGTGTCCATCCTGCACCTCGGGACTGACAATGGTGCTGAGCTGCGACGATGCGACGGTGAGGCTTCGGGTGGGTCGAGGGGCCGTGGTGGGGTGCGGGGGGGCGTTTGGGGGG
>NZ_JOEV01000094.1 GCF_000721105.1 Streptomyces cellulosae
CCGGGCGGTCACCTGGGCGGCTGACCGAAGAACCACGCCTGCATCCAGTCCAGTTGCTCCACCCCATGCACGGTGTCGCCGGGCTTGAACTGCACGGTCTGCTGAAGAGACGTTCGACGGCACATGGCCGTATCCCGCCCGCTTCAATCAGGCGGCCGGCTTCCGCCAGCACTATGTCGATGAGGGCCCCTCACGGCCCGATCAGACGATCGTCATGCTGCATGGCGAGCCCACCTGGGGCTACGAGTGGCGCCACCTGATGGGGCCGCTGTCACGCCACCACCGCGTGATCGTCCCCGACCACATGGGCTTCGGCAAGAGCGAGACACCGCAGGACCGCACGTACGACGCGAGCGAGCACATCCTGAATCTCGAATCGTTGCTCGTCGACACGCTCGACCTCACGGACATCACCCTGGTGCTCCGTGACTGGGGCGGCCCCATCGGCACCGGGTTCGCGCTGCGTCACCCCGACGGGATCTCCCGGATCTTCGCCATGAACACCGTGCTGCCTCTCGCAGACGACATCGCCCCTCTCATGAAGGCCAACGGCGTCGAGAGCCGGTGGTTCCAGTGGGCCCACTCGGCGCTCTCGGACGGTTCGTTCGAGCAGATCCTCGGAAACGCGGGTCACACCATCGCCCACCTGATGATCGACCTGCAGCATGTCGCCCGGCCCGAGATCGCCACGCCGACCTGGATCCGCGCGTACTCCAGCCCTTTCCCGGCCCCGGCGGAGTGCCGCGGTGTCATCGCCTTCCCCCGGCAGGTCCTGGAGGGCCCGCAGGGCCCCCCGCCCGGGCCGCCGCCCATGGAAGCCGTCGCCGCGCTGCGCGCCGTGCCGGCGATGCTGGCGGTCGGCATGCGGGACACCGCACTGCTGCCCGAGTACGTGATCCCTCGTTCAGGCTCAGCTACCCCGACGCACCCGTGGTCGAGATTCCGGGCGCCGGCCACTTCCCGACCGAGGACGCGCCCGAGACGCTGCTGGCACTCCTTGAGCTGTTCCTGCAGACGACGCCCGCGCGCACCTGAATCCTGAATGTCGAAGGGCCGGCTCCGCACGCGCGGAGCCGGCCGTTCGCCGTGCGGCAGGTGGTGGTTACGAAGCCGAGCCGTCTCGCTGCATCGCCGCGTTCGCCGAGACCAGCAGGCTCCAGTCGTTGGCGTGGTGCGGGTACTTCGCCTTCATCATGCCGAAGAGCTCACCGGTGTCCTTGGTGACCTCGGACGCGGCGGCGAAGTCGTGGATGAACGACCGGGTCCGACCGATCATGGCCGCGACGGCATGGTCGTCGCCGTCGGGGCGACGGTGCCCGGCCACGACCATGCGTGGCGCGAGGTCCTCGACACCGCTGGGCGGGACGCTGGGGTCGATTCCGGGGTGTCCTTGGTCATGAGGGCTCCTGGGCCGGGTCGGGGACGGTATCGGGCTCGGTGTCGGGGTCGGTGGCGGTGAGGGGGAGCAGCACCTGGAAGCGGGTGTCGCCGGGTACGGACTCGACTTTCAGGTCACCGTGGTGCTTGTTGACGACGATCCGCCAGGAGATGTCGAGCCCCAGCCCCGTGCCCTCGCCCACCGGCTTGGTGGTGAAGAACGGGTCGAAGATCCGGCCGCGGATCTCGGCCGGCACTCCCGGGCCCGTGTCGCGGAACTCCACCAGCAGCCGGTCGTGCACCAGAGCGGTGCGTACGGTCAACGTCCCTTCGCCGCCCGCGCCCTTGATGGCGGAGACCGCGTTGTCGATCAGGTTGGTCCACACCTGGTTCAGTTCGGCCGGGTAGGCCGGAATGCTCGGCACCGAACGGTCGTACTCCTTCACGACCTTGACCTGTGGACCGATCTTGCCCGACAGCATCAGCAGCGTGCTGTCGAGGAGTTCGTGCACATCGGCGACCTGGTAGGGCGCGCGGTCCAGCTGCGAGTACTGCTTGGCGGCGTCGACGAGGTGCGAGATACGGGTGGTGGAGTCCTCGATCTCGGACATCAACAGCTCGGCCTCGACCGTGTAGTTGAGGCACTCGATGGCACTCTGCAGGATTCCCTGCTCGTCGACGGCCGCCGCGATCTCCTCCAGCCAGTCGACGTCGAGACCGCCCTGCACGAAGGTCGGCGCGATCTGCCAGCCGTTCTGGACACCGTGGTCGTCGAGCCAGTCGGCGAGTTCGTCCTCCCGGTCGGACGCTTCGAGCGGGCTCAGTGCCGGCGCCTTGGAGACCCGCTCGGCCGTACGCTCCTGGAGGTCGACCAGGGCCTTCAGGGCGTCGCCGTGGTGGGGGCCCGAGGCGATGACGCCGAGCTTGTTGCGCATGTGCGCGACCCGGTCCCTGAGCGACGAGGTGGCCCGTACGGCCGCCGCGGCCGGGTTGTTGAGCTCATGGGTGAGACCCGCCGACAACGAGCCCAGCGCCAGCAGCCGTTCGCGCTGCCCGACGGCCCGCTGAAAGGTCTGCGAACCGAGGGTGAGCCCCTCCAGGAGATGGACCGCCATCGGAAACCACTCGTGGATGAAGTTCGCGAACGATTCGGCGGGCAGGACGAAGAACCGCGTCGGCTCCGACACCCGCAACGAGTTGATGTACCGCTGCGGTTTCCCGCCCCCGAGGTACGCCATCACGGCCCCCGCGTACACCCCTGGCTGGGACGTGCGGCTCACCTCGATGTCGTCGCTGCCCACCCGGCGCGACATGACGACCGTGCCCTCGATCATCACGTAGAAGTCGGTCGCCGGGTCACCTTCGGTGAACACCGGCCCGGGGTCGAACAGTTCGATCCGCCCCTCGCTGCACAGCCTGCCGAGCTGCTCGGAGTTCAGCTTCTCGAAGAGGAACAGCGAGCTGATCTCCGCCGCGCTGCACGGCATCGGCCGCCCGCTCACGACTGCTCCAGATACCGGTGTACGAGCATCACGGCCATGGCTCCCTCTCCGACGGCGGACGCGACCCGCTTGGCGGACTCCGCGCGCGCGTCCCCGGCGACGAACACGCCGGGGATGTTGGTCTCCAGGTGGTACGGCGGCCGGTCCAGCTCCCAGTCCGCCGGCGGCCGCCCGTCGGCGGTCAGATCGGGCCCGGCGAGGATGAACCCGCGCTCGTCCCGCAGCACCGTACCCTCCAGCCAGTCGGTCAGCGGGGCCGCGCCGATGAACACGAACATCCACTGCGCGTCGACCCGTTCGGTCTGCCCGCTCGTCGTGTCGCGCAACGTCAGCTGTTCCAGGTAGTTGTCGCCGTGCGCGGCCTCGACGACCGTGTGGGCCCGCACCGAGATGTTCGGCGACTCGGCGATCTGCTGGATCAGGTAGTGCGACATCGACGCGGTGAGGTCCGCTCCGCGCACCAGCAGGGTGACCGACTTCGCGCCCCTGGACAGGTACATCGCCGCCTGTCCGGCCGAGTTGGCGCCGCCGACGATGTACACGTCGTGGCCCTGGCAGGCGGCGGCCTCGGTGAGCGCGGACCCGTAGAACACCCCGCGGCCCGACAGCTCGTCGGCACCCGGCGCCTCCAGCTGCCGGTAGGACACACCGGTCGCCAGGATCACGCTGTGCGCCGCGATCGCCGACCCGTCCGCGAACCGTACGAGCCGGGCCGCCCCGCTGCTCTCCAGACCGGTCACCTCCCGCGCGGAGAGGATCTCGGCGCCGAACTTGGTGGCCTGGCGTCGCGCCCGGTCGGTGAGCTGGCCGCCGGACACCCCGTCCGGGAAGCCCAGGTAGTTCTCGATCCGCGAACTCTGCCCGGCCTGCCCGCCGGTCGCCGACCGCTCCACCAGCACCGTACGCAGGCCCTCCGAGGCCCCGTACACCGCCGCACCCAGCCCGGCCGGCCCGCCGCCGATGACGACGAGGTCGTAGAAGTCGGCCGTGGGTGTCGTCGCCAGTCCCACGTGCGCGGCCAGTTCGGGCACCTCCGGCTCGACGAGCGCCGTACCGTCCGCCGTGATCACCACCGGCAGCCGCTGCCCGTCCTGCCCGCAGGCCGCGAGCAGCCGCTGCCCCTCGGGTTCCTCGGTGGAGTACCAGCGGTACGGCACCTGGTTGCGGGCCAGGAACTCCCGGACGTCCGACGAGCGGGCCGACCACCGGTGACCGACGACCTTGGTGCTCGGCACTGGCCGGAAGTCACTGCACCGCCACGCCTCCAGCAGGTCGTCAAGCACCGGGTAGAGCTTCTCCTCCGGCGGGTCCCACGGCTTGAGGAGGTAGTGGTCGAGGTCGACGACGTTGATCGCGTCGATCGCCGCGTTCGTGTCCGCGTACGCGGTCAGCAGCACGCGCCGAGCGCCCGGATAGACGTCCAGGGCCTGTTCGAGGAACTCGATGCCGTTCATCTGCGGCATCCGGTAGTCGGCCAGGATCACCGCGACCAGATCACCGCGCAGCTTCAGCTCCCGCAGCGCGTCCAGCGCGGACTCGCCGGACTCCGCGCGCACGATCCGGTACGACTGCCCGTAGCGCCGCCGCAGGTCACGGGCGACGGCCCGGGACACCCCGGGGTCGTCGTCCACGGTCAAGATGACGGTCCGCGCAGCGTCCGCGGCCTGTGCCATAGGTCTCCCACCCCGAGTAAACGGATCACCGGCCGGCGTCGGCTCGGTGCCGGCGTCGCCTTTCAGCCATCGTATGTTCGAGCGCCCCGCTCCGGTCAGCTCCGCCGCGAGCCGAGCACCCAGAACTCGTTGCCCTCCGGGTCCACCAGTGTGGTCCAGGACTGCTCTCCCTGGCCGATGTCCGCGTGCCGCGCCCCGAGGGCCGGCAGCCGGTCGACCTCGGCCTGCCGGTCGGCCCCGCGCCGCCCATCCCGGTGGTCTCGCCGCGAGGGTCGAGTGATCCGCTACTCGGCCCATGCCGCGATCCGTTCCGCGATCGCCTCGGGGGCCTCGATGTGCAGGAAGTGACCGACGCCGGGGACGACCTCCAGCGTGTGCGGGGCGGCGAACCGATGTCGGTCGTCGACCTGCGGGGGGAGGATGCAGCCGTCGTCGGCACCGTGGAGCTGCAGCAGGGGCACCGTGATCGGCTGAGACAGGCGGCGCGTCGCCCTGAGCATGCCGGGTCGCATCATCGCCCGGTAGTACTTCAGAGGCGCGGGCATGCTCGCCCGCAGGTGCTCGTGCAGCTCCGTCTGGAGAGCTGGATCGAGCGAGAGGCTGGGCGACCACTGACGCCAGAGGCGGTCGATGAGGGCGAGATCGCGGGCGGTGGCCGTCCGGCCGCTTCCCGGCAGTTGAAAGAGCCCCATGTACCAGCTCCGGCGTAGCTGAGCGGGGCGCGGCCGGCTCAGGAACGTGAGTGGGTGAGGGACTGCGAGCGTGACCGCGCGTTCGATCCGCTCCGGCGCGGTGACGCAGGCGTCGTATGTGATCAGAGCGCCCCAGTCGTGGCCGACCAACTCCACGGCTCGCCCCGGAGACCAGCGGTCGATCAGCGCGAGCACGTCGCTGGTGAGGGATGCGAAGTCGAACGGCCCCGCGGTCGGGGACGGCGCGTAACCGCGAAGCCAGGGCGCGAGGACGTGACGTCCGCGGCGGCCGAGCTCGGCGAGGAAGGGCTTCGCGGTCGGCGGATGATCCGGGAAGCCGTGCAGGACGAGCGTCGGTCGACCATCGGGATCACCACCCTGCAGCGCGTGAAAGGTGCCGTGTGGCAGGTCGAAGGTGACGTGTTCGAACTCCATGCGCGTCAGCCTTTTCCAAGAGCGGTCGGACGAAAAATGCTGATGCCGGCTTCGGTGTCTCTGGTTCTGGACATGTGCGTCTCCTCGGGCGCCGGGTGTACTGCGGGGTCAGCCGGCGAGCCGGTTGAGCTTGCGGACTTGTCTGTCGAAGGCGCGCGAGGGCACGATCCGGCGCAGGACGCTGACGCGTTTGGCCATCGAGCCGGCGGTGTACCGGAGCTTGGGCTTGGAATCGGTGGCGGCCGCGACGATCACCTTCGCGACAACGTCCGGGGCGTCGGCGTTGCGCACGGCCGTGGCCAGCACGTCTCGGGAGACCTCCCGCTGTGCGGCGTAGACCGGCAGGGGCGAGTCGGGTGCCAGGCTGCTCGCCTCGAAACTCGTGCTTGTGTAGGCCGGCTCGACCAGCAGCATCCGGACGCCGTGCTCGCGAAGCTCGTGGTCGACGGACTCGGAGTAGCCCTCGACCGCATGCTTGGTGGCGGCATAGACGGCCATGAAGGGGGCTGGGATCAGACCGAGTACCGAGGAGACGTTGACCACGCGGCCACTGCCCCGGGCGCGCATGTGAGGCATCACTGCGTTCGTCATCCGCATCAGGCCGAAGACGTTGATGTCGAAGACCTCTTTGGCCTGGTTGATCGAGCTCTCCTCGCCGGCGCCGACCGCGCCCACGCCTGCGTTGTTGACCAGGACGTCGATCCGGCCGAACCGCTCGATCACCTCCTCGACCAGGGAGCGGACCGACTCGTCGTCGGCCACGTCGAGATCGAGGAACGTCACCCCGGCGAGCGGCTCGGCCTTCGCCGCGTCGCGGCTCGTGCCGACCACCGCGAAGCCGGCGCCCACGAGGGCGAGCGCCGCCGCCCGCCCGATCCCGGAGGAGGCGCCCGTCACGAGGGCCACTGGGTGAGCTGACTGCATGGTGGTTCCTTCGGTTGTGGGCATGACTTTGTCGTGCGCTGTGCGGGGTCGCCTGTGCTCAGGTCGACCGCACCGGTCCTGCAAGCCCGGACCAAGCCGGTCCGGCAAGCTCAGGATGGTTGTGTACTGAACAGTCAGGAACCTAGGGGGTTCTGTACTGAGTTGTCAAGAAGGGTGGGTCGGCTTTACCTTCTGTGTATGGCGAGACCACGAAGCTTCGACCGCGACCACGTCCTGCATGCCGCCGAGCGGCAGTTCCGCGCCTCGGGCTACAA
>NZ_JOEV01000095.1 GCF_000721105.1 Streptomyces cellulosae
GGCATCGGGCCCGCCAGACCCTCACGTCCAGCCCACTCCACCCGGGACGACACCCGCACTCACGAAGAAGTTCAATTCCAACTCCGCCTGCGGTGGCCGGAAGGGCCGGACCGGCTGGCCGCGGCACGAGCCGGTGCGCTGGTGGGCAGGGAGCGGGAGCGGGCGGTGCTCGACCGGATACTGTCGGGCGCGGCGGACGCCCCACTCGTGGCGTGCCTGCAGGGCCCCGGCGGTATCGGCAAGTCCTCGCTGGTGCGCTACGCCGCCCGGCAGGCAGAGATCACGGCCGCCGCGTGGCGCACGTGGACGGTCGGTTCCTCGACGCCGATCCACGCCGGCTGGAGGAGGCCGCCGCCCCGGCGTGCGCCGAACCCGGCGCGGTGCGGGACTTGGCTGCCGGGTGCCCTCGCGGGCGCTGACTTGGGTGAGTGGCTCGTACGGGCGACGGCGGCCGGTGCACTCCGGTCTGCGGCAGCCGAGTGTCCCTGCCGTTGGTTGCTCGGGACACCGACGGGCAGGTGACTGGAGCGCTGCTGGGTGTCCCGTCCGGCGCGGTCGTCTCAGGGTTGTCCCGGTTGCCGGTGTCCCGGCAGCAGATCCTGATGTCAAGGCGGCGGAGCAGCCGGGCGTAGCCGGCATCGGCCGGGTCGAGGCGGTCGCTTCAGCCGCGTGGTAAGGCGCCGAGGCTCAGGTCGCTCACTGCTCCATGATGCTGTGGGGCGTTTCCTGCACCACGGTCACCATCCTGGTGAGTGCAGCGCGCATGTAGCGGATCCAGAGCTGCTTGAACGGCCCCGCGACGATCCAGCGGCGGCCTGGCAGTGGCCGGAAGTCGTACGTCCAGCGGATCGACGTGCCGGTGCCATCGGGCAGGAACGACCACTCGCCGCGCACCCCGGAGATCAGCTTGGACAGCACGTTGGTGAAGCCACTCAGCTCATAGGCGAATCCGTGCCCCTCCGCGATCTCGGTAAGCCGTTCGTCGGCCTTGGAGCCGTCGGTGAACCAGGTCTGGCGCGACGTTCCCGGCCGGTTCCAGGTGCCGGTCTGGTGGCGTACTTCCGCGACGCCGGGGAACGGTCCCCACGGCTTGAACACCTGGGCGAGGTCGATCGGCACGATGACCTGGTAGGTGTGGGCGGGGCTGGACGTTGTACGGGCGTAGACGGTGATCGGGACACTCGTTTCGGTCATGCCACGAGCATCGCGGCCAGCGCCTGCCCGAGGCAGACACCTGTGCTGCTCAACCGTGCTCGGCGCTGCCCACGGGTCACTCCTTCGGCACCTGGTGCGGCGGGGTCGGTGTGGGTGTCGTGGCCGTTTGTCGCAGCAGTTGTTCGGTGAGGCGTTCCTTGGCCAGGGCGAGGTGGCGCCGGTAGGTGCCGTAGGGCACTCCGAGCCGTCGGGCGGCGGCCCTGTGGGTACGGGGGGCCGTGATGTAGGTGGTGGTGAGAGCTTCGTGTGCCTTGACGCCCGCAGGATCGGTCTGCAGCGTGTCGAGCGCGGTGATGATGGCGCCGCGCAGGTCGGCGGTCGGGTCGGATGAGCCCGGCGGCACGAGATGGGAGTGCAACAGGACGCTCGTCGCGAATTCGCGAGGGGCGTGCCAGGTACGCAGCGCCTCCAGCGCTCCTTCCTCGAACGCGACCCGCGACAGTTGGTCGCCCGGGCCACTCGCGGAGGCAGTCGTCGGCCATGTCGCTACGGGCGTGACCGTGGCGCGAGCCCGGTGTCGCACCCACTGGTCCACGGTTTGCAGTCGCCAGTCCCGGCCGAAGATGTGCTGTTGCCTCCCGTCGACGTCCACGGCCGCGAGCTCCGGCATCCCGGCTTCGGCGAGGTAGCGTCCCCACCGGTCGGCGTCTTCGAAGACGGTGAAGGTCACCGCGCGTCCGTGGCTCCTCATCTCCTCGGCGATGGTGCGCCGGCTGATGAGCTCCATCAGGGGTGAGGGCCGCTGGCGCCCGCCGGGTTGCACCGCGAAGCGGCGGATACCTAAATGCTCGCCCGGCCCGAGGGGTGCCACTGCCGCCACGAGGTCCCAGACTGCCGCGATCACCGGGTCCGCGGCACGGTCCTCGGGCAGTGGTGCGTCCAGCCGCAGGACGGCCATGAACGACACGGGTGCACGGGAACCCGCGTAGCGGTGGACGCGGAAGGCCTCCGGCTGGCGGCGCAGCCAGTGTGCGACCGCGGCCGCCGATGCCGGGCCCTCCGCCTCCTGGGCCATGCGCAGCACGCCGGGTACGTCCTCGGGGCGAAGCGGGGTGTCCTCGATGTGCGGGTGCGTCCGGTGATTGTAGAGATTGCCGGATCCGCCCTGGTGGCGGAAGAGGAACATCCACTCCGCGACCCGCAGGAGCGCGTCGTCGTCGGCGGCGCCGCGTACGGCCCGCAGGCCCGCGAGCGAGACGCGGACGCGGATGTCGTCGTAGCGTTCGGGGTCCCGCCAGCGCAGGTCGGCCTCGAGGGTCGCTCGCACCGCGTCGTGCGGGTGCAGCCCCTCGGGGCTGGCCTCGATGTAGGGCAGCTGGCGCAGCCAGGAGAACACCGTGTCGGTGTCCTCGTCACCCAGCACCGACCGCAGCAGGGGCTCGCGGGTGACGTAGGCCTGCGCCACGACCTCGAGGGCGCGCCGGTGGACGGCGCTGGGCAGGTCGCCCACCAGCCTCTCGACCAGGGTCGTCAGCACGTCACCGGTCGGCTCCCACGGTGCGCCGGGTGTGGACGGGGGCAGGGAGGCAGCCAGCGCGAGAGCGAGCGGGCTGCCTCCCGCGAAGGCGACGAAGGCGCCGCGCTGCTCGACGGGAACACCCCGGGCAGCGAGCAACGCGTGGGACTGGGCGGTGTCCAGCGGCCGCAAGGCCAGCGCGGTGAACAGCTGCGCCCACCCAGGGTCCAGCGACCACTCGACGTCGGGGGCGACCCTGCCGGCCACCACCACGATGGCATGGTCGGCGAGCCGCGGTAGGAAGCTCTCACGCAGCCACGCCTCAAGGGGCTGACACTGCTCGAAGGTGTCGATGAGCAGCACCGCGCCGGGTTCGGCGCACGCCGGGGCGGCGGCCTCCTCCAGCCGGCGTGGATCGGCGTCGAGGAACCGCCCGTCCACGTGTACCACGCGGCGGCCGATGAGCTCGGCCTGCCGGGCGGCGTAGCGCACCAGTGAGGACTTGCCGATGCCTCCGGGACCGTGCAGGTACACCACGAGCGGAGCGTCCGGCGTCCCCGACAGCATCCGGTCGAGCACCGCCCGCTCCGACTCCCGGCCCACCAACGCACCGGCTCGTGCCGAGGCCAGCCGGTCCGCCAGTCCCACCGCTTGCAATCTGCGCTCCTCGGAAATAGCAGTAACAGTCAGCCTGTCAGCGGTCGCGCCGCCGGACCGCCCACCGCGATCACACCACTCAGCACGGCCGCATCCGTGCCCGGTGCGGGTCCGGGACCGGCCGGGGCCCCGGTCACGTCGGAGGTAGGCCGTCCCTGCTCGCCGTCCCTGTGGGCTAGAGGAACTCGCTCCGGTAGGTCGAGGCCAGCTCGGCCGCCCGGCGGCGCCGCTCCATGAGCTCGTCCTCCGACAGCTGCGGCGGCGACGCGTCCTTGCCCGCGACAACATCGCCGATGCGCAGGAAGTACTCGTCCTGGCCCGCCGGGGTGCACATGCACAGCATGCGAGCCGGCGCACCCGAGATGTTGCGGAAGTTGTGCGGCGCGTTGGCCGGAACGTTGACCGTGGACCCGGCCCCCACGGTGTACTTCTCGCCGCGGAAGGTGAACTCGATCTCGCCCTCGAGGATCGTGAACATCTCCTCGAAGTCGTGCCGGTGCGGGGGCGGGCCGCCGCCGTCGGGCACACGCATGTCGATCAGGCAGTACCGGCCGTCGGTCTGCTCGCCGGTGACCAGCATGGCGTACGTGTTGCCCACCAGTGAGACGTATGTGGTGCCGGGGTCGTCCGGGTTGGCCACGGTCAGGGACCGGGACGGATCGTCATCGGGAATCATCGCGGTTGTCTCCTCGAAGGTCGGCCAGGTGGGGATCAGTGGTCGGCGGGACCACGACTTCGTCACCGGGGCAGTGCGCCCGCGGTGGCGCTGACGTGCACGGCGGCAGCCCGGTCGGCGGCACTCGCGGGCGGAAGATCGTCAACGGTCGGGGCTAGCCAAGAGTAGGAACGGGTGTGCGAAGAAAGCGTGTACGTTTGCGACACGAGATGGGATCCCGGCGACAACTCCATCCGCGCGGAGGGCAGATGAGCAGCAGACCGAGCGCCAAGGTGGGCGCGTTCACCGTCGACGGCGACTCCACCGGTACGGGGCGGGGAACGTGGGAGGTGTTCGTCGATACCTGGAACGCCCGCATGGGCGACCTGTATCCCCTGCCGGAGTTCAGCGCTTCCACGGTGGACGGCTTCGAGGGAACCATGCGCTCGGTGATCCTGCAGGACACGGTCGTCAGCGAACTCTGGGGCTCCTCAACCGCGCGCACCCAGGCGGTCGGTACGCATGAGCACGACCACATCAGGCTGTATGTCGGGCTGCGAGGTGCGATGACCCTGCGGGACCCGCACGACCAGGGCGGTGACGCCTACGTCTCGGCCGGCACCTATTTCATGCACCACGTCGTGACGGAGAACCACTTCCACACCACGCCCGAGATCGGCAGCCGCATCTTCATCTTCCCCGGTGACGCTCTGCGGTCACTGGTCGCCAGGAAACCACGCACCGGGCAGGCCGCCTCGCCGGCGGCACAGGTCCTCATGGCACACACCACCATGGTCCAACGGACCGTGAGCGACCTCGGCCCGGCGGCCGCGCACGCGTCCCGCAACGCCCTGCTCGAACTCGCCAAGGGGCTGGTCCTCGACCACTTCGACGACCGCGAGCCCATCTTCATCCCGGCGCTGGCGCAAGCGGCCAAGGACCTGGCCGATGCCCGGCTCACCGACGCCGAGTTGTCGCCTGCCGCGATCGCCGCGCACCTGCACGTCTCGGTGCGCACCCTGCAGCGGGCCTTCGCGAGTCTGGACGAGTCGTTCAGTGCCTACATCCGCCGCCGGCGTCTGGAGGAAGCGGCCGCGGCGCTCACCGCCCCCGGATCACGGCTCAGCGTCTCCGAGGCCGCCGCGCGCTGGCACTTCACCGACAGCAGCCACTTCATCCGCGCTTTCAAGAAGCAGTACCAAGCGACACCGGCGCAATTCGCACGCCGACCGGCCTGACGACTCGGCCTGACTCCGCCGCCGTTCCCGTCCACCGGCGACTGCGGGCTGCCCGGCGTCCTGCGGTGTCCTGATCCGCTGCGGTCGCCGCGGCCCCGACGCCCGTCAAGTCCTTATGCTCCGCCTTTGCGGCGGCGAGACGCGGCCGAGCGGGGCGGCGTCGAGCGCATGTGGTCGCGCACCGGCGCCAGCAGAGCGGCGAGAGTCTTGACGTCGTCGCGCGACAGCGGCTGGAACAGGAGGCCGCTGACGACCTCGACGTGACCCGGCAGCACCTTCGCGAGCAGCGCACGTCCGGCATCGGTGAGGGTGACGGTGATGCTCCGCTCGTCGTCCGGTGAGGGAGCTCGGACGACCAGGCCCTCCTTCTCGAGCAGACCCACTTGGTACGTCAGGCCGCTGCGGCTGTAGACGACGCCGTCGGCCAGGTCGGTCATGCGGTGGCTGCCTGTCGGCGAGTCCCCGAGGCGGGCCAGCAGCTGGAACTGCACATAACTGAGATCGCCGGCCTCGCGCAGCTGCTGCTCGACCGCGTGCCGGAGCAGGCTGGTCACCTCGATGAGGTCGAAGTAGGCGCCGAGCTGTACGGGGCCGAGCGACGGCGGTGAATCAGGCATGACCGCAGTCTACTGCTTCGAATTCGAAGAGAGTGGCCTGCCGCTGTGTCGGCCACCGCAGGCGGAGTTGGAATTGAACTTCTTCGTGAGTGCGGGTGTCGTCCCGGGTGGAGTGGGCTGGACGTGAGGGTCTGGCGGGCCCGATGCC
>NZ_JOEV01000096.1 GCF_000721105.1 Streptomyces cellulosae
GGCCAGGCCCCCCCGCCCCCACCGCCCGGCCCCGGCTGGGGCACCCCGCCCCCGCCCGCCCCCGGTCTTCCCGGCGGCTACGGCCCACCCGGCGGACAGGGCGGCCACGGCGGCTGGGGAGGCGGCTACGGACCCCCCGGCGGCTACCCCGGATACGGCGGCTGGGGCGGCCCCCCGCCCGCGGCCAAACCCGGTGTGATCCCGCTGCGCCCGCTCGGCGTCGGTGAGATCCTCGACGGCGCGGTCTCCACCATGCGCACCCACTGGCGCACGGTCCTGGGCATCTCCCTGACGGTCGCCGTCTTCACCGAGATCGTCGTCATCCTGCTTCAGGGCCTGGTCCTGAACGACACCGCCGGCACCGAGGCCCTCAACGACCCGAGTGCCTCCTTCGACGAACTGTCCCGTGCCATGGGCGAAGCCATGCTCAACTCCAGCGTCGTCTTCCTGATCTCGCTGATCGGCACGGTCGCCGCGACCGCGCTGCTCACCACCGTCACCAGCCGCGCGGTGCTCGGCAAGTCGGTCACCATCGGCGAGGCCTGGCGCGACGCCCGCCCGCAGGTGCTGAAGCTGTTCGGCCTGATCATCCTGCTGCCGCTGATCGCCATCGGCGTCGTCTTCGTCGGCACACTGCCCGGCATCCTGCTGGCCGTATCGGGCGAGGGCACGGGAGGCATCGTCCTCGCCGTCCTCGGCGGCCTGGGCGCCAGCGTCGTCGCACTGTGGCTGATGATCCGCTTCTCCCTCGCCTCGCCCGCGCTGATGCTGGAGAAGCAGAGCATCCCCAGGTCGATGAGCCGCTCGGTGAAGCTGGTCCGCGGCTCCTGGTGGCGGATCTTCGGCATCCAGCTGCTCGCCGGACTCATCGCGAACATCATCTCGGCGCTCGTGGTCCTCCCCTTCACCTTCCTCGCCGCCGCACTCGGCGGCGAAAGCGTCAGCGGCTTCCTCAACGGCAGCGGCGACCTCGGCTGGACCTTCCTCATCGTCAGCGGTATCGGCTCGGTGATCGGCTCCATGATCACTTTCCCGATCACGGCGGGCGTCGCCGTGCTCCTCTACGTCGACCAGCGCATCCGACGCGAGGCCCTCGACCTCGAACTGGCCCGCGCCGCCGGTGTCCAGGGCTACGGCGCCACGCCCGGGAGCTGATCCGGTGAACCTGGCGGGGGGAGTACTCACAGCGGTACCGGCACTGCAGTACCCGGTCGACCCGGTCGTACGACTCGTGCGGCACGCCGGCGACGCATCCGTACGGGCCGCGCTGCGGGCCGCCGACACCGCGTCCGTCCTGTCGCTCGCACGCTCCGACGACGCACCACCGCTGACGACCCCGCGCGACCCCGCACGGGAGGCGGCCCGACGCGAGCTGTCCAAACGGATGTACCACGAGAACGATCCCAGCCTCTTCCAGCGCGCCCTGAACGCCTTCTGGGACTGGGTCGACAAGCTGTTCAACGCCGCCTCGTCCGCGACTCCGGGCGGACCGCTCGGCCTGGTCGTCGTCATCGTGGCCGTCCTCGCGGTCCTGGGCGCCCTGTGGTGGCGCCTGGGCACCCCGCGCCGCGAACCGAGCTCGGTGCCAGCCCTGTTCGACGACCGCCCCCGCAGCGCCGCCGAACACCGGTCCACCGCCGAGGCCCACGCCGCCCAGGGCCACTGGAACCAGGCCGTCCAGGAACGCATGCGGGCCATCGTCCGCTCCCTGGAGGAACGCGCCCTCCTCGACGTCCGCCCCGGCCGCACCGCCGACGAGGCAGCCATGGAAGCGGGCCGCGCCCTGCCCTCCCGCGCGGACCGACTGCGCACCGCCGCCCGGGACTTCGACGATGTGACGTACGGCGGCCGAAGGGCGAGCGAGCAGTCGTACCACCGCATCGCCGAACTCGACCGCGACCTGGAACGCACCAAGCCACAACTCGCCGGCAGCACCAGCGCGGCCCACAACGCCCGCCAGGGAGCCGCCGAATGACCACCGAGGCCACTCTCCCGTCCACCTCGGCCTCGCCCACCGCACGCCAGATGTGGACCCGCGCGCGAGGCATCGTCCTCGCCCTCGTGATCCTCCTCATGGCAGCCGTCGTCATGGCGGCGATCCGCTCCGACGCCCGCCACGGCAGCCTCGACCCACGCTCCGCCGACCCCTACGGCAGCCGCGCCGTGGCCCAACTCCTCGCCGACCGAGGCGTGTCCACGCGCGTGGTCACCACTCTGGCCGAGGCGCGCGCCGCGACCGACCCGGACACCACCCTTCTGGTCGCCGTTCCCGACCTGCTGACCGAGCGGCAGCAGAGCCAACTGCACTCCGCCACCAACGACTCGGGAGGCCGTACCCTGCTCGTCGCCCCGAGCAGCTGGTCCGTGGAACGACTCGCCCCCGGCATCGTCGCCAGCCCCGCCACCAGTCTCGACTCGACGCGCCCGCCCGCCTGCGACCTGCCCGCCGCCCGGCGGGCGGGCCCGGCCGACACCGGCGGAGTCCGCTACACCGTCACCCGCCCCGGCGCCGACAAGTGCTACCCCAGCGAACGCCTGGCCACCCTGGTACGCCTCCCGGACGCCTCCCGCGACGGCGACACCGTCGTCCTCGGCGCGCCCGACATCCTCTACAACGACTCCCTCGACGAGCAGGGCAACGCCTCGCTCGCCCTCCAACTCCTCGGCTCCCGCCCGCATCTGGTCTGGTACCTCCCCTCGCTCTCCGACGCCTCCGCCGCCGCCCCGGACGACGAAAAGGGCTTCTTCGACCTGCTCCCGTCGGGCTGGCTCTGGGGCACGCTGCAGCTCTTCTTCGCCGCGGCACTCGCCGCCCTCTGGCGGGCACGCCGGCTCGGCCCCCTCGTGCCCGAAAAACTCCCCGTGGCGATCCGCGCCTCCGAGACCGTCGAAGGCCGCGCCCGCCTCTACCGCAAAGCCAACGCCCGCGACCGCGCGGCCGCCGCTCTTCGCTCCACCACCCGCACCCGCCTCGCCCCCCTCGTAGGCGTCCCCGTCGCCCAGGCACACGCGCCCGAGGCCCTGCTCCCCGCCCTGTCCGCCCACCCCCACAGCTCCGGGGACGGACAGACCGTGCACGCTCTCCTCTTCGGCCCGCCGCCCAGCGACGACACGGCCCTCATCACCCTCGCCGACCAACTCGACGCCCTCGAAAGAGAGGTACGCCGTCCATGATGGACCCGACCACTGACAACGCCGCGCACACCGGGGACCCGGGCGCCGCCCGCGCCTCCCTGGAAGCCCTGCGCGCCGAGATCGCCAAAGCCGTGGTCGGCCAGGACCCCGCCGTGACCGGCCTCGTCGTCGCCCTCCTGTGCCGTGGACACGTCCTCCTCGAAGGGGTCCCCGGAGTCGCCAAGACGCTGCTCGTCCGCACACTCGCGTCCGCACTCGAACTCGACACCAAACGCGTCCAGTTCACCCCGGACCTGATGCCGAGCGACGTGACCGGCTCCCTCGTCTACGACGCCCGCACCGCCGAGTTCTCCTTCCAGCCCGGCCCGGTCTTCACCAACCTTTTCCTCGCGGACGAGATCAACCGCACTCCGCCGAAGACGCAGTCGTCCCTCCTGGAAGCCATGGAGGAACGCCAGGTCACGGTCGACGGCACTCCCCGCCCGCTTCCCGACCCGTTCCTGGTCGCCGCGACCCAGAACCCGGTCGAGTACGAGGGCACGTACCCCCTCCCCGAAGCCCAGCTGGACCGTTTCCTCCTCAAGCTGACGATCCCGCTCCCCTCCCGCCAGGACGAGATCGACGTCCTCACCCGCCACGCCGAGGGCTTCAACCCACGCGACCTGCGCGCCGCCGGCGTACGCCCCGTCGCGGGCCCCGCCGACCTGGAAGCAGCCCGCGCCGCCGTCGCCAAGACAACGGTCTCCCCGGAAATCACCGCCTACGTGGTCGACATCTGCCGCGCCACCCGCGAATCACCCTCCCTCACGCTCGGCGTCTCCCCGCGCGGCGCGACGGCCCTGCTCGCCACGGCCCGCGCGTGGGCCTGGCTGACCGGCCGCGACTACGTCACCCCCGACGACGTCAAAGCCCTGGCCCTTCCCACCCTCCGCCACCGCGTACAACTCCGCCCTGAGGCGGAAATGGAAGGCGTGACCGCCGACTCCGTCATCAACGCGATCCTCACCCACGTCCCCGTCCCCCGCTGATGGCACTCACCGGACGCGCCGCCCTCCTCGCAGCCCTGGGTTCCCTCCCCGTCGGCATCTGGGACCCCAGCTGGACGGGCATCCTCGCCGTGAACGCACCGCTGGCCATCGCCTACGCCTGCGATTTCACACTGGCCGCCCCGGTACGACGGCTCGGCCTGACCCGCTCCGGCGACACCTCGGCACGCCTGGGTGAAACGGCCGACGTCATTCTCACGGTCACCAACCCGTCCCGCCGCCCGCTCCGCGCCCACCTGCGTGACGCCTGGCCCCCCAGCAGCTGGCAGCCCGGCACGGAGGTCGCCGCCTCCCGCCACCGCCTCACTGTCCCCGCAGGAGAACGCCGCCGCCTGACCACACGCCTACGGCCGACCCGTCGCGGCGACCGTCAGGCGGACCGCGTCACGATCCGCTCCTACGGCCCCCTCGGCCTCTTCTCCCGCCAGGGCACCCACAATGTCCCGTGGACGGTACGCGTCCTGCCCCCGTTCGCCAGCCGCAAGCACCTGCCTTCCAAGCTGGCCCGCCTGCGAGAACTCGACGGCCGCACCAGCGTCCTCACCCGAGGCGAGGGCACGGAATTCGACAGCCTCCGGGAGTACGTCCCCGGCGACGACACCCGCTCCATCGACTGGCGCGCCACCGCCCGCCAGACCACGGTCGCCGTACGCACGTGGCGCCCTGAGCGTGACCGCCACATCCTCCTGGTCCTCGACACCGGCCGCACCTCCGCAGGCCGCGTGGGCGACGCTCCACGCCTCGACGCCTCCATGGACGCGGCCCTCCTCCTGGCCGCCCTCGCCTCCCGCGCCGGCGACCGCGTCGACCTGCTCGCATACGACCGTCGGGTACGCGCCCTCGTCCAGGGCCGCTCAGCGGGCGACGTCCTCCCGTCCCTGGTCAACGCGATGGCCACGCTCGAACCCGAACTCGTGGAGACGGACGCTCGAGGTCTCACGGCCACGGCTCTCAGGTCGGCTCCACGCCGTTCCCTGATCGTGCTGTTCACGGCCCTCGACACCGCGCCGATCGAGGAGGGCCTCCTGCCCGTCCTCCCCCAGCTGACCCAGCGCCACACGATCCTGCTGGCGTCGGTAGCCGACCCCCACATCGCCGGCATGGCCACAGCACGCGGAAACACCGAGGCCGTCTATGAGGCCGCAGCCGCCGCCCAGACCCAAACGGAACGTGACCGCATCGCGGAACAACTCCGGCGCCATGGCGTGACGGTCGTCGACGCCACACCTGACGATCTGGCTCCAGCACTGGCGGACGCATATCTCGCACTGAAGGCGGCCGGGCGCCTGTAAATACTAGGGGCTGATTCAAGAGGCTGGAGGGGCCGGCGCATAAGCCGTCCCCTCAATTCCATGTCACCGTGAACGCAGAAAACCCCGCACCTATAGGTGCGGGGTTTTCTCCAAAAATTGTTCGGCGGCGTCCTACTCTCCCACAGGGTCCCCCCTGCAGTACCA
>NZ_JOEV01000097.1 GCF_000721105.1 Streptomyces cellulosae
CCGGCTCGTCGAAGGAGACCCGTACGTGGGACTGGGCGGCCAGGTGGTAGACCTCGTCGGGCCGCACCTGCTCCAGCAGCCCCACCAACCGCGTGCCGTCGGTGAGATCGCCGTAATGCAGGAACAACCGCACCTCTGGTGCGTGGGGGTCCTGGTAGAGATGGTCGATCCGCCGGGTGTTGAAAGTCGACGCCCGCCGGACCAGACCGTGGACCTCGTACCCCTTCTCCAGCAGCAACTCAGTGAGATAGGAGCCGTCCTGGCCGGTGATACCGGTGATGAACGCCTTCTTGACTGTCACCACACACTCCCTACTGGGCGTAGACCTCGAAGTCGGTGCCGCCGAGAGCCCGTCTTTTGAGACGGTGCGACCTCAGGGGCACCGCCAGCGTAGGGAAGTGAACTCGAATTTCCCGGTATTGTGGCGATGTGTCCGTTTCGCTGTCGGATGCTTCGCGGAAATACGGCCTGTTCAGCGGCGGTTTCGCGCGAGGAGCCCGAACGTGGTGGGAGGGGCGAAGCGTTCCCCCAGGGCCTGCAGCACCCCTGACTGTGTCGACCAGTAGCGCTCCAGCCGCACTTCCTGGAAGGCCGGTACGAGGATCTTCTGGAGGGCCGCCTCGTCCACTCCCTGACGCACGACGTGGTACTCCGACATGTCCGCCTCGTTCGACTCGTCGTAGCGGCCACGCAGCCGGCGCACCCTGGTGGCCAGACCGCGGCGCAGCTCCCCCTGACCGAGCCGCCACAGGAGATAGGCTCCACGGTCCGCGTTCAGGGACAGGGACGACCGGCGCGGGTACCACAGGGGATCCTGCATGCTGAGGAAGGCGCCGCCGGGAGCGGTGCGTCCGACGAGATGCTCCACGGCACCCAGGTAGTCCGGGATGTGGTGCAGTACGGAGATGCACACGACGGCGTCGACCGGCTCCGAGCGGAAGATCTCCTTGCCTTCGGGGTCATGGGTGACGGTGACGTGCGGGGAGCCCCGGAAACGGCGCCGGAGGACGGCCACGCTGGGGGCGCTCATCTCCGTCACCTCGACCCGCGCCCCGGCCGCCACCAGATGGTCGGTGAAGGTCCCGTGCCCGGCGCCGATCTCCAGCACCCGGCACTGACCGCTGCGTTCGACGATCTCGCCCACCAGTGCGTGGACAGCGGAGATCACCCGCTCGCGGAGGCTGTAATGCCGGATGTGCGGAGAGCCCTTCGCGTAATCGTGCCCTTCGCCGTGTGCGCGTTCCTGCAGTTCCCCGATGGTCGGCCGGTTCAGCGTTTCTGTCATGCGGGGATGCTATTGCGGTGGTCGTCCGCACGGCCCCGGCTCCGGTGTGCGGGTGTGTTATTCACGCGTCCGGCCCTGGAAAGCGTGGCAGTTCATCACAGAAGTGAGCGGTAGACGTCGGCCGTCTGCCGGGCGGTGCTTTCCCACGAGAACAGGCGGGCCCTTTCCGGTCCGCGTTGTTCCAACCGCTCCCGGACGGAGGTGTCGAGCAGCCGGCACAGTGCGTGAACGAGGTCGTCGACTTCGCGGGGGTTGAAAAGAAGGGCGGCGTCGCCCACCACCTCCGGAATGGAGGCGGCCCGCGCGGCCACCACCGCAACCCCCTCGGCCATCGCCTCCAGCGGCGGAAGTCCGAAACCCTCGTAGAGCGACGGGTAGACGAGACCCAGGGCGCCCCGGTAGTAGCGGGAGAGGGTGACGTCGTCCGCGGCGACGAACGTGACGCGGTTCGCCATGCGACGGCTTTCCAGAAGGGACTGTTCCTCCCGGGTCGCGGGTCCTCCCCCTGAGCACACCAGTCGCAGATCCTTCAGCCGCGGGTCCCGGAGGGCCTCCACGACGATCCGCCAGTTCTTGTAGCCGCCGCGGTTGCCGACGTACAACACGTAGGCGTCCGGCCGCCGTTGCGTCCGGGGCCCTGGCACGCGCACGCCGAGGTGGATGACCGAGATCTTTTCCTCCGGCACACCGAGCATGCCCACCAGGTCCTGTGCCGTGGCGTGGGAGATCGCGATGATGTGGTCGGCTCGCCGGGCCCACAGGCGCTGGCGCTCGGCCGTCGTGTCGTTCGGGAACTGACCGGGGTACTTGTGGTGGATCAGGTCGTAGAACGTGCAGACGTGAGGCCGTCGGCCCTGTGCCTCGGCCGAGTAGTACGTGGGGTGCACGATGTGCGCGGCGCGCTGGGCGGCCGCGTAGAGCCTGAACGTCCGGCCGCTCAGGAACAGCCGCGGTCGCAGCGGCAGACTGCCCAGTGCCGGGTGCCCGCCGCGGATGTGGCCATTGTCGTGCAGGCCGGAGAACAGGCGTGCGTCGACGCCCAGTTTGACGAGTTCGGTGTGGAGTTCCGCGAAATACCTGCTGACGCCGCCGAACCGCTGGGTGACGAATACATCCGGAGAGAACAGGACGCGCATAAGACGTGATTCCTCCCGGCCGCGGGTAATCCGACGTCCGGTCACTGTATGCGCGACACGACGGGCGAACAGCGACGACACAGCGCTCGAATGCCGACACTGAGGGGAATGGCCGCCGGCACCGCGGCTGTCCTGTCCTGACCGTCCTACCTCGGGATGTGCCGTGAACCAGATGTCCGGTCGCTGGCGGACAATCCTCGCCGTCGGCGCCACGACGGTGGGCGCTCGAGGTATTTCCCTCCTCGCCAACCTGCTGGTGCTGCCGATTGTCGGCCGTTGCCTCGAAAAGGAGGAGTTCGGGCTCTGGCTGAACCTCACCAGTACCTTCGCCATGCTCGCCGTGCTCGATTTCGGGGTCGGACTGGCGGTGATGGGACAGGTGTCCGAGGCCCGTGGATCCGATGACGTGGCCTCGACCCGCCGAGTGGTGACCACGGCCCTCGCCCTGCTGACCGGTGCGGCGGCGCTGGTTCTCGCGCTCTGCGGCCTGTTCGCGTTCACCCTCGACTGGAACGACCTCCTGGGAGCGGACGAGGTGTCCGCCGCCGTCGTCGACCAGCTGGTCCTCGCGGTGGGTGTCACGGCCGCACTCAGCCTGCCCCTGACGGTGGCGGGCCGGGTGTACTACGCCCTTGGGCGGGGCCATGTGACGGCACTGTCGACGTCCGTCGGTGTGCTGGCACAGACGGGGGGCCTCCTGGCCGTGGCGGCCCTCGCCCCGGACCTGCGCTGGTTCACGGCCGTGTATCTCGCCACGTCCCTGCTCGCCGGTCTCGTCCCGACCCTCCTGCTGGCCGGGCGGGTCCGCGATGCCCGGCCCCGGCTGCGTCACGTGGACCGGGGCACGTGCGGCCGACTGGGCCGCGAGGGCGCGCAGCTCTTCGTGCTGACGCTGATGGGGATCGTGTCCTTCAAGTCGGACTCCTTCGTCATCGGGCACTACCTCGGCGCGGACCAGGTCGCCGCGTTCGTGCTCCCGTTCACCGTGTACGCCACGGTGCCCACGGTCGTCGGAGCGTTTCTCACCCCCTTGTGGGCGAGCTATCGGGAGGCCTGGGCACGCGGCGACCAGGCATGGGTGCGCGGCGCGTACCTGCGGTCGGTGGGGCTGTCGACGGCCGCCGGTGCGGTGGCGGCGGGTGTCCTCGTCCCGGTCACCCCGTGGCTGCTGCGTCTGTGGGTCGGTGACGACGCGGCCGTTCCGCCCCCTGGACTGCCGGCGGCACTGGGCGGCTACGTCGTCATCATGTCCGCGACCGCCGCGGTCGCCGTGTTCCTCAACGGCGCCGGGGAGTTGAGGCCGCAGCTCGCCGTCGGAGCCGTCATGACTGTGGCGAACGTGGTGGCGTCGGTCTGGTCCGTACAGCGGTTCGGCCTGTCCGGGCCGCTGTGGTCCACGGTCGTCACGCAGACGCTGATCGTCCTCGTGCCGTGCATGCTGATCGCGCACCGACGGCTGGCGCGTCCCCGTGCCGCGGTCCCGGATGTGCTGCGGACCGCGGGCTGAGCTGCCGCCGTCCGCACCGCGGGTCAGCTCGGGACGGGAGAACCGGCAGCCGTCCGCGGGGCGGCGCCCGGCGCGGCGTTCAGAGACGCGAGTTCGGCGTCGACCATGAGGCGGGCCAGTTCAGGGGCGTGGGTGGCGGGTTTCCAGCCCAGGACCTGCTCGGCCTTGGAGGCGTCCCCGACGACATGGTCGACGTCGGAGGGGCGCAGCTGGCGTTCGTCGAAGCGGATGTGGTCGCGGTAGTCGAGGCCGAGGTGGGCGAAGCAGTGTTCGGCGAAGTCGCGGACGCTGTGGCTGGTGCCGGTGGCGAT
>NZ_JOEV01000098.1 GCF_000721105.1 Streptomyces cellulosae
GGGTGCGGGGGGGTGCGCGGGGTGGTCATGGGCCGGATCGTCGCACCGGGCGGAACCCGGCCGCAGCGGGTTTTCCGGGGGCCGGAGGGCCAGGCGTCGAGGGAGGCCGAACCCCCGGCGGATGCCCCGCCCTCGCCGAGGCCCGCTGTCCGCCGGGAGCCGGACCTCGACGGGGCCCGGTGTCAGCGCACCCAGTCCTCCCGGTACGCCCTCCAGTCCCCCTCCTCGGCCGCGAAGTCCACGTACAGGGCGACGCCGAAGTTCGCGCGGTCGGCGTCCGTGCGGGACAGGCCGAGGCGGACGCCGCGGACGGCGGCGGGGACGGTCTCCGCGTGATTCCAGTGGCCGAAGCGGTTCTCGTGGTAGAAGGGCAGGCCCATCAGCAGGTCGGTGGAGTCCGGGGTGACCTCCAGGGCCAGCGAGGTCTGCTGGGCGACATAGCCGCCGTACGTGCTCTCCAGCGGCTGCATCGTGTCGTACGACATCACCGCGATCTGGTCGACCCGGCGGGCGACCTGCCCGAAGAACTTCTGCGACCACCACTTCGGGTGCCCGGCGACCGTCCCCCAGAAGGAGTGGAATCCCGGGACCGGGTCGATCTGGTGCGCGGCGATCGACAACTGCGCGCCCCGGGCGCGGGTGACGCCGTGCAGGGAGTCGAGGAGGGTGAGGTAGTTCCGGTCGTCCGAGTGCAGCGGCTCCAGGTCGAAGTGGACGCCGTCGAAACCGGTCGCCAGGATCTGCCGGGTGGACTCGACGACGGCCGCGCGGGTCTCCGGGCGCTCCAGCCGCATGCCGTCCGGGCTCTCGGTGGCGAGCACGTCACCCAGCCAGGCCTGGACCCGGATACCGGGCGCGGCGCGGTGTACGGCGTCGATGAACCAACGCGCCCGTGGGTAGGCCGATCCGGGAAGCGTGCCGTCGTGCTCCAGAGGTCCGCTGTGGACGTACAGGTCACGGATGCCGGTGGTCTCCAGCTCACGGGCCAGCGCGGTGACGTCGGCGTCCTTCTTCCGCCCGTCGACCCAGGCGTGGCCGAGCCAGATCGCGTCCTTGTTCCTGGTGTACGTCCCGTCGGCCGGGTCGCCGGTGTAGTTCACGCGGAGCGAGATCTCGGCGGCCAGGACGGGAAGCACGACGATCAGGACCAGGCCGAGGGCGACACGGCGGGTCCAGCGGACCCAGGGGCGGGGTCTGGATCTCGGAGGACTTGATCTCGGGCTCGGTGTCGGGCTCGGGCTCGGTGTCGGGCTGGGGCTCGGTGTCGGGCTCGGGCTCGGGCTCGGTGTCGGGCTCGGGCTCGGTGTCGGGCTCGGGCTCGGCTCCGGTGTCGGGCTCGGGCTCGGCTCCGGTGTGGCCTGATGGGGCTGCTCCTCGGCGGTGCCTTCCTTGACCGTGGGAATCTCCCCCGTCCCCCTCCCCGTCGCCCCCGGCTCCGTCTCCGGCTCCGACTCCGTCTCCGTCTCCGTCTCTCCAGTGCGCTCCATGCCGCTCCCCTCCACTGTCACCTGCTGTCGCCGTGCTGGCGCCCGTACCCCGCCCACCCCACCCCGGTCGCGCCCCCGCATTCCTGCTCATACGCTCCGAAATGTGACGTCATCCTTGATCCGAGGCCGACCGCGCCGCGCCGCCGCGCACATATCCGCGCGGGTGTGGCTTGCCGTGCTGGGCGGTGCGATCGGGGTCCTGTGGCTGTTGTTGCCCTGGATGACGATCAACACGGATGCCCCGGTTGCGCAACGCACCGCCTCCTCCGCCCCCGCCACCCGGGCCGCCGGCTCCGGCACGAGCACGAGTGCCGCCGTGTCCGAGGAGGACGACGCGTCCGCCGCCGACCTCGTCCTGCCGCTCGTCGCGGTGGTCGCCGCAGTCGCACTCGCCGGGTACGGGTACCTGCGCCGCACCCGACGAGCCCGAAGTCGCACCACGCCCGGCGGCTCCCCCACCGCACCGCCAGCACCTCTCGCGCCGCCGACCGACCTGGACGAACCGTCCCGCGCCCTGCTGGCCGAGGCCGACGACTGGGTCCGCACCAGCCGCGAGGAACTCGGCTTCGCGGAGGCCAGGTTCGGTCCCGAGGCCGTCGCCCCCTTCGCCCGGGCCGTACGGGACGCGGAGTCCGAACTCTCCGCCGCTTTCCGGATACGGGGGCAGTACGAGGCCGGCGTCCCGGCGGACGAGGCCTCCCGACGGCACGTACGCGCGGGGATCGTGGGCCGGTGCCAGGAGGCAGGGCGGCGACTGGACGCGGAGGTTCCCGCCTTCAGCCAACTCCGCGCCTTGGACCGGGAGTCCGGCGAGGCTCTGACAGTCGCGGAGACCCGGTTCCGGGACCTGGCCGCACGCACGGCAGCCACGGAAGCAACCCTCACGGACCTCGCCAACCGCTACCCGCCCTCCGCCACCGCCCCGGTCACCGGGCACGTCGAACAGGCCAAGGACCGCCTGCTGTTCGCCACAACACACCTCAACCAGGCCCGCCAGTCGGCCGACCGAACCGACCCGAAACACGCGGCCCACCACCTGCGCGCCGCCGAGGCCGCCGTGTCCCAGGCCGACGTCCTGCTCACCGCCGTCGACCGACTGGCCGCCGAACTCAGCGCGGCGACAGCTCTGCTACCGGCGGCGCTGACGGGAGCGGAGGCGGAGTTGGCAGGGGTGCGGGGACGGACAGCAGACGACGAGGACACACCACCGGGCGAGCTGCACGCCCGCATCCGGCGGGCCGACCTGGTCCTGGCCGCCGTACGAGACGACATGACCGGTGGCCCGTACGACCCCCTCGACGCCCTGCGCCGCATCGTGGCGGCGACCGAGCCGCTCGCGCTGGGGCGGGCCGGGGTCCTCTCGGCAGGGGGGCTGCTCGTGGCGCGGAGTGCTGTGGCCCTGGCGGACGGGTTCATCGAGACGCACCGGAGTGCCGTGGGCGTTGAGGCCCGCCTCCGGCTGACCGAGGCGGGCCGGGCGCTCACCGCCGATCCTCCGGATCACCTCACGGCCGACACCCTCGCCCGCGAGTCCCGCGAACTGGCCGAGCAGGACGTACGCCTGCACGGCAACCCGCTCGCCGGAGAGGCCGAGCACGCGAGCGGAGTCGCCGGCGCGGTCCTCGGCGGCGTCCTGCCCACCGGTGCCCCGGACAACGGCCCACCGCCAAGTTTCGGCGGCCCGCAGACCCGAGCACGCCGCAGCATCCCTTCGCAATAAGGAACTTGCTCCGCCTTAAGACACCCACACAAAGCGCTGCGAGACCCCGCACGCCCATTTGTATGATGATGTGATCTCAGGTGAGGTCGCCTGGTTGGGGACGCGGACGAGCGGGGGCAGTTGAGCGTGATCAAACCGGATCAAATACCCCAGTTCACGGGGAACTTAGCCCAGCTGGAGACGGATTACGCGGACCTGAAGAAGGACGCGGGTGACGTCCGTAAGACGGGTGAGGACGTCCACTCCCAGTTCCAGGGCCTGTCGGCGTACTACACGGCTCCGGAGGCGGAGCAGCTGTTCGCGACGACGAAGCCGGTCAAGGACCGGGCGGACGATTTCGCGACGGACCTGGAGACGGTGTCGGGTGCGTTGTCGTCGTACGCGACGGAGGTCCGCCCGCTGGTCGACAAGCTGAAGCAGCTGAAGGCGGACGCGACCACGTTCGTCGCGTCCGTCAAGGACGACGACG
>NZ_JOEV01000099.1 GCF_000721105.1 Streptomyces cellulosae
GGCACCCGTACCACGCATGACCGCCTCGACATCGACGCCATCAACAAACACCTCACCGCCTGATAGCCATCGGCGGAACTTGTGCGGTGCAGCACTAGCGCCCGGAGTTTCGCCGAGAGTTCTCGGAACTGGTCGCTGAGAGCGCCGGCGACCATGACGGTGTGGGCCAGCTTCGAACGGCCCGCGCTGTGGAACTCATCCATGACTTCGATGCAGTATTTCGCGGACTGGGGCGGCCTCCACAATGCGGCCGCAAGCGGCGGCAGCAGCCGGTCCTGACCCTCGTTGTCCATCTGTTCCAGCAGGGCTACGAAGCTATGGGGCTCGGTCAGGGCGGCCATGGCCTTGGGCAGTGGGCGGCTGTAATCGGCGGGATCGGTGTGCCACGGAGCACCGATCTCTCCCTCGTCGGCCGCTGGGGCGAGTTCGGCGGCCTGCCAGAGCTGGTGGAAACGACTGACCTCAGCATCGATGTCGGGCCGGCGGTGCGACCAAGAGGCCAGCGTGCGGACCATCGACTGCACATTCTCCCAGCGCGGTACCTGGGCAGGACGGCCCAGGATGGCGCTGACCGTCTCATGGCTCGGCCCACCCCGGGCACCGGAGTCCGCCTCGATCGCAACACTGACTTGCCGCGACGAGGGTGCTCCCGCATCCATATAGAGACGATGCAGGCCACTGATCAGTTCACGCAGCGGGCCGGGCGCCAGCTGCTCCTCGGACGGCATGGTGATCCTGGTGGGCATATGCCTCCCCCTTTTTTCCGCTTCGACGAGGCTTCAGGATCTGTCAGATCTTGAGGTCGCAGGTCGTATATAGACGCACTGGCTCGTCAACCTCTGGCGTTTGGCAGTGCATCGCGTCAAGGGCGTGTGCCGCACCGCCAGCGTGGAAGCAGACGCAGCACCCGCACCGGGTGCTCACCCACCACGCTGCCGTACCGGCGAGCCCCGAAGGGAATCCCGTGTCCTCGCTGTCCTCTCTCCGTCTCCTGGGCCTGTTCCTCCTGGTGCTTGTCGCCCTGATGCTCCTGGGCGGTCTCGCCTACGTGACGTACCGCCACCCGGCACTCGCCACGCCGCTGGGAGTCGCCACGGGAGCCGCAGCCGTTCTGGTGGCCTGTGTCGGCCTGATCCTCGCCCGGCGGTGATTCCTCACGAGGAAGGCGACGGGCGACACCCGCGCCTGCTTCGGTTTCACCGCGGCTCCCGGCACCACCGATGACGCCCGCATCCGGCACCTGACCATCGCCCTGCCCCCGCAGTACGCGGCCCGCCTCTTCGACGCCCAGGACGCCGGCGCCAGCGAGCGGCTGGAGGTCCCGCTGCGGCTGATCGCCGCGCAGCACAGCACGCATTGGTGCCTATCAATTCAGCACGAACCAGAGCACGACGCCTACGAGACAGATATCGAGCATCTCGCGTTTGATCTTTAGCAGACGCTGGTGAAGCCGATGCCTGCCCGGAACGGGCAAGGCATCGGCTTCACCATGCGGGGCAGGTGCGCCAACACCTGATCCCATGCCCCTGGTGCGCCGGTTGGAGCCAGTAGCAATCAGGGCCAAGTCAGCTCTACTTAGGTAGAGATGGCTTGTGATGAAGAGTCTGCCTCCAGAACCATGATTAATATCGGTTTGAGGGGTACAGAATTGAATCAATGCAGGT
Organism: Streptomyces cellulosae; assembly: GCF_000721105.1. Taxonomy (GTDB): domain Bacteria; phylum Actinomycetota; class Actinomycetes; order Streptomycetales; family Streptomycetaceae; genus Streptomyces; species Streptomyces cellulosae_A. The sequence continues at coordinate 1,665 of NZ_JOEV01000099.1, forward strand.
CAGCGCCCTGCGCCTGTTTAAATTCCTTGCCTGCGACGTGCTTCGTCACGCAGAGCCCTGTGACCTGCAACGACCTGCTCCATGTTTGCAACCCTCCTGGGGCGACTGTCGCCAACTGATGGTATGGCCCGTGCAGCGCTGTGACCTGCACCGTTTGCGGCCATTCCGCTCCCAGGATGCTTGTTGAGTCCAACGCACACCTCGCCGAGGGCCACCCCTGCCGTCCCGCAATCTTGGTTCGCTGGTGAGGGAATCGTCTGACTCACCCTCAGGAGTGCTCTACGGGCTGGGAAGCTTGCCTCAGCAGTCCACCTGTGCGTAGGGAGCGCCAACTCCCCGAGACCACACAGCACGGACTTCCGGTTGGAGCCAAGTAGCACCGTCCGGCGATCTCCTGGTCGCCGGACGGTGGTTAGGGAGGGCCTCATGGGCAAAAAGCCCATCACAAGGGCGAGCGTTGCGACCATCGAGCCGCCGCTGTCAGACACCCCCATCAGCACCACCACGAGCGGCCGGTTCGGCATGCCGCACGCGCTGGTCATCATCGCGGTCATCGTTACCGCGGCGTTCCTCGCCCCTGGCGGGATGAGCGTCGAGGACGTCCTGCTGCTTCTGGCAGGCGCCGGTGGCATCGGCGCGGCAGTCGTGGCCCTGGCCGTGAGCGGAGGCCGCGGTGGCGGCCGACTGGGCCGGCTCATCCGCGCCTACTTCAGCGCCGGGAACTGAGGTGGCCGTCATGGGACGCTCCGAGAACCCCGTCGACCGTGCTGTACCGGAGCGCGCACAGCTCGCAGACTTCCTGCGCGACCGCAAGAACACGGCCCGCCTGACCTACCGGCAGATGGCCAAAGCGGTGGGCGGCCAACCCTCGGAGGCCACCTTCGAGCGCGCCGCCTCTGGCACCATCGTGCCCTCCATGGAGACCGTCAGGATGTTCATCATCACGACCACCACCGAGAAAGACGGCCTCGGCCCGGAATTTGCCCTGATCGGCGGCCGCGAACTCTGGATGCGGGCACGCCGGGTCACTCGCGCGCCCTACTACGTCCGTCGGGCCCCCGACCCGACACTGATCTCCGACACAGCAGGCTTCCTGAGGGCCTTGCGGCACCAACACGTGTGGATCGGCTACCCCACGCCCGGCGAGATGGAGCGGATGTCCGGGCCGGGCCTGCTACCGAGGACCACCACCCGACGGATCATCGACGGGGACGCTCTGCCCGTCGATCCTCAACAGGCCATCGCCTTTCTGAAAGCGTGCTACGTGACCGATGAAGCGGAACTCGCATCGTGGCTTGCCGCCGCCGTCCGCTCCATCCGAGAAGATCCATCGCGGTCGAAGAATCTCGATAAGTGGGTAAAAGCCCACCACGAACTCGTTCAGAAGGCTGGAAGCAAGGAGCTTGCTACGGTTACTGCTCTACGCGAAAAAGAAGAGAGACAGGCGGCATAGAATACTTAGTATCGGTACCCCGGCTCATAAATCACCGGGGTACCGATACCCTTCGGGCGCCCGCCGCGCAGCACCGCCGGCGACTATCCCGTGCTCCTGCAGCCCTGAGCACCCGCGCGCGGGGTCAGAAGCGGCTCTGCGCCCAGAAGAGTGTGAGCGGGCGCGTTGGTGGCATTGGGTGGGTGTCAGCGGGACAGGGCGCTGGGTTGCCTGGTCATGGGGATAGTTGCGGGCAGGCCCGCTGTCAT
>NZ_JOEV01000100.1 GCF_000721105.1 Streptomyces cellulosae
TCCCCGCACCCCGCACCCCCGCCTGGCCCTCCCCCTGCCCCTCCCGCGCCCGACCAAGGATCTCGCCATGAGAAGAGCCGTCACCGTCGTAGTCACCGCCTGTGTCCTCGGGCTGACTGCCACCGCCTGCAGCGACAGCACCGGTGGTACCCCCGCCGGCGCCGCACCCGAGGGGTCGGTCGACCCGACCGCGAGCCTGAAGGGCGTCGACCTCACCATGTGGGTGGCCCAGAACAGCGTCGCGGAGCCCAAGCAGGCCATCGAGGCGTTCGAGAAGGCCACCGGCGCCAAGATCACCACCGAGGTGATCCCCGACCCGTACGAGTCGAACGTGCCGACGAAGCTCGCCTCGGGCGTCAAGCCGGACCTGATGTTCTGGCAGCCCACGGGCAGCACCCTGCCGTTCGTCCAGCCGGCCAAGAACCTGCTGCAGCTCGACAAGGAGGACTGGGTCTCCAAGCTCGGCAAGACGGAGCAGAGCCTCGGCCAGGTCGACGGTCACCGGTACGCGGCCATCGTCACCAGCCCCGCGGTCCTCGGCGTCTACTACAACAAGGACGTCTTCAAGAAGGCGGGCATCACCGCGATGCCCACCAGTTACGACGACATGCTCGCCGACGCGGCGAAGATCAAGGCGAAGGTCCCGGGCGTGGCCCCGTTCTTCGAGGTCGGCGGCGACAAGTGGCCGCTGCAGTGGCAGGTGCAGACGCAACTGACGGATCTGCCGCAGTCGTTCTGGGACGACCTCAACAAGAACAAGGAGTCCTGGACCAACAAGACCATCGTCGACGCCATCACCAAGTACAAGACGAAGGTCCTCGACGGCGGGCTGGCCCAGAAGAACTACAAGACGGCCACCTTCGTCGACCAGGGCAAGGCCATCATGGACGGCAGCGCCGCGATGGCCGTGAACGTCACCGCGCTCCAGTCCGAGATACAGGCCACCTCCAGCACGGAGGAGATGGACAAGAAGCTCGGCTGGTTCCCCATCGCCAACAGCTCCGCCGGCGCCGAGTACTCGCCCGACCAGACCAACGGCGTCGTCGCCTTCAACACCGGGGACAGCAAGCGGCAGAACGCCGCCCGGCAGTTCATGTCCTTCTGGCTCGGCCCGAACTACCCGGCCTACATCAAGGCCAACAAGCTGGTGTCCGTGGAGCCTTCGGTGCCCAACCCCGACGGTCTGCCGCAGACCGCCATCGCCCAGTCCAAGGCGCTGTCCACCGCCGCGGGCGTCTTCCAGGTCAAGGCCCTCACCGCCCCCGACCTGCACCTCGCCCTCGCCGACATGATCTACGGCAAGAAGACGCCCAAGCAGGTCGCCCAGGCCGCCGAGGACCAGTTCGACCAGGTCCTCAAGGCCCGTGGCGTCTCGGGTTTCTGACCCCCCTCTCCCTGGCCAGCCCGTCCCCGGGCCGCCGTCGGCGGCGGCCCGGGGCCCGCATTCGGAGGTAAGAGAGTGGTGGACACCGCCACGACGGACGTCATCGACGCCATGCGCGTGAAGGAGCAGGACCGGCCGTCCCGGCGTGGCCGGCGTGAGCGCCGTGCCCTCGGCAAGGCCAACCAGCCGTGGTGGTTCGCCCTGCCGGCGCTCGCCGTGTTCGGCCTGTTCTTCCTGCTGCCGAACCTGCTGAACTTCGTCTATCCGTTCACCGACTGGTCGGCGTTCCACTCGCGGATCGGCTTCGTGGGCCTGTCGAACTTCAGCACCATCCTGCACGACGGGTCGATGGCCCGTGACATCCGCATCACCCTGGAGTACGCGGTCCTCGTGGCCGTCTTCCAGAACGGCTTCGGCCTGGGGCTCGCCCTGCTGCTGGAGCGCGACACCCGCTTCAACCGCTTCTTCCGCGCGGTCTTCTTCCTGCCGGTGCTGATCTCCGCCCTGGCCGTCGGCTACATCTTCCGGGCCCTGCTCGCCCAGGACGGGGCGCTCAACGGCGTGCTGTCGTCCCTGGCGGGACACCACGTCGACACGCCCTGGCTGGGCTCGACGACCTGGACGCTGGTGGTGGTGACCCTCATCCACGGCTGGAAGTGGATGGGCCTGGCCATGCTGATCTACCTGGCGGGTCTGAAGAGCATGCCCGGTGACGTGCTGGAGGCCGCCCGTATCGACGGGGCCGGCTGGTGGCGGACCTTCTGGGCGGTCCGGTTCCCGCTGCTCGCACCCGCGGTGACCTTCAACGTGACCACCGCGCTGATCGGTTCCATGAACACCTTCGACATCGTCCAGGCCACCACCGCGGGCGGGCCCGGCAGCGAGACCGAGGTGTTCAACATCTACATGTTCCGCGTCTTCGGCCAGGGGCTGTACGCGCAGGCGTCGGCGATGAGCCTGGTGCTCTTCCTCATCGTCGTCGTCCTCGCCGTGCCGGTCATCGTCGGCCTGCGGCGGAGGGAGAACAACCAGTGACCACCGTTCCCGCGTTCGCCCCCGTACGCCGACGCCCGCTGCGCTGGCTCCAGCCCCTCACCGTGCTGGTCATCGCGGCCGTCACCATCGGCATCCCGCTGTGGCTGGTGGCGGTCACCTCCGTCAAGCCGCAGGCGGAGGCCATCAAGCCCAACCTCTCCCTGCCCCACCACGCCCAGGCCGCCGCGAACTACCAGCAGAGCTTCGACGAGGGCAAGATCGTCCAGGGCTTCTTCAACAGCCTCCTCGTCGTAGCCCCCTCGGTCGTCCTCGTGCTGCTCCTCGGCGCGGGCGCCGCCTGGGTGTTCGCCCGCCGCAAGGGGCGCCTGGTCAACGCCATGTACGCGCTGAGCATCAGCGGGCTGCTGCTGCCTCCCGCGGTGATCACCATCGTGATGGAGCTGCGCCAGCTGGGGCTGGCCGGTACCCGGCCCGGCATGATCGGCGTCTACGCCGGGATGTACCTGTCCACCTCGATCTTCTTCATGACGGGGTTCATCCGCGCCCTGCCGGAGGAGTTGGAGGAGGCCGCCCGGATGGACGGCGCCGGCCCGATGCGGATCTTCCTGCGCATCATCCTGCCGCTGCTGCGACCGGTCATCGCCACGGCGACGATCATGGTGATGCTGTTCGCCTGGAGCGACATCTTCTACTCGTTCTTCGTCCTCGGCGGAGGTGCCAAGGCCACCCTGCCGCTGAACCTCTACCAGGTCGCCAACGCGCAGCTCTACCTCAACAACTGGCATCTGATCTTCGCCTACGTCGTGATGATGAGCCTGCCGATGGTCCTCGTCTTCGTCATCGCCCAGCGCCGCATCGTCTCCGGCATCACCAGCGGCGCCGTCAAGTAACCCCCAGCCAGTACCCACCCCCCCGTAGCCCCAGCCAGTACCCACCCCCCGTAGCCCCAGCCAGTAC
>NZ_JOEV01000101.1 GCF_000721105.1 Streptomyces cellulosae
GGATAGGCGGGTGGGGGACGGGAGTGTGGCGGGCGGGTGGGGGGAGGGGGGGGGGGGGGAAGCGGGGCTGGGGGCGCTGCCCGGTGAACCCACGTGGCGTGTACGTCCGTCCCGGCCGTCGTGACCGGTGATGTCCGCTCAGTCACCCCGTGGCGCGTACATGATCACCGCCATGCCTGCGAGACAGATCAGCGCGCCCGCGATGTCCCAGCGGTCGGGGCGGTAGCCGTCCGCGGCCATGCCCCACAGCAGTGAACCGGCGACGAAGACACCGCCGTACGCGGCGAGGATGCGGCCAAAGGCGGCGTCCGGCTGGAGCGTGGCGACGAAGCCGTACGCGCCGAGGGCGAGCACGCCCGCGCCGATCCAGATCCAGCCGCGGTGTTCGCGTACGCCCTGCCAGACCAGCCAGGCGCCGCCGATCTCGAAGAGGGCGGCGACGACGAACAGGACGGCGGAGCGCAGCACGAGCATGGGGGCCAGCTTCGCATGCCGGTTCTGATCAGCCTTCTGGAGTGTCCTCCGCGCCTTCCCGCGCGTCCTCTGCGTCGTACGATCTCTGCACGGCGCAGGTGAAGGGGAGCTGGGATGTCCGGGAACGCGCGGTCGCGGCTGTTGGCGGAGTTGTCCGGGGTCTCGCGCCGCTACATGGCGTCGTACGCCCTCTTCAACCAGGCCCTCGCCGACCATCTCGGGCTGCACCCGACCGATCTGCAGTGTCTGAACCTGCTCACGCTGGAGGGCGCCCCCGTGACGACGGGCCGGGTCGCGGAGCTGACGGGGCTGACGACCGGGTCGGCGACGCGGCTGGTGGACCGGCTGGAGCGGGCTGGGTACGTGGTGCGCGAGCGGGACGCGGCGGACCGGCGGAAGGTGCTGGTGACGACCGTGCCGGAGAAGGTCGCCGAGTTCGGGGCGGTGTGGGACCGGCTGGGGGGCGGCTGGGTGGCGCTCTTCGACGACCTGGACGATTCCCAGCTCGCCGTGATCATCGAGCACATGAGACGTACGACGGAGTTCAGCGGCACGCAGGTCGCCCGCCTGCGCGGCGGCGAGGTCTAGGCCCCGCCGGGTCGGCGGGGCCCGCGTCTCGCCGGGGGCTCAGGCAAGGGCGCCCAGCGTGAGGGCGCCGGCCACCGGGGCGGCGTAGATCAGCGGGAACGGGATGTGGGAGTACCAGCGGGCCCGGACGACGGTGACGACCGCCCCGGTGAAGTAGAGGATCAGACCGATCCCGGCCGCGGTCCCGATGACGGGCACGAACAGGCCGATCAGCAGGCCGACGGCCCCCGCGATCTTGGCCGCGCCGAGCCAGGGCGTCCAGGCGTGCGGCACGTGGTAGTCATCCAGCGACTTGATGATCCACTGGGCTCGGGCGAGGACGACGGCACCGGAGTAGCCCGCCATGGCGGCGGCGATCAGGGTGACGACTACGTGGGCGGTGGTCATGGTTCGCTCCTCATCAGGGGGACCGGTGGCAGTGGAGCCGGGGTGACCGCGGTGGTGGTCTCCCTCGCGGTCACCGGGTTGACGCGGGGCGGGCGGGGAGTGTGACAGGACGGCCGGGCGGCTTTCTCGACGGCCGCCCGGCTCCGTACCTCTCAGTGGTGCTGCTCCCCGCCCGCCGTGCGCGGCAGCAGGCGTACGAGGGTCAGGCACAGGGCCGTCGCCACGGCGACCGCGGTGAGGCTCACGGTCATCGCGTGGGTCTCACCGCCGTCGGCCGAGTGGAAGTACACGGTGGTCACGGTCGCCGTGCCGATGGCGTTGGCGACCTGCTGCACCGCGTTGAGCGAGCCGCTGGCGCTGCCCGCCTCCTCGGGGGCGATGTCGCCGATCGTCACGTCGTAGACCGTGCCGAAGCAGGTGCCCATGCCGACGCCGATGAGCAGCACGGGCGGGACCAGCGCCCACCTGCTCACGGAGGTACCGGAGTCGGCGACCAGGAGGGCAAGGTAGCCGCAGCCCGCGAGGACGATCAGGAGTCCGGCGACGACGAGCCGGCGGCCGTAGGCGTGGATGAGGCGGTAGCAGGCGACGGAGGCGAGGACGATCCCGAGGGAGAGGGGGATCAGGCCGAGCGCGGTGTCGGCGGGGGAGCGGCCGAGGCCTCGTTGGAAGTAGAGGGAGATGACGTAGAGCAGGCCGGCGGTCGCGGCGAAGGCGACCAGGCCGAGGACCAGGCCGGCGGTGAAGCCGCGGTTGCGCAGGAGCGAGGGCTGGATCAGCGGGGCGGCGGCGGTGCGCTGGCGGTGGCAGAAGCCGGCGAACAGGGCGAGGCCGAGGAGCAGGAGGGTGAGGGGGCGGCCGGTCCAGCCGTGGGCGGAGCCGTCGATGAGCCCGCCGAGCAGGCCGAGCAGGGCGGCGCACAGGAGGGCGGCGCCGGGGCCGTCAAGGGTGACCTGGGCCGAGCCGGTGTCCCGTGGCAGCAGACGGTACGCGGCGAGCAGGGTGGCGCCGCCGATGAGCAGGTTGATCAGGAACATGGGGCGCCAGCCGAGGCCGGCGAGGTCGGCGTCGACCAGGAAGCCGGCGAGGATCGGGCCGCCGACCGCGGACAGGCCCATCACGGGCCCGAACAGGCTGAACGCCTTGCCGATCTGGTCGCGCGGCCAGGTGGCGCCGAGGATGCCGAAGCCCTGGGGGATGACGAGGGCGGCGCAGGCGCCCTGGGTGAGTCGGGCGAGGACCAGGGTCGCCGGGGTCGTGGCGAGTCCGCAGGCGAGGGAGGCGGCGACGAATCCGGCGAGGCCGTACAGGAACATCCGGCGGCGCCCGTACTTGTCGCCGAGCCGTCCGCCGGGCACGAGGAGGACGCCGAGGGCGAGGGCGTAGGAGGTGCCGAGCCACTGGACGAGGGCGGCGCCGCCGCCGAGGTCCCGGGTGATGGTCGGGGCGGCGATGTTGGTGATGGTGGCGTCGAGGAGGTCGAGGACGTCGGCGGCGAGGACGACGGCCAGGATCGCCCAGCGGGTGCGGGCGGGGAGGGTCCGATCTTCTTCGTTGTGCAGTATCTGTGTCACGCAGATAAATATCGAGGGGAGGAGGGGTGAGGTCAACCGGATAAGCGGCGGGGGCGGGGTGGCCCGGAATAAGGAGACGAGGTCCGCCGTTCATCGGTATAGTTGAACGGTCAACAACTTGGAGGTTGAGCGACCATGCAGTTCGGGATCTTCAGCGTCGGCGACGTCACGCCGGACCCCACCACGGGCCGTACGCCGACCGAGCGCGAGCGCATCAAGGCCATGGTCGCCATCGCGCTGAAGGCCGAGGAGGTCGGGCTCGACGTCTTCGCGACCGGTGAGCACCACAACCCGCCGTTCGTGCCGTCGTCCCCACGCTCATCACCACCAACGACCCGGTGAAGATCGCCGAGGACTTCGCGATGCTCCAGCACCTGGCCGACGGGCGCGTGGACCTCATGATGGGGCGCGGCAACACCGGGCCGGTCTACCCCTGGTTCGGCAAGGACATCCGCGAGGGCATCAACCTGGCCATCGAGAACTACGCCCTGCTGCGCC
>NZ_JOEV01000102.1 GCF_000721105.1 Streptomyces cellulosae
CGGGCACGCTGTTGGGTGTCTGAGGGTATGGCCGTATGGCTGCCTTCAGTGCCGGCCCCAGTGCACTCGGACCGTAAGGGTTCGGGGTGATGGGTGGCTGGTCGTTGTTTGAGAACTGCACAGTGGACGCGAGCATCTGTGGCCAAGTTTTTAAGGGCGCACGGTGGATGCCTTGGCACCAGGAACCGATGAAGGACGTGGGAGGCCACGATAGGCCCCGGGGAGTCGTCAACCAGGCTTTGATCCGGGGGTGTCCGAATGGGGAAACCCGGCAGTCGTCATGGGCTGTCACCCATACCTGAACACATAGGGTATGTGGAGGGAACGCGGGGAAGTGAAACATCTCAGTACCCGCAGGAAGAGAAAACAACCGTGATTCCGGGAGTAGTGGCGAGCGAAACTGGATGAGGCTAAACCGTATACGTGTGAGACCCGGCAGGGGTTGCGTATGCGGGGTTGTGGGATCTCTCTTTCACGGTCTGCCGGCCGTGGGACGAGTCAGAAACCGTTGATGTAGACGAAGGACATGCGAAAGGTCCGGCGTAGAGGGTAAGACCCCCGTAGTCGAAACGTCAACGGCTCGTTGGAGAGACACCCAAGTAGCACGGGGCCCGAGAAATCCCGTGTGAATCTGGCGGGACCACCCGCTAAGCCTAAATATTCCCTGGTGACCGATAGCGGATAGTACCGTGAGGGAATGGTGAAAAGTACCCCGGGAGGGGAGTGAAATAGTACCTGAAACCGTGTGCCTACAAGCCGTGGGAGCGTCGCGTTGAGTGCTTGCACTCAACGTCGTGACTGCGTGCCTTTTGAAGAATGAGCCTGCGAGTTTGCGGTGTGTTGCGAGGTTAACCCGAGTGGGGTAGCCGTAGCGAAAGCGAGTCCGAACAGGGCGTTTCAGTAGCATGCTCAAGACCCGAAGCGGAGTGATCTAGCCATGGGCAGGTTGAAGCGGCTGTAAGAGGTCGTGGAGGACCGAACCCACCAGGGTTGAAAACCTGGGGGATGACCTGTGGTTAGGGGTGAAAGGCCAATCAAACTCCGTGATAGCTGGTTCTCCCCGAAATGCATTTAGGTGCAGCGTCGTGTGTTTCTTGCCGGAGGTAGAGCACTGGATAGGCGATGGGCCCTACCGGGTTACTGACCTTAGCCAAACTCCGAATGCCGGTAAGTGAGAGCGCGGCAGTGAGACTGTGGGGGATAAGCTCCATGGTCGAGAGGGAAACAGCCCAGAGCATCGACTAAGGCCCCTAAGCGTACGCTAAGTGGGAAAGGATGTGGAGTCGCACAGACAACCAGGAGGTTGGCTTAGAAGCAGCCACCCTTGAAAGAGTGCGTAATAGCTCACTGGTCTAGTGATTCCGCGCCGACAATGTAGCGGGGCTCAAGCGTACCGCCGAAGTCGTGTCATTTCAGCATGAGGGCCAACGCCCGCTGGGATGGGTAGGGGAGCGTCGTGTGCCGGGTGAAGCAGCCGCGGAAGCGAGTTGTGGACGGTTCACGAGTGAGAATGCAGGCATGAGTAGCGATACACACGTGGGAAACGTGTGCGCCGATTGACTAAGGGTTCCTGGGTCAAGCTGATCTGCCCAGGGTAAGTCGGGACCTAAGGCGAGGCCGACAGGCGTAGTCGATGGATAACCGGTTGATATTCCGGTACCCGCTGTGAAGCGTCAAACACTGAACCAGGCGATGCTAAGTCCGTGAAGCCGCCCTGGAGCCTTCGGGCAAAGGGGAGTGGTGGAGCCGACGGACCAGACTTGCAGTAGGTGAGTGATGGGGTGACGCAGGAAGGTAGTCCAGCCCGGGCGGTGGTTGTCCCGGGGTAAGGGTGTAGGCCGTGCGATAGGTAAATCCGTCGTACATGTGGCTGAGACCTGATGCCGAGCCGATTGTGGTGAAGTGGATGATCCTATGCTGTCGAGAAAAGCCTCTAGCGAGTTTCATGGCGGCCCGTACCCTAAACCGACTCAGGTGGTCAGGTAGAGAATACCGAGGCGTTCGGGTGAACTATGGTTAAGGAACTCGGCAAAATGCCCCCGTAACTTCGGGAGAAGGGGGGCCATCACTGGTGAGGGGACTTGCTTCCCGAGCTGGGGGTGGCCGCAGAGACCAGCGAGAAGCGACTGTTTACTAAAAACACAGGTCCGTGCGAAGCCGTAAGGCGATGTATACGGACTGACGCCTGCCCGGTGCTGGAACGTTAAGGGGACCGGTTAGTCACTCTTCGGGGTGGCGAAGCTGAGAACTTAAGCGCCAGTAAACGGCGGTGGTAACTATAACCATCCTAAGGTAGCGAAATTCCTTGTCGGGTAAGTTCCGACCTGCACGAATGGCGTAACGACTTCTCGACTGTCTCAACCATAGGCCCGGTGAAATTGCACTACGAGTAAAGATGCTCGTTTCGCGCAGCAGGACGGAAAGACCCCGGGACCTTTACTACAGTTTGATATTGGTGTTCGGTTCGGCTTGTGTAGGATAGCTGGGAGACTGTGAAGCTTGGACGCCAGTTCAGGTGGAGTCGTCGTTGAAATACCAGTCTGGTCGTGCTGGATGTCTAACCTGGGTCCGTGATCCGGATCAGGGACAGTGTCTGATGGGTAGTTTAACTGGGGCGGTTGCCTCCTAAAGAGTAACGGAGGCGCCCAAAGGTTCCCTCAGCCTGGTTGGTAATCAGGTGTTGAGTGTAAGTGCACAAGGGAGCTTGACTGTGAGACCGACGGGTCGAGCAGGGACGAAAGTCGGGACTAGTGATCCGGCGGTGGCTTGTGGAAGCGCCGTCGCTCAACGGATAAAAGGTACCCCGGGGATAACAGGCTGATCTTCCCCAAGAGTCCATATCGACGGGATGGTTTGGCACCTCGATGTCGGCTCGTCGCATCCTGGGGCTGGAGTCGGTCCCAAGGGTTGGGCTGTTCGCCCATTAAAGCGGTACGCGAGCTGGGTTTAGAACGTCGTGAGACAGTTCGGTCCCTATCCGCTGTGCGCGTAGGAGTCTTGAGAAGGGCTGTCCCTAGTACGAGAGGACCGGGACGGACGAACCTCTGGTGTGCCAGTTGTCCTGCCAAGGGCATGGCTGGTTGGCTACGTTCGGGAGGGATAACCGCTGAAAGCATCTAAGCGGGAAGCCTGCTTCGAGATGAGGACTCCCACCCCCTTGAGGGGTTAAGGCTCCCAGTAGACGACTGGGTTGATAGGCCAGGTGTGGAAGCCCAGTAATGGGTGGAGCTGACTGGTACTAATAGGCCGAGGGCTTGTCCTCAGTTGCTCGCGTCCACTGTGTTAAAAGTGTGCTTGTTCGCTCGAAACCAATAGGGTTTCGGTGGTTATAGCGTGAGGGAAACGCCCGGTTACATTTCGAACCCGGAAGCTAAGCCTTACAGCGCCGATGGTACTGCAGGGGGGACCCTGTGGG
>NZ_JOEV01000103.1 GCF_000721105.1 Streptomyces cellulosae
GTGGGGGTGGCGGGGGGTGAGGCTGCGGGCGAAGGCGGCAGGTGACGCTGCGGGCGAAGGCGGCAGGTGACGCTGCGAGCGGGGTGACGGCGCGCGTCTCAACACGCTTGCCCCACCCGCACCTGCCTTCGCCACATGGTGCCGTGTGAGGGCGTGCCCCGTGTCACGCGGGCGGACTTCCCTGCCGTGCGACCGCGTCAGATCCAGTTGAGGCGCCAGAGCCGGAAGACTCCGGTGCCGTCGGACAGGTACTGGCCGCCGCCGATGTCCTCGCTGCTGACGACGTACTCCTTGGCCTGCCACAGCGGGATGACCGGCACGTCCGCCGCGACGGCCTGCTGCACCTGGCGGAAGTCGTCGTCCGCCTCGCTGCGGTCGGCGAATTTCTGGCTGGCCTTGATCAGCCGGTCGACGGTCCTGCTGCTGTAGCCGGTGTTCATCGAGGCGCCGGTGCCGACGAGAGGGGAGCCGAAGGTGTCCGGGTCGGGATAGTCGGCGACCCAGCCGACCGCGTACGCGTCGAGCTTGCCGGTCGCCCAGCGCTTCTGGAAGTCGGTCCATTCGTAACCGTTGACGGTCACCTTGAACAGGCCGCTCGCCTCCAGCTCCCGCTTGATCTCCGCGGCCTCGTCGGCGGCGGCGCCGCGGCCGGCGCCGTAGCCGTAGGTGAAGCGGACGGGCAGGCTCACGCCGGCCCGGGTGAGCAGTTGCCGGGCCTTCTTGGCGTCCTGCCTGGGGTAGCGGTCGAAGAACGACGTGGTGTGCCCGGTGATGCCGGCCGGGATCAGCGAGTAGAGGGGGTCCACGGTGCTGTCGTACACCGTGGCGGCCAGCCGTTCGCGGTCGATCAGCCAGGCCATGGCCTGCCGGACCCGGGGGTCGTGCAGCGGGGAGCTCGCGCGGGTGTTGAGGTAGAGGTTGCGGGTCTCGGAGCTGTCGACCTCGGACACCCGCTGGCCGGGGTCGCTGGCGTTCAGCCCGGCGAGGACCTTCGGCGGCAGCGTGCGGGTGGCGACGTCGACCCGCCTCGCCTTCCAGGCGGCGTCGAGCTTCTCGCCGTCGGCGTAGTAGCGCAGTTCGACGGGCCGTCCGGTGTCCTTGAGGGCCCCCTCGTAGCGGCCGTTGGGCGCGAGGACCGCGTTCTTGCCCTTCGTATACGACGCCAGTGTGTACGGTCCGGTGCCGTCGGCACTCGTGCCGGTGCGCAGACCGTCCGCCGGGTATTTGCTGCGGTCGACGATCGAGCCGGCGCCGGTGGCCACCTTGAACGGGAAGGTGGCGTCGGGCGAGGACAGATGGAAGGTGACGGTCCGGTCGCTCGCGCTGACGGTTTTGAGGGTGTCCAGCAGGGAGGCGGGGCCGACCGGCGAGTTGATCTTCTTGACCCGGTCGAAGGAGTACTTCACGTCCTCTGCGGTGACCTCGCGGCCGCCGGGGAAGGTGAGGCCCTCGCGCAGTTGGCAGCGGTAGGTGCGCAGGTCGTCGCCGGTGAAGGAGCAGTGCTCGGCCGCGTCCGGCACGGGCGAGACCCCGCCCGGCTCGAAGGTCAGCAGCGACTGGAAGACGTTGCTGAACAGCGCCCAGGAGCCGGCGTCGTAGGCACCGGCCGGATCCAGTGAGGTGACGGCGTCCGTCGTGCCGACCGTGATGGTCCTGCCGTCGTCGCCCTGGTCCGGCAGCAACTGCCAGCCGCCCACGGCGACGCACGCCAGTACCAGCAGCGTCGCAAGAATCCGCACGCGAACCGACCGCATCGGCGTTGCCCTCCCCAGCCCCTCAGCGGGCCCGCCCCGGGTCCACCACGCATATGCCACTCGCCTGTTGGCGCGGGTCACCTAATCACAGGTGTTTCAGCTGGAGGAAGAGTGTTTTGTTCGAGTTGAGCAAGAACTTACGCAAGCGGGTTTCGCCCAGGTTTCACAGGGCGCTCACAGCTCGTCCGTCGTCCTCTCTCACACCCCCTGGCCATCGCTCCTCGCGGCACCCCTCAGGCCTGTCGTGACGCCAGTTCGATGACGGTGATGTCCGACTCGGCGCCCACCCGGGTCGGCGGGCCCCACGCACCGGCGCCGCGGCTGACATACAGCTGGGTGTCGCCGTAGCGTTCGAGGCCCGCGACGGTGGGGTTCGCGGCGGCCGCGATGAAGTTGCCGGGCCACAGCTGACCGCCGTGGGTGTGGCCGGAGAGCTGGAGATCGACCCCGTGGTCGACGGCGTCGTGGATCTGCACCGGCTGGTGGGCCAGCAGCACGCAGGCGCGTGTCGTGTCGCGGTCGCCCAGCGCCTTGGCGAAGTCGGGGCCCTGGCCCTCGCTCTCCCCCGCCACGTCGTTGACACCCGCCAGATCGAAGTGGGCCAGTTCGGTGCGGGCGTTCTCCAGCGGGCGGATGCCCAGCCGTCGTACCTCTTTCACCCACTGCTCGGCGCCGGAGAAGTACTCGTGGTTGCCGGTGACGAAGTACGCGCCGTGCCGGGCCCTGAGCCGGGCCAGGGGCGCGGCCGCCGGGCCCAGGTCCTTCACACTGCCGTCGACCAGGTCGCCGACGACCGCGATCAGGTCGGGCTGCGTGGAGTTGATCGTGTCGACGACCTTCTGCGCGAAACCCCGGCCCAGTACCGGGCCCAGGTGGATGTCGCTGACCACCGCGATCCGGTAACCGTGTCCCGCGCGCGGGAGCTTGGCCAGCGGCACGGTGACCCGCTTGACGGTGGGACCGTTCAGGACGCCGTACGTGCCGTATCCGACCGTTCCGACAGCGGCCACGGCGGCGGCACCACCGAGCACGCGGGAGACGAAGAGGCGGCGGGTGGGGGTGGGGG
>NZ_JOEV01000104.1 GCF_000721105.1 Streptomyces cellulosae
GCTTGTCGTAGGCGGGGTCGCCCGCGGCGTTGTAGTCGGTCTCGGTCCAGGTGCCGTCAGCCAGGATCGTCTTCTGCTGGTTGCCCTGGAAGTCGTAGGTGTAGTGGGTGGTGTTGCCCGCGCCGTCCGTCACCGAGGTGACGTCGCCGGCCCGGTTGTAGCCGTATGACGTCGTCACGCCGCCCGGCGAGGTGGTCGACGCGGCGTGAGCGCCGTACGGGTTGCCGGTGCGTCAGTTGCCGGCCCAGGAAGTCGTACGTCGCCTGCGCCTGCGCGCCCGTGCCGTCCGTCGCCGACAACTGGTCGCCCGCCGTGTCGTACGTGGCGTGCGTCTTCGTGCCGTCCGGTGCCGTGGTCTGGGCGAGGTCGCCCATCTGGTCGTAGAGGTACGAGGTGGTCCGGCCGCCCGGGCTGGTCTCGGACGTCTGGTTGCCCTCGCTGTCGTACGTCCACACGGTGGTGCCGGCGTCGGGCGAGGAGGCGCCCGCCGGGGTGTACGACGGCAGCCTCTCGGAGACCTTGTCGCCATTGGCGTCGTACGCCGTCGTGGTGACCAGGCCGTTCGGGTCCTGCTCCTCGACGGCCTCGCCGAAGGTGTTGAAGCCGCTGGTGGTGACGGGGTGGACGGTCGCCGCGGTGGTGCCGTCGGGCTCGGCCTGGACGGCGGGCGCGGTGGTGACCGCCAGGTTGCCCGCCTCGTCGTAGGCGTACGTCGTGGTGTTCTGCTCGGCGTCCGTCGTGGACGTCGGCAGGCCGCGCTTGTCGTACGCGTACTTCGTCGTCTGCTCACTCGACGAACCCACCGTGCCGCCCGTACGGCCCTTGCCGTACAGCGACGACACCTCGGAGGCGGACAGGGCCCGCTGGTAGGTCTGGACGTTGCTGACCGACCCGGCGACGACGTTGCCGACCGTGCCGTCGGCCTGCTGCGCGCCACCGATCGACAGCGGCCCGGTACCGCTCCACGGCGAGGTGTCGGTCGCCGTACCCGCCTGTGCGCCGTTGACGTACAGGTTCATCGAGCCGGTCGTGGAGTCGAAGACGCCGACCAGATGCGTCCAGGTGTTCAGCGCCGGGGCGCTGGAGGCGACGGCGCTGTAGTACGCCGCCGGGGCGGCGGAGGAGTCCTCACTGGGTGCGATGAGGCGGTAGGCGCCCTGGGTGGGCGAGTACTGCAGGTAGAAGGAGGAGCGGTTGGTGCCGCCCTGGGCCACGAAGGTCCGGAAGGTGGAGGTGTCGGAGAGGTTCACCCACGCCGAGACGGTGTAGGACGAGGCGGTGTTCAGCACCGGGCTGTTGGTGGCGATGACGCCGCCGGTTCCGGTGGTCGTGCCCGCGAACTTCGCCGCGGTGTCCGCCCAGGTCACGCCCGGTCCGGCGGTGGCGGTGTTGCCGGTACCGGAGGCGTCGGTGACATTGGTGCCGGAGGTCTGGTTGAGCTTCCACCAGCCGGCCGGGTGCCCGGACTGGTCGCCGTACAGCGTCTCGCTGAGCAGGTTGCCCATGTCGTCGTAGGTGCTGGTGGTGGTGCGGTCGTAGCCGGAGGCGTCGTGGTCGTTCTCGGAGGCCACCTGGTCGTCGGGGGTGTACGACACCGTGGTGACGCGGTCCACGCCGGTCGGGTCCAGCTCGGTGGACGTGGTGCGGGAGGCCGCGTCGACCGCGTACTTGGTGACGGTCTCGCCGTTCTCGGTGGTGGACTGGGTGAGGTTGCCGGCCGCGTCGTAGAGGTCCGACTCCAGCACGTAGCTGCTGGTGCCGTTCGCGCTGGTCCGCTTCACCGTCGCGGTCAGACCGTCGTCGGTGTACGTGTACGCCGTGGTGTTGCCCATGGCATCGGTGACGGACGCGAGCCGCCCGGCGGGGTCGTAGGCCCGGGAGGACTCGGTCAGCAGGGTCGCCGTCTGCGGGTTGACCGGGTCGCCGGTGTACATCAGCCCCTGCGTGAGCAGGTTGCCGTTGTCGTCGTACGTGTAGCGGGTGTCGACGCCCGCCGAGGTCACCTCCTTGGTCTTGTTGCCGGAGGTGTCGTACGAGTACGTCGTGGTGTTGCCGTTGGACGCGCCGGCGGCGGCGTTGGCGTCCGACTCGGTCAGCAGGTGGTCGTAGGCGTCGTAGGTCTGGGTCTCGGTGCGTGAGGTGTCGCCGCCGCTCGCGTCGGAGACGGTCTGCGAGGTGACGTTGCCGTCCTCGTCGTAGACGGTCGTGGAGACGGCGGCGTGGGTGGCGCCGGTGACGCGGTCGGTGAGCTGCGGGTCGTCCTCCTCGACGACCTGGCCGGCGCCGTCGTACCGGTACGTCGTCACCAGGCCGTTCGGGTAGGTGTCGGAGACCACTTTCTGGGTGCGGACCTGGCCGATGCCGTCGTAGGTGTAGGTGGTCACCAGACCGAT
>NZ_JOEV01000105.1 GCF_000721105.1 Streptomyces cellulosae
GCTTGTCGTAGGCGGGGTCGCCCGCGGCGTTGTAGTCGGTCTCGGTCCAGGTGCCGTCAGCCAGGATCGTCTTCTGCTGGTTGCCCTGGAAGTCGTAGGAGTAACGGGTGGTGTTGCCCGCCCCGTCGGTGACCGAGGTGACGTCGCCGGCCCGGTTGTAGCCGTATGACGTCGTCACGCCGCCCGGCGAGGTGGTCGACGCGGCGTGAGCGCCGTACGGGTTGCCGGTGAGGTAGTCGTACGTCGCCTGTGCCTGCGCGCCGGTGGCGTCCGTGGAGGACACCATCTCGCCGTCGGCGTCGTAGACGGCGTGGGTCTTGGAGCCGTCGGGCGCGGTGATCTGTGCGACGTTGCCCGTCTGGTCGTACAGATACGAGCTGGTCCTGCCGCCCGGCGTGGTGACCGAGGTCTGGTTGCCCTCGCTGTCGTACGTCCACACGGTGGTGCCCGCGTCGGGCGAGGAGGCGCCCGCGGGGGTGTACGGCGGCAGGGTCTCGGAGACCTTGTCGCCCTCGGCGTCGTACGCCGTCGTGGTGACCAGGCCGTTCGGGTCCTGCTCCTCGACGGCCTCGCCGAAGGTGTTGAAGCCGCTGGTGGTGACCGGGCGCACGGGGGCGGCGGTCGTGCCGTCCGGTTCGGCCTGGACGGCGGGCGCGGTGGTGACCGCGAGGTTGCCCGCCTCGTCGTAGGCGTAGTCGGTGGTGTGCTGCTCGGCGTCCGTCATGGATGTCGGCAGGCCGCGCTTGTCGTAGGTGTACTTCGTGGTCTGCTCGTTGGAGGAGCCGACCGTGCCGCCGCCGCGGCCCTTGCCGTACAGCGAGGAGACGTCGGAGGCGGACAGGGCCCGCTGGTAGGTCTGGACGTTGCCGACCGACCCGGCGACGACGTTGCCGACCGTGTCGTCGGCCTGTTGTGCGCCACCGATCGACAGCGGCCCGGTGCCCGTCCACGGCGAGGTGTTGGTGGCCGTGCCCGCCTGTGCGCCGTTGACGTACAGGTTCATCGAGCCGGTCGTGGAGTCGAAGACGCCGACCAGGTGCGTCCAGGTGTTCAGCGTCGGCGCTGCGGACGCTGAGGCGCTGGAGTAGGTCGGGGAGGCGACGTCCCCGCTGGGAGAGATGAAGCGGTAGACGCCGGTGCTGGAGGAGTACTGCAGGTAGAACGACGATCTCGTGGTGCCGCCCTGCGCCACGAAGGTGCGGTAGGTGGAGGTGTCGGCGAGGTTCACCCACGCCGAGACCGTGTACGAGGCGCTGGTGTCCAGGACCGGGCCGTCGGTGGCGACGACGTCACCGGTGCCGGTGCCGGAGCCGGCGAACTTGGCCGCGCCGTCCGACCAGGTCACGCCCGGTCCGGCGGTGGCGGTGCTGCCGGTACCGGAGGAGTCCGTGACCGACCTGCCGGAGGTCTGGTTGAGCTTCCACCAGCCCGCCGGGTGGCCGGAGGCGTCCCCGTACAGCGTCTCGCTGAGCAGGTTGCCCATGTCGTCGTAGGTGTTGGTGGTGGTGCGGTCGTAACCGGAGGCGTCGTGGTCGTTCTCGGAGGCGATCTGGTCGTCCGGGGTGTACGACACCGTGGTCACGCGGTCCACGCCGGTCGGGTCGAGCTCGGTGGACGTGGTGCGGGAGGCCGCGTCGACCTTGTACTTGGTGACCGTCTCACCGTTGTCGGTGGTGGACTGCTGCAGGTTGCCGGCCGCGTCGTAGGTGTCCGACTCCAGCACGTAGGTGCTCTTGCCGTCGGCGCTGGTCCGCTTCACCGTCGCGGTCAGACCGTCGTCGGTGTAGCTGTACGACGTGGTGTTGCCCATCGCGTCGGTGACCGACGCCAGCCGCCCGGCCGGGTCGTAGGCCCGGGAGGACTCCGTCAGCAGGGTCGCCGCCTGCGGGCTCACCGGGTCGCCGGTGTACATCAGGCCCTGTGTGAGCAGGTTGCCGTTGTCGTCGTAGGTGTACCGCATCTCGTTGCCGGCGCTGGTGACCTCCTTGGTCTTGTTGCCGGAGGTGTCGTACGAGTACGTCGTCGTGTTGCCGTTCGCGGCGCCCTCGGCCGCGTTGGCGTCCGACTCCGTCAGCACGTGGTCGTAGGGGTCGTAGGTCCACGTCTGGGTGCGGGCCTTGTCACCGCCGCTCGCGTCGGACACGGTCTGCGAGGTGACGTTGCCGTCCTCGTCGTAGACCGAGGTGGTGACGGCGGCGTGGGTGGCGCCGGTGACGCGGTCGGTGAGCCGCGGGTCGTGCTCCTCGACGACCTGGCCGGCGCCGTCGTACGTGTACGTCGTCACCAGGCCGTTCGGGTAGGTGTCGGAGACCACTTTCTGGGTGCGGACCTGGCCGATGCCGTCGTAGGTGTAGGTGGTCACCAGACCGAT
>NZ_JOEV01000106.1 GCF_000721105.1 Streptomyces cellulosae
CGGTCTGCTCGACTTCGTGACCATCGAGGACGGCCTCGGCCCGCAGTCCTCCCACTTCCTCGAACCGGACGAGCGCACCGACCAGGTCCGCGGCCGCCTGGACGCCGTGCTGATCGCGGCGCGCATCGCCCCGCTGTCCCGGCACATAGGTCTGGTCCCGACCGCGGTGGTCACACACACGGAGCCGTTCCACCTCTCCAAGGCGATCGCCACTTTGGACTATGTGAGCTCGGGACGGGCGGGTCTGCGGGTGCAGATCACCGCCCGCCCGAACGAGGCCGACCATTTCGGCCGCCGCGCCATCGCCCGCATCGAGGCCTACGACAGCCCGGACACCCGGGATCTGGTGACCGGCCTCTTCGACGAGGCCGCCGACTATGTGGAGGTGGTGCGCCGGCTCTGGGACAGCTGGGAGGACGACGCGGAGATCCGGGATGTGGCCACCGGCCGTTTCATCGACCGGGACAAGCTGCACTACATCGACTTCGAGGGCCGGCACTTCAGCGTCAAGGGCCCCTCCATCACGCCCCGCCCGCCGCAGGGCCAGCCGCTCGTCACCGCCCTCGCGCACGACACCGTGCCCTACCGGCTGGTGGCCCGGGCCGCCGACGTCGGCTACGTCACGCCGCACGACGCCGGCCAGGCGCGTGCGATCGTCGCCGAGATCCGCGCCGAGCAGGAGACGGCGGGTCGCGCCGACGAGAGGCTGCACGTCTTCGGGGACCTGGTGGTCTTCCTCGACGAGAACCCGGCCCAGGCCGCGGCCCGCCGGGAGCGCCTGGACGCTCTCGCGGGAGAGCCGTACACCAGCGACGCGCGCATCTTCACCGGTACCCCGGCCCAGCTCGCCGATCTGCTGCAGGAGTTCGCCTCGGCAGGGCTGACCGGTTTCCGGCTGCGTCCCGCTGTCCTTGGGCACGACCTCCCCGCGATCACCCGGGGCCTGGTCCCAGAGCTCCAGCGCCGGGATGCCTTCCGCCGCGCCTACGAGGCCGACACCCTGCGTGGCCTGCTCGGGCTCGCCCGCCCGGCCAACCGCTACGCCGCCACCGCCGCGACCGCCGCGACCGCCTGAGCCGGAAGGAATCCGCACCGACATGAGCAAGCCGCTGAAGCAGATCCATCTGGCCGCCCATTTCCCGGGCGTCAACAACACCACCGTGTGGAGCGATCCCGAGGCCGGCAGCCACATCGAGTTCAGCTCCTTCGCCCACTTCGCCCGGACCGCCGAACGCGCCAAGTTCGACTTCCTCTTCCTCGCCGAGGGGCTCCGGCTGCGTGAACAGGGCGGCAAGATCTACGACCTGGACGTGGTCGGCCGCCCGGACACCTTCACCGTCCTGGCCGCGCTCGCCGCCGTCACCGACCGTCTCGGTCTGACCGGGACCATCAACTCCACCTTCAACGAGCCCTACGAGGTGGCCCGCCAGTTCGCGAGCCTGGACCACCTCTCGGGCGGCCGCGCCGCGTGGAACGTGGTCACCTCCTGGGACGCCTTCACCGGCGAGAACTTCCGCCGTGGCGGCTTCCTGCCGCAGCAGGAGCGCTACTCACGTGCCAAGGAGTTCCTGGCCACCGCGAACGAACTCTTCGACTCCTGGCACGGTGACGAGATTGTCGCCGACCAGGCCGCCGGCACCTTCCTGCGCGACGCGAAGGCCGGAGCCTTCGTGCACCAGGGCCAGCACTTCGACATCCACGGGCAGTTCAACGTCCCGCGCTCCCCGCAGGGCCGTCCGGTGATCTTCCAGGCCGGCGACTCCGACGAGGGCCGCGAGTTCGCCGCGTCCAGTGCCGACGCAATCTTCAGCCGGTACGCCACCCTGAAGGAGGGCCAGGCCTTCTACACGGACGTCAAGAACCGCCTCGCCAAGTACGGCCGCCACCACGATGAGTTGAAGATCCTGCCGGCTGCGACCTTCGTCCTCGGCGACACCGACGCCGAGGCGGAGGAACTGGCCCGCGAGGTGCGCCGCCGGCAGGTCAGCGGGGCCACGGCCATCAAGCACGTGGAGTTCGTGTGGAACCGGGACCTGTCCGCCTACGACCCGGACGGGCCGCTCCCCGACATCGACCCGGACCTCGGCGAGCACACCATCGCCCGCGGCCGCGCCCAGGTGCGGATGTACCGTGACCCGCTGGCCACCGCCCGCGAGTGGCGCGAGCTCGCGGCCGCCAACAAGTGGTCGATCCGTGACCTGGTCATCGAGACCGGCAACCGCCAGAACTTCGTCGGCTCCCCGGCCACCGTCGCCCAGACCATCAACGACTACGTCCAGGCCGACGCC
>NZ_JOEV01000107.1 GCF_000721105.1 Streptomyces cellulosae
CGGCCACCGCAGGCGGAGTTGGAATTGAACTTCTTCGTGAGTGCGGGTGTCGTCCCGGGTGGAGTGGGCTGGACGTGAGGGTCTGGCGGGCCCGATGCCGTGACCTCGTCAGGGCGTGGTGTGGGCAGTGTTGGGCCTCGCTGAGCACCATGGAACATGGTGATCGGGCAGTGGTGGGGCGCAGGGTTGCGAGCAGGAGGACGGCGCCGCCGCCCACGGATCCCGAGGACCGGTCATGAGCATCCCCTGCCTCGCGCAACGTGAGGACCAGCAGTACTCCCGTGCAGTTGCTCGCCGGTGCCGCGGGACTGTCCGGCGACGTCTTCCTCGGTCCTGCCCGGTGACGGCGCCGCGGCCCGGCCGCAGGGAGGAAGAGGCCTTGGGCATGGTGCCGGGATGAGCACGGCCGTGTGGAGTCCGGTGTCCTTGGCCGTCGTGAGCGCCGGTGTCGGCGGTCCGCGTCCCACTCGCCTGCTCGCGGACTGGGTCGCGGAGGCTGTGTGCCGGTCGCTGGCGGCCGGTGGTGCGCGCGCCGAGGTGGAGGTGGTGGAGCTGCACCGGCTGGCGGCCGACCTGGTCCAGCACTCCGTGCGGGGCCGCGCCAGCCTGGACCTGCGGGAGGCGGTCGCGGCGGTCGTGGCGGCCGACGGGCTGGTGGTGGCGACCCCGGTGCTCGCGGCGTCCCCGAGCGAGGTGTTCGACTCGTTCTTCGCCGTCCTCGGGGACGGGGTCCTGGCCGGTATGCCGGTGCTGCTGGCGCTCAACAGCGGTTCCCGCCGGCAGCCGCCCGACCTCGCGCGGGTGATGCGTGGGCGCCTGGCCGGCGTGCACGCCGACCCCGTGCCCACGGTCGTCGTCGCGGGCCCCGCCGACTGGCCGGCCACGGCGCGCGGTGACGCGGCGCGGCTGCGGGCCTGTATCGACCAGGCCGCCGCCGAACTCGCCGCGGCGATGCGCGCGCACCGGCAGTGAACCACAGCACTTGCTTCGAATTCGAAGTAGATGTACTGTCCTCAACAGTTGCTTCGAATTCGAAGCAACCTCGATCGCAGTGAAGGTGAGAACCGAAATGAAGGCAGTACGTTTCCACGAGTACGGCGACCCCGACGTCCTGCGCTACGAGGACGTGGAGCAGCCCCTCCCCGGCGCGGGTGAGGTCCGCATCCGCGTCGCCGCCACCTCCTTCAACCCCGTCGACGGCAACATCCGCGCCGGCTTCATGCGCGGCCCCATCCCGGTGCACCTGCCCCACACCCCGGGCATCGACGTCTCCGGCACCGTCGACGCGCTGGGCGAGGGCGTGAACGGCGTCGCCATCGGCGACGACGTCGTCGGCTTCCTGCCGATGGACGGCACCGGAGCCGCCGCCCAGTACGTCCTCGCACCGGCCCAAGCCCTGCCCCCGGCACCCAAGGACGTCCCGCTGCCCGACGCCGCCGCACTGCCGCTCGTGGCCCTGACCGCGTATCAGGCGCTGTTCGACCACGGCAAGCTGACGGCCGCACAACGCGTACTCATCAACGGCGCGGGCGGCGCGGTCGGCGGCTACGCCGTGCAGCTGGCCAAGAACGCCGGTGCCCACGTCATCGCCACCGCCGGCCCGCGCAGCAGCCAGACCGTCTCCTCCGCCGGCGCCGACCAGGTCATCGACCACACCACCACCCGCGTCACCGCGGCGGTGACCGAGCCGGTCGACATCGTGCTCAACCTCGCACCGGTCGACCCGGCCGAGCTGGCCGCACTCGTCACACTCGTCCGCCCGGGCGGGGTCCTGGTCAACACGACAGTGTGGATGCCCGCACCCTCGGACCAGCAACGCGGCGTGCGCGGCATCGACCTGTTCGTCCGCAGCGACACCGACCAGCTGGCGAAACTGGTGGCGTCAATCGACCGCGGCGAACTGCGCGTCGACGTCGCCGAGCGGATCCCGCTGGCCGAACTGCCGGCACTGCACACCCGAGCCGCCCAGGGCACCGTGCACGGCAAGGTCATCGTCGTCCCGCCCGCCGCCTGACACCCGCCCTCCACCCAGAGGAACAGGGCCACGGCACCAAGGCGTCGACCCCGACACCGCCGCAGCACCGACACCAATGCCCGACAACGACGACACACGCCACACCACCAGCCATAAACAACATCGCGGCACGCC
>NZ_JOEV01000108.1 GCF_000721105.1 Streptomyces cellulosae
TGAAAGCGAACAAACCCCGAGAAGTTTCCGATGTTGTCTAGGCCCACCGTCAAGCATCACCTGGGACCAGAACGTCAGCCATCACCTGGGACTAGACACAGTTGCGTGGGCCCTGTAGTCGTCTACGCAGGTTGGGAGTTCTGTGCCCTGGCGGTGGGCCAGGGGCAGGAAGAGCACTGGTCGGATCGTCCATGTGATGCGCGTGTGGGCATGGGTTACGGACACCTTGCAGGGCTCGTCGCGTAACAGAGCTCGTCTTGTCTCAATGCGGCCGTCGTAGAGCCACTCCCACGCTTCGTCGGACGCGTCCGGGTCGAGTGCTGGAGAGATGGTGCGCAGGGCGACTGCTACCCATCTGCTTGCCTGGGGTGCTGAGTGCGCGTCGAAGGAACCCCGCAGTGTCGGCTGCGTCCCTTCGGCAAGGTCTTCCGTCCAGCACTCGCACCAGAAGCCGCGTTGCGGTTTGTCCATCAGCACGGGGGGACTCCCGGGCGAGGCCTTGTGAAGAGTTCTGCGGTGACCGTGTGGCCGCCGTCGCTGTCGTGGACCACCACTCGGTGCGCGATCACGCTGACCATGCCCAGCCCTCGGCCGTGCTCCGCCTCCTGGTCCTGGTCCTGGTCCTGGTCCTGGTCCTGGTCCTGGTGCTCGACCTTCGGGGACATGCTCGTGCCTCCGTCGTCCGTCACCGACAGGGCGACAACCTGGGCCGAGACGGCGACGGCCAGGTGGAAGCTGCCGGATGTGAGGCCGCTGGCGGTGTGGAGGATCGCGTTCGCGCTGAGCTCGCTCACGATCAGTTCGGCGTCCTCGGCCAGGGGTGAGCCGCGCAGGATGTCTCTCGTCCAGCGGCGGGCCCGGCTGACCTCTCAAGGACGCGGACCGCGTACGCCTCGTCGGCGAGTTCGGTGACTTCTTCACGGGTGGCCCAGCGCAGTGCGCGGGTCTCGTCCCCGGTGGTGGGCGTGCCGTCGGCGGCTTCACACCGGAAGACCAGGGAGACGATCAGGCCCGTCATGTTCTTGTAGATGCCGGTGAGGGTCGCGGGAAGTGCGATCTTGATGCCGGTTTCTTCGAGGACTTCGCGCTGGAGGGCCTCGGGGATGGTTTCCTCACGTTCGAGGACTCCGCCCGGCGGTTCCCACTTGCCGTTGTCCCGCCGCTTGATCAAAAGGGCGCGGTCCTGGTCGTCGACGATGACTCCGGCAACGCTCACGGAGTGCGGACGGTCAGTGCTCACGTTCCTCGGCCCTCTCGGCTGGCTAGGCTCTCCACCGTAGCAACAACACTCGCCCACTCGTCTAGATACCTAAAGGAGTACACGTGACGTCTCTTCCGAGCCTTCTCGGCGATCTCGACCCCACGAGTGATCGTGCGGTCTTCCGTCAGATCGCCGACCAGCTGCGCGAGGCCATCGACCGTGGGCGATTCAAGGAGGGCGAAAAGCTGCCCTCCGAGGCGGAGCTAGTCGAGCACTACGGGGTTTCCCGTATGACAGTTCGAAACTCCTTCTCCGTCCTCCAGGGCGAGGGCCTGGTGCACGCCGAGCACGGCAAAGGCGTCTTCGTGCGACCACGGCCACCTGTGCGACGGCTAGCCTCCGACCGCTTCGCCCGGCGCCACCGCGAGCAAGGAAAGTCCGCCTTCATCGTCGAGGCAGACGCCGCCGGCAGTCACCCCCAGGTCGACAGCCTGGAGGTCAAGGAAGAAAAGGCCAGCCAGGACATCTCCACCCGGCTCGGCTCCGTGCGCCGCGTCCTCGCCCGTCGGCGCCGGTACCTGCTCGACGGCCGGCCGGTCGAGTTCGCCACCTCCTACCTCCCGCTCGACATCGCCCGCGGCACACAGATCGCCGAACCCAACCCCGGCCCCGGCGGCATCTACGCCCGCCTCGAAGAACTCGGCCACCACCTCGACCACTTCGAGGAAGAGATCCGGGCCCGGATGCCCTCGCCGACCGAGGTGAAGACGCTCCGGCTGGCCTCCGGCGTGCCCGTGATCCACCTGATCCGTACCGCGTACGACACCGAAGGGCGGGCCGTGGAGGTCTGTGACACGGTCATGGCGGCGGACGCGTACGTCCTGTCGTACCAGCTCCCGGCCACGTGAGCGATGATCGCGCCGTGTCCGGCGAAGCGTGGACGGGTGACGACCGCGAACACAACGATGCGTGTCACGAGCGCTGGTTGCAGGTGCAGCACAGGCCCACTCAGCAGCCTGGGTATCGGGATGAGTGGTACGACGCGCAATGCGGCGGCTGTCGGTTCTGGGTCGCGTTGCGAGGGGAGCTGGGGCGGGACTGGGGAATCTGCACCCATCCTGGCTCGGCGTTCGACGGGCGAGCCCGCTTCGAGCACGACAGTTGTGAGCTGTTCGCCCTCCGGGAGGACGGTTCCTTCGGGTGAGTTCGCATAGGTTCGGGCGGCGCGCGGGGATGCTTTTCCGAACTCGTACATCCCAACAGGCATACTCGTATAGACGAGTGGGCAAGTTGTGTGGCAGGGTGGTGGTCGTTCCCGGAGATCGGGTTCGAAGGCTGCATCTTGTATAGACGAGTAGATGGGAAGAAATCTTGCGCACCATCCGTGTGGAGACCTCGGCCGCGACGATCCTGCTGACCGAGGCGCCGGAGCCCAAGGTCCGCGACCGGCAGACCGGCGAGATCGCCAAGGACGCCGTCAGCGGCGAGGCGCTGATGACGATCGGCGTCGTCTACATCGAGGAGGGGCAACGGTCAGCAGCGGCACGGCATCGCCTTCCGCGCCGCCGCCGTCACTCCGGCCGCCTTCCCGGCCACCATGGGGGCCTCGGCCTGATGACCGACCTGGCAACGCTTCTGGAGGTGGGTGGTCCTGTCGCCGCGCTCGGCGGCGGGGCTGCCTACG
>NZ_JOEV01000109.1 GCF_000721105.1 Streptomyces cellulosae
GCTACGAGCACCGGGCAGACCTTCACCAGGGGCTCCTCGAACTCGCCTGCTCGATCATCTGCCTGCGGCGGCTCTCGCGATCATTCTGAAACGATCAGTACGTCACCGGCGCCGCCCTCACCCGCCTGGGCTCCGCCCAGGACCGCGACCAGGCCCTGCGCGAGAAGATCCAGGGCGCCCTGGACCGGCTGCGCGACTGTGTCGGCGCCGCCGTCTACATCAGCCGGTACGTCGACGGAGAGATCGACGTCACCCAGTACGCCGCCGGCCCCACCACCCCCGCGGTGAACGAGTGGGTGGACTTCCGCTACTCCGCCCACGCCACCGCGATCGGCAAGAGCCTGCTCGGCCAGCTCGACCACAACAGCCGGCGGGAGCACCTGTCCCGGCACAAGATGGCCCGCCTCACCTCGCGCACCATCACCAGCGACAAGCTGCTGCTGTCCCGCCTGGAGTCCCAGCCGCCGACCGTGCCCCACCTCGATCTCCAGGAGTACGCGGTCGGCACGGTCTGCGCGGCCGTCCCGATCACGGCCGGCTCCTCCGTCGGCTGCCTCGCCCTGTCCCTCCCGGTCGAACACGCCCACCGCCTGCGCCAGGCCGCGGACCGCCTGAACCGGGGCGCGGCACCGGTCCTGCTGTCCCTCGCGATCTAGGCCCCGGGTGGTCAGGAGCACCCCTGGACACCAGGTAGTATTTTCTCCGTCGTCGGCCGCCGAGTGCGGTCGACGGGAGTCACGCGCCGCTAGCTCAGTTGGTTAGAGCAGCTGACTCTTAATCAGCGGGTCCGGGGTTCGAGTCCCTGGCGGCGCACCGGTGAAGGGCCTCTCGGGATACGAGGGGCCCTTCGGCGTCCTCCCTGGTCAGCCGCCGGTAGGTCCGCTCCCCGGGCGGGCGCCACCACACCGGGTCGGCGCACCGGACCCCCTCCTTCCTGAGCCGCGCCCGGTGGATCTTGTTCGTGGCCGTGACCGGCATCCGCCGCACCACCCGTACGAACCGGGGTGCCATCTTCGTGCCCAGGTCCGGCTGGGCGTCCAGGAAGTCCGCGAAGTCGCCGGGGTCGAAGTCGCCCGCGATCGCCGCCATCACCTGGTCCCCGGTCACCGGGTCCGGGACCGCGTAGACGGCGACGGCCACCGCACCCCCGTACCGGGCGAGGATGTTCTCGATCATCGCGGCGGCCAGGTTCTCGCCGTCGACGCGGAGACGGTCGTCCGTGCGGCCCGCGAAGTAGAGGAAGCCGTCGGCGTCCCGGTAGAAGAGGTCGCCGGTCCAGTAGCCGCCGTCGTGGCGGCGCTCGGACTCCGCCCGAGGGTTGCGCCAGTAGCCCTCGAAGGGGTTCGGCCCGAAGTTCACCAGCTCCCCGATGGCCTCGTCCCCGTTCAGCAGCCGCCCCGCCGGGTCGAGGACGGCCGGCGGGCACTCCCGGTGCGTGTCGGGTCGCAGCACGACCAGACCCGGTGTCGCCGGGCCGACCGCGCCGGGCGGCGTGCCGGGCCGCCACTGGATCGCGGCCCCGCCCTCCGAGGAGCCGTACCCCTCCACCAGCCGCACCCCGAACCGCCGCTCGAAGGCCCTCGCGTCCACCGCTCCCGCCTCGGTGCCGAAGCCCAGGCGGAGGGGATTGTCCCGGTCGTCGTCGCGCTCCTCGGTGGCGAGGAGGTACTGCACGGCACGGCCCACATACGTGAAGTACGTCGCCCGGTACCGCCGCACGTCCGCCAGGAACCGTGAGGCCGAGAAGCGAGGGCGCAGGGCCACGCCCGCCCCGGCCACGAGGGCGGGCGCCCAGTCGGCGATCACCGCGTTGCCGTGGAACATCGGCATGCAGACGTAGTGCACGTCGTCGGGGTGTACGGAGAACTGGTCGGCCAGGGAGCGTCCGGCTGCCGCCAGGCGGCCCTGGGAACAGAGCGCGGCCTTGGGGGCGCCGGTCGAACCGGAGGTGAAGTAGAGGAGGAGGCGGTCGGCGGGGGTGGCGCGGGAGG
>NZ_JOEV01000110.1 GCF_000721105.1 Streptomyces cellulosae
TGTCCGGTCCCGGTAGATGCTTGACACTTCGATCCCAGCTGATGGTTGACGGGTGGCCGTGATCGGCTTTGCTGTGCGCGTTGTTTCGGCGCGTGCGGGGAGGCCGGGATTGGCTCTGGTGGAGTTGTCGGTTGTCGAGCAGAGATACCGGGCTGTGCTTGCGGTCCTGGCGGGTGCGACGGTGACGGAGGTCGCCGCTCAGCTGGGTGTGTCCAGGCAGACGGTGAGCGGGTGGAAGTCCCGGTATGAAGCCTCGGGTCTGGCCGGGTTGGCGGACCGTTCCCGTAGGCCGGCTTCGTGTCCGCATCAGGCATCTGCCGAGGTGGAGGCGGCGGTGTGTGAGCTGCGGCGGGAGCATCCTCGGTGGGGTCCGCGGCGGATCGCTCATGTGCTGGAGCGTTCCGGGGCGGTGACTCCGGTGCCGTCGCGGATGACCGTGTATCGGATTTTGGTGCGGCATGGGCTGGTGGAGCCGGGGGTGCGGCGGCGGAAGCGGTCGGATTACAAGCGCTGGCAGCGGGATGCGCCGATGCAGTTGTGGCAGATGGACATCGTCGGCGGGGTGGTGCTCGTCGACCCGGTCACCGGCGAACTGACCGAGGCCAAGGTCGTGACCGGGGTGGATGATCATTCCCGGTTCTGCGTGATCGCGTCGGTGGTTGAGCGGGCGACGGGGCGGGCGGTGTGTGCGGCGTTCGCGCGGGCCTTGCAGGCGTTCGGGGTGCCGGAGGAGGTGCTCACCGACAACGGCAAGCAGTTCACCGACCGGTTCGGGCAGGGTGGTGAGGTGCTGTTCGACCGGATCTGCCGGGAGAACGGGATCGCGCACCGGCTGACCCAGCCGGCGTCACCGACCACGACGGGCAAGGTTGAGCGGTTCCATCAGACGCTGCGGCGTGAACTCCTCGACGACTGCGGTGCGTTCGAGAGCATCGGGGAGGCTCAGGCGGCACTGGATGCGTGGGTTGAGGAGTACAACTGTGTGCGTCCGCATCAGGCGCTGGACATGCAGTCCCCGGGCGACCGGTTCACGCCGGTTGCTGAGCAGGAGCGGAGCGTGCTGGGGGTGCGGGTGCCTGGAGTGCTCGCGCTGGTGCCGCAGCAGCGGACGCCTCCCGCGGAGCCGGACCGAGCCGAGGCGGCGCCCGATCCCACCAGTCCGCGTGCGCTGGTCCCGGCAGTGGTGCCGGTGGAGTTCGAGCGGGTGGTGCCTGCGAGTGGGAATCTGCAGGTCGCGGGCAAGCAGTTCTGGCTCGGTCCGGCCCGTTCAGGGCTGATGGTGACGTTCTGGGCCGACACTTCGGTGATCCATCTGCTGATCGCCGGGACGCGGATCAAGACGGTGCGTTCGCATCTGTCCGTCTCTGATCTTGCGGTGCTGGCGGCCCGGGGCGGTCGTGCGGCCGGACCGGCCCCGCTGCCTGCCGGTGATGCGGCCGCGTTCGAGGTGGACCGGGTCGTGAACAACAGCGGGCTGGTGGGCCTGGCCGGGCACCAGGTGCTGGCGGCGGAGATTCTGGGCGGCCGCCAGGTCGGCATCCGGATCGACGACGAGACGCTGTCGTTCTTCGACCCGGCCTCGCGGGAACTGCTGAGGGTGCGTCCCAACCCGCTGACCAGCGAGGAGGTCCGCCGGTTGCGGGGCCTGCGTCCGGCCGGCCCGCCGCCGCGTCCGGGCGTCGAGCCCGTGCGGGTCCAGCGGCGGATCAGCGCGACAGGCACGGTCATGGTCTGCCGCCAGGTCGTCTCCCTGGGGCGGACCTATGCGGGACAGACCGTGACCGTGCATGTCTCGGACTCGACGATCACCGTCGAGCTGGACGGCCAGGTCCGGGTCATCCGGCGCACCACCGACGTCCCGGTCCGCAACGTGAAAGCGAACAAACCCCGAGAAGTTTCCGATGTTGTCTAGGCCCACCGTCAAGCATCACCTGGGACCAGAACGTCAGCCATCACCTGGGACTAGACAC
>NZ_JOEV01000111.1 GCF_000721105.1 Streptomyces cellulosae
CGTAGGCAGCCCCGCCGCCGAGCGCGGCGACAGGACCACCCACCTCCAGAAGCGTTGCCAGGTCGGTCATCAGGCCGAGGCCCCCATGGTGGCCGGGAATGCGGCCGGAGTGACGGCGGCGGCGCGGAAGGCGATGCCGTGCCGCTGCTGCCCGTTGAACACGCTCTCCCACGGCCGGGCAACCAGCCCCGGCACCGAGACCGGGGCCCCGAGCGCGAGCCCTTCCGCGACCCCGCTCTCCGGAACGGTGACCTTGATCAGGGACGACTCCCCCTCCTCGATGTAGACGACGCCGATCGTCATCAGCGCCTCGCCGCTGACGGCGTCCTTGGCGATCTCGCCGGTCTGCTTTCTCCCCGTCTACTCGTCTATACAAGATGCAGTCTTCGAACCCGATCTCCGGGAACGACGACCACCCTGCCACACAACTTGCCCACTCGTCTATACGAGTATGCCTGTTGGGGTGTACGAGTTCGGGAAACGGCCCCGCGCACCACCGCCGGTCAGGCCCTCACGTGGCCGGGAGCTGGTACGACAGGACGTAGGCGTCCGCCGCCATGACCGTGTCACAGACCTCGACAGCCCGCCCTTCAGTGTCATACGCGGTCCGGATCAGATGGATCACGGGCACGCCGGAGGCCAGCCGGAGCGTCTTCACTTCGGACGGCGAGGGCATCCGGGCCCGGATCTCTTCCTCGAAGTGGTCGAGGTGGTGGCCCAGTTCTTCGAGGCGGGCGTAGATGCCGCCGGGACCGGGGTTGGGTTCGGCGATCTGCGTACCGCGGGCGATGTCGAGCGGGAGGTAGGAGGTGGCGAACTCGACCGGCCGTCCATCAAGCAGGTACCGGCGTCGGCGGGCGAGCACACGCCGAACCGAACCGAGCCGGGTGGAGATGTCCTGGCTGGCTTTCTCTTCCTTGACCTCCAGGCTGTCGACCTGGGGGTGACTGCCGGCGGCGTCGGCCTCGACGATGAACGCGGACTTGCCCTGCTCTCGGTGGCGCCGCGCGAACCGGTCGGAGGCGAGCCGCCGCACGGGTGGCCGTGGTCGTACGAAGACTCCCTTGCCGTGTTCGGCGTGCACCAGGCCCTCGCCCTGGAGGATGGAAAAGGAGTTTCGAACGGTCATACGGGAAACCCCGTAATGCTCGACTAGCTCCGCCTCGGAGGGCAGCTTTTCGCCCTCCTTGAACCGCCCACGGTCGATGGCCTCGCGCAGCTGGTCGGCGATCTGCCGGAAGACCGCACGATCACTCGTGGGGTCGAGATCACCGAGAAGGCTCGGAAGAGACGTCACGTGTACTCCTTTAGGTATCTAGACGAGTGGGCGAGTGTTGTTGCTACGGTGGAGAGCCTAGCTATCCGAGAGGGCCGAGGAACGTGAGCACTGACCGTCCGCACTCCGTGAGCGTTGCCGGAGTCATCGTCGACGACCAGGACCGCGCCCTTCTGATCAAGCGCCGCGACAACGGCCACTGGGAGCCCCCGGGCGGAGTCCTCGAACGCGAGGAAACCATCCCCGAAGCCCTCCAGCGCGAAGTGCTCGAAGAAACCGGCATCAAGATCGCACTTCCCGCGACCCTCACCGGCATCTACAAGAACATGAACGGCCTGATCGTCTCCCTGGTCTTCCGCTGCGAAGCCGCCGACGGCACACCCACCACCGGGGACGAGACCCGCGCACTGCGCTGGGCCACCCGCGAAGAAGTCACCGAACTCGCCGACGAAGCATACGCAATCCGCGTCCTGGACGCGTTGGACGCAACATCCCCGCCGGCCATCCGCGCCCACGACGGCGTGAAACTCGTCTAGCCCGAACCCGCTGCACATGGCGGCCTACCAGCACGAAGGATCTTGTATGCACGAGTATACGAGCACTGCGCGGGTCTGGGGACTCACTTGCCCAGGTTTCCCAGAAGAGGTCAGCCGGGCCCGCCGCTGGACGAGAGACATCCTGCGCGGCTCACCCCTGGCCGAGGACGCCGAACTGATCGTGAGCGAGCTCAGCGCGAACGGCGGCCACACGGTCACCGCGGAACTCTTCACAGCCCCTCATGCGGGAGGCCACCCGTGCTGATGGACAAACCGCAGCGAGGCTACTGGTGCGAGTGCTGGACCGAAGACCTCACCGAGGGAACAGGGCCGACACTGCGAGGCTCGTTCGACGCGTACTCGGCACCCCAAGCCAGCAGATGGGTAGCGGTCGCCCTGCGCACCATCTCCCCAGCACTCGACCCCGACGCGTCCGACGAGGCATGGGAGTGGCTCTACGACGGCCGCATCGAGACGAGACGAGCCCTCTTACGCGCGGAGCCCTGCACCGTTTCCGTCACCCACGACAGCACCCGCATCACATGGGCGATCCAACCAGTGCTGTTTCTGCCGCTCGACCACCGCCAGGGCGTCGAACTCCCAGCCTGCGTGGACGACTTCAAAGCCCCTGCGACCGTGTCTAGTCCCAGGTGATGGCTGACGTTCTGGTCCCAGGTGATGCTTGACGGTGGGCCTAGACAACATCGGAAACTTCTCGGGGTTTGTTCGCTTTCA
>NZ_JOEV01000112.1 GCF_000721105.1 Streptomyces cellulosae
CTGCGTCTGACCCTGATAGATGGTGCAGCTGTACGAGCGACCATCGTTGTTGCGGGTGATGAAGCCGTGCGCGCAGTCGTAGCCGGCGGAGGAGTTGCCGCAGGCGCCCGCCGTCTGGTTGAGCGTCATTCTCGCCCAAGCCGTGTGACAGGCGACGCTGTAGCGCAGCTCGATGGTGCCGAGCGTGACCTTGCTGTTCTTGACGGTCGCGGACTCCACCGTCGTGGCGCCGCTGGCGCAACCCGTCGAGGACGGGTCGCTGCCGTCGTAGGTGTAGGCGTTCGAGACCCCGGTGGCCGCGACCATCGCAAGGCTGATACCTCCGACCACAACCCCCGCCCGTGCCATGCGACGCATCGTGGAACGCACTTGAGTCCCCTCTGAGTGTAAATGCCGCCCGCGACCGCTTGCCGCAGGCAGGCAAAAGATTCTCTGCACATTTGATCATGCACCTATCGGCGCGTCAACTGCGCGTGATGAGACGTGAGTTGCTGCAATTCGACCCCGGGATATGCTGCGTCAGGCCATCCCCTTCCAGCCGGGCACCCACGGGCCTGTTCGGGCGGCCGAATCTCGGCCTTCAAGGCTCAAAAAGCCCAGCGATCCGTCGTGCAAACGTAGTTGACGAGGGATCAGACATGTGATCGAATCCGCCTGCTGTCAGAGTCGACGCACCCTCACATGACTTCAGTACACCGGCGGGAGAAGGCCCTCGCATGCCTATCAAGTCGAAAATTCTGGCCGTCGGCATCGCGGGCATCGCGGTTCTCGGCCTTCCCGCACCTACCGGCCGGACGTCATGCTTTGCGACGAGCCCACCGGCAATCTGGACTCCATGACCTCGGCATACGTCATGACGTCGTTCGAGGTCTCCACGCGTCGGGCCTCACGGTCATTGCGATCACCCATGACCTCTCTGTGACCGGACGCGCGAAACGGGTCATCACCATCCGGGATGGTCGCATCATCACGGGCCGGCGGACCAGTGAGTGATCGGACGACGCAAGCGCGCGACCGACGGTGAACCGGTGTGCCCCTTCAGGTTGCTGATCCGGGACATGCCCGTGGAGGCCCTGGCCGCGATGATGCAGCGGTCGGGGCGGTCGGTGCTGACAATGCTCGGGACGGTGCTCGGAGTGGGGGCCTTCGTCTCTGTCCTCGGCCCCACCTTGAAGAACCAGGACGCTTCCCTCTCGTTCTGATTCGACACAGCACAACAGCCGCGCAGTGTCGGCCCTCATCGCCGATGAAATCGGTCGATAAAAACCAGTTCTACTCTGCCCCATCAGTTATTCCATATTTCACGAAGGAGAACTCCATGAGAATTCGCAACAAGGTTGTCGCCGGTGCGCTGACCGCAGCAGGGCTCGGAATCGGTCTCATAGCGGCCCCAGCCGCCGAGGCCGCCGCCTGCAACCCCTCCGCCGGGATCGGGGCCTGCCTCTACTACAACTCCAACTTCTCGGGCGCCCAGTTCCAGGACGGCAGCGGCAACAGCCAGAGCCCCGAAAACTATGGTGCGCCCAACTGGTACACGTTCTCGGGCGGCAACGGCGCCGGCCTGTACGTCAAGAACAACGCCGCATCCGTCTACAACTACGACACCAACTACAGCGTGACGATCTACTACAACTCGAACAACAGCGGCCCGAGCCAGTACTTCAAGCGCGGGACCGGAGCCAACCTGAACTCCACGCTGAAGAACAACAACGCTTCTCAGTGCTTCGACTTCTACGCCGTCTGCCCGTAAGGCCTCCTTGCAGGACCAGCCACGGTGGTAGCGGCGTCCCCGCCGATTCACGCGGGGACGCCG
>NZ_JOEV01000113.1 GCF_000721105.1 Streptomyces cellulosae
ATCGTGCGCAAGGTGCTCATCGCCAACCGTGGCGAAATCGCTGTCCGCGTGGCCCGGGCCTGCCGGGACGCCGGGATCGCGAGCGTGGCCGTCTACGCCGACCCGGACCGCGACGCTCTGCATGTCCGCGCCGCGGATGAGGCGTTCGCCCTGGGCGGTGACACTCCCGCGACCAGCTACCTCGACATCGGCAAGGTGCTGAACGCCGCGCGCGAGTCCGGCGCCGACGCCATCCATCCCGGCTACGGCTTCCTGTCCGAGAACGCCGAGTTCGCACAGGCGGTCCTGGACGCGGACCTGATCTGGATCGGCCCGCCCCCGCAGGCCATCCGCGACCTCGGCGACAAGGTCGCCGCCCGCCACATCGCCCAACGCGCCGGCGCCCCCCTGGTCGCCGGCACCCCCGACCCGGTCAGCGGCGCCGACGAAGTCGTCGCCTTCGCCGAGCAGCACGGCCTGCCCATCGCGATCAAAGCCGCCTTCGGCGGCGGCGGCCGCGGCCTCAAGGTCGCCCGCACCCTCGACGAGGTACCCGAACTGTACGACTCCGCCGTCCGCGAGGCGGTCGCCGCCTTCGGCCGGGGCGAGTGCTTCGTCGAGCGCTACCTCGACAAGCCCCGCCACGTGGAGACCCAGTGCCTGGCCGACACCCACGGCAACGTCGTCGTCGTCTCCACCCGCGACTGCTCCCTCCAGCGCCGCCACCAGAAACTCGTCGAAGAGGCCCCCGCACCGTTCCTCTCCGACGAGCAGACGGCCCAGCTGTACTCCTCCTCCAAAGCCATCCTCAAGGAAGCCGGCTACGTCGGCGCCGGCACCGTGGAGTTCCTCGTCGGCGCCGACGGCACCATCTCCTTCCTGGAGGTCAACACCCGCCTCCAGGTCGAACACCCCGTCACCGAGGAAGTCGCCGGCATCGACCTGGTCCGCGAGATGTTCCGCATCGCCGACGGCGAGGAACTCGGCTACGGCGACCCCCAGCTGCGAGGCCACTCCTTCGAGTTCCGCATCAACGGCGAGGACCCCGGCCGCGGCTTCCTCCCCGCCCCCGGCACCGTCACCACGTTCGCCCCGCCCTCCGGACCGGGCGTCCGCCTGGACGCCGGCGTCGAGTCCGGCAGCGTGATCGGCCCCGCCTGGGACTCCCTCCTCGCCAAACTGATCGTGACCGGCCGCACCCGCAAGGAAGCCCTCCAACGAGCCGCCCGCGCCCTGGAGGAGTTCCAGGTCGAAGGCATGGCCACCGCCATCCCCTTCCACCGCGCCGTCGTCACCGACCCCGCCTTCGCCCCCGAGCTCACCGGCTCCACCGACCCGTTCACGGTCCACACCCGCTGGATCGAGACCGAGTTCGTCAACGACATCAAGCCCTTCACCACAGCTCTCACCGAAGAAGACACCGAGGGGCCCGACCGCGAGACGGTGGTGGTGGAGGTCGGCGGAAAGCGCCTGACTGTGTCGCTCCCCGCCTCGCTGGGCATGTCGCTGGCCCGCACCGGCCTCGCGGCGGGCGCCAAGCCCAAGCGCCGCGCGGCCAAGAAGTCCGGCCCCGCGGCCTCCGGCGACACCCTCGCCTCCCCGATGCAGGGCACCATCGTCAAGATCGCCGTCGAGGAGGGCCAGGAAGTCAAGGAAGGCGACCTGATCGTCGTCCTCGAGGCCATGAAGATGGAACAGCCGCTGAACGCCCACAAGTCCGGCACCATCAAGGGCCTGTCCGCCGACGTCGGCGCGTCCATCACCTCCGGCGCCGCGATCTGCGAGATCAAGGACTGACACCCGGGCACGT
>NZ_JOEV01000115.1 GCF_000721105.1 Streptomyces cellulosae
CTAGTGCTGCACCGCACAAGTTCCGCCGATGGCTATCAGGCGGTGAGGTGTTTGTTGATGGCGTCGATGTCGAGGCGGTCATGCGTGGTACGGGTGCCCCACGGTTGCCAGCACGATGAGCGACGCGGGGTTGCCGAGGCCGGGGTGTTCCCGGTTTGTGTATCAGCAGGGTCGTTGCCCACCTGACCCAGCCGCCCGCCGGCCTCACTGCTGACCTGGCCCGGCCGGTGGAGGGTCAGTGACCGGCGCCAGCCTTGACCGCTTTCGTGGCGAAGTAGCCGGAGAGCCAGCCGGCGGTGGCCTCCGAGTGGTGCGGCGCCTCGGCGAAGCCGGTGATGGCGAAGCCCACCGCGATCTGCCCGCCGAGCTGCTCGGTGAGCGTGTGGCTGTACTCCACCGGCGCGTGGAGGCCCCACAGCCGTTCCCGCTCGGCGGGCTCCAGGTGGGTGAGGTCGCTGTAGGGCAGGCGGTGGCGCACCACCAGCTCGCCGCGCGCCTCCAAGGACTCGGCGTCGAAGAGGTAGACGTCCGGGTTGAGGAAGCCGGACAGCAGCGTCCCGCCGGGGCGCAGCACGCGGTGGCACTCGCGCCAGACCGGCGCCAGCTCCGGGATGAACAGGTTGGAGACCGGGTGGACGACAAGGTCGAACGAGGCGTCCGGGAACGGGCTCAGGTCGCGCGCGTCGCCGAGCACGGTGCGTAGGTCGAGCCCCTCCCGCGCCGCGACCATCTCGTCCTGCGCCAGCTGGCGGGGCGAGTTATCGAAGACGGTCACCCGGGCGCCCGCCGCGGCCAGCACCGGACCCTGCTGCCCGCCGCCGGAGGCGAGGCAGAGCACGTCGCGACCGGCGATCTCTGGCGGGAACCAGGTCGGGTCGACCGGCTCGTACCCGATCAGGACGATGGACCACTGGCCGGCCCGCGCCTTCGCGATCACCTCGGGGCCGACCGGGCGTGACCACTCGTTGCCCTCCTCCACCTCGCGGTCCCAGGCGAGGCGGTTGTGCGCGACGGGGTCGACGGGAGTCTGGCTCATACGCCGTACCCTAGTTGCGTGTCGCCGGCGGTGGGAGCGACCGTATCCAGCGGGGCCTTCCGCTCGTCGCGGTGAC
Organism: Streptomyces cellulosae; assembly: GCF_000721105.1. Classification (GTDB taxonomy): domain Bacteria; phylum Actinomycetota; class Actinomycetes; order Streptomycetales; family Streptomycetaceae; genus Streptomyces; species Streptomyces cellulosae_A. The sequence continues at coordinate 1,113 of NZ_JOEV01000115.1, forward strand.
CGGGTTCGCTGTCGCGTAGCCCGTAGTCGCCAGCCGGGGTGGTGAAGAGGTGCATGTGGTAGTTCTCCCAGCCCATCGCGGTCTGGATCGCCAGGTGCACACGGGCGAGTTTGAGGTCGGCCGGGACCTGCAGCCGTCGCCAGATCGGCGGGTGGATGTCGGCCAGAGTGACTTGATCTGCAGGACAGAGTCAGCGGGCATGGCACTCTTCCTTCGCGGCGACGGGCTCGTCCCCGGTCTGGCGGGGTCGACCGTCGTAGTTCCAACGGAACGGACAAGCCGTCTTGTTGTGGACGATGGCGAAGTCGCTGACCTTCTCAAGCAGGTCGGTGCGGGAAGAGAAGTCGCCGTGACGCAGGACGGCGCGGGCCAGCAGGGAGAAGAAGATCTCCACCTGGTTCAGCCAGGAGGCGTGCTTGGGGGTGTAGTGCGGCACGATCCGCGGATGCCGCTTCAGCCAGGCCCGGGTGGCCTTGGAAGTGTGCGAGGAGCCGTTGTCCAGGATCAGATGGATCCGATGCCGTGGCGGATGTACTCGAACTCCCGCCGCCGCACCCGCCCCGGGCCCGGTGGCCGGCCGGGCTGCTTGCGCGAGCGGGCGGCCATCGCGGTCTTCTCGTCCACTGACAGCACCATTGAGCCCGGCGGGCAGTTGCGGTAGAGGGCGCATACCTCGGCCGCCTTGGCGAAGAACTGCGGGTCGGCGGGCCGGGTCAGCCAGCCTCGGACTCGGTGCGGCTTGAGCTGCAGCTCGGCCAGGATGCGTCCGACCTGGGAGGCGGAGATGCCCGTGTCCGCCAGATGATCGGCGATCAGCCGATGTGACCAGCCGTCATAGGGGTGCGGCGGCGTGCTGGTGGCCGCCGCCACGACCCGCAGCCTCACCTGCGGCCCGTAGACCGGCGGCCGGCCCGAGCGGGGCCGGTCTTTCAGTCCGGCCATTCCCTCCCGGGCGAACCGGTCCCGCCATCGCACCACCGTCGAGACATCTACCCGGACGATCTCCGCTATCCGCCAGGCCGGACAGTCACCGGCCGCGAGCAGCACTATGTGAGCCCGGCGGGCATCGCGCTGCGGCGTGCTATCAGCCCGTACCCGTGCCTCCAGCACACGCCGATCATCAGCGTCAAGCACCATGCCCGGTCAACGAGCCGATGGCCATCGGCGGAACTTCCGCGGCGCAGCACTAG
>NZ_JOEV01000116.1 GCF_000721105.1 Streptomyces cellulosae
CGGCTCCAGCCGGGCCCACTGGCTGTTCGTCAGGTCACCACGCCTCACAGGACGTGATCATCTACGACCAAGATCCACTTTCGCAACAGGCCCTAGCCCCGCAACTCCGGCTTGGCCTGCACCTTCAGCGTTGGCATGTTCCTCGTCACACGGTTACGTGTGGGGTACGTCCAAGCAGCAGTGCGGGGTTGACTCTGGCCAACGGGCAGGCGGCATTCAAGATTTCGGAGGCTTCCGATTGCCGAAGTTCGGCTACCGGAAGTCTCGGACCCCTTGAACGGGCTGAGTGTGTTCGGCTAGAGCCCTTGCCCTTGTTGTTATGGGGCGCACGGGACCAGATGTTTGGGTCCTCTGTTCAGTTAGGGAGTCGACTGCCTGCCGACGCAGGGCCAAGACGTGCGTCGGTCGGCGGCCAGGGACGGCAGCCGGGGAGGATACGCAGCATGAGCACCACTCGCCCTCTGCTGACCCAGCGCGAAGCCGCCACCGCGTGCGGCGTGAGCCGTACGACGATCCGGCGCCGCCGTGAGGCCGGCGAACTGCCCGGGTCGGTGCTGGACGACGAACGCGGCTGGCTCATCCCCGTGGACGACCTGCTCGCGGCAGGCTTCCGGCTACACGCCCCGGCGCCGGCGGACAAGGCCGGCACCAACGAGGCCACGGCCGGGGCCGGGCAGCCGGACGGCCACGGCCAGGCGGCCGAGCTGCGCGCCGAACTCGAGCGCCTGCGCCACGAGACCGAACTTCAGCTCGCCCAGGAGCAGCACGCCCGTGCTCTGGCCGAGACGGAACCGCGGCACCTCAAGGAACGCCTGGCCGAACGCGCGGGACACATCGCCGATCTGCAGCGCGCTCTTGCCGCGCTTACCCCCGCGCCGGAACGGGCGGCCATCCCCCAGCCCACGGCCCCGGCCGTCCCGGCGCCCGCCCCCGCCGTGGCCCCGGCCGCGTCCGAGACGGCAGCCGCCGGCCACAATCACCACCAGGAGCAAGGCGAGCGGCGGCGCTGGTGGTCCGCCGCGGCTGACCACCGCGCACACCCCGCCCGGCGGCAACATCTCTTGCGACATCTCCTGCACGATCTCTTGCGGCTTCCCTTGCGACATCTCTTGCGCGAGCCCTCCGGGGCGCTGCGCGTTGCCGCTGGTCACCGCGCCCTTTTGGCGTGGTCGGGGGTCTGACATCCCCCCTGGAGCCTCCCTCAGCCGCCCACGATCAAGAAGAAGAAGGAGAGTGGGGCGGGGGCTGGGGCAGAGGTCGGCCCGCCGGGGGGGATCGGGCGTCCTGGAGGCTGTTGCGCGTCGGCGCCGCCTCCGCGCTGCCCAGCCGCAGGAGCGTCCGGGCGGTGGAGCGGGGAGACAGCGGGCGGCGGCGATCGGCGCTGTTGCGCCGGGTGTTGCGGTGGACGTTGCGCCGAGAGGTTGCGGTAGCGGTTGGGGTAGGGGTTGCACGGCCTGGTGGCGGGCTTCCCGCTCACCCCTGTGTGAGCGGGCGCGTTGGTGGCATTGGGTGGGTGTCAGCGGGACAGGGCGCTGGGTTGCCTGGTCATGGGGATAGTTGCGGGCAGGCCCGCTGTCATG
>NZ_JOEV01000117.1 GCF_000721105.1 Streptomyces cellulosae
ATCTTGATCTTCGGGTCCACCGACTTGACGCCCTGGACGAAGCCCGCCTGGAACTTGTGGATCAGCGGAATGTCCACACCGCCGATGAAGCCGACATGGCCCTTCTTGGTCGCCTTGGCGGCGGCGACACCGGCCAGGTACGACGACTGCTCCTCGTGGAACACCATGTCGGCGACATTCTTCGCCTGCACACTGTTGTCGTCGATGATGCCGAAAGTGATCTTCGGGTACTTGGCCGCGACCGTCTTCACGGCCGGCGCGTACACGAAGCCGACACCGATGATCGGGTTGACTGCTGCCACAAGCGGACACGGTGACGGCCAGGGCCGCGGTTGCGGCACCTGCGATCGCGATACGGGACACCCGGCGCATGGAACGAGACTCCTTTGTGCAAGCGCCCAAACCAGGCGCTGGTTCCGCCGCAGCGTAACGCGCGTAGACCTATCGGAGAACCCCGCCTTACCAGAGTGTTATCCGACCGTTTCGAACTTTCGGTCACCGCCCCGGGGAGGGGTATACCGGCCCTCCAGCACGAAGACGGCGCAAGGGAATGATCCCCCCGCGGACACCGCCGTGGAGTACCCGTGATCGAGACGTGTATTCCCGCAGGTCCGACCAGCATGCTGCTCTTTCCCCATCCGGGAGGATCACGGAACCGGACAAGCTTACGGCCGTCGGCGCGGGCATCGGCATCACCCTGTCGACCACCGTAGGGGGCCTGGTGACGCCCACGGTGGCCTTCACGAACTGCCCGACCTGGACATCCCACGACCGATCGACCGGCTACGGCGGACGCACCGGGTGGAGACACCCACACCGACGTCCACCGCGTCAAGGCGGTCCGCATCGGCCCGAGCGGCAGCACGTCCGACGTCCACGGCGACTGGGTCATCACCCGCGACGGCGAGACCCTCGAGGGGTCCGGACCCTCGCGGCGCCATGAGGGAGCCCCGTGCCGTATCGGCACGGGGCTCCTCGTCAGCGGTCGGAAGCCGCCGACAGGCTCACTGTTCCTTGACGGTGACCTTGCCGTCGACGATGTCCTGCTTGGCCTTGTCCACGGCGGCGACGACGTCCTTCATCGCCGCGTACTTCGGGTTGGAGTCGGCGAAGCCGACGCCACCGGACTTCAGGTCGCCGCGTACCTCGCCGTTCAGCGGCTTGCCGTTGACGACCGACTTGGCCAGTTCGTAGACCGCGCCGCCGACGTTCTTCAGGGCGGAGCCGAGGATGGAGTCCTTGTACTTCGCCAGCGCGCTCTGCTTGTACTGGTCGGAGTCCACGCCGATGGCCCACACCTTGTGCGCGGCCGCGGACTTGATCACACCCTGACCGGAGAGACCGGCGGCGGCGTAGATCACGTCGGCGCCTGCCTCGATCTGGCCGTTGGCGGCACTCTCGCCCTTGTCCGGGCTGGAGAAACCA
>NZ_JOEV01000118.1 GCF_000721105.1 Streptomyces cellulosae
ACTGATCGTTTCAGAATGATCGCGAGAGCCGCCGCAGGCAGATGATCGAGCAGGCGAGTTCGAGGAGCCCCTGGTGAAGGTCTGCCCGGTGCTCGTAGCGGATGCGTAGGCGTTTGAATTGGTGCAGCCAGGCAAACGCGCGCTCCACGACCCAGCGCACTTTGCCGAGTCCGGAGCCGTGAGCGATGCCGCGTCTGGCGATCATCGGCTTGATGCCGCGTTTCCACAGCTGACGGCGGTACTTGTCGAAGTCGTAGCCACGGTCGCCGTACAGTCGCCGGGGCCGGCGGCGGGGCCGCCCTCGCAGGCCCCGGATCGGTGGGACCGCGTCAAGCAGCGGCAGGAGCTGGGTGACGTCGTGTCGGTTGCCGCCGGTGAGTGTGACGGCCAGCGGGGTACCGTTGCGGTCGACGATCAGGTGGTGCTTTGAGCCGGGACGGGCGCGGTCGACCGGTGAGGGACCGACGTGATCCCCCCTTTCAGGGCTCGGACGTGTGAGCCGTCGACGGCGCAGTCGTCCAGGTCCAGCAGGTTCGCTCGCCGGAGCTCGGTCAGTAGGGCGGCGTGCAGTCTGGGCCACACCCCGGCCTCGGTCCAGTCCCGCAGCCTGCGCCATGCCGTCACTCCGGAGCAGCCCACGGTCTCTGCTGGCACGTCACGCCAAGCAACGCCGGTCCGCAGCACGTACAGCACGCCTCCGAGCGCTGTCCTGTCCGGAACGCGCAGACGTCCGGGGTAGCGACGACGACGCTCGGGAACGGGCGGCAACAGCGGCGCGACGCGCTCCCACAGGGCATCCGGAACAAGATCAGCACGCACCCGCACAGCCTGCCGATCAAGATCGCCAGGCGCAAGATCGCGGACGCACTGAAGCCATCGATAAGATCGGCCAGTGGTTTCGTTCTGGCAGGATCGACGTACTGCCGATGCCGCTTTCGCCGCGGCCTGCACTGCCATCGGTCACGGCCCCGACGAGTGCCATGAGGAGGCCGCTGGGACAGCCTTCTGGTGGACTAGCAGCCTTCCTGCCTGGCCTCACGGGGTGATCGTGTTCTGGCGGCACGGTCGGGACTGGCGGTTCATCCCCCTGGATCGTGATGAGAACCCAGTCTGGGGCGGCACTGAACGACTCCCCTGGCCGACCGAACTGCCACCAGACGAGGTCGCTCAGCGGGTCGCAGAACTGCTCGGGGAGGGCCCGCCGGCGTGAGGCCGCGACCGGCGCAACCGCCATTCTGAAACGATCAC
>NZ_JOEV01000119.1 GCF_000721105.1 Streptomyces cellulosae
CCCATGGCGGGACGTTCCCGAAAGGTACGGCCCATGGGATCGGGTCTACGACCTGTTCCGCCGCTGGCAGCGGGACGGCGTCTGGGCCCGGATCGTCACCCAGCTCCAGGCGGAGGCGGACGCGAAGGGCCTGATCACTTGGGATGTGAACGTCGACTCGACGGTTTGCCGGGCTCACCAGCATGCCGCTGGTGCGGCGAAAAGGGGGATCTCCAGAAGGAGCCGCCCGGCGGGGTCTTCGTCGAGCCGGCCGACCACGGGCTCGGTCGGTCCCGGGGTGGGCTGTCCAGCAAGATCCACCTGGCCGTCGAGCAGGGGCAGAAGCCGCTGTCGGTGGTGATCACGGCCGGACAGCGTGGGGATTCACCGCAGTTCGAGCCGGTCCTGGAGGCAATCCGGGTACCCCGGCTCGGTCTGGGACGGCCGCGCAAGCGCCCGGACCGAGTGCGGGCGGACAAGGCGTACGACTCTCGCAAAAACCGCGCCTACCTGCGCCGACGTGGGATCAAGGCAACGATCCCCGTCCCGGCGGACCGGGTCCGCAACCGCAGAAGTCTCGGCTCTCACGGCGGTCGGCCGCCGAAGTTCGACAAGACCGATTACCGCGAACGCCATGCGGTCGAATGCGGGATCAATCGCCTCAAGCGCCATCGTGCGGTGGCCACCCGCTATGACAAGTTGGCCGTCCGCTACGAGGCCACCGTTCTGGTTGCGGTCCTGAACGAATGGCTATGACCAGCAGCGGAATCGTCCTCATCGGTCACCTTGTAGCCGGGTACAGAGGGCCAGCGGACCGTCAGAACCACGGACTCTTCCTCCGCGAACCAGGAGTGATCCACACCCTGGCCCCACACGACGTAGTCCCCCTGTTCGGCCAGGAGAACACTGCGCCCGGGCAGTTCCACTCGGAAGCGCCCGCTGATGAGGACCAACAGAGCGGTGCGCTCTTCACCGGTCACCCACTGAGCCCGCTCATCGCCCTGAGGGTGGACGCCCCATTTGATCTCGACGTCCTCGCTATGGCGGGGATCGGAGGCGTCCTTGAAATGCCCCAGCAGCCACCCCCGGTCCAGTGCCGCGTCCCTGCCGGCATTGCCCACATACACCTTGTCGGTCATGGCTCCGGAAGGTAGCAGCTAGCCGCATCAGCACTCACAGCAGCAACTAACGGCACTTTCGCAACAGGCCCTA
>NZ_JOEV01000120.1 GCF_000721105.1 Streptomyces cellulosae
ACATCATCGGTCTGCTGAAGTCGACGCTGGAGAAGAACGACGGTACGGCGCAGTCGACGATCCAGCGGGCGAAGGCCGCGGTCGACAACATCGGCTGACGGACGGGTTCGTTCGTCTGCCGTGATCATCCGCTCTGGAGCGAGGTCCGCTCCAGAGCTGTTTGCTCGGTATCAGTATCGGTATCGGAAGTTTAGGAAAACGGGGGTTTTCGGTGCCCGGCTGGGATCTGAAGCCGCAAGGCATTTCGCATGTCCTGAAGACGACGGGTGACACGGCGTCGGACCTGGAGAAGTACGCGAAGGCGTTCGGTAAGCACCTGACGTCGGCGGCGACGAGCGCGGGCACGATCTCCGCCGAGGGCGGCGGTGAGGGCGGCGAGAAGCCTGGGGGCGGTCTGGTGGCTCTCGCGCTGTCGCAGTACGCGGAGCGGGCGTCGAAGGATCTGCAGTACGTCGCTGCCCGGGCCGGTAAGTCCCTTCAGGGTGCGGTGGACGCGACCACGGCCTACCTGAACGGCGACCAGGAGATGGCCGCGGAGGCGCAGCGCAAGGCGCTGGCCGAGCCGAAGCTGGACATGCCGGGGGTGGGCAAGTCGTGATCCAGCCGGAGAAGATTCCCCAGTTCACGGGCAACCTGGCGCAGCTGGAGACGGACTACGCGGACCTGAAGAAGGACGCGACGCATGTCCGGACCACGGGCGGTGACGTTCACGATCAGTTCCAGGGCCTGTCGGCGTACTACACCGCCCCGGAGGCCGAGCAGCTCTTCGCGACGACCAAGCCGGTCAAGGAGAGAGCGGACGATTTCGCCACCGATCTCGAGACCGTCTCCGGCGCGTTGTCGTCCTACGCCACCGAAGTCCAGCCCCTTGTCACGAAGTTGGAGGAGCTGAAGGCCAAGGCCACGACGTTCGTCGACTCGGTCAAGGACGATGACGACTGGGAGTACGACGGCGACAAGGTCGACGAGCACAACCAGATCCGGGACGACATCACGGCGACGGTGGCGGCGTTCTGGGCGGCGGAGCGGACCTGCCACAACAAGATCACCGGTATCTGGGGCGGCACGCAGATGGTCGCCGGGGAC
>NZ_JOEV01000121.1 GCF_000721105.1 Streptomyces cellulosae
CATCAGGCGCTGCACGGCCAGGCCGGGCAGCTGGCGCAGGCCGCCGAGGTCCTCGAAGTTGGTGGTGAAGGCGGTGAAGCCGCCCTCGGTGAGGAAGGCCCGCAGGCCCAGTTCCTGGCGGGCCGCGTACAGCAGTGAGTCGTGGCGGATGCCGCCGGGGCGCAGGGCCGCAACGACGTCGTACGACTCGACGTACTCGGCGGCGAGTTCGGCGGCCGCCTTGTCCTCGACCTGGTCGACGACGGCCACCAGGTCGTTGACGGCGTAGGTGTTCACGGAGAACCCGAACCGTATCTGCGCCTCGACCTTGTCGCCCTCGGTCACGGCCACGTCGCGCATGTTGTCGCCGAAGCGCGCGAGGCGCAGGGTGCGCGAGGCGTGGCGGCCGATGGCGGCGCGGGCCCAGGCCGCGATACGTCGGACGACCCGCGGGTCGGTCGCGTGACCGGCGACGATCTTACGGTCGACGCCGAGCCGGGACTCGATGTGGCCGAACTCGCGGTCGCCGTGGGCGGCCTGGTTGAGGTTCATGAAGTCCATGTCGATGCTCGGCCAGGGCAGCGACAGGTTGTACTGCGTGTGCAGATGCAGCAGCGGCCGGTCCAGGGTGCTGAGTCCGGCGATCCACATCTTGGCGGGTGAGAAGGTGTGCATCCACACGATCACACCCACGCAGGCGTCGGAGGCACTCGCCTCCTGGCACATCCGCCGGATCGACTCGGCATCCGTGAGGACCGGCTTCCACACGATGCGAACCGGGACCTTGCCGGGCCGGCCGAGGGTCTCGGAGATGCTCCGGGACTGGTCGGCGACCTGACGCAGGACGTCGTCGCCGTACAGGCCCTGGCTTCCGGTGAGAAACCAGATCTCGTGGTCGGGGTAGGGGGTGACGTTGGTTTCCATGAGGGTTCTTCCTTCCAAAGGCAGGCGGCCACCGAGCAGTTGGCTGCCGGGCAGAGGGCGGTGCTGCTCAGGCGGATGCCTCGGCGCGCAGGCGACGCAGGCGGTGCATGACCTCGTTGGTGCCACGGCCGAAGTAGTCGTGCAGGAGGCGGTATTCGGCGTACAGGCGGTCGTAGGCGGC
>NZ_JOEV01000122.1 GCF_000721105.1 Streptomyces cellulosae
CGCCGTCGAGGCCCTGCGGGACGGGAGCCGCCCCGCGGCGGCCCGGCTGGCGGCGGCGTTGACGCCGGAGGTGGACGCGGTGCTGTCCCGGCATCCGCTGCGGGAACTGGTCACCGCCTCGCAGACGCTGCCGCTGCTGGTGGAGCGCGAGCGGGCGCTGTACGGCGCCTGGTACGAGTTCTTCCCGCGCTCCGAGGGCACGCCCGAACGCCCGCACGGCACGTTCCGTACCGCCGCCCGCCGGCTGCCGGCGATCGCGCGGATGGGCTTCGACGTGGTCTACCTGCCGCCGATCCATCCGATCGGGCACACCTTCCGCAAGGGCCGCAACAACACCCTCTCCCCCGAGCCCGACGATGTGGGCGTGCCCTGGGCGATCGGCTCGCCGGAGGGCGGTCACGACGCGGTCCACCCGGACCTGGGCACCCTGGAGGACTTCGACGGGTTCGTCGCCCGGGCCCGCGAGGAGGGCCTGGAGATCGCGCTGGACTTCGCCCTGCAGTGCTCCCCCGACCACCCCTGGGTGCACAAACACCCGGAGTGGTTCCACCACCGGCCGGACGGGACGATCGCGTACGCGGAGAACCCGCCGAAGAAGTACCAGGACATCTACCCGATCGCCTTCGACGCCGACATGGACGGTCTGGTCGCGGAGACGCTGCGGGTGCTGCGGCACTGGATGGACCACGGGGTGCGGATCTTCCGCGTGGACAATCCGCACACCAAGCCGGTGGTGTTCTGGGAGCGGGTGATCGCGGACATCAACCGCACCGACCCCGACGTGATCTTCCTGGCCGAGGCGTTCACCCGGCCCGCGATGATGCACACCCTGGCCCAGATCGGTTTCCAGCAGTCGTACACGTACTTCACCTGGCGCACCACCAAGGAGGAGCTGACCGAGTACCTGGGCGAACTGTCGGGCGAGGCGGCCGCCTACATGCGGCCGAACTTCTTCACCAACACCCCCGACATCCTGCACGCCTACCTCCAGCACGGCGGCCGGCCCGCCTTCGAGGTCCGCGCGGTCCTGGCGGCCACCCTCTCCCCG
>NZ_JOEV01000123.1 GCF_000721105.1 Streptomyces cellulosae
CATCAGGCGCTGCACGGCCAGGCCGGGCAGCTGGCGCAGGCCGCCGAGGTCCTCGAAGTTGGTGGTGAAGGCGGTGAAGCCGCCCTCGGTGAGGAAGGCGCGCAGGCCCAGTTCCTGGCGGGCCGCGTACAGGAGTGAGTCGTGGCGGATGCCGCCGGGGCGCAGGGCCGGGACGACGTCGTAGGACTCGACGTACTCGGCGGCGAGTTCGGCGGCCGCCTTGTCCTTGACGGCGTCGACGACGGCGACCAGGTCGTTGACGGCGTAGGTGTTCACGGAGAACCCGAACCGTATCTGCGCCTCGACCTTGTCGCCCTCGGTCACCGCGACGTCGCGCATGTTGTCGCCGAAGCGGGCCAGTCGCAGGGTGCGCGAGGCGTGGCGGCCCATGGCGGCCCGCGACCAGGCGGCGATCCGTCTGATCACGCGCGGGTCGGTGGCGTGACCGGCGACGATCTTGCGGTCGATGCCGAGCCGGGACTCGATGTGGGCGAACTCGCGGTCGCCGTGGGCGGCCTGGTTGAGGTTCATGAAGTCCATGTCGATGCTCGACCAGGGCAGCGACAGGTTGTACTGCGTGTGCAGGTGGAGCACGGGCCGGCCCAGCACGCTGAGTCCGGCGATCCACATCTTCGCCGGTGAGAAGGTGTGCATCCACACGATCACACCCACGCAGGCGTCGGAAGCGCTCGCCTCCTGGCACATCCGCCGGATCGACTCGGCATCCGTGAGGACCGGCTTCCACACGACCCGCACGGGGATCGGCTCGGCCGCATCGAAACGTTCGGCGATCTGCCGGGACTGATGAGCCACCTGGCTCAGCACGTCATCGCCGTACAGGCCCTGGCTGCCGGTGAGGAACCAGATCTCCTGGGAGTCGTACGGCTTGGTGGTGGGTGTCGTCATGGTGAGTGGGCCTTTCACATCGAGTTGGCGCGCAGGCGACGCAGGCGGTGCATGACCTCGTTGGTGCCACGGCCGAAGTAGTCGTGCAGGAGGCGGTATTCGGCGTACAGGCGGTCGTAGGCGGC
>NZ_JOEV01000124.1 GCF_000721105.1 Streptomyces cellulosae
CGTCGTCGTCCTTGACGGACGCGACGAACGTGGTCGCGTCCGCCTTCAGCTGCTTCAGCTTGTCGACCAGCGGGCGGACCTCCGTCGCGTACGACGACAGCGCCCCCGACACCGTCTCCAGGTCCGTGGCGAAATCGTCCGCCCGGTCCTTCACCGGCTTCGTCGTCGCGAACAGCTGCTCCGCCTCCGGAGCCGTGTAGTACGCCGACAACCCCTGGAACTGGGAGTGGACATCCTCGCCCGTCTTACGGACGTCACCCGCGTCCTTCTTCAGGTCCGCGTAATCCGTCTCCAGCTGGGCCAGGTTGCCTGTGAACTGAGGAATCTGGGCCGGCTGGATCACGACTTGCCCACCCCCGGCATGTCGAGCTTCGGCTCGGCCAGCGCCTTGCGCTGCGCCTCCGCGGCCATCTCCTGATCACCGTTCAGGTAGGCCGTCGTCGCGTCCACCGCACCCTGCAACGACTTGCCCGCCCGCGCCGCGACGTACTGCAGGTCCTTCGACGCCCGCTCCGCGTACTGCGACAGCGCAAGCGCGACGAGACCGCCCGCGGGCTTCGCGCCGCCCTCGCCGCCGCCACCGCCCTCGGCGGAGATCGTGCCGGCGCTGGTCGCAGCCGACGTCAGATGCTCGCCGAACGCCTTGGCGTACTTCTCCAGGTCCGACGCCGTATCACCGGTCGTCTTCAGGACATGCGAGATACCTTGCGGCTTCAGATCCCAGCCCGACACCGAGAAACCCCCGTTGCTCGCGACAATCAACTACACCCGCGGACTCCACGCCACCGACTGTCAGCCGATGTTGTCGACCGCGGCCTTCGCCCGCTGGATCGTCGACTGCGCCGTACCGTCGTTCTTCTCCAGCGTCGACTTCAGCAGACCGATGATGT
>NZ_JOEV01000125.1 GCF_000721105.1 Streptomyces cellulosae
AGAGGTCCTAACAGAAGTTGTTGATCATGTGACTGTCGACCTGGTTGCTCGTTGGTCCTGTCGTGGGAAAGAGGGAGTCGCGTCCATGGATCGTCTCGGACGAACTGTGGTCGCTTATCGAGCCGTTGCTGCCCGAGCCGGGGCCGAAGCTGGTGGAGGGCCGGCCTCGGATACCCGACCGGCAGGCCTTGTGCGGAATCCTGTTCGTGCTGCACACGGGCATCCAATGGGAGTACCTGCCCCAGGAGCTCGGCTTCGGCTCGGGCATGACGTGCTGGCGACGCCTGGCCGCATGGAACGAGGCCGGCGTGTGGGACGAACTGCATCTTGTGCTGCTGAAGAAGCTGCGGGCGGCGAAGAAGCTGGACTGGTCGCGGGCGGTGATCGACTCCTCCCACGTACGGGCCGCTCGGCGCGGCCCAAAAGCGGGCCCAGCCCGGTCGACCGCGCACGGCCGGGCAGCAAGCACCACGTCCTCACCGACGGTCAGGGCATCCCGCTCGCGGTATCGCTGACCGGCGGCAACCGCAACGACGTCACCCAGCTGCTGCCCCTGCTCGACAAGGTCCCGGCAGTCGCTGGTGTCGTCGGCCGCCCGCGCCGGCGCCCTGATGCCCTGCTCGCTGACCGGGGCTACGACCACGACAAGTACCGGCGCCTTGTCCGGGCGCGAGGTGTCACCCCGGTGATCGCCGAACGAGGCCAGGAACACGGCTCTGGCCTGGGCGTCTTCCGTTGGGTGGTCGAGCGCACGATCGCCTGGCTGCACGGGTTCCGCCGCCTGCGGATCCGCTGGGAACGACGCGACGACATCCACGAAGCCTTCCTCGGCCTCGCCACCTGCCTCATCACCCACAGACACGTCCAACGCCTTTGTTAGGACCTCT
>NZ_JOEV01000126.1 GCF_000721105.1 Streptomyces cellulosae
TTCCCGGCCACCATGGGGGCCTCGGCCTGATGACCGACCTGGCAACGCTTCTGGAGGTGGGTGGTCCTGTCGCCGCGCTCGGCGGCGGGGCTGCCTACGCCCGGGCCAACCACCCCAGGGTCTACTGGTCCACGGTCGGCCTGCCTATATCCACGGCCCGGCTGCTCAGCTCGTACAGCTCGGTCATGGAAGCCTGCGGCCTGACCGTGGCGCCCTCCCGACTGCGGGTCCTGGCGGTCAAGGCCACCACCCGACGGGACGTCCGGCCCGTCCCGCCTCGGCGCGGGATCATCCGACCCACGTCGACCGGACTGCGGCTTCGTCTGCGGCTCGCCCCGGGACAGGAACCCGCCGACGTCGCCGCCTCCGCCGAACGGCTTCGACACGCCTGGGGAGTTCACGCCGTCTACGTCACCACCATCAAGCCCGGTGTCGTCGAACTGCGGCTCGTCGGCTTCGACGTGCTGCGCAAGGTCCGGATGCCGCGCAAGGCTGCGGACGGGTTCCTCAAGGTCCCGGTGGCGCTGCGGGAGGACGCCACTCCCTTCGTACGCGACTACCGGACCGTGCCGCACGGTCTCACCCTCGGCGCGACGCTGTCAGGCAAGTCCATGTACCTGCGGCATCTCGTGGCCGGACTCGCCCGACAGTCCGTCGCCCTGGTCGGCATCGACTGCAAGCGTGGCGTGGAGCTGGCGCCCTTCGCTCCACGACTGTCGGCGCTGGCCACCGACCCCGAGCAGGCTGCCGAACTGCTGCCCGTACTCATCAAGGAAATGGAGGACCGCTACGACCTGATCAAGGCCCGGCAGGGCATCGCGACGACCACTCCGGACGAGGAGATCACCTCCGACATCTGGGGCCTGCCCGAGG
>NZ_JOEV01000127.1 GCF_000721105.1 Streptomyces cellulosae
CAGGGCGCTGGGTTGCCTGGTCATGGGGATAGTTGCGGGCAGGCCCGCTGTCATGAGGTGACCAGGCGGCTGCTGTTTTCCGGCTGGTGTGGGGTAGGTTGGCTGTCGTGGAGGTGGCTGTTCCCACCGGCCTCGGCGATCGTCAGGATCGGCCCGAAGCGCGTCGCCACCCCGGGTCTTGGCGGTTTCTGCGTTGTCTCAGAAGTGGATAACCCAGAAGTCTGTAATGAGTGCGAGGGGCTGTCCAAAAGCGATGTTGACGCGGAATTGGATCTTCCCATCCAGGGGAACGATGTTGTGAACCGTGAAGACGGCGTCTCCCATGAAGCCTCCGGCGGTGGCGTCGCCCAGCACCTTTGCTTCTGTGGCGCTCACCCACACTTTGGAGTCGGGCCGCATCCCGGACCAGTTGTTCAGCGTGAGGATCAGTGAACCGTTGAGTTTCCTCGGCCAGGCGTGGCGGTACGCTTCGCTGGTGGCCTGAATGATTCCGTCGCCGACGGTGTGGTCGACAGTTCTCCGGAGAATTCGGGACTGGTCGACTTCTTCTTGCAGGGTTTCGATGTCTGCGTACGTCACGGGTACCTCCCGATGCTGAAACCTCCGAGCCTTACCCAACCACCGTAATGTGGGGATCCAAGGCATGCACGCCAGCTGCTTCCTGGGGCGTCAGCCCGGTCACCTTCTCCTTTACCGATGCCGCGACCGTCCACTGGACACGGGGACCGGACGGCCGACTCAGCGAATGCGGTTACGTAGTGTGAGCGGGCGCGTTGGTGGCATTGGGTGGGTGTCAGCGGGACAGGGCGCTGGGTTGCCTGGTCATGGGGATAGTTGCGGGCAGGCCCGCTGTCATCCTTTCGTCGCGCGCAGGTTCACAGAGTCGATGGCGCACCGGGACCAGTCCAACTCGCCACGCGCGCCGAGTTCGTCCAGGACCAGGCGGTGGAGCTTGCCCCATACTCGGGCCCGGCTCCACTCGGTAAACCGCCGGTGCGCGGTCGGCCCGGACGGGCCGAAGACCGGCGGCAGTTGCCGCCAGGTACACCCCGTCGTGGCCACAAACAGGATCGCCGCCAGCACTTCGCGATCACCGTAGCGGCGTCGGCCACCACCCTGCGAACGCACCGGCGCAGCCGGGACCACTCGCTGAAACAACTCCCACAACCCGTCCGGCACCAGACGCCTCACCATCGTCATCACGGCCGCCAGCCTAGTGATCAAGCCAGTTGAGACGATCTCTTAGTCGGTGGCGGGGTCGATCAGCTGGCGAGCGGTATCGTAGTGGCGGTCGTTTCATGCCGGAAATCCGAGGAGGGCGGGCGTGTTGTCCGCCGTTGTT
>NZ_JOEV01000128.1 GCF_000721105.1 Streptomyces cellulosae
GACGGTGTCCTCGATCATGATCAGGTCGAAGCAGGCCCGCTCCATCGACTGGGCCATGTCGACGTAGAACCTGCCGTTGGCCCAGTTCTTCACGTCCGGAGAGGCCCACTCGCTGTCCCACTCCGGCGGGATGAAGTTCATGAACCAACCCATGTGGAACTTCTTCGGCATGATGTCTCCTACTCGGTCCTGGCGCGGTTCTCGTGGACTCCGGGAATGCCTGCGGGGGGCTCAGAACTCGCGGAGCGTCTCGCGCAGGGTGGACTTGGTGTACTCGGTGCGGGTGAGACCCAGGCGCTGGAGCTCGGGGACCAGGCCGTCGGTGATCGAATGGATGTACTTCCGGTTCAGGTCCCAGCCGGGCTTCATGATGAGGAAGCCGTCGCCGCCGATCTCCTCCATCGCCTCGCCCATCTGCTTCGCGACCTGCTCCGCGGTCCCGACGAACTCGACGCCTGTCTTGGCCCAGTCGATCGCGAGCTGACGCAGGGTCTTGGGGCCGGGGGTGCCGTCGCCGCGCATGAAGTGCTCGAGGGATCCGCGTTCGCCGTTGGTGGTCAGGCCCTCGGGCAGCGGCTTGTCCAGGTCGAACTGCTTGAAGTCGATCTCGGTGTTGGCCGAGATGCTGACCAGGGTCTTCTCGATGTAGACGTCGGACGAGGTCAGCCGTTCCACCTCGGCGCGGGCTTCGGCCTCGGTGGCGGCGATGGTGGGCGAGACGCAGAAGAGGAGCTTGATGTGGTCGGGGTTGCGGCCGGCCTGTTCGGCGCGGGCGCGGATGTCGTCGCGGTACTCCTTCATCCCTGCGATGCCGGTGCCGACGGCGATGATCGCGTCGGC
>NZ_JOEV01000129.1 GCF_000721105.1 Streptomyces cellulosae
GGCGATGGTGGGGGAGACGACGAAGAGGAGTTTGATGTCGTCGGGGTTGCGGCCGGCCTGTTCGGCGCGGGCGCGGATGTCGTCGCGGTACTCCTTCATTCCTGCGGTGCCGGTGCCGACGGCGATGATGGCGTCGGCGGCGCCGGCGGCGAAGGCGCGTCCGCGGGGGGAGGCTCCGGCCTGGAAGAAGGCGGGGCGGTGCTGGGGTGAAGGCACGGTGTTCAGCGGACCGCGGGACTTGAAGTACTTACCCTCGAAGTCGATGGTGCGGACCTTGCGGTAGTCCGCGAAGGTGTTGGTGTCGCGGTCCATGACGACCGCGTCGGGCTCCCACGAATCCCAGAGCTTGTTGACGACGTCGAAGTATTCTTCGGCGACGTTGTAGCGCTCGTCGTGTTCGGGCAGGCCTTCGAGGCCGAAGTTCTGGGCGGCGCGGTCTTCGGCGGAGGAGACGATGTTCCAGCCGAATCGGCCCTCTGCGATGGAGTCGATGGTGGAGCAGGCGCGGGCCAGCAGATACGGGGGGTAGAACGATGTCGACATCGTCGCGACCACGCCCATCTTGGTCGTGTTGGCGGCGACCATGACGGCCAGCGGGATCGGGTCCTGTTTGGGTGCGAAGACGGCGTTCTTGAGGGAGCCTTCCATGGTGCCGCCGTAGGCGTCGGCCACCATGACGGTGTCCTCGATCATCATGAAGTCGAAGCAGGCCCGCTCCATCGACTGGGCCATGTCGACGTGGAACTTTCCGTTGGCCCAGTTCTTCACGTCCGGCGAAGCCCACTCGGACTGCCAGTCCGGCGGCGTGAAGTTCATGAACCAACCCAGGTGGAAC
>NZ_JOEV01000130.1 GCF_000721105.1 Streptomyces cellulosae
GTCGGGGTTGCGGCCGGCCTGTTCGGCGCGGGCGCGGATGTCGTCGCGGTACTCCTTCATCCCTGCGATGCCGGTGCCGACGGCGATGATCGCGTCGGCGGCGCCGGCGGCGAAGGCGCGTCCGCGGGGGGAGGCTCCCGCCTGGAGGAACGCGGGGCGGTGCTGGGGTGAGGGGACGGTGTTGAGGGGGCCGCGGGACTTGAAGTACTTACCCTCGAAGTCGATGGTGCGGACTTTGCGGTAGTCGGCGAAGGTGTTGGTCTCACGGTCCATGACGACCGCGTCGGGCTCCCAGGAGTCCCAGAGCTGGTTGACGACGTCGAAGTATTCTTCGGCGACGTTGTAGCGCTCGTCGTGTTCGGGCAGGCCTTTGAGGCCGAAGTTCTGGGCGGCGCGGTCTTCGGCGGAGGAGACGATGTTCCAGCCGAATCGGCCCTCTGCGATGGAGTCGACGGTGGAGCAGGCACGGGCCAGCAGATACGGCGGGTAGAACGACGTCGACATCGTCGCCACCACACCCATCTTGGCTGTGTTGGCGGCGAGCAGAACGGCCAGCGGGATCGGGTCCTGCTTGGGCGCGAACGCCGAGTGCTTCAGCGCCCCTTCCATCGTGCCGCCGTAGGCGTCGGCCACCATGACGGTGTCCTCGATCATGATCAGGTCGAAGCAGGCCCGCTCCATCGACTGGGCCATGTCGACGTAGAACCTGCCGTTGGCCCAGTTCTTCACGTCCGG
>NZ_JOEV01000131.1 GCF_000721105.1 Streptomyces cellulosae
GGGTCGGCTTTACCTTCTGTGTATGGCGAGACCACGAAGCTTCGACCGCGACCACGTCCTGCATGCCGCCGAGCGGCAGTTCCGCGCCTCGGGCTACAACGGCACGAGCGTCGACGACATCAGCGCCGCCACCGGCCTGGGCCGCGGCAGCCTCTATGCCGCGTTCGACGGCAAGCACGGCGTGCTGCTGCAGGCGATGGGCGGGTACTTCGCCCGGCTGGGGCAGTTCGCGCCGAAGGCACTCGCCGGACCGGACGAGGGCGCCCTGGAACGACTGCACGCGTACCTGCTCCGCGCCGTCCACGGGGTGCCACTCGCCGCCGACGTACCCCCCGCCCCCGACCGGGCGGCGGCGGCCTGCTTCGCCGCCAAGATGGCCCTGGAGCTCGGCGCCTCCGACCCCGAGGTGGAACGCCTGGCCAACGACTGCTTCTCCGCGGTCGCCACGGCGGTGGCCGAGTGTGTGCGAGCAGCGCAGCGCAACGGCGACATCGACCCCGACGCGGATCCCGACGACCTTGCATACCTTCTGCTGACCATCATCCGCGGGATCGATGTCATAGGCGCGGCCGGCCACAGCCCCGACCGCCTGACCTCGATCGCGGAGAGCGCGTTCGCCCTGCTGCCTCGCCCACGCCACCACTGACAAGGGCACGGCCGGCCTCACCGCACCGGCATCTGACGCGGTCGGCCCACCCCGACGCCGCGGAGGCACGGCCCAGAGGTTCGCGC
>NZ_JOEV01000132.1 GCF_000721105.1 Streptomyces cellulosae
ACGTGGAACTTTCCGTTGGCCCAGTTCTTCACGTCCGGCGAAGCCCACTCGGACTGCCAGTCCGGCGGCGTGAAGTTCATGAACCAACCCAGGTGGAACATCTGCGGCATGTTCGTCTTCCTTTCAGAACTCGCCGAGCGTCTCGCGCAGCGTGGACCCGCTGTACTCGGTGCGGGTCAGCCCCCGCCGCTGGAGCTCGGGGACGAGGCCGTCGCAGATGTCGGAGATGTACTTGCGCGTCAGGCCCCGGCGGTGGATGAGGAAGCCGTCGCCGCCGACCTGCTCCATCACGGCCTGCATCTGGTCGGCGACCTGTTCAGGCGTGCCGATGAACTCCAGGCCGAACGAGCTCGCCGCGATCGCGAGCTGACGCAGGGTCTTGGGGCCGGGGGTGCCGTCGCCGCGCATGAAGTGCTCGAGGGATCCGCGTTCGCCGTTGGTGGTCAGACCCTCGGGCAGCGGCTCGTCCAGGTCGAACTGCTTGAAGTCGATCTCGGTGTTCGACGAGATGCCCACGAGTGCCTTCTCCACGAACAAGTCCGACTGGCCGAAACGTTGATGAGCGGCGATCGCTTCGGCTTCGGTGGCGGCGATGGTGGGGGAGACGACGAAGAGGAGTTTGATGTCGTCGGGGTTGCGGCCGGCCTGTTCGGCGCGGGCGCGGATGTCG
>NZ_JOEV01000133.1 GCF_000721105.1 Streptomyces cellulosae
GCGTTCGTCGAAGCGGATGTGGTCGCGGTAGTCGAGGCCGAGGTGGGCGAAGCAGTGTTCGGCGAAGTCGCGGACGCTGTGGCTGGTGCCGGTGGCGATGACGTAGTCGTCGGGTTGGTCCTGTTGGAGCATGAGCCACATGGCGTGGACGTATTCGGCGGCGTAGCCCCAGTCGCGGCGGGCGTCGAGGTTGCCGAGGTGGACGGTGTCCTGGAGGCCGGCTTTGATGCGGGCGGCGGCGGTGGCGATCTTGCGGGTGACGAAGGTGGGGCCGCGGCGGGGTGATTCGTGGTTGAAGAGGATGCCGTTGACGGCGTACATGCCGTAGGCCTCGCGGTAGTTGCGGGTGGCCCAGTAGGCGTAGACCTTGGCGACGCCGTAGGGGGAGCGGGGGTGGAAGGGGGTGTTCTCGTGTTGGGGCGGGGGTGCGGCGCCGAACATCTCGGAGCTGGAGGCCTGGTAGAAGCGGCAGTTCAGGCCGGTGTTGCGGATGGCTTCGAGGAGGCGGATGGTGCCCAGGCCGGTGGTGTTGCCGGTGAACTCCGGCTCGTCGAAGGAGACCCGTACGTGGGACTGGGCGGCCAGGTGGTAGACCTCGTCGGGCCGCACCTGCTCCAGCAGCCCCACCAACCGCGTGCCGT
>NZ_JOEV01000134.1 GCF_000721105.1 Streptomyces cellulosae
CGACATCCGCGCCCGCGCCGAACAGGCCGGCCGCAACCCCGACGACATCAAACTCCTCTTCGTCGTCTCCCCCACCATCGCCGCCACCGAAGCCGAAGCCCGCGCCGAGGTCGAGCGGCTTCACCACCACCCGTCGTACATCGAGAAGTCGCTGGTGAACATCTCCTCCAACACGGAGATCGACTTCAAGCAGTTCGACCTGGACGAGCCGCTCCCCGAGGACCTGACCACCAACGGCGAACGCGGATCCCTTGAGTACTTCATGCGCGGCGACGGCAGCCCCGGCCCCAAGACACTGCGGCAGGTCGCCAAGAAGATGGGCGAGGCCATGGAGGAGATCGGCGGCGACGGCTTCCTGATCAACAAGGGCGGTCGCGACCTCTCCCGGCAGTACATCAGCGACATCTGCGACGGCCTCGTCCCCGAGCTCCAGCGCCAGGGCCTCACTCGCACCGAATACACCCAATCCACCCTGCGCGACACGCTCCGCGAGTTCTGAGGACGGGCACGATGACGAAGAAATTCCACCTGGGTTGGTTCATGAACTTCATCCCGCCGGAGTGGGACAGTGAGTGGGCCTCCCCGGACGTGAAGAACTGGGCCAACGGCAGGTTCTACGTCGACATGGCCCAGTCGATGGAGCGGGCCTGCTTCGACCTGATCATGATCGAGGACACCGTC
>NZ_JOEV01000135.1 GCF_000721105.1 Streptomyces cellulosae
CTTCGACTTCTACGCCGTCTGCCCGTAAGGCCTCCTTGCAGGACCAGCCACGGTGGTAGCGGCGTCCCCGCCGATTCACGCGGGGACGCCGCTACCCGCACGTCGTCAGAGCAACAGCGACAAAGGACGCCTCACATGGCCTCGGAACGCCCGGCCACCCTCGCGGTCTTCGCCGTACTCGCAGCGCTGAGCAGCACGGTGACCGGTTGCACGTCGGCGGCACCGAACCCTCCGGCACAGCGGACAGGGGCTGCTCCAAGGGTGGGTGCCGTGCCGGTGCTCGACACCACTCGCGATCAGAAACTTCCCATCGAGAAGTATCTGATCAGCCCGCAGGAGAACGCCCGGATCGAAAGCGCCAGATCGGCACTCATGACGTCGTGCATGAAGCGGTTCGGGTTCGACTTCAGGCCGGCGACACCGGACTACCGGCAGAAGTGGAACCAGACCGCCCATCGGTACGACCCGACCGACCCCGCCCTCGCCGCAACCCGCGGCTATCACGGCCCCCAGCT
>NZ_JOEV01000136.1 GCF_000721105.1 Streptomyces cellulosae
CTTCGACTTCTACGCCGTCTGCCCGTAAGGCCTCCTTGCAGGACCAGCCACGGTGGTAGCGGCGTCCCCGCCGATTCACGCGGGGACGCCGCTACCCGCCCGTCGTCAGAGCAACAGCGACAAAGGACGCCTCACATGGCCTCGGAACGCCCGACCACCCTCGCGGTCTTCGCCGTACTCGCAGCGCTGAGCAGCACGGCGACCGGTTGCACGTCGGCGGCACCGAACCCTCCGGCACAGCGGACATCGACTGCTCCGCGGGTCGGTGCCGTGCCGATGCTCGACACCACTCACGACAAGAAACTTCCCGTCGAGAAGTATCTGATCAGCCCGCAGGAGAACGCCCGGATCGAAAGCGCCAGATCGGCACTCATGAGGTCCTGCATGAAGCGGTTCGGGTTCGATTTCAAGCCGGTGACACCGGACTACCGGCAGAAGTGGAACCAGACCGCCCATCGGTACGACCCGACCGACCCCGCCCTCGCCGCAACCCGCGGCTATCACGGCCCCCAGCT
>NZ_JOEV01000137.1 GCF_000721105.1 Streptomyces cellulosae
CCCAAGCTGTGGCGTCACCACGCGGCGCAGGCGCAGGCCGACCGGATCACGGCGCTGGCCGAGGAGCGGAAGGAGGACTGGCTGCAGCGGTACGGCGGAAAGATTTCCTCGGAGTGGGAGTTCGCCAAGGCGCTGCAGGTGCTGGAGGAGGATCCGGAGGTCTACCGCCGTACCGAGCGGTGGCTGGAGGCGGCGGACTGGATCGTGTGGCGCCTGTGCGGCAGGTATGTCCGCAATGCCTGCACCGCCGGCTACAAGGGTCAGTTGCAGGACGGCGCCTACCCCTCTCGCGACTATCTGGCGGCGCTGAACCCGGCTTTCACGGACTTCGTGACCGACAAGCTGGAGCAGCCGATCGCCCAACTGGGCGTCAGGCGTCGGTGCCGGGCATGTGCGGGATCGTCGACGGCGGGATCCTGCCGGGCCTGTGGGGGTACGAGGCCGGACAGAGCGGCGTCGGTGACATCTTCGGCTGGTTCGTGCGCACCGGGTTCCCCGCGTCGTACGCCGAAGAGGCCGCCGCGCTGGGCCGCGACCCGCATGAACACCTCACCGCGCTGGCCGCCGGGCAGAAGGTCGGCGAGCACGGGCTGATCGCGCTGGACTGGCACAGCGGCAACCGTTCCGTCCTGGTCGACCACGACCTGAGCGGTGTGCTGGTGGGTCTGACGCTGTCGACCCGCCCGGAGGACGTCTACCGGGCGCTGCTGGAGGCCACCGCCTTCGGCACCCGCACCATCATCGAGGCGTTCGAGAGCGCCGGGGTGCCGGTGGAGGA
>NZ_JOEV01000138.1 GCF_000721105.1 Streptomyces cellulosae
CCGCCCGGAGGACGTCTACCGGGCGCTGCTGGAGGCCACCGCCTTCGGCACCCGCACCATCATCGAGGCGTTCGAGAGCGCCGGGGTGCCGGTGGAGGAGCTCATCGTCGCGGGCGGCCTGATGAAGAACCCGCTGCTCATGCAGATCTACGCCGACGTCACCCGCCGCCCGCTGGGTGTCATCGGCTCCGCGCAGGGCCCGGCTCTCGGTGCGGCGATGCACGCCGCGGTCGCGGCCGGGGCGTACCCCGGCATCCAGGCCGCCGCCCACGCCATGGGCAAGGCCGACCGGGATGTGTACCGGCCGGATGCGGAACGTGCGGCCGCCTACGACCGCCTGTACGCCGAATACCGCCTCCTGCACGACTACTTCGGCCGTGGCACCAACGAGGTCATGCACCGCCTGCGTCGCCTGCGCGCC
>NZ_JOEV01000139.1 GCF_000721105.1 Streptomyces cellulosae
GGCGCGCAGGCGACGCAGGCGGTGCATGACCTCGTTGGTGCCACGGCCGAAGTAGTCGTGCAGGAGGCGGTATTCGGCGTACAGGCGGTCGTAGGCGGCGGCACGTTCCGCATCCGGCCGGTACACATCCCGCTCGGCCTTGCCCATGGCGTGGGCGGCGGCCTGGATGCCGGGGTACGCCCCGGCGGCGACCGCGGCGTGCATCGCCGCACCGAGAGCCGGGCCCTGCGCGGAGCCGATGACACTCAGCGGGCGGCGGGTGACGTCGGCGTAGATCTGCATGAGCAGCGGGTTCTTCATCAGGCCGCCCGCGACGATGAGTTCCTCCACCGGCACCCCGGCGCTCTCGAACGCCTCGATGATGGTGCGGGTGCCGAAGGCGGTGGCCTCCAGCAGCGCCCGGTAGACGTCCTCCGGGCGG
>NZ_JOEV01000140.1 GCF_000721105.1 Streptomyces cellulosae
GGTGGGGGAGCCGGGTGCGGCGGTCCAGACGGTGAGGTGCTGGTCGGGGTCGGTGTTGGCGGTGAGGGTGTCCCAGTCCAGGACGAGTTCGCCGACGACGGGGTGATGGAGGGTCTTCGTGCCCACCGTGCGGGCGGCGACGTGGTGTTCGCCCCACCACTTGGCGAACTGCTTGTCTCGCATGGACAGTTCACCGACCAGCTCGATCAGGCGGGGGTCCTCGGGATACTTCGCCGCCTCCATGCGCAGCTGTGCCACGGCGATCCGGGCGGAGGCGTTCCAGTCGGCGTACAGAGTGCGCATGGCCGGATCCGTGAAGATGATCCGCGGGTAGTTGCGGTGCTTTTCCGGGACCCGGGAGAAGTCGGTGACCAGGGCGGCGGCCAGCGCGTTC
>NZ_JOEV01000141.1 GCF_000721105.1 Streptomyces cellulosae
CGATAAGAAGGTGCGGCAGCTACACAGCGCCATGGACCGCCTGTCCGGAGACGCGTTCCAACTCGTTCACTTGCCCAACGGAAACAAGAGCCGGGGCAAGTACGAAGGGTTCCAGCTCCTCCACGAGCACGGCGCCCCATACGGAGGTGGCAGCAATCCCGACCGCTACATGGTGCCGGCGGAGGAGCGGACCCCGTCGCTGCCAGCAGGACTGTTCCACAACGGATGGATCCACCTGCTAGAGGACACCGAGATCAACTTCCTACTGATGCTGGCGTGGCTCCACTTCCGGTTTGGTGCCCAGCCTGTGTTTGTCGCCAGCGACATCCGGCTCCGACAGTTTGGCCTCGGCAAGGACGCATACGAGGCACACCGGATGCTGAAC
>NZ_JOEV01000142.1 GCF_000721105.1 Streptomyces cellulosae
GCGGAAGCAGTGGCCAGCTCGCGTCTCGACGGTTTCGGAGAGTTCCAGGCCGGGTCTTTGACAGCGGCTTCGGGTGACGAGTAGGAGAAGCCTTCGGCCTTCATGCAGGCCGACCATGTGGCAAAAGCGGCTTTGAGTCTGGGGTCGGCCATGGACCGCACGTAGTCGTTGAAGTTGATGTCGATCGCCGTGGCGGAATCCTGGATGATTCCGCCACCTGCCATCAGTTTCTCTTCCGCCTCTCCCATGCATCCGCCCTTCGGGATCGGGATGCCGTGGTACTTGCCGTCGGCCGGGGAAGTGGCCGCTCCCGTCGGGTCCGGTGCGTTCAGGCCGTGGCCCAGTACGGCTTCCATGTCCCGTGACAACGGGGT
>NZ_JOEV01000143.1 GCF_000721105.1 Streptomyces cellulosae
GAGCTGTCGAAGGTGGGACTGGCGATTGGGACGAAGTCGTAACAAGGTAGCCGTACCGGAAGGTGCGGCTGGATCACCTCCTTTCTAAGGAGCACTTCTAGGCAGCCGCAAGGTTGTCCAGAGGCCAGTTCATCAGCGAACGTCTGGTGCTGGTTGCTCAAGGGTGGAACGTTGACTATTCGGCGCACTTGATCGTCTTCTCCTTCTAGTACTGCTCCTTGTGAGTGTGGAACGTTGAGGGAAGCGGGGAGTGTGTCGGGCACGCTGTTGGGTGTCTGAGGGTATGGCCGTATGGCTGCCTTCAGTGCCGGCCCCAGTGCACTCGGACCGTAAGGGTTCGGGGTGATGGGTGGCT
>NZ_JOEV01000144.1 GCF_000721105.1 Streptomyces cellulosae
AGCCACCCATCACCCCGAACCCTTACGGTCCGAGTGCACTGGGGCCGGCACTGAAGGCAGCCATACGGCCATACCCTCAGACACCCAACAGCGTGCCCGGCACCCCTGACCACTCCCCTCCCGTTCCACGCCGAAGCAGTACTAGGAAGACAAGCTGGTCAAGTGCGCCGAATAGTCAACGTTCCACCCTTGAGCAACCAGCACCAGACGTTCGCTGATGAACTGGCCTCTGACCCGGACTAGGTCCGAGTAAGAAGTGCTCCTTAGAAAGGAGGTGATCCAGCCGCACCTTCCGGTACGGCTACCTTGTTACGACTTCGTCCCAATCGCCAGTCCCACCTTCGACAGCTC
>NZ_JOEV01000145.1 GCF_000721105.1 Streptomyces cellulosae
GTCGCGGTGAACGCCGCCGGGTTCCGGCCGCGCGCCCTGCCCGTCGAGGTCGGCGGCACCGGAGTGACCCGGGTCGAGATCGACCTCGACGCCGGGGCCCGGCTCCAGGGCGTCGTGAAGGCACCGCACGGTCCGCTGGCCGACGCCCGCGTCACCCTCGTCGACGCGGCCGGCAACGTCATCGGCACCGCCACCACCGGCACGGACGGGGCGTACGCCTTCACCGACCTCGACAGCGGCGAGTACACCGTCATCGCCACCGGCTACCCGCCGGTCGCCACCGCGCTGACCGTCAACGGTCAGGGTGTGGACGGTCACGACATCGAACTCGGCCACCCGGGCGAGTAG
>NZ_JOEV01000146.1 GCF_000721105.1 Streptomyces cellulosae
GTCCGCCGTGAAGTCCGCCATCGCCGTCTTCACCTGACGGTCACGGTTCGCGATCACCTCTTCCAGACGGCCGATCACCACCTGGATGTTGGACTGGGCGTCCGCCGACGCACCCGTGTCGTACGACCGACGATCAGCACCCGAACCCGCCATCACACACCACTCCCCGAAAGTCGAAAGAAAGTCCGCACCGAACGATGCCCAGGCTCAGCGGAAGCGAGCCGCGTCGAAGTTGGCGGCACCCATCTGCTGCTTGGCGTTGTCACCCTGCTCCTGGTCGCCGGAACTGAACGCCGAGTCC
>NZ_JOEV01000147.1 GCF_000721105.1 Streptomyces cellulosae
GTCAGCCGATGTTGTCGACCGCGGCCTTCGCCCGCTGGATCGTCGACTGCGCCGTACCGTCGTTCTTCTCCAGCGTCGACTTCAGCAGACCGATGATGTTCTTCACTTCCTGCGAAGCGTTGTTCCACCGCTGTTCCTTGCCGTGGTACTCGTCCGCCACGCCGTCCGCCGTGAAGTCCGCCATCGCCGTCTTCACCTGACGGTCACGGTTCGCGATCACCTCTTCCAGACGGCCGATCACCACCTGGATGTTGGACTGGGCCTCCCCGAAAGTCGAAAGAAAGTCCGCACCGAACGACGCACAGGCTCAGCGGAAGCGAGCCGCGTCGAAGTTGGCGGCACCCATCTGCTGCTTGGCGTTGTCACCCTGCTCCTGGTCGCCGGAACTGAACGCCGAGTCC
>NZ_JOEV01000148.1 GCF_000721105.1 Streptomyces cellulosae
GGACGGCGCCTACCCCTCTCGCGACTATCTGGCGGCGCTGAACCCGGCTTTCACGGACTTCGTGACCGACAAGCTGGAGCAGCCGATCGCCCAACTGGGCGAGGCGGCGGGCACGTTGACGGCGGAGGCGGCGGCCTGGACGGGCCTGCGGGAGGGCATCACGGTCTGTGTCGGCAATGTGGACGCGCATGTGACGGCACCCGCGGCGAAGGCGGTGGAGCCGGGGCAGATGGTGGCCATCATGGGCACCTCCACCTGTCACGTCATGAGTTCGGACCGTCAGGCGTCGGTGCCGGGC
>NZ_JOEV01000149.1 GCF_000721105.1 Streptomyces cellulosae
GGACGGCGCCTACCCCTCTCGCGACTATCTGGCGGCGCTGAACCCGGCTTTCACGGACTTCGTGACCGACAAGCTGGAGCAGCCGATCGCCCAACTGGGTGAGGCGGCGGGCACGTTGACGGCGGAGGCGGCGGCCTGGACGGGTCTGCGGGAGGGCATCACGGTCTGTGTCGGCAATGTGGACGCGCATGTGACGGCGCCCGCGGCGAAGGCGGTGGAGCCGGGGCAGATGGTGGCCATCATGGGCACCTCCACCTGTCACGTCATGAGTTCGGACCGTCAGGCGTCGGTGCCGGGC
>NZ_JOEV01000150.1 GCF_000721105.1 Streptomyces cellulosae
GGCCGCGAACAAGTGCAACACCGAGTACTACACGTACTACCCGGACGACACCACCGCTCAGCTGACCACCGCCGACCCGCGCAACGACCAGCTGCTGACCGAGCGCGACGGCCGCTCGGCGTCGGCGACCGACACCACCTACCTGACGTCGTACACGTACGACACGGCGGGCAACCAGACGGCGATCACCGGTCCGGCCGTGCCAGGCTCCCCGGGGGGCCGCACCACGACCACCGTCTACAGCGACGGCACCAGCACCTATCCCTCCGCCGACGGCGGCGTGGTGCCCAAG
>NZ_JOEV01000151.1 GCF_000721105.1 Streptomyces cellulosae
CCTACGACTTCCAGGGCAACCAGCAGAAGACGATCCTGGCTGACGGCACCTGGACCGAGACCGACTACAACGCCGCGGGCGACCCCGCCTACGACAAGCAGTACGACGCGAACAACAACCTGCTCGCCCAGACGTCGGAGCAGTACGACGGCGTGGGCAACCTGACGGCGGCGACCGACGCGAACGGCCACACCACGCGCTGGACGTACGACGCGGCGGGCACGATCACCCAGCAGGTGGAACCCGTCGACGCGGCCACCTCGATCACCACGACCTTCGGCTACGACGCGGC
>NZ_JOEV01000152.1 GCF_000721105.1 Streptomyces cellulosae
GGCCGCGAACAAGTGCAACACCGAGTACTACACGTACTACCCGGACGACACCACCGCTCAGCTGACCACCGCCGACCCGCGCAACGACCAGCTGCTGACGGAGCGTGACGGCCGGTCGGCGTCGGCGACCGACACCACCTACCTGACGTCGTACACGTACGACACGGCGGGCAACCAGACCGCGATCACCGGCCCGGCCGTGCCAGGCTCCCCGGGGGGCCGCACCACGACCACCGTCTACAGCGACGGCACCAGCACCTATCCCTCCGCCGACGGCGGCGTGGTGCCCAAG
>NZ_JOEV01000153.1 GCF_000721105.1 Streptomyces cellulosae
CAACCCGATCATCGGTGTCGGCTTCGTGTACGCGCCGGCCGTGAAGACGGTCGCGGCCAAGTACCCGAAGATCACTTTCGGCATCATCGACGACAACAGCGTGAAGACGAAGAACGTCGCCGACATGGTGTTCCACGAGGAGCAGTCGTCGTACCTGGCCGGTGTCGCCGCCGCCAAGGCGACCAAGAAGGACCATGTCGGCTTCATCGGCGGTGTGGACATTCCGCTGATCCACAAGTTCCAGGCGGGCTTCGTCCAGGGCGTCAAGTCGGTGGACCCGAAGATCAAGAT
>NZ_JOEV01000154.1 GCF_000721105.1 Streptomyces cellulosae
CGGGTGCCGCTTCACCCACGGGTCACGATCCGGCGGCTCCCACCGCGGCGGCGTTCCGGACCGCGATGTCGATGCTGTGCCTGATACGCGTCATTTTCTCGATATTGACCTGGATGTCCCGCGTCTCATAAGCCGCTTCGACGGCGAACCACGTTCCCACGACGTTGTTCTTCCCTTTGCACGCGACGTCTGCGGAAGCAGTGGCCAGCTCGCGTCTCGACGGTTTCGGAGAGTTCCAGGCCGGGTCTTTGACAGCGGCTTCGGGTGACGAGTAGGAGAAGCCTTCGGCC
>NZ_JOEV01000155.1 GCF_000721105.1 Streptomyces cellulosae
CGGGTGCCGCTTCACCCACGGGTCACGATCCGGCGGCTCCCACCGCGGCGGCGTTCCGGACCGCGATGTCGATGCTGTGCCTGATACGCGTCATTTTCTTGATATTGACCTGGATGTCCCGCGTCTCATAAGCCGCTTCGACGGCGAACCACGTGCCCACGACGTTGTTCTTCCGTTTGCACGCGACGTCCGCGGAAGCAGTGGCCAGCTCGCGTCTCGACGGTTTCGGAGAGTTCCAGGCCGGGTCTTTGACAGCGGCTTCGGGTGACGAGTAGGAGAAGCCTTCGGCC
>NZ_JOEV01000156.1 GCF_000721105.1 Streptomyces cellulosae
GTACGTCGTCACCAGGCCGTTCGGGTAGGTGTCGGAGACCACTTTCTGGGTGCGGACCTGGCCGATGCCGTCGTAGGTGTAGGTGGTCACCAGACCGATGGCGTCGGTGGTCGACGCCACGTCGCCGTTCTTGAGGTACGACACCTGGTTGACCGCGCCACCCGGCGAGACCGTCTTCACCGGCAGGCCCTTGGGCACCACGCCGCCGTCGGCGGAGGGATAGGTGCTGGTGCCGTCGCTGTAGACGGTGGTCGTGGTGCGGCCCCCCGGGGAGCCTGGCACGGCCGG
>NZ_JOEV01000157.1 GCF_000721105.1 Streptomyces cellulosae
CTGGACGACGACGAGCGCGGCTACCTCTTCCAGCTCGCGGGCAAGACCACCACCCGCGCCCGGCGGCGCGGCCGGCAGAAGGTCCAGCCGCAGCTGCAGCGGGTCCTGGACGACCTCACCGCCACCCCGGCCGTCGTGCAGGGCCGCCGCGGGGACGTCCTGGCCTGGAACGCGCTGGCCGCCGCCCTGGTCACCGACTTCTCCCGGGTCCCGGAAAAGCACCGCAACTACCCGCGGATCATCTTCACGGATCCGGCCATGCGCAC
>NZ_JOEV01000158.1 GCF_000721105.1 Streptomyces cellulosae
GTGCCCAGACCCTTGATGGTGCCCCAGATGCCGTCCACGATCAGGCCGTCCCACACGAACGACTTCACCCAGTGGCCGACCTCGTACCAGTGATGCTTCTCCTCCACCGGGTCACCCCAGGGAAGCTTCGCGTTCTTCAGATCGTCCGCGTTGAACCCGTACTGGTCCTTACGGTCCGACCCGTCCCCGGCGACCATCTGCGTGCCGCCCCAGATACCGGTGATCTTGTTGTGGCAGGTCCGCTCCGCCGCCC
>NZ_JOEV01000159.1 GCF_000721105.1 Streptomyces cellulosae
GTCCCCGGCGACCATCTGCGTGCCGCCCCAGATACCGGTGATCTTGTTGTGGCAGGTCCGCTCCGCCGCCCAGAACGCCGCCACCGTCGCCGTGATGTCATCCCGGATCTGGTTGTGCTTGTCGACCTTGTCCTCGTCGTACTCCCACTCGTCGTCGTCCTTGACGGACGCGACGAACGTGGTCGCGTCCGCCTTCAGCTGCTTCAGCTTGTCGACCAGCGGGCGGACCTCCGTCGCGTACGACGACA
>NZ_JOEV01000160.1 GCF_000721105.1 Streptomyces cellulosae
GCCTGCTCGGCGATCTCCGGGGACCGGATGGAGCCGTGCCAGACGAACGGCGCCACGCCGTCCAGCGGCCGGGGCGTGGAGGTGAACCCCTGGAGCGGCGTACGGAACGTGCCCTCCCAGTTCACGACGTCCTCGCGCCACAGCCGGCGCAGCAGGGCGTAGTTCTCGATGGCCAGGTTGATGCCCTCGCGGATGTCCTTGCCGAACCAGGGGTAGACCGGCCCGGTGTTGCCGCGCCCCATCA
>NZ_JOEV01000161.1 GCF_000721105.1 Streptomyces cellulosae
CGCGGGGTGCCGGGGCCGAGGTGGTAGGTGTAGTCCTCCATGAAGCTGGTGCCGCCCGGCCGGCCCTGGCCCATCACCTTCATGGTGCGCAGCAGGGCGGAGGTCTTCCAGTCGCCCTCGCCGCCGAAGCCGTACCCGTCGGCCATCAGGCGCTGCACGGCCAGGCCGGGCAGCTGGCGCAGGCCGCCGAGGTCCTCGAAGTTGGTGGTGAAGGCGGTGAAGCCGCCCTCGGTGAGGAAGGC
>NZ_JOEV01000162.1 GCF_000721105.1 Streptomyces cellulosae
TCCGCCGTACCGCTGCAGCCAGTCCTCCTTCCGCTCCTCGGCCAGCGCCGTGATCCGGTCGGCCTGCGCCTGCGCCGCGTGGTGACGCCACAGCTTGGGGTAGGCGTGCGGGCGGTCGATCAAACCGGGCAACTCGCACAGCGGCGTGCCGTCGTGGAGAGTCGGCAGGACCGTGCACGCGGTGAAGTCCGTGCCGATGCCGACGACGTGCTCCGCACGAACCCCGGACAGGGCCAGGGC
>NZ_JOEV01000163.1 GCF_000721105.1 Streptomyces cellulosae
GCCCTGGCCCTGTCCGGGGTTCGTGCGGAGCACGTCGTCGGCATCGGCACGGACTTCACCGCGTGCACGGTCCTGCCGACTCTCCACGACGGCACGCCGTTGTGCGAGTTGCCCGGTTTGATCGACCGCCCGCACGCTTATCCCAAGCTGTGGCGTCACCACGCGGCGCAGGCGCAGGCCGACCGGATCACGGCGCTGGCCGAGGAGCGGAAGGAGGACTGGCTGCAGCGGTACGGCGGA
>NZ_JOEV01000164.1 GCF_000721105.1 Streptomyces cellulosae
CCATGTCGGCTTCATCGGCGGTGTGGACATTCCGCTGATCCACAAGTTCCAGGCGGGCTTCGTCCAGGGCGTCAAGTCGGTGGACCCGAAGATCAAGATCGAGTCGCAGTACCTGACGCAGACGCCTCAGGAGGGTGGTTTCTCCAGCCCGGACAAGGGCGAGAGTGCCGCCAACGGCCAGATCGAGGCAGGCGCCGACGTGATCTACGCCGCCGCCGGTCTCTCCGGTCAGGG
>NZ_JOEV01000165.1 GCF_000721105.1 Streptomyces cellulosae
CAGCCCGGTCAAGGACGCCATGGTCATCGTCACCGACGTGCGCGGCGACCTGCTGGCCACCGGGAGCACCGGGGAGCAGGGCGAGTTCGCCTTCACCGACCTCGTCCCGGGCGCGGTGACGGTCGCGGTGAACGCCGCCGGGTTCCGGCCGCGCGCCCTGCCCGTCGAGGTCGGCGGCACCGGAGTGACCCGGGTCGAGATCGACCTCGACGCCGGGGCC
>NZ_JOEV01000166.1 GCF_000721105.1 Streptomyces cellulosae
CAGCCCGGTCAAGGACGCCATGGTCATCGTCACCGACGTGCGCGGCGACCTGCTGGCCACCGGGAGCACCGGGGAGCAGGGCGAGTTCGCCTTCACCGAACTGGTGCCGGGCGCGGTGACTGTCGCGGTGAACGCCGCCGGGTTCCGGCCGCGCGCCCTGCCCGTCGAGGTCGGCGGCACCGGAGTGACCCGGGTCGAGATCGACCTCGACGCCGGGGCC
>NZ_JOEV01000167.1 GCF_000721105.1 Streptomyces cellulosae
AATGTAACCGGGCGTTTCCCTCACGCTATAACCACCGAAACACTATGAAACTGTGAACCTGCCGCACCATACCGTGGCCTTGGCATGGGGCTGTTCGTGGTTTCAGAACCAACACAGTGGACGCGAGCAACTGAGGACAAGCCCTCGGCCTATTAGTACCAGTCAGCTCCACCCATTACTGGGCTTCCACACCTGGCCTATCAACCCAG
>NZ_JOEV01000168.1 GCF_000721105.1 Streptomyces cellulosae
CGAGAGACTCTCTCGTGGCTTTCCTCCGGGCGCTTCCCTTCGGTCTTGCGTTTCCGACTCTATCAGATCGTTTTCTTGATCCGATTCCCTGTCGGCGGGCTGCTTTCCGGCCTCTCGGCCTTCCGGCGGTGTTGACTTTATCAGAACCTCTCGGTGTCCGACTCCCAGTCAACCGGGTTTGTCCTCGCGGCCGTTTGGCCGTTCCGACG
>NZ_JOEV01000169.1 GCF_000721105.1 Streptomyces cellulosae
CCCAGTCGCGGGGTTTGAGCTGGTACTTCTCGGAGTCGAGGTATTCCTCGCTGCCGTCCCTGAGCGGGGTGTTCTCGCACAGTTCGTAGCCGCTGTAGACGCCCCAGGCCGGGGAGAGGGTGGCCGCCAGGACCGCGCGGACCTCGAAGGCGGGCCGGCCGCCGTGCTGGAGGTAGGCGTGCAGGATGTCGGGGGTGTTGGTGAAGAA
>NZ_JOEV01000170.1 GCF_000721105.1 Streptomyces cellulosae
AACAACGGCGGACAACACGCCCGCCCTCCTCGGATTTCCGGCATGAAACGACCGCCACTACGATACCGCTCGCCAGCTGATCGACCCCGCCACCGACTACGTCGGCCACTGGGAACAGCCACCTCCACGACAGCCGACCTACCCCACACCAGCCGGAAAACAGCAGCCGCCTGGTCACCTCATGACAGCGGGCCTGCCCGCAACTATC
>NZ_JOEV01000171.1 GCF_000721105.1 Streptomyces cellulosae
TTCTTCACCAACACCCCCGACATCCTGCACGCCTACCTCCAGCACGGCGGCCGGCCCGCCTTCGAGGTCCGCGCGGTCCTGGCGGCCACCCTCTCCCCGACCTGGGGCATCTACAGCGGCTACGAACTGTGCGAGAACACCCCGCTCAGGGACGGCAGCGAGGAATACCTCGACTCCGAGAAGTACCAGCTCAAACCCCGCGACTGGG
>NZ_JOEV01000172.1 GCF_000721105.1 Streptomyces cellulosae
GACGTGCACACCGGTCAGGTGGTCATGGAGGAGCTGAAGCGCAACGACTCCGCGCACTTCATCCGGTTCCTGGCCCGGCTTCAGCGTTGCATTCCAACCGGGCTGACGATCCATCTGATCCTGGACAACGGCTCCTCGCACACTTCCAAGGCCACCCGGGCCTGGCTGAAGCGGCATCCGCGGATCGTGCCGCACTACACCCCCAA
>NZ_JOEV01000173.1 GCF_000721105.1 Streptomyces cellulosae
GACGTGCACACCGGTCAGGTGGTCATGGAGGAGCTGAAGCGCAACGACTCCGCGCACTTCATCCGGTTCCTGGCCCGGCTTCAGCGTTGCATTCCAACCAGGCTGAAGATCCATCTGATCCTGGACAACGGCTCCTCGCACACTTCCAAGGCCACCCGGGCCTGGCTGAAGCGGCATCCGCGGATCGTGCCGCACTACACCCCCAA
>NZ_JOEV01000174.1 GCF_000721105.1 Streptomyces cellulosae
GCCGGTGTTGTACTCGTAGTCCTTCGCGCACTGCTCGGCGGTGAGGTCGGGGGTGCAGGGGATGGGGCCGTTGAAGGTGTCGGCGTGGGTGGTGCCCAGGACGGGTATGGCGCGGCGGGCCTGGGCGAAGGCGACCGCGTGGGTGGAGTGGGTGTGGGTGACGCCCCCGATGGACCCGAACGCCAGGTAGAGGCAGCGGTGG
>NZ_JOEV01000175.1 GCF_000721105.1 Streptomyces cellulosae
GCCGGTGTTGTACTCGTAGTCCTTCGCGCACTGCTCGGCGGTGAGGTCGGGGGTGCAGGGGATGGGGCCGTTGAAGGTGTCGGCGTGGGTGGTGCCCAGCACCGGTATGGCGCGGCGGGCCTGGGCGAAGGCGACCGCGTGGGTGGAGTGGGTGTGGGTGACGCCCCCGATGGACCCGAACGCCAGGTAGAGGCAGCGGTGG
>NZ_JOEV01000176.1 GCF_000721105.1 Streptomyces cellulosae
AGACCGCCCATCGGTACGACCCGACCGACCCCGCCCTCGCCGCAACCCGCGGCTATCACGGCCCCCAGCTCCGGACGCAGGATGAATCGCGTCCGTCCCGGACCCCGTTGTCACGGGACATGGAAGCCGTACTGGGCCACGGCCTGAACGCACCGGACCCGACGGGAGCGGCCACTTCCCCGGCCGACGGCAAGTACCAC
>NZ_JOEV01000177.1 GCF_000721105.1 Streptomyces cellulosae
ATCCGTGACCTGGTCATCGAGACCGGCAACCGCCAGAACTTCGTCGGCTCCCCGGCCACCGTCGCCCAGACCATCAACGACTACGTCCAGGCCGACGCCAGCGACGGCTTCATCCTCGCCCCGCACATCACCCCGACCGGCCTCGACGTCTTCGCCGACCAGGTCGTCCCCCTGCTCCAGGAACGCGGCGTGTACCGCAC
>NZ_JOEV01000178.1 GCF_000721105.1 Streptomyces cellulosae
ACGCCACCACTGACAAGGGCACGGCCGGCCTCACCGCACCGGCATCTGACGCGGTCGGCCCACCCCGACGCCGCGGAGGCACGGCCCAGAGGTTCGCGCGCCGCCGGGCGGTCACCTGGGCGGCTGACCGAAGAACCACGCCTGCATCCAGTCCAGTTGCTCCACCCCATGCACGGTGTCGCCGGGCTTGAACTGCACGG
>NZ_JOEV01000179.1 GCF_000721105.1 Streptomyces cellulosae
AGACCGCCCATCGGTACGACCCGACCGACCCCGCCCTCGCCGCAACCCGCGGCTATCACGGCCCCCAGCTCCGGACGCAGGATGAATCGCGTCCGTCCCTAACCCCGTTGTCACGGGACATGGAAGCCGTACTGGGCCACGGCCTGAACGCACCGGACCCGACGGGAGCGGCCACTTCCCCGGCCGACGGCAAGTACCAC
>NZ_JOEV01000180.1 GCF_000721105.1 Streptomyces cellulosae
ATCCGTGACCTGGTCATCGAGACCGGCAACCGCCAGAACTTCGTCGGCTCCCCGGCCACCGTCGCCCAGACCATCAACGACTACGTCCAGGCCGACGCCGCCGACGGCTTCATCCTCGCCCCGCACATCACCCCGACCGGCCTCGACGTCTTCGCCGACCAGGTCGTCCCCCTGCTCCAGGAACGCGGCGTGTACCGCAC
>NZ_JOEV01000181.1 GCF_000721105.1 Streptomyces cellulosae
AGGCGCCCGGGTCCAGCGTTCTGCGGTCATGCCTTCGGCCGGTGCTTCCTCCGAGCCCGCGGGCGTCTCCCTCCCGGGGGCGCGGCCGTTGCCGAGCACCGGCGCGTCCGGCACCGTCCCGGCCGTCCCGGGGCCGGTCGGGACGCGTTCGTCCGGGGCCACCGCACCGCGAGGCGCCCGGGTCCAGCGTTCTGCGGTCA
>NZ_JOEV01000182.1 GCF_000721105.1 Streptomyces cellulosae
ACGCCACCACTGACAAGGGCACGGCCGGCCTCACCGCACCGGCATCTGACGCGGTCGGCCCACCCCGACGCCGCGGAGGCACGGCCCAGAGGTTCGCGCAGCGCCGGGCGGTCACCTGGGCGGCTGACCGAAGAACCACGCCTGCATCCAGTCCAGTTGCTCCACCCCATGCACGGTGTCGCCGGGCTTGAACTGCACGG